>DATNPN010000047.1:0-35022 GCA_036703195.1 Planktothrix sp. | reverse complement strand
TATTGGGAATTGAGAAAAACCCAATACACTCTAAAATGAAGAGTAGCAGCATGATGGAATGCTTGAGCCGCTTGAGGGCAAACTCTCACGAGCGGTTCTTAGGGGAGAGGGCTGCGGTGACGTATGCCCTTTCACCCGACTGGGGTGAGTAGAGTAACCGATAGGCTGCCTTCCAATCTAAAAATATCTTCCGTTCATGAGTCAATTGAAAATTCCGTCGACACTAACTCAACGCGATGTTCTATTCGCGGCTGCCGGAGCAGCTATCGCCAGCATCGCAGTAGGCGGCTGGTATGAATTTCATTCCACCGGCTACAGCCTTGTGTGTCAGGAACTTCAGTGGCGACTAAGAACACTTGAGATGGCAGGAAAGGTGCCTACAGTGTACGCAACAAAGGACATTCCCCTTAACACCATTGTAACTTATGATGCAATGCGGACTGTGCACAACTACGACGAAGCGCACCTCCCTGCGAATGCCATCGGCGACCCTTGGATCGCTGTGGGCAGAACTGCTCGAAGAACTATCCGAAAAGGAGAGCTGTTGGATTTCAGCGATGTCTTTCCTCGAGACGAGTTGCCGTAAGAATTGGTTGCGTTTACTGGTGAGAAGAGCTGATGAAAGTTTCGCTTGGTGCAATTGTCTTCGCCATTTCAATCGCGGGTTTTGTCGCGTTGGCCGGTTCGCCACAACCTGTCGCCGATACGCGATCACATGGACATACAGTGACCACGTCAGCTGACGATATTGGGATTCTTGGCTTGAAGTTCCGGCTCACTAAAAGCAAGCAAATGCCGGAGGTCGAGCGAGTCTTCCCCGATACGCCTGCAGCGAAGGGCGATGTCAGAGAAGGTGATGTCATCATTGATGTGGATGGCATTCCCATAAGAGGTTGGGACAAAGAACAAATCTACAGCGTGCTGACGGGACCTCCCGGTACAAAGGTTGTTCTCAAACTTCAGCGGCAATCCACAACGTTGACGAAAAGCTTGACTCGGATGCATTCCAGTGAATTTGCAAAAGCGCACCCCGAAATGTGGAAGTTGTATGCTCGGTCCTAATCGAATTCTGGCCCACATCCCGCCAGATTCGACGATGAATTATCGAAGAATTCGCTTTCAGGTTGGAACAACAGGCTGACCACCGAATGAGAACGAGGGACAGAAGGAAACCCCGTCTGCCCGACACCAACAGCTGCTTCGGATGGGCACTGGGAGATGCCAGACGGTTTCGCCGGCTGGGCCGCCTTTTAGTGTAGAGTTAGCTAACGTTGTGCACCCTATGCCATTCACAATCCCGGGCGCATAGGGCGACTGAAACACACTGGCACCGGAGTGGGAGCGACTGAGCATATGTCCATGAGTCACACTGAATACATGATATGACTGCATCATGTGTCATACTGAAACTTGGGTCCATTAAAATCCGGATTAGTTGAGAGTCGAAAACACGATATGATGCTGTATCTTCTTATTGCTGCGCTCTCTTGCTTTTTGTGCATCAAACTTTTCCTGTTCGCGGCTTCACCGCAAGGACTCTACGTCCTGTGGTTTGCTTTGATAGCTCTTTGTGTGGCTGCAATAGTGAGACGCTTCCGAACAGCAAAGATCAGTCCAGGGCGAACGCCAAAAGACAGCGGAAAAGAACCTTCAGATGCTTGATTCGCCTGGTGTCGATTCAAAGGAGTTAGATTCCGCAAGACTCAAGAGAATCTCCAACGCCTCATCTTTTCTTTCAACAGGAACGAACAGGTGATCGTGGAAGCATGCGGACACTGCATTGACGCTGATACCTGCATCAGCCAGGCTCTTCGACATTGACGCGAGAAAACCGACGGCGTTGAGATCGGAGTTGACGGCGCATGTGATTTGAGACCACACTCCCGAATACAGTAGCGATTCTCTATCAGCAACAGACTTGTCGACAATAATGGTCACGCCCTCAGCCTCGCGAAACACACATAGTGGCTGAATATCCAGCGAGCTCAAAACAGATTCTTGCACACTGCAAAAGACAAATTCTTCTTCATGCAGCTGTGGACGCATTTTCTGGAGCAGGATTGCAAGGTTTTTCTCAGGCATCAGACCTTCCCACTTGCTGTCGCAAACTGACCGATTGCTGTCGCGTCCATTCTATAGCGAGTCCATCCCGATAAAGGCTTGGCTCCGAGCTTGTGATAGAACTTGATAGCCTGCTCGTTCCAGTCGAGAACCGACCATTCGAATCGATTGCACTCCTGCTCACGTGCCACTCCCGTTAAGAACTGCATCAGAGCGAGCCCTGCACCAGCGTTCCTGAAGGCATCTCGCACATACAGATCTTCTAAATATAGTGTCCTGGTTCCTTCCCACGTCGAGTAAGCATAAAAATAAAGGGCGAAACCCGCGACCTCGTGATCGACCTCGGCAATAGCACAGGCGAATGGCGGGTTTGGACTGCTCAATTGGCTACTCAGATCCTCAAGTGTAACTTTCACCGCGGACTCAGCCCGCTCGTATCGTGCTAGTTCCACAATCATCGTGTGCAAGTCCTGCGCATCGCCTGCCGTGGCAGGTCTAATTGAAACGTTCATACATTCTCCTCAGCTTGCCAAAAACAAGCTCCGGCAATTTACAACCTTCGTTCGCGGCTGTAAACTTTCTGAGGCTTTGGTACAATTCTGCTTATTTTGTAATATTTATAACATTTATGCTCAAAGTTACCAACATCGTTAGAGACATAGTTTTCTCCTCAGAGCCTGAACTGACGACGCTTTCTCGTGGTTTACTCAACCTCTCGGCGTACGCCAAACGAATTCATCGAGAAGTCGAGCGACGCGCACGCAAACAGGTTCAAGTCGGAACGATTGTCGTAGCGTTGTCGCGTTTATCGGCGCAATTGACGGACGAAGACCCGCTTCTTCCAAGAATTGAACTAGACGGAATCTCCGTAAAATCGAATCTTGCAGAAATTGCGTTCAATAAAACCGCAGCAAACAAACTGCGAGTGCAAAAGCTTTATACAGAAAAGGATTTCGCCCAAGCGGACTTTCTCACCATCACATACGCCGCCAGCGAGGTTTCCATATTCGCGCCAATGTCGCTGGTCAAGCCCATCGTGACCATCTTCAAACCGGACAAACCAAAACTACTTCTTGATCATCTGGCCGCACTCACAGTGCAATTCGGCGAACAATACATCGAAACCCCCAACATGTATTTCGCCTTGATGCGCGCCATCGCCGTCCGCAAACTCAACATTGTCGAGCTCGTCTCAACGTTCACTGAACTAACGTTTCTCGTCAAACAAAACGACGTCAACGAGCTATTCCAGCTCATGAGCTCGCTGATGCGATTGCCGAGTTGACTCAGTTATCACCTGCAGCAATTCATGAACTGACTCGGACCTTACTGAAATCAGCTTGGATATATTACTGATCTTACGCTCGTTTGTGGCATCCCCAGCACAGGAAAGCGAGCATCGGCTATGTCAGTCAAGGTTGCTCTGGGAGTCGAAGGACTAAGCAACAATCTCCTAAAATTTCCCATCGAGAGAAACTCACTAACCGAGCGATCCAACCTTCTGTACGGCAGGTGTTGCAGTGTATCGAGACCGGTATTTGAATTGGTGCCAATCCCCTTCAGAACATAAGGATCAGTGTCGCGAGCAAGAGATGAGAGCACTTCGCTACTCGCATTGGCGTGAGCAGCGATAGACCGATTGGTGACGAAGTCATCGAAGAGTCGAAGTGTGGATAGCGTCTCGGTGCTCGTGGCAACGTGAGCAGCGACCAGCCTTGGATGCGCTTGCGCAAGCCTGGCGAGGACCATTGGAGAAGCGTTCGGATGCTGCGCGACAGACTCTTCAATCTGCGATGTTACGTTTGGATTTTCCAGGACTTTGGCCAAAGCTTCCGAAGATGCAGCTGGATTAGTCGCAACGTGTCCCAAAATACTTTGGTCTGAGTGTTCTGCCAATTTCGAAAGGACAGCGGGAGACATTGTCTGCCAGGACATCGGACGCAATTCACTAACATCTCTTCCGAGCAGGTTTGGGTCTACGCTCAGTGACGCTCGCTCAAGCGCTGTGTCTACCGAAGCGCGCGGCACGCCGTCCTCAATTCCATCCAGCAACGTCTGCGCTTTTGGAAATAATTTTTCGCACATCGGAGCGATTTTGCCCCGAGACGCTAAAATACCGACTCCGATAGCGGCAGCAATGCCGACATCTACTAGTGGATTATGCAAAGCATGATCCACAGATTCTGAAACCGAGTTTTCTCCTTGATTGAATTCCGGCGAGCGTTGAGTGGTTTCAGCAGACATGAGTCTTCTCCACAAAGGTGCGGTTGTTTGGGATTTTAGTATCTCGCGCCCCGAGTGTTACCCGCGTGTCACCGAGGTAAACAATTGGGAAATCGGGGCAACTCCCCACGAGGAATGAGCAGTACATGAAGTGATTTGGGTTCCGCAGGGGTTCTGATCTTGGGTGGTATCCTAAGGCAATGCAAATACATCTCGGCAAGCGTGCTCTATTCCTTCAGTTGCTGTTGCTCACTTCAACAGGTCAATGCTGCTTGGCAGAAAATGCGAGCCGACAAAGCTCAGAACCAGTGGAGTGTCCACCGGGGCGCCGATGCCGAGATGGAAACGGGATCAATCGGCACTCAGCCTGGATCTCCATACAGGGCAAATTTGGGGACAAAGATTTCCATCCCCGGATCCTGATCAATCACTTCGATGTCGGAACCATTGCAGACCATCAGAGACGACTGTTCAGGGTTACGGACGGTCAACAGGAAGTCCAAGCGATCATTGACGGAACTCCGCTCGCACCAGTCGAGTTCAAGCTAAGGGCTAAAGCTGGGGAACTACAACCCCTTGTTTGTGATGAGAAAAGCGTACATATCGAATCTCTCGAAGAGCGATTTGGTAATAGTCCGGTGGAAATTGAGAACGGCGAGATAGTGTGCCCATCCGGACGCCAGGCAGGTGCACAAGAGAACGCCGCGTGGATCTCCGTTCGAGGCGCAGATACGCCAAATGGTGCGGGTTACATTTGCATCAATCACAACTTAATGGGACTGATCAAGCCAAATCAAACAAGAATCTTCCAAGTTGCAGCGGGTCCTCAAGAAATCGACTTTGGCGATGACTTTTCCGGTACAAATTGGTTTATTCCTCTTTCTCCCGGTGAGACCAAGAAGTTTATTTCTGGCTTTAGGACGTCGAAGCTCTTCAGCCGACATGAGCGCTTTTACCTGCAAGAACTAAACCCCGACACGGGATCGAAAACATAACTTCTAGTCACTATCTTCACGTCATCTTCAAAGATTTTCTGTCGCCCTAAGCTTCACACTAAGATTGCGAAGACGAGTCCGATCCTCACCAGACAGCGCGCCGTTGTACTTCTGCGCGGTCTTCTCGTAGCGAGCTTGTATTAACAGAAACTCGTTCGCAACTGCTTGCAAGAGCGGATCATCTTTCGGCACCAAACCATTGAACGCCATATCAAACTCATCGCTGTAGGTCCATTTCATCTCTGCAAATTTGTCAATTAAATCAGCGGCTTGCGTTCGCGTCAGGGGCTTTCGCCACAATCGTCGAAGCGTCTCCATTTGCTTCAAAAAGATTTTCATCTTCTGCCTTTGGCGCTGGTACATCAAACCATCTATCTGCAAGTGCAACCAGGCAATAACTTGCCTACAGAAGCTCTGAGCCGCTTTCGTCCTTTCGAGCCGTCTTTTTCGCTCGCATATGCTCCATCGCAAACACCGATGAGACACTTAGCACCGCAACAAGGGACGCCGCCCGAAACGCCAGTTCTTCTCTGTGTTGCATAAGCCAAAATAGAACATATTTTTGATAGCACAAATTTTGCGCCTTCGCTGGATCCGCAGGGAACGATAATTCCATGGAACGCATGTAATATGGATCGGTTAGAGCCTCAAAGAAAGTGCACTCACAGGGACGCCAGTCGAAGAAATCCACGAGGCAGCATCCAGCAAACCCCAGCGACCAGCCGATCAGAGCGGTTTTGATATAGTGTCGCGAATTAAGCACCTTCGTTCTCCGCCCCGTGATTTACTTATTTTACTTCGGCTCGAATTTGACCGCTGACGGTCCGTTAGCTAGACTGTACAGCAATGGACGAATACACCATAATCAGAGAAGCATCGGGTGGACAAAGCGATGCCTCAAAATTGCGTGCTCGACGGACACCAATGCGAAACTTCAAAACACACAATGCGCGGATTGGCGCCTGGATAGTCTTGCTTTTCGGTTTATTGCCGACATCTACAGCTTTTGCCGAGGATGCTCATTCATTGTTCGCAGGGAAGGATGAAAAGCCAGTCGTGATAGGCAAAATCAAATGGGCAGCCTACGATGCTGCTACTTCGCGGACTCTTTCGAATGGTGTGCGAGAGAAATCTGTACTGTTAAGCGACGTCAAAATCAGGCGCATACAAAAAACGATGTATGACAAAGAGATTGAACTGGGGAGTCACTTCTTCTTTGGTGTATGCGACAGTACCGATTGGCCCAAGCGCGGTCATGCAAGCAAGTTACCGGATGGTCGGGACATCGACGCGGACGGTTATGTTTCAGAAGATCGCTCCAAAGCGCCGAGCAGTCCAGAAGAAGACTACGGCGGTTTTGGCTTGACTGGAAATCGAGACGACCTGGAAACGTTCTCATGGGAGTGGTTTAACGTACAGCGTCCAGGACATGCCACCAAGCTGCAGGAATCAGGTGAGCTGTCTTTTGATAAAAGAAAGACTCCGAATGGGACGGAAATCAATCATATGCTGTTTCTGACAGATGTCTCCATTCGAGTTTCCCGGCGCAACGATCCTTGCAAGACAGAATGGCGAATCAAGATCTTCAAGGGTTCAGTCATTGACTGGCCAACACTGGTCAATGGGAAAGTAGAAGGAGTATCGGACAGCAGCACGCCCCGCAGTGATGACGAAAAATAGCAATCCTATCCCAAACAGAACCAAGAGCAACTTTCGGATTCCAATCATTGCTCTAATTATTGGTGTTATTGTGTCCTTAGGTCTCGCATGGTTTTTCGTCAACGTAGTTTGGTACAAAGGTCCATACTGGTGGGGGCGAGGATTCATTCGGCAGAACTGAGCGTGATCTTCTAAGTGAAAATAATGAACGAGAAAGCCCGACTAACAAGTCCAATCTGTACAATTTACTCCAGGTCGATCCGGAAGCGGACACTGAGTTGATCCGCCAGGCGTATTTGTATCTTGAAACAAAATATAAGGCGTCCGGTGATGAGGCGAAACTGAACGAAATCACCGACGCATGGAAGCAGTTAGGTGACGACACTACCCGATCAGCCTATGATAAGTCTCTACGTTCAAATCAACTCAAGTGCTCCTTCTGTGGCACAGAGAACGACAGGGTAAAGAAGCTAATCGCCGGACCTGGAGTCTACATCTGCAATGAATGCGTCGAACTAACTACTGAAATCGTCGACGAAGGTAACTTCCAGCATCATCCAGACAAGAAATGTTCTTTCTGTGGATTAGCAGAGGACGCAACAAGTACCCGCCAAGTCATATCGGGACCTGGTGTATACATTTGCACTGAATGCGTCGACTTGTGCAGCGAGATTTTCGATGATGAATTGTTTGGCACCGCCTCCGGTGGCATTCGTGAATAGCTTTACCTGTAGTCGCTTCGTGACTCTGCCATAAGCACCCATTCGCCCCAATCCCACCCACCCACTCCTTGATAACAAATATTATGAAGAGTTCAGAAAAGTAGGTGAGGGTCGGGATCGACCCTGATATCCTTGGCATACCTTAAATCTCGCAAACACGGTACTCAGCGGGAGTAAGGCAGAGTGACCGCCGACTGATGGTGCTTCTTTCGATCAATCATATGGTGGCGGTGCTGGGACTGGTCCTGGCACTTAGCTCATATGTCGTTTTGAAGCACTACGGCGTGCCTGACAAGATCTGCGTCGGCGCCGGTGTTTTGGCGGCGCTCGTGGTCTCTATTTTCTGGTCATGCGTCATGTTGGGAACAGAGGAAGATGATGAGTAAAAAAACGATGGCGCTGGCAGGCATGCTGTCCGCGGCGCTTTTATCGAGCAGCACGACTTTGATGTCGTACGCTGCCGCAACCGGCTCTGAACATCAAACAACGAAGGTGGAAAACGGCTTCGCCATTCCCAGTCCGTTGATTCCGGTCACCGATCGATACACGTTGAAAAACGGATTGCGCGTTGTGTTGTCTGAAGATCACTCGGTTCCGGTCGTCGCCACGGTAATCGTCTACGACGTCGGCGCTCGCAACGAGCAGAAAGGACGCTCAGGCTTTGCCCATCTTTTCGAGCACATGATGTTCGAAGGCTCGGAAAACGTCGGCAAAACCGAATACTTCAAGTATATCGAATCAACTGGTGGCATGGTCAACGCCTCGACCCATGCCGATTTCACCAATTACTTCGAGAAGGTTCCCAGCAATCAGTTGGAACTGGCGCTCTGGCTCGAATCGGATCGCATGAAGTCACTGAAAGTGACGCAGGATAATTTCGACAACCAGTTGCAAACTGTCAAAGAAGAAAAACGTCTGCGCATCGACAACAAGCCGTATATTCCGGCAAATTTGAAGATGGAAGAGATTGCCATGGACAACTGGTCGAACCAGCATCCGGTGATCGGATCGTTCGAGGATCTCGATGCTTCCTCAATCACCGACGTGCGCAACTTCTTCCACTCGCACTATGCACCGAACAACGCCGTGCTCGCTATCGTAGGTGATTTCAATCCCGCGCAAGCGAAGGCGCTGGTAGAAAAATACTTCGGCACCATACCATCGCATGCGATACCACCAACTCCAAGTTTGGTGGAACCTGTTCAGACGAAAGAGAAAACACTCACGGTCGAAGACAGAAACGCGCAGATGCCGGCTTTTTGGATCACGTTCAAAGCCGACGGACGCCGCCAGGGCGACTACTACGCTCTGAACATCATTCAGAAGATTTTGAGCGCCGGTACATCATCTCGTTTTTATCAGAGATTAGTGAAAGGCGATCAACTCGCATTGAGCGCCGAGGTCTCCTACGACGAGCGCCGTGGACCGAGCTTGTTTGAAAACTTCTGCATCTTCAAACCAACTACCACTGCAGATAAAGTCAAAGCAGTTATGTGGGAGGAGCTGGACAAGTTGAAAAATACTCCAGTGAGCAAAGAGGAGTTGGACAAAGCGAAGAACCAAATTCTGCGCGACATGTTCTCATCCAACAGCTACACATCATTGCAGCGCAGCCTCGGCAGAGGCGAGCTGCTGGCGGAATATACATGCTTCTACGGAGATCCCGGATTGCTCGACAAAGACGTAGAGACCTATCTCAACTTGACGCCTGAAGATGTGCAGAAGGCCGCACAACACATCTTCAAGAAAGAAGGCGCCACTGTCGTTGACGTAATCCCAACAGCCAATAAAGCCGGCGAAGCGAAGTAAGAGAGGAACGCCCGAAATGCACTCAGATAAATCAATGAAGAAAGCTACGACCGGCGCCTTGAGCATGGCGCTGGCGCTGTCGTTCTTGCCGGTACAACTGCCCGTCATGGCGCAGACAAAACCAGCGACGCCGACGCAAGCAAAAGGCTCGCAGCTCAACACGGTAGATATCCGCAAGAAAGATGCTGATCTTCCGGCAAAGGAAAACGTTGCTCCGGCGCAGGCACCGTCGGCGGTGGAGGTGTTCAGAAAGAACGCTCCGAATGTTCCAGCACCGCGTCCCTTCAACCTGCCGACTGTTGATTCATATAAATTGGACAACGGCTTGAAAGTCGAGCTGGTCTCAGACAGTCGCTTTCCCTTCGTGACGACAGCTCTGGCTATCAAAGCCGGTTCTGCCTTGGAAGGGCAAGAGAAGTTGGGACTGGCCGACATGACGGCGGACATGCTGGTAGAAGGAACCAAAGACAAGTCGAGCAAACAGATCGCTGACGAAGTCGATTTTATCGGTGGCGCTCTGCGCGCCTCGAGCGATTATGACTACACGATCTTGAGCGGCTCTTCTTTGTCGAAGTACACCGATCGGCTGTTCAAAGTATTTGCAGACACCCTGTTCAATCCGACTTTCCCCGAAGACGAATTGACCTTGAAGAAAACAAACTTGATCCAGTCGCTGTCGATGCGCCGCAGCGAGCCAGGATTTCTGGCGGAAGAGCGCTTCCATAAAGTGATCTTCGGCAACCATCCTTATTCGGTGGTGGCACCAACTCCAGCGACCGTGCATGCGATCACCCGTGATGACTTGCAGAAGTTTCACGACGAGCATTATTTGCCGAATGAATCGGTGCTCGTCGTAGTCGGAGATTTCGACAAAGCGAAGATGAAAGAGACAATCGCTTCTGAGTTCTCCGCCTGGAAATCAGGAACGATGCCCGTCGTCCAGCAAGCGCAAGTTCCTGCGCAGCACGGCAGAAAGATCTATCTCGTCAACCGACCGGGATCTGTTCAGTCGTCGATTCGTGTGGGCAATCTTTCTGTAGATAGAAAAGATCCGAACTTCTTCCCCATGCTTGTCGCTAACCAGATTCTTGGTGGCGCCGCCGGAGCCAGGCTGTTTCTCAACATACGCGAGCAGAAAGGCTTCACCTACGGTGCCTACAGCAATATGGGTGCTCTCAAACAACCAGGTGCGTTTGTGGCGGAAGCTGATGTTCGCACAGATGTAACCGCGGCATCGCTGGAAGAATTCCTTTATGAGTTAGATCGTTTGCGCAATATCAAACCGAGCGATAAAGAGCTGAAAAATGCGAAGAACTATCTTGCCGGATCGTTTCAGTTAGGTTTGGAAACCCAAGCCGGCTTGGCGCAACGACTGCTCGACGTCGATGTGTACGAGCTGCCCAGTGATTACCTGCAGACTTACGCGGACAAGATCACGGCTGTTTCGGCCGACGATGTTCGCCGCGTAGCGCGCAAGATGGTCGACTACGACAACATCGTCATCGCAGTTGTCGGCGACGCGAAGAAGATTGAGAAAGATCTCGAATTCTTCGCACCGGTCGAAGTGTATGACACGACCGGCGCGTTGAGCACGGACTGGCAGAATCAGAACTCGGGCGGTTAACAGGACCGGTTCGCCAAAACCGCTGGGCGGCTTGCAGCCGCCGGCACCAGGACGGTGGCTTTTATTGAGCACCGGACTGTCACAGCGGGCGCGTGCAACGCGCCCATACGGTAGTTTGACCGGTCGGACGAGAGGTGCCAGGCGGGCGACTGGCGCTCCGCCATGTCTCGGAGCCGGCAGGGATGCGGCGCTCCCAGAGCTTTAGAAGCCGGAGGGGTGGCCGAGTTCGAAGATGTAAGAACGGCTCATGGGGACGCGGCCGTCGTGCTCGAAGTTGGCGTTGGGCATGAGGAAAGGGGCGGGGACGCGCGCCAGTGCAGTCGTTTCGATTCTCAGGGCTTCGCCGCGCTTGGTGTTTTCGACCTTGAACTGCGTAAACATGGGCGGCTCGACGAAGATACCGGCGGGCGCCGACTTGTTAAGACCCGACAGGGCCTCGTTCATGACGGCTCGGGTGTCTTTGCCTTCCAGAACCGCCTCGCCTGCAGCCGTGACAGCCGCCCGACAAGCCGTGTCGTTGTACTGCCACACCAGGAGCAAGACAGCCATATTGCCCATCATCATGACCAGGAGGGCAAAGAAGCAGACGCCCAGGGCGCGCTCCCAGGCAGGCAACCTTTTGCCCTTACTGCCGCTCGCTTGCGACACAGTTACGTTTTCAGACGTCATCCGCCAACCGCCCAGATTGCTCTAACTCTTGAGTTCCATTCCTTATTATAAGGGCTAGCGCAATAGGGTTGCTCTAGAAGAGCCATCCTTTGCTTAACGTCTAATAAGTGGGGTCGGTCCTCATGCCAGTTGAAAAGGTTTGCCGATATCCATCTCAACAACCCCCTACAACTTGTGACCAAAAACTGCTCCCTGACAGCCACCATGAAAAAGTCTCCATTTCCTGACGCTGTCTACCTTTTCAGGAGTGACCAAAAAGGTACCTGCGGTCACCTAGCAGGTGACTTATTCTGCTCTGCTCAGAGGGCACCCCAGGTCTGCCGGAGTCCGCTCAAAAAATGCGACTTCGCGGACACATGCGCTCCCGCAAGTTCAACTTCAATCTGGCGCGCCAAGCGCCGCCATAGCACAGCTCCCTACCTGCGAATAATGCAGACTGCGCAGACAGCGGTTACAATGGCTTGCGTTGTCAAAGCACTGAGATGCGCCGCAATCATCTAAAAAGAGTATCAGCCCGCCGCCGCCGAGGCAGCATGTTAAGCATGACGGTGCTGTGCGTCGGACTGCTTTTGTTCGCGTGCATCATCGGTTTTGCGTTTTATATGCTGCTGTCAGAACAACAGCGCGCCCAGACCAAAACCGACGAACTGGCCCTGGACATCGCCAAAACAATGAACGAGAGCGACAAGATCGGTGAGTTGAACAACCTGGAAGAGCTGAATCGCGAGCTTGTCTACACATCTCGCCTCGTCTCCAACGCTACTCAGGCTCGCGATCTGTATTTCTGTTCGCCACTTGCACAACAACTTTTAGACGAAGCACGCAGCAGCTCGCAAGATATCGAAAAGGCTCGCGTGGATCAAATCGAGCTGACACGAAAATCCATACGATACGCAGTCGATAACTACAACCTTCATACCCGCACCGGTGCCGTGCTCATGCTGCCTTGGTGGCAATCGTACGATCCGCAAATCTCAGCGGTGAGTGTGGGATACATCGACGGCGTCGCATCGAATGTTTTGCATAACGATGTCTGGCCGGATCTGAACGACTGGGACAAAGAGCGCAACGCCAGACAAGTCTACGTCCAGAAAAAGAGCAACTTATACCTGGGCAATATCAATGCCAAACTTCCCGATCAAGATAATGATGTTCCCTTCAATTTCGCCTCGCTCCCGGCGCCTGTAGATACCACAATCGCCCCTCCCCGTCTCGCTAATCCGGAGGTTTTCAAACCGACCGGAGACATCTTCGCCGACGGCAAATATCCGAGCACTAAAATACTGCAGATACCATCGGCGGTGAAAGTCACAGCGGTCATGGAAGTGAATGGCGCCTCTCACAGAGAGAATGTGCAGGTCAGTTCAGTGGCAGCCGCCAACGGCGCTATACCGATGCCGCCAGACGTCGATATCAACAAAGTGAACGGCAACGGCACCAACGGCAACGAATGGGGCAAAAAGACCTGGTAGTTAGTGCCCGTTGCGCCCGGTGTCATCGTAATAGAAATAACGCTCGGTATTGGTACGGGGATACGCTTCCAGACGAACCGTCATGTTATCGCCCTTGCCGCCACTCGATTGATCCATTCTAAAGAAGTTGAACTGGTTAAAATCCGACGTCAAGGGCTCGTAGCATGACAAAGGCACCAGCACTCCTGCCATGATCGAACGCTGAGCGTAGATGTCCATGAGAAGCCGTATTGCGCAATTGGCCATGTCGAGCGTGTGATTGACCAAAGTGTCATCGCCAACGCCGCGAAAATAAATGCCGCCTTGCAGGTTTTGATTCAGATAAAGCTGATTGAAGCGATGCAAGCCCACGCATTTCCCCGCGTGGTACCAGATCTCCTCATACTTAACAGGTGCCGGCAGTGACGATTGATCGGCCATGCGGTTCATGGAGTTGGTTCGTTGATAGTTGATCATGAATCGCACGTACGGCCCGGGCATCTTACTGCCCTTGTAGCTCATGAAGTTTTCCACGACTTCCATATCGCAGTAGAAAACATAGTCGTACTGCTTCACCATGATGCGCTCGTAGTCCCAGCCACCTGTCTCCGCTTTGACGGGCGCCGCCAGCATCATGCAGCTCATCAAAACGAAGATGAGCAAGTTGCGGCAGGCAACGTAAAAAGCCGGTCGACCAGGATAGGAAGGTGTGTTATTCAGAGTCACCAGGTACATTTACCACCTCGCCAAGAAAAGGCAGCTCTCTGTATTTCTCAGCATAGTCCAAACCATAGCCGACGACAAAAAGGTCACTGATCTTAAACCCAGTATAGTCGGGATCGATTTGCACTACTCGACGCGACGGTTTATCCAGGAAAGAAGCCAGTTTGAGCGATGACGGCGCATACTGGTCGCGTAAATAATCGAGAAAGAATTTCGCGGTTCTTCCTGAGTCGACAATATCTTCGACCACAAGTATGTGGCGATTGTAAAGGTTGGGCAAATCCAACCACGGTGCTTGCACCTTGCCAGAACTTTCAGTGGCGCCGCCATAACTAGACAGTCTGACAAACTCGATCTGCAGATTGTGGTTGATGTCGATATGTCGGACGAGGTCGGCGAGAAAACAGAAGGCACCCTTCATCACACCGATGACGACCGGAGTGTCGAGGTTTTTGTACTCAGCGCTGATCTCGGCGCCCATTTCGGCAATGCGCGCTTGGATCTGTTTGGATGAGTAAATCTCTTTTATCTTCGGTGTGCTCAACACTTGTTGCTTATCTGTCATGTTTCGCCCCTAATTGTGAGTCCCCGTGTAAGTCTGCGCTGCGCGTGTCACCAAACCCGACTCCAGCTCGAACAGACAACGCCCACGCACGAACGTCGCTTCGATCAAACGATCATCTCCCATGAACACAATTGATGAAAGTATCTCTTCCGTGGATTGTTTCAAAATGTTGGCTGCAATGCCTGATTTACGATTGGGATTGACGACGATGAAGTCAGCCTCTTTCCCTTCTGTGAGACTGCCCAGTTTGTCATCGAGGAAGGCAGCCTGAGCGCCGCCAAGCGTGGCGCGATAGAGGCACTCAGCCGGTGAGAGCCAGTCGTCGCCCTGCATGTAATTGGCATCTCGCATAACTTCGAACAGAGACATGTACGGCCCTGCCGCAACGTCGGAGCCCAATCCAAAACGAACACCCGCATTCTCAACACGCTTGTACTGAAAAGAGCCGCTCTTGAGAAAGAAATTGCTGCTCGGGCAGTGCGCAATCGACGAATTCGTTTGCGCCAATCGTTTGATGTCTTCATCATTCAGATGTATGGAGTGCGCATATATAGAGCGTTCGCCCAGCATGCCCATGCGCTCGTACACATCGGTATAGCTGCGCGACTGCGGATACATTTTTTGCACGACAACGCACTCTTCCAGAGATTCGGCCAGATGTGTGTGCATGTAAGTGCCCGGATGCGCATGCCACAACTTAGCCGCTTCGTGCATCTGCTTCTCAGTACTGGTGATGGCAAAGCGCGGAATAAACGAGTACAGAAGCCGCCCGTCCTCCTGCCCATGCCACTTCTCACACAGTTGAAGCGTGCGCGCGATCGAGTCATCAGTGTCATCTTGCAGTGACGGGGGCGCGTTGCGGTCCATCAGCACTTTGCCCATGATCACGCGCGAGCCCATCTCTTTCGCCACCTGAAAAGCTACGTCGGTGCTCTGCCAGTGCAGAGTGGTGAAGACAGCGGCAAAGGTGGTGCCGTTTCTCGCCAGCTCCTCGAAAAACCAGTGCGCAATTCTCCGCGCATGTTCAGGGTCGCTGAATCTCATTTCAGCCGGAAAGATGTACTTCTCCAACCAGCCTAGAAGAGTTTGTCCCGATTTGCCAATCTGCGTAAACTGGGGCAGATGTATGTGCAGATCGATCAGTCCCGGCAATATGAGCCGGTCTCCGAAGTCGCTCACGGGAGCATTCGGATAACGCTTGCGCATCGCCTCGAGCGGACCGACGCCGGCGATTTTGCCGCGTCCATCGACGACAATCGCACCCTGTCTCAGGTCTAGATACTTGCTCGGACTCTCGGGACTGAGCAGGTGTCCGCCATAGATATAAAAGGAATTGTCGCTGCCGTTATGGTTTTTCTGGTCAACCGGCATATTCAACCGAGCAGGAAGTCAAAGCTTTTAATTTTACGCCGGAATAGGCAAAATCTGAACGATTATCGAAGGTTGCTTCAAAATGACCATCGCAACTGCAGACTGGCATGACATCCTGCAAGTGTTACATGAAACTCATGGAATCTGGTCGCCCGGACTGACGAAGTCTGCTTACCACCAGTACATCTGGGGACAGGTCAATCATCCCTGGTCCAGACATAACTATAGGTATGTGGTTCGCAGAGAGCGCGATAAACCGGCTGCCAGTTGCAAACTGTACAGCCTGACAATGACATCACGGGGACGCGAATTTCACGTGCTGGGAATCGGCGCCGTTTATACGCTGCATGAGTTTCGCTCGCGCGGCTTAGCCCACCAGTTGATCGACGACGTGATCGAGCTGGCCGACAACGAAAATTATGACGGATTGCTGTTGTACTCTGAGATAGAACCTGGGTTTTACGAGGAATTCGGCTTCGTGGAGTTAGGCGCCGCCGACT
Organism: Planktothrix sp.; assembly: GCA_036703195.1. Taxonomy (GTDB): domain Bacteria; phylum Cyanobacteriota; class Vampirovibrionia; order Obscuribacterales; family Obscuribacteraceae; genus DATNPN01. The sequence continues at coordinate 18,650 of DATNPN010000047.1, read as the reverse complement.
TTTACGCCTACCTGCCGCGCACGCAATCTTCCTCGGATGGCTCGATTGCAACGCTGCTTCCGCCACCAGTCGATGAAGAGATCGTCTGGTTGGCGCGCCACCACAGGCGGTGGCTGCGCACTCAGCCGTACGGCATCGTTCGTCCGGAGGTATACTGGCGCTACAAGCTGCAGAAGGAGAGATTTCTCAATAAACATTCGCGCATCTCCTGGCCCCAACTGCAGTTGCTCACCAATGAGGATCAGTCCGGCTATATGCTGACAGAGCAAGGCGGCACTACCATTCGCCTTCTCGAGTCGGTCGGCTCTCCTTCTTCACGGCAGAGATTATGGGAGAAACTTTTGAGCCGGGCGAAGGATATAGGCGCATCGAGGATACGCGGCTGGGAGTCAGGCATTGCCGATCTGGCGCCAGGCTTTTCCCTGTCACAGCTGACGCCGCCCGAGCAGAAGACAGAACCGATTCAGTACAACGAGCGCGACTGGGGAAGAGGCATGCTGCTTGCCTTATCGCCCGAGCTTGATTGGTGGCCGTCTGTCTTTCCCTGCCCACTGCTCGAACTTGACCTCGTTTAACCTACGAAATCACGGCAGCACCGCGCACCATATTTGGTTTCATCCTCAAATCCTGATGCCAAATGACAACAGCTTTGACGCCTAATTTATTCTGAAACGGGTAAGATTCTCATTGGCATTACAGAGAATCAATGGCAGATCATTTAGCAAGCCACTTACTACTTGAACAACTGGCCGCGGAAGGCACACGCTTCATCTTCGGCAGCTTGAGCTCGGCGCATTCACCCTTGATCGCGGCGGCGCTGGAAGTGCGCTCTGATATTCATTACTTGGCCGCTCTGCATGAACAGATCGCCGGCACGATGGCGATCGGCTACGCGCAGGCGTCTGGGCGCCCTGGTGTTGTCAGTCTGCCGGCGGCGACTGGGCTGATCAACGGATTATCCAGTCTGTACGTGGCAAAACGAGGCCGCATACCACTTGTGGTCATCGCCGATCAGCAAGACACGCGTATCCTCAATGAAGAGCCGCCTCTGTCCGGCGATCTGTGCGAGCTGGCTCGCCCAGTCGCCAAGTGGGTTTGCGAGTTGCGCACGCCCTCGGAGATTCCGCGTCAGATTCGACGAGCATTTCACGAAGCGCTCTCACCGCCTAAAGGACCCGTCTTCATCTCCGCGCCGGTCAATATCCTACTGGCGCAAACACCGGGCAGTCGCGTCATCGCGCCGCCGCAGACGAGCCCGCTGGGTGCGGCTGAATCGACATTTCTCAAGAAAGCCGCCAAAGCTCTGGTCAGCGCCAAGCGTCCGTGTGTGATCGCCGGCAATGAAGTTTCGCTTTACAGCGCGCGCAAAGAGTGCGTCGCTCTGGTGGAAGTGTTGGGCTGTCCGGCTTTCTCCGAGCCGCTTCCCACAGGCGTCAACTTTCCCAACCGGCACCCGCAGTTCGCTGGCGTCATGCCGCTCGACATCCACAAAGCCAGCCAGTTGATGAGCAGCTTCGACGTCATCCTCTTACTTGGCGTGCAAACGAGACTGCCGTCCAACCTAGGCGAGCCGCCGCTTTTCCCGCCTGAATCACTGGTCGTGCAGCTCAACGTAGAAGCCGGGCTAGCCGGGCGCACGCTGCCGTGCGACCTGACTGCCATCGCCGACGTTACCGAAAGTTTGTCGCGCCTGCGCGCCGAAATCCAGGTCATCGTCGACACCAATTGGGTGGCGGCCGTCAAGCAGCGCGCCAATCGCAGCATCGCCGCCATAGCCAAGCACCGCCAGGAAGTGGAAGAGTCGATCACATTTCCGGCGCCCAACGCGCCGATTCCCTTGATCTGGCTTCTCAGGCTTCTTGACGCAGTGCGCTCGCAAAAATCGATGGTCGTATCCGACGTGGTATGCGACTTTCCCAATCCGTTCGAGATTCTCTGCCTGGAGAACAGCTCAGCTTATTTCTCCTCCAATGCCGGCATCGGCGGCTACGCGCTGGCGGCGGCCCTGGGTGTGCAATGGTCGAGCCCGGAGAGTTCGGTTGTCTGCCTCACTTCGGACGAATCCGCTCTTTGTTACCCGCAGGCGCTCTGGACTGCCTCGCACTACGGCTTGCATGTCAAATTTGTAATCATCAACAATCTCGGGCGCGCCAACTTCTCCGTGCAGCTGGCGGCGATTCCCAACAATCCCAACCGGGTACTACTGGACAACCCCGCCATCGATCTGCCCGAACTGGCGCGCTCCATGAGGGTTCCGTCCGCGAGCGTATCGACCATTTCGGCCCTGGAAAGCTCACTGCAACAGATGTTTGAAACCCCGGGACCCTACGTGCTCGACGTACATATCGAAGACACGCTCGATTGATCACGGCGCCCTTCCGGGCTCGGCCTGCATATCGAGGACGCCCTCGGGTAACGCGGCGCCGATTACGCACGAGGCAGGTCGGACAGACCCTGCTGATCGCGCCGGATCATGTCACCTGCCAGGAGACCATAGGTACCATTTTGGAGACTTCCGAAATCGCTGACAGCATAAGGCTTTTGAGCGTTTATCCCGGAGGTTTTCAGGGAGCAGATTTTGGTCACAAGATCTAGGGGGCTGCGGATGAAGGGGCAAAATCTCCCAGCGCAAAAGTAGTCGGTCGGGCGATCACACGATCCGCACGTTATGTAACAGGTCGATGCCAAGACGCATAGCGCCACGACGAGCCTCATACAGGCTCCAAAAGCTGAAATTTGGTATCAAGAAACCTTATCGAATTGGGAATTTGAGTCCCTGAGCGGGATCCTATTGTTAAACTTTAACGCGTAAGAGTCTTATACAGGGTATTCGCTGTGAAAACGCTAGCTCAAGACAGCGCACAATCAACCGAGAAAGGACGCGTCGTCAACGACTTCTCCATTCAAGTCGCGACGGTCAATGGCTCAGGTAGCCAGTCCTCGAACACGGTATTGATGCGCTCGATTTTCCAGATGGGCATTCCCGTCAGTGGGAAAAACCTCTTTCCGTCGAACATCGCCGGACTGCCGACATGGTTCACCATTCGCGTCAACAAAGACGGCTACATCGCGCGTAAGAAAGAGATCGACATCCTCGTCGCTATGAATCCGCAAACGGCATTCGAGGACGTGAAAGCGCTCGAGCCTGGTGCAGTTTGCATCAGCCCGGTAGAGCTGAATTTGCAGAGCGCGCGTGATGACGTTAAACACTACGTTGTGCCGTTCATGGAGCTGGCTCAGAAAGCGACCGACGATATTAAGCTGCGCAAGCTCGTCACCAACATGATCTACGTGGGCGTCGTCGCTGAGCTGCTCAACATCGACCAGGCGGAGATCGACAAAGCGATTCCCAAACAGTTCGAAGGCAAACAGAAAGCCATCGACCTCAACCTCAATGCGGCTAAACTGGGTCGCGACTGGGCGCATGAGAATCTAAAAAAACAAGACGCTTATTTCGTCGAGCGCATGAACAAGACGGCCGGCAAAATCATCGTCGACGGCAACGCTTCCGCCGCTCTCGGTGCCATCTTCGCGGGCGCTTCCGTAATCACCTGGTATCCGATCACTCCGTCATCAAGCTTGTGCGAGACGATGCTCGAATATCTGCCGGAGTACCGCCACGACAAAGACGGCAACCCGACTTACGTCGTCATTCAAGCCGAAGACGAACTGGCCGCTATCGGTATGGCACTCGGTGCCGGCTGGACAGGCGCTCGTTCGATGACCTCGACTTCCGGACCGGGCATCTCGCTCATGGCTGAATTCGCCGGTTTTGGCTACTTTACTGAAATCCCGACCGTAATTTTCGACATTCAGCGCGTCGGACCGTCGACCGGTCTGCCGACAAGAACGTCGCAAGCCGACTTGATTCCGGCTCACTTCCTTTCGCACGGCGACACCAAACACATCGTGTTGTTGCCGGGATCTGTCAGTGAGTGCTATGACCTCGCCATCGAAGCTTTCGATCTGGCAGAGCGTTTTCAAACACCGGTGTTCGTTCTCAGTGACCTCGATCTCGGCATGAACAACTGGATGTCCGATCCGTTCACGTATCACACCAAGCCGTTCGACAGAGGCAAAGTCCTCAACGCCGAGCAGCTGGAAAAAGCAGGCGTCTTCGAGCGCTACAAAGATGTGGACGGCGACGGCATTCCGTACCGCACATTGCCCGGCACCGACCACCCGCTCGCTGCATACTTCGTGCGCGGCTCCGGTCACTCGGAAAAAGCGACGTACTCCGAAAAACCGGAAGACTACAAATACTTGATGGATCGCCTCAATCGCAAGTTCGACACAGCTCGCAAGTATGTTCCTAAACCAGTTGTGGACACGAACAAAGCGGCTAAGGTCGGTGTGATTGCGTTCGGTTCGTCCGACTTCGCGGTTCGCGAATCGCGCGATCAACTGAAAGTTTCCAATTTGGAAACAAGCTACTTGCGCTTGAAAGCACTTCCGTTTACGGAAGAGATGACCAAGTTTGTCGAGTCGCACGACCGCCTTTACGTCGTCGAACAAGATCGCGACGCTCAACTTCGTTCGCTGCTCACGTTGGAGTATCCGCAGTACGCAACCAAGTTGCGTTCGGTGCTGCACTACGACGGTTTGCCGCTCGATGCGCGTTTTGTCACTGATGAAATCCTCAAGCAGGAGAAGTAGAAAATGGTTCAGACACCAACACCAGCAACCAATCGCGCCGGTTTGACTCTTGCTGATTACAAAGGCGCACCTTCGACACTTTGTGATGGTTGTGGTCACGACGCCATCACCAGCCAGTTTGTCAAAGCGTTCTTCGAGCTCGGCATTCATCCGCATCAAGTGGCAAAACTGAGCGGCATCGGCTGCAGCAGCAAAACGCCGGCGTATTTCATGAGCCGATCGCACGGCTTGAACGCAGTACACGGCAGAATGCCATCTATCGCTACCGGAGCGAACGCAGCCAATCACGAGCTGCACCTGGTCGCAGTCAGCGGTGACGGCGACACAGCCAGTATCGGTCTAGGACAGTTCTGCCATCTGGTACGCCGCAATGTTCCGATGATTTACGTTGTCGAAAACAACGGCGTATACGGATTGACCAAAGGTCAATTCTCGGCCACTGCCGACGTCGGTTCGAAAGCGAAGCGCGGAGCCGTCAACGAGATGACACCGATCGATCTGTGCAGCCTGGCAATCGAGCTCGGTTGTGGATTTGTCGCTCGCTCGTTCGCCGGCGATCCGAAGCAGCTCGTTCAATTGCTCAAAGCCGCGGCTTCCCATCAAGGAACCGCCGTCCTGGACGTGATCAGCCCCTGCGTCACTTTCAACAACCACCCAGGTTCGACGAAGAGCTACAAGTACGCCAAAGATGCAGAAACGCCAATACACGAACTCGGCTTCATTCCTTTCTTCGAGCAGATCACCGTCGATTACGAGCCGGGGACTGTCCAGGATGTGGAGCTGCATGACGGCTCGCATCTGCGCTTGAAAAAGTTGGAGCACGGTTATGATCCGACCGATCGCATGGCTGCCATCACGACGATCAAGAAAGCCGCCGAAGAGAAGCAATTCCTTACGGGCTTGCTCTATATCGACGAACACAAAAAACCGTTTCTCGACATGGAAGGACAACCGGCCACGCCGCTCGCCTGCATGCAAGAAGCGCAGTTGAAACCATCGAAAGAAGCGCTCGACAAAATCATGAAAGAATTGATGTAGGAGATGCGCGATTCTTAGCGTTTCAGGTAAAAATCGATGAACGTGGAATGGGGCTCAGTCGCTGACTGGGCCCAAGCCATTAGTAGCACGGTCGTTTTGGTGCTGATCTTCTTTCAGATGCGTCAGGTCAATCGGCAGATGACGCAAAGTGAAGAGCTCGAACGTTACCGGCGCTCGTGGGAATTCGTCACCTTCTGCCGAGAAGAGCTGCGCGAAGACGAGCGCCTGGTGGCACACTTGACTGACTCCTATGAAGAGTATTTGCGCGCTGTCGGAACGGACGAATTCAGAGAGCTTATTGACCACTTTTATAAGCCCCGGCTGCACGTCTTCATGCTGCTGAATCAGCTCGTTCAGCATCAAGAGGTTGACGAGCGAGTTTTGTACGGTTACCTTGAAGATGATTTCATTCGCTTCGTCGAACTTGGAATCGCCAACCTGGGTCAGCCTACTTTCACTAAAGAGATCGGTCCAAAACTGGATCTTCTCCTGACGCTTTGGGGCTCTCAGAGCCGCATCAGAACTTTGCTGTTTCCCGCCAAGACTCAGCAAGCGACGCCGTAGAGTGCGCGAGCACGCCACACTTCAGAGGAAAGAGAGACGATGAGTATGATAGGACAGCCTGCACCGGATTTCGCGCTCGACGCCACCACCGGTCACCAAGTACGACTGGCTGATCTGCACGGCTCTTACGTCGTGTTGATTTTCTATCCCGCCAATGACACACCGGTTTGCAACAAACAGTTGGAAGAGGCAAGCGTGAGCGCAGCGCAACTCTTACAACACAACGCTCGGATTTTCGGCGTCAATACAGCCAAAATGGAAAAATCGCGCGACTACTGCACGCGCAAACGCCTGGAGTTTCCCATTCTCGCCGACCCGGGCGGAGCAGTGGCGAAGAAGTACGACGCCCACTGGAGTTGGCTTTCTATGAACCGCCGCACCGTCATCGGCATAGATCCGGACGGCAAAGTGATGTTCTACGAACGCGGAACACCTTCCGGCGAACACATTATCAAAGCCATCACCCGACACGAATCCGAACTGCCGACGGCATAGACACGAACTAAGGACCGCGGCACTCCAGCGCCGCATTCTCGTGACGAGCAATTTCGCTCCACGGGCGTGCAACGCGCCCCTACGGTTCTCGAATCCTTTCCACAAGCGCGTCTCGACGATCGAGCCAAGGACCGCGGCGCCCCTCAACGTTTTCGCGCAAGATTACGCCAACCGACGTAGGGGTCGCTGGCAGCGACCCGCTGTGGCGAACTACTCCTCAACCACGCCGGCGTACTGCTTCGCACCAAGACTTAACACGCGTGGTGCCTGTTGTTCTGCGGTCAGTTTCAACACGACCATTACGACACTGGCGACGAGGACCGAATCGAGCGTCGGAACCGTGGTCAACTGAATCACTCCCAAACCTAACGCGGCTTTAGGCGTTGCAATAAAACCGATAACTGCTCCGCAAAGCCAGGCCAGCAGCGGTCCGAATTTCCACTCCGGTACTGCCTCGAGTTCAGCCTCGGTAACGGCAGTCTTTCGTCCCAGAGCATTGATGACAAACACTCCCGACACAGGCGCGATCAAAATTCCAAGCAACGTCAAAAACGAAACCATGTGCTCTGACACATGCAGCTCGGCCAGCGAAATTCCAATGATACCGGCTGCGATGGCAAGCTTCGAACGACTCAACTTCGGCAACACTGCTGCCAGGCTAAGTGACGAAGAATATAGATTGCAATCATTCGCGGCCCAGGTAGCGAACATCATCATTACGAAGATCACCCAAGACAAAGACGCGGGCACCAGGTGCACCATAATGTCGTGATCCTGGAAGTGAATCGCTATCAAACCACAGGCAATCAATAAGCAAGGATAGACAACAGCATAATCAGTGACCGAATAGGCCAGAGCATGTGCCTTTGACTTGGCAAATCTAGCGTAATCAGGGTTCATCGACGCGCCGACAATAAATCCACCTGCCACCATTGCGGCAGCAGCACCGAAGGTCAAACTGTTTGCGTCAGCCGGGTGAAACTGCAATACTGCGGCGAAGTCGGCAGGCTGAACAACCGACGAAAGCGCATAGGCAAGCCCGGCAAGCAACAATGGCACTGCCACATAACTCAAACGCCCGATCGCACGAATACCTAAAGCTGCAGTCGTGATCATGGCGGTTCCGCCAATCACGATCAGCAATTCTCTCGACGCATGAATGTGGAAGAGACGCTCAGCAAGCTGTCCGACAGCATTGGCAAACATCTCAGTCTGCACACCCCACCATCCGGTCATTCCCATTGCCAGCAACAAAGCTATGCATGCCGCGCCTTTCTTGCCGAACGTCAGTCTGGCAATGAGCGCGGTCGAGCAACGCAGAACAGCCCCTAGCCGAGCAGTTAATCCACCGATTACACCGAGAATTGCGGCACCGCAAAACGTTGCCAGAATGAGGTCTCTAACGTTGAGCCCGAGGCCCAGCTGTCCGCCGAAGACAAAGATGGGAATGCTTATCATCACGCCCATCTCAATCACGAGCAGATACCACCAGGGTCGCAGATTGACGTCGCTTACAGGCGATCGGCTGAAATCATCATGAACCGAATGACTCACGGCAAAAATTCCTCTATAGCACGATACGCGGAGCGTATATGAAATAGAGGAATCTGTCAGTGTGAAAACCACGTATTAGGTCCGCACTGGTGTTTTAGCCGGCTGAGTTAGTGCCAAGAGTAGTTGCGGACAGTGTCTTCAGCCCGCAAGCCCTGGCGTCTTCGGTCCTGCTCTTGCGCCCAATGGAGACGATCTTGTTCACGTGCGTAATTGAGCTCCATAGTGGGGTCATAACCGGTGTCGTAGTCATCGCCCCAACCCCAACCGCCGCCGCCCCAGCCACCATAGCCAAAACCATTGCCGTAGCCAAAACCGCGTCCGAAGCCGTGGTGACCTCCGCCACCGTGTCCACCGCCGCCGTGTCCACCACCGCCATGTCCACCACCGCCATGTCCACCGCCGCCTCCTCCGCCACCGCCACCACGGGCGAAGCTAGCGGGCGACAGCGCAAGCACAGTAACGGCGCAAAGCGCGGTCACTGTTACCAATTTCCAGTCGTGTCTGAGAAAACTCATAATCCAATCCTTCGTTGATTCCAATTGTAGAGATGCGATTTTACCCTCGCATGTTCCAACACGCTCGCTTACTGCTTCCCGCCTATTTAAGCCCTTCCAGGTCGTATAACTCGCGAGCGTTGCCGTGCAGAATTTGTCCCGCTATCTCCGAAGCAGCAGCTGCGGTGACAAACTCCTCTGCGATCAATTGATCGAGACAATGCGCTAAGCCATGTTTCAACATTTGCGCGCCGTACCAATAAGTCTCTGGAACGCTATGTCCATCTGTACTCGCCAGTATCTTGCTCGCTGGCGCTACTGAAAGAGCATCTCTAAAACAGCCCGATACCGCGGGTGATGCCTGAAATGAAACGAGCGAGATATCCATATAGACATTCGGATAGATCGAACACAGATACGCAGCTTCGCGAACATATGGATAGCAATGCAGGAAGACGAATTTGGTTTTGCTGAATCTCGGCGACTCGAGAACCTCTCTCATGCACAGCGGATTGGCTAAGCGCAAGTCTTCATCCTGATCGCCGATGCCGCAATGGATTTGCACGGGAAGATTCGACTGTTGCGCAAGAATAAATGCCTGAGTCAAGAAGTAGTGGTACATCTCACCTCGCGTGATGCGAGACTTACCGTCCTGAAGCAACGATTCCTTGGCTGCTCGGAAATCGGCTTTGGCTTCATCCCGTTTAGCCAGCTTGATTTCGAGCCCCCCGCGGTAAGCGGCGATCGTTTTCAATCCCACCAATTTGAACTCTTTCGAATCAAGCAACTTACTTGGAAATGATTTCTCGAGAGACTCAAAGGTTTCACTTTCAATCATCGCCTCCTGCAGAGACGACTCAATGCGACAGCAGCGAAACACCGGACGCTCGCAAATCCTGGCGAACGCCGCGGTGGGCATCATCTTGAATCCATCATCGATAATGAAGGCACCAATGGACGCATCATCGAGAAGTATGTTGCAGTACTCCGACTCGTTCATGCGCTCTCGCAGTTGCAATATTTGCTCCTCGCCATTGACGTCGAGAAACTTACCGAGTTTAGCGAGGCAATCCATATAGCTGAGAGTGTGTGGCAAATGTCGCTCTAGTTGAATGAGCGAGCGTGCCTCTGAGAACGCCTGCCGCAGACCGATTGCGTCAAGTTGCAAGAAACCTTCACGCAGAGCGTGAGCATGATGATCGATGAGGATTTGCTTTTGCAAATTCACCTTCATCGATCAGAACTTATTGCGATGCTGAGCGAGTTCGAACTCTTCGTTTGCTCCGGCAAAGGCACCAGCCTCAGAAACCTTGACGTTGATGAATGCGCGCGCAAACTCTTCTCCCAGAATATCCATGAGGAGCTTATCTTCTTCCATTTCGATAACTGCTTCATGCAGGTTGGTCGGCAGTCGATGTATTTTCATCGTGGCTTTCTCGTCCTCGCTGAGCGTGCTCGGGTCTGCCTCTACCGGCGGTGGCAACGGCAATTGCCGCTTTACACCATCAAGACCGCAAGCGATAACCGCCCCTAGAGCCAGATAAGGATTGCAGCTGCTGTCTACGCATTTGATCTCGATGTTGCAGCTCGCCATCTCTTGCCCCCAGTACGTCGAAGGAATGCGGATGGCAGCCTCACGATTTTCGAATCCCCAACACGTAAAGGCAGAACTCCAGGATTTCGGCTTTAACCGGCGATATGAGTTCACTGATGAACAGGTCAATGCAACCAGCCCTGGAAGATGCTCGAGCAACCCGGCAACAAAATATCTTCCGAATTCACTGAGACCATTTTCGGCCCAAAACAAATTGCGCTCACCATAAATGTCCCAGGCAGAAAGGTGCAGATGGCAGCCGTTGCCAGCCTGATTGTTAAATGGCTTCGGCGCCATGTACGCTTCCATACTCAACTCGTACGCCACGCCCCGCAGGGTTTCTCTATATTGGATATGTCTATCGCACGCACGCAAAGCGTTCGTATGTCTGATACTGAGCTCGTGCTGCCCGTGTCCGAGTTCTGGGTAATATTGCTCGACTTCTATGTTCTGGCGCTCGAGGCAATCGATAAAACGGTTGATGAATTTGCTTGCCCGATTCATTCCTTCAGACGAAAAGCACAAGCTGCGATCGATAGCAACGAACTGGTCGTTATCCAAGGTTCCCAGCGTGAATTCAGGCTCGAATGCGACCTGAAAACTCACTCCCATATCTTTCGCTTTTTCGATCTGCCGCTTTAGCAAACTGCGTGGACACAATGACCACGGCGTGTGATCGAGTTGAATCAAATCACAAATCATCGCGGCCGAGCGTTCGGCATAAGGCAAGACCACCCATGTCTCAGGATCAGGAATGAGCCGAACTTCCCCCGTCGCATTCAATCCCGTATCGGTTTGCATTTGATCGAGCATGTTCATCGCCATCATGCCCTTCACCAGTCCGATGCCGGACTCGAGTCGATCCTTTAATCGTTCGGTGCGTGTTGCCTTTCCTCGAATGATACTGCTGGTGTCGCAGTAGAGAAATCTGACGAGCGAAATAGCGGACTTGTTGGCTAACGTGACTATTTCATCGAGAGTCTTCGCAGGTACTGCTGCCATCGTGTTTTCTCACCCGTTGGACTTGACGCTGGTCGTGAAATAGACCGCCAGCAGAAAAACTATAAACACCATACCCATCGCCAGCTTGGCTATATTCCAAAGAATCGCCATGACTACCACAGGCAAAAACGTCGAGAACAACGACAAGATGAATGGCACCGCAATGAAACTGATGGGACCGCCGACGATTGCCGTCAGCCACATCCATTTGCGGAGCAGCTCGGGATCACCCATGTCTTGAATCTCTTTGAGCTTCGCTTCGTCGTCGCCGGCTTTGCGCGTTTCGTGCAATCGCAATCGAGCCGCTACGAGCGACTGATATTCTTCGAGCATCTTTGGAGGTTTCTGCATGAGCACCAGAAGCGGTTGGTTCTATTTTAGCCTGCCGCAGCGTATGAACGCTTCATCGCAATGCCAATAAACGGTCAACGAACGGCTGGTCCTTTAAGGGCGATTGCGCTCACTCCTTCACTCCGTTGACTGCCGCTAAGTGAGCGCCCTCCGCCAACTTAGCATCGCCCTCCTTCTCCAGTCCATCCGACTTCAGGCTCATTCCCCAGGCGTTGAGGTTTTGGACTTCACCTTTTTCAGCTTGTTTCAGGAAGTCCTTGTTTCCATTTTCCGCCCACACTCTTGCGGCTTTTTTGTACTCTGAGTCAGCATCTCTGTATTTGCCCAAACCTTTGTGTAAATTGGCAATCCAAAATGTGCAATCTGCAATTTGCCCAACAACAAATGTGGGGGTCATTGATCCGCTCTTTTCTGCTTGCTTATACAGTTCCTTTGATTTATCCAGTTGCACTATTCCAGCGCGCAAGTAATTCTTGAATGTCAGTACCTGATTGGCATTTAGATTCTCATTGTTTTCGTGTTTAAACGTTTCGGCTCTGTTCATCAAAAACGTTCCGTACTGATGAAACACATACGGATCGGTCGAATCAGTGAGATCTTTGTACTGCTTTTCTGCTTTGTCTAAATAGTCGTGCTTCGCCGACCACTTTGTGCCAGCAATCTCGGACAAAGCGGCGTACAACTGAGCAAGAGAAAAGTGATTATCTTTCTCATCTTCGGATGCCACAAAGGGGGCAGCCTCAGTCAATAGCAGCTCAGAAAACTTAAGTCCAGATGCCTTCCTGCTAAGGCCGGAGGAATTTAGTTGGTTATACGGGGGCTTCGATTGAGAGATGTCGTTGCGAATAGATTCTCCATCGACCTGCAACTGCTTCGCCGCAAGCTTGAGTTCGGCAGAGTTGGATTTCTCATAGGACTTCAGCGTCTCATCTAATAATAGTTTTGCGGAGTCGTACTGACCGGCATCAAAACGTGTCTTGACGGTCGCATACGTCGTATCCCAGTCCGCTGGGGATGGCGAGTCCATTTGCGCTTGATGGGCCGCCACCACCACTGGTGTCGGTATCGATTTGGGTGGCGCGGAGCGATTCAGAGAGATCGCGAAAGCAACAATAACAATAGCGACGAAGGACAGCACCAAAGCGAGAGTACGCGTAGTTATGCGCCTGTTTGGAATGCCCTCTTTCACCGTCGACGACGTGCGCGCATTCTCAATTGCAGCGCGCAATTCACTCATCGATTTAAATCGGTTCGCTGGATTTTTCTCCAAGCACTTAAAGATCACAGACTGAAAGGCAGTCGATATCGGCTTGCGCAAAAGGCGATTATCGATCGGCGGTGGCTTGTCATTGACCTGGCGATGGACCAACTGCAGGAAATTCTCTCCGGAAAAAGGAGGAAAACCAGCGACCGCCTCGTACATAACGCACCCAAGTGAATAAATGTCGGAGCGAGCATCGGTCTTCGTTCCTTGGCACTGCTCGGGACTCATGTACAGCGGTGTTCCGAAGACTTCACCGGTCTTTGTCAGATGCAAATTCGCATTTGCTTCGTCTTCGTACTTGGCGATTCCAAAATCTAGAATCATGGCTTTGCGGCCGACTTTTCGATCCGCAACCAGGACGATGTTGCTTGGCTTGATGTCTCGATGCAGCACGCGATTGTCGTGCGCGCATTCCAGCGCATCAGCAACGTGTTCAAAAATCTGCAATGCAAAACTTTCCGCTAGCGGACCGTGGTCGGCTATTTCGTCGGCCAGCGTCGGTCCCTCCACGTATTCCATAACAAGATACGCAACGAAATCCGATGTGACGCCAAACTCGTACACACCCACAGCGTTCGGGTGCTTGATGGCACAGGCGGCTTTGCCCTCTTGTTGAAACCGCATAAGGTGCATCGGATCATTCACACTATCTGCCGTCAACATCTTGAGCGCCACGATACGTCCGGTCATCATCTGCTTCGCTTTGTAGACTCGGCCCATGCCGCCTTCGCCGATCAATTCAAGCAGCTGATAACGTTTGTCGATGATTTGCGGTTCTGGCGCTTTCGCAAGCTCAGACGAGCGCGCGGTGCGGTCGTCCTGCGTAGAGTGCAGGTGCAATTCCTCGCGTTTTAACTCGTCGAATTTGTCCGAACCCGGCATCAACACTCATCCATACCGACGGTAAGGTCTATATTCCCAAGCAGTTGAGCGTTTCATCGTTATGAGGCACGAAAAAGCGCGTGCGTGGGGCGCCAGCACTACACCTCTTCGGCTTAATGCTTTACAACAATCTGCGCATTGAGTAGAAAATCTAGGATACTAGAGATGTCAATGGTTTTGAGGAAAATAACGTCGGGAACAAAAGAAATAGCCAACCGCTCGTAGAGAGTGTGAGTGGCGTTATATACGGGAAACACAAGTCAGTTTCAGGGGTCATTCCTGTGAGACCGTCCAGAGTTCTGAACATCTACTACCTAATCACTTTCGTGGCGGGCATGGCAATGACCGTCCCCGTTGCGCATTGGGTGCAAATACATGAGGTAGGTGCGCGCGGCGGGTCTATCATGACCTTGTGTTGGAACGTTCTATTTATCATGATTTTGCCCCTGGTCATGGATTGGGGCGAACGGCGTTATTTCAAGGCTCGCTTCGTAGCGCTCGAGGAAGTGGCACAGACAAATCCTGAGCTCGCTAATGTAATCAGCGAGCAGTGCAGAAAGCTCTCAATTCCCGGTCTTCGCTTTGCTGTCATTGATACGCCGAGCGAAGAGCTGTTCAGTTATGGTCTCTGGCGCACTAATCCGAGATTGGTCGTTCCGGGGAGCTATCTTTCGCAGCCGCAGCCGACAGTTATTCCCAGCGTCGAAGCTGAACTCAGCCGCTTCGCCAGCCAAGACCACACTGTTGTGTTCTTGCTCTTCACGATCATTCAAGTCATCGTGATGCTGTCACTCGCATTCATGTTCTTGCCGCACTGGGCGTAGGCAATTACACATTTACGCGCATTTCCACAATGCTTATAACGGCACTGCTCAACGCAAGTCGAAAATCGTCTCCGAGTTATTGACACGTTCACACGTTGCGATTGATCATCACGCCAATCCCACGCGCGTCAGGGATTCCTCAAAATTCTTCCCACGACCCTCAAGTGCCAGGCTCGCGGGGTGGCACATTCGTTGAGATGGACGTGCCAGAGACGATGGCCCCAGAGGAAGTTGCAGTCATTCAGGAGTCTGCAACTTCGATCGGCAGTCGGCATAGACTGCGGTTTGATGCCAGTTGCAATCGTGGTTTTTGATGTTTCGATCTGACCTGCAAACACGCTTTAGGATGACGCAAGGTCCGCCCGTATTCAACAGAGTAGCCCAATTGCCAGCATCGAGCATCAACTGTCATTTCCCAGTGTAAGCGACTATTTCACGGTGACCGACATCGACTTTAATGCGTGTACGACGGCAAGAACGCACATTGGGCAAAGTCCGACAAGTAGCATGGCAAACATCCAAGTTCGCGCTCGTCTGCCAGTTTTCCTTATGAGACTTCCTAATGCATATGCTACCGCTGAGATTACAAACAACGAAAATCCCATGAAACACGGTCTAATCCACGCCCGATTCGTTGCTTCGCCCCGATCACATTGAGAGATTCCGTTGACTTCCAGCGCGCCTAGAGCCAGAGCCAAAGCGATTGACACCCCCCAAAGGAACGGATCAAATTTTGTGTGCACTTCTCGCCTCTTATCATTGGTGAATTTAGCTCTGGTCGCAACTGAGATTCCGGAAGAGATGACGTTTGGCGAAAACGACCGGGTCGTCAAGGTCAAAAAAAGAAATGCGGCTGCGTTGACTCCTCGCGCGCTTGGAGTCGTCTCTTTTGTTATCGCGCAGCGAGGTTGGCAGCAGTGGTAGTAAAAGCACTCTCGTGGGAGTCCATCTTAAAATTCAAAAAGAAATGCCAGAGAATCTTGTGTCAATTTGGGTTCTACTAACTCGTACCAGCGTAAAAAGCCAGTCATCTGATCCTTTGAAATGTGTCCCCGAAGGTCCTTGAAGAATTTCTCGAGGTACGAGATGTTACGGCGTAGGTCCGCATAGTCTGGAATGGCGGTTGGTACCTCCCTCGTTATCTCCGCCAAATACCCGTCCCACGCGGATGACCCATTTTTATACAGTATTTCATAGTCCACTTCAGATTCATCTATCGTCCACAATTTATCTATGGCGACCAAGATTTCCTTGCTCGGAAGCGGTTTTCCCTCTGCAAATTGTCCAAGCGCTAAACGCAAAGTTTCCCTGTAAGCGATGGAGGCACATCGTTCCTTCCAGGTGTCGTCCCTGTTCGCAACGTACCGGGTCGGAATCAAAGGTCGATCGAAACGCTTGAGGAGTTCACGAAATTCTGATTGCGTCCTATGTGACCGACTCTCCCTGAAATCGATGTTGTAATAACTCTTGGTTGAACCTTGTGCGGTCGCCATGAAGTCGGACACCAGTTGGCGACATCCCGCTTGTATCTCGATTTCATGAGCGTCTTCAATTCCGATTGACGTCCACGAAGCTAAGAACCAGTCTGCGCTCATAAGCATAATTACTGTATCTAATTGAAACGGAAGAATCGTCTTATGTCCTTTTGCAGTTGATCCAATAAATCACTATCCTGCTTGCCGCGGGGGGCATTAGGTAGCTCGCGCTTCGACAGCGCGTCCGCCCCGGGTGGAATTGGGCAGTTCAATTTCAGAGCACGGTTGATGAGTTTGTCTAATCCGTTCTGGAGACCACCAATTTTATTGATATGCCCTAACCACGTGGTTTCTGTTCCCGTAACCTCCGGATTGGGTTGGTCGTATGCATTTTCGAACAAATGGTTATCATCCACAAGTAGCTTGTCAATCTCATTTGTAATCTGTGCCATTTTTGCCTTTATCTCATCAATCAATCCCTTACAGTTTGGGTCTTCTGGATCTTTGCGCTGGCAATAAGGTTTGCTACGTCGGGGCTTTTCTGGATCCTCCGGTGGTTGTCCACCACCACCACCGCCAACTCCACTACCACCACCGGCGCCTGACCCCGCCCCACTTGCTCCATTGGCAAAGGCACCAAACAATCCAGTTGGGTCTACGAGGTTTAAAGGGTCATTTGAAACGTAGGCGTACAAATTCGGACCCGACTCCGCTCTGTCCCGTGAAAGCCATCGTCCTATAGTTGGACTGAAGGCTCTGGTCATCGTCAGGTTCAAGCCACTAGGGCTATGCTCGTAGTATCCAGCATACTGAAAATCAGAATTGAACGTGCCCTGTAGAGTTGTGGACCGCCCAAAGGGATCGAAACTGTACTGTCCGGCTATGGCGCCCGCAGCGTTAGTGACATCCCGCACAGATCCGAGATCGTCGCGAGCATAGAAATAAAGGGCAGAACCATTTTTTTGGCCGCGTACAAAAAATTGCTCGCTTAGGTTGCCACTTCCGTCTCGGGCCTCACAGAGATCTCCGTTTGTAACGACAAATTGTTTTGTCGACGTCACCGATCCGCTGGCAGTTTCAACAATCTCGACTTTCCTGCTAAATCCATCGTAAGAGAATGTGCTGTAATTACCCGTTCCTGGATATGAGATTTTGATCAATCTGTTCGCAGCATCCCACGCATAGCTGTTCGTACCATCGCTGGTCATGTTGCCATTGAGGTCGAAGGTATAGTTGGTGGTTGAGCCGCTGGGGATGGCGACTTGGTACGGGTTGGTTCTCGTGTTGTTGTTGCCGTCGGTGGCGCTGACGTTGGCTGTGTTGGCGCCGGAGACGAGAGTTGGTTGGGCGGAGAAACTTTCGGAAAAGGCGAGAGTACCGTTCGCCCCGTTGGTGGCGGTGATGCCGAGAGATTGGAATTTTGCGTCGGCGTTTATCTTTCCTGCGAGCCCGGCCGCGGTCGTGACGATCGTGTCACCGGTGACGCAGGTGTAAGTTGCTGTTTCCAAGCCGCCAGATAAACCGGTGAAATGCACTGTCAAGCTGACGGTATTGCCGGACACTGGCGCACCGCCTATAGTGGCGGTCGCGTTGCCGGTGCTACCATTTGTGAGTGTTATCGTCGCGGCGCCAGTGCTTGCTACCGAGTAGGTCGCAGTGCCGGCCGCAGTCGTGACGACTGCGCCGCTCGAGGTCGCTGACAGACCGATGGCTTGCAGTTTGGTGTCTGCGTTGATCGCGTTCTTCAGTCCAGTGGCAATCGATGTTCCGGAATCGCCAGAGATAGTCGTGTACGAAACGGATTCTTGCCCGCCGGTTAAGGAGGCGTCATAGACAATGATCGTGAAGACATCGCCGGCGTTCACACCGTAAGGTGTCCCGACAGTGAAGGTCGAGTTGCCGTTCAAATTTGAGCCCGCGGTTAGGGTCTCGAAAATCGAGACTGCCAGGGCGACGCCATAGCTGATTGTGCTCGGCGAAATTTGACTGATGTTCACAGCTTGTGTGCCGATAGACGCAGACTTGACCGCTTTGTTCGTCAAGCCCTGGAAAGTTGTCGCTCCACCTGGGAGCGTGCTGACTAGAGCGTTGACGTTGTTGTAGTTTGCGGCAAGGACGCCTGTAGACGGCGCCATGGTGAGTGTTTCGGTGGCACCGGCGCTCAGCGACGAGCTGTAAGTAGTCAGGTTTTGTGATGTCGATTTGATGTTCAAAACATTAGAGCTTGAGGTTGCGGTGACGCCTATTCCAGACAGGCCAGTATTGCCATTGATAGCCGTTTTCAAGCCCGTCGCAATAGACGTGGTCGTATCGCCAGAGACGACGGTGTAGCTGACGCTCTGCGTTCCACCCGTCAGTCCGGCGTCGAATACCGCGATAGTCAAAACATTGCCGGAAGTTACCGTCCCGGCCACGACCGCAGTTTGCGTTCCGTTGATCGGCAAGCCGAGCGTGATA
>DATNPN010000032.1:0-36754 GCA_036703195.1 Planktothrix sp. | reverse complement strand
CATTAGCGACATTTCTCACGGTTTTTTGTCGCCAATGATCGGCGTGTAGCCAAGGTGTAGATCATTAGCGACATTTCTCACGGTTTTTTGTCGCCAATGATCGACACGTAGCCAAGGTGCGAGCGTGGCGCCAGGCTCGTGAGAGCGTACTCACGAAAACCGTGGCGGAGCCAGAAAACTGGCGCGAGCTGGCCAAGATTCAATCTTGGTCAGATTCGCGCAGAATCGAGCAGATTTTCTTGGGCTGATGCTTGCAATTCCCGCGAAAGTGGCGCCGTGACCGAGTTTAGATCGCACCAAGAGTTGTCCATTAAAACCAGCACGGGGAGCGCGATGTGCCCGTGTAACGCGCGAGCAACAACGATATCTGTCAGCAGCGGCGCCCGTCTATGCCGGGTTCCAGATCATAACTGCCTTTAGTTCTAGCTCTCAGAACAAACATTAGAGCGCATTCCTTTGCTACCGCGCTCAGCTTTTTGCTACGTACAGATGCACTTCACTTTTCAACCCCATTAAAGCCCAAGCCGTTCAGCATTTAACCAATAACGACTTTCATTCGCATTGCCAGTCAATGCGGTTTGGGCCGGTGTCAACTTCAGCTTAAGCATTCGGCAGAGCTGGTGCGGTTTCTGGAGATTTCTCAGAACCGCATTCGATTGCGCCGAACAAGGAAATGAGCATATGAACAATCTTCGCGCGGTGGCGTTGTGCAACAACGCGTCTGCCGTGATCGTGTGGGTTTGGGACGGCGTCATTCCGGACTGTCTGGGATTCTCGCTACGTCGAATCGACAAGACCACTGGCAAAAAGACTGTGATTCAATCGCGACTCGTCAAGTTCAAGGGCGAGAGCGCAGCCAAACCTGGCACTACCGACGAATACCCGATTCAAGGGTGCAAGTGGGTGGACGGTCAGGCGAAAGAGGGCGGCACGTATCAATGGGAAGTAGTGCCGATGATCGGCAAGCCCGGCGCCCTCAATGCAGGTGAGGGAGTTCTGACAAACGAAGTGACGCTCGGCGTCGACTACGGCAAGTACATCAAGGCTTCGTTCAATCGCGGGCACCTCGTTTCGACGCAGGCACTGGCTGACATGCTGCCGAAGCTGGCGGACGGCTCTCCCGACCCGGAAGCGCTCGTCAAAGCGATCAACGATCCGGACAGCAAGATCTTCAAATGGCTCTCGGTCAGCCTCCCCGACTTTGTGCGCTTGCCGTACGAAGAGGCGAAGAAGATCGGCGGCCACGTGTTGGCGCTGTACTACGAGCTCTCCGCACCGTCTTTCGTCAAATACCTGCGCGACAACAAAGACCTGTGGAGCATGGTGCTCGGCAACGCCGGCAAGAACGACGAGACCAACGCAGCTAACCGCAAGGCATTGCACGCGGATGGCGCCGACGTCACCGATCGCATGATTCCCGAGGGCGGCATCGCGCATAATAAGTCGGCGGTGCTGCGCGACAAGGACAAGAAGGCGGTCAAGGCACTGTTTCAGAGCGCCAATCCGACTTCGACAGGCTTCTGCACGCAAGCAAATCACGCCATATACATCGAGTCGCCCGGCGTCGCCGGAGTGGCGGAAGACTACTATGAGCGCACTCGCGTCGATTCGGCTGCCGACCCCATTCAGAGCGCCGCTTATCGGGCAGCGAACGCCAAAATCGGTGACCCGATTGCGCTCGGCGATGGCACCACCGTTCAGCTGGTGTTCAGTCCGTCGACGCAAGAGCGCGAGAAGCCGCGCCCGGGTCCTGATGGCAAGACGTTTCCTTTGCTCGACGTGGCGGCCAGCACCAAGACGGTGAAGGATCTGCTGCTGAAAGCGAAGCAAGGCATCTACTTCGTCGCTTTCTATCCGGGAGCGCCGAGCTTTCTGGATGTGCTGACCTGGCTGCAGTACAAGCAGCCTAATTTGCCGATTCGCGGCACCGTGAGCTCGACGCAGGCACTGCCTCGTCCTCCTCGCAAGCCCGGCACCACCACGACCAGAACGCGCAAGCCAAAGCCAGCCGCCGATGCGACTGCTACGGCCACAGCGCCGGTCGGGGCGACGGAAGCGGCACCCACCGTTGCGCCAACCACGCCAGCGACAACGGTTGCGGCTCCGGCGCCGGAAATAACGGTTGCCATAAAAGCACCGGAAACAGCTGCTGCTCCAACAACTGCGACGACGCCGGCTGCTGCCGTTGTCGAAGCGAAACCCGCCAGCCTGGTGTCGACGGCACATGTGCCCGAGGCGCCCGAGCCGGCTGTTGTTGCTGCTGTTGCTGGTGCCGATGCTAAGCCCGAGGCAAGGACCGGCGCAGAGCCTGTGGCAGCCCCGGCGGTAACCGCCAGTCCGACGACGCTCGTCTACCAGCCTCGCAAGAAGTTTCCCACGATCATCGCTGCCGCGGCGCTCGATCAAGGCTGGCAAGACTGGCACAAAGAGCTGCTCAAGCTGCCTGACGCGCACGCCATCACGCACTCCAAGGTGATTGTCATCGACCCGTTCGGTGATGATCCGATTGTCGTCGGCGCTGCCAGCGACAATCTGGGGCTGAAGGCTGGCGTCTGCAACGACGAGACGATGCTCGTCATACGGGGCAACCGCGCCCTGGCCATCGCGTACTGGGTGCACTGCATGGACATTCACCGTCACTTCCTGTGGCGCTACATGGTCAGCACCGGCTCGAGCGACTTCAAGGGCGAGCTGGCGGACACGCAGACATGGCAGAACAAGTACTCCAAGGGCAAATCGCACAAGGAGTATGAAACCATCGTCGCGGGTTCGGGTCTTCTTCCGAAGACGGCATAAACCTTACTAACAAGCTCGGCGACGCGCGCTCACCACGCCGTCGTCGAGTTTTTTTCGCGCCGATTGCTATTTAATATAGTATTTCAAGAGTCGCAAAACGAGGGCTAAGCCGATGGTTTTTAATCACCGGCTATGCCCTAGTTTCGCTTTGCCTTCATTCGCGCGTATTCGTCAAGCCAGCAGCATTTTGATGGCGATGACGAGCATGGAGCAGCCGAAGAACCTAGCCATGATCCGATTGGACATGTGCCCAGCTAACTTGGCGCCGAGAAAGCCGCCAAGGAAGAAGCCGACGCAGATGACGATACCTGCGTGCACGTCGACGTTGCCCTGGCGGAAGTATTGCCAGGCAGCGAGCAGTCCGCATGGCGGCACCATCAATGCCAGGGTGGTTCCCTGTGCACGATGTTGCGACATGCCGAACAGGAAGACGAGCGCGGGCACGACGATGACACCACCGCCGATACCAATCAGACCGCTCACCGCACCAGCCGTCAGACCGAGCACGATGAACAGAATACCTGTCGAAAGTTTCATCTGGCTGTACGTCTTGCCGGCGTCAGCCTCCTCCTCTTGAGGATGCGACGTCAGCATTTTCACGGCAATGAGAGCCAGTCCGAAGCCGAAAACCTTTTCCAACGCGTGGTTGGAAAGAATCAGCGCCAGACGTGCTCCCAATAACCCACCGAAAACAAAACCCAGGCAAATCAGCGCTGCGACGCGCAGATTTACTTGACCGTTGCGGTAGTAATGCCATGCAGCCAGTAGACCGATAGGTGGAACCATGAGCGCCAGGGTTGTGCCCTGGGCGAGATGCTCATTGAAGCCCAGCAAGAACACCAGGCACGGAACGATGACGACGCCGCCACCGATGCCGAGCAACCCGCTAAGTGAGCCGGCAAGCAAACCGATGAGCGCGAACAAGACAATCGCTGTGATCGTCATGTTTTGCTCCTTCTTGCAAGCGACGCTTTGAACACGAGGCTCAAAGCGCGACGAACTGTGCTCGGCCCCCATAGCTAGACCACCCGATCTGGTCCGGCTATAGAAAACGAGCTGTTATTCAGTTCTTCGAGTTATTGGGGAGAGAGAAAGTAAAAATCGGAAACGCCACACGCTAACAGATCGAGATGCAGCGTTGCCGGTATCAGAGAGGCTTTTAACAGACCTCTCCTGGCGCCTGCTCTGCCACGATCCGCCTGTTTGAAGCAGAAAGCCTGGCAGAGCTGCGCGATGCGTTCAGACGGTCCGGTCGCAGGCGAGCAGCTGCTTGAGCGACCACCGCGTCGAGTGCCCATTGCTGGCGTCCAAGATGAGAAAGTCGACGTCAGGTGCGATCTTCTCGAGCTTTTCCAGATGCATGCGCAACGGCCAACCCTTATCGTCCGGATAAACAGCGACAGCCGTCGTGACCTTGAGGTAGCGGCTCAGTACATCGGACAACAACGTGTCGCCCACTGCCCTGAACCCAGCCGCCGAAGCAGAACTCGCCGTGAGGCAATCGCCCCCGTGAGTGCTCACAGCGAACCCGGTGCCCGAATTGCTGTCCGCCTCACGTTGAGCTGCCCAAGCCGTATCGACCATGCGACGCTCGCCCACCTGCAAGTCGGGGTAAGCGCAGCGATATTTTTGAGGGTGAAGATGGCACATCGATGTTTCTTTCGTGCAACCGAGACAACAAAGACCTCTGCCAACCAGGTGCAACACCAGGATGAAACAGTATGAGCTGGAAGAGGGAGCTGACTCGAGAGTTGAAGAGATACCTGAACACAGTGAGATTGGAGAGACTAATACTTAGCAAATCAGCTTCATGCGGGCAAATCAGGCGCCATAACTGTACGCGAGCAAATGCCCGAGCCTGCGGTCGTTGAGCAAAACAACACCTGAATGGGCAGGCGCCGTAATTAGTAATTACCGCGCTAACTTCGTCTCGCTCATCCAGGCCAACAATGACCGCAATGTGGCACAGTCACGATACTGCTATCAGAGCCTGCCAGACTGCAACCAATACTGTTTCATGACCGAGCAAAAAACAATGCACAAAAGAGTCGAAACTAGCAAGCTATTCGTTCAGTCACTTCACTGCTTTTTGATCGAGACACAAACACATCGTCCAAACCGCTCGGCCGATAAATCATTACGAAACCTGCAAATTAGTCGTCCATTAAGGACTAGAAAGCTGAGCAATTTGGTACATGAAAATTAGTGACCACGCGACCCAAGTTGGGCAAAGTTTACTTGGTGCTCTCATTTTGGACTTAGAACTTTTCAAACCAGCTCCGACCGACCGCTCGGAATCGATGCAAGACCTGAGGCTTGGCCGCCTGTTAATCACAATGCACCTCATCAAAGAGGAGCACCTGGAAAAGGCGCTCTCCATCTCGGAGCAGACGCGCCTTCCGATGGGCAAAATTCTGGTCATGACCGAGGCTCTTTCGGATGAAACCCTGAAAAGCGTCGTCGAGGCGCAATGGATGTTGAGGGACAAGATCCTCACATTCGATGAAGCGAAAGAAGCTATCAGCATCGCCAAACGCAACGGCTGGACGCTCGCAGATGCGATGATCGTCATGGGCTGTCAGGCTTACCAGACAAAAGGAACTCGCCTGGGCGAGTTGCTCATCGCATCGGAAGTATTGTCCGCCGACGACATAACCGCCACCCTCAATGCTGCTAGCGCATCAGGTCTGCCGCTGGGACGGGTTCTTTTCCTCCTGGACCGCCTGCCGGAAGAGGTGCTGGGCTCGGCTTTGAAGCTACAGCACGATTTGCGGCTCGGCAAAATGGAAGGTGGCGAAGCCGTTCAAGAGCTGCGGCGAGCCAAAGTGCGGGTTCCGTCCTTGCTGCCGTGCGCTGCTCGACTGGGCGAACTATTGGTCTCGGCCGGCTTGTTGAAAGAGGCGGAAGTAGACGTCGCTGTCGGTATGTCACAGGCGAACAGCAAGATGTTCGGTGAGCTTCTCTCCGAGTTTGGCTGGGTCAGCCCCGATGTCGTAGAGGCGGCGGTCGAACTGCAAAAGTTGATTCGCCTGCATCGTATTTCCGTCAACGACGCTTGCAGCGTCATAAAAACTCTCGATGACGGCAAAGTGCCGTTGCAGACCGCCATGAACAAATGCGGACTGATGCCTTCGACGGTAGAGAAAAACCTCAGTCTCTATGAGCTGTTGCGGCTGAACGGCTACATGAATGGCGCCAAACTGCAATCGGTGATTAAACGCATCCTTGCCGATCAGGCGCTGTCATCACAGGTTATTAGCAAGGCGCAGAAGTTGAGTGCGAAAAAACCCCAGGACTTGAAAGACGCAATCAAGGTCGTCGTCGATGACTCGATCGTCTTGGCTGAAGTGTTGAAAGATACCGACAAAGAGAACATGAAATTGATCGACATGGCTCGTACGCTGCAAGAGCAGGTGCGCTCAGGCGATCTGAAGCTCGATTACGCTCTAGTGCGCCTGGCCTGTTTTCAAACCGGCACCGCCAACGGCGCCGAGGGCAACGGCAAGTAATCGGATCGGACCTGTTGCAACGGGTCGCTGCAAGCGACCCCTACGACGCATGGCAGCTGCGTCGCTCTCGTTTATGGAAGGCCAGGCTCCGCAGGTTACGATCCTTGTTTGCGGTGGGCGTTGAAGAAATTCATGATATCGCGGGTGGTGTCTTGCGTCGTGTCCGGCATGCCGACGAAGTACCAGCCGAAATCAGCTTTGCCGTTCAGTCCTTTGCCGTCCCAGGCGTGCTCGCCGCCCTGGCGCACGATCTGCTCGACGTCCCCGGACCGGCAGGCGTAATCAGTAACTGTGTTGGTGCCGTCTTGTTTGACGGTCGGAGCCGAGCATTCGTTGGCGGCAGCCCAGTTCGTCGCTTGTTGCAACGGGCGCGATTCTGCGGCAATCGGCGTAGTTAACGTCATTAGCCCCCTGCCGCCGCTCATGGGCAGCATGTGGTCGCTGGTTCCCATCACATCGATAAACGCCGTGCCTGAGTCTTTCTGGGGTTTCTCTTCACCCTCGAGATATGTGCCATGCACTGACGCGACTGCGGCGAACGTGCCGGGCATCTGCTCTGCCACGTATTGAGCGGCGCCGCCGCCTTCGGAGAATCCGGCTATGTACTGGGCGTTTTTGTCCACATTCACCTGGTGCGAGACAAGCTGGTTGACACGACGCATGTAATCCATGTCGTCGTAACTCGCGTCTTTCTTTGTCAGGCTGCCGTCGTTCAGGTTCCACGACGTCTGTTTAGTCAAATTGAAGTCGCCTGGAAAATCTTTGGGAAGCGGTTGGGTGTATACGATGATCGCGTCTTGCCGGTTGTTCATGCCGGTTTCATGTTTTTGCTGATCGATCGAGCCGCCCATGCCGGGCATCATATAGACGACCGGATACGGCTTCTTGCCGTCATATCCTGGTGGGACATGAACTTCGAACTGACGGTCTTTGCCGTCTACGGAGATTGTATATCTGTGATCGCCTGGCTGGAGCGCTGTGTGTTCAGAGTTATTCGTATGATCGACAAGCTCGAGCGTGTTTTTCAGATGCTTGTCCGCAGTTTGCGGGCGAGTATCAAGTTTAGTGGGAGCCCCGGCACGGTACGCGTCTTCGCCGGATGTCTGCGAGGGGTATGCAGTAGTGTCAGCCGTCTTTTGAGGAGTATCGTTTGCTACAAAAGCCATGTTCTATTGCACCTACAAAGTGGTGTAAAAACTGCCGCGCCAAGCGGTAAGGCATGGGGTGCCTGTGTCGGGTATGTGCGCAAAGATGGAGATAGTCGGTCAAACACCATTCTGGTACGAAAATGTGTCAAAGTTATGTCAGATTTGATCGGAAATTGTTTCGGAGATCTAAAAGCATCAGCCTCTGATCCTGATATATTAGTGGACGGACGTGTCCGTCCACTAAAGAGGACCTACAACAATGGCTGATTCCAGAAAACGAGGCCGCCCCAAGCAAGACCCGACTGTCTTCGAAGAACGCAACGAGGAGATACTCGACGCCGCAACGAAGATGTTCGCGGCAAACGGATTTGCACAAACCGACATCGATGAGCTCGCAGGCAGGCTTGGTATCGGCAAAGGCACCATATATCGCGCATTCACTTCCAAGCAAGAGCTGTTCTTCGCTGCTCTCAACCGAGGGCTGCAGAGGATGTCCACATTCATTCAACAGTCGGCCGACCCCGGCGGTGAGAGCGTCGGTCGCATCGCGCTTGGCGTGCGCGCTTTTCTCCGTTTTTTCGATGAAAATCCTGCGTTGATCGAGTTATTCATGCAAGAGCGTGCCGTCTTTCCTGACCGCCCTCATAGCACTTATTTCGAGCACCGCCGCACGAATGCGGCTCGCTGGACGGCGTTTTTCTCCGATCTGATGCAAAAAGGTTTTGTGAGAAAGATGCCTGCCGATTGGTTGGTCGAGACTCTCAATCAACTTCTATACGGACAGCTGTTTTTGCACCGATACGGCTCCAGCAGCCAGTCTCTCGAGAGCCGCTGCGACGATATCCTGACCGTTTTCTTCACGGGAATTTTGACGAGCAAAGGAGTGGAAGTCACCGCATTCGGTGCGCGCGACTAGCCGCCCGTAATACCGCCCGCACGTTACCATCGCCGCAGAGGACATGCGAGCTTAGTTAGAGCCAATGCAGCAGATGAGGATCTTTTCTATCATATGTTATCTCTTACTAAGATTACGAGGCTATTATGGCTCAACTAAGCCGTTTCACTTTATCTGCCTGCGCGACAGCGCTCGTCCTCAGCCTCGGAACTGCGGCGCACGCCCACTTGATTACCCCATTCATATGTACTCCGTCAGGGACCGCCGACGGCACTTCCCGCTGGGTCAACAGCGGCGGCGTTCTGCTGAACCAGTTCACCACCGTTCAAAACGGCGAATCGACAACTGGTCTGACGCTCTCAGACATCGACTCGAATAGCCAGATGAATCAAGCCACGCTGGAATTCGACATCAGAGGTACAGCGAATCTGACCAACGGGCCGTGGGTATACGCAATCGGCACGGATCAAAACGGCAACTCACTCGTATATGCGGCAGCCATGGCGAACGCGAAAAAGGTGCGCACGATCTCCGGCGGTTGGACCGGGACTTTGGGCAAGACCCAATTTGGCGTTCCGTCCGGAACGAAAATGACAGTGAGCGAATTCGTTATCCAAAACTTCCCGTCGGCGACAAAGTCCAGCACACAACTGTTCGGCATGCGCGTCAACGGATTGACTCTCGTTCCGGTCTTGTCGACGAAGCAGACCTGCCCAGCCGGCGACGTGCATCCGTAAGCGAGCGCCCAAGCCGGTTTCACAACTTGCAGCGCCTCGAGAGTTCGAGGCTCTTTTGCTTTACACTTGACGACGCTCTGGTTTGCGAGCAACACCGCCACATTTTCTTACGATGCATACCGAACAACCATAAGCAATCAGCCGCCTTGGCTGATTTGCGCGTCACGTTAGACCGATCGATGGCAGTCGGACTGACTACTTCTTACTGAGCGCAACTTGAATGTGCTCTTCCTTGTGAGCGCAACAGCTTTTCACTGGTGACTGCTGCTGCTGTTTATGCCTGAACCGTTGCATCAACGGCTGCCACATGCGCTGGCAAGCCATTCCCACTACCGCCAAAGCCGGAACGATCTGGGCGAGAAATTGAAACATCGGTCCCCAGCAACAAGGATGCATGGGCGTACTCCTGCACTAACCGCAGCGACAATCCTTATTTCCGCCAGGCGCCGGCAACTGCTCATCCGATTCCCAGGGACTCTTCCTGAGAAGCTGCCACAACTCCTCCATCACGCGGGCAGAATCGTTAGCCTTGACGGCTTCGACCACGCATGTGTTGAGGTGTTCTTTCAACATCAATTGAGCTGTTTTGTCGAGCGCCGCTTGCACAGCCTTCAGTTGGTTCAAGACATCGATGCAGTATCGCTCGTCTTCCACCATCTTCTGCACGGCATTGAGATGCCCGATTGCCTTGGCGAGTCGCGTTGTGACTAGCTGTTTTCTGTCTCCGCTTACTGCCATAGTATCGGTCTCCAGATGAATTTGCCAGACAGGTAAAAGCACTGGTACTGTGCCGCTTAATGTCTAGCCCCGACTCAACCGAGGCAATCTTATTTGAAGAACCCATTGTGAGGCTAGCTCCCCCCGGGGTTATCAGAACCTGCCAAGCGCCAGAGGCGTGGGCTCTCACTACCAAACGAAGATCCACATTTACAATGACAAAATTCTGATAAATGGCTAAACAACAGCTCCACAGTCGCGGAAAGCAACCTCTGGTAAAACCTTTCAGTCGATAAAATCTGTGTCAACCCACCATCTGGTTAACATCAAAATTTGCCAAGGATGAGGCGATTTGCTGCCGGGCAGGTTTAGGCACGATCCAGGAATGTCGCAGCCCAACCGACGTTAACCCACAGAGAGTTGGCGATCAGCAGAACCGAAAATACCGGCCACCGTTTGCGCAGAATATTCTCACGTCTGACATCCGGCCGATGCCTCGCGACAACAGTTATCATTAGGGCGCTTTTGAGCGAATAACCCGTTCGAGGCACAATTCGAAGCAGCCGATACTAAAAGTGATCAGTCAGATAACCAGCTCTAAAACTCACGGCACTTCTGTCGCGAGCGATCAGCACCCTGAGGTGCCGGTTGCCGGCTCGTCCGTAAAAATAGCATTGCAGATCGTCCTGGCGATATTGTGCGCCGCTCTGGCTGCTGAATTCGTCGCCCGCAATCTGGTCGTGCTAACGCATCCCCCCAGGGCGGTCAGTCCGGAGTTCGATGCCAAACTCGTGGCAGCCCGCAGGCCCGTAGATTGTCCCAATCAGCTCGTTTTCATTGGTGGCTCCTTCACGAAGTTAGCTGTCTATCCTGAGCTGCTCCAGGCACGCCTGCGAGAGAACGGCATCGAGACCTATCCAAAAAATCTGGCTACACAAGCAAGCTGCGTAGATGAGCATTTGCTCATGCTCAATGAGGCTGTCACCCACTCAACCGTCAAACCGATTGTTTTTTACGATCTTCGCATGGACGCCTTTCAGAAGCATTTTCACGAAAGCAAAACGAATAACATGGAGGCGTTCGGCAACACTTACATCGGCAGGCGCTTCCACGGTCCCAAAACGCTGCCTCAGTATCTGAGCCAGTTTGCCGAAGACAATTTCTCGCTCGTGCGCGACCGCAATTTTCTCAGAGATAAACTGTTCAATTCGATCGGCTACGCTGTCGATTTCGATCGCGAATACGACAACAGTTTCAAACCGAACCAGGGCGTAGCCACTGAGATTTCGGGCTATGGAACATCATCCGGTTATGTCGTCAGGTCGCGTCAGGAGCTATTGAGAGAGATCTCCAAAACACAACCCTTTATGTGGTGCGATTGGTACGACAAAGAGTGGTCGCTGGACTGGTTCAATCGCGTCAAAAAATACTGCGCGGACCACAACCTCAAACTTGTTCTGCTCTGGTTGCCGGAGTGTCAGCTCACCGATGCAACCGCCCACAACGAGCAGCTCGAGCGCCGCTACGGAGGATTGGCAGACAACAAGAATATTTTCTTCGTCGATCTTCACGACATCGACTCCGATCCGTTGCACTTCCGCGACCCCCTCCACTGCAACATGGCGGGAGCGATCACAGCAACTGAGCAGCTCGCACAGCGCCTCGAACAAGAGCCGTTGCGTTCGGTCATCTCCCATACGGCGGAGAGCGCGCAATGAATTTCGTATCGGGCGAATTCCTGCTCTTCATTACCACGACGTGGCTTCTGTTTCTCGCGCTGCCCGTGCGTTTTCGCCCTGCTCTACTGCTTCTTGCCAGCTATCTCTTTTACGCCAGCTGGAGCGTGCCGTTTCTCATCATCATTTTGATTTCGACATCTGTCGACTACTTCGCCAGCAAGTTCATCCATAGCAACCCCTCGCCCTACAAGCGCAAGGCGGCTCTCTCGGCGGCTTTGACCTTAAACCTGCTCATCCTGGGATTCTTCAAATACTGCAACTTTTTTCTCGAATCATCTTGCTCGCTGTTTTCCATACTGCACGTGCATCATCACCTGCCGGCGCATCTGAACATCATTCTGCCATTGGGTATCTCGTACTACACATTCGAAGCCATCTCCTATCTCGTTGATACGTATCGCGGCGAAAAACCGTCGAATTCATGGCTGGAGTACAACTTTTACATCATGTACTTCCCGCACCTCATCTCCGGCCCGATTATTCGCTTCAAAGAGTTGAGCCCGCAATACAGAATCCCACTGGTCAATCCTTCCGCCGAACGCATCACCAAAGGGCTGGAGCTGACTATTCTCGGTTATGCCTACAAAGTTATCATTGCCACCAATTGCAGTGCCATTGCCGATCCGATTTTCAAAAATCCGAGCGCCTTTCCGGTATTGCTCAACTACGTGGCGGCGCTGGCGTTCACGACTCAAGTGTACTTCGACTTCATGGGCTACACGCACATCGCGCGCGGGATTTCACTGCTGTTCAACATCGAGCTGCCGCTCAACTTCAATCACCCGTTCAGCGCCGGCAACATCAGCAACTTCTGGGAACGCTGGCAGATATCCCTGACGCGATGGATTCGCGACTACGTTTTCATTCCGCTGGGCGGGACACGACGGGCATATCCGCGCGTGCTGCTCAATCTCTTTCTCGTCATGCTTATCTGCGGCATATGGCACGGCGCCGGCTGGCGCTACGTCATCTGGGGCGCGTACTATGGGTTGGCTGTCGTTCTCTACTTCCTCTATAGAACAGTGCGCTCGCGCATTTTTGCCAAACACGAAAATACGGTCTTGGAAAACCGCGCATACAAAATCGGCTCTACTTTGCTGACTTTCAGCACCGTCGCCGCTGCCTGCGTCATCTTCCGAGCCGCCACACTGCCGGACGCCATGGCGATGTTCGCCAAACTGAGCATGGTGCCGCAAGGATTGTCTGAACTGCTGTACGCGCTGCAAGGACACGAGATGAAGTGGGTGGCGCTGGCAGCAATTCTTCTGGCGTGCTGTTTTGTTGGTCCGTGGGCGGAGAAGATGTACTATCGCTCCACCATTACGTTGCCCGTGTTCTACCGCGTGCAGATGGCGACGGCATGCGCTCTCGCTTGCTGGTTGCTCTCCGCCTCGGGCATTGCGCCGTTCATTTACTTCGAGTTTTGACCGGCGCCAGCTCGACCTCGTAGACGGCATAGCGTTCGTTCTCAATCATCGCATCGTCGAATGACACCAGTTTACGCGAGAGAAAACGCGCACTCTCGAACGGCTTTTCGGCACGCTTGACGAACAAGCAGGCATTGAATCCGTTGCGGCGCATAAGCTCGTCCAGCCGCGCATAGACCTCGTCATCAGAGTTGGGATAAACAGTTTTGCCGTCCCAGAGTACGAAATTTCCACAGCGCATGCTTTCGCACATCCACACATCACGATCGAGCCAAGCCCCGATCGGAGCGACGATCCAATCCGGTGTGCCAAATACAGGCAAGTTTTGCACATTGTGCGCAACGATGTACTCAGCGGCATAACGCCCAGTGGAGAATGGTTTCACCAAATCAGTACCGGCCATGATTGCTGCCGCCACCACCTGCACCACCAATATCGCGCTCAGGGCAATAGCGGCAAAACGCTCGCGCAGCGCCGCACCGGCAGATTCGGGAGCGGGGAAAAGCTTGCTCAGCCACCAGCAGGCAAAGAGAAAAATGAAAGCCATGCCCTCGTGTCTAGCCGCCGGAAACCCGACAATAATCATGGTTGCGGTGCCGGTTAAGAAGGCAATCGCCAGCGATGCCCGACGCATAGCCACGGCGAATAAAATCGACAGCAGCAGCGTCAGGACGACCCATAGCGGCATCAATCCCGATAAAGCGCCAGCAAAGAGGTTCGAGTTCCACAAGTACTGTTGCTGGTTTTCCATGGGCAGATACGCCTGCCAGACTGGAAAAATCATGATTGCCAGACGCGTGAGGAAGTATCCCAGCGTGCGGTGGTAAGCAAGAAACTTCGGGTTTTCCAGCCCCGGCACTGCGCTCGGGCTGTGATGAGCCAGACGCGCTGCCGCGATCTGCCAGGCAGCCGCCCCTGCAAGAAACATAAACAGAGCCAATCCGGCCATCACCGACGACACCTGCAATTTCTTACTCCCGGCCGCCTTTTCTTCAGTCGAAACCTGCGGCGATCGCTCGAAGAGGCGCTGCCAGAGGAGGAAGGCGGCAAGAGCAGACGCCATAATTGTTGCGTACACCGACGTGTTTGCCAATACTCCCAGAAGCAAAAACAGAAGCCATGCCGGCGCCCCGCCACCCACGAGGGCACAGAAGCCGAAGAGGAAGAGATCGGTGAGAGAATACTCGCGGCTGATCGTAGCGTACTCATACAACAGGAAATAGGAGAAACAGAGCCCCACCTTTTGCAGCCGCGAGAATGGCGCCCAGCGAGCCACGATCCACACTGCTGCCGAGGCAATCAACAGGTGCAACACCTGCATCGCTTCAGGCGCGTGAGTGAATCGCGAGACTACCCACAGGCACAGATGCCAGAGGGGAGGATGCCCTTCGTATGCGGCATTTTGCAACAACGCTACAATACTGTCGCTTCGGCAAGCGATAGCCCACGCTTGCAGTTCATCCGCCCACATTTCGTGGCGCGCCAGAAGCGCCGCTTCGACCAGCACATAAATAGTTGTTAGAAACGCGGCAAACCGCGCCTCTGCGTGCGTACTATGCGCAGGCGCGCAACGCGACAGCGACTGTTCGTTTTCGTCGAGAGTCGTCAATCTTTGCCTCGCAAACGTCTCTTTAAAGTCGTCCGGTGGTGGATAACTGCCGCGCGCCCTGTTTAGCGTAGTCAGCAGTGGTTTGTCTCGCACCATGCAAGAGAGCAGAGAGCGCTCCCGCATTGGCTAACGCATGCTCGCGTATGTAGCCGTAATGGTCGCCAATGAGCCTTACCAGCTCGATATCGCTAAGCGCTTTCCAGCTATCTTGCACTTGTGCGCGAGCGTACTCTTCGCTGAGCAGAAGCGTAACTCTGCCACGATATCTCCGCGGTCGATAGCGGAGCAACGGCTTTTTGTACTGTAGCCAGCGCCACTCGCTTTCCCGGTCAGAGAGATTGGGAATGGCAGAGGAGGCAGATTTTTCCCCTGCGAATCTGCGTTTGATCGTATTGATCATCCACCGCCAACGAGTCGACATCTCATAAGCGGCATCGGGAGCTCGGCAGTCCAGCAGCAGCAGCAGGTCAATTGATGCACCGCGCTCGGCGAGCTGACGCGCCATTTCGTACGCCACGACACCGCCGGAGCACTCGCCGAGAAGCCGATAGGGACCAGTCGGTTGCACCTGCCGAATCTCATCGATGTAAGCGGCAGCCATCTGCTCTACCGACTTGTGCGGCTCCATACCGGCAATGCTCGCCCGCGCTCGCAGACCGTAGCAGGCGTAATGATCGGGCAGATGGCGTATCAACCCTGCGTAAACAAAGAACTCCTCCTCACCGCCTCGTCCTCCGGCAGTGATGAAAACAGGCACACCGTCAGCCTCTCGACTGAGCAGAACGAGCGAGCGTTGACTGTCCGTGCTGTCGCCACAGCTTCCTTGCCACTGCTGCTTTCTGATATACGCAGCCAGGTCAGCGCCTGTCGGTCCGGCGAAGAGCGCCGATGGAGGCACGTTACAGTTAAACTCTGCCGACAATCGATGCAGTAGACGCAGCGCCAGAAGCGAGTATCCACCCAAATCGAAGAAGTTATCCAATCTGTCCAGGCGCGGGTGTCCAAGCACCTCCGCCATAATTTCTATCACTTTCGCTTCGCACTCCTGGTCGGCAGGCGTAAGCGAGCCGGCAGCCGACACAGGCGCGGTTGCACTGGCAATCAATGCGGCACGCGCACTCAATGCTTTGCGATCGACCTTATGGGCGGTTCCCCTAGGCAATTGCGCAATAAACTCGAATCGGCACGGCGTCTTCAGCATGCCTAGCTCTTTCTGGCAGAGCGCGAACAGCTCTCTCTGCGAGCAAGCGCTTGCCGATTTAAGGACCACGAATGCAATCATGTCTTGCCCCCACAGGGGGTCCTCAACAGCGGTGATTGCGCATTCCAAAACGCTGGGGTGGCGCAGGATCAACTCCTCGATCTCGCGCGGGGCAATCTTCTCGCCGCCTTTGTTCACCACGTCAGCGGTTCGCCCGGCAATAAATATAAAGCCATCAGCATCTTCGGCGGCCAGGTCGCCCGTGCGGATAAACCCATCTGCTGTCAGGCATTCGGCGTCAAGATGCTTGAAGTACGACTTCATCACGCTCGGCCCGCGCACGAGCAGTTCGCCGATCTCGCCAGCGCCAAGCGCCTGGCCATGCTGGTTTGCGATTCTCACCTCGAATCCGTACGGTATGCCCGGCGATCCTGGTTTGCGCTCATCGGGCGGCAGCGGATTGGAGAAGATCGCGCCTCCAGCCTCGGTCATCCCCATCGCCTCAATCATCGGCAACTGGAAGACGCGCTCGAACTCGAGATGCGCTGTGCGGCTGAGCGGGGCGGACGATGAGCGAGCAAACCTGACAAACTGTGCGGCCTCGCACGCGCTGGCGACGCCGTTTGCTCTAGCGTGCTCGAGCAGCTGCGTTACGATCGTCGGTACCAGCGCAAACCAACTGCAGCGGCAGTCGCGAACTGTCTGCCAAAAAGTGCTGGCGGTAAATCTTTTCGTCACCACGACGGAACCGCCCGAGACAAGCGTGGACATAAGAGTGACGATCTGCGCATTCATGTGATACAGAGGCAAAACAAGCAGAGAGCGATCCATGGGGCCTAGAGCGTGAGCGACAGCGGTGTTGTTGCCGCCAGCCACCAGACTGGCGTGAGAGAACAGTGCGCCTTTTGGTCGCCCGGTGCTGCCTGACGTATAGGCTATCAACGCGTCGTCATCAGGCTCGATCTCGGGCAGTGATGCCTGCGAGCCCGTCTCGTGAAGCAGCAGGGGCTCGTCTTTCACGCAGGTGAGAATGTGAATATCACGCGGGATCTCGGTTTTAACCTCGGAGAAACCAGCAAGCAGATCGGTGGAGACAAAGATAGCGCGGCACTGGGAGTCGCAAATCGTCTGCGCCAACGTCGACTTACCCGCCACCAAATTCAGTGGCACGACAACGAAGCCACCGTACATCAGAGCGAGAAACAGTTGGGCTGTGAGAAGTTCGTTGTCGAGAAGAAAAGCGACCTTATCGCCTTTCCCAAGACCTAACGCACACATGTGATGGAAGAGACGCAACGAAAACTCTTTCAACTGCGCGAAAGTGATCCCCTCCCCACCCTCGGGTGCCAGAAGGAACTTGGCAAAGGCCCCCGTCTGCGCGGCACGATCGATGAGAGTACGCACGCTCATCTCAGGCGTTGATAGTAATTTGTCGCGCGCATTCATTTGGGCACCCGGCACCGTCCGCACCAGGAGAAGCTCTAAAGTGGTGACAGTTGGACCATTTTACAGACAGGCGCCTAGGCTAGAGCGTAATAATGATCTCACCCGAGAACAACCTCCCTCTGGGGTAGATGGGCTCTGCACCGAAAGTTAAGCTAGTTTGACCGGAGGGACGATGATCTGTTTTAGCCGCCTCGGCTACCTGGGACAGCTCGGCAATCAACTTTTTCAGGTGGCTGCAACATTGGCGGCTGCTCAGCGTTTCAGCACTGAAGCGCTGTTTCCGCAGTGGCGGTATGCTCAATTCTTCCGTCAATCGTTTAAACAATCGCTCGAACCGTCCAACATCGCACATACATACTTCGAGCCCAGGGCGCAGTTCACTACCATACCGCAAAGCGACAACCTCGACCTTTTCGGCTTCTTTCAGTCACATTTGTATTTTCGCGACAGCGAGTCCCTCATACGCCACTCGTTCGGGTTCGTAGACAACCTCTTACCGCCCGGTTGGGCGGACAAGCGCGCCGATTGCGCAATTCATATACGCAGAGGCGATTACCTGAACAGGTCATTTGAGTTCGTCCCGCTCGATATAGAGTACTATCGGGCGGCCATCGCCATCATGCAGCATCGAGGCTGCAAAAGCTTTCTCGTTTTCAGCGACGATCCGAGCTGGGCGAAATCGCAATTGGGAAACACCGGCGAATTCGTCGAAGGATTGGATGAAATACAGTCTCTGTGCCTGATGAGCCGCTGTGCCAACTTTATCATCGCCAACTCGACCTTCTCGTGGTGGGGAAGCTGGCTCTGCGACAATCCTAAGAAACACGTGATTGCGCCCCAGACCTGGTATGGCTTTCGCAAGTCGTTGCGCAAAGACGAGTCGTATCAATTCTGCCCGACCTGGCAGTTGCTGGAAAACCGAATCGACCTCGGTGCGCAGGTGCTGAGTCTTTTGAGAAGCGCCGACAAAGGACATTACCTGCGGTCATATCTCAACCGCAAGAAATGGCTGGAAGAAGAGTATGCCGCCAACATCAAGCGTCTCGCAGCAGACCCTCAGCTCGCCGCTCAGTGATTACCGGCGGAAAACTTTTCGCAAAAAAATCCGGCAGCATTGGCACCCTGAGAGAACAACAGCAACGTATCAAGCAAAACCGGATTGCAGCCGAAATCTCGAGTCCACGGATAGCCGAATAGATTGCGATAGAAATGCGGCGGTTCCAGTTTGATACCGCAACAAGCCCCGTCAGCCTTGAGCTTATGGTAGTGGTAAGCGCCTCGACCGTAGAGAAAATGCTGACGCAAAAATCCTGCGAAATTCATTTCATGCCCATGGTACATGATCGCCTCCGGGCAGAAGGTCATCTTAAAACCGGCATCCAGCCATCGTCTAAAGAAGTCGCGATCTTCCGCGGCAGCTCCGGGAAACGAACAGTCAAATCCACCAATCTGTTTGAACTGGTCCGCCGACACGATCATGTTGTTCGATGCAAAAAAGCGTCCATCCCTGGTTTCATAATAGTCATAGAGATAATCGATAAGCAGTTGGCTGGCAATTGCGCACGGATTGTTCGGCAGCGAGTTGACCGTATGCCCACCAATGGCATAGCCGGGAAAGCGCTCCAGCTCTTGCACCAAGCGCTTCAACCAGTCGGGCGCCGGCTGGCAATCGTCGTCTGTTATAGCAATGTACTCTCCCCGCGCCACCTTCACTCCCGCATTGCGAGCCGAGGCGGGACCAGCGTTTTCTTGGCGCAGCATGCGGATCGGCGCCTCGCCGGTATACGAGGGCAAGGCAACGTCGAGCGACATCGGGCTGCCATCATCAACGACGATGACCTCCAGCAGATCTGCCGGATAGTCCAACTGCGAAAGAGCTTGAAGACAAGTAGCTAGTCGTGCTGGACGAGAGTAGGTAGCGATGACTACAGAGATAGTTGGATATGACACGAGAAACCCGGCTCGCCGTGCGCATATTATACAGAGATGACGTTGGGCTGTTGTACCATTTTGTCGATACAACGGTACAGACCATTTGCGCGAACTGCTAGTAAAACCCTGATGGCTAGCGGAGTTTAACAAACTCCTTCCGAGCGCTTACCAATCTATACGGCAGACATTTAATCCGCCCACATCGACTATCCCTCATGGGGGCATGATGGTAAAGTCACTGATGTAGCGGCTTTTGACATGTGCCCTTCGCGGCAGTCGCGCATGCGCAGGGGAAGTGACGGCTCCGAAAAAATTACAAAATTCTCGCTTCACTGCATCTAGACGGGGGGTTCCTTACTCCGGCGAGTTCGCTCTTCGATACAGTGCTACCCAACCACACCCAGGGGATGCAGCAGAATCAGGCGCGTGCAGTAGCAAACGTACAGCTGAGCTTAAGATAGCTTTCGCCAGACCCTCTTGAGAAGCGCACGGCATATCAATTTACAAACGCGTTCCTTTATAGGTCGATCCACAGCGCGTTGACGGCGTCGCTCAACACTTGATAAGCGGCAGAGCGTGCGGAGTTTTCCAGAAAAATCTCTCTTTGCTGGATAATATTCGATCTGTTTAACAATCCATCAGTCGCACACACGAGAACACCGATGAAAAGAATTGCCTTAATTCCTCTGGCTTTGTCGCTCACACAAATCACATGGTCGACCGCAGCCTGGTCAACGACTCAGTTGAGCTCGGGCGATGTAGAACCGAAAGTGCCGCATTTCACGGTCAACAACATGGACAAATCGGTGAAGCCGCAAGATGACTTCTATCATTACGCTGACGGCACCTGGGTCAAAGACAATCCTGTTCCTGAAGACAAAGCTCGCTGGAGCACCTTCAACGAAGTGGCCGAGCGCAATCGCTATCTCATTCACGGCATTCTCGACAACGCGCGGGCGGACCAAAACGCTCCCGCCGGGTCTGTAAAGCGCCAGGTGGGCGATTTCTTCGCGGCGGCAATGGACACGAACAAGCTCGAGCAACTTCGCTTCAAGCCGATCGAGAAGGAGTTAGAGCAGGTAGATAAGATCAACTCGGTCGACGATCTCTTCAGCACCTTGGCTGATTTCCACAAAAACGGCATAGTGGGTATCTTCACGACCGACGTCGAACCGGACGAAAAGAACAGCTCGATTTACGCGTTTCAACTGGGTCAGGGCGGCTTGTCGCTGCCGGACCGCGACTACTATCTCACTGACGCTTTCGCCAAACAGCGCGACGCGTACGTCTTGCACGTAGCGAAAATGTTCAAGTTGTTGGGCGAAACACCCGATGACGCGGCCAAGCACGCTGCCACTGTCATGGCGCTAGAAACCGAGCTGGCCAAAGCCAGCCGTACCCGGGTGGAGTTGCGCGATCCGATCAAAAACTACAACAACATCAAAACGCCCGAGCTGATCGCAAGCTCGCCGGCGATTCCGTGGAAGTTGTATCTCGACGACCGCGA
The DNA here is from genome assembly GCA_036703195.1 of Planktothrix sp. GTDB lineage: Bacteria > Cyanobacteriota > Vampirovibrionia > Obscuribacterales > Obscuribacteraceae > DATNPN01. The sequence goes on along the minus strand of DATNPN010000032.1, from coordinate 16,091 downwards.
CCTCAGCACGATGCCGTACGCAATTGTCGGTCAGCCCGAGTTCTTCACGGCAGTAAATAAGATGATCAAGGATCATCCTGTCTCTGACTGGAAGACTTACCTGCGCTGGCACGTGCTGCACAACGCCGCGCCCTATCTGCACAACGAAGTAGAGCAGGAAAACTTCAACTTCTTCGGCAAAGTGCTCAGCGGACAAGAAGTGATGGAACCGCGATGGAAGCGTGCATCAAAAGTCATCGACGGACAGATCGGTGAAGCGCTCGGCCAGTTGTATGTAGAGAAATACTTCCCGCCAGACGCGGCAGTGCGCATGAACGAGCTCGTCAACAACCTGCGCGGTGTCTTCCGCGACCACCTGGAAAAACTAGACTGGATGGGCGACGCCACCAAGCAGAAAGCGCTGGCGAAATTCGACCGATTCACACAGAAAATCGGCTATCCGAAAAAGTGGCGCGACTACTCGTCGGTCGTCATCAAACCTGACGACTACCTCGGCGACGTGCGCAGATCCGACGCCTTCGAAGTGCATCGCCGCACGGTGCGCAACGGGCAGGCCGTCGACCGCAGCGAGTGGGACATGACACCACCGACGGTGAACGCCTACTTCAACCCGCCAATGAATGAGATCGTCTTCCCAGCCGGAATCTTGCAGCCGCCGTTCTTCGACACGACCATGGATGATGCCGTCAACTATGGCGCCATCGGTGCGGTGATCGGGCACGAGATCACGCACGGCTACGACGACCAGGGCAGACACTATGACGCCGACGGCAACTTGACCGAGTGGTGGACTGACAAGGATGCGGCCGAGTTCGACAAGCGCGCGCAGAAAATCGTGGACGAGTACAGCGCTTTCGAAGTCTTGCCGGGACTGCACGTCAACGGCAAGCTCACCGAAGGCGAAAACATCGCCGACTTAGGCGGTGTCAGCATCGCCTACGACGCTCTCGAACGCGTGCTCGCCAAAGACCCATCCAAACGCAAATTGATCGATGGGCTCACGCCTGAACAGCGTTTCTTCCTCTCTTTTGCTCAAGTCTGGAAAGGCAACGTTCGTGACGCTGAAGCACGCCGATTGATCTCGGTCGACCCACACTCTCCGGGTCAGTTCAGGGCAGTCGGCCCGTCGATGAACTATCAGGAGTTCTTCGACGCCTTCGACATCAAGCCCGGCGCCACTCAGTACCGCGCCCCTGACCTGCGAGCGAAAATCTGGTAAGAGCGGGACGTGTAGCCAGGCGACAAGCGGAATTTTCGTCAAGATCGACACGAGAAGCCGATCACTGGCGGTATCGCACGTGGTGGCATTGAGCGATGCTCCTCGCTCGCGACTGAGGCAACAATGACTTCAAAATGTGATTCTTGAATAACGCGTAAAATGGGGCTCATAGCTGCCCACCCAGAGCTGCAACGTGCTGCAGTGCCATGCCCAATTCGGCTGGCACTGCTCAATCGCTTACTAGCATGTGCTGCTCCATTCCACGATCAGCTTGAGGAGATTGCACTGCCATCTGAGCGCTAAAAAGCGGGATTAGCCTTGCGAGCCTCCATGGACTTTTTGGTTGTGCTGTTGATTTTCTTGGCATCAATCGACCATAGCAAAACAGGCTTCCCCACAGGAAGTTCTGTCGTAGGATCTGGCCATACTTGCCACGTCTTACCGTGGGTGCCCCGGAGAAAATCCAGAGTAGCTTTTTCTTTTGCGGGGTCCAGACCAGGCATTTTTAACATTCCTGTGTCGACCTCCACATCGTGTGGGTGCCAGGACTTCTTCTCCTCGGCACTCAATGTCTTATACTTTTCATCCGATATCACGTATTCGATTGCCACTAATTTTGCGGCAGGCCCGTTGCCGTCGTACACCGAACACATAAAAACGCCGGAGGGAAGATGCGAGCAGTAGTGAGCGGCTCGAAATTGCAGCTGCTTTTCAGCAGGCAGTCCCGCATCCCTTTTCAGACAGTGATATCCATCGAGGTACATCTCGATCTGTTTCGGCGGTGTGAGATCTTGTGTGCTGCTGCCCATTCCTTCAGCGTGAGCCCCGGCTCCCCAGAAAAACAGCACAGCCAATCCTGACAAGGACAGATGCGGCAAGTATTGTCGTAACATTCGAAATCACCCGTATTGAAATGTAGGCCCAGATGCCTGGCCGTATATATTTTGGCAGTCGCCGCTGCCGAATCAACCGTTAGGATGATTAATCCATTGCAAGATGTCTTGTCAACATTCGGGCGAGCCGTCCGCATCTTTTATGCTCGTATCCTCGGCTGTTCGGCTCAGCATCGGCGTTCGGAAAGATTCAAAAATGCAAATTCAGTCGTTTGAAAATACTCTGCGCCGGTTTGCTTTGCTTGATCCGGTCAGCCATGTCTTGCACTTCCCCACCGACAGATTTTTGGTTGATGCCGCTCAGTGAAGCCAAAACCATCTGCTGTATCTCGGAGTCGTAATTCTCACCGAGCTGCGCAAAATAGTTGGAGGCATCGCAGATCCGCATGATGCGCCAGTCGCTGAACAAACCGGTGCGGCACAGTTCCACCAGCAACGTCGCCTCGTGATTGGCTTTCGGGCTAAAAAATCTAAAGCCGATCTTGCATGTATCGCCGGCGTCGTTACTGCTCGTCTCGTACGATGACACACCCTTGAAGTTCTGCAAAGTGAGCCCGTCTTCGTTCAGCATTTCCTTCAACTCGAAGACGCGGTCGCTGGCAGAACACGCCAGTAGTCGCCCGGGAGTGGTATCGCGATGGGCTTGCGCGTACTGCTGCATGCGCGACATGCAGACTTCTTTCATGCGGCTGACAGAACCACCGACTTCCTTAGCGGTCACTTTGAGCAGGTCGTTGAGGTCATTGCTGGCAATGAGCTCGTCTGCTTGCGCCGGTTGCTCGCCCCATATGCTCACTCTAGGCACGCGCGGAGCTCGAGATATTCCGTGCTCGATAGCGGTCACGAGCTGCTCCGACAACTTGTGCGCCTGGTACTTCACTGCGTCGTTAGCCACTTCCTCTTGCAGCGGAGAAAGACCGGGAGTGGTTTTGGCAGGATAGATGAGGAGGTCGTTCAACAAAGAGTCAATAAAACCGCGCAAGTCGACGCGGTCGTTGAATTTCGCTAAGTCATGCGTGTGGACTGCCACAGCCGCTTCCTGAAAAGCGTAGAACGGAGTGGTCATCCAGAACAGGTAGAGTGCTACAACGCACGCGAGCAACCCGATGAGAGCGAACATTGTTCGCTTCATCCACACCGGTGCGTTTCTTTCTGCCCGTGCCATCACTCACTCACCAAACCATATTTATAGTATTACGCTTTCACCACATGACAACTGCGCACTATATGCGCCACCACTGTCTCCAGCTCGATCCCTGCGCGAATCTTTCAGAAGCGGCTCCTCATCACGGTCGAGCTTGACTGCGAAAATGCTAGGGAAACCCAAAAGAAATGGGGGGGATCCATATATCCCGCTGCCTAAAGTTCTGCTAAACTAAACACACTTGAAACTCGACGACCACAGGGATGGGTCCGACATGAGCACAGTTGCCATGAAGAACCTGGAAACCCAACTTCTCACAATCGTGTGTGACGACCGATGCTTTGTCGTCCGTCAGCTCGCGGCAGTGGTGAAATGTTGGGACCGCGCCCGACATTTTGTATTCATCCAACGCGACAGCGCCTCAAACGCCGAGCGCAATCTTGTCGCGGAGCTCGATGCGAGCCGCTGGAGCCTGATGCTCGTCGATGAAAATAAAGTGCGCTGGTTTGGACCGGAAGCGATTCCGATCATTTTGAAAAATCTGCCGTTCGGAAAAATCGCCGCCGTCGCCTACATTCTGCCCGGCACCATGTGGCTGACGCGCCAGCTCTATATGCTCGTGTCACGCACAAGAAACGGATTCGTCTACAAGCACTCAATCTAACTCAGACGAGAAGCGATGCGATCGTCAGGCAAGCCGATCTGTTTGCAAGCCTGCACTGCGCACCAGAGATCGGCCGGTTTTATCTCCGCACCAAGAGGAAACCCGACCGAGCTACCCACGATATGCATGATGGAGCGCCCATCTTCAGCGGTTTCAATCTTGATTTCGTCATCGTCGAACAGCTTCGTACGCTCGCCGAAGTGATATTTCAGTCGCCGCAAAAGATCCCGAGAACGCTTGGAGACGATGCCCGAGCCGCGATTCTTATCCATGTGCGCGAGCAGGTCGCACTCGGCGCGGGCGATGACATCCTCATTGGCGGCGCGCAGATGCGAAAAACCGTCTTCGGTGAGCACGACGATAGTGGGCGCCAGCGCGCGTCCCACAAGCTCCGCCTGCGTTAATTCGCCCGGCGCCACCTTGGCGATCAGAATGCGAGTTGTTTCGTCGAGAGCGGCCTCGGCGTTGAAAAGCGACTCGACATCACCGTCTTCGTGAGTAAGCAGGCTAAACTCGGGGGCGAGGATTTTCGCGCACAACTCCACCACGGCGCTCGGTTCGGACGGGCAGGCGGTGACTGCGATTACGCGGGGATTGAGGCGTTTGCGCCAGTTGCGCGCCAGCTGCTGAAACGCATCGTAGGTGTTGTCGACCGCGATCAGAGGAAAGCTGGTGCTGGCTATCGGGTAGCTGCCCCGCTCTTCCACGATACAACCGAGAGCGCCGGCGGAAAACGCGTCGCCTAAGAAATCGTGCCCATCGAAATGCTTGCCCGGCAATGCGACAAACCACCAGCCTTCCGCCAGACGTCGCGTGTCGCTGCACAACTCGGCCGCTTCGTCAGGCATCATGCCTTGAGCCAGCCGACCTTTGGTCAGCTCGATAATCTCTTCACCAGTGAACTGTGCGGCCATGCTTGCGAACGCTGCAACTTATAAATCGTGCGCGCTACCGCTTGATCGCTTCGGCGCTTTGGTTGTCCGCCTGCGCGGCATCGGCTCCCACAGCCGCTGGTTTGTCCGGCTTCTTGCGATCATTGAGCATTCTTGACAAAAGGCGGTTGGCGTAATTGCTGGTGGCGGGGGCCGGAGCCGTTCGATCTTGATGATGGTGGCTGTGCGCATGATGCGATTGATGGTGATTTGACATGCCGTCCTCCGTGCCGTCTGCGGCAGTGCTTTGTTCGGTGTCGGGGGCAAACTCGCCCCCTCAGGCGGTGACAACGTAGTGATCGTGAAGGATCTTTGCGTGCGGCACGCTGATTTTCTCGGTCGGTTTAACCGACAGTGCCTTCGCGCACGGCGAAACCGGGCAGACTGATTAACCTGCTTATCCCACTATCGCTGAGCTCGAGAATGCGGTGCTCCGCGCCTTTATGGACGGACCCCGTGCCTACCCGTCGATAGTAGTGGCTCCGCCAGCTATTGGCAACATGCAAAATGGCTTGTTAAGCGCAATTAACGGCGATAATGCCTTATCATTGTTGGCACGTCGGCAAGCGCGGCGTGGCGACCAGTGGGGCGGCAAGCGGAGTCCGCCGATTGGCGAAATCACAGATAACTACGCCCCGGTGGACGAAGGAATCGCATGCCCGAGAAAAGCAAAAGCACACCGACGGAAGAGTCGGAGAAGACTGAAGAGCAGCTCGAGCGCGAAGACAGCTCGCTTTTGCCCAGAGACCTGCCCGGCATGCAGCGCTGGTCTGAACGCCGCCACCTGATCGACACGAAAGATCTCTCGCTGGAAGAGATCGATTGCATCATGTCGGTCGCCTCGGTCTGCAAGCGGCTGTACGACATGCAGCTGGCACCACTGACGGTGCTGCAGAACAAAGTCGTCACTAATGTGTTTTACGAAAATTCAACGCGTACGCGCTCGAGCTTCGAGATTGCCGCACGCAAACTGGGTGCGACCGTCATCAACCTCGACATAAAAACATCGTCGTACAGCAAAGGCGAATCGCTGGCGGACACGGCAAAAACTCTCGCGGCCATGGGTGCTCATGCCGTCGTGCAGCGGCACAGTGCTTCGGGCACGGCCCAACAGCTGGCCGACGCGTTGGGTGAGAGCGCGCATGTAATCAACGCCGGCGACGGCTGGAACGCGCACCCGACTCAGGCTCTCCTCGATCTATTTACCATGCAGGAGGTCAATCCGTCAGTGATCGGCTGCAAGGTCGCCATCATCGGAGACATTTTGCACAGCCGCGTGGCGCGTTCAAACATCTGGCTTCTGCAGAAGCTAGGCATGGAGATTCACGTTGCCGGCCCGCCTTCAATGGTGCCGCCGTATCTCGATCAGCTCAACGTCATCGTGCACAAACACGTGCACGAAGCGCTGGAAGACGCTGATTTCGTCATCGCTTTGCGTTTGCAGACAGAGCGCCAGCAACAAGGCTTGATTCCCAGCCTGAGCGAATACAAAATGCTGTACCGCCTGGATCACAAACGGATGGAAGCGGCCAAGCCCGGCGTGCGCCTGTTGCATCCGGGACCGGTCAACCGGGGCGTAGAGGTGACGGACGCTCTCATCGACGACAAAGAGATCTCGCTTGTCGCTAACCAGATAGCAAACGGCGTTGCCGTGCGCATGGCGGTGCTCTATGTCTTGCTCGGAGGTCGCGCCTGATGCCTGCCAACGGCAAATCGACCAGCAAATATCTGCTCAAGGGCGGTCGTGTTCTCAATCCATCCGCCATCACGGCAGACGAGTTGGCGTCCGATTCCGATGTGCGCATAGCCGGCGGCATCGTCATAGACGTGCGCGCCAATCTGAAAGCGAAGGACGACGAAAAAGAAATCGACGCTAGCGGGTTGTGGATTATGCCGGGTTTTATCGACCTGCACACGCACCTGCGCGACTTCAATCAATGCGAGAAAGAGACTGTCTCCACCGGCACACGCTCTGCTGCAGCAGGCGGCTATACCACCGTCGTCGCCATGGCCAACACCGATCCGCCGATGGACAATTCGCTCGTCATCGCGCGGCTGAAAGATCTAATCGCCAAACACGCCTGCGTCACCGTTCTGCCGGTCGCCTGTGTGACCAAAGGCATGGCGGGAAGCGAGCTCACCAACATGGCTGAACTGGCAGAGTCAGGCGTAATCGCTTTCTCCGACGACGGTATGCCCGTCAGCGATCTGGGTGTTCTGCGTCGCGCCCTCGAATACTCCGAAGTCTGCGAACGTTTCATTATCAGCCATCCTGAAGACAAATCGCTCACCGCCGGAGGCGTCGTCAACGAATCGGCTTCCGCCGTACGCCTCGGGCTGCCTGGCATTCCTTCCTCTTCTGAGGCCGCTTGTGTGGCGCGCGAGATTGAAGTGGTGCGCAACTTCGGCGGCAAGCTGCACTTCGCACATATATCGACAGCCGCTGCCGTGGCGCTTATCCGCGAGGCCAAAGCAAGCGGTCTGCGGGTGACTGCCGATGTGACGCCACACCACCTCATGCTTACCGACGAAGACATAGACGAGTTCGACACTGCCTTCAAGATGAACCCACCACTGCGGGCAAAGGCAGACCAGGAGGCGCTGGTGCGCGCTCTGCAAGATGGAACGATCGACGCCATCGCCACGGACCACGCCCCTCACACGATGACAGAGAAAGCGAGGCCGTTCGTCGAGGCGCCTTTCGGAGTAATCGGATTAGAAACCGCATTCCCTCTGGCGCTCGAGCGTTTGCGCACGGACGATCCGCTGAGCCATCTGGAGGTAATCAGCTTCTTCACTGCCAACCCGGCCAAGATTCTCGGGCTGGCGGAGCCGCGAGTCGCCATCGGCTGCCCGGCAAACCTCTCATTGTTCGATCCGAAGTTGAAGTGGACTTACGACGCAGCAGCCGGTCATTCAAAGAGCCGCAATTCTCCGTTTAACAGCCGCAAGCTGAAAGGCAAAACATTGATCACCCTCTACAAAGGAGAGGTGGTTTATCAGGATGAAACCAATGCATCCGGGCGCATGCCCAAAGAACAAGAAGAAGAAGAAGTCACGGCTTAGCCAGGGAGAAGATGATGGCGGACAAGCACAAACCACATGGAACTGAATGTGGAGGTGGGGACGGCGGACAATCGAAGTTTCTTTCCGGAACGAAAATCGATCCGGCTAAAATCGGCAAAGAGCTTTCAGTCACCGACCTCGTCGATGGCTCCTTTCTCGCCTACAACGCTGCCCGCCTGCGGGAAGTCTGTCACCTCTTCACGCGCAAAATGCTGGGCGAAGACGTCACTATCGGAGTCAGCCTCACAGGCGCACTGACGCCGGCAGGTCTGGCGCGCTCCGCCTTGATTCCTATGATCGAAGCGGGCTTCATTGATTGGATCGTCAGCACGGGCGCCAATCTCTACCACGATACGCACTTCGGCATCGGCTGCACTTTGCACCAGGGCGATCACACCTGGGACGACACGGTCCTGCGCCAAGAGAAAGTGATTCGCATTTACGACATCGTCTTCGAATACGACGTCTTGCTCTCCACCGACAAATTCTTCCGCGAAATCATGATGGCGCCTGAGTTTCAGCGCGAGATGGGCACGGCCGAATTCCACCACCTCTGCGGCAAGTATGTAGAGCAACGCGAGAAGCAGCTCGGACTGACCGCCTCCACTCTCTTAGCCACCGCCTACCGTTGCGGGGTTCCTGTCTACACCTCCTCTCCCGGCGACTCGTCCATCGGCATGAACATCGCGGCGCTGGCGCTTCAGGGCAAAGGTCCGCGCATCGACATCACGCTAGACGTCAACGAAACTGCCGCGATTGTTCTCGAGGCCAAGCGCTCCGGCGGCAAGAGCGGCGTGTTTATACTGGGCGGCGGCTCACCGAAAAACTTCATGCTGCAGACAGAACCTCAGATCCAGGAAGTCCTCGGCATCGACGAAGCCGGTCACGACTACTTCGCGCAGGTGACGGACGCACGTCCCGACACCGGCGGACTCTCAGGAGCGACACCGGCAGAAGCAGTATCATGGGGCAAAGTCGACCCGAAAGCGCTGCCTGACACGGTCGTTTGCTACACCGACACAACGATCGCTCTGCCGATCGTGGCCGCGTATACTCTGGCCAACCACGCGCCGCGCCAGCTAAAACGGCTGTACGACCGGCGCAAAGAGTTGCTGGATAAACTGAAAAAAGAGCACGAGCAAGCGGTCTACGCCGCCACGTAGGGCGCCCTCAGCATGGCAAACAGCCAGATGCACGAATCATGGTCGAAATACAGCCACTATCGTGTGTTAGTGCCGTTCGTCGCTGTCGCGCTGGCGACGCCGTTCATCCCGCTGCAACGCATGATCACCCTGGGACGCTTTCAACACTACGCCATCGCGCTGGGCATTCTCTCGTTCGGCTACTTCGTGCACTGCGGCTACACCTGGACGCGTCTGATGAAATGGGGGCGCATCGCCACTTTCGTCACCGGTCTCTTCTTCGCATCGATTGCCTACATCTTCTGGACCAATCCCTGGCTGGACCTGCGCGTAGCGGTACAGACCGACGAGCGCGACAGATTTCGCCTGTACCTGATGATCGCCTACCTGGTATCAGCGACGGCAATCTTTCTCATCTGGAATTGTTGCCGCAAAGAGGAGCAGATGCGCGACAAAGGAGGAGAGAAGAGTTGAGAAAGCTCGTCGTGATGGTTGGCGTGCCGGGCTCCGGCAAGACGACGCTGGCGCGAAAGCTGGTCGAGAAGGGCTTTCACTACATGAATGCCGACTCTATTCGTATGGAATTATACGGCAACGAAGCAGAGCAGGGCGACAAAGAGCAGGTGTTCGAACTCTTCTTCCAGCGGCTGGAGGAAGTAATGCAGCTTGGCAATGATATCGTCGTCGACAACACCAACATCAATATGCGGCAGCGCAAGCCGATCTTGGACCGGGCGCTACAATTCCAGTACATCGACGTGCAGCTCTGGTTGCTCGATGTGCCGCTGGAGATCTGCCTGGCACGCAACGCCGCCAGAGAGCGCGTCGTGCCGGACGACATCGTGGCAAACATGTTCATGGAGCTCAATCGCTCGGGGCGCCCGAAAAACGTCGAGGGACGATTGGTTATCATTCGTCCGGGCAAAGACGAAAACGATTTCAGGTTCTTCTTTCCCGGGGTTAAAAGCTGAGCCATCAGGCGACAAGATGATAGATTGGATGAAACCGCCGATCATGGATCGACCATGATGAAGATATCGAAAATTCTGCTCGCCACACTGATTTTGCTTTGCACCACACACGGTGCCATGTCATATCAACCCTCTAATACTGCGGAAGCGCTGACGGCAGCAGTTCGCGCCGACAAAGACGTAGAGCAATATCAGCCGTTGCGCATAAGTTTGAACGGCAGCGAAGCAGACGTTTTCACCGTGGTCAACGTCAAGGCGGCTAATGTCGATCGAGATTGCAGAATCGACGCGGCCTTGATCGCCAAAACAATCACCAAGGCGGACAGCTCCATCACTATAGTGAGGGTGCGCTTCTTCGAAGAGAAGACGAACAACTACCATGAGGTAGAAGTGCATCTAGGCGATGTCGCTGCTTTCACGTCGGGCGCAATCAACGAAGAACAGCTGCTCAAATCACTGAAAATAATCGTCTACGCTTCCAACAGTGGCACGAGCATACTCAATACCAGCCAGCCGAAAACCAAACTTCCGCCTAATATGGAATGGTTTAGCCAGCAGGGAATCAGTTTTATTCATCCGTCCGACTGGGTGTTTCACACCATGGACAACAAGTGGTTCATCGGACAGTTGGACAACAGCATCGATAACGTATGGACCGGTATGCAAATTCGCGCATACAAAGATGCGAAGTCGACGAGCGAGGCAATCAGCTGGGATGAAGTCTGGTGGAAAAACCACGGCATCATTATATTGAAGCGAGGCACGCGCAAAGTCGGTGAGGGCAGATACAATGCCGAATTCATCGAATGCTTGGACACGACCGCCAAGCCCCAGCAGAATCAGTATCATCTCTTTTTCAGCGATCCAATTCACGGCATTTACGGGTTAAAACTGTTGTACTACAACCGCGCAGCCGGGCGAGTGATGCCGATTTTCGAAAAGATCGTACAGAGCGTTCGCCTGGGACAATCGTAAAACCCAGGTTTGTCTGCCAATTCCGAAATACAACCTTCTCACGCGGTAGTGCCAGGGCGTTATGTCGACGGTCTCTTTGCAAATCTACGTAATCTCAACGATGCAACCGGCGAGGCTTGTGGCTTATAACGCGGTAATACTGCCTGATCACCGGAACTAAACAGTTGCCTTTACCGACTCGAAGGCGGTGGAGGGACGAAGATGAAATTCTGGAACGAACGGGGCTCGGTGAACAATATAGGTAAGCTAGCTGCTTTCGCCCGCAAACGCGGCGACCTGGCCCAAGCGAAAAGCCTTTACGCCTGCCTCATCGGCATGATTAAGAAGGAATCCGGACCCGAAAGCGAAAACCTGGCTCTCAACTTCTTCCGCTTAGCAGAGACTTACTCCGACGAAGGCAACTATCAGGCGGCGCAAACATTCTACCGGCGAGCCGCTGAAATCTGGGAGAAGACGCACCCTGACCGCAGCGCCAATCCAATCTGGTACAGCAAGGCGATCGGCGAAATGCAACGTGAAGCTGAGCAGGAAGACGTAGAGCGCGAGGAAGGCGACAGCAAGCAAGGCGCTGCTTAGCGCTTAATTTTCGAACTAAGAATCTGATTCAAAGCGAGTGCTACCATACTCAAGTTGCTGAGTTAGAGTAGCGTCTGTCATGAAATATCCGCTCATTTGTGCCGTACTGACAGCCGTGTCCTGTCACGCAGCCAGTTGCGCGTGGGAGCCGGCAGTTGGATTCAAACAGATCCCCATCTGGCCTGGAATACCGCCCGCATCGCGTCCGCTGACTGGTGCCGAGGTCGACAAGACAGAAACGAAAGAACTCGTGGCAGGCAAGCCCTGGCAATATGTGGGCAACGTTTCAAAGCCTACGATTACGGTCTACTCGCCAAAAGAGAACAACACGGGCGCAGCTGTGATTGTGTTTCCCGGCGGCGGTTACCAGATTCTGGCTATGGATTTGGAAGGAACGGAAGTCTGTGACTGGTTGAGCTCGAAAGGAATAACCGCAGTTCTTCTCAAATATCGGGTGCCGGGAGAAAACAAACTGCCAAAATCCGGGCATTATCCAAAATCGGCGGAAGCACTCGATGATGCGCAGAGAGCCATTCGCGTCGTGCGCGCTCGGGCAGCGCAGTGGCATATCGACCCGCACAAAATTGGCGTACTCGGCTTCTCCGCTGGCGGGCATCTGTCAGTCGCAGTGAGCACTCACTTCAAAGATCAGATATACAAGCCTGTGGACGCTGTAGACAAAGTCAGCTGCCGCCCTGATTTCGCGGTTGCTCTTTATCCCGGACATTTAGCGCTCGACGGACATGCCGGTTTGAATCCGGATATTCGTGTCACAGGCGAAACACCGCCGCAGTTCATCGTGCAAGCAGAAAACGACCCCGTAGACAGCATCGACAATACTCTCGTCTATTACGCGGCGCTGAAAAAAGCGAAAGTTCCTACCGAGATTCATCTTTACGCCGAGGGCGGCCATGCTTTCGGCCTGCGCCCGACTTCTTACCCGATCACTAAATGGCCGGCGCTAGTAGAAACATGGCTGCGCACGATCGGTATAATAAAGCCTGCTTGAACCCGGCTCGCAATTATGGGGCCGGTCGACACTAACTTGCAAACCAAAACGGGGTCAGCAATGAACAAACGGCTACTATCAACCTTGCTTGCATCGAGCATAATCGCACTGCAAGCCGTGACTCCAATCGGCGCTCAAGCGGTCGAAACGCCCGCTGCCGGCGACAAGAGGGCCGAGATTTTGCAACTGCTCGACGCAATGCGGGCAACGAAAGAAGCTGAAATGGGCTTCAACCTGATGATGAATGCGGAGATCTCTTCTCTCAGCGACGCCATTAGGGAATCGATCGATAAACAACCAGGGAAAACGACAGCCGAAAAGGACGAAGAGAAGAAAGCCGTCATCGCCAAGCTCGATGAATACATGGATCACTTCAAAGCCCATGTGCTAGAAGAAGTAGATTTCAAAAAGGTAGTTCGCGACACGTTCGTCAACCTCTACGACAAATATTATTCAACCGAAGAGATTGATAGTCTCCTGGCATTCTATCGTTCGCCGGTCGGACAGAAGACTTTAGATGTGGCGCCGAAGTTGACGCAAGAAGCGATTCAGAACATCAATGGCTCGATGAAAGATGGCATGCAGCGTGCCCAGCAAAAACTGCAAGCAGAGATCCAGGCTGACAAAGCAAAAGCGGCCGAGGCGGCGGGCGCGACCAAGCCGATCACCACCACGAAATAACGGCTTCGCTTGCCGGCACGCGCGAAAGGATTCGCCCGCCGGACGGGCGCCCGCGGACTTTTATCTGAATTGTCCCGAACTTGCCTCGAACGCCTCTTATAGTGAAACGTGGACAGAGGGCAGGCCACCAGCTATGCGGCTGGGCATAGCTTGGGTTTGCCCATTTACTAGACCTACCTTTCGAGCAACCATAAAGCCAATCCCGTCTTCGTAAGAGGTGAATTTCGCCATGGCACGAGAAGTTTCCGATCAAGCAGAGCAGAGCTACAACACCAACAGTGTGCTAGCACAATCGCTGATCGGCGGAATGAAGGATCTTCCGCAATCATCAGTAGATTTCGAGCCGCTCGACCAGGTCAACATGATGACCGGGGACATGAATTTCCCCCAGGCGAGAGTCGACGATGGCACCACTCGCGATGTCTCCCAGCAGAGCGCTACTGCCACTAGTGATAAAGGTGTCATTCCCGAACAGCTTGATACTAGCAAAGCGCAGCCTGCACACGCAGTCATGCAGCATCTGCAGAAGGTGGCCAGCCATTTCGAGAATTACGCAAATAAACTGTTGAAGGCAGTTGGTCCGCAAGCCGATCAAAAAGACGGCACCAGTGGTGGCGACAACACCACGCAACACGCTTGTCCATTCGTTCGAGTTGCCAACGCCGTCGGCTTTCCGATAAAGGGAGTCAATTCGAGCAAATCGGGCGACGCAGGAAGCGAGAACTCGCCAGAGTCACTAAAGGCACAGTCTGCCCAGGCAGGTGGTGCGCCGGCTAGCGCCATTCAGGCTGCCCTCGAAGGCGGTACACCATCGGGAGCATGCCCGGTGAAATAGTTAGCGACTTCTCGTTCCTGTCCGCCCTTCGTTCCTACACTGCGGACCCTGATTTATGCGCGGCAAATCTTCAGAAAATCACCTCATCGTTTGCGGATTGAATTATCATTCCAGTCCGATCTCGATTCGCGAACGTATAACAATTCCAGAATCGTGCCTCGAGTACGCCTTGCGCGCTCTGGCGCAGCTGCCTCACATCACAGAAGCGGCCGTCGTCTCGACCTGCAATCGCACGGAAGTGTATGCCATCGCATCAGACTTGCACAACGGCTTGAGGGAGATCGAAAACTTCTTCAGATCCGCCCAGGGTGTGCAAGATCACGGAGAGCTCAAGGCTGACTTCAAGTTGTTGCGCGACGACGCCGCTCTGCATTTATTCCGCGTTGCCTCCGGATTGGACAGCATGGTGATGGGCGAAGGTCAGATACTGGCACAGGTGAAATCCGCGCACCAGGCCGCACAAAAAGCCGGCACGGTCGGAACAATACTGAATCATCTTTTCGATCTGGCAGCGAAGTGCGGCAAGCGGGTAAGGAGTGAAACCAGCATAGGCAGGCGCGCTGTATCGGCAAGTTCGGCGGCGGTGGAACTGGGAAGAGAGTTGCTCGGCGACCTGCAAGACAAGAACGTTGTCGTCATTGGCGCCGGCAAGATGGGTCAGTTGTGCTTGAAACAGCTGCTCTCCGGCTGCAAGCAAGGCACGGTATCGCTGCTCAATCGCGATAACGAGCGCAGCAAATCGGTCGCCCACAACTTGCGCAGCGACAAACTCAACTGCAAGGAAAAATTCGCCGATCGTTCTAGGCTCTGCGCCACTGCGGATCTTGTCATTGTTTGCACGAGCGCCGACGGCTTTGTCCTGGAAAAGGAGCAAATAGAAAAGGCACGACGCGGAGCAAGCAAGCCCCTCACAATCGTAGACATCTCAGTGCCACGCAACGTCGATCCTTCTATGGCAAACCTGCCAGGCGTCAAGCTGTTTCACTCCGATCATCTGGCGCAAATCGTAAAAACCAATCTGGCTGAGCGCCAATCCTTGATCGGCGAAGCGGAAAATATTGTGTTTGAAACTCTGGACGAATTTACCAACTGGCAGCAGGCACTAGATGTAGTACCAACCATTACGCAACTGCGCAGCAAAATCGAAACGATCAGACAAGAGCATGTCGACAAAGCAATGGCATCATCATCAGGGCAGTCCAAGTGCCCGTTCAAGCAGTTCGAGCAGATGAGCCAGTCACTGGTAAATCAGATTTTGCATCACCCGACCGTTCAACTCAAATCGCCGGGAATCAATATGCAGCAGAAAGTAGAGCTGCTCAGCGCCCTGTTCGGACTCGACTCGCTGGGCAGGCGCTGACACGGTTGTCCAACTTAACCGTTAGCGCGACAGATTATCGATAGTTCGATCGCGTCGAACTGAAGGCTTTCGGCTATTCACAGCCGTTCATACCGGGGTGATACAGCAAAACTCTGTCGCCCCTTTTCAAATATGCGACATCCGAACAGCTCAACGTTCTGTACAATGGTGAGATCACTCCAGTAAGGTCTGACCATGTTCAGAAAGCCAGTCGCAATTTTGACGACTCTCGGGCTTATAGCTTGTTTCTTGACTCCGCCAAAAGGTTTGTCCGAAACGGAATTGGTTTCGACTGAACACAAAATTACTATCCCATGGCAAACTCAGAACTTTGCGCTAAGTGCTGTTCCGGATGACTTCAATCGGCAACATCACCTGGTTGGAACTCCAAAAGTCAAACTTCATTCAGCCAATGGGTTTTCCGTTGGCAAGAGTTTATATCTGCCCATTCCTACTGGTCCTTACAGAGATAAATCGCTCCTGGAAATTCAATTCAAGGACGACAAAGACCACACAGTTGCCCGATTTAGATTCGTTGAAAAGCAAAACACCAAGATCACACCTGGAACCTACAGTACTTGGCAAAAAAACGATTTTGGAGTTCCGCATAATATCAACGATGAC
>DATNPN010000031.1:0-50071 GCA_036703195.1 Planktothrix sp. | reverse complement strand
CCAATGTCCCGCACAGACTATCTCTCTTTCTCGAAACCTACTTCAAACCGGTCGCTTCAAGCATCTTGAGCGGGTCTGCTTGGCTCCATATTCTTCTATGCGTGGCGTCCCTTCAAGGGCGCGGTTGGTGCAACGCTCTCGTTTGGCAGTCCGGCAGTTCAGAGTATGTAATTCCTTCTCACCATTACATTCGGTGGCAACAAAAACGAGTGATACCACTCAATATCTCTCGTTTGAACGCCAAAAACGGAAGATATTTGCCTAAATAACACTCCGTAGGCAGCGAAATAAACGAGTGATACTACGAAGCGTTTTCGCTCGCCCCGGTCTCGATCATTCCTCGATTTGGTTACGCCCCGGCTACGCTCTGTCGACAGATATCGCTCAGCCCGGGCACCATGAGCGGTGCGCAGAAAAAAACGAAGAGCAATGCCTACCAGCTAAACCAGCCGACAGGCACGACTTCGTCGCTGACCTACGACCAAAATGGCAACATGACCTCCGACGGCACGAACAGCTACTCTTGGGACTGCGAGAATCGATTAATCAAAATCACGTATCCGGGAAGCGGCAATAACAGTTCGTTTACCTACGATGGCTTGGGAAGGAATGTAAGCATTGTTGAGACTGTAAGCGGGTCGGTGGCGTCAACGAAGATATTTGTTTGGTCTGGGCGGGACCGCCGCGAAGCTAGGGATTCCACTGGAACAATTACGGCGCAATATTTCACAGGAGGCGAGAAACTCGCTGGTACGAGCTATGTCTACACAAAGGACAAGCCAGGATGCGTGCGAGAGATGACAAATTCAAGCGGTGCTGTCGAGGCTCAACTGGCTTACGACCCATATGGCCGGGTCACTCAGCTTCAAGGCAGTATGATACCGGATTTCGAGTTTGCCCGGTACTATTTCCACGCAACAAGCGGGCTGTCTATGACCTTCAAGCGTGAATACAACCCGTTTCTAGGGCGCTGGGCAAATCGGGACCCGATTGCGGAGAAATCCGGCTGCAACCTGTTCGTATACTGCAAGAATGCACCAGTGGCGTATACTGACCCGCTTGGCCTTGATGTGGCTATTGTTATTACACCCAGGCATCGAGGATTTCCCGGATACGGGCATTGCGCAGTGCTGATTGGCAACGACGATGACGGTTGGACCTATTATTCTAACTCACTGGGTGGTGATAGCAATTCTGGCAGGCAATTTCCGAACCTGTCCGCATTTTATGGTGCATTCCCCGAAGATTATTCTGCGGACCTCACGAGCTGGTTCCCAGGAAGTGGGGGAGACGCTGGTGCTGCGGCTGCTGCGCAGGGTTCCATTGATAAAGGCTATAATCCTTATACAAACAATTGCGCCCATACGTGCAGGGACGCGTTAGAGGGTGCCGGAATCGGAGTGCCAGAAGCTCACGCGGGATTGACACCCCGCGAGGTGTTTGGGTGGGCTAACGATGCCGGTGGACAAACACCCCCACAAAGCGGACTGGGAACACAGTAGACTTTATGGGGTGCAACCAGTGGTATCACCGCGAAGCTTTGAGTAAGTGACCGGGTAATCATGTTTCAAGGCCCGCTCATCCACAACATTGAGAGCGCAACCTAAGACCAGAGTTAACCGGGAAATCAGGTCCATGCACAAATCTAATGAATCTTCAGCGCGAACCCGACCTTCTCCGAATGGCTTTCGAATGAAACAGGATAAATTGTAGATACAAACAACTATGTCCTCGTCGCGCGTGACGTCTGAGTTTACCAGTATGTCGACATCCGGATGTTCGCAAGGACCACGCATTCCAGAGCCAACAATGCGCACCTGCAGGTCGCCGTAATTTGAGAATATCTCTTCAATTTGTGGGCGGCGGTCGGCTATTATCTCGATGAGTTCCGTCATGTGTTCACCGGGTCAATTCGTGTGATTCCTATTCTCAATCATAGCTTCTAAAACCGCGTTGACCCAATCATTCTTGCAGAGCCTGAGTTCGTTGATATATGTGGTGGCGGAATGGTGCTCGATTCCTTGCTTAGTCCTGCTCTAAAACCCGCATTCCTTCGTCCGTCGACTGCTCTTCGTTGCTACTTTCTCGCTCCCGTTGCTGTTCAAGGGAATCGGGAACTATCTTGGCCCTTTTCTAACTACCAAACTTGCTTTTTAATCGTACAGTTTCCAGCCTGCGGTTAGAATAGCGAAGAAGCGCATACAGACTGCGATTCCAGGTAGTCGCAATATAAGTCATAGCACTCCAGTTACCCCGTTACTTCATTTAAAAATCTAACCCAAACAAGAACTATTACGTCATTAATAATCTTACCATGGATGGCACCATCGGTAGTGACTCAAAAATAGTTCGATTACTTGCTGTAACCTTGCTATCTCTTTCTAAGTCTTAATGGCTCGATCCCTCTCTTCATTTGCCGGAGCAGCCTACATGCCTCGTCTCGTGCTTCTTCGACAGAGAACAGATCAGCTCTTCCTATTGTTATTCGTCGGCCTATGCCATTTACTCGAGCCTCAACAAGAAACGATTTGGTATTGGGATTTACTCTTAAGCCAAAACCGATCAGCATTTTGTCCCTGTGAATATTTTTGCCCGATGCTGAATGTTCGACGTTATCAACAAAATCCTGCGTTAGAATTAATCGGGCGTACAGGTCATCCTGCTGCCTTGTTCTCTCTGGTTTAGCTCGCTTGTTTTGTTTGCTTGCGCGCTTAGGAATTGTGTAGCGATCCGTTTGTTTAGTCTCCTTGCTCAGCCCTTCCACAACTGGTTCCTGTGCCGGCCCTAGATGTACCTGCCAAAGTTTCGTTTGAAGTCTGTTCATCTCCGCGAGAAGCTTTAATGGGTCAAGGGCACGAAACTCACTGAGAAGAACATTTTTTTGCGTTTTTGAAAGAGTCTTTGCTCGAGTCAATCTTTCCAATGGCGTCTTTGCAGTGTCGTATTCCTTCGTTACTTTCGCGCCAATGCGGGTTTTCTTGACTAATTTCATTGATGGCTGAAAATAATTGATGTACAGCCGGCTTGTCGTGTAGAGCTCCGCCATGATTGCCAACGCTTTGCGCCCTTCGAACCGCTGATAGCCTACCAATCTGCGAACGACCGATCCGTTCTTTTCTTCCACGTGAGCCTGGTCGTTCTTCCTATACGCGCGCGATCTCGTGAACGTTATCTCTCTAGTTTTGCACCATGCCACCATTCCGTGATTTAGAAACTCACCCCCGTTGTCGCAATCAATTCCTTTCAATTTGAACGGAAGTAATTTGATCACACTACCGATTGCCGTTCGCACATGAGTCTCTGCCTTGCGGCTGACCGTTGCAGTGGCTGAGAATGGACGACGCAGTTTCCAAACATATAGCAAAGACACCTGGGCTGTGCGGAGGTAAAGCTCCATCGCTGGGCATCGCATTCGTGTCATGGATATCGTGGTTTGCCATGAGCTGCGTGGTTACGGGATCGACGAGATAGTCGCGATGTTCCCTGGTATTTCACCGGCTGACGTGCACGCCGCGCTAACGTACTACTTCGACAACAGAGAAGAAATTGACTCCGACTTCCAGAAAGATGAAGAGGCGTCCAAGGAGAATCTCCCAAAACATCCATCGAAGTTTGGGAAAGAGCTAAGTGCCTGATCGGATAGGCTTTCTTTTGGATCAGCATATCTCGGCAGCTGTTCTTCTCGGGTTGAGGAACAGAGGAATCAAGGTGATGATCTCTCGCCCTGCGCTTTTTATCTCTGGGGTTTTCCCTCTTTAATGCAGGCAGCGATTTGACGACAATATCGCTGCGACGACACAAGCTTTTTTCCCCTGAGGTCCACTATGCATACAACAACCCCCGGCTCAGGGGGCGGCGCGGCATGCCGTCCCGAGCAATATGATTCGGCGTCTGCCGCTTCGTCGTTTGCACAGTTGTTGTCCGAGTGCGCCACACCAAAACCGCGGCTGACAGTCGAGCGTTCGCGTTGGGGATCGTTGGAGCTCTGCCGGGAAGCGCTTCGTAAGCATGATTACACGAGTGCGAAAAAGCGCTATGAGAATCTGCTGAAAACATCGCTCGTCCAATCCAACTCGCGCACTGCCGCAAAAGCAATGTGCGATCTGGCGCATCTTCATCTGCTCCTGGGTGAAACCGCACAGTCGGACGCCCTGTACAAGAGTGCGTACAAAGAGTGGAAGGCGATTGTTCGGCAGGCGCACAGCACAGCAATGATGGATTACATTCACTGTTTGTTGGATTACAGCAAGTTTCTTCGGCAAGCAGGGCGGCTCGAAGACGCGCTTATCCTCGAGGCGCGGGTAGAACAGATCAATCCGTCGACCATGAACCCATACTTCGCCATCAGCCGTGCAGACCTTCTCGCGGCGCGCGGGCAGGATTCGGAAGCGGCAGACTACTACGAACAAGCCCTTCTCGACGTAACGATGAAGCATGACCTGGATCTGCAACTGCGAGTGCTGGACAAATTGATTCCACTGTACGTCAGGTTGAAAGAGCTACAACTCGCCGACAGTATGGAACATCGCCGGAAAGAGCTGCGCAAGCAAAAATCAGCTCGGTTTCTTTAGTTTCAGCATGCGCAGTTATCGTTGCCGATCAGATCTGAATAGGGGCAGCGTGTCCATATGCTTGGAAATTTCCCGGACATCTTGATCGCTTAACTCCAGGTCGTGCCTTAGTTTTTTCCATGCGTCTCGAACGCCCTCGGTAGCCTCGCGTACTGCTATTAACACTGATCGTTCAGGAGCACGAGCACGTGCAGCAAGCTGTTTGAAGTTATCGACGGTCACATGGTTGAATCGGGCTTCGTTGCCTAACTTCAGTGCCAGCGAGTCATGCTCCATATATAGAATCGTTGGAATTAAATCATAAGCGGGAGATAGTGAAGGCCGAACTGGTTCTCGATAAAGCAATGACCAGTTTTTTAAATGCATATCGCCGTTTCCTATGGCAACCGTGAATACTAGCCTTTTGACAAACTCAGAGAGGTCGTCGGCGCCAGCCTCTGCGAAAATGACCTCAGCAATTTGATCGTAATTCTTTTTGCCGTATTTCTTTTGCGGGTAAATTCCAAAAACTTGTGCAAAGTCTTCCACATGAACTCTCGTGCCATTGCTTAAACGATCAAATCGTTTCACCGCAAGCGATGAGCCATGATCCGATGCAATATCGAGGGGAAGATTATTGACAGCGTCAGCGGTTACTAGTCGAAATTCTGGTACCACTATGCCTGCTTCCTTCGCCAACAAAAGCATTGAGTACTCCACCTCTGGTACCCTGCGTAGGCTCTTGTTCGGTACTTTGACGATCCAATCTCCCCCCAAACCGTGCACCGGGATGGTCAAAGAGCCGGAGCTTTCGAGAATCGCCGAAAATTTCAGTTGAACCCCAGCGAGCGAGAATCTGAGTCGATCGCCGGCGTCATCTTTATCAGCTTCGTCTTGATCTTCTACAAGAAAGTCCAAGTCTGGAGAACGATCAATAATGACAGCACCCGGGAGGTCATCTCCGAGTGCGGCAAGCAAGAAAAACTCACGCTGTGTTTTCACGTCTAGCTTGTTTGCCAAATACTGCCGGAGGTGACCTTCCGGCAATAGATTTGAAAAAAAAGGCGGTAGCCGCCCGTTCCGCACTTCCGGCGCCGTCAATAATCCGCCATCGATAGCCTTGTATGACAAACTCAGAGTCGGTCTTCGAGTGTTTGTGGCATACGTCTCGTCAAAAATGAATATCGTACGATCGTCGGCTAAACGGGTGATTGTTCCGACAACGACATCGTTTAACCGAACTTTCAGGACGTTCTTAGTCAACGGTAGTGTTTGAGGATCAGTCGATCTCGGCATCTTCCTCCTCCTCTCTCGGCTCTGCATAGAGAGCTTGCACACGCGGACTCTGAACCCCTGTGATGACGTCTACTGCTTGCACCATCCCAACGGGAATCAGAACGACCTCCAGACCAAGTCCTCTGGCCAATTCAACGAAATTGCTGAGTCGTAAATCCCGCCTTCCAGATTCGACAGCCGAAATAAAGCTCTGGGGAAGCCCTAGTTTTTTCCCCAAGTCGGACTGACTAAGTCCTTCGCGATTTCTCTGCTCGGTCAGCCGGGCAATTAGATGCTGGATGTTATATGGCATATTGAAATCGCTATAAGGGGGGGGTTGGAATATATCAAAATCGAGATAACTAATATACCAAAATCGATATAGGCCGTCCAATGTTATATCGAATTCGATATACTTGAAGCAATAAACGGTTTGTCGTAAACGGAACGGGTCCGACCAGACTTAGAGCTGATTTGCTGGTCTAGCGCAGAGAAACTGCAGACGACTGTTCTTCAGCTTTGCCATCACTACATGCGCATCTAGCGAAACAATTGGGACAAGTGCACCGACGAACTACTAGAAGAATTGTCGATATCTCTATGCTGGCGGCTACGTCGTTTTGCTGAGGCGTAT
Organism: Planktothrix sp.; assembly: GCA_036703195.1. Classification (GTDB taxonomy): domain Bacteria; phylum Cyanobacteriota; class Vampirovibrionia; order Obscuribacterales; family Obscuribacteraceae; genus DATNPN01. The sequence continues at coordinate 43,612 of DATNPN010000031.1, read as the reverse complement.
GGCTGCGCGGCGTTGTTGAAACGGATTGTATTTGGTCGAGAGTGTATTCGCGAAGGAAGCGAAGTCTTCGAAAATTCCACGCAAGAACAACAACTTGCTTTCAGCGCGGCGCAGCCGAGACATACCGTGCCGGCGCTTTTCTGCAGTTTGTTCTTGGTTGTTTGAGAGGAAATTTTGCGGGCGTTTAGCGCCACTAAAATCTCCGATAATTATGCGACGACGCTCGGTTAAAACCGAGCGTTCGTCGAAACTTTTGAGCAGTCCTGTGCGTTGACGAGCAAAACCGGTGAAATAGTCTGTCTCGGTCAGACGTAATCTTTGACCAGTTGCTACAGCCATCTGAGCGTTTCTCCACTCGCCTGAAATCCGCATTTAGTTTGCAGTATTCGGCGTGAGGCGTCAAATTAAGCCGCATGGACAGCCACGTTCGATATATCCACCATATGCGGTGCAAATAAGAAGTGGTGTCAATTAGAACCCGAGCCCACCGCGGACGCCACCATTGAAAACGTTGTAGTCAAAAGTGAACTCGATATCAACTGCCTCATCCGCACCTGCAGGAAGGTGTGGAAATGGCGCGGCTTCTCGCACGGCTTTCATCGCAGCTTGATCTGACTCAGCAATGCCGCACGACCGCGCCAAATTGAGATCCAAAAGTTCACCAGTGGGAGAGATTTTAAAGATCAGCTGTACGCGCTTGGAATCAGGCACCCTTGGAGGCGTCCAGCGGCTCTTGATACGCCGTTGCAACAACGCCATGTAGGCGCCGAAATCGACATTTTTGCGGGAGCCGATTGTCTTACCGTCACGTACGGATGCTTTGTCACCGATTGCTTGTTGATCGGTCAAATCTCGACCGGGGGCTGCGCCAACCGGCGCCACTGCAATTGATCTATCGCCATTTGCCGGACCGTGTGAGCGACTGGGCGAGGGGGCCGCATTTGAGTGTCCGGGGACACCAGACCCATGGGCAGAGAAAGACTCTGTTGAAGCTGGTGTGGGAGTTGTTACTGGTCCTCCTTGGACAACAGGCACTATTGGACCGGGCGCTCCGCTCCCAGTTTTAGGTTGCTGCTGAAGAGCACGCGGCATGGAAACACTACCGCCAGGCACGGCCATTTTCTGCAGCGTTGGCATGGGCGCTGCTTGACCGACTGCAGAAGCAGCTTGCGGCAAGGGCATTGGGCTAACGGCATGCGACTGAGCAGGCTGTCCTATTGCAGTGGGTGTCGGCATTTTGACTGCCGGCGCCGTAGGCTGCGACACCGCAGACGGTACCGGGATGTGCGGCGCCGCCATTGCCATCAAGGTTGGTTTTATCGGCCGTGGCGCCACCGTCGGCGGAGGCGGTGCGCTTTCCGCCTGACGTTGCATTGGAGCGGCGTGAGCTGGAGCAGCCTGATGCGAGCTCTCCGCAGGTCTTGCGGCAGAGGCGCGGTGCAGCTCCTGGCGCGCTTCATGGTTGGGGGTGAATTTGGCAGTGGAGATGCTGTTTTTATTCGATTGACGTTTAGTCTCTTCTTTCGTTTTCGAATCAGTGTCATTTGTGACAAACTCAATGTCTGTCACTTGCGAACGCGGAGCCGGAGGAAGGATGAGAAACAGAGCCAACAACGCCAGAGCGGTGATGCCGGCGAAGTGGAGCAGATATGAGCCGCTGGCGGCTTCCGGCATTCCGATAATGGAATCCCAGTAAAGGGCTTTGCGCTGCTGTGACTTGGCGGAATCATACGCATCGCGCGCGGCAAACCAAATAAAGCCGAGTATCAGAAGCAATACGACATTCGCCATCGGCGTTCCTAGATGCATCTGATTAAGAACGCGCAACAGCTCATTGTTCGGACGAAAGTGAAATTCGTTGGAAAACGCCATTAAAGCCCGAACTATCGGTTCGGTAAAGAGCATCATCCATAGAATGACAAAGTTGACTACAGCTACATCGAAGAAAAGAAAGCCCTTAGCTTGCTGTCCGTTATACAACTGCCCCAGTCCAGGCACGATCGACAGCGCCGCTGCCGCCATCGGATCGCGACCGGGACGAACGGATGAGCCCTGATCGGGGCGACGAAAGAGTTCATTCATACCAATACCTCGAAGTCCAGCTGCACAAGCCAGGTACACCTAGACTAAATCAGCCGCCCATCCGGCAAACTAGGTTTGCCGCACGTTGAAGCCCCGGATTTTTACTGAACTGCAAGTAGGGTTTTGTCTGTGCGATTCCAAACACATGGACGGCATTCGCACTTTCAAGCGGGTTTTTCACACACCGCTCACGAGTGGCGATTATCTTGACAGGTATCCCACCCCCACCGCAACCCAACGGCAAGCCCTCCGGCACCAGCCCGAGCCTTCTGCATCGCTTCCATCAAGGAAGTCGTTGAAGATTCGTGCTGCTTTCCTCCGAGAGATTCGCTGTTTTCGCAGAGTTAAATCAAATGAGCACCATGCCTCCTAATGATGTTGTCCCTCCGGCTTCGCTTTCGCCACACGCGATTGTCGATCAGACGATGCAGCTCAAACTGGCCGCCGATGCTGGTTTGAATTCAAGCACACAGCCTGTTGCTCAAGTTACTGATGCTAGTGCGCAGCAAAATCCTGACCATTCAACAGAGGTCTATCAACGATTATCTGCTGATGCCATTGTTGCTCCCGGCAGCAGCGGTGCCACCAACAAGAGCAAGGATTTCAAACGAGATACGAAGCAGATGGTAAATGCGGGAATTTTGCCAGACGCGACCATCGGACCAGCAACTGACCACCAGAACAGTGACAGAAAAACTAGCGTCCAACCTGCCGGGACGCTTGTTACCGATGCGCAAGGTCGAGTGGTCCAGACTGGCAAGGGAGACACAACACGCAGTTTTACCTACGCAGACAACTCGGATCTCGTCATCTCTTATCAGGAGGGTGGTCACAAATTTACGCTGGATCAAGATGCTCTCAAGCAAAATAAGTTGGTCTACAAAGGTACCGACGGCAGCTTTGCCGGTCGCATGAATGTTGCCTCTGACGGAACCATTCATTTGCAGCGATACGACGGCTCCGAGACGTTTACTAAATTGGACGGAAGCAGGTTGACACGCAATCCGGATGGCTCGACGAAGATGCAGCGTCCCGATGGCAAGATCACCGAGACAGTCGATGCTAAGGGCAGGCGCAGCCGGTATGAATATGATCTATCTACGGATGTTCTCGGTCGGCCGGGTCAGCTGAGCAAGATCACATCCGGAACAGAACCCAATGCCGAGGTCTGGACTACCAGTGACGGGTATGCATGGCATCATCAAGGCGACAAATTGACTTGCTACGCTTTCAAAAGTGTCAATCAAGATACAGGGGCATACAGAGAATCCTTTTACTCAGGACTGACAAACGAACACAAACTTGATGGAAGCGATTGCCATCATAAAGACTGCGATCTTTCAGGCTCGGTAGACGCGGTCAAGGGAGCGCTTGGGTGCTTTTATGACAGCAACAAATTGAAGTGGCTGCGAGTGCAGTATGAAGATAAATCGCCCGAACAGATTTACATGATGGGTTGGATTAACGATCACAACAACCCTGATGCTTTGCACCAACAGATCTCGCAAACTTTTGCCAGCATAACTTATAGAAAAACCAGCCATGGGCGCGTTGCGGAGATCGACCCAAATCAGCAAGATCATCGCTGGCAGGAGATCAACTCATGGTTTCTCAGAAAAGGGCAGACCAGTGAGAAATCAGCAGCGCAACTGCACGTCGACGCAACGGAAATGCAGGAATGGTGGTGGAGTCGAGATCGTTCGGTTGATGATATTCAATCATCGACTCGCAACATCCTTGGTACCGCAACGCAACAACAGTTAGATGACATCAAAAGCGCTTACCGCAGCATGTATAGGCAGGAGCTGCAAGATCATCTCACCACAGGTGATGTGGGAGCGGCTGAAATGAACGGGAGGTTTCAGTCTGAGGCTCTCAATCTCTATCTGAATAAGGGCAGAGACAAGCGCACACCCCAGGAAGAAAAACACCTGATGGAGACAGGACTTGCGTCCGGACCAGACAACCTGGAGCATTTCATGGAAGTGAGCTCGCAAGGCAGAGCCTCAGATGCCGGGCGTCAAGCGTTCCGAGATGACCAGGGCCCGCAGAAAATAACAGCGGCATTTACCGAACCTGTGGCGGATGAATCAGGCGGACCAGGCAGCTCTGTGGTCGATACGTTCAAGGTCAAGGAAGCCATGGATTATGCCGAACGTGGTGAGCTCAAAGCATCGACTCAGTTGGAAAAAGCTACGGGCGTTTTCAGCAATGATGATAAAGCGGTGGAAGACGCTTTAAGTCGCATGACTCCGGAAGACCGTCTTCAATACGCCGACGGAAGAGCTCTGGCGCAGTCCGGCAAGCAACGCGAAGACCTAACCACTGACCAAGAGCGAGCAGCGTTCGACAGCTATCAAGAAATGCAGAGTGCCATGTCGGGACTGCATTACGTCCATGCCGATCGCAAAGCAGTTCAATACGAAGATAAGGTTTTACACAAAGGCGGCACCGATATCGCCGAGCGGATCGCACCGATCGGCAGCACCTGGCTCAACGATCATCAAACAAACTTGCATGCGATCGAAAGTATGAGCAGGCAAACATTTGACCAACTAATGACCGGTGTCACGGGCGATCAACCTACGGTCACCGGTTCTGACGGTAAGAAATATTTTTCGCAATACCAGCAAGAATTTTCGGACGCTCTAGCGAAAAACCTGGGCTCCGGCGAATATCTAGGCAGAGCGCAAACTCTTCTCGACGACAAGGTCAAAAAGGGAATGCAAATAAACGCTTTGGCAGACAGCGGTAAGCTTGCAGAACTGAAAGCGGAAGTTCCGGCTCTGGGAAAAATACCTGACGAGCAATATCAGATGCTAATTGCCGGCTATCAGCTTCAGTCGCAGCTGGCCCAGGGAAATTTAAAGGAAGACGATCTTCAAGCCGATCAGCAGAGGCAACTGAAAGCATACCGAAGCGACGATATCTTGCGTCCGTTCTTAGAAGGTCGAACGGTGGCGAAAGAGTTAGCTGAGATCGATAGTGGTGCGCAGCTCGCTAATGCTCTAGATCCCAACTTGAGAGAATCATCAATTGCCCACCAAAGGGAATCGTTCATCAAAACTTTATCGCCGGCAGCGGTTAGTTCGCTCGATCTGTACAGGCAAGATCTCTTTGGCGCCGTAAACGGCGAAGTGCGCCGCAGTCTGGTCGATGCCATCAATGATAACGTGGGCGCCTTGAGCAACGACCGCCGATCGATGCTTGATGCGATCACGAACATGAAGCCGGAAGAACGTCAGCGCTATAGAGACGACAAACAGTATCAGGCTCTCGTCGACCGAGTTATAAAATCGGCCGTCGGAGACGGTGATGCCGCGTGGAAAGCGGCTGATGGATTGCTGGCGCAGATCAGAAATGATAAGAGCAACCCGCCGGGAGCCGCGCACTTGACGTTGGCTGAAGAGCTGTATGCAGAGGCCGGCATCGATGGCGTTGCCAAAAAAGATGTGTTGCACACTATTAGTGAAGCTCTCAAAAATGACAAGGATGGCGCCGTAGCAAAATCCTTGTCCGCAGACGCGCGCTATCAGGAAGCAGCCAAGCTCGCTCTGGGCGGCAATGATGACGATTACAACACATATGTCAAACCGCTAATCGAGAAAGGACGCCTGCCAACCGATCTCTTGGCGCGGCTCTGTACGCAGACGGACGACGACAACAACAGCCGATTGGATGAGCTGGGCTACTTCAAGTTCGGCGTTCTTGACTCAACACCGAGCGGATTGAAATCTTTGCAAGGCGATGCGAACAAGTCCGAGCGCGAAAAATTTCTAGGCAACCTCAGTGACCCCAACCTCAAGGCCGTAGCTGAAAAAGTGATCGATCAAGGAGAAGTGCGGTCTGAAGATCGCATACGCCTATTCGTCATCGGGCAAGGTGTGGATCAAGAAGAAGCGAAGGCGATTCTACGCAACATGAAAGAAGAAGATCGCAGACAAACACTGCAAACGTACTCGCAAAAATACGGCGGAGATCTGCGTACAGATGTGATGACCAAGGTCGACAATGCGGAGAGAGATGAGTTTTTCCGGTTGACGCGAGGGGCCGACTGGGACACAGAGACATCTTACTTGGAAGCACAGCGATCAGTAGCTGACACCACCAGTGGTATGGGCGGCGCCCTGGCCAGCCACTATAACATCATGCCTCAGGAGGCTTTGAACAGGTACGCTGAAGGGAGGTACGAAGCGGCGATGAGCGGTTTGCAGCTGACGCCCGAGCAGCGTGAACAGTACGAACGCGCCGTCGCCGACGCAAAGAAAGCTTTCCAGGAAGACAAGCAATCGTGCGCTGACACCGTTGCTACCGGCGTAATTACTGTCGGTGCCCTGGCGGCGGCTCCATTTACAGGTGGCACCAGTCTCAGTGCACTCCTTGCTACCGGCGGCGTGATCGCTGCCGGTGGTGCAGTCGGTGCCGCCACAGATTACGCCGTCATGGGCGACGATCACAATGGATTTAGACAACTTACCGCTGACTTCGTCAAATACTCCGCCCTGACTGCAGCGAACATGGTTGGCCCACAGCACCTGACGGCAGCACTTGGCTTAGGCAAAACCGCAGGCACTGCTTGCGCCACAGAGGTGCTGGAGCAAGCTGCATTCAAGGGGCTTTCAGCGGAGGCCAAAACCCGGGTCACAGACGGTATGGTCCAGATAGTCCGTGATGGTATTGCTCATGGTGGCGTCGCGGATACAGCAATCCAGAGAATGGTCGGCTCACTGCAAAATCTCGGTATGAGCGATGCGGCGAAGGCCGCTCTCGGTACAGCACTTCAGCAACAGCTCAAAGGCTCAGTAGATGCTGTGGCTCAGAGCACTCTCAGGCAGGTGATCCAAACCGCAAGAACTCAGGCGCAGTCCACGCTTATACATGGTGTATCGGGAGCAGCCGGAAATACGGTCGGTGAAGCTGGACGTGAGTTGGTAACTGATGGCAAGCTGGATCCTCAAAGACTGGCAGTGGCTGCAGGCACCGGCTTTACGATGTCCGTGGGTGCAAACACTGCACTCAGGTTCGGTGGCACTCTGGCCAAAAGAGTTTTGTCCGCTGGAGGCGACCACGCTCCGCTGGAAACCGCAGCGGTCGGCGATCGATCGCTACCCCGCGTTGACGAGACGTCAGGGGGAGGTGGGTCCGGCACTGAAAGCGGTGCCGCAGCTGTGAGCGACTGGCGCGCAGCCTCCCTCCTCGAACGCTCCGGCAATGATGCGCCGGCAGCCGATCAATCGTTGACACGCAGTCCATTGCAAAACGACTCTGCAGCCAGAGAGTTCTGCGATCAGGTTGTCCCTTTATCCAAGAGCTGGTCGGACAGTAGCATCGCCGGTAAGCTCGACGATGTCTATAAACGCTCCGGCGAGCTGGATAAGCAGTTCGAGGACCTGAGAGTTCGGATCGCAGGACAGTTGTCGAACGAGTCCGATAGCGGCTACATCAGCCCTGAGCAGTTCAGCAACCAACAGTTCATGCAAGGATTGTTAAAGGATCATCCAGATCTGCTCAATGAATATAAGGGCTGGAGAAGGGCAACAACCGACCTCTCCGTCGACAACATGGAACTCAATTCCATGCTCCTGCCCCGGCGCGATCAACTTCAGCAAGTCGTGGACAATTTTACGAAACAGCACGGATTGCCGCCTGTAAAATTGGAGCTAGCAGATCCGGCCGAGCTTGGTCCTCGCGGGGAAGCATCTTACATACGGGGCAAAGGCGTCGTTCGACTGAAAACAGCCTTAGTTGCTGGGAATGCGACTGCTGCCGACGTCATCGATATCGTTTCGCATGAGCTTGCGCACAGTGAGCAAGATTCATTGTTGATTGGCATGTACGCTGATTCGCTCAAAATCGGTAAGAGTGCCAATGCAAGGCAAATCGAAGCATTGCAAACCAGATTCGAACAGACGTCTGGGGTCGAGATCAACCCGGCTTATTTGAAACAGATCCTAGATCTGCGTAACGGAGAGCCGTTATCGGCGGAAGAGCTGGCTCGGGCTACCACCTTGCAAAATGGTCTGGATGATTACGCAAAACGGTCCGACGTGCTAAAAACGCGCGGTCAATACATTGCCGACACGGAAGCTCGCTTGCAACAGCCGGGCGGCGCTCAATCCCTTATCCTTCAGTTCAATCTAATCGGTAATCCTCGCACTTATCAGCGGCTGTTCGGCAGCGATGCGCCACCACCTGAGGTGCTACAGCTAATGCAACTATCTCAAGACATATCAGGCGGCAAGCTTCCTAAATCTGAATGGAACGAAGCACAAGCTTTAAAGATTCTCCAGGACAAGCTCCGCGAACAAACTGCATTAGACTACGCTGCCTACAGGTCGCAACCGGTTGAGCAAGAAGCATGGGCAGTGGGACAGAAATACAAAGAGATGGCGAAATCTCTGGGTGCCCATGCGGACGCGCCCATGTCTCAAACTGCTGCATCTGATTCGAGCCACTCTCTTCTTCTCTCCGATCACCGTGACACGGCTTCCGCACCGGACGATCAGGGACAGTGGCATGCCCGCAGACCGCCATCTTCTGCCGATTCCAACTACGGGGATCAACCGGCAGCCGAAACACCAACAAGGAGCGCTTCGCCTGCCAGACCGGCATACACTGAGGACAACGCCGCGTCATTCGAACGAAAGCTGAACGGTTATTCTCCCATCGGTCAAGAAGAGATCAGGAAGTATCTGGCTTATGTAGCCACCAATCCCAAACGTTTGGAAAAGATCGGTGATTACGAATTCGGGCTTCTCCTCGACAGACAGGAGAACAACATTCGCTTGAACGATGCCACCGTGCAGGAGGTACTGCGGCGCACAAAAGCCGGAGAGGACAACTCGAGCTATGTTGATACTATCCTCGGTGCGCTCTCGAAAGGAGACGGCATCGCGGCCAACCGCGGCGATCTGGTTGGCTTTTTAAAGTCTCTCTCTGAGCTTAAGCAGCTCGACTCCATCGACCCCAAAGATCTCACGACAGCGGTGCGTTCTGATTCGTTCGTACCTGGAATGAAGGACCTGACACCAAAAGAGCAGATTGCTCTTGCCAGCGACCTTTGCAAGACCCTCGATAAGCTCAGAGACAGGTTGAAACCAGCTAACAGATTGCCGGCTGACTTCGACGAGGCCTACAAGCAGGTACTGCGCGGGGTGAGTGGCGTCGATGAGACTCACCTGTCTGCCGACGCCAACGGCAAATATCTCCTGGATCAAATGAACAGATTCGGCGATTCGCTCGGACAGTCGATAGATCAGGGACGAAGAACTCTTATTCAATTTCTGGAAGATCCGAAGACTGAAGTTGCTATTCAAAAATACTATAGAACTCTAGGTCTATCCGATGGCAATGGTCCGTTTGACCTGCAGCTGCCGGAAATTATCGATCTGCTCAAGCAAGGAAGCATGGAGGTTCAAGGTGTTCCCCTCAAAATTCTTGGCTGCGGGGGCGAACAGCTGGCGATAGAGTACAACCCGGCTGTCACACTGAATGACGGCCGTGTCCTTTATGACTGCACTGTCAATGAGTCCGGTAAAGTGGTGAGAATGAGCGATGGCACAGAAGTGACCGATGTTGCTCGTGTTCAACCACGTGTTATGAAGATCATGGACAATCAAGCTCAAAGCGATCTGGATTCTGGACTGGAGAGCAACTGGGGCAATCGCAGATACAGTGTAGACGGCAAAGGACGAGGCAACGATGGCAAGACGCTTCCACTCGATGCGCCGATGCTCGGTTCAGTAGGAGACCTGAATGAGCGATACCAGTGGTATTTCCAAGCCAAAGCTGACACTTCTAATGTGAGCTCGGGAGACGTTGATTCGTTTATGAAGCGCATCGCTGCCAGCGGATACAGACGAGCGGACATGAACACTAACTTGATACGGCAAGTGGGATATCTTCTCGATGGCAACGGCAAACCCGTGATTGATTCGAACGGCGCACCGGTTGTGGTTCTAGTTGACTATGGAGCAATTCTGCATAGAGACGAGCGTCAGGCGCACAATTAATTACGCTATTATACTGGCCATCCATTTCCTGGTTGCATCCAAGTTCTCTGCAGGTCTGCGCGGACTCAATCGCAAAACATGAATAGGCAGTGCGCGGTTAGCTATAGTTAGCTGGATAACAAGGTTTCGATGCTGGCCGCGCCCTTGCGCAGCCAGCATCAAGCAGAACACGGGCAATTAACTATAGACCTACGAGCGCGACGATGATGCAGTCCTGTCCGCAAGAGGAAACACTTTTGGAAAAAGCAGTCCAGTTCGAGCCTTATATTCCGCGAATCCAGGGTGACGGGCCAGACTTTCGTCCTTCCTCAACATATTGCGAACAAAGAACCCGAAAACCCATCCACCAAGAACAACAAACGGAATCCAGTGCATCGACATGATCGCGTACGAAAGGTAAATTAGAATCTCGCCGAAATAGTTCGGATTCCTAGTTCTGGTGAAGAGTCCGTCTTCGATCAAACCCTTTCTTTCGCGCAATATAAAAAACTTCTGCGCGTCACTTACATAATGGAAAAAGATGCCGATTATATACAGGAAAAGCACGAGCGCAAATACGTATGGAGGAAGTGTCACATGGCGGCTGATGAGCAGATAAGGAGTCAGGTAGTATCCCGCCAGTGGCAGGCATACGGCCAAAACGCCAACCCCGAGCGGAAGCTTTTGCGCAAATCGAGGGTCCGGGTAATAGGACTGCTTCATTAACCACAAGAGCGAATACGTTCCATGCAGGGCCAAATACACAAAGGCTGCGGTGCTCCAATCGTTGTATGCGCACATAAGTCCGACGACAACTGGAATCACGAGAGCTTTATGAAAGTTGATCAGTGATCCAACCGTTGGCTCAGGTAGAGTGACCGGATTTGGACCGACGCGTGGGAGAGTGGTAGTTTTGTGAAACATGATTGTTACCTCCATTGCTTCAATGTTACCAATGGTAGCATGTATAATTACCAATGGTAACATTCGACTTGCGGTCTATTACCATTGGTAACATCGCATCCTAATTAAGGCAGATTGTCATTGTGAAAACGAATCCGAAAAAAACTCGCGATTACCATCATGGCGAGCTTCGCCCAGCTTTACTGAGAGCAGCAGTTGAGTTAGTGAACGAGCGGGGCGATGGCTCCTTTGGATTACGGGATCTGGCTTCTCGGGTGGGCGTTAGCCATCCTGCACTCTACCGTCATTTCGCGGACCGGGCGGCCTTGTTTCACGCTGTTGCGATTGAGGGGTTTTCGCTTTATGCAAAAACTCAGCAGATGGTCATGTCCAGCTCGCCTGACGATCCGGAGGAGCAACTAATCAGGCTCGGACGCAACCATCTTACGTTTGCCCTCGAGCATCCTGGATATTTTCGAGTGATGTTCGGCGCGCAAATCGGAGAGCACAAGCTTGCAGATGAATCGCTAAATAAGGTCGCACGACCTACTTTGGAGATCATCGCCACGGTTGCTTCAGCATTTGGCAAACCAGAACCTCTGGACTTTGCACTATGTTTGTGGTCTTCGGTTCATGGCATCGCATTGCTGGGTCTTAACGGGCAGCTGACGTTCTTTTCAAAAACAACAACAGAATCGGTACATGCTCTGGCAGAACAAAGTGCTCGATATATGATTGCTGGTTACAAGGCGTCGGTGTGAACGGCTTGCAAAACATTACGGCTCCCCCGTTTCAAGCAATGCTAGTTTGCTTGGCTGTCCAGTAAGCCGAATCTAATTGCCGGACACAAAAAAGGAGGTCCTTTCGGACCTCCTCAACTTGTCGCTTGAGCAGTAAGTTACTTGGCTTGCTGCGCTTGGGATTGTTGCTCGGTGGCTTTTTCCACAGTCTGCTTGTCGGCGACTGCGGGCTGGGGAGCAACTTTAATCTCTTCAGCCGCTGGCTGAGAAACGATCGGAGCCGGAGCCGGTGTGCTCGCTTGCTGGTCTGCGGCGAAGCCTGCATTAATAGAAAGCGATGCGATGAACGCGAGAGCGGCTGCGGTTTTCTTATTGATCATATCGATCAGTCCTCCTGGGGATATACGATGGCGCAAATAGTATGCGCGGTGCGCAAAACGCGCAACCCCAGCCTTTTCCCGGTTTTTTTAATTTGGGAACCAATTTGAAGCTTGCCCGTCAACGTTTGGTTTTTTTGCTCATCCATTGACTAGCTATTACTGGAACAAGCCCAGACCAGACTGTGATCTGACGATCACAAGCCAAACACTGACACTTTTATACATTGTCGCTTATCAGCCACATTTCGACTAAAAATATCTAATTTGAGGATGTTCAAAATTGGCTGCTGACTTGGACTCGTGTTAATTTGTCGCGAAAGTATCCACGCAGTATTGAATCTACATGATGAAAGAAGAAATTTTCGCCGCCATTGTTGAACAGCCAGAGCCAGCCGAGAAAGAGCCGGCAAAAAATCCACAATTGCTCGAATTGCTTGGCTGAGGAGGAAAGTTACGAAGCGGAACTAACGGTCTTGAACAGCATCTCTTGTCAAGCCAGACCAGATACCGTCTAAGAAGGTCAAATGACTGAGATCATCCGCAGTGCAAAAAATCTGCCGAGCGAGACTTATCGCATTCTCGTTCTTAACGAACAGGAAAGTCAATTGCAGCAGATTATCAAGGCTTGCAAACGAATCGGGCAGGAAGTAGTTCCGTGTCAGTCCCTGAGCGAAGCCTTTAAATTCCTAAAAACTAAAGACCATGTGGACGCCTTCGTATGCGAAGCATTCATGCAGAATGAGTCGGTTTTTGAATTTTTGAAGGCCGCTAAAAATGACGCGATACACAAAGATGCGCCGGTCATGCTCGTAGCTGCCGAACCCACTGAAGTTGCCATGTTTTGCATGGACGGAGTAGCTCAGGCCGCGGAAATTCTGGGCGCGTACAAATTTCTGGTCCTGCCTACATTCGCCGTTGATCAGCTGACGCGTGAAATCGAAGCGATGCTTCCTCGCGAGAAGTTACCTATGAAAGAGATCGATCCCGCAGCCGCTTATTAGAGGGGTGTGCCTCGATCAGGCACCGAATGCGCTACCACAATCGTTGGCGAAGAAGAGAAGCGCGCACCGAATACGGTGGCGACAAGATCACAGGCGCAAACAATCAACCTTGACCCAACTCAGATAAACGGCGACTAATTCAAAAGCCGGCGACCTTCGCCCAGATCCTAGATGGCACCCGTATCAGCGACCAGACCCTACATCTGACTCGTCGGGGATATGCGTTCCATATAAGACAAGCTTCCCTTAAAGATAATACCTAATGACGATCAAAGCTCAGGCTATGATTATTCTGATTGCATTAGGCTTTTGATCGCTTGTGTTGTGGAGGACCTTCTCAGTGGATCTTTTATTCGAGCAACTGAATCCGCGCGGTTGTAAGACATATCTCCTGGCGTCCGAGCGCACGGGCGAGGCCTGGCTCATAGACCCGGTACTGGATTACATCGAAGAGTACATGCGACTGCTCGAGTCCAAGCGGTTTCGTTTGGCGTTCGCAATCGACAGCCACACGCATGCCGACCACATATCGGGAGCGCCGAAGCTAACCGATCTCACGGGCTGCGCTTATCTGATGCACGACAACGCACAGCCCAAGCAAGTAACGGACAGAGTCGCAGACGGAACTCAACTCTATCTGGATGGCGAGCTAATACATATCATGCACACACCGGGTCACACTAATGACTCGCTCTGCCTGATCACATCAGAGACGATTTTGACGGGCGACACTCTTTTTCTCGACGAAGGCGGCGCCGGACGCGACGACCTTCCAGGGGGCGACCCGGCGGAGCACTGGGAGAGCCTGCAGCGCCTCAAGCAGCTGCACGACAATGTCACTGTTCATCCCGGTCACGACTACAGAAACCGTCGCCCGTCGACCTTACGCGAGCAAAAGTCGCGCAATCCATTCTTCAAACCGGAGACGCAAGCGGAGTACGTGCGCTTTGTCGAAGAGTTAAAGCTCGGTCCTGCAGATTGGATGAAGGAAGTGCTGAAAGCCAATGTGTTTTGCACACGCGAACAAGGCGAGCTGCACATTCCGCAAGAGGGATCTGCATGTGAGGCACAAGGTACTTTGAGTGCCTGCGCCAGTGTGCTCGACCCGGCGATCGTCGACCCGCGTGGGCTGAAGCAACAGATCGAAGAAGGTCGAGATCTTTATCTCGTCGACGTGCGCGAGAGCAACGAGCTTGTGGGCGAACTGGGGCATATCTCCGGCATCAAGCATATTCCGGTCGGCAGCCTTGCTCAGCGCATCGGGGAGTTAAAACCGTATGCGAACAAAGAGATCGTCGCCATCTGCAAAATGGGCGGCCGAGCAACCACTGCAGCCAAGATCTTGCTGGCGGAAGGTTTTACCAACGTGACCGTGCTCACGGGCGGCATGATGGCGTGGAACGCTCAGGGATTGCGGACTGAGACTGAGTTCGTGGCCGTACCGGCGCCGGGCGCGGTCGTCAATCGCTTCTAAATCTAACCAGGAAAACGCCCTGAAATAGAACGCCTTCAGTATTTGAATTCGGCGCGAAGCCTAGCCCGACCATCGGGCAAACGCCCCGCCCAATCGGTTTCTCGCTTTATTTGTGACCGAAATGTGACCGGTTCGTGCAGCGAAGCGTGCCTTGAAAAGCCCACACAATCGGGGCTGTCGAATTTCTGTCACAATCGTTTAACTTGACAACCGACCTTGCTGAACTAATACTAATGACCAGTTCACGCGGTCCCTATCTCTTACTACGAGCCAGAATCCGACCCATGCGAGCATCGCCATTAGGTGAGGGCGACGTTACCCGTGCTTTAGATGCGACTTCATCGGCATCAACGGGCGCCAGACAATTGCAGTTCCAGCTCACTGGATCGGCGGACGTTCAAGCTGCGCATGCTTATTTCGCCACGGGCGCCGAATCATCCTATTTGCCGGCGATGGATGCTACCAATCTGCACGCCGCCGCCACACCCGGTGCCGAAAGTCTGGGCATGCATGCCGCGGTGACGCCGGGAGCTGAGAGCCTCGGTTTGCACACAGCTATGGCACCCGGAGCGGAAAGCTTGGCCATGCACGCTGCCGCCAAGGCTGGCGAGGGCGCCGCCATGGGAGCCGGGGCACAGGCGATTTCGCCGATGATCCAGATGATCATGCGCATGCCGGGGCACCTGGGGCTGATGTCCTCTTTCTTCGAATTTCTGGGCAACTTCTTTCTCCCGCAAAACCTGCTCGGCATGTTGGACCCGACGCACCTGTTAGCCCAGCAAGCTGAAGCGGCGATGAGCTCGCTTTCGCATATGACCAGTCAACTCGGCGTGCATTTAGGTGGTGTCGGCATCAATCTTTTACCGCATGATGCCCTGCTGCACGGCGTCACCAATTTAGCCAGCAGCGCCCACAGCTCATTTATGCCGGGCTCGCTTCTGCACGGCACGCATGATATGACGGCGCATTTAGGCGGAGCCAAGGATCTCACCAATCTTGAAGCAGCCCCCAAGGAAGCTTTCAGCAACTCCAATTTCGCCGACAACAAACTCGCTTCATTAGATCAATCATCGCACTTCAACTCCTCGGTTAATGACGGGGGCTTACAGCCAACCACCGCTCAGGCAGATACTCAATACGTCGCCTGGGATAACTCTTCAGCCGCGTTCCGCCCGACATTGACCGGAGCGCAGCAGATGCAGATGCCGGCCAGCAATGCCCCGGCTGCTGATCCGAGCAGCACCATGCAGACAGCTCAACCGACTAGCTCTGCTCCCAGCACAAATTCGACATCGGAGCTGGCACGCAACAGCAGTGGCACATCCGAGCGCGGCTCGCTCCTGGGCGGCCGTCACACAGCCGGACCAGAAACAACCAGCGATGCCAGCACGACAAGCGACGCCGGCAGCGCTAGCACCGCCGGTGATGGCGCCACCGCCAGCGGTGACATGCAGCCCAGTAGCGTCGACTACACAATCAAACACGGCGACAACTTGTGGGACATCGCGCACAAGCACCTGGGCGATGCCACCAAGTGGGGCGATATTTATAAGATGAATCAGGACGTCATCGGCAACAACCCGAGCCTGATCCACGAAGGCGCGCAGTTGCACTTGCCGGGCGATGGGCATCTCGCCAATGCCGATTACGTTGTGAAGCCGGGCGACAACTTGTGGGACATCTCCAAGTCGCACATGGGCGGCGGTGAGCACTGGAAGGATCTCTACCACGGCAATGAAGGCGCCGTCGGCTCCAATCCGGATCTGATTCATCCCGGTCAGCACTTGAACATGGGACATGGTGACGCAAGCGGTCAACTGGCCAACTCGGACGTCAGTGCCCATGCGCATCACGTCGCCCAACCGAGCGCGGAGAGCGCCCATCACACTGTGGCGCACGCTCCGCATCACTCCGTGCATCTGGCGCACTCACACACGCCAGCTACACATCAGCTCGCTCACGCCGACCACGGACAGACCGTCGCCTCAGCGCATCCCCCAGCTCACTCCGCTCAAGGTCAGACTGTAGCTAGCTCGCCCGCGGTAGGCAATGGCGGCGAGCAGGTAGCATTGAAAGCAGCGCCGGCAGGATCGCTTGCCGCAGCGCCCGGCAAGTTTGGACAGATCTCCGGCGAATAAAATCGAGTTTTTTATCCCCAAATATCCGAGCGCAAGAACTTCACCAGCTCTTCGTTTTTGCCACCCAACTCTTTGTCGGCCTTGCCTAAGCCCAATCGATAAAGCCGCGTTGATTCAGTTTCGTCGCCGACTTGATGCGCCCTCTTAGCAGCCTGTAAAAGCTCCTTCCAGCTTCTGCCGGCTTCGACAACCGGCTCCTGGCTATCAGCATCGAAGGCGCGCGCAGGAGCTGTCGTATCGATGCGATTAGAGTCAGACGCGGACATTGAATATTTTTGGACAGAAGACACTTGAAGCTCACTCATCTTTCACACCTCGAGGGTGCACACAGAGACCTACGATGGCGGTGGCGCCATCTCGACCTGTTTTGCTGGGAGGATTCCAATTCCACAAAGCATAACCGATCGAAATAACAATACGGTGACGTGCAGTCCTTTCTTCAACAAGTTTGAACAAGTACCAAGCGGCCCACTTCCTTTCCTTAAAAGTGGCTGCAAAATGTTTGCACGCTCACCACTTGTGCAACATACTGCACGATCCACATGGATTTCAGGAAAGACGCGGGGCTAACGGCTAGGTTCCACAATAAAGAATTGCAAAACATGCACATTTATAGGTTTGACGTGGCAACGCCCGATCAACCAACCGACTAGTCAGTCTCTCGCTCGAGCTACTTACGAATCACTGCAGCTAATCGTTTGACGCCTTCACGCAGCTGTCGCTCGGATAGGTCGCCATAGCCGAGTACAAACTCTCTCGGTTTGGCCTTGCCGAAATAACAGGGCGCCGTCGAGATCAGACCTATTCCTTTAGAAGCGGCAGCAGCAGTAATTTCCTGACTGTTCATCCTGGTATCGAACTGCACCAGCAAGTGCATACCGGCATCAGTCGACGTCACACTTGCTCGCTCAGCAAACGTCGATGCTAAGGCATCCAGGAGCGCTCTCTTGCGTTCTTTATAAACGTCCTTCATGCGCGCGATGTGTCGGTCGAGAAGATTGTCACGAATAAACTGCGCCAGGGCCTCTTGCAACAAATACGGTATCTGCTCACCGGTCAAAACGCGGGCACGCGCATAGTACTCCACCAGATCTTCGGGCAAAACCAGATAACCGGCGGCCAAGCCGGGAAACAGTACTTTAGCGAAGGTGCCTGAGTAGATAACGCGCCCTTGCTCGTCCAAACTTTTTAGCGCCGGAATCATCTTGCCGTCGTATCGAAATTCGCTGTCGTGCTCGTCTTCCAGAATCAAAGCATTACGTTTAGCCGCCCAGTTGAGCAACGCCAGCCGACGGGGAAGCGGAAGACATGTTCCGGTCGGATACTGATGCGATGGTGAAACGCAAATGAGCCGAGCGCTGACTTCCGGCAGCCGCTCGATGATCATTCCGTCGTCATCGAGCGGGACAGTGACTACAGTCGCACCGGCCGCACTGAGGACATAGCGGCTCCAGACGTAGCCTGGGTTTTCCACGACTGCTCTTTCACGTTCACGCAGATGTATGCGTGCCACCAGATCGAGCGCTTGTTGATACCCGCTCAACACTATCACCTGATCCGGGTGACATGTAATGCCACGAGCGCGAGCAAGATATCCAGCTATTGCCTCACGCAAGGCGGGCAGCCCCAGTGGATCCGTCGCGTAGTCGAGGGCTTCTCGCTCGACACGACGCGCGCATCGACCGAGCACACGCGACCATTGCTCGATGGGAAACTGATCGAATGCCGGGCGCCACGGATAAAAGCAAATGTCGTACTCGTTCGCGTCACGTCCGCGCATGGGACATTCCAATAGCTGCTCTCCGAAGGCGGATATTCGCCTGTTTTCCCAAGACTTGGTCGTTTTGCCGCGCGAATTTTTCTCGGAGAGCGGACGGGGAATTTCCGGACTGACAAATGTGCCGTTGCGCCCGCGAGATTCCAAATATCCCTCAGTCAACAACTGCTCATATGCTTCTGTCACTGTCGAGCGAGAGATTTGCAACACTTCGGACAGCTGGCGACTGGGCGGAAGGCGCATTCCCGGCTCGATACGGCGCGTCAATACGGCATCGCGCAACTCGTCGCACAGTTGTTGTTTTAGCAAAACACCAGAACTAGGATCGAGTTTAATCTTCAAACTCATTTGCTTTTTTGCCGATCCTTTTTGACAGCTTTATCGTCGCTGTTGATTTTCACACTGTCTTGCGCTGCGCTCGGGCCCTTTATTTGCGGTGGTTGTTGCCCATCGGTGCCACCGTTTGCACGCCACTGCGCATATTTTTGCAACGCCATAGTGACACCTTGATCGGGATTGACGTTGTTCAGCCCGTGATGCGTAATCTGGTCGTAAAAATCAGAGATCTTGTCGGTCTCGTCTTCAGACTGTTTGCGAAACTGCTGGTCGAAATCGACGTGCGCCTCTCGTATCACAGTCTGTTTTGCATCTGCTGCATAACCGACTCTGGCGACAAATGTTTGCCCGATCATACGCTTGCCGTAGTCCAGAGCGGATTGTGCCGCTTCGTCATAGACCTTCTGGCAAATCTTCAGATGCCCCATTTCGTGGTCGTGCAGCTTCTCCGGCACGCCGTACGGCAAAAATATCATGATCGGCAAATTCAGATCGATAGACATCTTCTCGAGAATAAACTGTGGCGGCCGAGTGTGCGGCACCGGTTTTAAATCCCAATCCATTTTGGTGATGAACGACCAGGTCGTGAACGCATCACCGAATCTTCGACTGATCGGCCAATCCGCGCGATCGAGGTACTTTATGTCGACATGCATCGCCTTTTGCCGCACAGTCACCTGACCGTCGGAAAGGACTTTTGTGCTGCCGGATGAAATCAGCTCTCTCACCGACATCACAAGCTGGACGATAATCGATACGACGACAAGCGCAAGCAGCAGCTTGAACGCCTTACTTCGCATCAACTTGGCAATGATGCGCTCATCTTGCCCCTTGTCGGGTGAAAAATCTAAGTTGGTCATGACAGTTGACGCTAGAACGACACACCGAGTTTATAGCGGCCGCATTCCTCTTGCAAGAATGCAGCTGCATCCGGCGGCCCCCTCTACCTAACCGGCTTGAGCAAATCCACGCTTCTTGACCGGCATGAGCTCCGACGGAACGGTGATTAGTTCTTGCAGTGCAGCCCGAACCGAGGTGAAGTCTTCGTACGGGGTCACCTTGATGCCGGTTTCGCGGCAATGTTTGAGCAAGCTCTTTTTGGCAAAGACTACATCAGCATCGGCCGACCAACAAAAGTCGCTGCGCCCGTCACCAATAATCGCCTTGATGTATCGAGATGAGCCATTAGCCAGAATTTTGCATTTGCAAAGTCCCGAGCCACAACCGGCCACCTGCGGGGCATGCGGAAACGAGAGCTCGAGCGAGCCGTTTTCGTGCTCGACGAGGTGGTTTGCCCACACGTTATCAACGTGAATGCCTTCCCGTTTAAGAATGTGGTGAATAACTCGGTCGATGCCGTCGCTGACGACTTTGAGCGAAACACCGTTTTGCCGGCACCACTTCGCGAATTTCGGAAATGTCGGATCGATTTGAACGCCGTCGAGAACTTCCCGAATAGCCTCCCAGCCACCGCGAATCAAGGGCACCTGCATGCTCATGCACTCACGCGAACCGATTTCTCCTGCCACCCAGCGCTGTTCGATCTGCTCCCAAGCCGGATCAGCGAGCCGATCCAACAAAACGTCAATCGTGTCGCCCCTGGTTATGGTTCCATCAAAATCGCAATAGACTTCAACAAAGTTGCTCATCGGTTAGCCTTTCTTGCAAATCGTGATCAATTGGTCGAGCAGTTCGTGCGCGAGATCCATCTCCTCGATTGTTATTTCAAGCGATGGCGCCAAAGTTACAACGTTTTTCCAGTAGCCGCCGATGTCGAGGACGAGACCCATTCTCTTGCCGTTGACCTGGAGGTTGCCCTCGAGACCCTTCTGGAACATACGATCCGCCAGTGCGCGATTGGGCGTATAGCCATCGGGTTCGCACATTTCCATGCGCAGAGCCAATCCCATGCCGTCCACATCGCCTATCTCGGGATGCTTGCCCTGCAACTCTTTGAGGAGACTGAGGAAGTAGGCGCCCTTCTCGTTGACCGTTCTTTCGTAGTCGCCTTCTTCAAAGATGCGCATGACTTCGAGTCCGGTCGCTGTCCCCAGCGTGTTGGACGAGAATGTCGAATGGGTCGAGCCGGGTCCGAACTTGTCGGGGCTGATGTACTCTTCTTTGGCCCAGATGCCGGACAACGGGTTGAGACCGTTGGTGAGCGCCTTACCAAAAACGATGATGTCCGGTTTGATCTTGAAGTTTTCTGCCGCCCACAGTTTGCCTGTGCGGAAGAAGCCCATCTGAATTTCATCGTCGACCAGCATTATGCCGCGTTCTTTGAGAATCTTGGCCAGTGCCGGGAAGTAGCCCTTGGGCGGAATGATATAACCGCCGGTGCCTTGAATGACTTCAGCGAACAAAGCGCCGAACTCGGATTTCTGTGTTTTCGGATTCCACCAGCCGGTGTACTCGTGGTCGAATTTGCGCTCCACTTGTTGAATGCAATACAACTCACACGACTCTCTCTGCTTGCCGTAGGGGCAGCGGAAGCAGTAGGGGAACGGAATGAACTCGGCGCGACTGGCGAACTCACCGAAGTGTTCTCTGTACCTATAAGAGGATGTAATTGCAGAAACCGCGAGGGTGCGACCATGATATCCGCCCTCGAAGGCGAGCATCCGGCTTTTTCCGGTTGTTTTACGGACGAGCTTGAGTGCATCTTCGACAGCCTGGGCGCCGCCGACGTTGAAGTGAACTCGACCTGTCTCGCCGAAGTTGCGCTTGATTCCTTTTACCAGGATGTCGGCGAGAAGAACTTTCTCTTTGTGCAAATACTGGCATGCCAGTTGGGGCAGTCTGTCGATCTGCTTCTTCAGAGCTTCATTCACTCGGGGATTGGCGTAGCCAAGGTTGACCGCCGAGTACCACATCTGAAGATCCAGGTACGGAGTATTAGCTCCATCATATAAATAACTGCCGTTGCAATTCTCGAAGAACTGCGGGCGGTTGGCGTAGTGAACGGTGTCTCCATGAGAGCAAACTTCATTTTCTAGCGCTAATAACTGATCTTCTTCTTGACGAACGCGGTCGAGAAGATCGCTTTCGCATTCTTGAGAAGCTGTTGCAGTTGCCACTGCGCCCGCGGCAGCGGGTTTGTTTGCGTTGCTGGCAGTGGAAGCTGCAGCCATTTTGTTCAACAGATTTGTGCTTTGCTCTTCAGACATATCTACAAAGACCCAATTGGGGAGCCAACCGTAGTGAGCTTACTGGCTCACATTTACACCATCCTTACAGGAGTGTCGGGTACCTTTCAGCTTTATGCCCTCGCTTGACAACCCGGTAACGATGCTAGTTTGCCGCATTCGAGGATGATCAAGAACACCCTTGGCCATCATCACTGAGAAGGGTTTGAGGTTAGACCCAACTTCAATGTGACAGCGCTAATCCCGCGAATCGGCAGCTGAACTGTATAACGACTACCCCTACGAGACGCCTTGCGGATATCTATTGTTCCCGACAACTCAAACACAAACTTTTTCTGTCAGCCGATTGTCAGCTAAAACCGCTCTCCAAGCCTGAAAACGATTGGTTGTGCCGTAAGCCTGTGGAAAGGACGGCAGGCAATTTCTTGCGAAGCATTTTCAAATCCAGTTGCTACCACCGCGGCCCAGGCGTTGCCCGCGATACATATGTATTGGTCTGCCACCGGATTCGGTACGACGAAATGCACTTGTCGAATTTTGTCAGTTTCGTGTAAGCCTGGGTGTTGCCACTGTCTGCCGAGAGACGACCGAGCAGTTTTGCATCGATTCAACAGGCGTTTACCAATGTAAGACGTCAGCTTACCGTGCGCCGCTTGTCAGTTTTCCACTCGGTAAGTGCAACGGGAGCAGGCTAAGGTAATGCGCGCAATCGCTTCCTTACTTAGAGGTGAGCGTAGCTGCCCAGCTCCAGTCAAATGCACGTACCGAACTGGTAATAAAAACAAACGGGGGGAGCTAGATAGCTCCGCCCCGTCCCGCTTGAATGGCTTGCGCCATGTTATTTGGCAGCCTTTTCAGTTGTTTTTGCAACTGGGGCTTTCTTCGTCGATTTGACTTTCTTGTTCGCTTTCTTAACGACAGCCGGCTTCGTGTTCTTGGAAGCGGTGGCGGCGGGCGCAGTCGAGGTGCTGGTTGCCGGACCGGCTGCGAAAGCGGGAGCGACTGAAGCAGCAATCATTGTAGCGATCATCAGTGATGTAATCTTAGACATGGTGAACTCCTTCGTTCTTGAACAGTTTGTGTGTAATTACGCTTGAAGCATGCGTTTGTTTGGTTGCGTACGTTGCGTTCCGTACAAAATCATCGTATCGCTCACGGTGTGCAGAATTTGTGGGTAAAACGGAAAAGAGAATGCAAAACGCGGTTAACGCCGAGATAACAAACTTACAATCGCCTTAAAACACGCATCTGAAGCCATTCGCCGTAGCGCACCATATCTGGTGCCGACAAAACGAAAGACAGCCGATGCGCGGCGCTTTGAAAAAACAGATCGCTGCCAGCCGGCCACTGACAATCTATATAGATGAAAATCCAACCCCGGCTAATTGCGAGACTCACGCAGAGACAGTTGTTCATGTACAATCTAGCTGTCAGGCAGCCGGTTAAATGCGGCTTTCTGTCATCTCTGGTTCCCTACCGTTCATCCTCTCACCATGGCCAAGATACTTGTAGTCGAAGACGAACACGACCTGTCGATTCCGATGCGCGACTGGCTCACTCGCGAGCAGCACGTCGTCGAGGTAGTGGACAATGGGCTGGAAGCACTCGACCGACTGCGAGTGTATAAATACGATGTCATTGTGCTCGATCTGATGCTGCCCGGTGTCAACGGCATGGAAGTGTGCCGCCGCTATCGCAATGACGGCGGCAACGCATCGGTCTTGATGCTGACAGCCAAAAATACGGTGGAAGATAAAGAGCAAGGTTTAGATGCGGGCGCCGATGACTATCTGACAAAACCGTTTCACCTGAAAGAGCTATCTGCTCGCATCCGAGCGCTACTGCGTCGCCACACACAATCAACCAGCCGCGAACTGCGCGTCGGCGAGCTGGTACTGGATGTGGTATCACGAAGAGTGACATTCAACGGCGAGGAAGTGCACTTCGTACCGCGCGAGTTCAGTTTGCTCGAATTTCTCATGCGCCATCCCAATCAGGTGTTTAGCGCCGAAGCGCTTCTCGACCGGGTATGGGCATCGGACACAATGGCGTCGCCGGACACGATACGAACTTATATCAAGATTTTGCGCAAGAAATTAGGCGGCGAAGGCAAAGAGTCACTGATCCGCACCGTGCACGGAGTCGGCTACAAGATCGAAGCGCCTGTCTCGTCGATATCGGACAGCACGGACTGATGTTCAGAAGTCTACGCTGGCGGCTGACGTTCTGGTTCGTCATTCTGACCACCGTCGTCTACGTGCTGTCTGCCATGTTTGCGGCTTACCTCTTCCGCGAAGCGCTTACCGGTGTCATCGAGGACGAACTGGAAGCGCTCATGTCCGAAATCGAGCCGGCGATCAAGTTGCATGACGGCAAACCGACTCTGCACGAGTGGGCAGAGACTTCGCTGGCGGTGCCGTTCAAATTTCTTCCCACTATTCAAATTTATGACGCTTCCGACCGCCTGATCGAGCGCTACGGTCCCCGCGGTATTCAGCAACTCTATAAAGACGGCGGCGAGCTCAAACAAGGACAGCACTTCGTCCGCATTTACTCCACACCGCTTGCGGTCAGCGGCAAGCTCGTCGGCTACCTGCAACTGCAGGTCAACTTGCGCAGCCGCGATCACGCGGTCAGCACGTTCGTCAACACCCTGACGGGCGTATCGCCATACCTCATCGTTTCACTGATAATCTCCGGATACGTCTTCTCCACTCTCGCCGCCCAGCCTGTCGAGGACAGCTTCCATGTCTTGCGCCGCTTCATGAGCGACGCCGGACACGAACTCGGAACGCCCATCGCCATTATTCAGGCAAACGCCGAGGCGATGGAACCCGATTTGCCCCAGTCGGAAGCGATAACCAACCGATTGTCCGTCATAGCGCGCTCGACAGAACGGTTAGGCACGTTGGTGCAAGACTTGATGCTGCTTTCGAAGATGGAAAGCCCGCAGTTGCAACAGAAGAAAGTGCCGATCGAGCTGGACAAGCTCGTCGCCGGTCTCCTCGAGGAGTTCGACGCCGTCTTCTCCGGCAAAGAGATCACTTTGATTCACGGGAAATTGCAGCCCGCCACTATTGTTGGAGAGCCCGAATCGATCAAACGCCTGATCATGAATCTCCTGCAGAACGCGCTTCGCTACACGGAAGGAGGCGGCTCAGTCACGGTCAACGAAGAAGTGTCCGGGCGCAACGCAAAACTAACCGTCACCGACACCGGCGTCGGCATTCCGGAAGAGAGCCTGCCCCTCATTTTCGATCGTTTTTATCGAGTGGAGAAGTCGCGCACCCGAGCTGCAGGCGGAGCCGGACTGGGTTTGTCCATCGTGAAAGCGATCGTCGACATTCACAAAGGCAAGATTGAAGTGTCCAGTAAGGTCGGCACCGGAACGACCTTTACGATTTTGTTGCCGCTGCATAAATGATCCGGCCCTTGGCGCTGCTTGCGTTTATAATGCCGCTCATGTGGGATGCGGACCGATTCAACGCAAGCACGCGCAAGCCAGGCGGGACGATCGCCCTGACCCTGCTTCTGCTGGCACTGCAGGCACCCGCTCTAGCCCACACAGGCGGTTCTGGCTCGTCCTGGCGCTCGACTTCGGGCGGCTACAAGGTGACGTGGACGCATTCCGACCTGCGCGCCGTTCCGCTCTCCGCACCGGACAAGATAGTTTTCTCCGCCAAGCGCCTGGCACGCGAGGAGTTTACCCGCGACCAGGATGCGAAAAACCATTTGGCCACTGAGACGCGAAGCTTTGACCTTCTTTCTCTGACCGGGACGATCATGAGTTATGAAGATCGGCGCCAGGGCAACATTCTCGACTCGCATCCTTATGGCGAAACCAAAATAGTGGCGATCAATTTGAAGCGAGGCGGGTTGCCGGCCAAGTTGACCGACATTTTCTTTCCCGAAGATGTATTTAACGCGCTTATCAACGATAAGGTGATCCAGAAAGCTCTCGAGCAAGTCGGATCTCAACCGACCGATCTCGATCAGCTGTTGCGCGCATTCGGTGATGGAGTGGAAGTCGAAACCGAAGCCACCGGACATTCAGGACCGCTCTGCTTCAAGATTTCTCGCGATTTTCTCACTCAATTTGCGTTTCATCATATCGATAAAGATAAAGTGTGGGTGCGCATCGGTCTTTCAGGCACGCCTAAATGCCGTTATGAGTGCACGGAGCTAGGCATTACCTTGCCCGTACCGCAGATGTTGCAACTGGAGTTGGAAGCCGCTGATTCCGGCAAGAGTGGCATGTTGATGAAGGATAGCGAAACCCACGCCAAACTGATCAACACAACCGTCGCACTGGACGCATCCAAACCACCCAAGCGCACAGCCAGCGCGCAGTAGCCCCAGGCCAAAGGTCCCCCCCCACACATCTGTGCCGAATGATGAGCGCCGAGAATAGGCAGCGAGCGGAATTCGTAAGGCTCCCCTGTTGGCGTAATAAACTTGCCACGCATGGACTGGATACTGGTGGCACTCTACTCGACACCAATCCATGAAGGAACCGCCATGACATTACGTGATGCGCAAGCTCCGTCCGGGCAAATTTCGTTCTATCAGCCAGCCGAGCAGTATCCGCTCATTCAACAGGCAGCAGAGCAAGAGAAATGGCGTCCGCCTTTGGATGCGAATCAACAGTTGGACAGGAGCCAAGATTCGGCCAACACGGTTAACGTACTTGATGCCTACAGATTTGGCATGGTTCGTGCGCATAAATTCGATGATCTGACTGGCATCGTGAATAATGCCAGAGAGGAGAGCGAGTTGCAAACGAAAACAGCGGCCGCAATCATCGCCACACCGCTGGCGGCAGCGGCATTCTCTGCTTTCAGACACAGCGAGCTTTCCACTTTAGCACTGACGATAGGTGCTGCAGTCTCAGGCATCAGCTATGCGAAAATGATGGAAGTGCAGGAGAAACAGAAAAACGCAATCGCGAACTTTGGCCCTCACGGAGGCGATGCGCTGAAGCTGGCGCGCTCTGTCGCCGATCGAGTGTCAACGGCTCAAGAGTTGACCTGGGGAGCCATTCCCGCGATCCTCGTAGCAATGGCACCAAGCCCGGTTCTGAAAGCTGGCGGCCTGGGCATTGCGATGGGGCTGGAAGGATACAGCGTGCTATCGGGACGGCAGGGCAGAAGCGAGGCAAATCAGGCGGGTTTGGCGCTAACGGCCCTGCAACGGGATGGTCGCACTATGTGGCCGTACGAAGATCCATAGATACCGCAGTTTTTCAGGGCGGCGCCATGAGCCGTTGCAATAACCCCAGAGGAGCCTGGCGCTCCACATTCACTCTAATTCGGAAAGACGCTTGCTGACTTGTTCGGCTTCTTCTTTGTTGCCGCGAGCTTCGTACAGCTTTTTCAGCTGCTCGTAGGGCCAGATCAGATCTTCTTTGTCGTCGACGACTTTCTCCAGTGCGGCAACCGCGGGCATGAGAATCTTCTCTGCCTCGTCGTGGTTGCCGAGAGCGCACTCCATGGCACCGAGTGCGGTGCGTGAACGGAGAAGATCGGGGTCATCGGCTTGCAGCTTTTGCTCTTTGATGCGCAAGGCGCGTTCGATGTGTTGTCTGGCTTTGGCTGTGTGATTGCCGCCTCGATCGACGAGAATGAGCCCGTAGCGCAAGAGCTGCTCAGCCAATTCCACATTGATACCGGCGCGCTCTTTCAAGGCAAGCGCACTCTGAAACAGCAAATCGGATTTGTTGTACAACTTCGAACGTTCGTAAAACGTGCCGATATTTTCGCGTATTCCGCTCAAAGCATCAGGCTCAGCCGCCAGCTGTTTATCTGCAATTGAAAGGGCTCGGTTATAGAGAACTTCTGCGTCGCTGGTCTTCTTTTGCTGCTCTCGCACTGTCGCCAATCCAACATACGCCCCTGTCAAAATGACATGCTCGGCCCCAAACAGTTTCTCCCCTCTCTTGATCCACATCTGGAGAAACGGCTCCGCCTCGTCGTAGCGCTCTTCGTGGAGATAGAAGCTGGTCAGGTGTTGCAGGGTTTCATACATGCACAGCTTGTCCGGAACATCCTTCTCTACCAGTTGCAACGCTTGCAAAAAGCAGTCCTCAGCCTCGGCGGAATCATCCGCTGTCATGGCGGCGAATCCACGATTCATCAGGCGCCCCCACTCGGCAGGAGGCTCTTGATCGCCCATCTGAGTGCCGCCTGGCAATCCAGTCATCGAGGTAAGAAAATCTCCCATGGACGGATCTTTCATCATCTCTTGCGCTTGCTGCATCAACATATTCTCGGTGCCACTACCACCGGTGATCTGCGAGCGCAACATCTGGGCGGACATTTTCGCCATCGGGCGCAACACTTCATCAGACGGACGCATGCTGCCAAACTGCTGGCGCACCATGGGAGGTAAGGTACTGAGAAACTGCTTCAACTGTTCGGGATTGTTGTACAGCTGTTTGAGCGAATCGAGCATAATCTCGACGAGCTCGTTCTCGGACGTGTTCTGTACGAGAGCCTTCAGTTCTGGGCTGTTCAAATCAAAATTGCCGAGCACAACTGCTCCTTTTCGGTTGTAACGCGCTGTTTATCGTGACCTCATAAGCTAGCATATGCAGCGGCAACAGTCAGCGACACTTGAGAACCATGGAGGAACAGCGGTGAGAAAGAGCGGTTGGCAGGCGGCTTTGCTTGCCGCGATTGTGTGGATTGTTGCGCTGTTGCCGGTAGCGGCTCAGTCACAGCCGGCTGTTTTCGGTCACCGCGGCGGTCGCAAGTGGGCGCCGGAGAACACACTGGCCTCGTTCGGCCGGTGCGTCGAAAAGGGTTATGGCATCGAGCTTGATATACACAAGTGCAAATCCGGTGAGTTGATAGTCTGTCACGACGAGAATGTGGCCCGCACCACCGATGGTTCTGGCATGATCAAAGACATGACCCTGCAAGAACTGCGCGCATTGAGCGCCGGCAAGTGGTTTGGTCCCAGATTCGCCGGTGAAAAGCTGCCGCTCCTGTCGGAGGTGCTGGCACTCGTCGACGGCAAGGTGCCGATCATGATCGAGATTAAAAACGCGCCAGTCAAATACCCGGGCATCGATGACGACTTGCTCAAGATGCTCGACGGCTACAAAGCGAAAGACAAGATCATCATCATTTCGTTCGACCACCAGATTCTGCACCGCATTCACGAGAAGGCGCCCGACTACAAAATCGGTTTTCTCGACGCCGGCATCCCGTATGATATCGGTGTCTACGCCAAGGGAGTGGGAGCAGCAGCCTGGCACCCGGACTTCGAAGGCATTCGTTCAGACAACGTCGCCGAAGCGCACAAAGCCGGCGTGCTCGTCAACGCCTGGACGATGAACAAAGAGAGCGAGTGGAAGAGCGGTGCCAACATGGGGCTGGACGGTATCGTCACCGACGACCCGGAGGGTTGTTCCGATTACCTCAAAGCGCACGCACCGGCAACCGCTGCGAAGTAGTCGACTCTAGTTGGTTTTTGGCTTCGGTGGATGCGCTCTAAGATCTTCGGCGCGCGCCATCTCGGTTTTTGCTTTGGCCATGTCGCCTGAAAGTCCCAGCGCCTTGGCGTATGCTTCGTGAGCGTCAGCGCTGTTGTCATCGCCCTTTACAGCGGCCTCGTATTTCGCCAGCGCTCCTTTGGAATCACCGTTGGCATCGAGAATCTTGCCTGCCTCGAGAAATGCCACGGCGTTATGCTCATCGAGCGTTGACGCCATATTGAACTGTTCTAACGCCTCGTTTTTGGCGTTGTCTTTGAGGAAGGCTTGGGCTAGTAAGATGTGCGTCTCAGGTATCTTCGAGTCGCAATCAATTGAAGCTTTGCACTCCTCCTCGCAGCCTTTGGTATCGCCGTTAGCGAAGTCACAACGTGCCAATGCCAGGTGCAACGCCGGGTCTTTCTTATTATTCGGATCTTGGAGCGCCTGCTTGTACTCGGCAATCGCGCCCGGGTAGTCTTTCTGATCCTCGAGCCGCTTGCCGGCGTCTTGATGCGCGGCGCCACAACCGTGCAAAATGCCCGCTATTGAGATACCGATCAGCGCTTTACGGTAATGGTCGCTCATAATTGAAACTCCGGGCATGGATGAGGCACATCAATTTACATAGCAGGTCCGCAGATAAATTGCAGAGTTAGTGGATAACATATCCGTCTTTGCAAGCGGCCTGATTGCCCCTGAAAAAGAAAGACGCCGGTGTGACCACCGGCATCCTCGTCAGGCTTAGACCTTGGACCAGGTACTCGAATAGAGCGGGCGCAGGCTGTTGAGCCCAGCGGCAATGGCACAACCGTTGTTGAGCAAGGTCGCTCCGGCAGGTCCGAGCATGCCCACTGCCGCCATGCCAAAACCAGCACCGTTAGGCACGACCGCCATGGCCAGGTTTTGTTTGACCAGCCCCATGGCACCACGCGCAATGCGCACGGCTTCGGGCAATCGGCTCAGGTTGTCGTCGGTCAAGATTACATCTGCGGTCTCTCGCGCCGCATCAGTAGCCCCGTGCAGTGAAATAGCGACGTCGGCATAAGCAAGAGCGGGTGAGTCGTTGATGCCATCGCCTATGACCGCTACAGTGTGACCGGCGGCTTTCAACTCTTGCACCAATTTGGCCTTGTCTTCCGGAAAAGCGCGAGCAATGACATCAGTGATGCCGCAGCATCCAGCGATGCGTTGACCGGCTTCTTCGGTGTCACCGGTGGCCATAACCAGCTTTTTGATGCCCAGTTTGCGCAGGTCGCGCATGGTGTTGGCGACTTCCGGGCGCAGTCTGTCGCTGTAGCGGATCAATCCCGCCACCTTGCCGTCGATGGCGACGTACGAGATCGATTCACCGAGTTTGGTGGCACGCAGTTCTGCATCGCGAGCCTCGTCGATGGCGATGCCTTCGCTCTCCATCATGGTTCTGCTGCCGACAATTACCTCGTGGGCGCCTACCATCGCTCTCACACCCATGCTGCGTTTGAACTTTGACTCGTCTCGCTCAGGTATGGTTAAACCTTTCTGCTGAGCCGCTTTCACGATAGCGCGCGCGGCAGGGTGGTGCAAGCGCATCTCCACTGCGGCCGCCAAGGCTAGCACTTCATCTTCGCTGCGACCGTTGAAGCGCGCCACTTCTTCCACTACCGGCTCGCCGGATGTAAGCGTGCCAGTCTTGTCGAACACGATGGCGCTGACTCCGGAAAGTTTTTCCAGGGCGGCTCCGCTCTTGATCAAAATGCCTCGTCTGCCGGCCCGGTGCATGGAGGAAAGGACGGCTGTAGGGGCAGCGATACGGATGCCCGTGCAGAAATCAAGAATGAGCATGCTCATCAATCGGCCTACGTCTCGGGTGACGATAAAACACGCACCAGCAGCAAGAAAGATCGGAACAATCAGTTTGTCCGCCATAACGGAAGCGTGGTTCTGAATGTTAGTCTCGTGGATAGGCGCTTCTGATACACACTGCAAAACCATACCGGCCCGGGTTTGCGAGCCAGTCGCTTGGCAGCGGACGTTGATTTTGCCTTCCACCACAGCGGTCGATGCAAAGACCAGGTCTCCGACGTGCACCTCTACCGGCAGCGATTCACCAGTCAGTTTAGCTTGATCGATTGCCGCGTCGCCGACTGTGACGATGCCATCTACCGGCACCATATCGCCAGGATAAACGACCACGATTTCGCCTACTTTGACGTCGTCGGCCGACACGCAAATGCGCTTGTTGCCGCGAATCAACCAGGCAGACCTGCCGGACAAGCCGAGCAAATCCGTTACCATTTTTTCGCAACGGCGCGCAGTCTTCTCGCGAATAAATTCGCCCACGCCGATAAGCACAGTCATGAAGCCGGCTTCGATGAATTTGCCGTTCAATATCATTAGCGATGCAGCCATGCCATCGAGCGCATCGATGCCGAGCTTGCGCTCCTCCAGCATTACACGCGCTGCGCGCAGTGCGATCGGAGCGGCCGATAAAAACGCCAGCGAGCGCGTGATCGTAAACGGTACCGGCAACAAAGCACAGCCGAAGGCCGCGACGCCAAGCGTCACTTGCAGTCCGGCGGGAAAGAGGCCAACGACAAACGACAGAAATTTTTTCAACCATTTCGCCGGTGCGTATTTTTTTGCAACCGCCAAGACGGGCGCAACAGCCAGAGCGCTTTGCTCGCCGTAGCTCGCGTCATCGAGATAGGAGAGCAATCGCTCTTCCGTCCAGATCTGAGGATCGAATTCGATGGCGACACCACAACACCAACTGTTGCAGCGCACACTGCTCACTCCTGCAAGCGAAGCCAGGCTGACCAGGCACGTACTGGCCTGCGTAAAGTCGTGGCGCAGATTGCTTACTTTCAAACGCAAGCGCCCATAAGCGCGGTGCACTACTCTGTATTGCAGATGCGTAGATTGAGGCGCGGGCTCATCGACTACATGAGCACCGCGCTCACTACTGTGAGCGTCGTTCTCATTGTCGGATCGCTCGTTTTCCGTCGAGACGATCGATTCGGCATTTCTGAGAGCGTTCATTTAATTGTTCATCCTCCTGAGATGATAACTTTGCTGAAAATCCCGAACCGTTCCGGATCGGGAGCAAATGTTCTAAGAGACATCTGATAGCGAACTGTTCGTCGATTCATCGCAGGCGCAAGCAGCCACCTTGACGATGAACGAACATATTAAGGCGGAGCCAAATGCGTGCAAACCAGTGCGATGCGCAAGGTATCGGATTTGGCGGCGGACTGACACATGACTGGGGCGATTCGCCTGCTAAAGGAGTAATGCAGTCAATTGTATGCCGCGAAAGAGTTGAAACCCGACATTAGAGCAAATCTCTTAATGACATCGCAGGCTAAGCCGGGGATTTGGGACGTTTGGCGAGGATTGCTTTTGCTTCCGAGTAGACTTTCTCTGCTTCGGCGTCGCGACCCAGTTTTTTCAAAACGCGGGCGTAGTCGCGCAAGTTGTCGGCGACATCCGCATGGTCCGGACCAAGCCGCGTCTGGCTCAACTTGAGAGCGCGCTCGAGCAGCGGTTCGCACTCGGAGAACTTGCTCTGTTTGAAGAGGATGCCTGCGAGAGTGTTGATGGCACCCGCAAGTTTGAGCTCGTCAACCGGTTCATTGCCTTCGATGATCCCGACGACGCGCTTAACGAACGGCTCTGCCTGGGCGAACTTCTGCTGAATGCAGAGCACACCGGCCAGGTTGGTCAAGTCGGCCCCGAGAGACGGGTGTTTTGGTCCGACCTGGCTCTGGCGCAGCATGAGAATGCGCTCGTACAGGCCCTGCGCTTCAGGATAAGCGCGTTGTTCGTAATAGCTTTCTGCCAATCGCGACAGAGATGTCACCAGGGCGACTTTCAACTCTTCCTTAGCAGCCGGCTCGGACGCTAGCTCCACAGCCTTGGCAGCTTTGGTGGCGGCAGCGATAAGGTCGGCGTTTTTCGGTTTGGCACCGGTAGCGGGTGCGGCCATCGCCGCGGGAGCAACCGCTGCAGCGCCGATGGGTACGGGTTCTGCCGGCTTAAGCCCTGCCGCGACCTGAACAGGCTCCGGAGCGGGCGCGGCGGCAGGGGCAGCTCCCGGCGCACCGTTGGTTCCCCAGAACGAGTCAACAGCCGCTGGTGCCGCAGCTGGCGTGGCGGCGGCCGCTGCCACCTTGGCAGCTTCTTCGGCAGCTTGTTTGGCGGCGGCTTCTTCCGCTGCCTTGCGAGCAGCTTCTTCGGCAGCTTGCCTGGCGGCAGCCTCTTCCGCCTCTTGCTTAGCGGCAGCTTCTTCAGCAGCCTTGCGAGCAGCCTCTTGCGCCGCTTGCTTAGCGGCAGCTTCTTCAGCAGCCTTGCGAGCAGCCTCTTGCGCTGCTTGCTTGGCGGCAGCTTCTTCGCCAGCTTTGCCAGCTTGCTCTTCGGCAGTCTGCCCACCCGCAGTATCTGCGGCAGCTTGCTTCGCTTTAGTTTCCATCTCTCGGGCTGCCGCTTCCTCAGCTTCTTTAGCAGCCTTATCTTCAGCAGCACGCTTGAGCGCGGCTTCCATCGCCACTTCCCGGGCACGTTCTTCTGCTTCCAGTCGAGCAGCGACGTCGGCGTCTTTCTTGGCCTTCTCTTCGGCCGCCAGTCTTGCTGCGGCAGCTTCATCCGCCTCTTTTTTCGCTTGCTCTTCGGCCTCTTGCTTGGCAGCGGCTTCCGCTTCCTGGCGTGCTTTCTCTTCCACTTCGCGTTTGGCTTCGGCCTCGGCAGCTTCCTTCTTCGCCTTCTCTTCCGCCTCGCGTTTGGCTTCCGCCTCGGCAGCTTCCTTCTGCGCCTGCTCCTCGGCTTCGCGCTTGGTGCGTTCTTCTTCCTGCCTGGACTCTTCTGCTTGCGCCAACACTCTGGCTAATTCCATAGCCTCTGAACGAGCGGCTTCTTCGAACGCTTTGCGGGAATGCTCCTCTGCTTCGCGCTTCTTCTCTTCGTCCGCGATTCGTCTGGCGCGAGCATCGGCTTCGCGGCGTTCGGCTTCTTCCGCTTCACGCTTAGCCTTCTCGGCCGCTTCTCTCGCCTCTTGCCGGGCACGCTCGTCTGCTTTTGCTCTCTCGTCAGCTTCGCGCTTCGCCTCTTCCGCCCGCTTGCGATCAGCTTCTTCGGCCTCTTTCTGGGCACGTTCTTCTTCGCGTTTGCGCTCGGCCTCTTCGGCTTCTTTCTGGGCACGTTCTTCTTCGCGTTTGCGCTCGGCTTCTTCGGCTTCTTTCTGGGCACGTTCTTCTTCGCGTTTGCGCTCGGCTTCTTCGGCTTCTTTCTTGGCCGCTTCTTCTTTCTTCGCGGCTTCTTCCGCTTGGGCGCGCGCCAATAGCTCTTCCATCAAATCGGTAGCGTCTTTGCTCTCATCTTCAATCACTACCGAATCAGGCGTAGTCAGACGCTCAGTCGAGAACAAGTCGCGCAGAGAGACTTTTTCATCTTCTTCCATGTCGGCGGGACCAGCTTCTTCGCTGCGCGGAACCGCTCTCTGGGTGTCGGTGGCATCGGTAATATCGAGGGTTTCTTGCCCGACGATGCCCTCAGCCAGAGAGCTCAAATCGAGCGTTGGCACATCTTGGGTTACGGTCAACGGATCTGTATCCGGCTCCTCCTCGGTGCCTGCGAACAGATCGCTCAGAGCGCTCTGCTCGGCG
Source organism: Planktothrix sp. (assembly GCA_036703195.1). Classification (GTDB taxonomy): domain Bacteria; phylum Cyanobacteriota; class Vampirovibrionia; order Obscuribacterales; family Obscuribacteraceae; genus DATNPN01. The sequence goes on along the minus strand of DATNPN010000031.1, from coordinate 8,531 downwards.
GCGCGGACAGCGGCGATGTCAGCATCTACTTCGCCGTGCTCGTCCAGGTTGACAGCTTCCTGCGGAGGAATGAGCGTATCGGCGTCATCTTCGCCTTGTTTGGCTGCTTCGAGCTCAGCCAACAGACGCTCCGCATTGACTTCGCTGATGGACGGCTCATCTTCGGCAGCAGCCATTTCCAGCTCGGACAGCAGGGACTCTGCCGCAGGTGCGTCTTCTTGCAGGGCCGCCGCTTCGAAAGCAGACAACAACGACTCGTCCGCAGACGTCTCTTCAGATTCTTGCAGGGTGGCAGCTTCGAGATCAGCGAGCAAAGTTCCGGCGGCGGAGGTTTGCTCCGCCTCGCCGCTCGCTGCCTCCAGGTCGTTCAACAGAGATAAAGCATCAATATCTTCCGGCAGTGCTCCGCCAACATCATCTAATAGAGCGTTCAGTCCCATCGAAGCCGCTTCAGGTTCTGGGGCCAAAACCGGCGACTCGTCCACCGAAGCCATGAGAAGTTCGTCTAGAGCCGAAGGGCCGCTCTCTTCGTCGTACGAACCGGCACCATTCGAGTCTTCACCCGTGTTTTGCGCGGCGGCGTTCTCTAATTCAGCGAGCGCGCCCAGAGTCGATTCGGCAAAGCTTTGAGCAAAGCCGCCTGCTCCAGCCGGGACAGCTCCGGGCGCTTGCATCGCGGCCAGGCGCACCTGCGAGATATCGACCGACTGCGCCCCTTGCATTTGCAGAGGCAGCATGGCGTTCCAGCCTAGCTCCTGCAAAGCTTCGCCGAACGTCACTCTGTGGTCCGCTGATTTGTGCAGAGTGTAGTCCAGGGCGATAACAGTGTCATCCTGGCTCAGGAAGCCGTTAGTCATCATCGTGTAAGCTTGCAGAACGGCCTGCATGGTCGATTCATCTATATAGCCAGTCATCGACAAAACTCTCGTCAGCACCTGCGGGCTCTTAGCCGCCTGCTCCAGCGCGGCTTCGATGTCGTCTTCGCCCACCACGCGAGCGAGAATGAGCATCTTGTCGAAGGAGATGCTCTGCTTAGGATCTTCCGGACGCGCCTGCTCGACTTCAGAGACCAGCTCATTGATGTCGACGCCGCCGTGACGCACTCGACTGAGAATATCAGCCGCTTCCATCGCCTGCAGCTTGTCATGCTCGATCTTCATTTGCAGTTCCAATGCCGCGTCCAATAACTCTTCGGTGATAAAGCCTTGAGAGATCAAAACTTGCCCGATCTGCATGTCCTGCATCAGCCCCAACTCGAGCGCGTTCATCACATCCGTTTCGTTGAGCAAGCCGGCCAGGACCATGAGCTCGCCCAGTCGAACACCTTTGCGGCGCGGTCTGACATTAGCTATCGCCTCGAGACGGACAGTCTCTTCCTGCGAAACGACCTCAGTGCCGGCAGCTGCAGCCAGTTCGGCGATGGCCTCGTCGCGTGTATGCATGCCATCGCGAACGCGCACTTGCAGTTCGAGCGCCAGGGTCAAAATAGAATCTTGCAAGGCGCCACTCAAAACCAGTGTTCTGCCGAGCGGCAAGCCGGTCGAGAGGCTGCGCTGCATCGACTTACCGAACTGCTCGGAGTTAATCAGTCCGGCTTCCAAAAGCAGCTCGCCCAGCTTGTTCGTCATGCTGCCGGTGCCGCCGGCCATCGCATCTTCGTCACGAAGGACTTCGTCAAACGATCTTCCCGTCTTGCAGGCAATCTTGAGCAGACGCGGTGCCTGTCCTTGCTCCACCGTGCGATCGCGCAACGAGGACTGGGCGTCAATAGCTGCCTGCAAATCTCTGGGCGTTATGTAACCGGCCATAATCAGCATCTGACCGACTTGCACGTGTTTGTTGCCGGCCAGGCGAACTCCTTCGTCAAGCTGCGCTTGCGAGATCACACTCGCCTTGACCAACAGGTCACCCAACAGAAAATCTGTCGGATATTTGTGCACTGTCTGATTGCCGGTACCTTGCTTACTCTGTTTCGGTTTTAAGAAATCGAATGGTGGCACGGTTATTGACGTCCCTTACTTTGCTTCCGCCGACATGCTGCTTAGCGAACGACCGACCCACTCCCAGGCTTACGTCACAACGTATGACATAGCGCCGTAGTAATCGTACTTGGGTCAGGTACGAGCAGCTCCTATTTATTATTACCCGCTATCTATTACTCTCAAGCTGTAGCGAGCGCCTGACCCACGGATCATGCCCAAATTTCGTGCAATTCTTCGCCCACGCCGAGTCAAGTGCGCGGCAGAATGCCTTGCTCATATTATCGGCAGCAACGCTAAACGTCCGCCGGATGGCACTTTTGCGCCCCCATGCCCTTAAACGTCCGCCCCATGCCAAGTTTGTTCGTAATTGCAACAATAGGCAACACTCAAACGTGGCGCCTGATAGGAAATGCTCTCAATCACTTCGAGCGAGGATTACCAAATGCCGCCTGCCTAGTGGGTTTGGGCGGCCCAGCCATGGTGGGTGTAAAGGGCGCTATCTTGTTTTCAGTCGACGTCGACCTCGTCAAAAGAAGAGGCTTTCCGCGTGTGTCGAACACTTTGACCGAGCTGTCGGTGCGCAAAAACGAGTCCGACACCTCTGCGTACGTATTCAGCTCCTCGTCCTGATAGGACGACGTCAGCTTTTTCGTCTTCTTATTCACGACCGCGTGGCAAGCCTGTACCTCGACCGCCACCATTTTCAGCCCCATGGTGACGATTTCGTAGTTGCCGACGGCGTGGTAATCGAGCGAATCACCTTTGTCGATAATGCCGAAGCCGTGTGAGGGCTCGAACACTTGCCATATCTGCCCATGAGCATCTCTGTAGCTGCCGAATTGATCGCGCACCTTTGCCGTTTGCGATCCGGCCGGTTTCAACCTGGCACCACTGGGCAGCTGAATGCGGCTGGTCTCGGTCATCTGTTGACGCATCCAAACACCAGCAAGCCAGGACGGGATCATGTACTTCACAGTCGGCCCGTTTTTGCGGGCAAGCATCTGTTTGTAGAGAGCCGAAGCCTCGAAAATCTTTCCTATCTCTTCTTCCTGACTGATCGGTTTTAACGTCTCGCTGTGCTCCACCCGTCCCACCAGGCGATAGGCAAACACTGCCGAAGCGCCAGATAAAAATATCGGCAAAGCGATCGCCAGAGAGAGAGTCGTTGATTTTGCTTTGGGAAAACTGATCATCGCTAGAAGAATTATACAGGCGCTGGAAGAGCGATTTGCAAAGCGGCGGCGGCGCCCACACCACAGGCAGTGGCAAGACCAATGTTGCAACAGTGGCAGCGTACAACTAAAGTGCAGTGGCACCTCTGCTCGAGCGCGCTTCGATCAGCGCATCCGCTTGACAAAAAAAATGCGAAAGAGTGCGCTTTATTTGCGAGGACGACCGAGCTTGCGGCTTGCCGGCGCCGCAGCAACTTTGGACGATGTCTTCTTACCACTCGAGCTTTTCACTTCGCGCGACGCCTCGTACTCCGCCAAGTATATGAAGAGCGACAACGGCATCTCCAGCCCATCCGCCAGCTTGATCAGCGTGGAAAAACTGAAATTGCGCAAGCGACGTTCAATTTCGGAAATGTAAGTGCGATGCACGCCGGCTCGATGCGCCAGATCTTCCTGTGTCAGGCCCTGCTGTTCGCGGGCGGTCTGCAGCACCGTGGCTAGCGCTTTCGTCAATCTCGTGTTTGTATCTCTTTGCACCATGGTTTCCCTTTTTGAAATGATGGAGATGACCAACCCCTGCGACACACAGGCGACCCGCGATCGGACGACGCGAAAAAACCGCGTAATTTCTATATGGAAGGCGCACCCGGGGCCAATTTGATACAAATGTACCATGGAAAAAGCTCTTGATTTTTGCGGGCTGGGATAATTTCACTGTTTGACAAGCGCGCAAATTTACAACTTTCATGCGCTACTACCTGTGGTGCCCGGGCTCGCTTATGCATGTATATGCACGCAGACACTTGCTTCCACTTCACTGCGTACACGGCGATCCTCCCCGCGGTTTCCCCCAATGCGCGGGCAACGGACGGCTTCGCCTCACTGACTTACAACTGAATTGCTGGTAACATACCGCTTGGAGGCGAGCGGCTCAAAATGGCAGATGCGGATGCTAGCGCGCTAGCCAAGGCGCTCATATCGAAGAATAAAGCCCGCCAACAGGAAGCTTTGAACGCATTTCTCGTTGCTGCCGAAAGCTTGTCGCAAAAAGGACAGATCATCGAGGCAGAGCTTCGCTTTAAGCAGGCGCTGCAAACGGCCGAGAAAGCATTCGGAAAGGACAGCGATCAGGCGATGCTGGTGTTGAGCATTCTGGCGGCGTTCTACCATGTGCATAAACGCACGTGGGAAGCGAGGCAGGCGGAGTGCCGCCTGGAATCATGGCAGATGCAGCAAGCGGCTCCCGGACCAGATGAAACCGCCCTGCAAGGGGCGCTCGGACAGCAGATGTCGGCAAAGAAAAAAGAAGGTATGACGCGCGGCGATCCGGCGGTGGCAATGAGTGTCACGCCGGAGATTCGCAAAGCCTGTCAGATACTCGGTCTTTCTCCGGACAAACCGCTCACGGCTCAAGAGATCAATCGGGCATGGAAGCGCCAGATGCTCGACACTAATGCCCACCCGGATCTAGGTGGCAACACCGACGAGGCCGTCATCTTGAACAAGGCTAAAGAGGCGCTCCTCGCCTATCTCGATTTAAGAGCGCCGAAGCTGGGCAGTTCACTGAAAAAGAAGAAATAGCTCGGCTCCAACGGCAAGTTTTACGAGCGAAAGTGTGATCATCGCGATCGGCAAACGCTCGTTCGGACGAGCTATCCCGCATTAATACGTAGTTTCACACTAGATTCAAAAGTAATCTATCACTACATTAGAGGTCGGTTCTGCGATTTCTACAGGTATAGATGCAAGCACAAGGCCAGATGGTCAGTACTAGCGCGCTTCCGGGGAGCCGTATCGCAGTTGGGCTGCGGTATTCGCCTCTCATTGCCCTGGGGCGAAAGCTGGCGTCGTTCATCAATCAGGGCGCTCGCCACTTCGTGCCGGATTCGGAGACCCTGCATACGCGCCAGATGCAATCGTCTCGCATCAAATTGCGCCTGCTCGCCCGAGCCGGCAATTACGACGAAGTCTTCACCACCGCGCAAAGTACGGATGAGGAAGAGATTGCCGCCATAGCCGTTCTGGAGATTCTGCACGGCAACCTCAAAGATTCGGATCAATCCGACCTGCTGATTCAGCTTGCTCGAAGCGACTCTAGAGCGGCTGTACCCGCCATGGTCGTCCTCTTCAATCGCGGATATACGCGACTGGCACAATCTATTTTTGTGGAGCGCATGCACAACGGCGATCTCTCTTCTCTGGTGCGGTCAGGCAAAGCGAAGTTGTTCTCCATCCTCGACATCATGGGCACCATTGATGCGGTAGAAGGGACCAACTACTCGGATCAGCACTTCGAATCACTATTCGAATGCATGGAATCGGAAGAGAAGCGCAACTTCCTGCTTGCTGAAATACTCGGCGATCCGAAGCCGGATGGCTACCGCTGCTCTTTTGAACGCAATATGATCGCGCGGTGCGTCAAATTGCAAGCGATCGGATTAGTGCAGGAGTCCTCGCCGGCAGCGATGGACCGGGCGCTGTTTTACGGCTCCAAAGACGAAGATGACGTAATCGCGCATCACGCGGTTTACAACGTCATGAAATTGTGGCGCTCAGAATTAGGCAAATTGCCCGAGGGTCTGGAGTCGTTCCCCATGGCTGACACCGCCCTGCTTAGCCATCTTTGCCAGATCAGTTCGGACTTTCAATGGCAAGATCCTTCCGGCGCTGAAAGAATCTTTCGAGAGTTCAGCAACTGCAGCGCCGAACTAGAACGGATCGAAGTAACAAGTCCGCTGCGAGCGAAGTTGCAGGGACAGGTCGACAGCTTGCAACAGGACATCATTCGCATTACGGAGTCGCGCATCAACGGACTGCACCCGCTCATCGATCGCATCACCACTGCCTTGCGCATTCCCAACGCAAATGTGGCTGCCACAGACGATGATACACTCTGCGCTGCATACCTCGTGGGCACGGGCAGCATTGAAATCAACCGCACTATTCTGCTGGAAGACAAACCGTTGTCGGAAGAGCTGATGTCATCACTGCTGCATGAAATCGGGCACATGGAGCAAGATGTGCTAGTCATTCGCATGATCGCGGACGACTTGAATCTGAAGTTCGGACAACACTCGCAGCTGCTTTTGCCGCTGTACGAGCGCTACGCACGAGGCATCGGTTATGCCCCACGCAGCATGTTTTTATTGGCAGTGCTGCGACTGCGCGACGATCAGCTACTGACTGCAGAGCAACGCAGGCGAGCCCTGCGTCTCCTGGAAGCGGCGCATCAGACCAAGCTGGGACATGAACAAGGCAAAGCGCTGCAGCATCGCATATCGCACATGGAGCAATCACAGCAAGCGTTAGAACAAGGCGCTTATGATCATCAACTTCTCTCACTGCTGCGCGATCAACACGCACTGGCAGCGCTTTTTAACAGAGGAGAGGTCCCTGGCGTTCTGCTGTACGAGATCGCCGCGTGCAAAGAAGAGATCGATGAGATAGTCACACCGTACCTCAAACATGCAGCGTTCATGCGCCGCGACCCTATCAGCATTGCGCAACAGCTGTACAATTCAGAACATCGCGAGAAAGTCTATCCCACTATACACCGGCTCAAAACGCTACTGTTGCAAGTGCTCACCGAAGAACATCGGCGACTGTTGAAAAAACTAAGCGAGATCCGCCGAGCCGGCTATCACGAGTACGAAGCATACTGCATCTCGGACCGCGTGGAAGTAATCGTCAAAGCATTGCGAAAAGGTTGGTAGCTGCACGCTCAAGCAGCCGCCGCCACAGTATTAATAGATCGGGAATGAGAAACGGAACGACAGGCGTTTGCGCTCCTTCATCGATTTCTGGCGCTAGGGAGAAAAGCATGCCGCCAGGAGCCTCGGAAAATGCAACGCTGCTCCTCACCCACGCCCAGTCTGCCGGCCGGAATGTCCGGCAGTTGTACTACTGCAGTTCAGTCCTGGTATCCGGCCGATCTTGGTAACTAGCCGCTGCTTCTAGGGCGCCAGTGCGCGGGAGCATTCCAAGAATGCTCCCGCGCTTATTTCGAGATACGTCATTCGGCGACAAATGCTAGCCTGTTATGTATAAGATCGAAACGGCGACGGATTCTGCAATGTCCAAATACCAAATTTTAGTTTTCTTTCTCGCAGGCTTTCTTTTAGCGTCACCAGTTGGCGCTGAAACAACGATTATGAGTGGTTCAGGCGATCCAGGCATGGAGTTGGGTCCGGCAGTATCGTTAGATACTGCTGCCGTTGAAGGATTCTGGAGAGATCGGAGCTCGCGCATACAAACCTACCTGAACGAAAGAGTTGAAACGGTCACAAGGGCCTTGCTTTTAACAGATCTCCCCCTCCGCTGTTCAATTCACTTCAATGTTTCGAAAGACGAGAAACTTGATGGCATTGCTGAGCATGCAGATAGTGCCGATCCCGAATTCGATTTCATTTGCAAAGCTGCCATTCAATCACTTGAAGGAAATGCTGTTTTGAAATTTCCCGATGGAACGCATTACAAGACGAAAAGTACATGGGTACGGTTCAAATATTCGGGAAGCCTAACCAATCGACCGGCGGGTCAGCTAATACTTTCGCATCACGAAATTCAGTCGCTGATGAAACTGCCCATTGAGCAAATTAACAACATACTAAGAATGTCACAGGAGCAGGTCCATCAAAAGCTGAAATCGCCAAATTCGTAGGTCTTGCCGTGCGATACGTGCAGCTAGGGCGCCAAAATTAGTTTACTTCCCCAAGCAAATTTTCGCTCCCGACACCATTCTTGGCTAAGCAAAGAATTTGAAAGAAATGGAATATTTGTTTATTGGCACGCATTCTCGAATTTCCCTGGTGAACAAAAGGGATATTACATTCACAACCTAATGGGGCGCCAGCAAGGCTTTCAGGCTTGCGCCCCTTTTTCGAATATGCGACATCCAAGCGGCTCAGGTTCTATACAATGGTGAAAACACTCCAGTAAGGATCTGACCATGTTCAGAACGCCAGCCGCAATTTTGACGACTCTTGGGCTTATAGCTTGTTTCTTGACTCCGACAAAAGGTTTATCCGAAACGGAATTGGTTTCGACTGAACACAAAATTACTATCCCATGGCAAACTCAGAACTTTGCGCTGTGTGCTGTTCCAGATGACTTCAATCGGCAACATCACCTGGTTGGAACTCCAAAAGTCAAACTTCATTCAGCCAATGGGTTTTGCGTTGGCAAGAGTTTATATCTGCCCATTCCTACTGGTCCTTACAGAGATAAATCGCTCCTAGAAATTCAATTCAAGGACGACAAAGACCACACAGTTGCCCGATTTAGATTCGTTGAAAAGCAAAACACCAAGATCACACCTGGAACCTACAGTACTTGGCAAAAAAACGATTTTGGAGTTCCGCATAATATCAACGATGAC
>DATNPN010000020.1:0-121891 GCA_036703195.1 Planktothrix sp. | reverse complement strand
TCGGACCTCTTTCCTTTTTTGTTATTGCTACTTTCTCAAATCATTCGCTACACAGTCTCGACCTGAATATCCGCCAGATATTCAGTGTTGCGAATCACTTCATGCTCGCCGGATTACCGCGTTCTTAGATCGCCGGTGACAAGCTATTCGAATCAATTTGGACCCGGCGAGCCAGTGCAAGGCGGGTCGAATCATATGGTCGTGAAATACTGACCCAACTTGCCCCCCAATGTCCAGACATTCGTGCACTGCTGTCAACGATCGAGTCGGAGTAAACGTCGTTCGTGGTTGAGCAGCTTCGTTGGGTATTTCGCTCATCACAAGAGGTCTAAAGTGTTCACGCTTATCTTGCTGCATTATCACTTCGGTAGAGTTATGTCGCCATTTAAATCGTCTATCAGGGCGAGACCTTCCCATGTGGCGCCTGAGGCTTTCGGATCGCCACCGAAGAGCACCTTAACATCGACACTGTCGACCTCTTTCGGCAGGGCTACTTCCGGTTCGCTGGTCGCCTGTTTTAACGCGCGCAGAATAGAGGCTTTGAGTTCGTCTTGGTTGTTCGCTGGTTCTGGGCCCGGTGGAACGTTAGTCATTAATCCGATTTTGTACTTGTAGCCATAGAATGCAATGGACTCAACACCGCCTTCTTTTATCCTGATGTTTGCTCCGATAGCGCCGCGTACGGTTGGCGCAAAATCGTTTACCAGCGCCTCGGTAAAAGCTTCGTACCAGTGATGCATGTTCGAACTTTCGTGTGCATCCGTATCGTCCCCGATATGCTCTTTGGCTGAAATCTCAAAGCGTTTCTGCACGCCGCTTCTGTGTGTCACAAAATACGACGGAAACACTATTGCGCGACAATCCAGAGCCCTGAAGGTCCAATGCGTCAGCGACATCTGTAATGGATCCTGGTACGGGTCGGACCTTGCATTGCCGCCGTTCGAGTTTCTACCGCCGTTCAAGTTTACGGCCACGCCAGTGCGCCCTGTCGCCATATTCACGTACGTGTCTGATAAAAGCGACTTTAGTGTCGTCTCTTGGTCCGGACCCATGCGCTTGATGCGGCCGGTCTTTATTAGCTTGCCTAGATAGTCTCTTCCTGCAGCGGCATTGTCTGCGCTGGCGTAGGCTTCAAAAAGCTTTTGTGGAAGATAGTTGCGATCCACTAGCGGTGTAGTCGGATCGTCGATTACTTTGTCTAACAAGGCTGTCGCGTCGTCGAATCTGGCAGCTTCAATATAAATCTCGACTAACTCTTTTTGGTAGGTTTGTTTTGTCTTGGCGTCCTCCTGGAAATGGTCAGCGAGCGCAAGCTTCTTGTTCACGCATTCTATTGCTAGCGTCCAGCTCTTTTGAAAGCGCGCTGCGGATGTGAGGCGACTTAGTAATTGTTCCGTTTGCGCTCCGTAAGGTGCATCGGTCGATGCAGTTTCGTACTCCTTCCTTAACCCATCCAGGTCGATGTCTTTGGGCGAAACGAAATGACTTCGCGCCTGCGAGGCGGACGTTCGATCGAAGCGAGATTTGTACAATGCCTCCAAGCGATCTGCTTCCTCAGTCTTGCCGCTCGTACGGAGTAGATCAAAATATTCAAGCGGTATTTTGGTCGTAGCCATTGTTTCGCCGTAATACAGCTTATTCAGATTGAACGCCTTTTGATAGGCTGCTAGTTCGTTCTGAGATTCATGTTGGCTCTTTGCCAAGTCACCCAAAGCGAGATATGTGCCGGCAAATTTAAGATCGTCAGACGGAAGCTGTTTGTTTTGAGCATTTAGAGTTTTGTTCAAAATTTCCTGAGCAAGTTGGGGATCTGCGCTCGCGGCGACCTTTGCCCATGAATAGATAGGCTCAAGACCGACTCCTTGGTAAGAGTGACTGCCGTAGAACATTAGGGCTGCTCGAATTGTTGGCTTCATTCTATGTGCTAAAACGCGATCGAGCGTAATCGACGCTTTCACATTGTCTTTCGCGTCGAGATAGAATCTCATTAGCTGATACAGTTGTTCGAGTGCTTCATCGCTGTCAACGCCCTTTAGGGCGGAGACCCTAACACAAGCTTGTTCCAAAAGCGCTGCGGCATCAGATGAACGGCCTTTGTTCGCCATCACATAGATGACTTGATCGCTAGTGCTTAGTGCTGCATGGTTGTACCAGGGGTATGATTGCGCTGCGCCGAAGAGGCTGATAGCGTGCTCGCAGTCCTTTTGCGCCTGATCGAGATCGCCGGCAATGGCCTCCGAGTTTGCCAGCTTTTTGTATCGATCGAATGAATCTGTCGCACTATTTTTCTCCGCTAGTTGTGCTGACTCGCGAAGCAAAGTAAGTTCCGGAGACTCCGACTCCTCTCTTTTGGCGGGCTCTTTAGAATGCGTAGGGTCTATAAAATGTTCAGCTGAGCTATCCCCTGGTGTATTTGAGTCAGAAGTTGAATATTTGAGTTGTCTGCTGAGGAGAGCCATTTCTCCAAGCAGCGTAGATTTTTTTGGATTTGAGTCGTCCATCAAAGCGATTGCTTGTTTGTAGTTAGCGAATGTTTTATCCGGTGACGTACGCTTGTAGGCGGTTCCTAACTCCATATATAGTCGAGCCATGCTTTCCTTCGGGAAATTCGAGGCTTCCTGCGCGCACGAGATAGATTTCTGCAGCCAATATTGGCTCACTGTTGGGTCTGAGAATATTGGCAATGTGCCGATGGATCGCGATAGCCCTGCTTGTTCATACCGCATAGATGCTGCGGCGAAGTCTTTAGCCGCGAAAGCGCAATGTCCAGAAAGGACAGCGGGCGCGTAAGCGTAGTTGTCAGCCCTGATTGTTGGTATCCGCTCTGTCGCACCCGGGGATTGAATAGGGTGTACTGCCTGTTCAATCGCGCTGTCGATGATGGTCCGAGCCTGGGAAATTTTGCCATCATCATATAAGTACTTTGCCAGCCAATAATCGACAACATAGGCGGATGAATTGCTGTCTCGAGGCATGCGCAATGCAGGCTGTATGTTTTTGTCACGAGCTTTCTGAAGGAGCGCAACTGCCTCCGCCTTCCGGTTGTAGTGGACATATATGGAACACAATTCGGCCAGTTTGGCTCCGTACGCGCTCTCAGTTAGCGGTGGACGTTTGAGGGCTTTGTCCGCAAAGTTTGCCGCTGCGGTGAAGTTGTTTTGCTTTGCTTTTATACATGCGGCATCCAGCCAAAGTATGACCTGATCTCCCACGCCCTTGTCTGTGCAGTGAATAATACGATGTTCTGGCGTTTCATCAACGTCCTTATCTGTAAACGCTTCAAGGGCATGGTCGATCAAAATGCCTGCTCTCTCGATTTCGCCGACGTCATAGAAGAGGACAGCTAAGCGGCGTAATTTGTCGCTCTTAGTGAGATCGTATGTCGTTGTTTTCTTCGGTGAAGGATCAGTCGTTAATGAGTGGTCGCTACTTCGCCGGTTATCCGTCACATACATGGCGAATGCAATGTCGTCCTCTAGCTGGTGCCAGAGGCGAGGCGAAGTACGTTTTTCGCGTTCTTCATTTATAGCCTGCTCAACTTCGATAAAACCGCATGCCGCAGTCCAATCGTTTTTTGACTTTGCATCGAGAGCCAGTTTTCTAAGAGCCGAACTCGACTCGCTGTACCAATGATGATCGGACAACTTTCGGGCTAAGTCTAAAATGGTGCAAAACAAATTCTGCCGTCTAACGATTCCGGGCGGTTGCCATTCAGGTTGGTCCGGCTCGTTTTCGTATCGCGAGAATAGTTGTTCCAGCGATGCCGTCACTGCGCCCTTGTCGTCAGCGGTGATTGCATCAGCACAGTGTCTCGTTAGCTGTGTGGTGGAATGCAGATTCTCGACGACACGATCCTGATCCTGTTGGTTTTGGGACCGCGGTTTCCAGTTCGGGTTGTAACCAGGTTGGCTGGCTATAAATTTCTGCAGCAGCTCGGATTCCTTTGTGCGACCGGTCGCCGCTAGCTCAGTGACACAATTGCTTATAGCCTCAAGATCATAATAGTCGCCGTTTTCTCCAATCATCTTCGCGTAATCATCGCCATTGGTGAAATCTCCGAGCCGATCATCTTCAAGCATCGCTTCTAAAGCAAACAAGCTGACCAGCCCATGTTTTGGTTCCGGCAGGTTTAAAGCGGCTTTGACTGCGATGGCCTGCCGCGCTCGAGCGAGGATGTCCAGATTTTCTCGTCCATAGCGATTTGAGTGGCAGTTCGCGTCGTCCGTGTCACATAAATCCGTGCCGTCACGTAAAGCAGCTCGATAGTTCGACCGTTTTGGCGGGCGTGACACGGCTGTTTGGGTGGATTTGCTCTCGCCGTTGTTCCCTTGTTGCGATTGGCAGGACGGCTCGAAAATGATCGGTGTCGTGAGCAGCAGACACAGGATGGGGCTGATGGTAAAGGAATGCTTTGAGACACCCAAACCTATCGACCTCACCCAACTTGAACAAGCATTATCGAGTGGTCATCCACCATTTTCAGGCTTTTTTCAATAAGCTTCAATCCAGCGCGTAGAGGCTCAATAGGCGTTAAGCCGTTGCGGAACCATGAATCGGCCGCGGACTTTAATTCTTTGCTCGAAAACAACTTGGCATTTACCTTTTCGAGATATTCGTCCTTAAGCTGCTTATCTAGAAACCATGTTCCATTGTCATATGCATCGGGAAATAGTAGGTTGTAGCGCGATTCCGATAGATCGATGTCCTTCTTAACTTTCAGGTATTCGAGAACAGCAACAATGCAGTACCCAGACCAATTGTAGTCATCAAAGTGCTCAGTTCCGTGTTCCCTTGTATACTCAAAAGAGTTCGGCCAAACTTCCCGAAGACCAATTATCTTATCGGTAGGGAGATGATAGAAACTTGCGATCGCGCTCATGTTTAAAACCTAGCGTTGCTTTAATTAGTATATCGGACTTCTTCAGCCATACTTAGAACGAGGAGTATCTAGAATGGCGCCCGCGAAAAAAGCCTCTGCTTCCTCGATGTTTTCAATCGACGACTTTATGGCTTCGTCTAAAGAGCATCTTAACGCCGCTCAGAAAACTTCGGAAAGTTGGACGTGGTGGGACTTTGTTTGCCGTTTTCGCGACCGGACAGGCGTTGTGGTTGGCTCGTACATCAAGAAGTCTAAACAACTTCGCTATTTGGTTGTTTTTGGAAACGGATCAGCTTGGATGAGTGTCGTAAATGCGGCGATCTTATTAGCTACGGATGACACAGCGGGTGCTGACGACATCATGACGAAGCTAGGGGTCTTAAGGGATTGTGCTGCATCCGAACGAACAGTCGACGAGAACGATATTCGGTTTCAGTTCGTGCGTTTCGGCGATGGTCAGAAGCTGCTTAAGATCATGTCGCTTTCGGAGAAACCGGTCAAACAGCGGATGGTACCTGTTGCTGTGGGCATCGCACACACCACCACTCAAGGCAACACGGTTATTAACTATCATACTTTCGGTGTGGGACTGACGGCGTTCAACAACCGATTTACTAAATCGGTGAGTGCTGCCACTGCGCGTTCTGCTACGCATGAACTTCAGCACAACTCCATGCAGGGTGCTTTGGGTTTTGCATTGGGTAAGAACACACGGGTTATGGTCTTCGCAGCCGATGGCAAAAATGCATCGCAGATCATGATCACTTCTTCGGTCGAAGAAGCTGCCGAATTCTGGATTTGCACTGAGGCTGCAATTGTGGCTTTGAACCCGAAAATTGACGAAGCCGGACCTAAGGAGATTCTGGCCGAGCTCGGAAAGCGGAGAGGTAATTCGCTGCCGAAGGACACTGCACATTTCGACAATGGCAAGCAGCGGTTCAGCTACAGTTTGCACGATAGACGCTGCATTCTTCAAATTGGGCGGTCCCACCCAGACCCTTTGGAACACAAGACTTTTGAATAAGGATAGCCTGTGGAAGCGCTGAGATGGCTGAAAGATAACTGGAATCATGAAGGATTCGTTTGCCGCTATGGAACTCCGGCAGAAGGGTTCACTATTTTGGCGCTTGCTATAGTAATTGTCATTGCGGTTATTGTTGGCTGCTACTTTCTGGCTCGCAACGGAAGTTAGATCAGGAGGCATGGCACGTGATCGGATCTGATGCGGCCGGCAAAGACGACGACAACACAATACCTCGGGCTCGGGCGGAAGCGAATCGCCTTGGGCAGGATGTCATCGGTATCGAAGCAATATTGCTTGCTCTTCTCGGCGGCAACCTGTTCAAAGCCTCGGAGCCCGCTCGGTGAGTAAAACGGGCATGAAGACAAAAATCCCGAAACGCAAGCTTCAGTACATACGAATCTTTTCGCCCACCTGGGAATCCGGTCCGCACAGTGAAGCGTTCACGTCGGTCGCTATGAGGTTTGCCTTGAAGCTGGCGGAAGATTGCGCGTACAGATTCGGAGATTTCAACTGCCTGGATATTCACCTGACGCCGGCCGCGGCGGATGGTGCGATCAAGATCTGGGACGAAAAATGGGAGCCGTGGGCGCAGCACATTGATCTTGGATGCCCTCTCGAGATGTTGCTTAAAGCCGACGACAATCAAGCTACGAACATCATCGCCAACGCGCTGCTCGAGTTAGCTTCAATGCTTTCTGCTCAGACGCAGCCGATCGAAGCCGTCCGTGCAGAACTCATTGCCAACGGCGCTGACACCATCATCTGGATGAAATCGAAGCGCGTCGAGCGGAAGCGTTACACAATCGCTCCTTATTTCAAGGTGAAGGGTCTTAGACCAGATTTTGTCCAAGTCTTTGTGCGATTGATAGAGCCCGCGCGAAAAACCTCCGAACAGTCGGGCGAAACGTTTAAAGATTATCTGGTTATCGAAACTGACGATTTGGAAGCCTTTTCTCTGGTCGGTTCGATATCACTGAAAGGCGACAGGCTTTTTGTCTTTCCAAAGACAAGTGCCCAGGGAGAAGCAAGTGCCCAAGCCTACAAGTCACGCGGATTCTCGCTCCCAATCGAAGTGCCTGTGTCGCTGAGCTGGAAAGGACCTCGCGTCGAACAACTCCGGTTGCCGATAGAGTTTTGAATGAGGCGATGCGGAATCGGCGTAGCACAATGCGGCCACGACGAAGCGTCGTGATGCCGCATATGGTGCCACGTTCAAGCGTGTGACGGCTCGTAGAGCGTGACGTCACCTAAAAGTAGTGATCGCGTTGAGAACCGTCAAAGCTTCCGCTGCTCAGGCAGCAGCGTTTGAAAGCGGCGGCCCGAATTGCATGGGCAGAGGTCGTTCCGCCCTAGTTTTTCGCTGAGTTCTTTGTCCGTATGCACTATGCGATAACCGCGCTTGACCCGTGTTTCGGACGGGTAGCCGCGCTTGCGCTTGCTTGAAGGCTCAAAAGGAGTAGAACTGTGGTGTTTGGTTTTGCATGACGAAACCCTCCATTGCGGAGTCGATTGAACAATTATAGCAAAGGACCGGGCTCAATTGAAGGACGGCAAAAGGTTCACCGCTGCGCACATGACGCCGACGGCATAGGATGCGGCGTTGGCAAATGAAATCACGAGCATGTTTCTTAAGTCGCTCATTCTCCAAATGGAATCGAGAAGGATTTGGTTTACTTCAGCCGGGGGAAGTCGCTTTCGGCGCAAGAATGCAAAGACTTGCACAAGCTACTAGCTGAAGATCCGGCGGATGTCTGCGCACGGCTACAGTTGCTTGGCTATTATTCACAGAGTAATCTGCACTGGAACACCAGAGCACGCGCTTGGAAGCACATCGCGTGGATAATCGAAAATCGACCCGGTGATGAATCGCACCGATGGTTCGATTGCCCGAAGTCTCGCTTGGGTGAGCGCAAACAGCTTTGGTTGCGACAGGTCAGAACTAATGGTGAGAACTGGAAAATTGCATATAACGCCGCCTATTCTATAGCCGCTACGGATGACCGTACTGCGCTCAAGCTCTTTCGCCGAGCTCTCGAACTCAGACCATCGGTGGCAGCCCCTGCCAGGCAGATCGCTTGCTGCACTGTCGGATTCTAGAGACACTTTTCTATGCTTTGCGGTTTATACTGGATCTTTACGGCCGGTTCGAGGGATTATTGTGTACAGAGTCAGCAGCAAATCATCGTTAACCTTGTTGCTGGCCGCGGCGCTTCTTCTTTGCGGAGCCGTTGAATCAAAAACGGTACAAGTACGATGACGACAAAGTTACCGTCAGCTCAAAGAGTCGAAAGGTCTGGCTAAATGATTGGTTTCCGGATCGCCGCATTCCTAATAAAATATGGGAGATGTTCCTTGTAGTCTCTGTCGGAGTATGAAAGCCCTTCCGCCCCTCACGCAAACGCACCCTCACCTGATTGGAGAATGGCATCCAACCAGGAATGGTTCGCTGACCCCCGACAAAGTGAATGAGAGTTCTAACGTTCGAGCCTGGTGGATATGCAACGCTGATCAGCGGCACGAGTGGCAGTTTCAGGTGACAAGGCGGGCCAGGTTTAGTGCTGGCTGCCCGCTTTGCGAAATACAAGATAGTTGTTTGGCGGTGCTGCGTCCGGAGATAGCCAGAGAGTGGCATCCTACTCTGAATGGCGATTTAACGCCGCTCGCTGTCACAACCGGTTCTTCTCGAAAAGTATGGTGGCAGTGTATTAGTGGGCACGATTACCAAATTACGATTGCGGAGAAAGTCCTAGGGCGGATCTGTCCTCAGTGCGTACATATCCAGGCTGTTGAGAATTCACTCTGTTATACGCATCCGCACCTTGCCGCCGAGTGGCATCCGACAAAAAATGACAACTTGACACCGCGTGATGTCTCATTCGGCTCCAAAGCACTGATATGGTGGCGTTGCACGGAAGAGCCCACCCATGTCTGGCAAGCAACAATTTTGAAGCGAACCAATCGAAAGCAGACCTGCCCATTTTGTCGCGGCTACTACCCTGACCAAAAAACGTCGCTGGCGGCTCTGTTTCCGGAAATCGCCTCAGAGTGGCATCCGACGAAAAATCGCATGTTGCGCCCAGATATAAAAGGTTCCTTCCAAATTAGCCCGAATTTGCGAATCGCTCATGCAAAGCGAAATGAGCATCGTCGATTACGCCCGTCGGATGTTTCGACCCACTCGAAGGAGAAAATTTGGTGGCGGTGCAGATTCAATAAAGCGCACGAGTGGCAGGCGGAGATATACAGGCGTGTGGCCGGATCGCAATGCCCATACTGCTGCCGGCAAAAAATATCGGCTGACACCAGCCTGACGGCGTTGGTCCCGTCTTTGGCAAAGATGTGGCATCCGACGAGGAATCTGCCGTTGCTACCTTCGGCTGTCGGAACAGGCTCGAAGGTAAAAGTGTGGTGGCGCTGTCCGAAACACGCTGATCACGTTTTTCAACAATGGATACACGTAATGGTTGACGCTCGCAGAACTGGGCGCCTTGGCTGCCCCATCTGCACTGGAAGACATCTGTCCAAAGACAACTGTCTGGCAGTCAAAAAGCCGGAGGTGGCCAAACTTTGGCATCCAGAACGAAATACGCTTTCACCGTTCGATGTTACGCCAAATGCCGATAAGAAAGTTTGGTGGCGCTGCCCCAGGAATGAAAAGCATGAGTGGACTGCACTCGTATCAGCCGTCACGAATCATCTGGCGGCAGGTCATCGGGGCTGCCCGTTCTGTTCGCATCGCAGAGTGACAGCGGATGACAATCTATCCGTTCAATATCCGGAGGTGGCGAAATTATGGCAAAAGCAAATGAACATGCCACTTCGCGTCACGCAGGTGTCGCATGGCAGCTCGAAATTTGCTTGGTGGCGGTGTCCGAAAGACGGTAAGCATATTTGGCGAGCGCGCATATCGTCTATGGTAAGGTCGTTCGTGCATGGAACCACAGGCTGTCCGCTATGTTTGGGCAAGCCGGCCAAAAACGGAGGCTCTTCGGTGTAAGGGGGATTGCAGGTAATGTTGAGTCCTGCTCCGCACTGTTACTTGCGGCGCGCTTGAAGTTTTGCTTTTTATGCGCGCAGGATGGCCAAAGTAAAAAGCGAGAATATCCCGCACAGCTTCTTCAGGAGTCATCCATTCATCAATGAAATCAGCAGGTCCGAGTCCACCTGCAGATTCCTGCCGTGCACTTGCCACAAGCCATGTGCAAAAAAGAACTTAAGCATCGGTGCATCCGAATCTGGACATTGAGGTTCGTCGCCGAGACTTATATATCCAGCACCCGAATAGCCGGGAATATTGTTGCCACGCTTGAGACTGGTTTGCAAACCCAAACGCCGCCTAGAAAAGCCTCGAGGGGATGCGAAACATGCAATCCGGCCGTCCGGAGTTCGTTCAAATATTTTTCTTCAATTTGGGTCATCATGTGCACAGTCGTCAGAAGGGAAGTATGGAACGCCACCAGTCGGCTGTGGAATTTCCATTTGTCGCTGCTGCTGCGCGCACCTGAGCAATCCCTGGAAGTTTCGGTTCTAAACTGTAAGCTTTGTCGCAATCTTCAAGCGCTTTAGCGCGTTGCTGCATTGCTATGTACACCTCTGCTCGAATCAGGTAAAACTGAGCAAATTTGGGGTCCATGGCCAGAGCCTGGTTGCAGTCATCTAGAGCCTTCTCATATTGCTTTGTGCAAAGAAACAGTTCTGCCCGCACAGCGTGGAATTGCGAATCGTGTGGTTTGAGCGCGAGAACTTTGTCGCAATCAACAATCGCCTTATCATAGTCTTTTGTATGCAAATAGATTTGCGCCCGCTGTTCATAACATGATTCGATACTGGGGTCCAAACTTATCGCTTCATTTATGTCTGATAACGCTTTCTCAAGCCGATTTGTAACACCGTACGCACCCGCGCGGATGCCGAACGCTTGAGCAGAATCGGGCTTGAGACGAAGAACCGTATTACAGTCATCAATCGCCTCGTCATATTTCTGAGTCCACTCATAGAATTGTGCGCGCACAAGGTAACCGTCAGGAAGTTTGGGATCCAAACTGATTGCCTTGTCGCAGTCCTTTGCGGCATCACTGTATCGGTGGAGTCCAAGAAGACTCATGGCTCTCAAGCTGTAAACACGGGCTGAACCGGGATCGGTCTCGATAGCCTTTGTGAATAAGTCCAATGCCCGAGCGAATTGTGCGCTTTGGAGGCAGCTATATCCCTGCGCGGTGAGAGAACTCACGTTGCTTTTGGTGTTTTCATCGTTTGCCGCCATCGCTGCGCACATTGCGCCAAGCGAAATTGTGACGGTGATGCCAAACTTTGTGATTCGCTTTTGGAGGGAATTGAGGTGCATTGTTTCGGGCGCCGATTCAGTAACAATTGCCAGGATCCGCGAATGCATCATGCCACGCAGCATGGTGCCCGCTCTAATATGTAGGGCTGTGTTCGGCGGTAGAATTGGAGCACTAAAATTGCTTCGGAGTTTTGACAGTAAATGTCGATTGGAAGAAACACCGACCGAAAAGCGGTTCTTGCGATCATTTTTGCAGGAGCATAGCTGAGCACGCCGTTGCTGCTCACTTTCATGACGAAGAAATGGGTTCGGTGTCTGCGCTTACCGTCAAATACATCAAGACGTTTTCGCCCGAAACCTGTGTTCGCATAGTTTTGGCTGGTGAATCGCAATTCAATTGCGAAGTGTTATTTGATAGAAGGGATCGTTTAGCCAGAAACTTTTTGAAATGTGAAATTTAAGTCGTCGCTTCCGGCAAGGTGTGACGGCTTCTTGCCAGCGATCAAGACTTGGTAGACAACGACCGTCAAAGACTTCCAGTCAACGTCGGTGGAGAAGCCAATCACCAATCCGTCTTTCGTCCAAACACACGGCAGCGCCGGGTCTCTTTGTCCTTCGAGCCAAACATTAGCCTGACCCAGTGTTGCGAAATTTTTATAGATCTCCCAAGCCTCACCGCGCGTGATGCCTGCATGATTTGCCCAATCGTACGCGGGACGTCTGGTGCCGTTCTTCAAAAATCGCCGGCTGTGAAAGGAGTGGTCGTCATATTTCCCTGCGCCCGGAGGTATTAACTCAAGCGACCGCTTTACCCCATCCCATTCGTAAGTGCGTAACAACCCATCTCCACTGATAATGCCCAGCGTCCCCTTCGAGGTTTTTACGGTGATGTGGCTTAGAGGTGGAATAACTGTCGACTCTCCTAATGGTATTTTCGAATCTCGCGGAACGTATGGAAAAATCCGTGAGATGCTGTAACCTACGAAATCAATCGCCTGATCTACGTACGAGTAATTCCAAAGTTCATCGTGTGGCACGCAATCCAACACTATTAGAAGAATGGGAACGCATAACAGCAAACCCTTGGTATTCCATTTTGTTTGCAGGATCAGTACGACGCCGACAAGCATTCCAATTGACCCGTAGTAAGCGCACTTGAGCCAGATCCAATCTTGGCCGAAGCGATCAAACGAGCCACCCGACCAGTCCATAAACGCTTTGAAAAGATTGAGCCATAGAAAACATGCTGCGAATGGCGCTGCAAACCAGAGCCCGATAATTAATGCCTTAGCCGTCATGAGTTTTCCTTTGCGCTTTCAGACTTTTAGCTTCAGTGACGAGCTTTCGTACGCGGTATCGGATGGGGATAGCTTGTGCGCCCAATTGCAACTTTCGATCGGCTGGTCGTATTGACCGAGTTTCAAAAGGCAGCGAGCGCGCTGCAAATAGATGTACGCGCTCGGTTTCGCAAATGCTGCTTGATTGTAGCCTCCAAGCGCTTCTTCGTACTGATGCTGTTTGTAGAATGATTCCGCCTTATCGAAGAACGATGAGTAGAAGTAAGCCCCGGCTCATTTGGCTGCCTGATAACTCGCATTGCTCTCTTTAAACTTATCGGTGGAACCGCCGGAAGCCAATACTTCGATGCCGCCATCTTGTGTGCCTGATGCAATGGTTTCTTAGATCAGCATAGGGGAGATGTGCTTGCACTGTAATCGAATAACCAACACTTTTCGCACTGTGGGTCCGAATGTTGGCTTCCGAGCCGCTGAAAGCAGTCGCTGAGTATGTCAGCTGACGGACAGCAATTTTCAGATTCTGCAAATGAATCAGATGCGTGCTGAATACTCTGCGTCTCAAACGAACAGATATCGATGAAGATTCAGCGGGATTTCCTGCAAGTTCAATGGTCAGCTGCGCGCTTCAAAGATTCGATGGAATTTTTCGAGGCATCAACGATTTTTTGATCGGCGTCGCCTTTCGCTATTTCGTAGTAGTGGACCGCGCTCGGTATATTTTTGGCAACTCCAATTCCGTTTTCGTAATGTTGGGCCAAATAATATGCGGCACGGAAGTTATCTCTATCTGCAGCTATGCGGTACCAATAAGCGGCCAGTGCAGAGTTTTGCTTGGTACCTGGACCTCCAACGTCATAATGCCGGGCTAGATTGTATTGTGCATATGGACAGCCCCCTCGCGCACCTTGCTTCCACAGCGCCACGGCACGGATTTGATTCTTGCCCGCCGGTGGACAATCCCAAAGAAGCAGGGCCAGCATATTGCAAGCATGAGGGTTTCCGTGAGCCGCGGCCTTTTCGTACCAATAACGCGCTTTCCAATTATCTATCGGCACGCCTAATCCGTTTTGATACATTCTACCTAAGTCAAACTGCGATATGAGATTTCCCTCAATCGCTTCTTTTCGGAATTGAGCAATGGCTTTCGCAGCCCAGAAAGAGGATTTCCGTGCATCTGCATCGACGCCCCTTCCTTTGAGGTATGCGTCTGCCACCTCTCGTTCCCCATACCGATTGCCGCCCTCGGCAGCCCTCAAATGCCATTTGAAGGCCTCTTTGTAGTCGGGTTTGCCATCAACTCCATTTTCGTAGCCATAGAGGTTGCCGACATCGTTGGCAGGATCTGCCCAACCAAATCGAGCAGCCCGTTCGAATAATTCCAACGCTTTCTGCCGGTCTTTCGGTACGGCTATACCGTCCAGGTAAAATTTTGGCGCCTCGCTACCGTGCACATATAAGTGAGCCAGATCATGTTCCGCTTCCGGCAGTCCTTGATTTGCAGACCGCTCAAGCATCGCAAGGTAGAGTTTGTAACTCATATTGGTGCCTCGTCCCCAGCGATACATTTCTGACAAATCGTACGCGCCTCTCGCAACCCATTGATCAGCCGCTTGTTTGAACAGATCAGCTGCTTTTTTGTCATCTCTTGTGACGCCCAGTCCATCACGATACATTCTGCCCAATGAATCTAGCGCATCGTCGCTGCCAAGCTTTATCGCTTGCTCGTACAATAGCCGCGCTTTGGGCAGGTTTTTGGTGACTCCGTGTCCGTACTCATAACAGTCACCAAGGCGATTTGCTGCCTGTGCATTGCCTGCTGAAGCCAGGCTTGTCAGCAGTGTCACGGCTTGCTCGTACTTGGAGTTGACGTACAGTTGCTCGGCCGTCTCGAACGTTATGCCACCAGATGCGATTGCTCTTGGTGCGCCAGTAATAAACGCCGCTGCGATACAGAGCGTCGCGACGATCATTAGGTTCCGGCTTATCATGATTATTGGGGTCGAACTCGATCGGTGCATTCTATTGAGACCTTAACTGATTCCGAAGTTACTTGCGCCAGCCATCCGGTTTAGCCAATACCAGTTTACCCCTCCTGGCTATTTTGGAATTCCCTGCTCCCTTGCCTACGTCTTGGTGAGCCGGCCGATTTATACCTTTCTGAACGAGTGGCGATGGATCTCACACCTAAAGAAAATACTATATTGATTTCTCGCTTAGCTCATCGTCATCGATTTCGCCTTCCCAGTCCCACGGAAGACCCGCGAATGCGTCATGTAATTCCCCGCTGGAGAGCGCCTGATCTAATAGTTCTCTGGCTGCGCCCGGAATTGGTTTGATTTGCAATTTCGCTATCGATACGGCGGCCGCCAATCGCTCGGTGCTTTCATTGCTTGTCGTCGCGAGTCTCAAAGCGCTGACTGAGTCGCTGGATTGATCTCCCACTTGCCCAAGCAAGAGGAGCAGACCGGCTCTGTACAGCGGGACGGTTTCTGTCTGAAGAAGGCTCAGCAGGATTGGACCGACGTTGTCTGATCGTTCTGGAAACTGCGCGAGGACGTGAGCTGCTGCAAGGCGAATCTCAGGTTCACCTCGTGTAATCGACTTCAGGATGTCGAAACCAGCTTCAACAGACTTTCGCGCCTTCGCGACCCAAATGCGCTCGCGTTCTTTGTTCGCTTCAATTTCCGCGCGCTTGCTGGCTGTTGGAGCTGATAAGTTGGTCCAAACTGCGTCATGCACCTCCCAATAGGAAGTTCCGGTGGCAATTGCAGCCAACAAGTTTAAGATGTCAGTGCGGTCTGGGGTGCCCTCGTCTTTCGCCAGCTCGAAAAGGAATGGAACCGCATAGGAGGTGGCCTCGTAAACCGTACCTTGATGCCAAATGGAAGTGAACAGATAAGACAGCGCGGACTCTGTATCCTGCCCCTCATCGAAAGTCTTTTGCAGATCACGCAATGCTCCGGGCACGTCCTCAGCAGTGCCAAAGGCGCACTGCAATCGATTCCAAGGGATTTTGTCCAAACCATCCAACATTTTTTGCTCGTCTTAATACGTTGTGGTACCTAGAGACTGTGCCAAAGCAAGAGTGAAGACTTCTTCTGAAGAGCCTGCTTGCAGATATCCCGAAGACGAATCAAATAAGGCTCAATATTTCTGCAACCCTCTGGTGTAGTAGCTGAGATTGTCCAGCACGCTTTGACTAGTTGCTTGGATAGTGTGGGCGCTTCTTCGTCGCCGATTTCGGATATGCGCTTGATCCATTCATCGGGGACTTGATAGACCCAACACCCGGACTCGGGATCTTCTTCATAAAGCAAGGGTATGATCTCCTCTGGGCGGCTCGTCTCTGGACTTGGGGTAGTACCGGACAATATGCTGTGCAGGGCGTCAACTACGGGCACGCAGAGAAGTCCGGCGAAGTCCTCCCAGACATATTTCTTTGATAGAAATTCGTCTCCGAGCTTCTTGGCGTGTTTGTGATCGGCAATCACAGCATAGGTCAGTACCGACATGTGCGTTCTTCTTTCAATTTCATGGACTGCTAAGTTCAATTATAAATCGCTGTATCATCGAGAGCACTTTTCGAGGATGCCGCAACGAAGGGCTCCGATCAGAGGTAGAATTGCAAAACTCAAAATTTGACTGAACCGCCAAGAAAGCCTTGCGCGATGGTTAAGACAAAGAGGTGCGAGAAAATGCAATCGTATGCGCATCCTTATCATTTTGAACGCCTGTTTGCCGTCCTGCTCTGTGTAATGTTCTCCCAGGCATCATTTGCGATTGAGACAACTTCCAGCGCAAAGGTCGAGAAATTGAAGAAGCGCGCCGAAGCCGGCGATGCGGCCGCTCAGTGCGACCTTGGACAATTGTTTGAACATGGCGACGGTGTCCCGATGGATTTATCAACTGCGCGTTATTGGTATCGATATGCTGCGTTGAAGGGGGATGCGATTGGTCAGTGCAATTACGGAACAATGCTCATATACGGACTCGGTGGCAACCAAGACAGGGCAATGGCAAAGGATCTTTTCGAAAAGGCGGCAGCGCAGAAGTCCAAATATGGATTTTACGAATTAGGTGTAGTTTACGAGCAAGGACTCGGAGTAAAACCGGATTACGACAAGGCTTTCGAGTATTACAAGAAGGCTGCACTCGGCGGCGTGACGCAAGCGATGAACAATCTTGCGTCGATGAAAGCGCATGGTCTATTGAAAGGGGATTGGACACCGTTACAGCTCTATAAACAAGCTGCCGAGCACGGTGATAGTACGGCGGAATTCAATATCGGCATGCTCTACCTTGACGGGGATTCGGTGCCGAAAAACGAGAGACTAGCTGTGGAATGGTTGACTAAGGCAGCTAGGCACGGAGATGTCGAAGCCCAATGCAACTTGGGCGTAATTCTTGCGAACGGGGGTGAGGGCGTCCCTGTGCAAACGCAGGATGCGATAAAGTGGCTCACCCGGGCCGCCACTGCCGGCGATGGCATGGCAAAACAAGCATTGGCTCGAATCTATCGCGACGGTAACGGGGTGCCGAAGAATCCGGCGGATGCCGACCGCTGGTGGCCGCACCCACTGCCATGACAGAACGACGGAAACGACGTAGCAATCTACAAGTTTGACTGGTTGGTAAAAGCTATGACAAAAAGATACACAGCTCCCACTAAAGCTTTACTCGCAATAGCGTTTGCCGCCGGACTTATTGGCGCACCGGTTCTTGCCTCGGACGAGAGCCCATCGGGGTCGATCAATGCGATTCGAAAGATTGCCACCAATGATGCGGCTTCACCTCATGTCCGAGCGTACTGTTTGCTCAGGCTTGCGCAAAGATACATGCGCGGTGGAGACTTCTCGGCGGCAGAGTCTAGTTACCTTTCAGGCGAATCTAGTCGAAGAAACTTGGTTGATTCGAGAGAATGGAAATGGGCGTCGTGGCACATGAACGGTTTAGCATCCACCCGAAACGGCAAGATTGAGCGAAAGGTAGATGGAAATAACGCCTTAAAGTCACAGCACGCCGACCTCGCGCTTGCACGAAAGGCCTTAGTGGAAGCCGTTAAGCAGCTGGATGCCCCTGACGACGTATTCGTTAGGTACAACCTATATTACTCAGCATGGCGGCTGAACGAAGCAATTGGAGCTGGCGGCGAAGCAAGACACTGCAAAAGAGTTTTGAACGAGTTTTTGAGATCGTGCGAAAGAGGACCAGTTAATGAAGATAAACTGGAAGTAGCGACAACGATTCTGGGTGTAATGTCCTACGGCATTGTTCCCGTTGTCGTCCCGGATTCGGGCTGGATTACTCCAAGAATTGTCAGCACAGCCTCGAAGGTTGATGCGTCGGATTCTGATTTTAAGCGAAGTGAGCAACTGATGTTACGGTCGGTCGCTATAGCTGATCGATTGGACGGACAGAGTCAGGTTCGCCGCTTAGCTCACCGAAACCTGGCGCTTTGGTATGCACAAGTCGGTAAACCTGAGTTGGCGGAAGAACAAAAGCAGATATTGTTTGGGCTCGTCGGTATCAAGGATGACAGCATCCTTTACCCGCAGTCGGCAGGATGTGGCAGCGAGCCTATTTGGTGGCACGTGGAAAAAATTGCGGTGGTCCGCTTTTGCGGCATGGGCTAGCGCGCTCGTGAGGGACAGTGGACCGTAAGTTGCGTTTGCCAGGACAATGCGGAGTGTTTGCAACACACTCATTTATCACGGTGGAGGCTGCCGCTGAGGTGAATATTCGTTCCATCTACGTCGCGCATGTAGCAATCAAACGAGATCATCGTCGCATGTGGTACTTGACCGTTCCGCTCCCACCCCTGGGGCCTGATAATCATTAAAGGCTTGTACTTCTCAGCGGAGAAGGTCAAAAGCATCGAAGTCGGAAACTTTTTGTTGTCTCGCTCCACATATGGAACGGGCGTTGCTTGTCCGATTGACACTTCGTCTGGAAAACCAACCAAAAAACCGTGCACCTTCATGCTACCGTCTTTTTCCTCTGTGAAGGACAGACGTTTCACTGTCACGAAATTCAGTTGATCGCCCGAATAGCTACCTTCAAATCTGTCCGTGTACTCATCGGCACGGACAGCCGGTACTGCGAAACTTAGACTTGCCAGCAGACCGAGCGTTAGCAATTTCATTCTTGTCATCAGAGTCCTCACGGTACTTGAGGTATACAGTCTAGCAGCTCGAAATATACAGTCTAGCAGCTCGAATGCACACAAAGAACCGCGCAACCCGTGCATTGGTTGAAGTGCTATTTAAACCGGCGTCTTTGCATGTATTGCTTAGGAATGCTGAATTCAGAAGCGACGTCGGTTGGTGTTTTCAGATGCGGCTAGGGTGCTCCCTTTGGCGATGTTTGGCGTTAGCGCGGTTCATTTGCCCCAGCGGGTCAATGTTCGAGTAGGCACCCTCTGGAGTACTGGATTCCGGTAAAATGTAAACTGCAACAATCGCCGAGCTGTATCCGACGTGTGATCGCCAGCTACCACGGTGACCCATGGATGATCCTTTTGCCACCTGAGAATTCCCGAGCACAACGTTATGTTTGCAAGGTGTCGGAACTTGTATCCTACAAAGCCGGTGCAAACCAAAAACTCGTCTACAGTCGGCTGACGGGCGCTTTAGCTTTTTTGCCGCACTCAACAATGCAGATCTTGTGGAACTGTCAGTCGCTGAAGACGCTCGATGAACATGCTTCGTCGGTCAGTCAAAAGCTAGGCTGTGAGCCGTATCAGCAGAACGCTGTGCGAGCCGAGCTCGACCGGCTAGTTAAGAGCGGCTTTCTCATCAGGTCATTCGATCTGCTCGAGCAAGCTCGCTCGACGGTCAGCGACTCAAACAAAACGAGAATTTCTGCGGTCTGCATTCCGACAAAAAATCGGCCGCAAGCGCTGGCAAAAAGTTTGGAAGGTTTTGCAAATTGCGCGAGCAATTTCGGGCACGACATGCGTTTTTTCGTTGCCGATCAATCGGACGAAGAAGCTGTGCGTAATGCAAATTTGGAGATCTTGAGAAAGGTCAAGTCCACGTACAATGTTGACTGTTTCTATGGCGGCTTTCGGGAGAAGGAGGAGCTGGCCAGTCGGCTTTCCGATCACGTAGGCGCTCCACTCGAGCATGTTCGTTTTGCCGTGCTCAATGAAGAGGCGTGCCCTCTGGCGGTCGGTGCTAATCGCAATGCGCTGCTTCTCGCGACTGCGGGTTCTATGCTTTTGCAAACAGATGACGACACAGAATGCAAGCTGCTCCCAAGTCCGATGCGTTCAGACGAGTTGCAGTTTTCGGACGAACACATACCGTTGCAGATGCGGTTTCTTTCGGAGAGTGAGGCTAGTGACCGCTCTGATCAGGGAGAAGAAATGGATGTGTTTGCCCTGCACGAGGCCCTTCTGGGGAAATCGATAACTGACTTCCAGGCTGACGTTGCATCGAGCTCGAAAGATCAGACCACTCTGTCGTATTTCGCAGGACGTGGTCCCAAGAAAGTCGCTGCCAGCTTCCTTGGTGCCTATGGAATCGCTACGATCGGCACCTCGTACTATTTCCTCATCATGGAAGGTGCTCGAGATAACCTTGTGCGGTCGGAGGATGTTTTCCGCTATGCAATGAAGGAACATCAAATTGAGTGGTTTTGTTCCAGTCCGATCATAACCAATCGTCCCTTCAGCTCCTCGATGAGTCTGGGTCTGGACAACACTGATGTTTTGCCGCCATTCGCTCCTGTGCAACGTAATCAAGACGGAATATTCGGCATGTTGCTCAGCTCCTGTGCATTTGGATTCAAGGGCTATCAGCCCTGGATGCTCAGGCACTCTCACGAAGGGCGCAGCTATGACCCAAGCCTCCTGAAAAAGTTCGTTTCCGGGGTACGATTCAATGACATGCTGCTCTCGCTGATCGAAGAGATTTCGCCAAAATGCATTCACCCCGATCCGCTGCGCAACCTCAAGTCAATTGGACAGGCACTCATTGATTGGGGCGAATCTCCCGAGCGCGATTTTTCAGAGTTGTTGCGGTTCATTGTTTCGCGGCATGCTAGCTGGCAGATCGAAACACTAGATAAGCTCCTGAGCGAGCACTCCATGCAACCAGACTATTGGGCAAAGGAAGTGGAAATGTGCGCTAAAGCGATTCGAGAAGCGGTTTTGCGAAAACGGTATTTTGTCCCTTCGGATCTAGCAGCCCATTTCGGGGAAACCGATGCCGCAATATTGACGCAGCGCCTTGTGCGCCGGTTCGGCAATCTGCTGAAGATCTGGCCGGATCTGCATTGCGGCGCCAAAGAGCTCCTGAAAGAGGGTTGGGAACCGTTCATTCGGGTTTGACACAAGGACAACACCTGCTGCACCACGGACGAGACAGTGCTCGGAACCTTGTAGTTGACTCATTCAGACCGGCTGCCGGCGTCATGACCGTTTCGCTGATTTTTTAGAAGGGACGGACTTCTTCTTCGCAGGAGCGCCAGCCGCTTTTGAAGGACCCGTCTTTCTCGCCGAGGCAGGCTTCTTCTTGCTTGCTTCTTGCGAGCGCTTCTTACCTGCTGACCGAGCAAGACTGGCCGTTTTGCGTTGGACGGAAGAGGGTTTGGATTCTAAAATCACTTGCATGACACGGTGGGCCGTGGACAAAGTCACGTGAGCATAGTTAGTTTGCTCATACTGCTGCACGCATTGTTTCGAGACGCCAAGCCGGGCGGCTAGCTGCTCCTGATTCAAACCTTTGCCGATACGAGTCTTAATCAATGCATCGGCAACTTGCTGAATAACTTCCGGTCCAGGCAATGCGACCGTGCCGGTCTGCAAAAGTTTGTACTCATCAACCTGTTTGCGCAGGTTGGTCAATTCAGCTTCTAGCGATTCCTTCTGGGCTCTGCGCAGCCATGGTTGTGCATCACCTCCCTTTAGGTGTTTCAGCTCAAATAGGGCTTTTTCAAAATCCCTGATGCGCTTTTCTGTTACTTTCAACTGCCAATCATTTTTGATCATAGTGGCTTCCTTAAATCAAGCTTGATGATGCCTTTGCGATTGTCGTCCTGGTCCTTTTGAAAATACTCCAAATACGGAAACCCACCGAACTCGGGCATGTACACAAAGATGTCACCGAGGTATTTTGCTTTCCTCTCCTCGAGAGATGTTTGCACCAGATCTTTATCCAGCGCTGCAGTTACTCCTGTCGGGTCCCAAGTGCAATCGTAGTCGCCAGGCTCAACCTTGTTGGTCACATAGCTGCCGTCTAGATAGAAAGTGGAGCACCCGGCCGCCTTTAGATTTTGGAGCAATCTCTTGAGTCCCCCGAACAGGCGCTTGCGATGATCCGTGGAGGCAAACCTTCGCTCGATGTCCTTCAATGTGGCAGTATGAATGCCTGGCGGCAAGTTGCCTCGCTTGTCGAAAGATGGTATCATCAAGACAATTATAGCCTTGTCTTGCCGCCTCAGTCAAGCTGGACCGAAGGTTCAAACTGGAAAGCGCCACGCATGTCGAACGTCCCGGATGGTTTTGAATATCACTGTCTTTACTGTGGTAAGGGCGAAAACGATGTGAAAACGCCAGTCTTGAACCCTGGCATTTTTCTCTGCCAAGGCTGTGAAGGTTCGTTGATGGCTTCTTTCCGCGGAACGGTCCAGACAGAGTCAATCAACTCTAAGTGTGTCTGCTCATTTTGCAAAAAAGACCAAGATGATGTTGAAACGATGGTTGCGAAGCCTGGTGCTGCCATTTGCTCCGAGTGTGTCGAGTCCTTTTGCGACTTATTAAAAGACCCGGATACCGGAGAGACCACTGAGCCTTGCCGCGACTGCTCGTTTTGTTCATTTGTGCAACGAATGCCGAAAATGTTCCTGCCCTATGCGCTGCCGAAGGCTTTGCTGGGACGACGCCTGGTGCGGGGTGCGACTCACTGTATATGTGACGATTGTCTGTCACTGTGCGATCGAATCATACGCGAGAATAAAACTACAGTGGATAACTTTTGACTGTCCTTTGCCTCTGACGCCAGCTGACACCATGGACAGTCTCGGTCCGCTAGCACTACACGTTCAAATCTCACCGCTGCGAGCCATCTCCGTTCGTTGGTGCACGAAGTTGTTGCAGGAGCTGGCGAGCGGCTTCACAAGTCGGATCGATCGATAACGCCTGTCGATACTCCTTCTCAGCATCATCGAATCGATTCAATCTCTGTAGGGTTTCACCCCGTCCTAGGCGACCTTGAACTGAATCAGGATGAGCCTTCAAAAACTCGTCCCACTGTTCGATATCTTTTTCCAGCCTGATTCGCCTTTGCAAGTCGAACAGCTCAGAATGCGCTTGGTCGTTGTATTGCAAGCGTAATGCCTCCTGATATTCGCCAATTGCCACTTCAATATCGCCGGACGTTTTCGCGTGCCGAGCAAGCGCGAGTCGATCTTCAAACGACGCAGGATTGCTTCCCATATTCATGATGATCGCATTTAGGCTTTCACGTGCTGGAGTGTAGGAGCTGTCGACGGACAATTCTCTGTAGAGCTGCAGACGTGCTGCATTTGGATCATTCTTGAGGGAATCGACATACCCGTCGAATGAAGCCAGTAATTTTCGGAGATCAATGCAGTCGATGCCTTCGAGTCGACCAAGCTGATCGTAATAGATAGAAACCGCATCGGAATATCGATGTTCGGAGAGCGCTCTGTCACCTTCCTCGTTCAGTCGGATTACTTTCTTCGGGTGTAAACAGACACGCAAGGGATTGTTCGAGTTTCGGCCGCCCCCGAATCTACATAAAACAACGATGGGTTCATTGGACCCAGCAGGAAGCTTGGTCAAAGGAGTCGCTTTCTCAACAGCTTTAATCGCCGCCTGATCAAATATGCTTAGTCCAGAACTCGTATTTAGGCGTATTCGGGAAATTGAGCCGTCCGGCTGAACGACAAACTCCACCGTAACAGCTCGACCGTCTCTAGGCGGGTACCATGTGGACCTCAGTTTGTATTCAATGCATGTTCTATAATCAGCCCACTGAGTGTCGGACACTTCGTTTGCCTGTTTGTCAATTGTTTTTGCAACGTCTGCAGTAGCGGGAGCAGCAGCGAATACTTGCGGTGGGACAAGCGCAGCCTGACTCCAGAGAGCAGTCCCTACGAAAAGCCCGGTCGTAAAGCATGATTGCAGTATCTTCATGCAAAATTGCATCCCAACAGAGTCTAGGTTTCTTATTGTAGTGCTCGCACCTAAATTTCGCTCCCGGAAATAAATTACTTTTGTCTCTCGCAGGTATCGACCGGAACGACCTTAACCAATTGGTCATGCCGCGTCCTGCGGTGATCACGCTTCCGGTTCACCGGATTCGGGAGTATCATCAAGGTATGAGAATCTGCATCTGCATTATCATGTTGAGCACCCTACTCGGAGCCGTCATGGGCATTTTGCCGCTGTGGGGCAGACCGTCACTTGTTCAGCAGGGGCTGGCGCTCGTCTGCATTAATCGCGGAGTTGAATTTGAGTGGGCGGCTTCGAAAGGGGATCAGGATCTCTGCTGGAAGAAGGCCATCAATGAGTATGACCGGGCAATCCAGCTCGACCCGACGAATTCGTGGACCTATTACTACCGAGGACTTGTGCGAACGCTTCGCAATGATTCTCGGGCGGCAATAAAAGACTGTCAGGAGAGCATCAGGCGGGGCCCGCCCAATCGTTATTTCTACGGTGGACTTGCCGATGCGTACAATAATTTAGGAAACATGCTGGAACATTGTGACGAAAACAAGGCCGGCGCACTCGAGGCATACAACCAAGCATTAGCAATTGAGCCGGAATGTGCTAGATACCGCATGGACCGGGCGCGAGTGCGCTTAGACCTCGGGGACTACAGCGGTGCCCTCGCAGATGCGAATATTATGATTGAGGGAAATAACGAGTTTTATCCTGAGTCTTACGCAATTCGGGGACGCGCCCTGTTTGCGCTTGATGAGGTCCATCCGGCTATTGAAAGCTTGGACCGCGCGATTGCAATGTCAAAAGACATGTATATGGTCTTAGATCCAGAGGTTTATCATGACCGTGGTCGCGCGCGATTAAGGCTGGGTGACAAATCTGGTGCCCTCAGGGACTTTGATCAGGCGGCGCAAGGTCTCGTCGAACAGTCCAATGTATCGGAGCGGACTTCACCAGACGGACGCTACCGGAAATACGAAATGGATAAGCTGAATCTGGCGATCAAGCTGAGTCCAAAGTCCAGCAGTGCTTATATCGCGCGTGCGACACTGCGACACAAGTATGGCGTAAAGTAGCG
Organism: Planktothrix sp.; assembly: GCA_036703195.1. GTDB lineage: Bacteria > Cyanobacteriota > Vampirovibrionia > Obscuribacterales > Obscuribacteraceae > DATNPN01. The sequence continues at coordinate 97,134 of DATNPN010000020.1, read as the reverse complement.
CTGATAAGGCTTGACGCAGATTGTAAAAGTCAAGTCTTGGGCAACCAATCGCATTCCCGAGAGCAAGAAGGCACGCTTAATTCGGGACGAGCATTTCGGACCGGTATTCAATCTCTAAGGTAAAACAGAGAAACACATTTGAAAGTGTTGCTGTGTAAGTCGTGGTTGGGATGAAGTCGAATATGATAGGAGGAAATGTTGCTTGGGGCGCAGAGGTCATGGTATGCGCGTGGCAAAGGATTTTCGTTGGACTGAGCGTTTTGCTGTGCTCATCGGCAGGTGTGTGGTTGATGGCCGAAAATAATGATCCGTCGAAACCGATGGTGATCAAGCTTGGAAACATGATAAGGACGTCAGTCCTTACCATCATGCTACCCGGGGCATTGATTGCTCGCGATATGGTGGCGTTAAGAACATCCGGCTTTGTAGATGAGAAAGGCAACTTTGCCTATCATGAGTTGAACGCACAAAATCGACGTGCTTATTCGGAAGGTCTTAGGTTCAATCGCGGCAATTTCGTCGATAAACGAGGCAAGCGAATTGTCGCGAAGAAGTTCCGACAAGCGGGGGATTTTTCGAACGGATTGGCTGCTGTCTGCGAAACCACACTATGGGGCTATTTGGACGCCACCGGCAATTACGCGATTGCACCCAAATTTCAAGACGCCAAGGATTTTCGCGAGGGATTGGCGCCGGCAAAGTGCTCTGGACTCTGGGGATACTGCGACGAAACTGGTAAATGGATGGTGGTGCCGAAGTTCGAAGAGGCGCTTCCATTCTCTGACGGTCTTGCAGCGGTAATCTCAAAAGGAAAGGTGGGATATATAAATCGCCGAGGTGAAATGGTAATTGAGCCGCAATTCGATGAGGGATTGTCATTCTCCGATGGGCTCGCCATTGTAACTAATTACGATGCGCCTCTGAGAAGGACTCACGAACGCTGCATTGATAAGACTGGTCGGATCATATTTGACCTGCTCGAGCTCAGAAAACAGTTGGCACCAAATCAGAAAAACCCCTGGTATGGCGGCGGCGGTGGTGGGCTAGATTCAATATCCGCGGAGCGAGGAGTCACGGAATGCTCGCATCCAAAGTATTCGATCGCTGATGATCAACGGCGCTACAGCGAAGGATTGATGTTATTTGTAAGTGATGGGAAATTCGGTTACTTGGACAAGAACGGATGCGTCGCCATCCCAATTCAATTCACGAGCGCTGCGCCATTTCGGGAGGGGCTTGCGTGCGTTTCTGTCGAACCCTACCCTGTCAACTTCACCAGACAAAAGCAGAAGCAGCAGCAGCTATTGGGATTCATAGATCATAGTGGAAAATTTGTTATTCCGCCGATCTTTGTGGAGGCTGGTAGCTTCCACGAAGGATTTGCGTATGCGTGCGATAAGGATGGTCGAAGCGGTTTCATTGATTGCAACGGTAGGTTTGTGATTAATGCCGCTGTCAGCATAGGTTCTAACTTCCATGATGGGTTAGCTCCGGTTGGCGAGTTTATGTCGTATCCCTAACGCCGGGGTGACACGGTAAACGCCCCGGAGTATGCTGAAGGCATGAGACTTAGTTTGTCTTTGATTGCTCTCTTCCTGGTCTTCGGGCTTGGAATCGGCTATGGCATTTTGATTGCGCCGAAACATCAACAAACATCACTTCTCACCAAGCCGGCAGCGGCGACCGCACCTGGACCATCAACGTTACCGCCGAATCAAATCGATTCACGGCTAGCCCAAGACTTCGCTCGGTGGTGGTTGAGCATCGCACTCGATTTCTCCGGCGCGAGCATTGCTCACAATCAGTTTGACGCACCCAGGTGGATGAATCGAGACGCTTACGTCGCATACCGAAACACGTTCGGTCATGCGATGTCGTCGAAGTCTTTGCGGGACCGTGTAGTGTTTCTTCCAACATGCGTTTCCTATTTCCCGCCCAAAAACGGAGCTATGTACATTGGAGTATGTGGCGTGTTTGTGTGCCGGACTTCTCCGCCCACTCACCACGTTGGCAGAATTGACTTGTCCATCACTCGTGATTCCGTCGGATATCGAATAAACCAGTTCAGTATGTCGGAAGCGGGTGTGGAAGAGGTTCTCAAACAAGCGGAGCGTTTGCCGACATGTTCGGAACAGGCATTTGCGATCAACCGGCAAGCCTCATATAACTTAGGTCGCGGCGCCGTCGCACTGGTGAACAAAAATTTCAAAGAAGCAATTGGCTGGTACACTGCAGCGATAGCGCACGACTCGAAGATGGGTGAAGCTTACGTTTGTCGAGCGTTGGCGCGCTCGGAAGTTGGTGATAGAAACGGAGCGTTCCAGGATGCACGTAACGCCGCGACGCTCGATCCTCAATATACACATGGTCACGTTTGCTTCGGCGAAGAGCTCCTCAAGCGAGGCGACAAAAAAGCGGCGTTAAAGGAGTTTGATTCCGCAATACGCTTAAATCCAGAACTCTCTGAGGCATTCGCTATGCGAGGCGAAACGCGCGGTCAATTGAAAGACTACAGCGGTGGCATTAGTGACTTGAGCAAAGCCATCGAGCTCGCCCCCAATTGCTACATGGCTTATTACCGGCGCGGCTGCTTAAAAGTTGCAGCCGGAGACAAGAGTGGTGCAAAATCCGACTTCGAGCAAACGCTGCGCCTCGAGCCGAACGATGTCTCCGCGCGCAAAGCACTAAAGAGCTTGTGATCTGAAGCTGGAAGTAGGTTTTCATGCCGACGCGACGATGGTAATTATTCCATTCTACCTGAAGCACCCATTACGCACGCAATATCTTGCGCATCAAAGTCATTTCGTGCGCAAGCTGACGCGTATTGGTCGAAAGAAGGGTTAATACGCACGCTCGCGCTGGTTGTCGAGGCATTTGTATGCGCGGCCGCGCGTATTCAGTGGGAAAACGGCGCTGTTTTGAAGTTAATACGCACGCTCGCGCTGGTTGTCGAGGCGTTTGTCCGCGCGGCCGCGCGTATTCGGTGGAAAGAGGGCGCTGTTTTGAGGTCGATACGCACGCTCGCGCGTGCTGTCGAGGCATTTGTACGCGCGGCCGCGCGCATTCGCCACAAGCACGCCGCCCTTTTGGTAATCCCGATTCGGAAGCATGCGTCGCTTTGCGGCGATTGCGATGCCGGTTGAGAGTATTCCGGAGTAGGGCATGCGCAGCAAATGTAGCCGCTTGCCGTGAGACTATGCGGGGATATCGCTCAAGTCTGCATTGCTAAGTCGTGATCCACGATCACTGCCACTTTCCCTAAGACGCCGCTTCCCGCTTTCAAGGACTGCAGCCCAGCGTTGATCGCTTCAACGTTGCTGTCGATGGTCTGGCTCACGTGCGGAACCACCAATCCTTCCGTTGCCCACTGCATCGCCAGCGTCAATCCTTTATGGAGAAACTCCTGCGCCTCGCTGTCGAGCGTAAAGGGTTCGGAAAAATAACGCAGCAAATTGACGTTGACGTTACCCGCGCCGCGCTCACCTAAGATGGATTCGACTGGGCTTTGCGTTTCGACTAAGCGTGTAGTCTTACCGGGTCCGACACCGAGCACGACCCACACGCCGCCCTGCTTTACCGTCTTGGCGCTGACGATGAAGCCCGCTTCGTTGTAGGTCGCGTCGAAGACTACGTCGACGCCACGCCCGTCGGTCAGCTTTGCGATTTGTGCCGGGATGTCGTCGTGCTTATAGTTGAAAACGTGATGGGCGCCGGACTGCCGCGCCAGTTCGATTGATTGCGGCGTGCTACCGCTGCTGATGACCAGCCCGGCTCCCAATGCGCGTGACGCCATCTGTACGGCGAGATGTCCGACTCCGCCTCCACCGCCCGGAATATAGACGGTATCACCCTTCTTCACTGCCTTGTAGAGCCCAGCAAAAGCCGACAAGAAGCAGATCGGAAGTGTTGCCGCGTCACGAAAGCTTAGCGATGGCGACTTGCGTGCGGCGAGGAATTGGTGCGCCGCGACATAACTGCCTTCGTCCAACCCATTCGCGACCCAACCTCCATTGCCATTCAAATCAGACATTGCAACCACCGCGTCGCCAACCTGCAGGTCGCGTACATTTTGACCCGCGGATACGACGACGCCGGAGATATCGAGGCCGAGAACAACTGGGGGCGTTCGCCCCATGAAATTGAGTTCGGCCAGCTTGTATTCGAGCGGATTAAGCGACGAGGCGGCCACTCGAATCAGCACCTGGTTGTCCCGAGGTTGTGGAACCGGAACGCGAACCGACTCGAGTGGCAGCCCGGCTCTGTCCCTTGTGTAGCCGACTCCCAAATACGTCGCTGGAATCGCCTGTGTCTGTGTACGTGGCGGCATATAACTCCTCTCGGCGTCTCTTTGTGTTTCTCTCGTCTGAATGATCAATGCTGATGATGCTCGTTCCGTCACATCACGTACAGTCAATTCCAACTGCTGATCGGAACGTGCTCATTGTAATCCCAAATCCAAATCGCGCACCAACGTGTGATGCGCGATTCGCCCAGTCCAACCTTAAAGCTTGTAGAGCTGCTTGGTCGACTCGTGGATCTTCTTCATCAATAACGGCGCGACGTATTTGTCTGTCACTACCTCAATATACGCGCCTGTACCGCACGTTTGTGCTTTGGCCAAAGCCGCGTCAAGTTCTTCGCAGGTGGTGGCACGTGTGGAGAACCAGCCTTCGCAGCCGAGCGCTTGCGGAAGTTGATGATAGTTCCATTGTGCGACATCGTTGTAGTACAAGTCCGGTTCTTTGCACAGCAAACGTTCAATCAGATATCCATTATTGTTCAGCACGAAAATAATCGGTTTCAATCCAAATCGATGAAATTGACCTACTTCCTGCGCCGTGAGCTGGTGCGAGCCCTCGCCGGTAAACAGTACGACGCGCCGACTTGGAGCAGCGAGCGCGGCGCCAAAAGCAGCCGGGGTTGCCCATCCGATCGCGCCCCATAGCGTCTGGTTGTGGAATGTTGCACCCTTAGGCATCTTCGCCAGGGCGAGACCAAAGCAGTTGGTTCCGGTCTCCGAGACAACGATGTCGTCCGGTTTGAGAAAACGTTCCCACCGCGGATACAGAGCCTGCGCGGTGATCTTGTCGTTTCCCTTTCCTTCCGGAGCGCCCAATTCGGAAGGTTTCGGTCCCTTCAGGTCTGCGCGTTTCGCTAGCCTGTCGAGCAAGGCGGTCAATACATCCTTCATTTCAACGTTCTCATAGAACGCATGTCCGACGCGCGTGCGGTGGTGCATCACATTGATTGTCTTCGTTCGATCGAGATTGGCTGTGAAAGCTCCAGTGTTGAAATCGCTGGCAATCGCGCCGATAGCGAGGACGCAGTCGGCGGATTCGACAAAGGCTCGCACATGTTCTTCCGCCAGCGCACCAGCGTAGAGTCCTATGTAGTTGGGATGCTGCTCATCGAGCACAGCCTTGTCCATCAGCATGGTGGCGAATGGCAGTCCTGACGCATTTACCACAGCAGTTGCAAGCGACTGCAAGCCAAGGCGCGCAATGAGAAACCCCGGCAAGATGCAGGCACTCTTCGCCTTGCTGATTGCTTTTTCAATCGCGTTTACAGCGCTCTCGAGAGAGTCCGGATCGCTCTTGTGCTCGGGTTGCGGCTCCGCCGAGCCGATTACGCGCTGGGTGGCAACATCGCTGGGGAAAGCCATGTATACAGGACGGCGATGATAAAGCGCGGCGGCGATCAGTCGTTCTGTCTCGGAGACACAATTCTCAGCGCTGATGATGGTGCGCGCACACACTGCTGGTGCGGTCATATGATAAAACAGATCGAACTCACCGTTGCCGAGAGTGTGGTGAACGATCGAGCGCGATGTTTGTGTGGACATCGTTGGCTGTCCCGTGAGGTGAAAAATCGGCAGATTCTCGGCGTACGATCCGGCAATACCGCATAGAGCGCTGAGCTCGCCGGGTCCGTACGTGGTGTTGACTGCTGCCATTCCTTTTATACGAGCGTAGCCGTCAGCCGCGTATGCTGCATTCAACTCGTTGCATGAGCCAACGAAACGCAAATCTTTGTCATTGCAGATCGCGTCATTGATCGGGAACGCGAAGTCGCCTGGTACACCAAAGATGTCTGTGATCCCGAGCTGCCGTAAACGAGACAAAACATATTGAATAGTCGTTTGTGCCATGGTTATCTCCTGCCGGCTCGCGGCCAGACGCATCAGTGATTAGCGCGACGGTGGTACCTGGATCTTGCAAGGATATGTGAAACAGTCCATCAGGATATCCGAGTACGGTTCGGATCAATCTCGCCGATATATTAATTCGATCGAGAATGGGCAGCTTGCCAAGCTATGATCGCGACCGTCGAAAGCCGTGTGTTTACTGCGTGCGACGTGGTTTTGATCGTTTGTTTACTTGGGAAACGATAAGTCGGGCGAAAGACTTTCGATGCGTTGCGACTCGATATTCCGCCAGCATCCAAAAATCCATCTCACCTTTCCACTTCTCCCCACAGCAAATCGTTGCTGAGACAGAATCTGTGACCAACCGCTGCAATCATCAAAAACTGCGTATCGTTGTGCCGATCCAGTTTGCGACCAACCACGACTGCAAACATCAGCCAAAGCCGAACAGGGCGACTCGAGGATGCGCTTTCCAGTAATTGTCGAACCAACTCGAATCGTAAAAAAGGTGTCGTAAATGGCTTTGATTGTTGCTCGGAAAGAGAGTCAGGTTATTTGTGGTTTGGAAATAACGACCAGAATCTGCATCTTCTACGTCGAATATCAACTGCTGAGATTCATCGGAAAGCTTTGTTTTCGCGCCCCAGACGCCTCGAACTGGGATGTCTATCTCGGGTGTGACCTTACTTTTTGAACCTTCGGTCAGTGTGATGGTAATGACCCCGTTATCGTCGTCGGTGGCGTCTGTGACGCTTGCGTTTGTGTACCCTTGGTCTAGGTACAGTTTCTCGATGCCTTTAATTGCTTGTTCGAGCCGTTGAAGATTCTGCGGTCTTCCGAGTAATTGGACGACCAGATCTGTTAAGGTCTCGTTCGAGACGACCTGGTTACCTTTAAAAAACACTCCGCTGACAGGGATGTATTCGTGCACTCCAAACTTAAGTAGCACCTTATTGCCATCCATCAACTCAGGCGCCACTTGCAAGCTATAAGGCTCAAAGTAGCCCAACTTGTTGATAGACTTCAGATCTTCTGTGATGGCATCGCGATCGAATTTATCGCCCCGGGCGGTTTTTATCTCGTGAAGAATGTCTTCCGTGGGAACAAGTCTGTTTCCTTCGACGCGAATATCGCCGATCGTGAGGGAATCCTCCGAGTTATTGCCTGCATGTTTGACTGCGGTATGGTCTGTGGGTTGTTCGAAATCTGCGGGGCGGGAGTCATCCTTCTTTAATTCGCCGGTGCTCGCAACGGCAGATATGCCTGGACTTGCGCAAAGCGCCAGGGCAGTGGAGATGATCAACAGTGAGTCAAGTAATTTCACAATTAATCAATCAACTAAAGAAGTAAAATTCTTGCAGGATTCTATCACGAAGCACTGGGTTTTCAGAACCCTGCACTAGATTCGCGCGTTCAAGAGCGTCGATGTCATTTTGGATCACTTTCCATTCGAGTGACACGAGCAAGTTCCAACGATATCTCGGGTATGGCGTTCATCTCGGCGGTTTCAATCTGAACACTTGTGCCATCACCTCTGTCCGCTCACTCCTTGTAGTCGAAATCCAATGCCACCTTCTTGTCTGCTGCCGCTTTTATGATCTCGCCCATGCTTTCGTAAACTCTATGCCGAAACCAGAACGCTTCCGCGCAGTAGGGATCTAGTTCAATTGCTTTCGACAGGTCATCTAAAGCAGCCTGATATTTGCGAGCGCACCAGAACACGTACCCTCTGCTGACGAGCAGTGGCGGTGCTGTTGGCTGTGAAGTGAGTGCTTCGTTCGCATCATCGAGAGCTTCGTGTGTCTGTCCGAGGGCGGCTCGGACGCGGGCTCTGTTGGTTAGCATCGACGCTCTTTGTTTGCCCTGCAGAGGTTTTGCGGCGAGAGCCTGCAACTGCACCTCTGCCTTGTCGTATTGCTTAGACAACCAGTAAAAATAAACTCTACAAATCAAAGCGATGAAGAATTGCGAGTCCATCTCTAAAGCTTTATCGCAATCTTCGAGCGCTTTCTCGATCTCGCGCTTTCTAGCATATACAGCTGCTCGCAGAACATATAGTCGAGGCAAATCGCGTTTCTTAGTGGAAAGTGTCAGACATTGATTGCAGTCGTCCAATGCTTCATCGAGCCTATTCATTGACGTCAATGCTGATGCTTTTAGCGCAACCACTGAATCAAAGGCGCCGAAGCGGGCGATAGCTGTGGCTGCTTCATCTAATGCCTTCGCGTACTGCCGCTTAAGTATGTAGGCAGTACCGAGCGTGACGTACGCACCATAAAGGTTCTTCTTGAGGTTCAGGGCGGTGGTGGCATCTGCGATTGCACTGTCCAGATTTCCCAGTTTGATCGATGCTTCAGCGCGACAGTGATAAACGTGAGGATTCTTTTTCTTTAAAGTCAACGCTCTGTCACATACTTCAATCGCCTTTTGGGGCTGCTTGACAGCGAGATATGATGTTGCCGCCCAGGCATACGCATCGGGCAAATTTGGATTCTGACGCATAGCCTTTTCGGACAACTCAGCTGCTTTTCCGAACTGTTCAGCGTTGTATGCTATTCGAGCGTCTCGTAGAGCTGAATACCCGGCTCGCTTTCTTGCGAGGACCGCGAAAAAAATTATCGCCACGGCCCAGGTAGCCTCGGCATGATGGTTGGTGAGAGAGCCAACATAGGAAATGGCGAGTGCCACTAGAACCCACATCCAGTATTGGCGTATGAATACCAAAAGGTACATGTTGTTTTTGACCTAAGTCTGGACAATTGTTGTATACCCACACAGGGACGGGTACCGAACGGGGGGCTCTAAGTGTGAAGCTCACATGCACAGCGCGCAAGGGGAGCGCTGGCATCCGTCAGCGACGTTAGTTTCCCTACGCATTTTAAGGTGTACACGCTCAGGCTTTTTTCAGGATTGCTCGGTTAATCTCCTGAAACTAGCGACGCAGGCTTACAACAATGACTTACGAAAACTCTACCGAGCAACACTCTCAACCGCAGGCAAACCATAACAATGCTAGCGGCATACATAGCGCCGTCCATGAATGCTGGGGACGATCGGCATCTACGAAGTGCTCTTCCTCGCAATACGACAAAGGCGACCGTGCCATCGATACACAACGCGAGGTCAAGAAAGCCAACGGCAACACCAGCCTTGTGGTAGGCATCGCGCTGGACAAGCACATGCCGAGTGCGCGCTCCATCGATACGGTTGCATCATTTAAATCGCTCCCTTTCGATAAGCAAGCTAAGGTGCTAGCTTCCGGTGCCGGTGCATTTGGCAGAGTGATGGGGGATCAATCAGAGCAGATAGCGCACGGCGTCTGCGATGGTACTCAGGACTTTGTCGTCGGCACCGTTGAAACTGGCGGCAAGATAGTTCAGGCAGCGTGGGATACCGCCGAATTCTGGGTCGATCTTCAAACTGATCCTATAAAAGCCGGCGGCGAGGTCATCGACAAGACCGAAGATGCCGTGCTCGCGGCCAATCATCTAAACGTGCTTGCACACCAGGGTTGCAACGCTGCATCCAAGTATTACCTGGGCGCAGCTAGTGGCAAGGTTCATCCGCTCGATGATGCTTCTGTTCAGGCACTCAAGTGCGGGCAGGCAATATCGCATGCGTATGAGAAATGGGATGCGCAACCACCATATGACAAGGCCAGACAAGGCACCGCTGTTCTGTGGGGTTTCTCAACTCCCCAGATGCTTGAAGGGATTGCTGCTTTGAAAGCAGCTGGTACGCCTGAAGCGGAAGCTGCGCTGAGTGCAATTCAGAATCGGGTAGAAAAGGTTGGTTCTATATTAGCGAAATGTGAGAAGGAGGAAACCGGTGAGTTCTTACGAGCCGGGAAGGGCGGAGATTGGCCTGTATTAAATGAGCGACAATCACCCGACGTAGTTCAACAAATCGAGTTGAACGGATGCACGGCTGCTGTGGGCGAGATGCTATCCGAAGGTCGTCTCAGTCAAGTACATCTCTATGAAAAAGCGGAGGACATCCCTGAATGGATGACACCGCATCTTGGACGTGAGTGGAAGTGCCATTCTTTCGTTAAAAAAGAGCCCCGTCTTAATATGTTGCTTGACCAAGGAAGGGCTTGGTCAGCTGAGTTGAAGGAGCCATTTTCTCGCGAGGTTGAACCGGGACACATGGTGGTGGTAGACGGATTGGATGAAGCTGGTAATCTAATGATTCGGGATCCGAAACAGGCCACAAGGTACGAGATGACGAGAGCAGACTTTCTTGAAGCTTGGACTAGTCGCTCAATCTACCGATAGATCTTAGCCAACACGGAAAGGTATGGCACATGCACAAATTAAAACCGCTATCGATAACAGTACAGGATGAAAACACCTATATAGTTCGATTCTTGGCTGAGAACGGGGAGGTGGAGTTTGCCTTCAAGGTCGAAGAACAGTTTGTCTCCGAGAGCGAAGACCCGTTGCTAGCCATCGCCTGGGATGGGCAGTATTCCAAAATGGTGGGCGGAGATCCGGCCGCTCAAGTTCTTAACAAAGCAATTTGCGAACTTCACGAAGCTCGAAATTTTCGTTACGGGAAAACAGGCGAGAAGAAATAAATAGCATTGCGGCAATGGATAGCAGAAGATGAATGAACTGCGCGCCGATCAAAGTCATCGAAGTTGACAAACTAGATCGCTCATTGCATAATGGCGTCTATGCTACAAACACAAAACACCGCCCCATCTCCAAAACCATTCAACCCAGCGTTGAGGTGGGCGGATTTGAGCACGTTTTTGATCGTTAGCTAAGACGAGTCAACAACTCAAACTTCGCAGCCACCTCGAAATGAAGTGGCTTTTTTGTATGCAATTGTCTGAGGAGTTTCGAAATGCGTTGGTCACAAATGTTTATTCCTACATTGCGGGACGAACCCACGCATGTAGAAGCGGCTAGTCATCGACTGCTCGTCAGAGCGGGTTATATCCGTCAGCTCACCGCCGGCATTTATAGCCTGCTGCCGCTTGGGCAACGCGTGCGACTGAAGATCATTGAGATCATCAGGCAGGAGATGAACAATATCGGCGCACAAGAATTTTTGCTTTCGGCGCTGCAACCCATGGAGTTATGGGAAGAGTCAGGCAGGCGGCAGGCAGTGTCGGACATCATGTTCAAGCTGAAGGATAGAAAGAATTCGGAGTTGGCATTGGGGCTCACTCACGAAGAAGTGTTTACTTCAATCGCTCGCATCGGACTTCTTTCATACCGACAGCTTCCCCAAATCTGGTATCAGATTCAGACAAAATTTAGGGATGAAGCGAGACCTAAGGGTGGGCTGCTGCGGGTACGAGAGTTTACGATGAAGGACTCGTATTCGTTCGACGTCGACAACGCTTCTCTGGATAAATCGTTTCAGTTGCATCACGACGCTTACGTGCGCATCTTCAACCGGTGCGGTTTGAGATTTGTCGCGGTCGAAGCGAGTTCAGGAGCGATGGGAGGAAGCGATTCCATCGAGTTTATGGTGCTCACTGCCGCCGGCGAAGACACGCTTGTCCAGTGTTGCAAATGCGACTATGCGGCAAATAGAGAGAGGGCAGAATCTATGTTGCCGTCTCGCGATGAGTGTTCGTCCACCGAGCCTTTATCGGAGTTTGCTACGCCTGGCGTTCGGACGATTCGTGATCTTGAAGAGTTTGCAACCGGAGTAGGATCAGAACAACAAATTAAAACGCTCGTGTACATGGTTGATGGCAGGTTAACGCTCGCTCTGGTGCAAGGGAATCAAGAGCTGAATGAAACAAAATTGCAGAGTGCCCTCGCCGCATCGACTCTCAGACAAGCAACGGAAGAGGAAATCGTGCAAGCGCTAGGCGCGTCACCTGGTTCGTTGGGTGCTTGCGGAGTTAAAGCGGGAAACCCGGCAAAGGTTGGCGATATAGTTGCCGATCATCGTTTGCGCGGACGTGCCAACATGATCACGGGAGCCAACAAAAACGATTTTCACCTGCGCGGCGTCTCCGTCGAAAGAGATATCGCCGTCAGCCACTGGTGCGACTTGCACACAGTTCAAGCTGACGAAGAGTGCAAAAAGTGCGGAGGCGCATTGAGACTAACCAAAGGTCTTGAAATTGGACACATATTCAAACTTGGCACCAGATATTCGCAGAGCATGAACGCGACTGTTTTGGGTCCGGATGGGGCGCGGACGCCGCTCGTTATGGGCTCATACGGTATCGGTATAGAAAGGCTAATCGGTGCCATAGCTGAACTGTGCCATGACGAAAACGGACTGGTCTGGCCGGTTGCTGTTGCTCCTTATGATGTTACCGTGGTCATCGTCAATGTCCAGGATTCTGAGCAGGTTAGTGCGGCAGAGCAGATTTACGCACGTCTTGAGCGACTTGGTATCAAGACTCTAATTGACGATCGTAATGAACGCGCCGGGGTAAAGTTCAACGATTCCGATCTCATTGGCGTGCCGTTCAGAATCACAGTGGGCAAGAAAATCTGCGACAACAAGATCGAGTTTCTCGAGCGGGCGACCAAAACGCGCATAGACATATCACCCGATGAAGTCGTGGAGATGCTTCAGGCGAAACTCGCTGCGGTGAGCGGTGTATAACTGTGTTGATCTGCTCCACGCCAGTTTCAGGGTGACACTAGCTACGCGAAACGCTCCAAGGTTCTTGCCTATTGTTTGGGGGCTTGTGCGCTCGCAGATGGTCGACGATATTTTGAATTGCAGGAATTATCATAACTATTTGTCTGTCGCTGCTGGCTTGTCCGCCTCTTTAATTGCTTGTTGCACGCGCGGACTTTCAAACTCTGTATTTGTGAGCGGCGCAGCAAAGCCTTCGCCTCTCAGAGCACGAAGAATGTAGATTAGAGCAACCGCGTCTGGACTCACCTCTTTGTTGGCAAAATTCTTGCCGCTCTTTTTCAGAAGGGTAAGTTCAGCCGGCGTTATGTGCAATGTAACCACGACGTTAGCTTTGGGGTAGTAATCGGATGCTTCAAGATGATGCCGGCAGATTACTTCGCCCATCGCTACATCTTTAGATGCGAATCGATGGTTGAATTCGGCCCAGGAATTGACATGGTCGGAAGGGGGCGTTGGCCTCGAATCGGAATTCATTTCCCGACACCGCACGAAATCTGGAGTAAATTCGTCCCCTGCCGGAACGTTTCGTAGGGCATAAAAAATCATGACAGGTGAGTTCTTGTCGGTAGCTTCGGCGTTCGATTGTTGCGCCGACGAGGTGGTTACTGGTCCTTTATGAGGGTCAGCGGCTAAAGCCACTCGGCTCACCGACAGGCATAGCATCACCACGAGAAGACACTTCGTGCGCATTCAAACAGCTCCCATGAATCATTGGTCAGTGCTGGTTTCCGTGCGCATTTCCACACGCACTTCGGAAACGACATTGTCATTACTCCCAATTCCGCGATGACACTCGCCCTGATATCCTTGCGCGACCATCTTAATTCCAGCCACCTCGACCGATGCCCCTTTCCTGAAATGCGCGACATCTTTGCGCTGGATGATAAGCTTTTTTCTAATCGGTCTCTTCAGACCCGTCGGTTCGGCTTCCTGCAACCATACGTATCGAGGTTCAATGTTGCGCGGTAAAAAGGGAAGCGTGTCATCCAACTCGAAACCGGCAGCTTCGGCCAGGTAATCGAGCAGACTTATCTTGTAGCATTTGCCATCTTCCGAATCGTAGCGATACCAATGTCGGCTCCCGAGAACAGCCATAATGCCTCCATGCCCGCTTTCTATTTCAACATGTTCAGGCGCGGCTGTCTAGCGCCACGAAAGAACGGCAATAGCATCTTCCTTTGCAAATAAAGCTGTGCCTTCGCGCATGTCGGCATCTGAGGCAGCAACGATTACCGCTCGGATCGCCAATTTGCTCATCGCGTTCAACTCTCGTTAAGGTTTAAGGATGCATGCTTGAGGCTGAATTCTCAACCAGCGGCTTTTAGTGTAGAGCAGCGTGAGGTTCATATCTCCGATCCATTGTCGAATGAAAGTCCGAAACTGCCGTTATAATGGGCAGGGAGATGTCTCAGGTAATCCTCGGAGGCGACAAGCCGTGAGCACTGATTTTGACATCGTCGTCGCGGACCGAGTCGGCATCGAAGACATTGCGCACTTTGTTTCAGCTACCGCTAACCTGAGCATCGAAAGCAACGACGAGGAGCGGCCATATGTAACCATTGCAGTCTCCAACAGTGGAAAAGCGTGGACCGCGATGACAATCGATGGTCCGCTCACCATAGAACTAGAAGACGTCGAAGATTGGGCAACCTCTGCTGTTCTTGCTGCGCGATGGCTGTTGCAACTCCACGTGCACACAAATGAACCGCGAAACATTTTGGGCATCGCTCAGAAACTCGCCTGTTTTTTGGCTGAGAAGGGCCGCGGTGCCGCGTATGATTTACAGGCAGGCAAAGTAATATATCCACGGAAACGTGAGTCAAACTACAAGGTTGCTGACGGAACGGAACAGATCATCGATGTTATTGAGGTGGTTCTTGTGCTTCCCTTCGATGCTGTCAGTGACGACACAGCTTCCTCGTTGCTGCGTGTTCTAAGAAAGTGCTGTCCCGAGGGCGTACCGACTCGGTTTGGAACCTTCGAACCATTGCAAAACAAGCTGCTCCCAGGAGATGATGATTCATTCTTGAACCTTTGGAAAGCGGAGTCGCACGTGGAGTATGGAAGTTCGATGTTTTGGAATGCACAGCAGCCCTGCTTCGGCGGATCAATATTTTTTTCGAATCGCAGGAGCGAGCTTCCAAACATGCCGGACATGTATGCTCGCTTTCACCAGCTTCGGTTAAGTTTCGATGGGCGAGCGTTGAAATCCGATGATCGCTGGTGTAGGACAGTCGATGTGCTCTTTCAACATTTGTGCAAGGAACTAGGACCTTTCTATGCCGCCTCTTACGTGTATGGCGGTGTAAGAGCAAAGGGTAACACTCTGTCGTACACGGCGAAGACCATCGAGGCTGGAATGTTTATTTCCGGGCGATGGTGGCAAGGGCTTCCTTCAAAGCCGACGTGGCTTGCCTGGTTTGGTCCACAGTACGCAGATAAGGTCGGGGCTTCTGTGATGAAGAGTGGCAAAGCCCAAGTGCTTGAATTGAATAGTATCTTTCTAAAGATGAGCGAAAAACCGATGAATGCAGAAGAGCTGAGGTCAACATTCCCGGCACTGCCACCTGAACTGGTGCGAACGCAAGTCAATGGAGCATCAGCGGAAGAGATCCCGGTGGAACTTCAAGATCGCGGAATATAATTACGCAAAGAAGACAGACTCATTGTTGAGCCAAAAAAAGGACCCCCGAAGCAGGGCAACCTCGTTTCAAGTCTCATACCGAGGCTTGTATTCATTCTCCTGCATCGCAAACGTCCAGGCAACAGCAGCTTTTGCCGTCTTGATTGAGGGAGGGACCCGTAAGAAGTACTCCGAGGTCGTTCCGTCAGGATTCGGGGTTTTGTTGGTTACGCGCACCATAACCAAAGGTTCATCGCCAGTCAAATATTTCGCATATAGAGTTCCGAACTCGTCAGTCTCAACCAATTCAGCGCCGGCATCCAGGATAAATCGTTCGACGCCATAGCGCTCGATCATGATTCGTCGAATTTCGGCGTTTGATGTGTTTTCAATCTGTGGCGGTGTCAGCTTCTCAGGCTGGGTGATGATATGCGCGGGAGTAGTGACCCCGTGCCAAGAAAAGATCTCGAACCCATCGGCGAATCTAATCGCAGCACCCGTTTCACTATGCAGGCGACCCTGCTGGTCGCGCTCGATTATTGTTGGACGCTCGCAGACAAAGCAGATGTTTTCGTAGAACAGAAATGCTGTTGCGCTGCGAGCCAAGCCGCAAGTTGTGTTGAGAAGCTCCTGATACCACTGAGACATGGGAAGCACTCCAAACCAGCTCGAAACCACTTCGCTGAGCGGTAAATCAGCTATTTCCCAAGGTGCCCACCAAGTGTCGTGTGCCATCTCGGAGAGAATTGTGGTCGTATCTTGGGGGTGTTGTCCATTCTGCCCGAAAATTGCTAACAGTCGATGTTGCTTTTTCGGAAAGCTGTATCCAATCTGTCTTAAATCTTCCGCGTCGTCTTCGTAGGGAATTATCTCGCTCAGAGCATTTCCCATTGGGATGAATGCCAACAGATCCAACTGTCTTTCAATATGCTGAATACAGAGCGCAGATGTTCGGCTCAGCTCCATAAATCGACTGAACGGCGCAACCCAATTCCTAATAGTGGACCGACCCTGCAAATACATCTGTAACTCTAAGACTAGCGCAAACTGATCAGTTTCCAATCTGCGAATCAGAGGACGCCAGGGCTTTATGTGTTTTGACATCAGGGAGTTGAGCCCCTGGAAGACAATCTCGTCGTGTCGCCACGATTCGAGAAGCGTGTTGGGCGCTTGGAGGTGTAGGCGTTTCTGGTTAAGTATCGAGAGATCGTTGGCAGTAATCTGCTCAACAGTTTGGGTCAGGGCTGCTTTCCAGAGCGTACACTCGACTGCCGCTGCTAATTCGCGTCCGCGTTGCCACAGCATCTTCTCGTTCTCAATGACGTTCGCTAAAAGCAACATGGCTCTCATTTGCCATGGGCTTTGGCACCAAAGAAGTTTCGGGGCTGGACGACCGATTAGTGAATACAACCGCTTTACGGTCGCGGCGCATTGCTGCCGGTCCACTCGTTCGGTCGAGAGCGCAAGACGTTCGAATTTTGCACAGCACGAATCCAATTCGCTGAGCTGGGCAGCATCGTTTGATTGAAAGTTTGAGCGATCGTCGGTCATGGAGTTGGGTTGAATGCGGCCTTTCCCCAGAGTCATGAGGCTTGAATTAATTACTAGTATAGTCTTCCTTATCTTTGGACGGTATTACCAGCGACGCTACTGCGCTACGCGCGCGTCGTTTAGCTGACTCTTGGTCGTAGCAACGTTTGTGTTCCGAATCATCTCTCTTGGCGTTTCTTCTGGTCATCGAGCTTTTTGTGTTCGGCTTTTTCTATTTCTGATTGCTTATTGAGATTGCTGTTAATAGCTTCCTTCCAAAAGAGCAGTTCCTTTGGTGATGTGTCCCAGATCGGCGTCAGTCAAATCTGCGCCTTCGACAGAAATGCTGATGTCCTTGGCCTCTTTGAAGCATGCGTGTTGAAGGTGGGAATGTGTCAAATCCGTCGACATGCAGGTGGCTTTGGTGAAGTTGGCATTTCGGCAATCTGCATAAGTCAGAGAAGTGGCAGTCAAATCTGCGTTCTCTAGGTTTGCACCAGTTAGTGTAGCGTGCTGCAGATTAGCTGCACGTAAATGGGACGACCGTAACTGTGCGTTCATCAAAATGATATCGGAAGCTTGAAGTGCTCCCAAGTTCGCATCGTTGAAATTTGCTCCCGCGCAGTTAGCTCCAGTTAGCTGCGCAGCGGACAAGTTTGCACCCCGCAGATTGGCGCGTCGCAAATCGGCATGTTTTAGATTGGCTGCCCAGAGGTTGCAGCCGGATAGATCTGCATTGCTGAAGTTAACGCCGTCAGCTTGTATAATTCTCAGATTCGCTCCTGTTAGCGTGGCGCCGCTTAGATCGGAACCGTTGAATTTCACATCTGTAAGTTTCGATCCAGAAAAGTCTGCATCGCTAAGGTCGAGCGGACCAAAATTGCTCTGCCACATCTTTGTGTTTCGCAAGGATGCTCCGTGCAGTGAGACATGCAGCGCGCTGGCGTTTGCGAGTGCTTCAGGTAGAGTTGTTGCAGACGGATCTGTATAAATGGATTTCCCTGACCTGTCGCGAATCTCGATTCCTGAGCCATTTGGCAAGTGAGTTAGCTTGTTCGCCGAATCTGTATCCACTATTGCGACTGTCTCCGCGACCTCATCCTGGATGCGTGGCAAAAGCTCCTGGATCATCTGATGCGTTATCGCAATTGGATTCGCAGGGAACGGATGCGGACGTCCACGATTTTCCTTTTGTATCCGGAGCATCACGTTGTACCAGTAGAATCGGGCCGCGATTGCTTTCGACAGCTCTTCCGCTTCGATCAGCTTTCTGTCCGCTATTTTAGTCTCCAAACACTCGACTAAGTAAGAGATCGCCTCTGGAGCCATTGCGACCTGAGGGAGATCTGCTGGACCCGATACGTAGTAGCCATCGTATTCACCCCAGACAGAAACAAAACCATATTCTCCGTCCTCAGGTACAAACCGATGGCGTGCTTGTGGTGGCAAATGCATTCTCAGATGGTCTGCGACGTCCGAAAGACCTACAGAATCAAAGACTGAACACATTCTTGCTACTCTCTGGCTGAACTCATCGTCAGGTACATCTAGGACGGCACGTAGGTCCGGGATGTTAACGTTCGTCGAATGGTCGGCCCAGATGGTTGTAAGAAAGGTGACCCGGTTCGCCGTCGATCCCTGCGGAAAGTCAATATCCGGCGATTCGTTCAATGAATCGGCAGTTTCACGAACTCTCCCGAGCAGAACTTTTTCAACCTCAGGCGCCGTCTTCCTGGTGACGAAGGTATTTTTACGGTCCGTTCCGGGCGCAAAACAAAGTGGCTCAATGGAGATCTGTCGATTTCTATTGACCGTCATCAGCACTTGCATCTGGCCCGGCTGATCCCCGGTCCACTTGTTCGATAAGGCACTAATGATTTTGCTGTACCACAGATACCAGCCACCAGCCACTTTTGGATCGCCGACAGCTCCGTAGGTATCAAGTTGTTTTTGGATCTCCGGCGCAAGTTTTAAAAGTTTTTCGTTGGTCTCGTCCGCAACATAAAAATGACGAGAAAATGTTATTCCTTTTCGTCCGCACGGCCCGGCATCATTGGTTCCGTTGTGAGAGGAGCCATAGTCCTCCGCATGCACTCTTCCAGAGACCTCGAGCGTTCCGTTCGATCTGACAATTGCCTTCGTTGGTTGTGTTTCGGGTGAGTGAGTGCCCGATTGTGCCGATGCAATCGAGAGCATTGAAACTGCGGCAACAGAACACGAGCCCAGACACACCAATTTTCGATTCATTTATAAATTTCTCGTACATGATTGGGTCAGCATTAAATATGCAATTCTCTCGTTGATGAGTCCGTTCCGTTAAATCTGTTATTGAAATCAATTACGCGCCATTTTAGAACGGTGCAAAAGTAGCGCTCAACGCCGCTCGTAGTTGGTGTCACTTCCCCGCTGAAGCATTGATGACTGCACCTAATTTCGCTGGGTCATTACTAACAGCAGCCATTGCCTTTGCCAAGTCCTCGGCATCGTCATAACGCTTAGAATCGATGCACTTGTTTATGAAACCGACAACCTTCTGCCTGTTCTCATCTCCAAGCGCCGCTTCCGATTTGGCTAAATCGTTGCCGCTACCAAACGCCAGGATGTAGAAATTATGTCCCGGAGAGTAAAGCCGATGTGGTGCGTCAACAGGAACGTAACAAGTCTGATTTTGCTTGGGCAAACGTGCTTTGAGTAGTTCGGATGTTTTGTACAGCGAGGCGATTTCGAGTATTGTGCATATTCGGTACGTTCGCAGTGCTTCTTCAGTTTGCGGCAGGTTGCCCACGACTACAAGATCCGGGACCGGCAATGACAGATTGTTATCCGACGTAAACGTCGCGAGCACGCACGCGCTGTTGGCAGTCGAATCCTGAGGGAATGCGACAGCATCTGCGGGAATGGCTGCAAGAGCCTCGTTGATTGTATCGATAAACTTCTTACGCACTCCTGGATGCACCTGCTCAATTTCGAATTTGCCCGCTTTATTTACTGCGGGAATGAAAGCGAGCGTTTGCAAGGCCGTTACCTGTCCTTTCTTGCTGAACTCGATAACAACCTGCGCCTGACCAGGAATTGTACCCGGCCATGCGTGCTCGATCGCGCTGGTTGCCCGTCCATACCATTGGGCCCAGCCGGCTTCCTTGGAGTGATCGCCGTCCATCGTAACTGTCGCGGTGGTTTTGCTTGGATCTCCCGCAACTAGATTTCCCCCGCCGATTGTAATGTCGCCTCCCTTTGTGTGTGGCGGCGCAATAAGAAGCTGTTTGGTATGCTCGCCAGAAACATGCAAATCCCTAGCCATGCTGACTTCTTTCAGTCCGACGGGACTTTGTTGAGCCATTGCGCCCGAAGCGCTTCCAAAGTCGAAGACGAAGATGTCTACACCGCCGCGCAGTTGCATCGTGCCGTCTCTGCGGACCGAATAGTCAACTCCATCAAGCGGATTCGCAGACGCGACCGGTGTCGGGTCGAAAGAACACGCAGCTGCCAGAGCCATCAACGCGCCGTAAATACGTTTCATTCGCATTAACGTCTCCGCAGTACAGAATTTCCATTATGCGCGAATAAAACCGTTTTTGTGTAACACAGCCGACATTTAATCGATTTTTGGGCAGGTTCATGAGGTAAAGAGTGCGGTAATGAATAGATGAGGAGAGTCTGGCACGCTGATGCGGGTTAAGATCTAACAAATGCAAATCCACCTTGCCGCCACGAGAAACGATAAAAACGCAGTGCTGAGGCAACTTGGCTTGGGCGTATCCGTAGATGCTC
This sequence comes from Planktothrix sp., assembly GCA_036703195.1. GTDB lineage: Bacteria > Cyanobacteriota > Vampirovibrionia > Obscuribacterales > Obscuribacteraceae > DATNPN01. The sequence goes on along the minus strand of DATNPN010000020.1, from coordinate 76,441 downwards.
GGGATGAATACGGTTCGACTCCACTAATTTGCGCGGCTTCCAGTCGTAAAGCCGATCTTTCGATGCTTGCTCTTCTAGTGGAGCATGGCTCTGACATAAATGCGGTTAGCACCGAGTATCCTTCCACACCCTTCACCGCAGCGTTCGGGAGCATTGAGAAAGTTCGCTACTTGATGTCGTTGGGAGCCGATCCCTACAAGCTGTCCGGTGGTAAGCCGCAAGAGATGCCATGGACGACATCATTCGATGTCGTCAAACTGTTGGCTGAACTTGGGTTTGACCCAACACTCCGCCATGGGATCAGTCCGTCGATGCTAGAAAGCGCCGTGCGTGACTGCAACTGGGAACTTGCGCGCGTACTGCGTGACTGCGGTGCCGCCATAGAGCGCGAATGGACTCCATTCGAACAAGCCATAATCTTTGGCACCGCCGCTGATGTAAAAGTGCACTTGCAGAATGGTGCCGACATTGTTGCTCCACTTGCTTGGATGCGGACACCGTTATTACTCAGCATTTGCACCGGCGATGTTTCGAAAACAGAACTACTGCTCTCGGCTGGAGCCAGCCTGGACGAGCGGGGGCACTGCGAGGAGAGCAGCTTGGATTGCGCCGTCTTGAGTCGATCGGCGCCAATGTTGAATTGGATTCTCTCGCAAGGACTCGACGTGAATATGCTCGGATGCGTTCAACGCACTCCACTCATTCTTGCCGCCGAAGAGGGCATTGCCGTCGCGACTGAGATACTGATCCAGCATGGCGCAGATGTTAATGCAAAACCTTTCGTCGATATGCCGGCTCTGAACGCGGCGACCACTTCCGAGGTCGCTAAGCTTCTTGTCGCGGCTGGGGCTGATATCAACTACATCGACAGTACCGGCAATTTTCCGTTAAGAGAGGCGGTTGGGACGGATAATACTGAGCTGGTGCGAGGCCTCATAGAGCTTGGTGCGAATGTCGACCTGTGCTCATATGGACCAACACCCTTGCACCTGGCGTCGATGCACGACAAAATAGAAATCATGCAACTTCTGATTGACGCAGGAGCGGATCCTAACATTGTAGATACTGACGAATGTTGCGCGTTGCTATGCGTCAAAAGCCTCGAGGCGGCACAACTTCTTGTGAGTGCCGGTGCGAATTTGCGCTACAGACATCCGAACGGGGACCATCTGCTCGACGTTGACCTTAAATCACGCCAATTCGATGATGAGATATGCGACTTTCTCAAGGGAGCAAGGGTATGTTAGGCGCGTTCCAATCCAATCCAAGGTGAAGATAAAATGATTACCGAACAGATACGTGTTTACCACCTTCCGCTCGTGACGCGCCTCGTTTACCATTGCGGATGCCCCCAACCTAACTTTAAAGTCATGGCTTACATACAGCCGTAAAAGGATGCTTCATGGTTATTTCACTTCTCAATCCGGCTTTGCATAATGGCGCTTCGCTCGATGCCAGTTCAGTCAGCACTGATCCGTCCCTAATCGACAATGTCCTGAACTACATCAATCGGTACTGGGTGGAGCTGATTCGCTACAACCCAGAAGACAGACAAACCCTAATTGGGCTGCCGTACCGTTACCTGGTGCCCAGCAATGGCGCGATGTTTCAGGAGATGTATTACTGGGACAGCTACTTCATGTCGCTCGGTCTGGTGGGCACTGGATTCGAAGAGTTGATTGTGGACATGACGGAGAATCTTGCCTATCTCTATAAACGGTTTGGCATCATCCCGAACGCTAGCCGTTATTACTTCTTGTCCCGGAGCCAGCCTCCATTGTTTTCCAAGATGATCTGGTTGGCGTTTGAGGTTCTCTCTAGAAAGGACGTCTCGGAAGCAGAAAACTTTCTCGACCGCATGATGCAGCTTGCCGAACACGAGCACGATAATGTATGGATGGGCAGCCACCAGCCACATCCAAGACTGCAGCATCGCGGGCTGTCCAGATATTTCGATATTAATTTTCTCGATCAGCTGGCCTCGTGCGAAAGTGGTTGGGATCATTCCAATCGCTGCCAGGATAATTGGCTGCATCACCTTCCAGTCTGCCTCAATTCCATTTTGTATGCTCGCGAGAAAGATTTTGCTCGAGCTGCGGTGCTGCTCGGCAACTCAAGCCATGCCCAGCTCTGGGACGAGCGGGCGGCCATTCGCGCGCAGCAGATGAGCAGTTTGATGTGGAATGAAGAAGAAGCTTTCTTTTTCGATTATGACCTGGAAAATTCGTGTCAGAATGTGATGCCTACTCTTGCTGGCTTCTATCCACTCTGGGCGCGTTTGGCCACGCCGTTGCAGGCTGAAAAACTGATTCATCGCTGGTTGCCTTTGTTTGAACGGGAGGGTGGTCTCGTCACGAGCCTGGACCCAAAGAAGGATCGTCAATGGGCTTTTCCAAACGGCTGGGCACCGCTGCAATCCTTGATGACAGAGGGTCTGGATAACTATGGATATCACGTTGACGCTAATCGAATTAGGGAAAAGTGGTGCAGAAACAATGCTAGAGTTTTTGCTTCAACCGGCGCTTTGTGGGAAAAATACAACGTCATTGAATGCTCCAAGATGCCGGAAGCTGGCTTGTATGGCTCTGTTTCTGGATTCGGTTGGACCAATTCGGTCTTTGTCCACTTCTATAAAAAGTTGCTGGCAACTTCTGGAACTGCCGCGGCCAATGAGCAGTTTCAGCGGATGACGTAAATGTGACCTAGCATTCATTTCCGCGGCGTCAGATCGTGTGCGCAGATGTTTGCGCATCAATCGCGAAATGTGCGCGTTCTCATGCGCATGTGCATGAATTTGTGCAAAAAAACCGATTTGTGAGCAAGTTTTTGCGCACTCCATAGGCTCCGAGTTAGACAACCAACCGACCCATCAACAATGCCGAACCGCAGGACTGATCCGTCCAACGAGTCCTGTCCGAAAGGCATCTTCAAACTTTATCCCATGCCGTTCATACAAAAACTGATCATCCTCTGGGTCGCTTCGTCGGCAGACCAGTCCATTGGGTCTGCATAACGCTTGCGGATGTGTTCTTGCCTTGTGAGAAAAGAAACTATGAGGCTAAGCATGAATTCGAAGTACCACTGAAGATCTGCCTCGGAAGCATTCGGAAGGCACTCGCGAAACGCGTTCACGAAGCTGGTTCGGCAACCCGCAAAATTCTTATCGACTTTCGAGAAAATCGGCTCCGGCTCAATTTGCATTCGACCAAGGAAGAGAGCGAGAGTCTGTCCTGATTTAGCCTTGGCCTTTATGAGTTTCAGCGGAGGCGCATAAAAGGCCTCGAGAATTTCAGCCAGATTTCCCTTTGTCACTTGCTCCAACTGTTGTAGTTGCGCCGACACCACGGGCAGAGCAAATCGCTCAACGACAGCATCGAACAACTCTTCTTTAGTGCCGAAGTGGTAAGCAACGGCGGCGATATTTACTCTGGCATCCTTGATGATGCCTCGAAGAGAGGCCCCGGCAAATCCATATAGGCCGAAGTGTCGTTCGGCCACGTCCAAAATCTGCTGCCTGGTTGTACTTGGGTTACGGGGGCTCATTACGTTTTTGCCAGAGATCCCAGATTAGCTTGACGGCGGCCTTTAGTCAATCGTATGATTCAATCATACGATTGACTAAGTGCTCGTGCAGCAGCCCAGGTGCGGCGCCGGCGCGTTATGGAGCAGTAGAAATGACGATAACCCAAGGCAACAAAGGTCGTATTGAAGATGCGCTGGACCTGAGCGTTGGCGGCAGATATAGACTCAATGACATCTTCTCTACCGCTTGGCTCAGCCATGCTTTGTCGGCACTAGCCAAAAATTGCGTTCCAGATTGCATTGCTGACGAGCCTATGGGATTTGAAGAGATCGCCGACAAGACGAGTCTACATGCACCCTCACTTTACCGGGCGCTGCGCGCGGCTGCTGCCAATGGAATATTCGTCGAGCATCCCGGCAAGAAGTTTTCGCACAACGCCGTTTCCGAACTGCTGAAAACCAATCATCCATACAGCTGGAAGGGCATGGCCTGCATGTGGAACCATCCATCTTGCTTGCAAGGCTGGTCAGTTTTCTCAGAGTGTTTAAAGGATGGACGCTCTGGCATTCAACACGCATTCGGCAAAACTTTGTATGAGCATCTCGAAGAAACCCCGGGCGGAACACTGGCATTCTCGGACGCGATGATCAGCAACTCGGCGCATCCGTCATGGTCTATTGCAAATCAGTTCAAGTTCGAAAAGTACAATCAAGTAATGGATCTCGGTGGTGGCATTGGCACTCTGCTTTGTGCGGTGCTTCGTGCGCACCATCATTTGCAAGGCATCATTTATGAGATCAAAGAACTGAAGCAACCGGCGGAGAATTATATACAGAGCGCTGGACTGTCCGACCGTGCTCATGTCGAGTGCGGAGACTTCTTGCAGACCGTACCATCAGGTCCTGATTTGTTTATGGTCAAGAATTCGCTGTGGAATTGGAGCGATGAGCAATGTGGCAAAATCATTGCCAACACCAGAGCAGCAGCACAAAAGACGTCAGCGCAGTTTTTGCTCATCGAATATGTTATCGACGAACAAAACGCGTCATGGACAACGCTATATGATCTCCAAATCTTGAACATGCCCGGTGGAAGAGCGAGAACGCTGTCGCAATATGAAAGCTTGCTGCAAGCAAACGGCTTTGCCATTGAGCAAGTTCAGATCGTTGAAGACGAAACGCTAATCCTCTCCACTCCTGTTTAGGTGAAGACATGGACTGCGCGCAATTTCCCGAGGGGAGAATCGACGTAACACGCGACGACACGATCATCACCGTCACACTGATAGGGTGGATAACTGAAAGTTTAACGGAATTGGTGCAAAACAGAGTTGAAGCTGAATTGCTCAAGGCTGACAGCTCATGCATCCTATACGATGGGCTATATATGAACGATCCATCGCTAACTCTCGTCTTCTTGATGCAATCGTTTCATCAGAGACTGACCGAGCGCATCGCTAAGAGCGCAATAGTCGTTCCTGGCTACCGGCTCGCATTTTTATCGCGGCTCGCATTCGGCAATGACGCCTCCAAATATCGAGTCTTTTACAACAATCGAGACGAGGCTCTCTTGTGGCTGCGAGAATGATTGTGATTTGGCGGACAACTAGCTGTGAGCTATTGACCTCCTCTAGCAATCGGCTACTGACGCACGATTGAGCATATACGGCGCGCTATATTGGACGCCTAACATAGTCTGGGGTGTTCTAACGACAACCCCGCTCACCAATTCGGAGGAGCTTCAATCCGGACAAGACGGCTCATTGAGGAAACACCTGCGGAAGTGTTGGTATGAGTCTCTTGAGCAAAGCGAGACTCGTATGATCGTAAGATAGTCATTCGGGTGAACTCAAATCATGGCTGGCTTTCGGCAAAGCATTCTCGTCGGACTGATTGTCTTACTGTGCTCTTCGGCAGGTGGAGGTGCAATGGGGGAAGAAATTGGTTCAAACACAGTGTTCTTCTCACGGAGCGGTGTTCCGACGAAAGTGCCAGTAGAATTGACTCAACAAGAATATCTGTCGCTGGCCGAAACCTATGCACAATTGGAATGGCCAAAGCAAGCCCATGAATGTATTGCAAACATTGAGCAGATCAGTTCGAGCAACACTATAGCAATTAAAGCCAGGCACCTTGCTGACACCAGGCTTCCCAGGCAGATGCCGACTGATGAGGCAATTGTTTTAAACCTTAGGGCTCTGCATGCGCGCAGAGAGCAACAGCCTGATCTCGCGGTGCACTTGGCTAAGCAGTGTGTTGAACTGTTTCCGGGGTTTGAATACGGATACACTACGCTGGGATACTTGCTCGCTCTTGAAAAAAAACATCTGCAGGCATCGGACTCTTTTCGGATGGCTTTGAAAATCAACCCACACAATATAAAAGCATGGAATAGCCTCGGTGACGAACTGTTGTGTATCCACGAATATAAGGAAGCGACTTTGTCTTTCAAGCAAACTTTGCTATACGAGCCAGGCGATTTAGTTGCGCAGAACAGGCTCGATAACATGCATGAGTATGAGCAGTCGAATTCGATGATAATCAGGTGTGGAAACGTGATAATGGCATCAGCAGCATCTTTCATGTTGCCCGCGGCTTTGGTTGTTCGTGATTTAATTGCGCTGAGAACCTCTGGCTTTGTTGATAATAAAGGCAATTTTGCTTATCACGAATTGAACCCACAATATGTTCGTGCCTACTCGGAAGCTGTCAGGTTCAAGTATGGCTATTTGGTTGATAAACGAGGAAAGCGAATTACCGAGAAGAAATTTAGACAGACAGCAGATTTTTCAAATGGATTGGCTGCCGTTTGCGAAACTATACTGTGGGGCTATATAGATACTGCGGGTAATTATGTGATTGCACCAAAATTTCAAGATGCCAAAGATTTTCGAGAGGGACTGGCGCCTGCGAAGAAATCGGGGCTGTGGGGATTTTGTGACAAGACTGGCAAGTGGGTGGTAGTGCCGCGGTTCGAGGACGCGATTCCATTTTCAGACGGTCTCGCGGGGGTGGTCTCAGCCGGCAAGGTGGGCTACATAAATCACCAGGGTGAATTTGTTGTACCTCCTCAATTCGATGCGGGATTGTCATTCTCTGACGGACTTGCCATCGTTACCAATTACGAAATTCCTCTGAGAAGAAGTCACGAGCGTTGTATCGATAAGTCCGGGCGCGTGATATTTGACCTGGTCAAACTTCGAAAGCAATTGGCACCGGATCAAAGAAATCCCTGGTACGGCGGCGGTGGCGGTGGGCTGGATTCAATAGACGGAGACCGAAGATACCAGAACAGTACGCATCCGTCTTATTCGTTTAATGATGATGTCCGGCGATATAGCGAGGGGTTGATGTTATTTGTAAGCGACGGGAAATACGGTTTTGTTGATAAGAGCGGGCGAGTTTCCATCCCGATCCAATTCACATATGCTGCACCGTTTCGAGAGGGGTTGGCGTGTGTTTCTCTTGACCCTGAACCTGTACCATTCACCGGACAAAAGCAGAAGCCACAGCTGTTCGGCTATATAAACAACGAAGGAAAGTTTGTCATACCTCCAAGCTTTGATCTTGCGGGTGACTTCCACGAAGGATTGGCGTATGCAAGCGAAAAGGACGGTAAAAGCGGTTTTATCGATGGCAGCGGTAAGTTTGTGATTCGTGCCTCTGTCAGCATCGGCTCTGATTTCCACGACGGACTTGCACCAGTCGGCGCGCTCGTAAGTTATCCCTAATTGCCCGAGCGTGACTCAGTGAACGACACATAACTGTGTAGCGTCCATCTCGGCTGTTTCAATCAACGCTTCAGCTCAGCAACCGTCATAAACGAAACGACAATCTGTTTGCCATCGAGTTCTGGCGCATACCGTGCAGCATGGCTGTGCCCTTTGAACACAAACGAAATCACGTCTGTGTCGACAACAACTCGTTGAACCATATGTTACCGTCGCTCGCTTTACTCACGTCCCCGCAACTCCTTTTCTCGACTGTCGTTGGTCCCTGAGTTTCCTCACTAATTAACAAACGTCGAGCGGGTCAAGATTCAACTGGGTAAGTGGACTAAGTTGTTCTTCAGCCGAAGTCTTCCTCCAATTTTACGAAATGGAGCGCAAGGTTCGGGAATGGCTCTCACTCCTCGATCGCAATACCGTTCAGGACGGCGGCTAAGGCTTCCCTCTCAATACCATCTGATAAGCATGCTTATGCCCAGCAGCAAAATGATGCCTGAAACTAAATGCTTGAAAATGGGCTCTGGAATTTTGACCAAAATAGCTTTGCCAAGCCAAGTACCTAGCAAGACCCCAAGAGAAGCTATTGCGATTACTGGCCAGACAGACACGAGATCGTCGAAGCGGCTGGCGAAATAAACCGGCATTCTCGCGCCATCTACGATGAGACCGATGCCGGTGGCAGTGGCGACAAACTCGGTCTTTGATAAGTCAAAGCCGAGCAAAGCTGCTGAGCGAATGCCGCCTTGATTGCCCACCAATCCGCCAAAAGCGCCGGATGCTAGTCCAGCCAACCAACTGAGCTTAGGCGGGACACGCATTTTGTTTGCCAGTCCAAACGTGCCAGTTGTGCCTGCAAAAATGAGCAGACAGGCAAAGACCAAAAGCAGTGCTGGATTGTTTGCCATGTTGTGCAGCAAGGCTCCGGCTAACCCGCCTATGGCGCTCCAGATGCCGAAGTTGATGAAAACATCTTTACGCAAGTCTTTGCGGATCAAGAGAAAACGCACGGCGGTTCCCAATACGTGAGGGATGGAGACGGCTGCAACCGCTAGTTGCAAATCAAGTCGCAGAGCCAACAATGGGGTCAAAAGACTGCCAATGCCAAAGCCTGAAACTGAAGCAACGCCGCCAGCAACAACCGCAACGAAAAAAACTAAAGAGAGTTCTAAAATCATTGGCGCTTTTCTTCACCTTCGCATCGAGCGATCAAGGGCGGCGCTGACAATGAGTAAAAACAAGAGTCCCGTTGTCATCGACCAGTTCAGCGGAATTTGAGTTCAACCCACTATTTTCCGTCGCCGGCTGAACCGGCAGCAATCAACTGCACTACTCGGGCTCTAACTTCATCTCGGATTTTTCGCACATCATCCAGCGATCGACCTTTTGGATCTTCCAGCTTCCAATCTTCGCGTCGCAGTCCTGGCAGATACGGGCATAGCTCTCCGCATCCCATCGTAACTAACAAATCGGCACCTGCTGCTAATTCAGCCGTGAGTAGTTGCGGCTTTTCTTGCGAGAGGTCGATCCCGGACTCCTGCATGACTGCTACGACTTCGGGATGAACACGCTCGCCTGGTTGCGTTCCGGCAGACACCGCGCCATTTCCGGCGAGGTGTTTATAGAACGCAGCCGCCATCTGAGATCGTCCCGCGTTATGAACACAGGCAAACACTATCCGCATGTTTTACCAATCTGAACCGGTATCGTTTCTGCTTCCGGCGCACAACATGCCGATTTGTTCTCGGTTTGAAACTCCGCGTCTTCACCGTAAGTTGTCGCCGTACCTGTCGTGTAGAAGGATTCCCACGCGATGCCCTGCGGATCATGAACCCACGCTTTATCGGCTTTTGCATAGCAACAGGTGGTTTGTTCTTGTTCTAAAATCGGTTGCTGAGCCGTTTTTAGCCGGAGCGAAATTTCTCTGAGTTCGTCCGGATCTTCAACCTGGATACCAAGATGGTCTAGTCCTGGCTCTCTGCCGCGTGTCGAAATGGCAAAATTTATGCGCGGGTCGTCAAGCATCCACTTTGCATAGTCGTCTTTTTTCACGGTCGGTGATGAATTGAAGAACGTCGAATAGAAGCCTACGGACTGCTCTAAGTCAGCTACGGCCACGTGTACATGAAACCTTTTCATTAGCATTTGCCTCCATTGTCAGCACAGCAATTTTCAAGCAGGAAGCCAATTAGCGCCTGCATGTGTCCGAAGTTCGCCGCATAAATGATCGAACGACTCTCGCGCCTGGATGCTATCAAGCCAGCATTGCTCAGTTCTTTCAGGTGAAAGGACATGGTGGCCGGCGGCATTTCGAAGTGATCGCTGAGTTCGCCCGCAGCCATGCCAGCCGTCCCTTTTCTTACGAGCAGCCTGAACACTTCCAAGCGTGATTCTTGAGCCAATGCCCCTAGAGCCTTAACCGCATTTGTCGTTTTCATAATTCCAAGACTATCGAAATATGGATCAAAAGTCAAATGGTCAAATTGAATCAAATCGGAAATAGCATTCGCCGCTCAGTTATGTCGCCAAAAATTGCCAAATGATTCGCCAAGTCAGAGGCCGCCGGCCGGCTATTGTATCAAGTCGAGTGCAGGTGGGTTCAGCTATGAAAGCTTGTTAGCTGTACCGCGTAACTCCTGCGCTCGTTCTTCGATGAGTTTGCAGATCCTATCCGCAATAGGATTCCAATGTCCGATTTCCAAAAGATGAAATTGAAGTTCGGGCGCAGCTTTAATTACTCGATCGATGAGTTCTAAGCATGTTCGTTTGCACGCAGCCGGACTAACTTTGATCAGCTCGCAAAACCGTTGCCAATTCTTCAGTCTGATGCGGTACATGTCAGACTCGCCTCCAATAGCCATTGCAAACTTGGTCGATAGCAACTGGTTTGAGGAGTCAGCGACATAGATCGCTGTGCAGAGGACATCGTAAGCCGGGGCGAGGATAGAACTCGACTCCGTATGTAGCAGCGAAAAGTTTTTTCCATGGCAGTCCGCATTTCCAACAAGGTAGTTAAAGATGACCCGCTTTAGAAGCTCTACCTTCGCCAACGCCGGATACGTTGTTTTTTCAAGTAAGTCAAAACAATTTTGAATCGAGGGGCCACCGTCCGATTGATACTTCTTCGTCGAGACGACCCCAAGCGCCTGGCAGAAGTCTTCTTGGTGTATCCTCGTTATCAGCCCGTTTTCGATAAATCGGTCATGTCTTTCAACGAGTAAATATTCGATCTCTCCAGCCGTCCTAATTTCCACATTCGGCGTTTGAATTCCAACTATTTTTGCAAGCCGCATGCAGAGATATTCATTTACGACCGATTGTTCTAGTCCTCTGATTCTGGGCTTTAATATGTGGGTAGTCGGAACATTCTGGTTAGGAACGCATATCTCTCCGTCTATGACGCATAAAGCCGTCTTTTCTTGTGCACCAGCTAGAGAAATTCTCAGACCTTCAATGCCGATAAACAAGGGGCGATCGGGCAATTCTTTGAGGTGCGTGTATAACTCTTCTTCCGATAGAGTGCATCCCCGTAACTTAAAAGCTGCTGTCTCTTCGACCGACTCGGAATGTTCAACTAAAGATACCGCGCCGGCGCAGTCGAAGCCGATCTTTTCCAACAGACCAAAGCTGCTGTTCGAGGCAATGCCATATAGCTTCGCGATTAGCTGTTTCGTTTGAGTGTTGTCTGGAAGAAGACCTCCAAAATATGCCTCGCAAGCTTTATTTGTGTAGGGCTCGTCTCGTATGGGCATGCTGAGAGAGAGTGATCTAGAGGCATTCTTGTATTGAAACACCATCGATCCACTGCTGAGACGCAACGTCCCAACCGGTTTTCCGCACAGACGAACGGATAACTCACGCACCATGGTTTATTACTCTCCTGGCGCGATCGCCTCAATTTTCAAACCAAGCATTCTTGCAACATAAAGAGCTTTTTCAAGTTCGCAGGTTGGTTTGCCTCTTTCTAGATCAATTACAAATCGTTCGCCACATCCTGCAGCTACGGCAAGGTCAATCTGGCGCAGTTTTTGGGATACCCTGGTAGTTCGGATCAACGCGCCCAGATCTTTGGAGTCCCTTATTAGCATTGCATCCCTCCGGCTTACCGAGCGGCAAGGTCAGTTTGGCTAAGTGGCATTTCAGGGTCGGAACTTACCGTACAGTAAGTGTATCACGAAAACCAGTTACTTCGCATCGCAGCCTTACCGTACGGGAAGGGGCCCTATGGCACTGCTAGAACACTATTCTCAGGTTTGAGCCATTTTTCTTCGTAAGGCTTATTCGACCAGGAGGGCCGTTCTTTGGTCGCATTTCACCCGAGACTTCCTAAATTATCGATTGAGATAGCTGGCTGCAAACGGACTCAGAGTGGGCACTAATATGCGCCTTCGGACAAGCTCACTCATTTGACGTCTACCGCTGGTTGCAGCACAAGGTGCTTATTTGATGAATCGTCGAAAGGAAGACGTACCGCGTGCGAACCGCCGCTATAAGAGCAGCTTTCGCATAATTTCAGACCGCTCCTTCCGCTTTCGTTAAGTGTGTTGCGGTACTGTTCGAATCTCTCGTTATTCCAGATGTCTTCCAGACGGTCTTTCGTCGCGTCACCCATCACCACGTCGCTGTACATATCAGCGCAGCACAACACGACCTGCCCTTGCGTATCTATGACGAGCTGTTCGAACGGACGCGCGCAAAAAGATTTGATCCGTCCAAGTTTGTCGGACTCAAACAAGTCTCTATTTTGAAGAATATTTCCAGCTCTATTCTCGAGATGCGAATCCGGATTGCGCATATCGAGCATCACCACTCTATCGCTGCGCGGCAACTCATTCATTTTCGCGAGGGTCTTATCGTCGTAGACGCTGATCCTGAGTCCATCAAGTCCGGACTCGAATAGTTTTCCTTGCGTCTTTTCGTTTAGCAAATCTCCGTTTGTGATTATGGAAAGAAATGCGCGAGGACATTGCTCTCGAGTAAATTTCAGTATGTCAAAGAGCCGCTTATCCAACAACGGTTCGTTGATCCAAAACCAGGATATGCGACCAGCAAAATCCAGATCACGTAAATTGAAGACGACTCGCTCGATGGTGTCCCAGTCCATCTCTCGAATTTCGCTGTCCTGCCGTTCTTGTCCGAATTTGCAGAACCAGCATTTGCGGGTGCAAGTATTTCGCGTCTCTATGAGTACGATTTCAAATAGCTTGCGCTGGGTCATTTGTGAGCCACCAGTGAGACAGTCCTCTATATACAACGCCGAGAACATAAGTACGACCACTGCCGCAGGTTCAATTTTTCTCATTCACTCGCAATTGGTGCGTCGCGGATGAAACTCGTAACAGGCACGTTGGATGTAAGACTCGCTCCACTACGATGCCTCAGGGTCGTGATAGCTTTCGATAAATTTGCGAGTCATACCAGCGTGTAAGTAGTAACTTGCCGATAACAACGGTCTGGCGTACGCTGGGAACATGTCGGCGCAAACCCAATTTACGGATCGAGGACATGGCAGACGCACAGAAGATTTACGACGAAATAGTTGAGTTTTTCGCCCGAGGTACGACCCGATCTGAGGTCCTTGCATTTCGACCGTCGAAGAAAACTCAAGGGCGCGTGCGCGAATCGCTTGTGCGAAACAAGGGCTGCTTAATGAATAGAGTGACTCATAATCGAAGAGCGTTTTTGTTAGGCGCCGCAGGTTTGATCTTGACCGCGATGTCTAAACCATTAGCGTTCGCAGCGGGGCCTGCAAAGCCGCACTTTCTAAACTCTGACTGGTTGAATAAGGACCTCGAGCTGGTGGCGTCGCTGGCGAAGCACATTGATAAACCGTATCCAAAACTCGATCGTTTTCTATCCCAAGTCCAAGGATCGGACACGAAAACCCATCGCTGGATCGGCTTCGAGTTGCAGCAGGTGAAGTTGGCAAAATATGGAGGATACACAACGGCCTGGATTACGGTCGTGGCGCTCCACGAAGAAATCGTGGCTTTGGAAATCATCCAATCGGGCACGCAGGACTCATGGCTTTATGTCTATCCCCAGTTGCAGAAGGCTTGGAAACAGCATGCTACTGAGAATGTGGAAAAGGCAAGTCTGACCGCTGTGAGATTTGTTGAGCAGGGGAAAATTGATCATGCAATCTTTGCTGAGTTAGGTGCGCCGTCTTTGTTTGAAGAGGCAGGCGCATGTGAACGTCAGTTCGAACTTCTACTATCGCCGTTTGACACGCTCGATGTGGGTAAAGCGTGCTACTTCGATGGTGTACCGCCTCCTGGGTATTCGGCGGTTAAACAACTGATTAATTCAGGCCGTTTCGATCTTATTCGGCGCGTACTGCGTGCACCGACCCCCGAAGCACGAATGTATGCAGTGTTGTCTTTATACGACCGATCAGACAAAACTGAAGACGATAAGTCCGTGATTGAAAAACTGCGCAAGATGGATCTTCCAATGCGAGTTTGTCGCGGATGCAGAATCTCGACCGAAAAGTTCGACGACATCATTCAGTGGTGGACCAAACCCGGAAAGGAAAATGTGATCTGACCGTTAGGCGCGTGTCGATACGGGCAATAAATAGTTCGCACGAAATTTCGAACTTGTAAAATGCCAGCGTGCTCAATTGAATTTCTATCTGACAAATCTAATTCGGCCCGCGCTTCCTTACGCCGCTTGTTGTGAATCTGCGGATCGACGAATACGGGATTTTGCTCGCTTGCGATTTGTCGTTTGAACTTTTGCATAACGCGGTGGCAGTCCGACGCCGAAGTCGCCCAACGAATTCTTGGGGATGTTCAATCGATTCTGTGTGACGGACATTACCTCATCCTGAAGCGATCCGGCGCGCGAAGTTGGTGCGGTTTGCGCAATCTGTTCGGAGAACAGTCCCGAAGCCCTGAAAAATCCGCCGAACAGTCGAGCAGTCTGTTTGAAAAATCCGATCACGATAAGCTGTTCGCCTCGATCGCGGTCAGAAGCAATTTGTGCGGGCGATTCGAAGCTGTTCATGCCGGTCATGTCTCCCTGGTGTGCGTAGATATTAGGACTTCGGGGTCCTCTTGTAATCCAGCAATGCAGGTATACCTAGGGTGAGTCTGTTTTGCGGAGCTCAAACCCATGTGATCGGACCTCCGATGCCAGCCTACGGACGAAAATCTTCTGAAAGTATGTGTTTGTAGTCGATCGGCTGCCCGGTGGGGCTAGGACCGAGTTAATAGCTCATGGGCTCCAGCTAATAGACCTTCCTCTAATAATAGCGACGATGGCTCAGCAGATCGGCAAGAACGCCGGCAAAGCTACGGCTGAGCTCACTTGCCATAAAAAATACGTCGCCGAAACATCGGAATCGGCGACGTACTCTCGTAATTGCTGATCGAGTGGGCTTTTTAGGTGCCGCTTTCCTTTGCCAGTCTTTCTTTGAGCCATTCAGAAGCCATGGTATTGACATTGGTCTGACGCTTGCCAGCCAACTCGGAAAGAGCGTTGAAAAGCTCCAAATCGACTTTAAGATCCCGTGCCTGTGCTGATTTCGCGATGCGCTCGATGGCCTCTTTGCGAATTTGAGTCATATTTTCGGTATCTTTGCCCATGGTTGATTTTCTCTCCGATTCGTACCTTCTCAAACCACTTTACCAAACAACCCCGTTGTTCGTGCAAAGGCCGATAGGATGGCAGGCTTGCAGCGGACAGCGGCGGCAAGCTCAAGGAGAACTTTGATGACGAATGCTAGAGTCTAACCACTTGGCAAAATCAGACAGTGGGGGCCAGCTGTTGTTCTAACTCGTCCTTTTGAGCCCAGCAATTCGCGACTATCGCTTTTGGCAAACCGTGGTGACGTATCAGCTCAGTGACCTTTGCCCGATTTGGGTCGACATGAGCGACTTCAGTCTTGTACCAGATTTCCGGCTTATCGTCGGAGCCGAATTCAATCATTCTCAGCGTCACCATCCTTGCGGCTGGTGGTTGCCCCCTCTGACCCTCTTCACGATAGGGAGGCGTCGATGACCAGCCTCGCTCAAGGAGATGAAAATCGAAAAACCACTTATTGATCGCCATTACTTTTTCCCGTTTCTCGAATGAAATGATATCCGGCCTTAGATTTCAGCTCAAGTTTCTGAGTGTAACACCCAAACGATACCGCATATTGGTCAAAATGGGTTTGTAATGTGACTTTTCTCTTTGCGTCCGTCCGAAACTCCCGGCCATCGATGAAATCTTACAAAAGGGATTTGACATAGAATCGGGCGGTCTACATTTGCAGAAACCTGCCAATTGCTGGACGTTTCGTATTTGATGATCGATGTCATACTGGCAACCGCATGTGGTGGCACACGCCAGGTTTTGTCGTCAAGACAACCGCGAAAGGCTGTTCCTGCTCCCCGATCTATGTTTCCGCTTGTGTGCTATTTTGCATACCGCAACCTAGAGAGGAATCTTCCGTGCAGCGGCCAGCGACCATTTTTGCACTGATTGTTTTGTTTTTGGTTGGTACAAATTGCAACGCCCAGACAAATCCTTTTCTCAGACAAGCAAATCAACTAAACTCGCAAAAAGATTGGAACGGATTGGCGCAACTCAGTGCCCAATGGGTCAAGAAAGAGCCGAACAGTTATGATGCGTGGTGCGACCTGGCTGTGGCACACGCTCGTCTGAAACAGTACAAGGATGCCATCACAGAATTCAATCGAGCGAGCGAAATAAACCCCAGTGCGCCTGGTGTTTGGCATACGCTCGCAATCTGTTATTCACACCTCGACAATCTTGATGGCGCCTACAAAGCAGTCGCTCAGGGAGAACAGCATGGTGTGGCCGCCCGCACCATGAATTGGCATTACTGGTACATTTACGGCAACGATTATGGCGCACTGCAGAAGTTCGATCGCGCTAAGCAAGCGTTCAAAAATGCGATCGCGGGCAATCCAAGATTTGGAGAAGCCTGGTCCAACCTGGGTCTAATGTACGAACTGACCAACGATAACAAAAACGCGCTGGCCTGCTATCAGAAGGGCGGCGCCTTGGGCGATCAGGCAGGACAGTACAACGCTAGAACATTGCAAAGCAGAATAAACGCGAAAAACGCACCGCGAGTCGTTTCTCGCGGAGGATCCGCATCGAATCTCATCAGCCGACGAATGACGATCGACTTCGTCGAAAGCCATTCTCCCCACTGACCTGCCATAGTATAGCCGTCTCTTGGCGACCCTGTCAGGAAAGTGTCTTAGCGCCTTGCGTTAACGCGCGGCGGGCGCCTGCGATTCACTCCTAAGCCAACACCTAATCAAACTCTTGGTTTGGTCACAAGTCGCCAGCCGGCTTCTGGTCCGTAGGTATTGCTGTGTATCGGGCTAACGTCGGTCATTGTGAATGGAACGTCCAGCGATTGGAGAGTTTCTACAAACATTCGATTGCGTCGTGTGATCGGAGCGAACCGTCCGATGCCGTCTGGCTTGAGAACGCGGAATATTTCGCGCATCGAATTGCGAAGTTCAGTTGGATCGTTCTGATAAAACGGAACAGAAAAATGACCGTACACACGATCGAATGTTTGATCTGCGAACGGCAGATTGTCTGAAAGTGCGGCGATCGCCAGAGGGTGAGCTGGACGAAGAGACGACAAGTCTCTCGGGTCGCGGACGAACTGATTTTCGGCTGACTGGGAGAGCGCCAGGCGAGGTTCTACGGAAAAAATTTGGCTTCTTAAATTGAGTCGGGTTCCTTCCTTCGCGAGATGCTGCGAACCTGCGCCTAAGTCGAGAATTTTGTATCCAGGTGTATCCAGCTCGCCCGGTGGAATGTCTAGATTCTCAGTGATTTTAGCTGCGTCCCAATCACAGAGAATTGAGTCCCACAGCCTGTGCGCAAGCGCTTGTTGACCGACTTCTATTGTGCCGCGCCCGCTGGTTGCAGCAAGACTCGGCATGGCATCATCTAAGAATTTTAGACCTTCCGTTGCTGCACGTCCGGCTGCAGACGCTGTCTCTTCGACCAGCGGCTTTGCTGCTATTGCATAGATCTCTTCGGCGCCCAATGGTTTTCGCGTCAATATGTGGGGATGAAACGATGGTACGCCCGCTCCAGGATGGGGTCAACGGTGAAACTACGATGCCCGACGGTGCGAACCGCCACCCGTAGGCAACACCGCGCCAAAATAGCCTTTTCGCGCCCAACGGTAGTAGGCTTTCGCGACATTTTTCATAGCGTATTTGCGGCTGTGGCGATAGCCTTTTTGCGGAATTCCTGGGACCGACGCCATTCGGTTCACGGTTGCGGTGCTTCGTCCAACTGTGGACAACTTTTTCCAAGGTGACATAATAATCCCGTTGTGTCGTTTCCTGACTAAGTCTGTCATTGAAACAAATGAAACGGTTATTTGCACTATCAGTCTTGCTCGTTTGGTTAGCCGGAATGCAGCCCGTTGCTGCCTGGAATTTATTCGGGCATGAGTGTGTTGCGTACGTCGCATACCAGCACCTGAAACCTGAGGTGCGGGAGCGAGCGAATGCGCTTTTGAAATTAAATCCGATGTACCAGGATTGGCTAAAACAGTGCAGTCCGGCTGAAGACACCGACGAGCAAATCTTTGTGCAAGCGGCGACTTTTCCCGACCTGATCAAAATGTCTGCGGAGTACAAAAATGATGACATATCGGCGCCGGAAGCACGTCAAAACATTGGTTATGCCGACAAGAATATGCATAAATACTGGCACTACTGCGATATTCCGTTCACTCAAGATCATATGAAGCTTCCATCATTGGCTAGCCCCAACGCCGAGGAGATGATTCCGAAATTTACCAGCGTGCTGAAATCGGATGCGTCTGATGATCTGAAAAGCTACGACTTGTGTTGGATCTTGCACATCGTCGGCGATGTTCATCAGCCATTGCACTGCATCAACCGTGCCTGCAAGTATTCACCGAAGGGCGACAATGGAGGCAATGATGTGAAACTGTGTGACACATCGCCCAATCTGCATCACTTTATTGATGACATTTTAGGACCAGATGGATCTCCGATCAGCGCCGTCACTTACGCAAGGACGCTGCAGCCGGCCGACCAAAACCTAGCAGCGGAGAAAGATTCGTCGAAGTGGATTGCCGAAAGTCACGACCTGGCGATCAAGCAGGTCTACCAGCGTCCTATAGGACATGAGGACGGACCGTACGAGCTGACATCGAAGTATAAAGAAGCGATGCTTAAACTATCTCGCGAGCGCGTCGAGCTCGCAGGTGAGCGCCTGGCGAATCTGCTGAATGAGAATTTGAAGTAGCACGGACTATGTTCCATTGCCTCAACTTCGACTTGCGAAATCAGAGCAGCACACATTACGCCTATAAACGCGAGCTAATGCAACTCCTGGGCCATGGGCTCACTCTGCGTTTGGCGGCGAAGGAAATCCTTGATGTTCTGTTCTTTCGTGAGGCTCTTCGTTTCGTGGTACATGCAAGCGAGTTTTAGCAGCGTTTGGTGATATTCAGGGCTCAGTGGTCCGCAAGAGACAGCGAAAATGCCCAAAGCCCGACGATAAAGCAGCTCTGCCAGACTGGTTCTTCGTCTCTGTGCCAGCACGTCAGCTTCGGCTGATAACGTCGTTGCACCAGTGACGCTGGATACCGCGCGCAAAGCATCTAAGTATGGTTTAGAACCAACAATATCCTCTCGAGCGATAAGCGTCGATACCGCAGATAGTGCCTGCTGCTCGGACACTGGTTGACCACTTCCAGTCCGTGCCAATCGCGCCAATCCCGGGGAAGATGTCAGCGATTGCTGGTCATTGGCTGCTATGCCACCACCTGCAGCATATATCGTATCTAAACCTGTTTTAGGTAGGTCGAACGTTTGCTTGCTCCTTGCAGTCGATTCACTCTTCGGCTTCCATTGCGCAACGCAGCTGTACCAAATGCAAGCCGTAGACATCCAGGAAAAGAAGATTACGACCAGTGCGATCCAAGTTTGTGCACGCTTCTTAGTTTTATCTTCTTCGGCTTGCTGTTCTGTTGCTTCGCCACCATCGGACTCGCCTTCCGATTCTTCAGTTTCGACTTGCCGACCAGGCATCAGCACATCCATATCAGGAAACGTTTGTCCTGTGTACGTTCCCTGAATAACTGGTCGATCGTATTCATCGGACTCAACCGAGACGCTCGGCGGAATCGGCTCAGCGGCTGACTGATCCGAAATCACGCACTTACTGCTGTCGACTCCTTCTTTGCTCATCTGGATGATCAAAATTTCCCTGCTTCGCGCTTCTGCTGATTCCGCGATTCAACTTGATCCATGCTGGTACCCAACGTTTTCTGAAGCCCCTTAAATCCCTCCCATGCGTTTTTTGAGTTGTTAGTACTGATAAGCTTTTGCCCTGATACTGGTGTCTGTTTTTGCAGCATGGCTACTGGCGTCACGGCACCCGATGCGACCGACCCAGAAGAAACTACCGTTGTTGTAAGCAATGCCGGGATCGTCGCGAAAACAAGGTTGGTAGAGATGGATTGCCTCGAGTTGAGCAGATCGCTGAACTGCGCGGCCTCTGCATCTGAGCCAGCAAGGCGTATTCCAGTCGAGCAAATTGTTTGCAGTTGCTGGCGATTTCCGACTGCCGCATACGCCCGGGCCATTCCCAATCGATATTTGTGATTGGAAGGATCAAGGCGCAGCAGCTTTTCGTGCAATCGGACCATATCCTCTGAGTCTCCTACTTGTGAGCAAACGTCCGCGAAGGTTGCGATGTCGTTCGCACTGCTGATCGCCTCCAGCGATGCCATAGCCCTGAACTGTTTAACCGCATTGTGCGGGTCACCAGAGACTGCCAGGCAATGCGCTAGATATCTGCGTGCTTTCACGTCGTTCGGATTTTTCTTTATGGCCGCGACGAACACGTTTATAGCCGCCGAAAGATTTCCGCTGACCATTTGCTGATAACCGAGGGCGACTTGGTCAGCGCACTTGGTAGATCGTGGTGCCTGCTGTGGCGATTGGCTTATACTCGGTTGTGGAATTTGCTGCTTCGCCAGTGTGACGCAGGGAACCAAGACAGAAACAAATAGCGAAAGAACTGCGCTCAAGCGGAGTGTCGTTGGGCGCCGGGAAGTGTTATAAATCTGATTCGAGTTAAGCATCTGACACCTAGTTGACGAGCGCTGCAACAGTTGCGCCGACATTGGAATAGCTAGCACCGGAAGTGGGATCAAACACCGTCACCCCGGGCACGGTGTCTGCTTGATTGACGAATGTCACGCCAAACTCGCCGAATACGCCTTGTCCATTGGTATAACTGTGCGGCACGTAAGGCCCGGTCAGCTTCACTGCATAGACGGAGTCGATAATGTTGTTCGTTGAGACCGGCAAAAGAACGGTCGCTCCGCTTGTCCATGCGGCCGAGTTGGAGTTGGGGCTGGAGACGTTTGAATTGTACGAACCATGATTCGCGTCGATGGTGCCGGCGCCGATCGCAATAGGATTTGTGGCGCTGCTGTTTGGATCACCAGCAATGCTGACGCCCATGCTGTTCAATACAGACTCGATTCCTGGTGGATTTGGTGACGCGTTGCTCAGCGAAGTAATCCCCAGGTCCACCCAGTAGGTCGGCACTATGGGTGGTGCCATACCGGCTGTGCCTCCTTTAACGTCGGTAAAGGTCACGTACCCAGTTGTCGGAAAATTCGAAGGAGGCGGGGGAGAAGATGAGGGCAGCGGTGAAGGACCAGGTGGTCCTGCCTGTTCCGTCGTTTCCAGATACCATGGCGGTGCCGGACCTGTCGCGACAGGTAACCTCTCAGCCGTGGCACGTGCTCCTACAAGATTGTTTGTTGCCTGAATCATCACGGGCGCGAAGAGATAGACGATGGGTGGGCTGAGCGACACGGTGACCGCGTTGTTGGTGCCGCCATTCAAAGATGAAAATGTCACGTTGACGGAAACTGTCGGTATGCTGACGCCAGATGGGCTGTAGAGGTCGGCGGTTGCATGTTGAACCATGTACGTAGCGTCCGCATTTGCCTGGTTAATCTGCGAATCAGTCGATTCCCATTGCAAGTCGTAGCAGGCCATCAGCGCTGCGGCATCGGCGACTGATTGCATCTCGGTGCTGGCAGAGACGAAATGGGCGACATCGACAGCAATGCACGCGAAAAGCAGCGTGATCATGATGCCGATGAGAAATAGCACAGAACTCATCGTGCCATTGTTCGATCGGCGAGTGGTTTTACAAGAGCGCATGCGTCTGTCTCCTGACCTAAGGTTCAATGTCGGCAACATAAACACTGCTAATGGTCAGATTGTTGGGCGTGAGATTCATGCCGAACAGTTTTATTGGCGGGTTAGGCCAATCAGGTAAACCAGTATCGCCGGGATAAATGACTTGAACCGCGACAGTATTGCGCCCAGATGGAGAGGTGATGCAGCCGCCGTTAGACACTACATCTGGTGCGGTCGTGACGAACTTGCCTGTGCTGTCTATGGTTCCGTTCGTAAATTGAGCATTTGATACCACGCATTGAGACACCCGCACCTTGCTGTTTTTCCAGGTCGAGTAAGTGGAAGCACTGTCACCATTTTCTTGTGCTAAATAATTAAAATTAATCGCCAGCCAGCGCGCTTCGGTTCTGGCTGCTGCATCGACGCCAGTCTTCAAGTAAACGTACATACACGCTTCATAAGCAAGATAGATAATGGCGATGAATATTGGCAAAACAAGCGCTATTGCTGCGGCAAACTCCGGAATCTGCGCTCCGCTCTCGCGTCTCGTAGGTTTCTTCCGAACAGTTTTCGCCGCTGATGCCATCTTTTCCTTCTCCGCCGATTCAGTTGTGAGGTATTGGCCATGAGCAGGCGGATCCGACGGTCAAGCCGACCATGCTGAATGATGCAAAAGTCGAGTTAAGCGGATTCCAAGGAAACGAAGGCAAATTGGGACCGGATTTATAGCTGACGGTCACTTGGACGTAGCTCTGCGACATGCTTGGCGAGTTAGGGATATAGAAGGACGCTTTGAACTGTGGGTTCGAGCTTTCGTTGATCACTCCTGGTACTGCGATGTTATTGATGATGTTCAGGTAGTTGGAATCGCGCGTATTGGCGACTCCTGAACTCATGCCGGCTGAGTTCATTGAGGTGTAACCCATGACCCCATAACCGTAGGCAAGTTCTTGTGCAGCCTGACGAGCCACGTAGGCGATTTGCTGTTTGAGGACAAAGTACTGGCTAATCTCGGCAATGGAGAGAAGCAATATCATAAACAGTGGCACCAGTAATGCTACCGCTCCGGATGCTTCTACAATTGCTCCGCCGCGGATGCGTTGTCTTCGCTGACGAAGATTCATTCTCATTGCTAGGTGTAGGTTATATGGCATATTATCGGGCTCAGCAGGATTCAGAGCTAACTAGCTCAACTTTAAGGGCGTCTTCGATGTTCATGTTCTGGCTAAGGCAGTATTGAAGAATTGAAGCTGCTTGCTCAATCTGCAGATTGAACCGTTTAATTGTCTCGACGCACTTAACGGCGAGCGAATATGTTGAAAGGTCGATACAACCGAGTTCGACTAAATATTGACCGGCGTCGCCTCCGTGCATTTGTTGGAAAGCCACTACGGCTAAAGCATCGTCTTCTTCAATTATCTTTGAGACGAGCAGTACCTGAATTGTGATCGGCATCGGTTTATCGCACAACTCGATGAGAATAGAGTCTTCGTCAGTGTCCTCCAGGCTGTATGTCTCGAAGCTCGCTGCCATGGACATCGGTCCTTGCACCTCGAGTTTTGTACTCCGTACCAGATCGCTGTACTCAACGTGAAAGAGTTGCAGTGCTTGCAGCAACTCAGAGGCTGATTGATAGCGCTCGCCCGGCAGTTTACTCAGTGCTTTGAACACCAATTTTTCTACTGAGTGTGGAATGCTGCTGTCATGCTCTCGTAGCGACGCGGGTTCTTGGTTAAGATGCAACAGCATAGTCGCCACGGGCGTACCGGCATGAAACGGCCTGAGTCCGGAAAGAGCCTCATACATCACGCACCCAAGGGAGTAAATGTCTGAACGCGGATCAAGCACCTCATTCTGACACTGTTCTGGGCTCATATAGAAAACTGTTCCGATTACTTCATTCGAGTTGGTGACAGCAGTTTGACCTACACCCTTTGCGATGCCAAAATCGAGCAGTTTGGCGAGTAAACTTCCATCAGGCTGTGCGATCAGCATGATATTCGAGGGTTTTAAGTCGCGATGAATAATCAACTTTTCGTGCGCTTGATTTATTGCACCGCAGAGTTGCGTAAATACCTGGACGAAGTCCAAGAGTGTCAGGTGCCCTTTCTTCAACAAATACTCTTCTATTGTCAGTCCGTCGAGGTATTCCATCACCATATACGGTGTTACTTCGACTGTGTATCCGTAGTCGTATACGTTGACGATATTTGGATGTTTCAAGCTCAGACAAGCTTGCATTTCCCTTTCAAACCGCCGATGTGCAGTTGCTTCCTCTGCTAAATGAAGGTGCAATACTTTAATGGCAACGTCGCGATTCATGGTTAGATCTTTGGCGCGAAATATCTGCCCCATGCCACCATGGGCGATACGATTCTCGATCTGATATCGATTAAGAAAAAGTCTGCCTGGACTGATCGCATTTGCACTATCTCCGTGCTGCTGCTCTTGTTTTACGAGTCCTGGCTCTGGATTTGTTCGTTTTTGTATCAGTCGATAAACTTGTTCTGGATCTTCCGATACGACGGTCCATTTCAGCGACGGAGGATTATCTATATGAACCTCGTAAAGTTTCCAACTTGGTGTTCCGCCTTTGGCAACTACTTGCAGTTGAAACGATTGATCAGCCGACCGCCAGGAGATGGTCTTTGGTTCAGGTGCGCACTGCTCCGCTTGCAGCATCGTAAAACTGATCTCTCTGCTGCTCGGTACGCTGGCTACGGATACGTTGCCTAACAATTGTTCTGCGGAAGTTTTCTTACGACTATTTTTGAACGAATTGCCCAATGGCATAAGTAACTTCTCCTACCGCTGTCAGACTGCTAAAAGCTCGGAGCTGCTGTTTTGTGTCTCAGTCGACCTGACCGGTTGTGAGGTGAAGCAGCACATCGGCAATGCAACCGTAAATACGGTGCCGTCGGATTCACTAGATTGGAAGCTCAACTTGCCGTGATGTGCTTCTACGATCTGCTTGCTCAGATACAGCCCGAGACCTGATCCCGTTGAATGTTTTCTGCCGTCGCCCGACTGGCAAAACTTCTGAAAAATTCTTGGTTGGTCTTCGATGGGGATGCCCCTGCCGGTATCTTTAACGTGCACCAGGACAACGCTATCCTGTATCTCGCTGGTGACTTGGACAGTTCCGTTCTTATCTGTGAATTTGATCGCGTTATCTAAAAGGTTTTGCAAGACTCTGCGTATCGCTATGCGATCTGCGGCGACCTGACCGCCGGATGACAGCGAGAATGACAATTGCACTTCCTTGTCTGCTGCCAGAGCTTTAACATCTTGTACCGCCCTCTCCACAATCTCGGTTAGAGACAAAGGCTCCAGAGCAAGCTGTGGATTGCCTTCCTCGAATCGATAGACCTCAATTAAGGTCTGAACCATTGTGAGAAGATGCCGATTACTTGCCTGCAAAAGCTTGAGGATACGCGCTTGATCGTTTTCGCTCTCTCCGCCCCATCTGATCAGTTCCTGCAAGGTTCGATCGGCACCAATAAGCGGTGTCTTGAGGTCGTGGACCAGGGTCGCCACGAAATCATCTTTTTGCTGTTCGACGCGTTTCCGTTCGGTTACTTCCAAAGTACTCAGGGCTATGCCAATGACGTTTTTGGCAGGATCGGTCAGAGGCCATGCAT
Organism: Planktothrix sp.; assembly: GCA_036703195.1. Classification (GTDB taxonomy): domain Bacteria; phylum Cyanobacteriota; class Vampirovibrionia; order Obscuribacterales; family Obscuribacteraceae; genus DATNPN01. The sequence continues at coordinate 51,361 of DATNPN010000020.1, read as the reverse complement.
CAACGTCCCAATATGCAACGCCCCCGGCGGCTTTCCGCAGTCTCACCTGCTGCGCTTTGCTGTGGAATCGTTTGCTTCCGTGCAGCAACTCGCGGAGCGCCGTCTCTGACATCGATCCAAGTATTTCGGTGATATGGGTTCCGATAAGTGTCGAATGTTCGAGACCAATCTGGTCGCAGGCTGCCTTGTTTGCATTCGTGACGATCAGCTCTTTGTCCAACTTCCACATTCCGATCGGTGAATGAGCATTCGTCGGGCCGGCTTTAAATAAGCGATTAGTCTCTGTAGGGACTGGCGCGATTCTTGTTTTGGTAAGTCGTGCCTCGCTGCGATCGGTGCAATAACCCAGAAAGCCCACGAATGTGCCATCCGAGGCGTATTGGGCCAGCGCTGTTTCCAGCATAGAATGGTAGGTACCGTCGGCAGATTTCAAACGGTATTGAATCCTATAGTTTTGACCTGCTTCAATCGCCTTGTATAACTGCTTGCGCAATTTATCGGCGACGTCCGGATGCACATTGTCGATCCAGCCAAAACCATGCTCTTGATCGAATGTTCGTCCCGTAAAGCGAAGCCACTTAGAGCAGAAGAAGTTGCGGCTTCCGTCAATTGTCGATGACCACACCAGACTCGGGTTCGTCTCTGCTAAAGCGAAAAAACGGGCGCGAGCGGTTTGCAATTCGACCTCATGTTGGTGTTGCGCCTGCAGGTCGGTGTACACAATGATGGCGCCAACGCCGGCAACATGGGTGAAAACGGCTTGATAACTAATAGCTCGACGCGTTTGCGGGTTGTCCCGTGCGGCTCGGATCGACAGATCGGATTTGCCGGCGATAGCGGCGGAGAGCATTTTGTACTCTCCTGTCGCCTTTATTTCCGGAAAAACTTCGATGATCGGCCTCCCGATACATTCAATTGGAGCAAGACCGAACATCCGTTCCATCTCTTCGCCCCATGAGAGGATGCGTTTTTGCGCATCACAGACTATTGCAGCGTGCTGCAACTGGTGTGTTTCGAACATTGCTAATTTCCCCGCGACACTACCATTGTGCCTTGCGGCCACCCGGGTCACATCACCAAAAAGTGCTATTCCCTATCGCCCTGATGCCCGATTCGTGACGGATGAGTTTAAATCGATTGCCAAAGTAACCACGTTGCAATCCCCGTTGCGCAGCGGCTCTTGCTAAGTAGACCAGCGAAGCCAGGCGATGTGTGTGGAAAAAGTGTGGGCGACCCAGCGGCACCGGCTGGCATTGACTGCTATGATCTTGAGTCGTAAATGAGAAAATGATCAGATGTTTAACTACAACACCAACCAAATCTCTCGCTGGTTACTTCCAGCTTTATGCGGTTTCACCCTTGCGTATTGCAGCCCGGTGCATGCGGACGAAACAACAAAATCAGACCAAGGCAACAAACCGATCTTTGGTCCATGCGTTGTAAAACTCGAAGGCAATCTGGCGACGGTGAAGTTGCCCGCTGATTACATGTTCGTTCCGAAGGAAGCAGCGGTGAAGTATCTTCAGCGTCAGGGAGAGAAAAACCCGCATACTTCGGGCATCATCGTCCCGCTTACAAAGGACAAGAAAACTGGAGACTTTGAGGTCTATACCAGTTATAACGATTGTGGCTACATCAAGGATGACGATGCCGGGCACTTGAATGCAGATCAGCTGCTCGACTCGCTCAAGGAAGTGTGCGAAAAGCAGAACGAAGAACGCAAAGAGACAAAGGTGCCACCTTTCTATGTTGGAGGTTGGGCTGAGAAACCGCATTATGAGCGGAATAAACATCAAGTCGTTTGGGCGGTCGAGATCAAAGATCAAGACAGTCCGACGGCGCCAGTTGAGGGAGTCAATTACAACACGCGCATTCTCGGACGCCGGGGAACATTGTCACTAAATCTGGTGACCGCTCCGAATACACTCGAGGAGAGCAAGAAGAAAGCAGCCGAGCTGCTCGACGACACCGCGTTCAATACCGGAGAAACATATGCGGATTATGTTCCGGGTAAAGATAAAGCAGCGGAGTACGGCATCGCCGGACTGATTCTCGGCGGCGGCGCATTGGCTGCTGCCAAACTCGGCGTCTTCGGCGCCCTGTGGAAATGGGGATTGGGAGTTATTCTTATCCTGAAGAAGTTCGTTTTCGTTGCAGTCGTGGCAGTTGCCGCGTTCTTCAAGAAAATGTTCGGGCGCAAGAAGAAGGATTCCGAGACGCTTCAAGGGTAATGAGCGCTGACTGAAGAGTTGGCTTGGATTTGTAGATATAATAGGTTCGATAAACAGGGCGTAACTTTGTGACTTTGTGCCACTCCGTTTCGGGATTTTCAATCGGTGCATAGCTATCGCAATTTTGTTGCTTCCGCTTCGCTTTTGTTAGCGCTGACAGTTCCATTTCACAGAGCGTCGGCAGAGGAGCGCTCCGACTGCTCCGATCCGCAAGCCACATGCGACCAAATGATCAGGCTATTGCGCAATGATTGCGGGGGCAATCTCTATTGGACCAATAAACCAACTATCGACCAAGACATTGCCAGGTGGCCTAAACTTCAGCAGCAATGGCCGGAGGAGACAAAGAGTCTTCAACAGACTTTCAACCTGGGCGTTCAAGCCAATGAGGAAGTCACCGAGGCTGTCGGGGGAGCGTCTGGGCCAACAGGTTCTGATAGCCCTCTGGCAGGACGGCTAATACAAGATGCGATTCGAAAGCTGGACGAGGCTCGCAAGATTCTCGACGCGCTCGAACCGATGTTGCAACAGCTCTATTCAGTAGTGCCGATGGACAAGAGATGGTGGCCGGGCAAGCCGCAATGGGCTGATGCCAAACCAACCGCACCGTATGTGCCGGTGCCTCCGAATGTGTACATGGATCCGCAACGCCGAATCCAAAACGACCTCAATCGAAGGCTGGAAGCTCGAGACAAAATCCTTCAGATGCTGGCGCAAGGAGGAGGCAAGACCCTGCCTCAGTACACCCCGGAGCATTACGATCCGATGACTGGAGTGTTGACACCGCAAAAGTTTTCTATGGCTCCACAGCCCGCTCCCGTTCAGTCTGGAGCAAACTACAGCCCGGGTGCAACTGGCAACATTCAATCGCCGCCTCAGGGTTACGGATCTGCGCACACAGTACCGCCTTCTTTGCTGGGCGGCACCGGCAACAGTCAGCCTTCACATATCGATTCGCACAACGGCGACTCGGGTTCTCGGACCCCATCATATTCTGGTCGGGCCGGCACCGGCGACGATACATCTCAGCCCTCGCACGACAGTGCGCACGAAGGCGACTCTTCCTCTCAGCCTAGTGCATATTCTGGTCAAGCAGGCACTGGCAACAATACTTTTTCACAGATTGGCGCCGCTTATCGTCCTCCATCGTATTCTGGTCGAACTGGCACTGGCGATAATACAGGGCAGCCCGCACACGACGCTTCACAAATTGGCTCGGCTTCGCGGAACCCGTCGTATTCTGGTCGAACTGGCACTGGCGATAATACAGGGCAGCCCGCACACGACGCTTCACAAATTGGCTCGGCTTCGCGGAACCCGTCGTATTCCGGTCGAACTGGCACTGGCGATAATACAGGGCAGCCCGCACACGACGCTTCACAAATTGGCTCGGCTTCGCGGAACCCGTCGTATTCTGGTCGAACTGGCACTGGCAACAATACAAATCAACCTGGCCGCAACTCTCCACAGAGCGGCTCTGCTTCGCGAACTCCAGCGCAATCTGGTCGAGCCGGCACTGACAACAATACAAATCAACCCCAAGGCAACCCTTCACAAACTGGCTCTAATCCTCAGCCACCGAAAAGTTCTTCCGATGGTAAGCCTGGACAAATTCCAGGCAAACTAACTAACTACGACTATGCCGTGAAAAACGTCCTGGACGTCGAAAAGGGTCTTACGCTTGACCCCGACGACAATGGTAATTGGACTGGCGGAGCCAAGGGAGTAGGGCAACTGAAAGGTACGAATTGCGGAATTTCCTGCGCTTCTTATCCGAATGAAGATATCAAAAACATGACTCCCCAGAGAGCCAAAGCCATCTACAAGAAGAATTATTGGGACAAAGTACGCGGCGACGAATTGCCCTGGAAGCTAGCGGCGCCATTATTTGATGCCGGGGTCAACGAAGGCACGGGCACAGCAATCATTCAGTTGCAACAAGCTCTTGGCGTTAAAGCTGACGGCGGTTTTGGTGATGAGACAATGGCCGCTCTAAAGGCCAGTGACCAAGATAAAGTGCTGAAGCAGTTTATGGCTAATCAACTTGCTTACAAGAAAACGCTCAAAAATTGGTGGAAATATGGAGAAGGCTGGACGAACAGAATTAACCAAACTCTTGCTGATGCTAACAAGCCGCCTCCGACGGACACACAGGGTTTTCCTGAAGTACCCGATGCAGTGAAGGAATAGTCTAAAACATAATCGAGGGTTGCAACATGTTCTGCCATACATCGACGACTTGGAAGGTTTTGCTACTAGTATTGCCCATAGTGGCGCAGATAATTCCTACAGCGCCTGCAGACGCTGTGCCGTCCCCTGCCACAGCGGCTAAATCAGTGGCGCCTAAGAATCTCAAAATCAGTTCACCAACGGGCACGTACGAGCGACCAGGAGCAGACAACCCTGCCACGCTAAAAATAATGAAGTTGAGTAGCAACCAAATCAAATTCGATTTGATTGCGGAAAACGGACCCAATAGTGGAGAAGCTGCAGGCACCATAACATTGACAAACAACCGCGGCATCTATAAAGGAGACAATTTCCAGCTCGTGTTCACATACGGTGGTAAAACATTCAACGTTCAGCAAACCGGCGACGGACAATTCGGTGGCATGAGTGTGCGTGCTGATGGACTATACAACAAGACCAGCGGCGCCACGCCCAACATCCCGAACTAAAGGATTTGCGGCAGTTCCTCATCATGTCATGATAGGTTCGTTGTTTTGCAGCCATTGCTTTGTAACGCGCCTGAATCTCTAGCAGCTTACCGCATCTGACCCAGCCTGTCTTCGTACTCGCCGAGCATGTCGGCGGCTCGGAAAGTGTTTTCTAGCTCTTGGTCACGAACGAATGGCAATCCAGTTGCATCCATTGCGTGCAGCGATTTTCCGATGATGGTTTGATAAAGCGGCGCGAAGGGCGAAGGTCCATCAAGTGGTTCGTATTTGGCGATTGCGACCGTCAACGGCCTCACCATATCTAGCGCTTTTGGGTTGTATCCTTGAATCTTCGTGACGTCAACGATGTTGAACAGATTGGTGGTGCGGTCCGCCAAAACATTGTTGGGGTTTATTTTATCGAACTTTAGCCCCCGCTGCGGGAACTGCAATAGAGTTCGCGCAAAGTCATCGTAAGCAGACTGCGGCATTTGCGAGACCATGACGAGTTTTGGGAAGCGCATCTGTTGCAGCTCGGCAAGGGAATGGGTGCCAAAATTGCCCGCCACGCCAATCGGTTCACCCGCTACTTCTTTGATGATCTCCGCGTCTCCGAGTCTGGCAACAGCCTGTCCGACATTCTTTTCCGGCCAGAAATCCGCCACCTCTTCCAGTTTGTCGCGTGGCGTTACAGTGAGTCCATCGACGTCTGCTCTCAATAAATAGCCCTTCAGCTTGTCCATCCGGTAGACTTTATGGAAGGCGCCCTTGCCCATGAGGTTGTCGGGGCGCTCGCAACTGAGGATGTATTTTTCGTTAAGTCCGGTGTCACTAAGGCTGCGGGAAAAACTTGCGAATGTAAGTTCGGTCGGACGCATTCTTGCTAGAGGCGCTATACCTTCGCCAGCGAGCGGTTTTGCCAAACTGATATGTCTGAAGCTATCTTCTAGCAGTGCCGCTGCCGCTGTGGCTGCGGCATTCTCAGCAGGTTCGATGGTGCGCGTCAAACCCGCGGCCAACTCAATTTCCGATATTGGATTTGCCATCCGTGGCTCTGATTCAATTGGATAGGTAGAGGTTGATTTTAAAGGCTGGCGACGGGCACGTCATTGGGGAAATTCCCATCTAGTATACTTCGGTGATGTTCTTCGCGGAGTTCGCCTTGAATGCCTAATTTTGACGACTACGAGACAACCAACCTTGCCTTATCCGGCAGTCGGATGAGCGATGAAAAGACGCACGAGCTCGAAGCGCGAGTAGCCGATAATCCTGACGACATAAAGGCTCGCATCATGCTGCTCGGAAGTTATAGCAGAATGCAGTTTCAGCCTGGCGAACCAAAGCAACTCAGATTGAAACACATTGAGTGGTTTATCGAGCATCACCCTGAACACGCGATAATCGGAATGCCATTTGCGGACGTAGAGCCCACCCAGAACAAAGATGATTATCCAAGGATCAGAGCCGCTTGGATGCGAAAGATCGAAATGAACCAAAGCAATGTAGATGTTCTGGCAAATGCGGCCAGCTTTTTCTTTAGTAGCGAAAAGGAGCTTGCTGAGCAGCTTTTGTTGAAATCACTAGCCTTAAAACCAAACGACTCAGATTTAAGACAGCAACTTGCTCTCCTTTATTCTTTGTGGGATGGACACGAAGAGGCGGCTGTAGAAGAACAGGAGAAGCTCCTGGACGCAAGCGATTCGGAAGAGCTGTTCTATCAGCTAACAGATTTTCCTTCGATGGCTTTGGCGGCTGGGCAACTGGAGAAGGCGGTTGACGGCGCCAACAGACTACTCGCACTTGCGCAACAGTATCAAAATGATTGGAACTACGGCAATGCGATAAACGAGGCGCATACGGTACTAGGTAGAGTATTTTTGAAGAACGGCGATGTGCAGATGGCGAAGTTTCACCTCAATCAGTCGTCTATTGATATTGCCACGCCGCAGACGACTTCATTCGGACCGAGTTTAGAACTTGCGGAAGAGCTTGCAAAAGTTGGAGAAACTGCTTGTGTCCTTGAGTATTTAGATAAGTTCGAGCTGTTGTGCGGGCTTGATAATCAACCGGCGTTCGACCTGCGTTTTGCCATCAAAAATGGACAACAGCGGGATCATGCGAATGTGTCTGAACTTGAGCGATATGAAGTGGCGCTGCACGAACATCAGCTCTCGACCTTACGTGCTCGCGACCCCGTAAAGCGAGCAAAACACCTGGCTGAATTATTGGAAAAGACCCGTTCACGCGTGCAGACGTGGTCTGTGCGTCTTGAGCGAGCAAAGCTGGAAGAAAATGCGCAGTCGATTGACTCTGCGGAGCAAATGTTAAAGCGAGAGCAAGAGCACCTGCTCAACCTCGAAGCTCTTTCAGCAGATTGAGCAACGTCGACAAATCTTGCGGGCATTCGTCACTTTCCACTCCAGGAATGGAGCGGCGCGAATACTCTGTCTACATCTTGTTCGGGGACAGTGCCCGAGTCGGTGTTGTGCTGTGCGGCTTGGAAATGGATCTTGGGCATGCGTTTGTGCAAATCTGCCACCACGTCCGGCGTAAAAGACGCATGGCGCAAGTTCACTTCAATAAGTTCAGGAAGCTGCCGCGCCAGGGACTGTATCGCACTCACGTCTGTTGCTTTCACTCCGGTATCTTTCAAACCGAGATGGCGTAGATGTTTTAGTCGTGCAAATACCGAAAAAGACTTGGCGGTGATGCCCGGATTTCCGTTCAAATCAAGGAATGCTAAATCCGGCAGCCCTGCTAGATTCGAAATCTCCGAATCAGTTACTTTGGAATGATCGAGCGTCACCAGTCGCAGAGTTTTGCAAGAGCCTATCCACTTCATTCCGGCAGACCCGACATCATCGTTGTCGAGGGAGAGATGTTCTAAAAGAGGAAACGAAGATAAGATCTGCAGCCCGGGACCGGTCACCTCAGAGTCTCTTACGCTCAATGCCGTCAACTTGTGCAAGCTGCGCAGTTGTTTTAAGTCTTCGTTGTTCAGGTCAGTGTCTCTGAAATCGATCGCCTTCAGATTTGGAAACTTGCTCGCTGCCGCGGCTGCTTGCCGTTCATCTGTTTCCACCTTTATGAACCGTAGTCCGCTCAATGCATCGGTCGGGATGGTTGCGAGTATGGCAGGGTTTTCAGCGCTGACGTAATTAGCGTCGAGATATAAGTCCATACCTTTTGGGATGGTGACATTGCCTTGCGCTCTGCCAAGCACCAGAAAGGGCCGAGGCAAGCTGTTGTAGATGAGCCACGGCCATACCTTGCAACTCGATGGCACCACCATCAAATTGCCGAGCGATTTATCTTTCGGAAACGACACTACGCGCCCGTTTTGATCAGCCCGCGAGCTGCCGTTGAAGAGAATTCCAATAATCGCCGCAATGAGCAACAGCAGGTATGTCTTTCGAAGCAAACTTCTATCCCTTTAGGAAACGGATCTTTTGAAGCAATCTCGCGCGTTTTTTCTCGATCAGCCCAGGTCAGACCCCTCTCCATATTACCCGACCAATGAGGGAAGTAGCTGACTGAGCGCGTTGCGAAGGTGTGCTGCCGCTAAAGGACGATCCGGCGTTTTAGGGTAAACTGCGCTCCTGTCCTCGGTGGAGAGCGCCATGAAACTTGTCAAAAATCAAAAACCGGCAAAAAAACCGAATAAACCGCAGCATACCCTTTATCAGCTGAAGATAAGGTTGCTCGACTCGCCGCTTCCAATTTGGCGGCGTGTTGTCATACGTGCCGATGCTCCATTGTTGTTAGTGCACGAAATTATTCAGATTTCCATGGGCTGGTGGAACACCCATTTGTACGAGTTTCAATCTGACGGACGCCGTTTTGGCGATGTCGATTTGAAGGAAGCGAATAAGGCTCTTGAAGACGATACGAAATTCCATTTGAACGATCTGCTCGAAAACATCGGCGACCGCTTTCAGTACATTTACGATCATGGTGACGACTGGAGACACGAAGTCGTACTGGAGCACGTCTTAATTACCGAAGAAGAGTTCGGACTGGCTGCGTGTATCGTAGGACGCAGAGCTTGTCCGCCCGAAGACGTGGGCGGACCGGAAGGATATCGCATGTTTCTCGACGTAATTGAAGACCCGCAGCATGACGATCGAATCAACCAGCTCGAGTGGGCAGGCGGAGACTTCGATCCCAACAGCTTCGACATTCGCGGGGTTAATCTGCGACTCTTGCAGCTTCATGAAGAGCTATTAGATGCCGCACTAACCGAGTAATAGAAAGGCTAACGACCACCTCATCACTGCCGCAAGTCGCTGTTTAAGCGTGCGACTGTCGAGGACACCGTTAGCCTATCGCTTGACTAGTGGTCGTTTTATCGATCTACCAGTCTAGAGAGATGCTCTGCGACCGGTAAGCAAATCGAATACAAATATAGCTAACGCAATCACCAGCAGCGCGTGAATCAACCCGCCACCGATATGAGCAACAAAACCGATGAGCCACAAAACGACGAGCAGTGAAATTAGTGTATAAATCATTTTCCCTATCCTACAGTCCACAGGAGCAATGACCTCCATGCTTGAGTAATAGTTCCGCGGATTAAACTTGTCGGATTAGCAAGCTCCTATGCTGTAGACTATGCGATACCTCGAGCACGAACGGTGGCGCTCGAGTTGGAAACTCAGCAGTAGCATTGACGTAGTTTCTGGTACGACGTTTGCGAGCGTATCGTTCTTACGGCGCCCGTGTACTGTCCTTGGGAATGTGCTTGCACCTTCTTCGAAAAATAAATCTGTGTTGTGAACTGGTCTGAGAATAGACACCATCCGTTTGAGTGGTGTAGTATGGAAGTCTACAAGGGTTTTCCGGAACCTGTTGAGTTTGTCGTCGGTGTGTTTTTGATAGTAGGAGGATTGATGCGAGTAATTGGCACGCTAAGTTGTCTGGTGATCATTTTGAGTGTCGGCAATGCCGCTTTCGGTAAAGCGCCGAAGGCTGATAATACCGCTCAGAATCAAGGTTCTACCCAGAGCGACGCTGTTACGGCTGAGAAACAAGGCAACAAAAAAAGTGAAGTCACTGTCCTTGCCGGCGTCCGCAAGTCGATCATGGCTGACAAAGACCTATCAATGGATGCCAAAAACGTAAAGATCCTCTATTCAAAAGGACTTGTGACGTTGCGCGGTCCAGTCGACAGTGCGGAAGAGAAATCCAAAGTCGAAGAGATAGCCAAAGGCTGTGACGGTGTCACCGCTGTAAAGAATTTGTTGAGTGTGGCTGTGAAGTCGCACTAGGCTCGAAGATCATACATAAGACAAATTGGAGATAATAATGAAACAGTCAGTAGTTGGAATCGTCCACACCATCGTGGAAGCAGATAATCTCGTCACTGCGCTCAAATCCGCGGGTTTCGTTGATGCAGATCTGTCGGTGCTGTTCCCCGACAAAGAAGGATTCAAGGATTTCGCTCACAAAAACACCACTAAGGCCCCCGAAGGTGCCGTTACTGGCGCCACCACCGGTGGAGTCGTAGGTGGAGCTTTGGGCTTGTTGGCAGGTATCGGCGCTCTCGCCATTCCTGGCGTCGGACCGCTAATTGCTGCCGGACCGATCATGGCTGCTCTCAGCGGAGCTGCTGTTGGCGCCACTGTTGCCGGTGTCGGTGGAGCGCTCGTGGGCTTGGGAATCCCCGAGTACGAAGCGAAAATGTACGAAGGCAAAATCCGCGACGGCAACATTCTGTTAGCCGTGCATGCTGAAGACAAAGATCAACTCAAGCGCGCTGAAGAGCTGTTTAAAGCAAACAACGCGACCGACATCCACAGAGTCGGCGAGTCAGCAGTAAAACATAGCTAGCATTCCTCCTCTGCTTGCTTCTAGTGGCACCTCACTTTTGCGGGGTGCCACTTCTTTTTTGGGGAAGCTAGAGCGAATGGAGCAATGCGCCGAAAGGCGTCTATTGATCGCTGAACGACACGGTACCGCTGGCCATCTGGTTCAGTGTTCTTTCCATTTTTAGCCTGGCTGTATAATTCGTTGCTCCCTCTTGGAGAGCTTCGGATGGCGAGCCGAAACGCATGGTAAGGTTGCCGTTATCATCGTTTGATAGATAAACTTCTTGGCCCGCTGCAGCAAGTTCTTGATTGCCTGCCTGGGCAGCCTGTGCGTTATCGCCGTTATAACTTTGAGTGTAAAAGCGCAACGAATCCTGCGTGCTCATGCCGCTCTCCAAATCAATGGGAAGTGCCTTCGCCATCTGTTGGTTCAATTCCGGGGAGACGTTATTTTGTGGTTGTCGGTGAGCTTTGCTCGATGCCACTATCAGTCCATTTGTATCATCCGAGGCGGATGCATTTTCGGGTTTGAAATCTAGAGGTGTTGTGGAGCCGGCGCCACTGGAAGTATCATCATTGCTTCCATAATCTGAATTTGATTCGACTGCTTTTTCCATTTGACCGTGATGATACTCTCCTGAATTTCGCGAGCTTGCCGATTGTTGCCCGTCGTTATATCCTGCTTGGCTTGGATCTTGTGACGCGTTACTGCTGCCGCCGTAGCTCCCCATGCTTGCCCCTCCCGGATTGACCATCGGCGCTTGTCGGAGAAAGTCATGGTCATCTTGCGCCGAATTGGAGTTCGTTGGGGGATAGTCAAAATACGCTGGATACTGGGTATCAGAATTCGTGCTTGTATTATCGTTCGTTTTGTCGCTGTTTGCGGTCGGCTGATCTTGGGTGGTTGTCGGCTCGGATGAAGGGGCGGATTGGGTTTCGGAAACCGCTGGAGGTGATGTATCGTTGGGGTTAGAGACGGTTTGTTCGTCGTGGTCGGGGAGTGCAGTAATTGTTGATGCTTCACTAGTCGTCGCTTTACAGGACTCGTTAGATTGTCCGGCTCCCGTCGACGAACCGGAACTCGCGTCAAAGCCTTCCAGGTGCAAATTGCCGAAGTCAGAGAGAGCCCCTGTAGGCGCAGTTGATTTATACAAGTTTTCTGACGATACCGAGTACATGCTGCTGACGGCATCTCTGATGCCGGCGTTGTAGTTGCGACTGGTGATTGTATCGCCGCCTTTTCCTACATCGGGTCTTGCATCAGTCATAATTTCCTCCTGGATAATACCGGCGTCAATTTCCGAAAGGAAACAGATCGCAAGAGACGATGGGGATTCAGGTGTTTGAAAAGTGATTCGCGAAGTGGTGGCAAAACGAATTTCGTCTTGCGCAAGCCAAATGTGATGCTAGTAAGGTATCGTCCCTGCTTTCGCAGTATTGAAACTTTAACCGGCGAGAATTACACGTGCGTTACAGGTGAGGCTGAGGTGTTTCCTCTTTTTCACCCTAACACTACCAATTGGTTTGACATTCGACCTCACCCGCTCGCAATTCCATTTGTTTGGCTAACAGGGCGTGCCCTCTGATTTTGAGCAGTCGAGCGACTAGCTGCAGCTCTTGCAGGCAATCGGGAGAACCGAGGCGGCCGTTCTCCCGACATCGATCTAACGACTCTCCGACGATGTGTTCTGCGAGCTTATGATTAACCTCGTCTAGTTGAGCCAACTCCGAAAAAAAGTGTCTGCCCTTCTGATCTGTGGAGAAATAATACGCATCGAAAGTTTGGACAGCCTTCTCGTTGTCACCCGCAAGTAGATATGCGTGAGACAGCGCCCAAGCGAGTGCCACCCGCATGGAGCTTTCCTTGATGAGATTTGGGACATCTGTTTTAAGTAGATCAATCGCGCTGCGGGCATTGCCGAGTCCTATGTAGGCTTCACCGAGAAGAAATTGCCTGTATGCCACAATCGGTGCCCTGCAAGCTGGTGCGAACCCGCACTCTCCGGTCGATCGGTCGACTGGGGTTAGAGAAAGTAGAATTTCTTTTGCAGCAGAATACTCGCCGATACTGACTAGATTATCCGCGAAGAATTCCTCTTGTTGCGCGAGATGAAATTGGCTGTTGCATCGTATGTCAAGGGCCTCATCGGCTTCTTTTTGTGCTTGCCGATAATTGCCTTGGTAGAGGAGGCGCCCGACTAACTGCAAGTGTTTGTCGTACTCTTCGGATAGACCAGATTCGACGTACAGTTGGCGGCTATCCAATTTCTTTATGTCTTTGCGATGGACGCATCCCGTTTTCTCCATGAAGGTATCGCAGGCAACGTCCATTTCGCTCCGCAGTATTGTTGACAGATTTGCGAAACAGTTGCCTATGGGGTCTGTCTGCCAGTATTCATGGGGAAGTATACAACCGAGTGTTTCGTATAAGCTGTTGCCCGGTCGTGACTCAAATTCGCGACGAGCCTCTCGCTGCCAGGTCCGTGGTAACTCGAATCCGATTGCAGCTCCGATGACTAGAGATATGAAAATGAATGTCAGCAAAGTTCGCATCGCGAGTACTTTCCTCCACTCTCAGAATGCCAGAGAGTTGGGCATTCGACAAGACGGTTTTTCCCACGCAGCGCTGAAAACATAGCGCTGCGGCAATCGTTCAGAACGGAAAAATAGAATGCAGGCCAGTTGGCGCAGCTTTCTCTTTTACAGCTTTAGCTTTTAGTACGTACGCTTCATGTAGCTGCGGCTGTAGGCTGATTGCTTTGTCACAGTCCGCTATCGCCTTGTCGAACTCCTGCGTAGCGATATAGACCTCCGCCCGAATTCCATAGATTTGAGGGAGGGTTGGATCAAGTCCGATTGCTCGATTGCAATCCTCTAACGCTTTGTCGTAGTGTTTCAACCTCAAAAGAGCTTGAGCACGAATTCCATACGGCTGGGGAAGCTTGGGATTGTAGGAAATCACCTTGTCGCAATCAGAAATTGCCTTATCGAACTCGCTAAGATTGAGGTAGGCCTGCGCACGGAGCCCATAACTCTGGTCTAGCCTCGGATTTATACCGATGGTTTTATTGATGTCTTCCAGTCCCTTCGCCGTTTGCCCGCTTGCGATGTACGCCATAGCGCGAACGCAGTAGGCTTCCTTGTATCTGGAATCGAGGCTCAGGGTTTTGTCGCAATCTTCAATCGCTTTGTCGTATTTCTGCGTCCAGTTGTAGATTTTGGCGCGATTGAGATAGCCCTCAGGATCTTTAGGCGCGAGGACAATAGCCTGCTCGATGTCGCCAAGCGCCTTATCGTACTGGTGAACATTGTTGTAAGCTAATGCGCGCAGCACGTAAAGTCTGGACACCTCAGGATCGGTTTGGAGAGCCTTGCTACAAATATCGATCGCTTTTTCGAACTGTAGAGATTGCAAACAATTTGACGCTCTTGACTCGGCTACATCTACCGGCTGGGCATTCTTTGCACCTTCTGCTTTGGTCGGAGCGGCAAGAGCAACGGTAGCAATGCAAACAGTGCTAGTTATGAGTGCTGAACAAATTGGCCAGAGCGAGTGACGGTACTGCATTGTTTTACTGCTTCATCTGCTTGGTTGATATTTCGCCTGGTGTGTAACGTAACTGTTTTGAACGAGCAATGTCTTTGTAGGCTTCGTTCTGTTTGCCTAATGCGTTCTGAGTTTCTCCCCGATAATAAAAAGCGTCTCCCATGGTATCGTCCATCGAAACCGCCCGATTCAAATAATCAAGCGCTCGCTGATACTGTCTCGTCTTGTAGCAGATTTCTCCAACCATCTCGTACGCTGTTGGTTGTTTGCGATCGAGCTGCAGTGACATGAGTGCGTCTTTCATCGCGAGTGTATATTGCCTTTTTTCCGAGTAGGCAAGAGCCCTGTTTGCATATGCGGCGAAGTCTTTTGGATTTCGACTGAGGGCAGCATTGCAATCCTTGATGGTGGAGGCCCAATCGTTGAGTAAGGCATGATTGAAAGCAAGGATGTCATAAACTTCAAAAGTAGGATAGTGCAGTTCGATTGCCTTCAGGCAATCTGTTATCGATTCGTTGTAATGCTTTAGCATATGATAGATCATTGCCCGCTGCACGTAGCTTGCGGCATCGTTGGGATTTGCTTTGATCTGCGCGTTAACTCGGTCCATAAATTGTGAAGCAACTGCAGGGTCGGTCATGTCAGGCATTGATTGAGCAAGTGCATTGCTTTGAAAGAGTGGCGGCAAAATCATTTGCAGCAAAAGAGCAAAAAGGACTGTTTGGGACTTCACCATCGAATCTGTGCTCCGAACAAAAGTATCAGCAGTAAATCAGACACCATAACTCATATTTTACCGGACATTCCGCACACACAGGAGCGCACGAGGAGTTTCTCTATAACGAGCAAAAAGCGGTAACTCACAAAAAGCGGCTCTCTTTCGCGATGCGTTTGAGCAAACGCGTTTGAGCGTGCTTCCTGAGCCAATACGTTTTATGACGTAGCGAAAGAAAGCATGAGGTCGACGGAACTTGCGAAGTCTTCCGCCCAATTCTCATTCTCGTATCGAAGATATCCGTTCAGAATCCAATCTTGAGTTGGTTTAGTACATAGCCATTCTCGGGCCTGCTTGTCGTGATCGCGACCATACCAAGAAGCACCGCAAATATGCTGCCAGGATTCGCCAAAATGTCTCAGTGCGGCCGGCGAGTCATTAGCTCTCCAGTGAACCAGAAATGGTGTCAGGTCATCAAACGCTTGCGCTAGAACTTCAAGGGTTTCTTCAACAGGACCTCCAGGAAAGCTACTTACACTGCTTTCCCACCAGGACCACAGAAATTGCTCTACAGCGATCTGTTCTGCCATCGGCCACGATCGCCATTTTGCTCGCTTCAGCCGGCTGAAGAGCATTGGGGTTTCAGGGAGGAATTCGAACGCTGCCGCTAATTCAAAAACGCGCGGAAGGAAGTGTCGGAAGTCGTCCAAGTCGCCCCAAGTCAATAGTGCACATTCCGCATATTTACGGAGGTCTTCGCCGGTCAGGGTGCGAAGTTGTTTGCTCAGCATTCCAGCAGCGTCTGCGGGTGACACGCAGCAAGCGCAGCCGGGTGCGTGCGACCAATCCGAGTACCTGCCGAAGACAGCGTACAAGTCCTCAATTGCATTGTTTAGCGATTTGATGTTTTCCATATGACGTTCGGGCTCAAAGTCTCAGCGCTTGCTAACTATACGATACTCTATTACTCACGCTACCGCGCTGATCGCGTAAAATGTCTTCTGGATTCAATTTATGGTCATTTAAATGTCAACTCCGCAACGGTGTGTTTGGGCGCAGAACAGTCCGCTCATGGTGCAATATCATGATGAGGAGTGGGGAGTGCCGCTGCGAGACTCTCGGGCTCTGTGGGAGATGCTCATGCTCGAAGGGTTTCAGGCTGGGTTGTCCTGGTCCGTGGTGCTGAACAAACGTGAAGCGTTGCGCAAAGCGTTCAAGAATTTCGATCCGGTCAAAGTCGCCAAAATGAATGAAAGCGATATCGAGAAAATGTTGCAGAACCCAGACATCATTCGCTCGCGGGCGAAAATCGAAGCAACCATTAATGGTGCTAAAACATACTTAGCGATGCAAAAGGCGGGTGAGGATTTCTCGGATTATGTCTGGAACCTCGCCGGTGGCAAGCCTACGAAAAACAGTGGACCCGTGCCAACGCAGTCTCCGCTTTCGGTGCAGTTGTCCAAAGAGTTCAAAAAGCGAGGATTTAAGTTTGTCGGACCTGTGATTGTATACGCGTGGATGCAGGCTGTCGGCATCGTGGACGATCATTCGCCCAGTTGCCACAAGCGTAAAGGCAAATGACGCAGCGCGAGTATTCGGATGACTGAAGTCTACGCCGAGATCTACACGATTGTTCAAGGCATTCCGAAAGGGCGTGTTCTCACATACGGATTGATTTCGAGCATGATCGGCGGCCGCATGAGCGCGCAAGGAGTTGGCTGGGCGTTGAAAGCTCTTGGCGCCAGGAAGCGCAATCAACCGAAGGAATCAAAGGCGGAAGCAAAAGAGATCTTTAATATGGATACGGTTCCCTGGCAGAGGGTTGTTAATTCGAGTGGTGGAACAAGCACCCACAAAATTGCCGATATACCGCCTGACCTTCAACGACATTTGCTCGAAGCGGAGGGCGTCGTATTTAACGACGAAGGGCAGTTGAATTTAGACGAGTATCTCTGGAAGGACGGACTTTCCAATTAATGTATCGAGACTGCTGGCGAAAAGCGCGACTGGCTGGGCACGAGGACGCCGAACGTTTTATCGCCGATCAAGATCCGCTAACATGATACGTATGAACACTCAAATACAAGCGATTCTCGACCACAAAAAAGCGATGCCAGAGCTGCGAGCTTACTGCTTGCTCAAGTTGGCAAGTTGTTATCTCGATCACGATGAGGCTGCAGCTAACGAGCAAAGCGAAACTAAGTCCATTGACACCGCAAAATGGATCGTTTACGAACACTGGGACAGATTGTTGTCTCCATGGGCAGATGATGTCGCTAGGAGTACGCAGGAGGTCTGCTTTTCGACTCATTCGCATGCCAAAGTGGAGGCGCGCCCCAACCACGAGCATTTCGTTATGTTGGCGGATGCCGCAATAAATGAAGCGATAAAGCAATTAGAGTTAAGCACTCACAATTACATTCCATTGATTTTGTATTTCATCGCATCGCGACTTTCTTGCACCGCGGGCAACTTCGTTGCTGCCAAAAACTGTGATGATGTGTTGGAGAAAGCTATTCACACTTGTGAAAAGGATATGTCCGCCGACAGGGATTCCACGGACGCCGTTGTGTCATTTTTGAACGCGCAGGCGTATGGCATTATTCCCCTGAAAATTAGGGATTTTGAGTCTCACGAATACTCAGATTCTGAGGTACCGCCTTATACCGAAGAAGAGTTCAAAGAGTGCGAGAAGATAAAACTGCGGATTGTAAAAATGGTCGAGCAGCTCGACAAGTCCAATCACCTTAGACGAAAGACACACCGGGATTTAGTTCTCTGGTATAAGCAGTTGGGAATGTCCGAGCAGTCGGAGCAGCAAAAGCAGATCTTGTTTGATCTGGTAGGTTGTTCCGACGATAGCATCCTATATGCCCAATCAGTCGGTTGTGGGAGCCTGACCTGGTGGCGAAAAGAAAAGCTCACCATGGACATCCGCTGTGGCATGGGCTAGGGCGGCGTCTGTCTGCGATATTTCACAATCCTGGCACAATTCAGAGACCATCGTGTTATAAGTTTGAGCGAAAGTGATATCGCGGAAACGCACTTGCGACCTACCCAATTACCAGCCGGATCATGGGCAACCTTCTTGAAGGTATACTTGTCGGTGCGTTTCCCAAGTTAACTTCGCGGCGTTTGATCTCGCAAAGAGTTCAGCTTTGTGAGTTGGCTTCGCAGCGCGCGAAAATAGTGTTTTTTTCCGCAATAAAGCAACGAGCGAAAAAGGCCGGTATGTCCGGCTCTTTTCGTTGCTTGATTTACTTGCGTGAAACTTTCACGTGCAGCACAACGATATCTCTGTATAGAACGTTCAGCCATGCGGTTTCAACCCAAACCAAATAAATCGGAGGGCGCCTCAAAGCTCGGCCGAATTTTGAAAACTAACTTGGTGGGTCCGCGTGCGATAAGCTAGGCACCTACAACAAACATCAAGTCAGTATCACTGAGTGTTTGATACATGTCGTCTAAGGTTAGGTCCGCGAGTTGTGGTGTATCTGCGGCCGCACCCACCCCCATACCCGCACTCAGGTCTTCACTTCCGTCGGCAGAGTCAGCGTTTAGGGCGCCTGCACCATCGAGAGAACTGGCGGCATCGAGCGAGTCGGCTATCTGCACTACTTGAGCAAGGCTGGTAACACCATCATAGGGGTCGACGGGCGCGGACGCAGCTGTACTTGCATCGCCCGTTGCGCTGTTTGCTGCTGTCACCCCTGTGGCTGTGTCAGCCGAAGTGGTCGTCGGGGCTGCCTCTTGCGTGCTTGTATCGGTCGGTGTGGTATTGCTGGCGGTTTGCGTGCTTGTATCGGTCGCCGTGGTGTTGTCGGATGTTTTGCCGGTGGCGGCTTGTCCAGTGCTGTTGAGGTTTGTTGATTCGACCTGGGTGACTTGGCCCGTAGTCGGGTCGACTTTATTGAGCGTGAGTTGATTGTCTGAATTGCCACTGTAGTACTCGTTCGTGATGCCATTGGCTTGCAGTTGCTTATTGCCTGCCGACGACGCGCTGATCGCGTCGCCAGAATATTGGTTGGCGAGGTTTTGCGTCATTTGGGAAAGCGGTTGGGATGTGCTATCCCACCCGCCGGGTGTGGCGCCGAAATTGTAGTTGTCGGTCCCGATGTTCGTGGATTCTACCTGGGTGACTTGACCTGTAGTCGGGTCGACTTTGCTGAGTGTCAATTGACCATCTGAGTTGCCACTGTAATATTCGTTCGCGACTCCGTTGGCTTGCAGTTGCTTGTTGCCTGCCGAAACCGCGCTGATCGCATCGCCCGAATACTCGGTGGCGAGGTTGACAGTCATGGGGGAAAGTGTTGGGCTATCCGCTGCCACGGCTGTGGCGTCGGAATTTACGGACGACGCACCAGTAGTAAGGTTGGTGGATTCGACTTGTGTGGACTCACCGGTGGTGGGGTCGACTTTGCTGAGCGTCAGTTGGTTGTCTGAATTGCCGCTGTAATACTCGTTGGTGACGCCATTGGCTTGTAGTAGTTTATTGCCTGCTGACGACGCGCTGATCGCATCGTCGTTTTGGCTTGCGAGGTTTTGCGTCATAGAAGACAGAGCTGCGGTGTCAGATGTCGTGGTTGGTGCGGAGGCTGATACTGGTGGAATTTCGGCGGACGCCGTCGGTGCCGCAGTTGTTGCCGGTTGCGCGTCGGACGAGGCGGGCGATGCGCCAAGGTCGTATTTTTGCAGGGCGGCTTGTATCGCCGCTGCGTACGGGTTGTCGGCGGAAAGAATTGACTCCGTCGATACGGACGATACGCTCGGGGTTTGAGTTGCATCTGAGGATGGTGCTGTTCCGCCGGTGCCGGTTATGGCGAAGTTGCCCAGAATGTTGTTTGCGGTATCGCTGGTGGTTGGGGTCGCTGCTGCACTGGAACTGTCAGTTGGGCGCTGCGTATCCAGCACCGCTTGCCTGATGCCGAAATTGTCGGATTGCGATAGTCCTATTTCGCGCCCAACTTCCGCATTGATATCAACCATAAATCCTCCAAAAATCGAATCTGTCCTTTGGGGGAGAACAGAAAGGTGAGGTACGCCAACCCACACTGCCTGAGCACTGCAACGTGATTCTGAATTGATGCTGGTAAGTCGACAGGATGGATTCATCCCGTCGCGAATTATTGAATGGGGTCTAGTAACAGTGAAAGGTGCCAGTCCAGTGCCGCTACTTTAGGTTTCGAAAGTTACACGTGTGTTACACAGGCGACAAAAAGCCATCTGAGCGCGCGCCTCGGCTCTTGCAGTAAAATAGTGTAGTCTGGGGCGCTCGTCGGGGTCGGTAGATTAAATGGACACGAGAACAAAGGCGTTATTGGCAATGGCGTTTGTCGCAGGCATTTCGAGTTCTTTAGTGCCGGCGATTTCGGAAAACTCCTTACCCTCATCGAGCGACGCAATTTCTCGAGTCACTAGCCACTCGGAACTGTCTCCAACGGGTCGAGCGTATTTCCTGCTGCAACTTGCGACTCTTACACTCTGTGCCGATGAATCGCGGGTGGATGGCTTCCTCCGCTTGTTAGGCAGCGCTAGAAACACAGGGAGTTCCGCCCAAGTCTTTGACGGACAGTTAAGCAGGTTGGCAGCGGAGGTCTGCTCTCCTACCGCCGACCTGTTTTACAAAGGCAGAAGTGGGAGTGCTCCAAAATCAAAACTTGATGCAAACAAGGCTTCTGCAGCTAGAGCGATTCGGATCGCCCTTGCAGAGGTTGACGATCGCACTGACACCAATGAGCGGATGAACATATATTTCGTAGCATGGCGACTTTACCGGCTGCTTGGGGAAGCTGAAGCGGCCGCCGCGTGTAAAAACATTTTGGATAAAGGCATTGCGGATTGTGATGAGCATGCGGTCATGGACCTGAAAATCTTAAAAACTGCATCTATTATTCTAGACGAAGAAGCGTATGACGCTCTTCCTGTGCGGGTGTCTGAGCGGTCACGCTCATTTGGTCAAACTCCGCACGCCCATCCAATTTATACCGAAGATGCATTCCAGGAAAGCGAGAAGATCAGACTCAAAGCCGCTTCTCCAGTCGATAGGTTGCCCTCGAATGACCATTTGCGACGAATGACTCACCGCAACTTAGTCCTTTGGTACGAAGACTTAGGAAAGCCAGTGTCATCTCAAAAACAAAAGGAGATACTGTTCGACTTGGTTGGTATTCACGATGATTCTATTCTCTATCCGGTATCAGCATTTTGCGGAGTCATTACTTGGTGGCAATCAGAGAATGTTTCAATTGGCGGCTGTGGAATGGGATAAGCGCAAATGATTAGAGAGACTCCAATAGAGAAAAAGGTTTGGCTGGCGATCGCCTTTGCTGGCGGCATGTTGAACGCACAACCCGCAATGTGCGATCAAGAAAGTAACTCGACCAGGTCAGTAATTGAACAGGTCGATGAGGATACTCAGGTCGTTCCCGAGGTTCGTGCTTATTATTTGCTGAGACTTGCTGATTGCTATTTGAACCTAGGCGGCGAGAGCACGGCGTTGAACGAAATGGGCCCGATTTTGAAAGGATGGGCTCGGGGAATGAACGCAAGCAGCTTGCAAACACAGTTGAGCACCTTTGCCAGCGATAGCTGTTTGCCGGGGCATGCCAACGTGCATCAAGATGAATTTGAACCAGAAACTCCGCTAACTCCGAGCTCGATGGACAGCCGTGCTCGTCTTGCGCTGTCGAGGGCAATGGGTGAACTCAGTGTTTCAACAGATAATTTCGATCGTTTAGTGATGTACTTTGTTGCATCGAAGCTGTACCAGCAAGCTGGGCTATCTGACCAAGCAGAGTCGTGCAAGGAAGTGTTTAACAAAGCTTTGAGCAGCTGTGAAAAGAAATCTTCTGTGGATGAGCCCACGATAAAAGCGGCTTGGGTCATCTTAAATGCGCAAGCCTTTGATTTGCTTCCTCTCGGTCCACCGGATCGATTGGACAATCAGCGAAGAAATGTTTTTAGGGAGAGGCCCTCTCCGATCATATCGAAGTATGATGACCTGGCCTTCAAACAGAGTGAAGAGCTCAAACTCAGGGTGGCAAGTTTGGTGGACCGGCTGTCACCTGGCAATGACCTGAGGCGGCTGACACACCGAAACTTGGTTCTATGGTACCAACGGCTGGGCAAAACAGATTTAGCGGATAAACAGAAGAATATGTTATTCGAGTTGGTTGGGGTTCACGATGACCGCATTCTCTATCCGCAAATAGGTGCTTGTGGTCACCCCGTGTGGTGGCTGACAGAGCCCCCGGTAAATAAATTTAGCTGCGGCATGGGATAGAGAAAATGATTCGAGAGATTTTGATAAACCGAAAGGCTTTGCTGGCAATCGCTTTTACGAGCAGTGTCTTGAACTCTCCACTTCCAGCATTCCCAAGACATGAAAGTAAAACAGATAATTCCGCAATAGAGACAATAGCTAACAACTCGCGTGAGACTGCTGAGGTCCGTGCCTATACCTTGCTCAAGCTCGCACAGGAATATATCGATTTTCTTGACCGAGACGCGGCGGACGCTCGGTACAAAAGTGCCTCGGAGCGAATTGAGAGTTTCAACCGTGCTGATTTTGAAAGATTACTGATGCCTTGGGCGAAAGATCTCGCCTCGGAGCAACGCAATGCTTCGAACGTGGGATACCTTGTTACAAATTTCCACACGGAATTGGGCAAAGAAAAAAACTCTCAGTTGGCGAAAGAAGCGATAAATTTATCGCTTGCTCAATTACAGGACTCTCGAAACGACTTTGCAAAGTGGAACCTGTACTTCATAGCATTTTGCCTATTTCAGCAGATAAATGACTTAGATGGTGCAAATAAATGCAATGATGCGATTGATGTTATGTTGAAATCCTGCGAAAGTAAATCATCGATTGATGAGGATTCGGCGCGAGCCGCTTCTTCTGTTTTGGACGCGATGGCATATGGCTGGTTGCCCATCGAGAATTTCGCCTTCGGAAAACGTGGATATACTGAGGAGAAGTTCAAAGAAAGTGAAAAACTCAGGTTGCAGGCAGTCGCAATCTTGGACCAGCTGGGTAAATCGAATCATTACAGGATAGAGGCTCACAAAGACATTGTGCTTTGGTATGTGACTCTCGGGAAAACTGAAGCCGCGGAAACACAAAAGCAGATATTCTTCGAGCTGGTTGGGCGTAAAGACGATAATTTACTCTATCCGATGATCCAGGCGTGCGGACATCTTCAGTATCGGTGGCATCCTGGCGGGCCGATTGCCATCGGCTGTGGAATGGGCTAGTTATCTTGCGTTTTCAGAACATTCAATTGAAATTGAAGGCCTTAGTGGTTTCAGGCGTTCTCGCGCTTTCAATTGCCGCGAGGAGCTCTCAGGCACAAGAACTTAACGCCGTGGCGAAGGCGTCCGAGAAGCAAGCACGGAAAGCTGTCGTCGATGAAGTTGAAAGAGAACAATACGAACGTTTAAACAGAGGAAGAACCGACCCTTCGAAAACGCCTGGATTTTTGTTGAGTGCGCTGGCAATGGACATCAATCATCCCGGACAAGATGAGGCCGTCGCTGAATGGCTCAAAGTTTATCCGACTGCTTCGGACGTGGACCGTTACTACCATGCACACACGGCGGTGTTCATTATGCAGTGGGTCTCAGGAAGGGGTGGGCTGATTGACGTGAGCAACGAGCGTTGGATATTGCAAGCCAAAGGACCTGAATCGGCGCATCGACCTCTCACAGAGCCCAGCCGTGAAGTCATTAGCCAAGCCTTAGACCTTCAGCCCCACAACCACGTGACCGACGATGACTTTATGGAAACAATGCGCAACATGGCAGCGGACACGAGTCTAGACCAAACACTGCGCACGAAAGTACAGCGTGTTCTCGATCTTCCGATGCCCGTCGCGGAGAAAGAGTTGAATGATCATGTAAAGGAACTGCGAGAACAAACAGATGTGTTTAGCGCCGAGGTGCAGACAAACAACGTAAAACTGGACGTCTCGAGACAGGAGCGGCAACACGCAAAAGCTCGTCTCAAGGTTTTGCTTCCGCTGATCTCCGCTGAGTATGCCGAAAGCTCCGATTATGCCAGGCGCGATGTAGCCGCGAAAATACTCACCGAAACTGACAGGTTGATGTATCTGAAGATTCCATCAGCTGAGTCTCTTTATCGGCAGGTTCTAGACTCGGTTCCTATATCATGGGCTGATAACCATCTGGTTACAAGCATCGACTTTGGCTATTTCTGCCATATTAAAGCGTACAGGAGCGCCGAGAACATTTTGAAAAAGCTCATAGCGATGGAAATATTTTGCGAAGACAATTCTTTTAGTCTCGAAGAAGATTGGTGCTGGCTCGCCGATACGCGGATTAAGCTGGGGCGACGATCGGAGGCAAAGGATGCGTTAGCTAAGGCGCTGCCGCTCTGTCAGGAAATTGAGCGCGACTTCAAGACACGGCATTTGCAGACCGACGCAATTTACAGTTACTATAATACGTTGCATGGACAGCTATATCCCGATGCAAAACGGTAGACCAAAACTTGGACTTTCGCTCATGCCGACGGAAGATTTTCGTCAGGCTACTGAGGATTTGTTTGAGAAGGATCAGGTCGAGTGCATTGAATGGAGTTTTGATTTTGCGTTGAATGGAGTGGTGCCTCCGGAATGGTGCCAGACCATTCTTGATCGTTTTAGCGACGCTGGTACACTGACTGGGCATGGTGTCAATCTGTCGCCGCTGTCGGCGCAGTTTTCGCAAAGGCAGAAGAAGTGGTTGGCGTATGCGCGGGAAGAGTTTGCGCGACGAAAGTATGTACATGCGAGCGAGCATTTCGGATTTTCAGAAGCGGGACCGATTGCGCACGGTGCACCGCTAGCAGTGCCCATGGATTCTGAGTCTCTTAGTAACGGTAAAGAGATGATGAAACGATACAAGGATGCGGTGCGGTGTCCGGTAGGATTGGAAAACCTGGCGTTTGCATTCTCTATGGAAGATGTTAAACGGCAGGGAGAGTTCATCGACCAGTTGATTTCAGACGTCGATGGTTTTCTACTTTTGGACCTACATAATATCTATTGTCAGATCGAAAATTTTAGGGTTTCAGAAATCGGATTATTAGAATCGTACCCATTGGAGAAGGTGCGTGAAATCCATTTATCCGGCGGCACGTGGAGTTATTCGCACTCCGGACGACGACTTGCGGTGCGGCGCGATACGCACGATGAGCCGGTTCCGCAGGAGGTGTTTAATCTGGCAGCTTTGGCGTTGAAGAAGTGTCCGAATATCCAATTCGCTATTTTAGAACGCCTGGGGCACACGATGCCTGAGCCAGAACAGCAGCAGGAATTTCGTGACGACTTTAATACGATGCAGCAGATTTTGGAATACACCTATGTCTAAGAAGTCAGAGCTTGCAGAGTTTCAGGAGGCGCTTGCGGAAGTGTTCGCGAGTGGATTGCCCCACGCTCAGATTTTGGAGAGATTAAAAACGGATGCACGGTTTGATAAGTATCGGAGTTATGTAGAGCAGTTTGACCCGGATATGGTCGCGGTCGCTTGCGAATTGATGGGAAAATGGGCGAAACGTTCGGACAATTCGGAAGGACATCTGTAAATACGCTCAGGAGCCTTTCTTGACTGTCGACATCGTGTCGGCCAGTTCTTCAGTCAGCTCCTCGGCCTCGATCAGATCTTCGTGCAGAGCTTCCATCAGGACGTCGGCATTCGAAGTGTTTATAGAGCCGGTTCGTGCATCTTCAGCCACCGCCGCTTTGGCTGCATCTTTATATATTGCGTGCACCTGATCGAGAATATGTTCTGGTGCTTCCTCAGCTTTAATCATTCGATTGCTTGCTGACTCGGAAGACGCAATGAGCTCATCCAATTTAATTTGAATGGCTTTCATCTCTTTGCATTGCGATCGTTGAAAAACAAAAATGGTGAGGAAGCTGATCAAAGTCACGGCTTCTACCAAAAAGCTGTGGAGCAGACTGCTACCAAACCAAGATAAAATCCATAGCGATGCGACGGCTATCCCGAAATACAGCGCACCGGATGTGGCAAAGAATCGTGAAAAGCGTCCAGAAAAGCGTTCGGAGTGCGAGTGTCGCATAGTGAAACCTTTTTGCAGAGCGTTCGCTGCTCGAGCAGTACTTCGGTGATGCTGATTGAGCAAGGTCGCTGCTCGAAGTCATTCCGAAGCAGCGACCGGCGAAGCTCAGACATCCAGACGATGTCACGGATAGTCGACTCAACAATTAGAGCGATGCTCTGCGCCCGCTAAGCAGGTCGAAAACAAATATCACAAGCGCCAGAACGAGGAGTCCATGAATCAAGGAGCCGCCGAAATGCGCGAAGAATCCAATCACCCAGAACAGAAGTAATAGCGAAATCAGTGTGTAAATCATTTTTTGTTATCCTATTGGGTCAACTGGAGTAATGACTCCACGCTTGAGTATTAGTTCCTGCCGCAAAAACCAATGGATAGCTGCTCCAAATGCTGTAGACTAAGTGCAAGATCATAGTGGGAAGGCAAAGTTACCGTTTCATTTGCTGTAAACACCAGCGTTGGAACGATAGGACACGCGCCGAGAAATAGGCAGAAATGCGCTGTGCGGTTTTAGCGTAAACATGATTGCTGACCGCCTCTAGCTGTTCTTTAGTAGATTTTGGAGGATATAAGATGAATTGGGACGAAATTAAAGGTGATTGGAAACAGTTTGCCGGCAAAGTAAAAACCAAATGGGGAAAGCTTACAGATGACGATCTGACTCAGATCGGCGGCAAGAAAGATGAGCTCGTAGGCAAGTTGCAATCCCACTATGGACACAGCAAGGAAGAAGCAGAAAAACACGTAGACGAATTCATCAGCAAGATGTAACTATCGTCTCACCCGTGTGCCACCACGGGTGGAGTCATAGGGTGGGCATCGAATTTGGTCACCATGGCATCTCGCATCTGCGCGGTGCCATTTCCGTTTAAATGTAGCGATGCTGTCGGCCGCTTGATGCCGGCAGATGCATAATCTGTCATGAGTTTTTGTATGTCTGGTCGCGGTCACTTTGCTAGCCCGCGGCAGAGCCCGGACGCATACTAGTAGCTGTAAAACTGGTGCCGAGCGCAAATGGTATGGCTGATCTGACAGATTCCACTAAAGAGTCCGCGGTGATAGAGCAACTTAGCGCGCCGGCTGCTCTGTTCTATCTTGCGAGGATTATCCGCAGGAGACGCAAAAAGCTAGGTTTGTCTACTGAGAGCGTAGCATCGCGTACGAAAGTATCGATGGATGAATTGCTGGCACTTGAACATGGCAAATGGGACATAGATATCCTTTCGCTGGCGGACGTCGCTCAATGTCTTGAGATGGACTTGAAGCAGCTACTCCGCGAATGCCGGCATGCTCCGCGCATGCACCGCATCAAGTGATTCGGCGGAATCAAGTCGCATGTTGCGCGGCTTTGGCGGCGCCAGTAGCGCACGCTCGCTTGCGGCCGGACAGGTCAAATGACTTGGTGATTAAGTGCCCTAGAGTCGGCCGCTAGCTTACGAATTTATTCCGACTTCGTGTCCGCTGTGGAAGAAGATTGCTCTTCCTCTGCTGGATGCATCAAAGTGCGAACAATGAGAGCTTGCTCGAACGCTCTCCTGTACAGCGTCCGCGCTGCATCAATGTTGGCGTTGTCTTCAAGTTTCTGAGCGAGAATAAACAGCACTCTCGCTGTCTGCTTCAGCTCCAGGGAAACTCGTGGATCCACCATTAATGCTCCCAGCCTCATCGCGACACCATCTTCGGAAGCTCCGTCATCTTAAGTCAAAGAGAAGTTAAAGGAGCCATGAGGGTATCCTAGCGCACAAATGTAGCATTAGTGTGTCCTGTCATCGCGTGGAGAAACGGTCGTGATTATCCGGTTTTGCAGTCGGTTTGCAGTAATCTGACCGCACGAGCGAACCTTTGCCACGGAAGGGGTTAAGATAGACAAAGCTCAGGTATTAGCCTTATTATCGGGTTAGTAGGACTAAAGAAGACCAATCTTGTTCTAGCTCGTTAGTTTTAAAGGTGCCAACCGATTCAGGCATGAGAAGAAACAGCACCCAATCCCAAAATATCCTTCTAAAGTCGTTGTCTTCTGAATCATTCGAGAAGATAGAGGACAAACTCACTCACATTCAGCATCCTCGTAAAGCCTTGATTGCAGAGAAAGGGGAGCCGTTCAAGTATATATACTTCCCCGATGAAGGTATGGTCAGCATTGTCTTGGTGACGACCGAAGGCATACCGATCGAAGTCGGAACCGTCGGTAAAGAAGGATTTGTTGGAATTCCGGTACTACTTGGAGCAGACATTTCGGATCGCAAGTTATTTTCGCAGGTGCCCGGACACGGATGGAGCATGAAAACAGATGATTTCAGTCTCGCTCTGCAGACCAACTCGGAATTACGGATGCTGTGCCAAAAATTTGCCCTGACTATGTTCAATCAAGTGTCTCAAACCGCGGCATGCAACAGGTTGCATTCGATTGAAGAGCGTTGCTCGCGCTGGCTTCTTCTCGCTCACGATCGAGATACTTCTCGAACAGTTGATTTAACTCAAGAATTTCTATCAATGATGCTTGGCGTGCGACGGTCAGGGGTCAACATCGCGATCAGATCGTTGGAAAAAGCAGGTCTCATCGAGCACAAGCGCGGCTCGATCCGCATACTTGATAGAAAGGGTATTGAAGACGTCAGTTGCGGCTGTTACGAGGAAGTTAGACAGTACTTCGAGCAAACCATGGGCTTCTGCCTGTAGGTGCTGTACGGCGCCCGCAGTTGATTTGCACTGTCGGTACCGTCCTTTTAAGCACGACAACGAAAGTTCCAGCCCGCTGCCGGTGCTTGTAGGCTCTCGGCACAGGGTGTTCACGTGATTTTCACAAGGTCGGTCTTACAGTCATAGTCGCGAAGCTGCCCCTAGCTTCATAACGGAGTTTACTATGACGATGGAATCGTTCGCCCAACCGCCTGGGCATTCGGATAGTGCGCATCACAGGGCTGCTGTGCATGGACAGGAGGTTCCACCTAAGCACACTCATCAAGCTGATGTGGCGCACACCACGCATAACATCGAGCATATTCTGCACCACAATTCGCACGACTACCAACACGTATATAAGGAGCTCGATCAACTCAGAAAACAGGATCACGGCAGCCAGTTCAAGCAAGACATGACCGCTGTTAACAAGAAACTCCACGACGACGGCTTACTTCCACACCTTCATATTATCGAAGACGACCGCCCCGGAAAACACAACAGGACCGATCACGGCTATTCAGTTGTAGCCGACGATAAGCAGAATCCGAAGGGCAATCATACGGAAGTTAGCACAAGCCACGACGCGCCGCACGAGTCGAACCGCTTGAAGAACGCTTATCGCTCGATGCATAACAAACATGGTCACTACAATGGCTGGCGTCAGAGTACTGAAGGTCATGGCGGCGCTCACGGAGGGCACTACGATGGTGCGGTCGGTGGGCATGTGCCTGAAGGAGCGCGAAAAGACCTCATCGACAAAGCGCTGAATTTGGCCGGAGTTCCGGTCACTCCAGAAAATGAAGCCGCAGTGAATAAGATTGTTACTAGAGAGAGCGGCTGGAACCCTAACGTTACTAACAATTGGGATTCGAATGCTAGAGCCGGACACCCGTCCACTGGCTTGATGCAGACGATTCCGTCCACCTTCCAAAAATATGCTCTTCCGGGAATGAATTCGAACATTCACGATCCACTCTCCAATTTGGTTGCGGGCATTCGCTACGCGCAAGCTCGATATTCGCGCGGCGACAGATCGGGTGTGGCAGTCGTAGCCAGCCGCCCAGGAGGGTACTAACTTCAACAAGCAACGTAACAACGATATGAAAGTATGCACCGCCCCTCTCCGCTGTTTCGTCCCAAATCTGTTCAAGCTAAGCGAAAAATTTGGATTCTGATCGGCATCGATCTCCATGCGGCGCTGGAGCGCCGCGGCGCCGCCTGTCCTGCGTTCAGTCGCTTGTAGCGATTTTGTAACCTTCCTTTCCGCCTCCTCTGTCATATTGAATGCGCCTCGGTGCTTCAAACCGTTTTTACTCTTATTGAGAGAACTCCTTACTATGCCAGCAAATCAAGAAACTTCGGATACGCCGAACAAGTCTTCGTCAGGCGAACAGTCGCTTCCGTCGTCCTTGTCCGGTGCCAATCATCCTTTGGCCAAACCTGCGTCCGACGCCGGTACCGCCAAGAAGCCAGGGCAGACTCCGCAAGCGAATGATTCGACGCCAGCAGCCAAAGAAGGTACGCCGAGTAAAGATGCGGCGCCGAGTAAAGATGCAGCGCCAGCCAAAGATGGTGCGCCAGCCAAAGATGGTGCGCCGAATAAAGACGCTGCGTCCGCTAATGATTCAACAAAATCTCCGGCAAGCGGTGCACCAAACGATTTCACCGGCGCCGTCGAGGTGAAGACCGATGCCAACGGTAAGACAAGCACCGTTCCTCTTCCGGAAGGACAGCTTCCCCCTGGCGATCACACGCTTCAATTCGAGAATGGGCGACAGTTTATTGTGCACGTTCCGCCGAATGATGGCAAAACAAAAATGCCGGTGATGTTCGTCATCTCGCCTTCTATCGAGACCCCGAGCAAGGACTCGCAGGGCCGCAATTTCGACGCGAAGAATTTCGAACCTGAGACCGGCATGAATCAATATGCCGATCAGGACAAGTTTGTCACCGTTTATGCTCTGCCTGAGAATCACAAGCTGGGTGCAGGTTCGCTTAAGGATGCAGAAGCATGGAACGCTCCCGGCGCCGGCATCGACAATGATGATGTGAAACTCAATGGCTACAATGATGAGGACTACATCAAGTCGATCGCCAACATGATGCCTCAACTCGCCAATGTCGACTCTAGCCACAAGGATTGGGGAGCGATCGCGTTTTCGCAAGGTGGAATGTTTCTCAATCAGCTTTCGCACGACGAGCCGAATCTATTTCCATCGGTGGGGTTAGTCGGTACGACAATGGAAACCAATCATGATTATTCGACTGCACAAGGCAATGCGAAAAACGTGCTGATTGAAAATTTGGACGGTGATCAGTCGACGCTTCCGATGCCGGGATCGGGAAGTTTGGGTTACGACTTAAAGAGCGCGCTGGTGAACTCTCTGAATTTTCAAGACCCGCGCACGTGGTTTGAAGGCAAGAGCAATCCGCCCGACGGAGACGGACTGACGCTGGCTAAGATGGTAGATCCGCTCGGCGCGATCGACAATCGCGATCAGGACCCGCGCCTGCAAGAATCTTTATACATGCACGATCTGTCTGAGCTGGGACCGTACACGCAACAAAGTGTCAATGTGCCAACGCCTGGCGATCAGTCTGCTAAGAACACAGAGACGAAGTACACTTCGAACGGCTCGGATGGTTCGCTCGAGATTGTTGACCTGCCGGACGCGCAGCATTCCTATCCCGGACCCGACCACGGAATCCGCGTCAATGCGACGCCGCAGTATCTCTACTTCAATACCAGCCAGGAGTTCGCCAACCTGTTCGAGCAGTACAACCAGACTGTCGATCATTAGTAGGTAGAACCGTTTCGCTCATCACTCATTCGGAACGCTCCCGGCGTTTGCAAAGTGATGCCTGGCAGTCATCAAAATCGAGCAGTTTTGGTAGCCCAGTGGGCATCAGTTTGAGCTCAGTCGCAAAGTGGTGCCTGGCAGGACGGCGAGCTCCTGGGTTTTTGGCCGCTCGCCAGGCACTCCTTTGAGTCGCGATTTAAACGAAAATTTCACACCTCCCGCTTTATTCGGCCGTACAGTGCAGTCGGCATCACAAAGTACTAGTTTCTGTCCCGACCCATAGACGTCAGCAAGCGCGATCTCGATGCGCGTGCTAGCTCTGTTTTTAAACTCCAGGAGAGTAAACCCATGGTGGATGCACCTGAAAAAGCGGCTCAACAACCAGAGCCTGAAACACACAATGCCTTTGTGCAAGAAGCTCAACATATTTGGAGCGGCAACTCGAAAACATGGAAGGCTGTCTTCCATGGCAAAGGAACTGCGGGTCAAGATTTGCTTGTTGCCGCCGAAATTGGTGGTGGCTTGATTGCAGGTAGCGCCGTTGTTGGTGCTGCAGCACTGGGCGCAGGCGGACTGGGGCTCATGGCGGTTGGTTCAGGACTCGCCGGCGTGGCGGATGGCATGCTCGCGGCCGGCACAGTAACTACCGCGGGAAGTGTTGTGGGTGGCGGAATCCACGACCTGTGGCACAGTGAATCAAAAGCGCTGAAGAAATAAGTTTATCTAGCACACACACACAACGTTTTGGGCCCCACGCTGGCGAGCACAGCATGGGGCTTGAAATTGATACGCCTTTGTAGGGTCGAAATGAAGAAAAAAGCCAGCTGAAGCCGGCTTTCTTTTTTGCCTTCGGGCTGAGCTTTTGTTCCTAGAGCGAGTGGTGGAGAAGCACACCTGCCCCGAAATTGATGATAGAAGCAAAGCTGCAGATCGCTGACATGATTCTCAGCTTTTGAGCAGAGTGCATGGATTGCTTTGCCACACCGAGAGTTGCTGCTGCGGTGAAGAATCCGATTATCGGAAACAGCCACATCACCAGATTGCTGTATCCCACGATCTTGGCAAATGTTCCGTCCGCACCGAGTTTACGGGCAGCAAGTGCTCCGAGGGTTAACCCGACAATCCATACCGAGAAAACGACGAGCCATATGATGAAAAACATTGTTGTGTACCTTTGCGAGGAGCGACCTTCATATCTTCGCTCTGAGGGGTCTTTATTCGAATGACCTTGTCGCGAGAGCTGTTTGACGAAAAGGCCAAAGTGATGCCGCGGGTTAAAAGAGATGCGTGCTAGTTAATCAAAAACGCGATGTTTTGGGTAACCAGCGAGCATCGGCTCGCGGATGCAATGGAAATGAACTGCAAAGACAAAGAGCCGGCGTTAGCCGGCTCTGTCGTCGCTCTCGGGTGAAAAGAGAAAACTAAATTGTGTGGTTCTGCAGAAGGACCATTCCCGCGAAGAAGTTCGCCAGGGAAGCGATCATGCAGATCGCTGCCATGACACGCATCTTGCGAGCAGAGTTCATGGATTGGTTGGCGACAGCCAGCGTGGCGGCCGATGTGAAGAAGCCGACGATCGGCGACAACCAGAGCAGCAGGTTGGAGTAGGATAAGATGCGGGCGAACATCCCGTCAGCGCCAAAGCGGCGACCGGTCAGGTGCCCGACGGCTGTGCCGAGTGCGACTATGATTGTGGCGGCTAAGACGACCAGGGCTGCGACTGTGATGAGTGAGAGCATGTTTTGTACCTCGTTGTTTTGCAGGAGCGACTCTCATATCCTCGCTTTTCGGCGCGACATTTCGAATGACCTTGTCGCGTGACCGTTTTGACGAAAACGTCAAAGTACGGGACACGCGTAAGGAGCTCGGCGCTCCAGCGCCGCCGCGAGAGACGTGCCATCATGGTGCGTAACTCCATGGTTTCTGTTTTGAGCAGCATACACAGTAGAAAAGCTTCTTCTCTGCGCGCCTGGAGACGCGCGCTCGATCGCGCGGCGTTGATCGCTGCTTCGCGCTGCGTTGATCGCTCCTGTCTATTGAGGCAAGAAAAGCTCATCGAAGGAGCTGATGGTTTGGTGCCGGGAGGAATTTGGCGAATCGCCGCGGACGGCGAGGGCGGTTCGCATGCCCGCTGCCCTTGCGGCATCGAGCTCGGCTTCAATGTCGCTTATAAATAGAATGTGTTCAGGTGCCTCGCCTATCGCTTCGGCGATCTTTATATAGCTGGATTCTTCGCGCTTGCCACCAATCGTCGTATCGAAGTTGCCGTCAATGTAATTCGAAAGATCGCCGGCGATGGTGTGCGCGAAAAATAATTTCTGCGCCTCAATACTTCCAGACGAATAGATGAAAACTCTGAGCGCATCAGACTTCCATTGCTGTAATGCCGCAGGCGCGTCTGGATAAACATGCGCCTCAAGCTGTCCGCTCTCAAAGCCTGACTTCCAAATGCGCCCTTGCAGTTGCTTCAATCCGGTAAGTTTGGCGTCCCGATCCATCAGTTCGGCTACCGCTTGCTCGACGTCATTGATGTTTGATGCCGATCCACTGCCGGCGTCCGAAACAATTGACTGGCACGCGGAATCAAGCTCAGGTTCGCCCCAGTGTTGCTGGAGATATTCATACAGATGTTTTCTTGCATAGGGAAACAACGTGTCATGGACGAAGGAAACAGAAGATGTCGTTCCTTCGATGTCCAGCAGAATGACGCGCGTCACCGGGCTGCCTCGATGTAGGTCGGTCCAAAACAGCCAGGCTCGAAACGCGCGTGTATGGGCGAATCCATATAATGTGGCGCCCATCCCGTGGTTTCTTGAAATAACCTAATCGTCTGAATCGTTTTATCGCTGCACAAATTGAACCAGTGTTGCGTTCCTTTTGGAACATTGATCATATCGCCGGCTTCCATCTCGATTGCGAACACCGGTGCGCTGATCGGATTTATGTGGAAAACGCCACGCCCCTTTACGACAAAGCGTACTTCATCTTCACTATGAGTATGCTCTGCGAGAAACCTTTCGAGCATGGCGTCGAGTCCAGGCGTCGCGGGTGTCACGTTAATCACGTCGGCAGTTTGATAGCCACCGCGCGCCTTCAAAGTTTCTATCTCCTTGCTATACGCGGACAGGATTTCATCTTGTGTCGCGTTATCCGAAAGAGGCGCGGATGTTTCCCATCGTTCGTACCAGAGACCAAACTTGGCGACGAATGCTGAAATCTCCGCTGCGGAAGTCAGCGTTATGTTTTCATCCGGAACTCTAAGTCGCGCCATCTTTGTCTCCTAAAGCATGCTTGCGGTGGCTTCAAGTAAAAACTCGAATGCTTCTATATGACGGCGCGCACTGGCCAGATCTTTGCCCCACGCGTACAGCCCATGCTTGCGAATCAAAAAGCCGTGCGCCGCAAAGTCATCGGGCAAAACGGTTTCAATAACGCCGCGAAGCGCATTGATATCTTGGGTATTATCAAAAATGGGCAGTGAAAGGGTGGTATCGTGGGAGGTGACACCTTCGATTGCCTTTTGCATTTCATAGCCGGTGAATTCAATTCGCTTCGCTTGCGAAAAGAGTTCAGATAGCGTTGTGGCTAATACGGAATGCGTGTGCAAGACGCATCCTGCACCAAACCTCTCGATCGCCATCAGATGCAGTTGCGTTTCCGCAGACGGCTTAGCGCCGGATGTGGTATCGCCCACGATGTGTCCGTTCAAATCGACGAGCACGAAGTCTTCAGTTTGCAACCGGCCCTTGTCTTTGCCTGAGGCGGTCATGAGGAGCTGCAGCGGGTCACGGCCGACGACGACACTGTAGTTGCTACTCGTAGCCAGCGACCACTTCCATGAATGAAATTGGCGCCCGGTCTCGATTAGCTCAGCGACGGCTTCCGGATAGACGTCGGCGGCGGATAGCTGGGATTGTGGTGTGATGAGCTGTGACATTGGCTCGGTATTATAAGGCAAGTTGAAAAGGCCCGGGAGGCGGTATTGAGAGATATGACGGGTCATAAAAGGACTGGCCAACGAAAAGAGCCGGTTTGCACCGGCTCTTTCCTTGCCTTCGGGACTAACTTTGTTTCCTTATACCGAGTGGCCAGCCATGATGACGGCACCGGCGATGCAGTTGATGGATGAGGCAGCCATGCAAATCGCGGCCATCGTGCGCATCTTCGTGGCAGATTGAGTTGATTTGTTTGCGGCCACAAGAGTGGCGACGGACATGAAGAACCCAAACATTGGCGACAACCACGCCACCAAATTAGCGAAGGAAATGATGCGGGCGAATTTGCCATCGGCGCCGAACTTTTGCGAGCCGAAGTGGCCTAGAAGGGCGCCCATTCCGCCTGCGATGGCGTTTAATACGAAAGCGGCTACTGTGATAAGGACTGCGGTGGTGAGTGATGTAATCATTGGTCTGTACCTCGTTGGTTGCAGGAGCGACTCTCACATAATCGCTCTTTGGCGCGGACTTTCGAATGACGTCCACGCGCAGCCGTTTTGACGAAAAGGCCAATTTCAGTCCACGGCAGGTAAAACGAACGCCAAACCGCATTAAATAGGTTTGGCGTCTTTGGATGTTTGCGTTTTGGAACGTTGCTAGGCGTTGGTTCCGCCGTCGACAGTGAGGTTGGCGCCCGTGATGTAGTCGGCGTCAGGACCAGCAACGAAGGCGACTAGCGCAGCGACGTCGTTTACGTGCCCATAGCGCTTGAGTGCTGTAGCAGCAATCTGCGGTGTTGCCCATTCACTGCCAGCGGGGTTCAAGTCAGTGTCGATCGGTCCTGGCTGCACGTTGTTGACTGTAATGCCTTTGTCACCAACTTCCCGTGCCAATCCTTGCGTGAACATTTTGACCGCGCCCTTCGTGGCTGCGTAAGATGCTAGACCAGGTGTCATGATGCGCTCGCCTACGCACGATCCGATATTGATGATTCGTCCGCCCTTGCCTATGTGTTTCAACGCCGCTTGCGTCGCGACGAATACTCCGCGCAAGTTGATGTCGATGACTCGATTCAACTCCTCGGCGGTAGCTTCTTGGAAGGGCTTCGGGACGGCTGTTCCGGCGTTGTTGACTAGCACATCGAGTCGACCGAACTTCTTGACGGTACTTTCAACTGCGTTTACGACAGCGTCGGCGCTAGCCGCGTCGGCTTGGATGGCAAACGCTTTTCCGCCTGCTTTCTCGATCTCTTTCACTACTGCTGCTGCCGCTTCCGAATCTTTTGCATAAGTGAACGCGACCGCCGCACCTTCGGCTGCCAGTCGTTTTACGATTGCAGCCCCAATGCCGCGCGAGCCGCCAGTAACAAGCGCCGTCTTGCCGGCCAATTTTTCTGCTGTTGTGCTAGTCATGTCAATTCCTTCTGCCATAGTATCCGCCAGGGAACCAGTCTTTCGCTGATTGAAGGCGTCAATGTATCAAACCTAACCGGTCTGCAAATTAATTCGCTCAGCGCAGCTTCGCCGCTTACACGAATCTTTCACATCTTGCAAACCGCTTCGGCGTAGTTTGATGTTGGTTGGAAAGTTTCAATAAAAGAGTTTTCGCAGCAATAACGGTTGGACTGAACTCGGGCAAATACATTTCAGACGTTTTGTGAGCCACGTATAGGCAAAACGGCTTTCCATAGCGCAGTGCTTAAATTGGATCTTTGCGCACTTCCCAGCTGCCGTCGTATTTCAGGAATATGGTCTCGCCGGTGGTGCAGCGAAGATCGCCAGCGGCGTCTGCAAGATCACCGGCGAAATGTTCAGATTCGTATTGAAAGTCTTTGGCGTCGAAGTCGACTGTGCGGTGCGATTCAGCGACAAGAAAATAACGCTTGCCGTCTGCTCCCTGATAAAGCACGACTTTGTGACGAGTGTGGCTTGGCAAGGGCTCAGCCAACCAGCGAGTGGTTTGTTCTTGACACATTTTTGTGTTCCAGCCGCTTTGAATGGCAAAAATTCGTCCATCTGACTTCAAGGTGCCTGCATCCATAAGCTCGTTCCAGTAAGATGCGTCTTCATCCGCCAACTCGCATTTGAGCAGTTTTTCTGCGAGCATATCGAACAAAATCAGATCGAACAGGTCTTCCGCAACTTCGATGAAATCGATGGGTCCGTCCGCCACTGATCGTTCTGCTGCATCATAACCGATGCGCCAAGCTGCCTTATACCGAGCTTCTTGCTCTTCCGTGGAGAAATCATTCCACTGCCCGCGCAATGGCTCGTCGTGTAATGGTCGAGGCTGAGGTGTGCTTTCCGGCATTATGGAGTTCCTTCGGTACATACAGCATACCCAAAGGACAAAGGCTGCATTGCTTCGCTAGGAATGCATACGAATTGATCTAGGAAACCACAGAATGAGACGAGACGATTTGTCGGCGATTAATAGACTGAGCAGTGCCAACGTGCCGTACAGGAGTTGAACGAAAAAATTTAGCCGGCCGCGGCAACAGCAGTACTGGCGGATTCTGACACATGATATCCTGCTGACCTGAGAGCCTTGATCATCTCGAGCCTGGAGTCGTTAATTGTCCAATGCCATGGACCTAAAACTGCGGTTTGCACCCTGAAAAGTTCATCCCTGCGAAGTTCTTCCGGCACAGTCGCTATGTGTGTTTTCATCGAGGGCGTGGCGACTGTGACTTTATCGAATGCGGCCATCGCCGCGTCAAAAGGTTTTTGAATATTGTTTTGGAAGTACTCAGGTGATATACCCAACCTTGATCCTGCAATCGATTCGTCAAGTGCCTTGGTACGATCGAAGAATGTGGTAGTGAGCTTCATACCTTCTGTATACGCCTTCCAATAAGACTTGTATGATTCACTAACTGCCGAACGAGGTATGGGGCTTAACTCACTCAACTCTGCCGTGAGCTTGCTGATCGCTGACTCTTCCAGTCCGACGTAGACACCTCCGATACCAAGCCCGATTGCAGCTAGTCCCACTGCAGCGGTCGCCACTTTATTTTCTTTGCAAAGTTCCCAAGCCTGATTGGCAAGTGAGCCTGATTCAGCGGCCCCGTGTTCGTGAGCGGTAACTTGCTGTTCTCCAGAACTCGAATCTAAATGCATGTGCATCCCCCCAGGGAATTGCTTAGAAGCAGGACTATAATGGGTGCGCGGTTCTGTCATTATAGGAGCCAGGTTGCCGATGGCAATGGGACTTCTACGTGGTGGTTAAGTGCACTGGCGTGCCTGATAAAACCACGAATTTGGAGGTGCATGTTCGTTGGTCGGAGAACGCAAATGCTATGCTTGAAACCGCCCGATATGGAGCGAAGGAAATTGAAGTATGGTGGACTCGGGATACAACTTAGTTGATTCTGGGGAGTGTTCGAGTCAGTTATGAGCTTAGAAGCAGAGTTTATCGAGATAGTTTCAAATTCGATCATCGCACGCGTGCTGCCTGTAATTGTTGCGGCTCGCTTGCCGCATTGGTGGTTGGCTGGTGGTGCGGTTCGCAACACGGTTTGGAAGCATTTGTTCGGTGACGAGTGCAATCTGCGGATCAATGACTTCGATGTCGCGTTTTTTGATGCCGACGGCGATCGCCAGCAAGAGCTCGATGCAAAACAAATTATGGAAACGAATTTCCCGGGTTACAAATTCGACGTTAAAAACCAGGCGAGCTTCGCCGTTTGGCGTCCGGGGCGACGGACGTTTTCTAGTTGTGAAGATGGCGTGGGTAGTTGGTTGCACACGGCTACGGCTGTGGGTGTGAGAATTGAAGACAATGGCGAGCATGCGATCTTTGCGCCGTACGGTTTGTCGGATCTATTCGAAGGTATCGTTCGCCCGACACCAGAACATGTGGACGGTCAAGCTGCTCGCGACAAAGG
The DNA here is from genome assembly GCA_036703195.1 of Planktothrix sp. Lineage (GTDB taxonomy): Bacteria > Cyanobacteriota > Vampirovibrionia > Obscuribacterales > Obscuribacteraceae > DATNPN01. The sequence goes on along the minus strand of DATNPN010000020.1, from coordinate 12,020 downwards.
TCAGACTTTTCTCGCAAGCTGCCCGCGGCTGAGATTGGCGCCGACTAACGTTTAATTCTCAGTTGGCGCCGTGTCACAAGCGCAATGCGCACGAACGCGCGCACCGACGTTCTAATCATGCGCACGTTCAAGCGCATCAACCCCAAAACCAGGCTCTTTTCCGAGGCGATGGGCTGAGGCGCTGTAGGGGTCGCTTGCACCCACCCGCTGCCACGATCCTGTATTATTGAACGCATGAAGGTATCTCACGCACGCCGCGTCGCTCTGCTCATATCTATCGCGACCCTGCTCGGTTTCAATTTTGAATCAGAAACTCGCGCCGCTGGTGGCTCGTCTGGTGTGATCACGTTGACGGGCGGCGTCAAACACGTCGAGGCACTTCCGCCAGTCGATGCGTCTTTGCGCACCGGTTCGATTCTGCCTGTGTCGAAGTTGGAGAAATACAAACCAGGAAATAAATGGTATCGGATCCCAAAATGGCTGGTCGGTACGTGGCACGGAGACAAGCAAACAACAATCTACAGCTACGATTTTAAAACTCACGCAGAGAACAAGTCTCAGAGTGAAACTGCCACGAAGAGCGACGAGATGATGGGATGGCAGCGCGATCAGCAAGGTGGCATCTGGAATTATGAATGCGCACCATATGTTGCAAAATTACAAGGTGAAGGATCGTACTCCGTCCAGCTGTGTAAATCCTATGAGCCAGTTTCTGTTTCTGACAAAGAGGTGGTGCTGCGATTTCGAAGCGTTGATGTGCAAGTCGATTCACATACCAAGCGGATTGTGAGCTCGCACCAGATGGAAAAACTCCAGGTGTACATACCGATAAAGTCTAACGATCAATGCATCGAGTGCAAGGGCTCATTGAAAAGCTTCGACCAGGAAGGAAAGCCGTTGACTCAAGCTGAGGTCACTGCCATTCGTGTGAGAAAGAAAAGCTTTCAGGAGGTCGGTGAGTATAAAGGTAGCGACGTGAGAAAGTTGTTTCGCCAGTATTTGATTGCTAACGATCTGGCGAATTTAGTTCCGGTGTACAGTACAAGAGCGGTGAAACCGCTCGAAGCGAATGAAGGTGTTTTGACTCCTGAGGAGCAGGCTTTGCGAGCAAAGGAAGGTGCCTTGACACCTTCGGACGATCAATTCTTCAAGCCGCTCAAATCCAAGCACCACACGATCAACTTTTAGCACCAAGAACCGAATTGCGTTAGCTCAGATTCAAATGCTTCTTCGAGTTCGTCGACAAACTCGCGGCTTTGCGTTCTTCCTGCCCACAAGACTGTTTTTGGGTGACATTTACCGAAGTCGGGGAACAAAGCAGATTTCCAGATGGCGGTGCTCGGTGTGCCATCTTTGTACGGAATTCGAAAACTGCCAGGGTTTACTGTGCCACCGCATGTGCACATCGATGGGCAGATGCGGTGCTGTTCTAGCATGCCGGGAATCCACGGGTCTTCAATTACTGAAGTTTCTTTTCCGCATGAAGAACACACGAACGGGTTTGTTTGTTCTATGGTGAACTTGCCATACGGATCACTATAGATTTTAAAACTTGGTCCGAGTTGCATGTAGATCCATTGCAGTTCAGCCTCCTTCTCGACGCCCGAATATTCGAAATCGCGTCCGGCAATTTTCTGAATTGCTTCTTCGTCTTCCAAGGGTTGCCAGTCCAAGCGCCGTTCTTGTTCTAAAATCGACGGCAGCCCGTTTTGAAGTTTTTGATTTTTGGTTTGCCAGTCTGATTTCGGATCGCTGAAATCAGACAGTATCTCTCGTGTAGTGCCGGTGCGCCGCTCGACGCAAGTTTCTGTCAGACCCCATTTGGTTAAGAGTTCCGATACGCGCTTCTGAAGAAGATCAAAATCTTTCTCGGTTGTTGGAAGTTTGTTCAGGTCTTTTACAGCAAAACCATGCTTGTACTCAACGCCCATGTTGTCCTCGGTAGATTTTGTGTGATTGTCTGTCAGATGTGTTGCTAAAATGTCAAAATAAGTTGCTCGGTGGTGCAGCGTTAGATCATCCCGCCCTCCCATGATCGGTTTCTTCCAACAATCGTTTCAAGTGAGAGATTTTCGATTCGAACGATGATGCAAGCGTTTGCTCGTTTAGTGGAATAAACAATCGGATGTCGCGGGGGTTCGGACCAGTTGCTAGTATCAAGCGGTAGTCTACATCCGAGGGAGTGGAAATGCTGTAGTGGACTTGGTGTTGGTTTAAGTCGGATAACAGAGTTTCGACCCAATGTTTCACTCTTTTGAAATTCTGGGCGCCAGAGTTTACGGTTAACGCCTTAATTTGGCCTTCATCTGGTCAATATTGCCGGTCGAGCCGGATGTATTTACAGGTCGCTATCAGCGCTGGTCCAAGCGAGAGCCTGGGCATAAATGCCCAATTTTGTTTGTCAATATCGTCAGAGCCGAATGCGCTTGATGCGTGAAAGAGCAGGAGCACGCCCAAACTGATTGTGATCTTCGAAATGAGTTTATTCGCCAGCATTTTTGATCTGTCTCTACTGTCCGAGGAGTTTGTTTGTCCAGCCGCCTTCTATAATGTTGTCGTTTTGCACAACGGCCCAATCTACTAGATCGCTCGGTTTCAGCGTGAGGGGTGTGCCTGCACGCAATTTGGGGTCGAGGTTGGCGTCATTGCCGCAGTGGCAGTTCAGTTTGTCGGGCGAATCCCACCCGTTTACAAAAGCCCACAGGTACTCCGTGTGTTCGCCGCTATGCACTGGGAATTTCACAATCAGCTGCGATTCTTTTGGAAGCTTGTGCGCTACAAATCGCGTGCGAATTTCGGACAGTTTTGATCGGGCTGTATGCATCGCTGCCAGCATTTCCGGTGACAGGGAGGCAGGAATCACGCCATCGGCATGAGGTCCGAAAAGCTTGTCATTGATATCAATCATGTACTCGCCGCGCGTGCGGCGATCGGTGGCTGGAACAGTTATCGTCAGGAAGGCATTACCTGGCTCACCCTTCTTTTTGTCCAATTTGAGGTGTACAGAAGTTTCGCCTCCATGTTCGCTCTCATGTCGATAGGCCTCCGCAATATCGCTCTCGCTGATTCGAATATCGGCGGGCAAATCGAAATGATCGGGGACGGAATTGATTGTGACCGTACCGGCATATTGTTTCATGATGTTGTAGGCGAGTCCTACCATCACTGACGTAAATGATCTAAGCAGTTGCGGTGGCACGCCAATCGCCTGAAGCTCTGGCAGTCCTACTCGAGACATTCCTTTGGTGGTCATCCAAATTCCGTCGTCCGATTGAGAGCTAATGACCATTATCCAATCGGTAAAGAGTGGAGCTTCATCACCTCTGGGCAGCTTCGACAATGCATCTTCTGCAGACATTACGATTGGGACTGTCTTGTCTATAACGACGCTGTTTTGGTCGAAGGCCAAGGCGCCGGCGGCTGCTCTCGCCGCAAATTCATGATATGGCGGCCAAACTGGTTTATTGGGTGCCTCGATGGCCGCGATTTGTTTGGTCTTATCTATGATCGAAAGCTGTTTCGCGCTTGCGCCCATAACTTTGAGGAGTTCGTGAGCCGGCATCGGATAGTCGTTCTTGTCGTCAACGTCAACCCGCATTATCGGGAGCATTTTCAAGGTGATCTCACGCACCGTACCTCCGACGTGCCTCTTAACTGATTCAGCGATCAGACTTTTGGCATCAGCTGGAGGCTTCTTAATAGGAACGTAGTACTCAGCCATAGCCCATTTGGGCAAATCGATCCTAATCTTCTGTCTATTCAAGACTGTCTTTCCTCCGGACGTTTCATTCGAAGGGGATTCGTTATCGGCTAGTTTGGTTGTGTTATCACCACAACCGCACAATAGCCCGCTGCTCGCGGCTATTAAAGCCAGGGACAAAATGTAAAGGTGTGGTTGCGTCATTAGCCTGAACCTAACTGTCCGAGGACAATATTATCAGGCAGAGGATGCTTCCATCTTGTTTAGCAAATCGCCTGAGGTAATGACGCAAACAACGGAAGTTGCGGCGTGCGCAGTCTAGCCAATGGATCTAAGGTGAGTCTTTGGTTCGAAAAATATCCGGCACCGGTTGTGGTGGACGTATCGGTATATTTGGTAGGAGTGCGCGAGGCGGAGTGCCGAGAAGATTGTTTTTTGATAGGAATGGATTAATACGCGGTGGTACGGGCAGTCCTAAAGCTTGTTTTGCTGCGTAAACGCATGCAGAGTTCGCTTCGAATCGGCCTCTGGCAGCACTGTGTGTTTCGAAGACTCCGGTTTCCGGATCTCTTGTGGAAAGGCAGAGCACGAATTTGGTGCCTAATTGCGGGAGGTCGCTGTTTTGCGACTTTCTGGACTCCACCTCGGCGGTAGAGTCTCTCAGCTCATACCGCACAGATATCTCATCGGTTGGTATGTTTCCTTTTAACGTTTCGGTTACTCGATACTGGGCGTCAGGTGGTTGTGAATCGTCGGCTATGGAAGAGGACTTGTATCCACGATACTCTGCGATGACTACCCACTCGGATTCCCGGCACATCTCATCGACATTTGCTGGCGGCCCTTTCCATTTGTTGTCCGCGATGCCAAAGCGTGCAGTAGCCATTGGGAGTCTCCTAATTGCGCCCAGGGTACCGCTGACACCCCAAGTTCCGGCACGGCCACCGCTGCTGCTCGGAGATGACTCGCGGTTGACTGGCGCGGTGCCCTCCTCAGCTCGTGCTTGACGTGTGACGCAGCAAGATAGCGTGACGATGAAACCTAGCGCCGCTGCAGTCGCACGCATAAAAATACGAAAGCCGTTTCGGATCTTGCGAAGCGCGACTGGGCAATCGTCGGTAATGATCGTCCCATCTTGTCGCTGCGCGATGCGCATGCATTTCGTGAAGCCATTCTGCGCTAAAAACCTTTCCGCCTCAGCTCTAGTCATGTCGGCGATGTTATACACATTCTTCGCGCACAGCGAGCAATTGCGTACGCGGTCATCGCCTTGCATGTCATCCCAATTTGCATCGCACGGTTTGGCAATATACAAGTTGTCTAGTAGCCCCGCTCCGGAGCCGGAAGGCTCCGAAGCGGTTGCATCAAATTGCTTCATCACAAGCCTCCACCGAGTCCGCCGAAGTTGTTGATGAAGAATGTGCCGAGGAGATGAATAGTGACCGGCACACCGAGCACGAGACACACTGCTTTGGCTATTGCTTTACCTTCAGTCGCCTTCTGCGAGCGCAAGAACATCGCAGCGACGACAATTGAGATGAGCAACGAGATTGCCGTCAGAATACGCACGATATCGCGGGCGGTATCGTATCCTAAGTCTGACATCATGCCGACTTCGTTTGACTGACCAAATCGTGGATAGACAGCCGCTCCCACCAGACCCGAAGAGGGTGCCCCCTCCATACGCAAGGATTGGTCTTTGTAGTCGCTTGGAATCAGATCATGATGCCTGTAGTCCTTCTCGGTTTGGAGCACGACTGTTCCCGTAACAGGAGTGACAATCCGATAATCCGTGGCGAGCTTTTGCGCTTGCTCTTGCTGTCCGTTAGCGATCAGGAGCGATGTCGTACCTTTTGCCCAGATGGCTGTTATTCGGGCGGAAATAGCTTTGTCGTCAATGATGGTCATGTCCGGAAGCTTCGTCGTCAGCTTGGTCACCATCGACAATTTCTTGGTTCCTTTCTGCCCATCCGAGACGAGCTGCTGCACATCTTTGACTGTTGAATCGTGGTGCAAGGAAACGTAAGAGATCATATTGGATGCATCTTCGGTCTGAAGAGCTTGGATCACAGAGACAGGTCCGGGTTCAATCTGCAAATCGTACAAACAAACTCCGTGCACCAAATCCAGTGCGCTGAATTGTTCTGGATTTTGAGTTAACGGTTGTGGACCGTGAATCCACAAAACGGCACTGCCTGCTTTTTCAGCAGCAGATTCGAGTGCGTCTTGCAGTTGTGGTCCCGTGGTCTGACCGCCGATGAATGCGGCCGGCGTTATCGCAGCTAAAGCCTGCTGCATCGTTTTTGGCGTCACTTCCGATATCTTCCCATTTTCCATATCTGGAGCTGGAGTGAAATAGATCGTGGGTTCTGTCGCTTTTGGCAAATTTGCCAGTGCATCTTTGATTTCATCGGCACGACTCTGGAGAGATGCAGATGAATCGATAACCACGAATAGATGTTTAGGAGCAAACGCAGTAATTTCGCGAATTTGTTCGATGATGTATTGGTTGTACTTCGAGTTTGCGTCCGGTGTGGCGAACTGTTTTAATCGGCTTGAACGCTGAATCACGATTGGAGCGAGCGCCTTGCCTTGCTCAGCGACTTTGAGAATGCCATTGAGCATGTAGCCCTGCTCGTTCTTCATTGCCACCAAACCGGCAATGTTGCTGACTGGTTTGTCGTTCAAGTCCAGGCTGACGCGATTGCGTTTTGGCTGGGCGAAATTAGTGTCCAATAAATACGGAAGCTGCAAAGAGCAGTGGGCACCGTCGGTGGTTTCAAGGGGCAATTTAAAGCCAAGCCGGATTTTCATGTCCCCACCGTCGACCGGCACCGGATAGCACCGAATGAGCACCTTATCCGGTGCCGGCATTGTCACGAGCAAAGGATCGCGACGAGCGGATGTAGTGTCGTTGTAGGCAGCCTGCACTTTGGGGGTAGCTGCGGTGACGCCCTCCTGAGGAATTCCATTGACCCATAGGGTGACGCGCGATACTGCAGCGCCTTTGGGCAATTGAATCTCCGCTCGAGCTTCCTGCTCAGAACTACTGAAATTGCGGAATGTCATTGTCCAGTCGATCGAACTAGACAGGGTGAGTGAATCCAGAACTCCAGAGATTTGCGATTTGGCTAAGGACAGTCCGGCGACTTTGCCGCCAATGATCGGATTCATCACAGATTGCTGTTGTGACGCACTTTCTGCGGTATTGTCGGCTCCCCAATACGGTTTCCCCGTAATTCTGAAATAGAGATCACGCTCATAGCTAATATCAGACCCAAGTCCGCGATTAGGCACGAGCATCTCTGCTAGAGCAAATCCGCTGACGGGTGAGTTGGATGGCCGCAAGTCTGCGTCTGTAGTCACATTGCGCAGAGTTGAGAGGATGTTTGAAGCATCTGAGCTGGAGCCGTTTTCTGCCTCACTCAACAGGGATTGCACCCAGAACATGCGAGCCATTGGAGTCAGAACAAATAGGAGTGACAAGAGGACGCCTAGCGTGACGAATGTGGCGGTGATGCGTCTTATGTTCGTTTCGGTCTTGTGATAAAGGTCGAGGCACAGTCCGGCGGCAGCGAACAGCATAAATGGCGATGAGCATAAGAGAAGCATCCAGCCGAGTTTGCATGACGATGCGCCGTGCAAGAGAAACGCAGAAGACAACCAAATTATTGTCCATGATGCCGAGAGCCCGAGCGCAAGTCCGTTCATGAGTCCGGTCAATCTTGGGCGAACGAGATAACCTCTTCGCAGGGCAGACCAGACTGCGAAGTTGAACAACGGCACCACCAGTAGGAGCGCCATCTTTGCGGTTTCTTCTAAAAGATCGGCACCGTGGGAAGTGGCCAGCGCATAAATACCATATGCAAGCAGACCGAGCCCGGGCAGGACAGAACCGAAGGTTATGACAAAGACTCCTTCGAACGGAATCGCGAATCGGTTAAAAGTATCGGATGTTTTGAACAATGACCGCTCTGCGACGGCAAAGAAGATGACGGCAATCACTGAGATAGCGATGAATGAGGACCAGAACACGACAGGTGTTTTATTGAAACTGACAAAAGTGGCGACGAAGATGATTGCGATCGAAACATATAGCGATGGCTCACGCATGATCGCCGGCGTGCCTTTGTCAAAACCGCCTATTTTAAACTCTTCAGGCGGGACCTCTGTCTGTGGCTGATCGAAGGGCGGCGGCTCTTGTGGAACATCGATAGGTGGATTTTCGAGACTATGCATGACGAAGACCTCTGGGCGCTGGCCCATGAAAAATTGATATGACAATAAATCGGTGCGCGCGCACGGCGGCGCACTCGAAAAGCTGTTTAAAAGCCGTTCGGCGAAAGCTACGCTCAGACTCGCTGAGTGAGAGTGGCTGAAATTCGTTTCAGCATTATTGGTTCGCCAGAAGCCATTTGCAAGCCCGAATTTCCGTCTTCAGTAGGGGCCGCCCCCCTCTCCGCAGCTGCCTGAGCCGTCACAACCACTTGACACAGATCCGCGCGCGCGGGAGAAAAGCCAAAGATCGAAGTTGATGTTGAGAAAGATCTACGGTCTATATAGTGAGAACCGAACAACCGGCAGTCCAAAATCTCCGGTTGCGAAAGGGGGGCGCAATGGTTGCGCGGAGGTTGCAGAATGTGCTACAATCGGGTTCATGTATGGAGCGGTAAAGATGCAACAGCAGAGCATCACAGCTTTGGTTTTTGATCCTAACGAGTGGCTGAAGGGGGATTTGTTTGTCGGGCAAATTCCGAGCATAACGCTTCGTTCGGCGGCCTCGGCCGATCAGCTTGGCGATTCCCTCGACAAAGAGCACGCGGATGTACTTCTGGTCGACATGCAACTCCCGGGCATGACTGGGCTGTCGTTAGTTTCAAAGATCAGAATACTGAAGCCAAATATTCCGGTGATACTTTTGAGCGTGAAGGCGCCCACCGAGCAGGATTGGATTTCTCTAGCATCACACCGCCAAATTCAGGTGATACAGGCACCAATTACGCGCGGCAAGCTCATGTACCATTTGTCTCGGCTATTCGACAACAATCCGGATTCGGTCGACCGCAAAGATCACAAAGTCTCTTCGGCACCAGTAGAGCAGTTGCGAAATGAGAAGGGCAGATTAGATGCAGATTTGATTGCAAATCTATTCGATTTGAATATGACGGAAGTTGCTTTAAATGTCGGAGTTTCAAGACAGGCTCTGTCAAAGACATCAGACTCAATAAGTATTCAGTCTCCCCTATTTGATTTCGAACGAATTGCTCGGGGTCTTATCGCTGTCACCGGGTCTACTAAGGGACTCAAAATGTGGCTGCACACCCCTAATGACCGATTCGATAGCCATACTCCTCTCGATGTGATCAAGCTCGGCAAGGTAAAGTTGCTTGCGGATTGGATCGATGATGCGCGGCTGGGAAGCCCTGACTGATGATTGACAGCGCGGAATTGCGCGTCGCACTGGGTCAGATTTCACCGAGTCTCTATCCAGAGAGAAATGTTTACCGGTGTGTCGAACTAGCCGCTTTAATTGGCGATGGTTCAACCCCTATACAGCCATTGTATGACCTCGGTCCTAGGAAATCTGGACAGAGATATACACCGATCGGGGGAGCCCGGGCGCTCTACGTTTCGGAGCACTTCGCGACCTCCTATGTTGAATCGACGGGAATGTTTACTTCACATGCTGCTGTGTCCTACCAGCATGCTCCGGCTGAAGTCACGCTGCAGTTTCGGATCCGCCTTGAGTCGGTCTTGGATTTGACGCTTCCCGACAATCAGAAGTTGTTGCACACGCATGACATTGAGCTGAAAAAATCTTGGGAATGGCCCATGGCGATGGGATTGCCTGTACCGACGCAAATTCTCGGGCAACTCGCATTTGACTGCGGTATATTTCAAGCGATTCGTTTTCCTTCTTCTCGAATCTCGGATGCGATCAATCTCGTTATATTTACCGAGCGCATGGTCGGTCCATCGTTTGTTGAATGCGGGGACCCAATGTTTCCGCAGCGAATACCTTGAACTATCTGCGGCGCTGCGTGCGATTCGACAAAGACGGGAATGATAAAATTGAATTCGGGTTGAGGTTTGCATCCATTATGCGCCCGTCGTGGAAAACTATTCAGCGAATACAAAGGTTTTTTGAATGTCTCGGTGATCGCTGGGCTCGACGCCGAATTTTACAAACGGAGAAAACCATCCGGGCACGGCAATACGCGGCCGAACTTATAGGACGTCGGAAGGCACTCGAAAGCGTACTGACCGAGGAGGCTGACGAGAACAGCTTACGCTCGAGCTCGCTGCGGTTTATCCGGACAGGTATCAACTTTGACGGCAAAACGAAAGAACAAATGGAAGCACTACTGATCGATCTTAAATCTGAACTTGAGATCGCGATGGTTCGGCTCCAGGAAGAAGAAGATGCCCTCTCGCAAGCCGTTAAAGAGGAGCACATCCGCAGGCAAGAAAAATGGGGCAAGTCATAGCCTTGGATAACTAGCAATGCTCAGCTGACCAGAGTATCACTACATGCAGTGTCAAAACGATTAACTGGTAGGAATCGGAATTTGGGATTTTCGATTAACTGGTGGGAATCGGTTTAAGGCCTCCAGCAACACGTATTGCTTGACATGCCCGATTAAATGGCACATGATCCAGGCAGAGGGTGCAGATCCGAAATGTCAGACAGACCCATTACAGTGCCACTTCCGACAGCTTCTCCTTTTGAGATGGCTTTCGCGGGGTTGCAGGTGGCTGCAGCGGGATGGGTGTTTATTTGTTGGACAACACATGGTTTTCTAGACGCGACGTCGCTAGCGACATTATTGCCTTCCTTCGTTTTGTGTGGATTGATCGTCGCCGTTGCGGTCAGGCGCAAGCTGTTCCTCTGGCAAGGCGTAGCTAGCTCCTCGCGGCCGGCCGCAATAATTTCGCAAATTGCGATCTATGTATTTTCGCCGATCGTTGCATATTGTGCGCTCAACCAGTGGAGCGCGGTATTCGTTCATTATCAAGTTCCGGATCAAGTATTGTTTAGTTGTTTGGCGTGCGTTGGCTGTTCGTTTGTTGCACTTTCAGGAATCGAGTACTGCCTTTATCGACTTTTCCTCAATGCAGAGCGGAGGCAGACTTCGCCTATCGCTGGGGCTTTCTTCAATTCGTTCATGATTTCGTGGCTTTTAGTTCTGATGCTTCCAGTGATTGAGTTCAGTGTTTTCCGTGAAAGTGTGACTGATTTTTACGGAGACGCCGATATCATACGCGAGGTTGCTAGATGTTTTATCGCGATATCAGTAATTCCTGCTTCGTGCGCGAGCATTACTGTCGCTTTAGCCGGATTTAGCAGACCTTGGTTGATTCTCCGATGTGTGATCCTTGTGTTATGCGTACCAGCTCTCATTTTGAGCGTGATGGGAATTCTATGTCCATCCACTATGTATATGGCGAGGGCACTTGTTCACAACGGAACTGGAAATTATCTTGCGATGATCGATGACTGCACCAGTGCTTTAGCTTTCGAACCGAACGCGCCTAACGTACACGGCGTGCGCGCTTATGCTGAATCTCTATGTGGGCGATGGTATGACGCGGTGGATGATTATTCAGCCGTGCTAAATCCCAGTGGTGAGCAGCCTGTCCATTTTCTCTATTACGCTCACCTCGGACGTGCGGCTGCATATGCACACCTTGGACAGTCGTTGAAGTCGGTTGCCGATTTGGCTGCCGCTCGCCGTTTACACCATGAAAACAAACCGGACATCACGCAGTCGGAAATTCAAATCGCGGGCCAGTGAGTTCGATTAATCAGTGCCGTTTCTACGGATACAATTATTTTGGTCTGAATCCGGAGGGGTTGTTACAGTGGATCGCGTAATATGTGAAACTGTGTTGGTCGAACACTGGTTCGCTTTCGTTTGAAGAGATTCTGCGAGCAGCTTGCCTGGAAGACACGCGGACTCCGATTGAGAATTGCTAAATTCTTTGAGTAAGCGGATTATGAACAAGAAGCCAAACCTGTTAGACGTGGTCGCATTAACTGAAGACTTACCCGCAAGGAATCTTTGGCGAGGACAGGTTGGCACGGTTGTTGAAGACTTAGCCCCGGATGCATACGAGATTGAGTTCTCGGATGAGGAGGGGCGCACCTATGCGAACATAGCGCTGCGAGCCGACCAGCTGTCAGCGGCGGTGAAAAAGCGCGGAAAACTGGCGGTTTAGTGCGCAACGGCGAGCAACGTTGCGCAGCCGTTGCCACGATGAAATTTTGGCATTCGGAAGAGAAGGCGACGGCGGTGCAAGGTTTCACCGCCGTCGCCTT
>DATNPN010000017.1:0-427036 GCA_036703195.1 Planktothrix sp. | reverse complement strand
TCCATGCTGTTCCAACCAAACTTCTCGCTTCGGTAGCCAAAAGCACACGGTTAAAGATGAGAAAGAGATTGAAGCCGTCCGGCGCTACCCGCTTGGCTTGAGGCTCGCCAACTCTTTACTACATGGATGAATAAGTCGGGCAATTTGAGAAGAAACCGAGATGGGAAGCGCGCTGATTCGAGGTGGCGCTTGTGGGCAGAGATTTGCATAGTGATAACGGTATTGCTACCGAACCATGCAAACACTGCCCACAAGCGCATTCCCTCTGCATTTTCACGCCACCTTATCGCCTTTGCCTGTATCGAGGGAGACAACAGTTGCAGTCACGGGAGCAGGGCTCGGCGGAAGGGCAACGGGCTGCTCTTTCTCAGGCGCGGCGGCAGGCGGTTCGACCGGGACTTCTTTCACTTCAGGCGCCGGCGGCGGTGCAACAACCTGATAGTGTTTCTTGGCGACAAGAAGAGCATGCACCGCAGGCGCCACCAGATAGCGAACTGACTTGCCGGCGCGAATCCAGGTGCGGATGAGAGTGCTCGAGCGACCATCGGCGGGACAATCAATCATTTCGATTGTCGCTTCAGGCAAGCGCTTGCGCATTTCATCGAGCATACCGGGGCGCACAGAGTCACGAGGAGAGACAAGCAGGCGGTCGCACAGCTTGAAGAACTCAGCGCGCCGGTCGTAAATTTCCAAAGAGTTGAGAACGTCTTCGCCGCAGATGAAGTTCAGCTTGGCGCCATCGCCGTACTGCTCTCTCAACTGCTTGAGCGTGTCGATTGTCCATGTGGTGCCGGGTCGATCGATCTCGAGACGAGATGCCTCGAATTTGAGGTTATCAGCGACAGCGGCAACCACCATTTCAAAACGCGATTCGCGGTCCAGCAGATCAGTCTTCTTGTGCGGAGGCGAACCGTTCGGCATGAAGATGACTTTCGTCAGACCGAACTGTTCCAGCGCACACTGACCAATCATCAGCTCTCGCGTGTGGATGGGATTGAATGTCCCTCCGAAAATGCCGATCTGGTCCATGATTGTGCTCCTGACTCAGCGCCAATCGCCGATCCGTAGACGAAGCCATCCAGCGAAGGAGCCTGCCATCGGATGCCAGTTCGAATCGCCTAGAGGCAACAACGAATCCAGCTTGCGGTCGAAAATATGAGCGCTGCGCGTGTTTTTTGATTTGAGAGGTTAAAGCAAAGTGACCTTCGCACCCTATTGGACCAGGGTGGGCAATTGCCAGAGTAGGAGAATAACTTCTTGCTCACTTTCAAAGTGGGGTTTTAACTTTCTTCTGCCGGAGTAAAAACTATTAGAAGCACGGCAGTTATAATCTGCAATCGTGCCAGCCGAAGTCAGGCGATCTTTCGCCCGGCGTGTTTAATGGAGAGTTTTTGCATGGTTGATGTACTCTGCCTGGGCGAGATTTTGGTTGATTGGGTTTGCACTACAGCCGGTGACGAGCTCGATCGAGCGCAGAGCTTCACCAAAGCCGCGGGCGGTGCGCCTGCCAACACTGCCGTCGGGCTGGCGAGACAAGGCGTGCCTACGGGTTTTGTCGGCTGCGTCGCCGACGACGAATTCGGTCGTTGGCTCAAAGCCGTGCTGGAAGATGACGGCATCGACACGAGCAACGTCGTCGTCGATGCTAAAGCGCAAACCCGCATGGCATATGTAGTGACGACTAAAACCGGCGACAGAAAACTGGCGGAGTTCACCAAAATCGCTTGCGCCGACGCCCGCCTCAAGCCGGAAGATCTTCGAACAGACCTTTTCTCCGACGCGACGGCGCTTCATTTCGGTTCTATCTCTCTCATCGCAGACCCAGCTGCCGGAGCGACAAAACGAGCCGTCGCACTGGCGCGCAAACACAATATGTTCGTTTCCTACGATCCGAACGTCAGGCTCGGTTTGTGGCCCAGTCCTGAAATCTGCAAGCAAACGATTTTGGACACCCTCAAATGGGCAGACCTGGTCAAAATCAACGAAGACGAGTTGCACACCCTGACCGGCTCACGCCACTTGTCTGCTGCCGATCGTTTGCGAGAAGAGCATGGCGTGGCAATATTCATCGTCACGCTCGACTCACGCGGCGCCTACTTGAGCACCGCCAAAGGCAACAAGACCGTACCAGGGTTTCAAGTACAACTAGTGGAAGCGACAGGGGCGGGCGACGGCTTCAACTCGGGCATGATCGCGGGGTTGATTCCCTTTATCAAGGGAGAATCCAATCGCCGTCGGGCGCTTCTCGACATGGACATGGCCAGATTGGCCGAAATCGTGCGCCGGGCCAACGCCATCGGTGCCATTACCTGCACTCGCGCCGGAGCCATTCCGGCTCTGCCCAAACATGACGAGATCGAGACCTTCCTCAAGCAGATGTCAGCGCAAACTTCCTCTTAATTTCGCAGACTAGCGGTGGAATCGATAACGCGGAGCCATCCATCCAGCGCGGTGCTCACGGCCGCCCAATGACAGTGCCGTCACCAGTCCCGCCAGCGCGGTTCCCACAACCAGCCCAGCCACCGGAGCCGCATCGTAATACGGCGCAGCCGGCGGTTGAGGAGCATAGGCCCAGGGCGGTGCCGGATTTTGGAAGGGATAGCCGTTTTCACCGATGCCGTTCTGATAGCCCGCGTCCGGTGGATAGAACGGTTCAGGCGGCGCGGCGCCCTGATTCCAGGCGTTCGCATCGCCCGGCTGCGCCGGCAAGAATTGCTGCGGTCCGCCCCACTGTTGCTGCTCAACCGGCGCCATCGCCTGCGCAGGCAGCCGCATCCCATTTTCCGCACCAGCGAATTGGCTGGGATCGATCGGACCGGCAGAGACGCTGTTGCCCATCCGATCTCTGAACACCAGCTCACCGTTGGCATCGATGTCCAGATGAACGCTTGATCCGCGCGCCTGTTCGCGGGCCCGTTCTTCTCGCATCAGAGCCATCGCCTCTCGCGGATTGCTGTCAAAATCGGTGGAAAGAACGGCCGCTGCTCTTTTGGTATTACCGCAGTCGACAGCTTCCGCCAGTTCTTGGGCCTTGACTTGAAAGTGCTGATCCATGTGCAGCTCCTGCATTGGTGCTTGTATAGGTCGGTCGCCCACTCTCTTCAGCGCGTGGTAGGGGGCACGATTGCTCAAGTATGACGAGCCGCTGTGACAAAGAGAGTACCCGGCGGTGGCATGGCTGTGACAGTTGCGCCAGGCTTGTCGCAATCCTGAGAGTTTGCACAGGAAAGTTGCATCGGGCGCGCCGCCGCTGTTAGGGTCTAAACTGTTTCAAATCAATCTTTTCAGCTTCTGCTTCTCCGCCTCGAATCCTTTTCGCCATCTTCCGCCCATCTCTGAAGAGTTTCCTCTTCCTTGATGAAGCATATCCCGGCGATCTCTCGATGCAATTCGTAGTTGCTGCACAAGTTCAGGAGTGCCATCATGTTTGGAATTCAGATCATCATCGCGTTGATGGTCGTCACGCTTGTTTGCGCCGCCACTGCCCCTTTCATGTGGGCGACAGCGAAAGCAGGCTCACGGCGCGATGCTCTGGCGAAGTATGTCGGTGGAACCGCGTACTGCTGCCTGGGCACGCTCGGACTGATGACCTTTCAATTTCTCCATGCGCATGTTCTTCTCTCGGCGATCGGCAGCGCCGCCTTCATCGGGCTCGGCGTCTGGATGATTCAGACCGGCAGAAAGATCATGAGTGCACTGAAGCAAGGAAAACCGACCGACAAGAGGTGACGTGAACGCCACTGATCATCGCTCGATTACCGGGCGTTCAGTTCGTGCGAAAGCGGATTTTATCGCAGTCACTCAAATTGATCGCCTTTGCTTTCCCGACGATGCTTTCGAGTAAGAGTTGATCAACGATTGGCTCATGAAAAAAACTGTCGAGGTAGAGCAGCGGTTTGCACTAATCACTTGAAGTATGATGCCAACTGCGAAATGATGGCGCACCCGTTTTAAACCACAACGAGCGCGCCATCATTTTTTTCAACCGCTTTTCTGCATTTTCGACCTTTAAGATCGCCGATTTTTCATCTTTTCTTGACCTTTTTGCACTTTTTGCCGCTTTTTGTCATTTCAGCAGAGACGGTTGCGTTTGGTGCAGAGTCCAGAGACATTTTCGCCCGCGAAAGAAAAGAGTTCTTCTGGCGAAGAACTCTCTCGGCTGCGATTTAGCGCGCACTACATGAGGTGAACGCGCTTGGTGGCTACTTGCGTCTGCACACGCGTGTGCATCTTTCTAGCGCCATACGTACTGATTTGCGGCATGTGTTTTACACTTGTCGTGACAGATGGAACAGACGCGATCGGCGCCGGCGTAGTTTGCGGAATAATCGGCTGCGTTGAGGTGTTGCCCCACTGCGTGTTCTTTCCAGGAATGTTATTGGCACCCCACAGATATGGAATCGTGTTTTTTATCTGCCCCCATGGCGTAGGCAAATCTTCCTGTTTGTTGCTTCGGGCAATGCCTTTCGATTGATACTGGGCGGTACTGTCGTGGTTGGTTTCAGCCTTTGAACCCCACTCACCGGACGCCTGGTTGCTGCTTTCCCGTGTGGCGTTTCTTTGATTGGAACTCTGCGCCATCGAGTCAGCTTGAAAACTTGCTTCACTCTCCGCTAAGCAGGCCGGCACCGCTATGCAGCCAATCGACGCCGCTACCGCGACCACTCCGCTGATTGATTTTGCGTAACTCATTCTCTTCCTCCTTCATCCGAGAACCACGCAGCGAGCGTCTTCTCTACTTGTTCAGACACTTGATGACGCAAAGCAAGCTGTAAAGTGTCCAGTTTGAACTGAACGACGTGTCCGACAATTGCTGCCGCGCCTCAGACTCGTCGCGCCGGGCAGAGAACCAGCTATTGGCAGCCTAATATTAAATGGATAATTATTTGTCTTTATGACAAAGCAGCCGAAAGCCGCTGAGATTGGGCTTTGACGACAGGGAAGCCGGTATGCTTACTGCACCAGGTTCCTGCAATGACTTGGCAAGAAACTATAATGGCTTTGTCGTACGAAGTTGTCGATTGATATGTGGCGTGATCGAAGGGAAGGAAGAGAGATGAGCAAATTAGCCGTAGCAACAGCGCTTTCTGTGGCATTGGGTCTGAGCGCGCTCACCCAGGGCTATGCGCAAGACAATACCAATGGCGGTGCGTCCTCTTCCAAGATGCAAACCGGTCTGCCAACCGGTTTTAGCGCTCCGCAAACGACGTCGACCTCGTCATCGGGACCAGGAAAGGTGCCAGGCTCATGGCAAACCAATCCCACCACCGGTGTCGGTACCTTCATCCCGGCAGGACAGCAATCATCGACGACCACATCTGCCACGACATCTACCTCATCGACAGCGACGACAAGCACGCAATCGAGTGCTTCAACCGCGTCACAGACAACGACAGTGAACGGCAAGAAGTTGGTGATTCCGCCTCCTCCATCGACTAGAGGGGGGGCACCACAGGCAGCGACCACCACAACCACTTCCACCAAGAGAGCTGGCTCAGACGTTTTTACGCTGCAAGATTCGCCGGTAGACGTAGCTAGAAAACCAGGCTGGCAACGATTTGAAAATTGGATCAGCTTGACCAGCGGCCAAGATCAACTGACTCCACTCACTCTCACCCTTTCCAACTCGTATTTCACCAAGGTCAACATCAGTCTTTCCGGACGTCCTCTCGCCACGGAAAAAAACTTCAAGAACGACATCCTTACCCTCAATCTGGCTGGTGCGCTAGCCACTGGACAAAACCAGTTGCTGATCCAAGCGTACGGTCCAGTGGGGTCCAAAATCACCTGGCGATTATCGACGGCTAAACCAACAGTGAGCGGAGTCAATCCGAAAGAGATAAAAATTGGGGAGAAGTTCACAGTCACCGGCACCAACTTCTCTAAGGTGGCTGCGTCGAATGAGGTTTGGCTGGGCAGAAAAGCTGCTGCCGTGCAATCAGCTGATGGAAAGAGCATCGTCGCAACCGTTCCTCCGAATGCTGAACCTGGTGAGCAAAACTTGATTGTCCGCATTGCCGGCATGGAGACAAAGCCGTTTAAAATCAAGATCAAGAAGAATCCTATACTGAAGCGTCTCAGTCAGTCCTTCGTTGCGCCTGGCGAACAGTTCACCATTGAGGGTGAAGGTTTGCAAGGCAAGCAAGTCGACGTGCACTTCGGAGGACTGCTAGCACAGGTGGTTTCTGATGAAGACACTGCCATCACCGTTGTTTGTCCGGCCGACGCCGCCAACTTGTGGAACGCACCAGACCAGAGTGCCGGACCGATGTGGCCCGTCACAGTCACGGTAGACGGAGTGCCGGCCGGTGGAGAGAAGCTGACGATCGAAGCGCATAATATCTAAATTTCACATATGCGCTCCACAGACTCGAACGCAAAATCGTCTTGGCTCTCTCTCTAAAATTTCTAGACTTCGGCACGCGAGGCAAGCTCGGTTTTGATGGCAGTGGCGAACTTCGCCACAGCCACGCGAATCTCTTCTTCATCCTGATGGGCAAAACCGAGGAGAAACTCGCCGCGCGCCGGATTGGCAAGATAATACCGGCGCGTGCTCACTACATCGACACCGGCGTCAGCAGCCGCTTGCACGATGAAGTCTTCGCGCAGCTGCACGGGGAAGCGCACCAGGTTGTGCATAGCCGAGCTCTCTTTCGCGATGCGAATCAGCTTGCCCAGGTGCAGTGTTAGCGAGTGTATGAGCGCCTGTCGACGCCTGGCGTAGACTGCGCGCGAGCGGTGAATGTGGCGCTCGAGAAAGCCTTCGTTGATGAAATCTGTCAGAGCCCACTGTTCAACCATCGGGAAATCGCGATCCGTGATCGCTTTTCCAGTCATGAACATGTTGACCATGCGCTGCGGCAAGACCATATAACCAAGGCGGGTAGCTGTTCCCATTGTCTTCCACAAGCTGGACATGTAGATGACGCAGTCGTTTTCATCCATACCTTGCAATGAAGGAAGTGTACGTGCGACGTAGCGATATTCGCAGTCATTGTCGTCTTCAATGACAATGACTTGGTGTCGTTGGGCCCAAGCCAATAGTTGTTTGCGTCTATCATGACTGAGCACCGCTCCAGTAGGATCTTGATGCGAAGGCGTCACATAGAGGAGCTTGATCTTATCTTCACGCCCTTGCAGCTCATCGACGATCACTCCGTTTTCGTCGACACCGATGCCGACAAGTTCTGCTCCGTGCGTTAAGAACGCTCTGCGCGCGGCGGGATAGCCAGGATTTTCTACTGCCACTAAATCACCCGGATCGATGAGCAATCTGCAAATGAGATCGAGCGCATTTTGTGTTCCCGAAAAGATCGCCACTCGAGACTGATCGCAGCGAACGCTGCGAGCTCGGCTCAGGAAGCCGACCAGCGCATCGCGCAACGGTTTGTGTCCGAACGCGTCCGAGTCGTAATTCATCTTCTCACGCACATCCAAATGCGAATGGCGCAATAACATTTTCTCCCAGTGCTGCAAGGGCATCAACGAGTGAGTTGGTATACCAAGCTTGAGCTCGGGAACCTGGCAGCCGTCTCGTCCGATAAGCGCCTCTACTTTCTCAAGGCGATTGGCAAATCTCGACCATTCAACCGGCGGAAATCGATCGAGGTCGATCTCTTGCACCGATTGATTCTCGTTGCGCGATGCTTCGAGCGCGGCCGGGAGGCGCCTGCTGACGTATGTGCCGGAGCCGATCGAGGTTTCGATGTAGCCCTGGCTAACCAATTCTTCATAACATCGCAGTGCCGTAGATCGTGAGACGTTCAAGGAGTCTGAAAGCTCACGGGTTGAGGGGAGGGGTTGACCAGGAGAAAGTCTTCCTTGCAAGATACTGTTTCTAATCGCTTCCGCCAGTGCACGGTAAAGCGGCATGTTGGGCTGGCCTTCGAGATGGAGCACCAACTGGACCGAGCGCGTGCGCCGAACAATCTGCTCTCTGGCGTCAAGCGAGGGAGAGAAATCATCAGAGGCGGGCACACTCGTAGCGCTGGCAGGCTCTGTCAGTTGGGGTGGCGGATTTTGCAAGGCAAGCTGTGCGCTCGCCTGAACGTGTGCTAGAGACACGGCGTGCTCCTTTGCGAAGGCCGAAGATATTTCTTTGCGGGGTTCTCGCAGATTAATTGAAGCGGGGCAATTTTGTCAGCCGTGGGATTCCCATGGTTCAGATTAAATCGACTCTGAGGCGGATTGGCCTGACGCATTCGACTTTATCAAGCTGGCATTACAGGGATATGAAAATGTGCTGCGAGAACCACGTAGCAACACGGCTCTCATATTCATGATCTGTGAACGCTCAGCCAGTCACACTTTCAAAAAGAGAATCATGAGTATGAATCTATTATGCAATTAGTAGTTTTCAAAGGTGTATTTCATTAGTGGCTAGGGTATTTAATTTCCACCGGATCTTCTCAGGTGAGCACGGCAGCATGCCAGGGAATGGAGAGGGAACGGAGAGGAGAACGCATGATTTCAGAAGAGTCGATCCAGGTTTTGCGAGAGGCGGTGAAGGTCTCGCCGGAAAACGCGCCGTTGCGGGCGCACCTGGCAGACTCACTCTCGGAAGCCGGCAAATTCGAGGAAGCGGCGCAAGAGTACCGCGCCGCCCTTGCTCTCATCCCCAAAGACAACAAGCTGAAGCTCGGCTTGGCCAACTGCTTTTATCAACAGGGCGACTATTCGAAAGCGGCCGTGGTACTGGAAGATTTAGTGCACCAAGAAGACGGTCCAGGCAAAGCACATGTTCTTCTCTCGCGCATCCTGCTCAATGAGGGCAAAGTCAACGATGCGCGCAAACAGTACAGTTCGGGTCTGGCGAAAGACCCAACAGCGTGCGATGCCGAACTAGCCGACAAGTTAGAGCCCAAGGGCAACACCTTCACCGCTCTCAATCAGCACGTTGAAAGCGAGAGCGACAGGCGCGTCAGCCACAGCCATTCGCGCGACGTGGAGCGGTCAGAAATTACGTTTGAAAATGTGGGCGGCATGACTGACATTAAGGAGCAGATTCGAGTAAAGATTATTTATCCTCTCACGCATGCGGAAACATTCAAAGCGTACGGCAAAAAGATTGGGGGCGGCATTCTGCTCTATGGGCCTCCCGGATGCGGCAAGACCCACCTCGCTCGTGCCACCGCCGGTGAGATCAACGCCGGCTTTATCTGTGTCGGCATAGATCAAGTTCTGGACGCATACACCGGGCAGACAGAAAAGAATATACACGAGACATTCGACCGGGCTCGCCGCAACACGCCATGCGTTCTCTTTTTCGACGAAGTAGACGCGCTCGCCGCCAAACGCTCCGATTATCGATATTCAGGCATGCGCCAGATGATCAATCAGTTTCTCCTGGAGCTCGATGGCATGGAATCGAGCAACGAAGGGATTCTCATTCTTGCTGCTACAAACGCACCCTGGGATCTGGACAGCGCTTTCCGCCGTCCAGGAAGATTCGATCGGGTGCTGTTCGTGCCACCACCGGATACGGAAGCCCGGGCGGAAATTGTGCGCATAATGGTGAAAGGAAAACCCATCGAAAACCTCGATTACAGCAGTCTGGCGAAGAGAACCAACAATTTTTCGGGAGCTGATCTCATGGCGCTGGTCGACTTTGCCGTGGAGAAAAAGATCGAAGAGGCGATGAAAACGGGTGTGCCCAAACCGCTGACGACTAAGGATTTGGAATTAGCCGTACGCGAGATCAAACCATCAACGGCAGAGTGGTTCGCCACCGCTCGCAACTACGCGCTTTACTCTAACGCCTCGGGCGCTTACGATGACATTCTCAAATATCTGAAACTGAGTTGAGAGATGGAAGCTGCGAACTTCCTCGAGCGCGCCAACCACCTTTATCAACAAGGACGGTACTCGCTAGCCGAGAAGGAGTATCGCGCCCATCTCACTCAGAATCCTGATTCGTCCTATGGCCACAGACGGCTGGCGTTCGCCTTGTTGCGCCAGGGGAAATCGAAAGAGGCAATGGCGGAGATCAACAAGGCGATCGAGTGCAATCCGGCAGACGAGTGGGCTCACTATGGGCAAGCAAATATACTGAAGCATTGCGGCAAGTTTAAAGAAGCAGAGGCATCGCTGAAAGAAGCGCTAGAAATCGATCCGGAAGAAGAAGAGTTCTACATCGAAGGCTCACATCTGTCATTGCGGCAGGGCAAATTCGACGATGCCATCAATCGGGCGGGCACCGCGCTCACTCTGGATCCGCAAGATTTTCGCGGGCACCTGTATAAAGCGTGGGGACTGTTTGGCAAAAATAGATGGAAAGACGCCGAGCCGATAGTGGTTGAGTCATTGCGCCTGAAGCCGGATCATGCAGATTCGCACGCTCTGCGTGGACACATCTACATGTCCGCCACAAAACCGACCGAGGCAATCATTCAGTTTCGCGAGGCACTGCGACTAGATCCGACATCGAGCCTGGCCCGTGAAGGGCTGCTCAAAGCGCTCAGATCTCGCAATCCGCTTTACGGCGTCCTGGCAGTTTTGGCATGGGTCGCTCGCCCGCGCATTCCGTTATTCTTCGGCAGCGCCACAGCAGTGCTTCTCGTCATCTGGATTGTTATTCTATTTCTGTCGTCGATACTGCAATGGATCGCGCCTCATTTACTCAACTTGTGCATGCGCTTCGATCCGATCGCAAAACATGCGTTGAACGAAGACGAAATTTTTATCGCCAACTTCCTGGCAGCTTGGCTATTGGCCTCTTATGCCATTACCGCGGTGATGCTGTTCTTTGCCAACCACACTAACTTTCTGGCGCCCACATTCTTTTTCCTGTACGGTGCGCCGTTTCTCTTTTGCAGAGTATTCGAGTTTCCCCAGGGGAAGTACCGAACACATGCAATCATCTACGCCGGCATCGCCGCAGCCATCGGTCTTGCCGGTATTGTCTGCGGCTTTTGCCCGAGCACGGGTGCATTGTCGTCCGTGTGCACGGCCAGCATAAACTGCTCGCTCACATACCTATTGCTTTGCCTGCTCATGCGCTTATTGCACAGAAATCAGGCCCGCGCTTACTGAGCTTTTTTGCAGCAGCGCTCTTTCAGCATCTCGAATCCAAGCCACAGTGCCACCCATACCGCCATAACTGTTTGGCACATGAGCATGAGAAAGGCAAGGAAGCAGGCAGTCGTCCTGAACTCGGTCAATGGATCTTTCCATTCGTTTTTCGCTAGTGGCGCAGGCCGTCGGGAATTGCTCTTAGTATCGACCTTAGCTGTTTCGCCATTGTTGAATGGTTTCTCTCTATCGGCCGTCGCCTGACTTGGGCCATATTCCATATTTGACGCGGCCGACTCTTTGGCAAAGGCGATTGCTGTGCAGCCGCCCCAACAAAATAATGCAATAGAGATGGCGATAAGCTTAGAGCGCATACAAGCTCATTTACCCACACTCCGGGGGTGCCGCTTTATCGCTTGTTTAAATAATCGCTCACAGCGGTGATGACGTTTGAGTTAAACCGACCAAGAGCAGAATTTGCCGAAGGCTCGGATTTGTCGACATTATCATTGTTGGCGCGTGCCGCTTTGAGCTTTGCGTTCAACTCCGCATCGAGTTGATGCCTCTGGGCTTTATTCATGCCCGACCAGACCTGTTGAATAATGTCGCATTCGATGGCGGCCTCGGCCACAGCGACGTTAGTGTGCATGTCGCGCTGGACATCATCGCCGGACACGGTTGGACGTGTGAGCTGTTTACCTAAGAAGGCGCCGAATTGATCGCCCAGATTGGCCAGATTCTCTTGCCCATACTGGGCTCGCTGCTTATCTTTCAGATGCGCCACTACCTGATCCTGCAGAAGTGTGCGCAAGGTCTTGCCGCCATCGACGGTCTGGGTGAATACGTTGGCGAGAAACTCTTTCTGCGCTTTCTCTTCGAATACAGCTCGCGCAGATTCCTGTTTGATTTCCACATCATGCTTACTGCCGGGGGCCGCACCGGAGTCACAGTAGCACTGGTCGAACATGTTGGCTCGGTCCGCGGGATCGGGGCCCCGGCGGCGAAAGTCTTGACCAGAAAAGAGCGTTTCGCTTTGACCCATAACAATCCTTCGCTTGCGCAGCGCGCCCAAGACCTTCATTCAGGGGAATGCCGCACAAGTCGGCACCGTCACAGTACGGCCGTGTCAATAGTTTGTCGATGGTAATTTTCCCAGCCCAGCGGCGATAATTTAGCAGGAAAAAACCTTCGTAAAACGCGCTCAATGGGCGTTTTCACCAATTCAGCCTAGCGCAGCCGCCCGCACTGCGGGCGGTAATATTGGGGAATGTACGCAGAGCCTTACTCGTTAAAGAAGACGAATACACCCTGCCCGCGTTCGGAGGCCGCTTTCAATACTTTGCAGAGGGCTTCCAGCTCAGTGCCGTAGTCACTGTCCGTACGTTCGCGCACGCGCTCGAGGTTTGTCGTGCTGAAAAGCTTCAAATACTTCTTCACACCCTCCGGCGGCCAGTGGCTGCAGGCAGGCGAGCCCATCTCCGACATCGGCAAGCGGAAGGGGTCACTGTTGCTGTTGAAGACGAACTCGAAGATCTCGGGAAAAGAATCTTGGTCTACATATATCTCGACAGTTTCGGCTTCTTGCGCATAAGACCGGCAGAGATGCTCGAAAGCGAAAATCAATGTATGCCCGTCCGGCTGTTCGCCGGTCTCGTACTTACCATCGACAATACGCTTGATCGCGTCAATGGTGGCCGGTTTGGCATGATTGCCTGCCTTTTGCTGATAGCGATCGATAGCAGTTTTCGCTGCCGCTTCATCACGCGATTGAACGACTTTCTTGAGCTCGTCCAACTCGTCGGTATATATGCTGATCCAATTGCCCATCGCCAACAGGTCTCTATAAAATTCAACGGGTATTTATTATAAGCGGATTCGATTTATCCGCTCAGTCGCTGGAGCTGAGCAGCTTGCTGCTCAAGTTCAGCTCGGGCGTTCCTTTTGCCCCCGCCGCGCAGCAACGCTGCCCTGGACGGCTGACTGGAGCCGGGCAGGCGCTGCACAGGCCCCGGCGTCGGCATCGCTGAGGATGACTCAGTGAGTGGCTCGCCTTACCGAGCTGGCCAGGTTTCGCCTAAACCCGCTCGGGACATGCGGCCTTCTGCTGCAGTGGCCAATTACCCGGACGAATCAATATGTGACGGCTCTAAGCCCGAAGAACATGTCATCTCGGGCGCAGGGTGCAACCTACCAGCCCATCGCTTTTCGTGGGCTACAGGCTCAATGGATGAGGTATGGCAGGGCAGAGGGCAGCAGGATCGGTATAATTACCGCATGAACTGCCACTGCATGAGTTTGTCCGGCAAGTGGCGAAACAGTTAGCGAGCCTGCGCCCTCATGACAATGTCGAATTTGTGACGTTAAGGTGAGCGCATCGCGCACCAGCAGTGGTTGCATGAGCTAGCACATCATGACAAGTGGCACCAACATTGCGGTAAAACCAAATGGATCTTTCTGAACTGAGACGAGAAGTGGAAGCACTCAAGGAGCGCCTGACGAAAGTCAGCGAGTATCTTTGACCCGGCTCGTCTTGAGAAAGAGCTGAAAGAGTTAGAAGAACAAACTGTCGCTCCCGGCTTTTGGGACGATCAGCAATTGGCAAAGAAAGTTTCACAACGCATGAGCCGTTTGAAGCAGCGCCTGGAGCAGTACAAAGGCTGGTTAACGAAGACCAGCGATCTGGAAGTTTATGTGCAAATCGGTTTGGAAGAGAACGACGAATCGATCGCTGCTGAAGTGCAAGCCGGTTGCAAAGAGCTAAACAAGCAGCTCGAGCAGTACGAACTAAGTCGACTTCTGTCCGGTGATTATGACGACTCTGATGCCATCCTCACGATCAATGCCGGCACAGGCGGCACTGACGCTCAGGATTGGGCCCAGATGGTGCTTAACATGTACCAGCGCTGGAGCGCATCGCGCGGCTTTGCTGTAGAGCTGATCGATCAGTCGGACGGGGAAATTGCCGGTATCAAGTCCGCCACCATCAAGGTGGAGGGTCCGTTCGCTTACGGTTATCTCTCTTGCGAGAAGGGCGGCCACAGGCTGGTGCGAAAATCACCGTTCAAGCAAGGAAAAGATTCGCGCCAGACCAGTTTTGCGCAGGTGGAAGTAAGCCCGATTATGGATGACATCGAGAAACTGATCGAGATCAAAGACGACGACATCGAGGTGGACACGATGCGCTCGGGCGGAGCCGGCGGACAAAACGTCAATAAGGTCGAGTCAGCTGTGCGAATCGTTCACAAGCCGACCGGAATAGCCGTCAAATGCCAGCAAGAGCGCAGTCAGCTGCAAAACAAAGCGCTGGCTATGGAGTTGCTGTACTCCAAACTGCTGGCTTTGAAGCAGGCAGAGAGAGAAGAGGAGCTGGCGAAAATTACCGGCAAAAGCGTGCAGGCCACGTTCGGCAACTGGATTCGCTCGTACGTGCTGGACGACAAGCTCGTCAAAGACGTGCGCACAAAATGGGAAACAACCAACGTCGACAGTGTCCTCAACGGCGACCTCGATCCTTTTATAGACTCGTTTTTGCGCATGAAAGCGATAGCAAAAGCGCAGAGTAATTAGGCCCGATCTGCGTTCCTATTTAGAGGATCGCACATCGCCTAGAACTACCTGACAACTGCGTTTGCGCAAAGGTTTCGCTATCCGCGCCACAGTGACACTGTTTTGCCACATGCGCGATCCCCGGTCTTGGTGCGGTTTTCCTCTTAGCAACCACCTGCGAGAAGCGGCGCTAACTATTAAATCAAACCTTTAGGAATGCTAAAGCGCTTGCCATGCGGATTCTGAGATGACACTAATCGTGGTGGCGCCGCTAAAAGCTACCCCAAAAACCACAATGTCATGCCCCACATTTGATACCACATGACAACTTTATTTTTGCACGCGCGCACACGCTTAAGACGTGTTGCCAAGAGTCTTGCCCAGCAAGCGTTTACGGACTCGGTTAGCCTTTCCTTTAGTATTGCCTTTGCAGTTTCCAAGTGGCAATTTCCAAGATTTGGAAGAAAACATTGCTTTTGATAGGTTCAACATATCTTTTGTAATACCTCTCCGCACAACAGGAATCTCCCTCTCAAACCCCGATTTTTCCATCTCCTCCTCATCTTCCAGATTCAAATAGCTTCTTCTCCCGGTACTTCGTGTACGCGGGATGCAAATACGCTGTTGGGAAGTTGGGTTGAGACGGCTCTGAGACCTGTCTGTAGAGAAGTAAACACAGCAGATGTACCGACGAGAATCCTCTCGCCGCAGAAGAACGGTGGCACGCATCCTTCCTTTGTGTGGCCTCGACGCAATCACTTGCATCGACGCCATGCAGACTTCGCCATCGCCAAGCTTATGGAAAGGATATGGCTAACGCACTGACGCAACAGCGCTTACTAAGCGCATCTCTGCTTTCCGAAGCGACACACTCGCTGATATCCATGAAGGAGGTATCTCATGTCCGATAAGGACCACAACATTGCCTCCGACTTCGACGACTTGCTGAAGGTGTTGGACCTCGAGCCCGTAACGCTCGAACCGATTCCTTTTGGTAAGTTTCTCAAACAGATGTCCGAGCACCCCGAACGTGCCGACACTGCCCACGGCTTGCTTGTGCGAGCCATTGAGAAGCTCGGAGAAGTCGACATCGACAAAGAGCCGCCGCAGCGACAGAAGTACCTGAGAATGCTCAAGGAGTTGGGATACAAGTTGTACAAGGCATTCGACCTTGTGCGCGGTTCCCAGCGCATTGCGCATGACCTCATGGCTCATCTGCGCGCAGCAGCGGCAAACGGTTATCAGCTCTTCCTCGCCCTGATCATCAAAGGTCCCCCGGGCTGTGGTAAGAGCATGTTTGTGGACGCCTTCAAGGCTGCTCTCGAAGGTCAAATCGTCTACAGTGTGGAAGGATGCCCGGTTCACGAGAACCCGCTCAACCTTCTGACGCTGTTGTCCGACAAGACTCTCGACGAGATGGCGAAGGCTCTGCATCTGACCGCCGAAGATTCTGAGGAAACCGGTGTTCCATCTCTAAAGGAATTGCTCGCCGTCGCGGGTAAGCCCTGCCAGCACTGCTGGTCGATGGTGATGGAGCATAAGTGCGAGAAGGACCCCAATCGGGCCCTGCTCAACTTGAAGGTCATCCCACAGCGTCTTTCGACGCGCAAGTACGGCATCTCGACGTGGACGCCGAACAGCCCCCTGACTCTCGCTCTCGAGCGTGGCAGCCGGGGTATGACCGACATGGGCGAACTCTTCGACGGCGCTTCCAGCCCGATGATGGGTGGAACGAGTCCACAGTTGAAGATTCTGCTCGACGCAACCAACGACCGCAAAATTCCAGGCTCTGGCGGCGCAGGCTCTCAGAGTCCGGCGCAGCAGCTCAAGGAAGCGGCCAAGGCAGTTTTGCCCGGCGTGGCTCAGGCTGCGAAGGACGATGACTGCGAGGACGACGGCTCCGCACATCCGGTCACGGGCAACAGCTACGTGCCCCTGGATACGGTGCTGGTCGGTCAGGCAAACGAGGGTGCCTGGCAGGGATTCCTCAAGAGCCTCGGCAAGGACGCTGGTAAGTTCACCCGGCGTTTTTACGTCAAGACTTATCCGTATAACACTTCGGTGACGGAAGAGTGGATGGCGTATCAAGACCGCATCGCTTTGATGCGGCACGTGCCTCACTTCGACCCGAACGCGCTCAAGTTGCTCTCTCTTCTGGCAGTGATCAGCCGCCTGAAGTCGGATGGCGACGTGGACGTGGTCTCGCGCGCTCGTATCTACGACGGCGAGAAGCTCGAGGTGAAACGTTCGACTTCGACTTCCTCTTCCAGCTCGTCCGGTCCGTTCGGCGGTGCTCTCTCGACGTCCTCCGGCGCCACGGCCAACCATCCGGACTATTGGACGGTGGAAGACTTCTGGCGGCTGGCTGGAGACAGCGAAGCGCAAAGTGGGTTGGACATGACCGTCATGTTCAACATGCTGTCGGAAATCATCGACCGCGCTTTGAAGGAGAAGAAGTTCGAAGGCTGCGTGAGCTCTTACGAGATGCTCACATTCCTGCGTCAGCGCATCGGCGAGCTGGAGAAATCCGACGGCTTCACCGAAGAGCAGCGGGAAGTTCTGAAGAAGTGCCGCAGCCAGTTCTTGGCCGAGGCTCCTTCCAAGGGCAGCAAGCCTGGTGCCATCGAGTCCGAGTACCGGCGTCTCTTGATTCGGCAGCTGTACGAGCTGGCCGCGCCCGATTTCGAGCGTCGCGCCGAAGAGCTCTATCAGCGCTACAAGCTGCACGCCAACGCCTTCGCCACCGGTGATAAGACCGTGGAGGAGCCGGATTCGGAGCGTACTGGTCGCACCAATCGGGTCAAGGTCGATGAGGTTTTCCTCGATGACCTGGACCAGTGGATCGGTTTGAAGACAAGCACCGATCGCAGCAACTTCCGCCAGGGGCTCAACGCGCAGATCTTCAAGTTTGTGCGTGAGCGTCGCGTTAAGTTGAATCTGGCCGACGACGAAGAGTACAAGGCCAACGGTGACATCAACTGGAAGACGCTGCCTCAGCTGGCGGACGGTATCCGCAAGAAGCTGAACAGCGAAACTCGGGTTCGACTGGAGCGCCTGCTCAAGTCGCCGCTCGAGCTTCCGGACGAAAACGATGACGATCGGCGTCTGCGCGCCCAGGTCTTCCAGGAATTCGACAAGCTCGGTTACTGCGAACACTGCCGTAGCCAGTCTCTCGAGTACTTCAAATTGAACGAGCTCTGGCTGCCCCAGAGCTAAGTGATCTCTGAAAGGAGTTAAGACAATGTCTACCAAGCGTAACACTGGGCTCAAGCCCGGATATCTGCCTTCCTTCCGGAAGGTTGTTCCTTTCGCCAAGGCTTTGGAGCTCGGGAAGCAGTTCCCGGCTCTCTTCGAATCGAGCTTCGGTCGCATGGAGCGACTGATTGTTCGCGAAGGTTTTGATGAGCTCCGCGAAGCGCGTCTGCAGCGGTTGGGCTACGACAAGAACGTCCGTGCCTACCGCGCGTTCAGCAAGCGCTTCAAGGGCATCGACCTGGCGATTCACCAGTTCGTGAACGACTACGTCATTGCCGGTGCGTCCAACGGTGAAGCGTCGAAGCAGATCTTCGTCGCCATCGGTCCCAAGGGCTCCGGTAAGTCGCAGTTCTTCAACAGCCTCAAGCGTCTCGCCCGCAAGGCCGAGCCGATGCCGTACAACGGCGGCTGCCCCGTTCACGACAACCCGCTCTCGCTGCTCTACATGATCCCCACGCTCGCCGAGCAGAAGATCGACGAGGAGATCGAGAGCGACAGCGAATTCGACTACGAGGATCGTCTCGTGGCCATCAAGACCGAGCTGCTCGCCTCGCTGGGTCTGGATAAGCTGATCGACTTCTCGCACCCCAAGGTGAAGTCGCTCTGCACGAAGAACGATGCGGACGTGTCCATCGAGGGCATCGCCTCGCTCGACGTCGAGGACCTGGTTTCGGCCGTGGTCTTCGGTCTCGGCATGCCGGAAGGCACCCGTGGCGCCGTCGGTCACCCCTGCCCGTTCTGCCAGGCCCGCGTGCTCGGCATGTACGAGTGGGAAGGCCGTCAGGAGTCGCTGGCCTCGTTCCCGGTCGGCTGGTTCCGGTATTCGACCGACTTCGAAGGCTCCGTCGGCATCGTCGACGTGTCTGAAGTCGAGCCGAACAACTTCGAAATCGGCACCTGGATCGGCTGGGAGGATCTCTCTCAGGCTGGTCGGTACAAGCCGGGCGACCCGCGCAACATCGTGTTGAACGGTGCTCTGCCGCAGGGTAACCGCGGTTGGACCATGTTCACCGAAGGGTTCAAGAACCCGAAGGAAGCCCGCCGCGTCGAGCTGGAAGCCACTCAGGGTAAGCGCGTTCCGCTGCCTGCCCCGATGGTCGGCTCGCTGTTCATCGACGAGATGCTCGCCATCAACTCGAACGAAGCCGAGTACAACGCGTGGATCGCGGACGCCGCCAACGAGCCGTACAAGGACCGGTACCTGTTGACCTGGTTCAAGTACCCGCTGGAGATGGACGCTGCTCGCGAGATCTTCCAGGCCATCTGGGGAGAGACCGAGTTCGCCAACCCGGCGTCTGCCAAGCACACGCACCTGGATCCCATGGTGCCGGAATTGGCTGCGCGTCTGGAAATCCTCACCCGCCTCGAGAAGCACGAAGGTCTCGATCCCAATGCCAAGGTGGATGCCTACAACGGCGTCGCCATCCGGCAGAAGGGTCAGACCAAGCTGTCGCTCGATGCGCTGCGCGCTGCGGCAACGCCGCGCGAAGGTCTCTCCGGCAACTCGCCCCGCGAGCTGGCCAAGCAGACCGGTGCGTTGGCTGCCGAAGCGCAGCATGACGGCAAGTGCGTCACCGCGCGTGCCTTCTTCAAGCGCCTGGTCGTGAAGGCTCGTGAGACCTTCTCGGACGAGGAGCAGTACAAGGAGTTCGTGCGTCTGGTCAACTCGTTCTTGGACGAGGCTTACCGGCGTGAGGCTTCGCGCATGTGGCTCGCCGCATGCATCGAGGGCTTCAACGGCAAGTGCCAGGAAGTGTTCGACAAGTACCTGGATAACATCCAGGCGTTTGCGACGCATCAGCCGGTCCTCGGAAACGCTGGCTACACCCGGGTTCAGTCCGGTGGCGATCAGCGCTTCATGAAGGAGATCGAGTCCGACCCGAACTGGGGCGTGACCGAGTCCGAGGCGCCGAAGTTCCGGGCGGAGATCATGGTCGCCGTCACGAACTGGCTGCGCGAGCACGGCGGCAAGACCGACGTGCCGTACACTGCCCATGAGCCGGTGCGCCGGTGCATCGAGCGGTACGTTGTGAACCAGCTCCGTTCGACTGCGCGTAAGCTCAGCCTGCGGTCGGTTCGGTCCGATGAAGACAAGCGTCATCTCTCCGAGGTGACCAACCGTCTGATCAAGGACTACGCGTACTGCAAGCACTGCGCCAACGAGCTGCTCAAGGAAGTGGAAGAGAAGGAATCCTTCCTGATCGAGTCCTAACTTCGCTGCTTCCCTAAAAGGGAGAAGGCAGTGAAGTAGGTTGGTTGGCGTAGTAGGAAGCCGCCCGGGGGAGCAGCATCATGCGATGCTGTGAACCCGGCGCGGCTCTCCTACCGCTCGCCAATCTCTTTTTGTCATCAACCTTGACAAGGGAGCACTCTTGTTCCCGCATGTCCATGCGTTTTCCAAGCGCGTGCTAAGCAGTGGAGGTCTATCCATGAATTCCAAAAAGGATCAGGGTGTCTCCATGGGTAACAGCTTCGAGGTCTTGGCCTCGAACGCGGGAGCCGATGGCGCACTCAATTCAAACGTGATTATTCCGCCCGGTCCCGAACGGGATCGCAGCGGACCGGAGCGCGATCGTTATAAAGAACGGCAGCGCGAACGGATCAAGGGCAAGGCCGGCGACATCATCGGTCGAGTGCCAATTATCACCAAGCCAGGCACCATCAAGGTGCCGGTCGACTCCGGATACGAGCCGACCTGGCGTCCCGGCCGCGATGGTCAGGGTGGTCAGGGTGGTCCCGGAGCGGGAGAACCCGGCGAGGATGCCGGTGAATATGTTGAAATGTCGTGGGACGAGTTCGTCAAGATGATCTTCGACGAGCTCGATCTGCCGAACATGCTGAAGAAGCAGCTCGCCACCACCATGGTGAAAAGCCAGAAGGTGAAGGGCATCAGCCACCACGGTCCCAAGGCGCGCATGAACAAGCGCGCCACGGCCAAGGCGCGCATTCGGCGTGTCGCCGCTCTGCGCAACGCACAGCCGGAGAAGTTCGTTGAGGACTTCGCCGAGAAGTGCCAGCAGGTGTTCGACGCGTACTTCTTCTATGCGGTGGCCACCGACGCCACCAAGCCGATCTTCCCCGAAAACCTCATGGCCGCCATCGGTGACAACACCGCGGCGTTCTTGCAGGAGATCGAGACGATCGGAGCCTACCCGAAGATGCTCGGCAAGCATGCCGTGGCTTTCCGCAATCGCATTCGCGAGGTGGTGAGCCAGTATCTCGAGAGCAATCCGCAGGCAGACTCTGCACCGTATACGGTGCACGAGGAGCTGCGCCGGCGCATCGAGACCTACGTCTACGAGAAGGAGCGTGCAGGGGAACTGCTGCCCTCTATCGAGGAAGTTCCTTTCCACAAGTCCGACATGCGGTACAACCGTCTGCAGGATAAGTTCGATCCGGATTCCAAAGCCGTGGTTTTCCTCGTGCTGGACCGGTCGGGCTCCATGTCAGGCGACCCCTTGTCCCTGTGCAAGATGTACTTCTTCTTGTGTGTGCTCTTCATCCGCACGCGCTACAAGAACGTCGACATCGTCATGATCAGCCATGACGCGCAGGCTTACCTCTTCAAGACGGAAGCAGAGTTTTTCAACATCGGCGCTGGCGGCGGGACCGTCGCTACACCGGCTTGGCAGCTCGTGCATGACGTAGCGGAGAAGGGCGCTCAGGCGGCCACCACGAAAGTGTCCGCTGGACCGTACCCGCGTACGGTGTGGAACCGCTTCATGTTCCACGGAACGGACGGTGACCTCTTCGACGGCGACACGGTTATCCGTAGCTGGTGGAAGAAGATCATCGACGAGCTGGAGTTCAGCTACTGCGGCTACTTCGAAGTAGGTACGTCGTGGGGCGGCTTCGGCAAAGCCTGGCGTCTGGGTGGACAGGCCCTCAGCGGTCTGCCCAAGGAGACGAAGGCACGTTTGGGCATGGCTCGCGCCAACCGCAAGGAAGACGTGATCCAGGCGTTCAAAGACATCTTGACGAAGACCGCCAACGATGGAGGTGCATAATCATGACTGACATCAAACGAACCGCACCGGAAGGCTTGGATCCGTCGAAGTGGACGGATATGGAGCTGGACGTGCACAACCTCGGCGTCTGGGACGCGCGGCGTACCCGGGCTGCCGATCTCGATATGTGGTCGCACCCGTCATTCGCCGAGCAGGGTCTGGAGCCGTTCCCGATCCGTTATCGTCTGGTCACCGACCAGACGATGCTCGACCTGACGGCGTACGACATGATGATGCCGACGGACATTCCGCACTGGACGAACGGCAAGAAGGCTGAACAACAGCGCAAGAACGCCAAGAACTTCCACGTGTTCGAAGCGGCGACGAGCATGAAGCCGTCCATCGTCTGGCTCGGTGTCACCAACTCGCCGGCCATGCAGGTGAACGTGATGGCGCATGCCGTGGACGGACACGTGGCACTGTGCGCTATCAACTTCCTCTTTCAGGAGTGCGAGCCCGAGTCGGCCTTCAACCGATTCGCTCTCTGGCGCCAGAAGGTGACGAAGCTGATTCGCGATCCGCGTTGGGGCTGGGAAGGCGTCGAGTACATTCTCGATGCCGCCAACGCCCTCGACCGGCACGTGGGTTGGCTGCCGACCATTCAGGGTCGTCCCACCGACGAAGAGTTGCGCGAGCAGCTCGAGCAGGAAGCGGAGACTCTGCGTGAGCGCATCAAGGTTGAAGGTGAGGTCTCGGTCGCGGAAGAGAAGGTGTTGCGTAAGAAGCTGCAAGCCATTCAGGGCCAGCTCTCTCGCCACCCGATCGCACGCACCAACGATCTGCTCGGCTTCCTGGCAGACCCTGCCAACACGCCGAACCTTCTGCCGGAAGCGCGCATGCTCATCTCGATCGTGCGCGAACGCGCCCGGTTTTTGCAGCCTGTCGGTCGCACGAAGTTCATGCACGAAGGCTGGGCGAGCTACTGGGAGAAGAAAATCCTCCAGTCGCCGCACGTGGGCATTCCGTTCGCATGGGCGTTCGACCTGGCCAAAGCCTGGTCGATGCACGATTCGACGGTGGCCACCTCGTTCTACTTCGACCCCTACTCCATGGGCGTTCGCGTCTGGGAGTACATCGACCGCAAGTACGGTTACGATGAGGGCGAAATCGACGTGGTGCGTCCCAAGCTCCTGGGTGTCGACGCCGAGGGCAACATCTACAGCGGCGCTGATTTGGAGCAGGCTTTCCTGACCAAGCGCATCGCCTTGTTCGAGTCGGAGACGGAGACGGACACAATCAAGTACATGAAGCGCAACTACGATAAGTTCTTCGAAGTGGCGCGCACGTATGAAGATCACCGTTTCCTGAACGAGTTTCTCAACGAGGAGCTGCTGGAGCACATCAACGATGAGGCTCTGGGCTGGGCGGCGCGATTCATGACTCGTGCAAACGAGCTGTTGAAGCGCACCGGCTGGGGTCCGCAGGTCATCTTCGACCCGCTGCCCACGGGCATCGACGAGCTCCTCGCCATCGTGCAAACGTGGCTGCAGGAGTCGCAGATGGCGGAGTCGTATCACGAGAACATGGGCACCCCCATGTTTCCGTTGCCTCCCGTGATTCTGCAGCACATCGCTCAGGTGCTGATGTTGGTGAAGGCGTTCGACCGCAACAAGCACGCGCTGCGCAAGCAGCTCGTCAACCGGACCGGCGCGCACTTCCTGCCCAACATCTACATCGAAGACGATGGTCGCGACACCGATGGCGTGCTGACAATGAAGCACGACTTCGATCCGAACTTCGGCCCTCTGCTCCAGTCGGAGTGCCGCGATACGCTGAAGTACTACCGTCGGCTCTACGGTCGACCGGTGCGCCTGCTCACCATGGAGATCGCATCGGACCGCCAGGGCAACCCGGTGGGTGACCCGTATCCGTACGAGTACTTCATCGAGAAGGACACGGTCAAGGAGCGTCGGCTGACGTAAGGCTGGCGATTTGACCTCGTGCGGCACCTGTCTGGCGCCTGCGGCAACGCATGCGCTGGATGGGTGTCGCGCCAATGTCTGTGCTGGCTTTTCCCTTTCAATCGTCAAAGTAGACGGAAGGAGTATCCTCATATGAAGATCACTGACACCACCGGTCGCAGCATGCTGGTCGACCTCGTGTATAAGGATCAGCGTACGGGATGGCTGCAGGCGCCGGAGTACACTCTGAAGGGACGCGGAACGCGTTTTGTTCAGGTACCCCATGGGCAGTATGCGATTCGCATCGTATCGCCCAAATGCCCCGCCGACGTCATCGTGTTCGAGAACGGCGAACGCCTGATCGCGACCACGGTCACCGAAGGCAAGCAGTTCGTCTCGAACGACGCTGAGAATCAGCCCCTCGCGTTCGGCACAGCTCGCAAGAGCAAGGTGACGGACGTGGCAGTTCTGGCTGACACCACCGAGAGCATGAAGACGGAAGAGGGTTCAACCGAATCCGCTCCTGCGCTCAACACGGCGATTCGTCCCCTCCAGCCCATCGCTGGCCCGGGCATGGTTTTCGTCGTCATTCGCTTCGCGAAGCAGAATTCGCCCTACGGAGAACCTCCGCAGGAAGAGTTCGAGGTCGCGTTCCAGATGCTCGAAAATGCGGAATTCGAGAATCACATGGCCAACAACATGCATCTGGTCAACCAGGCTCCGCCTCTGCCCAACCCGCGCGACCCCATGAGCCGCGAGAAGGCAGACTACAACAACGACGGACACTCGCACTTCAACTGCGTGTTCAGCGGGCACCGTCACTAAGGAAAGGAGGCAAACATGCTCTGCACAACCTGCGAGAATCTGCCTCTCCCGACCAACGTGGCTGGCTCCTGCAAAGCCTGTGTCACGGGGCAGACTGCATACTTCGCATACAAACTGTGCGATGACTGCAGCGAAAAAATGGACCAGTGTGAACGCTGCGAGTCGCCCATTTCGGCGCCGTCTTCGCCAGTCGTCGCACCGGGCTCGACATCTCTGTCGGTTACGGTCAAGGACAAGGACAACGGCACCACTCTCAAGGACATGCATCCTGGAGAAGAGGTGATCGTCATCCTGGAAGAGGACCAGTACAGCCAGACGGAGTGGGGCGTCGACTATGCGTCGCGCTCTCTCTTCAGCCTGAAGTCGCAAGGTCCGTTCGTGCCGTATCCGAATCAGTATCAGAAGGGGACTCGCGAGTTCATCTTCGAGATCACCAACTCGGGTAACGGCGACATCGAAATGGAAGAGAAGGTGCGTGCGTACGGCTGGTGGTATCAATCCGGCTCGGCGTCTACGACTACCGCTCCCAACGGCAAGAAGTGGAAAATCACCGTCCATTCCAAGTAACACGACACCACTAACGGTGCCGTAATCGGAAGGGAAAAAGCAGTCGCGCGGAAACAAATCCGTAACCGCGCGGCTGCTTCGTACCTTCTCTTTTTTTCGCGCTCTATTAGTGATTATAGTATCACAATGAAACTAAGAGAGCAAGCGGATGCTCGCGGTTTAGAGGTGGTGAAGGCGCCGCGGTTGCGGCGCCTTCACGCAGTCAAACGAACTAACGGACGCTCATGCCGACCAGGCAGATGCCGGCAAGCAGACCGATGAGCCCCATCGTCAGATAGCCGGCGCCGGGCAGAATAGCGGCCAGAACGACAACAGCGATGGACAGGACGGCAACCGTACGCCAGCTGACGATCATGGAGGCGATAAAGATGCCTGCCAGCAATCGTGGGCCGCTGCTGCTACCTAATGTCGACTCGAAGATGGCACCAAGCAAACCGGCTCCGACGATGGCGCCGAACCAGCAAGTCAATACGAGGAACAGAAAATGCATATGAAAATCCTCCCAATGGAATCCGCGCCCGGCGCGGTCAAATACTCGTCACTACTTCGGCAACGCCATGCGGAGCGCCACCACTATTAGTGCACAATCACTTTTACGGTTTTCTTGATCGTGCTGTAACCGCCTGAGGAATCGCCGCATGTAATCTCGATGTCTACAGTGGCCGTGCCCTTGTAATTGCCGATGAGCGAGCGCACGATGGCGCCGCCACTGGCGGTGCCGTTAGCGAGGACAGGCTGCATTACCGGCTCGGGATTGATAACGTGCACAACAACTGCTTGTATGCGCTTATTCAGATCGCCGCCGCAGTAATTAGCGCGCGGATCGCGCACGATCACTACTTCGTCTCCGGAGTGCAGCTTGACTGTGCCGGGCACATGATTGGTGACGTCGATCAGTTTTACATCGAAGGCCGATTGAAGCGACGAGTCGGCTGATTTTGACGGGGCAATCTGAGCCGAAGCTGTGACAAACGCAGCCGCGAGCAGAATCGCCAAGGTACCAACTAACTTTCTCATTCTTTCCTCCGCCCGCCTTGGCAGGTTTCACTCTATTTTTTCTTGCTGAGATTTCGTTGTGCGCGCCCTCTGGCCAATCGCAACTCGCGTCCGATCGACTCGGTACCGAGCGTCTTCGCTACAGGCTCCGTGAAAAATTTGCTGCCATTGACGGTAACAGCCGCGTATGTCACCAACCAGAAATCATCGACCGCCAGCGGTTGGGCAAAATCGAACGAGACGCCCATGAAGCGCTCCTCGAATGGCTGGCGCTTTTCAATGAAGTGCTGGCGCAGCTTCAGTTCTAAACGGTGCCTGACCAGCCGAGCTTGTTGCAACTCCTCACGCTTTTCGCGTTCTGTTTTCTTGTAGAAAATCACAGGTGCCCCTTTTGTCCGAACGGTGTTGGTCCGCGCCGCGGCAGATGCAGCGCGAAGAAGATGGGAGATGGAAAACGGCGACTCTGGGTGTGGCTTCGCTCAAGTCCGAAAGATGGAGTATAAGGACTTGAAACTATTTGTTTTCGGCGCATTTCTCAAGACCGAGGACAATGCCGGGGCGCAAGTAAGGAGAATGTGACGTGACGGAGGTTCAACCGGATCGTTCAAACTCGGCAAAGTGGTTGTTTTTGACCGCGCTGGCGCATTGTAGCGTCGAATTTCTTCAACTTCTCTCCTCACACTGCATGGCTCAAGACGGTTCGGGGAATGATGCAGGTATGAATGGTCGGGCGACTCGATGACTCAAGAACTTCAGGACATTGCCACACAGCAGGCTGCACCTTACAGGCTGGGCGCTCTGCTCGTTGATGCAAAAGTCGTCAGCGGTAAAGAGATGAAGGAAACTCTGCAGATAGTCAGAGCAACCGGATTGCCGATTGGGCGGGTCCTCCTCATGTCGGGGCTCCTGGACGAGCCGCAGCTGAAAGCAGTGCTCCTCTGCCAATCGTTGCTCAAGGAGAAGCAGATAGACACAGCCCAGGCGCTCAGCGCTCTGCAGCTCGTCTTCGAAAAAAATGTGCCGTTCGACCACGCTTTGTCCCAATTGGGTTGGGAGAATTCGAGCAATAATCCAGTGGTGCGACTGGGAGATTTGTTGATCGAGTGCGGCTTCATCTCTGAAGAGCAGCTAAAATCTTCGCTTGAGCAAGCGCAGCAAACGGGATTGCCATTTGGTCGCTATCTCGTTCTATCAGGCATTCTCAACGAATCTTTGCTCACCTCCGCCCTGAACGTGCAGGTGCTTCTGCGCGACAAGAAAATCGAGCACGCTGAAGCGATCGCTTGTCTTAGCGCTGCTCGCCAGAGACAGGTCGGCGTCGAGGTGCCGCTGCAAGAGCGGGGATTTTACGATCTGCCACGGCGAGGCACGCGCTTGGGCGAACTTTTCGTCCTCTCCGGATTGATTACGGAGAAAGATCTGATCGACGCCATCGAAACAGCGCTCAAAGATCAAACCTTGATCGGCCAGGTTTTTCTGGAGTGGAAGCTGATCAAGGAAGAACAGCTGCAAGCGGCACTCTACCTGCAACGGTTGATCGCCTCGGGCAAAATGCGTTCAACCACCGCCAGTGGCGTGTTGTCCTATATGCGCGAGACCGGCGTCAAGATCTCCGAAGCAATTGCTCACGTGGAAGAAAGTGCGGCGCTGGAGCGCAGCACCGTCACTCTCTTGGATTTCCTCAAGATGGTCTTTGCCGTCAGCATGGGAGACGTTGAGCAGGCAGTCGACCTGGTAAAGCTGAACAGCGAACTGATGGGTGATGCTCTCTTGCTCAGCGGCGTCATGGACGAAAACGCAATCAACTCGGCCAAGCTTTGCTGCTTGTTGATAGAACGCGGTGTCATGCCGATCGAGCAGGCCTGCATTATCTTCGATCTGGCCAAGCGGGAAAAGATCACGATCCCGGACGCCATCGCGCGCATGCACTGGTCCACTGGCACTGTCGACGATAAGCTTTCGCACTCCGATCAAGCTGATACACAAGAGCGGCAGTGGCAGATGTCTGAGGCGGCAGCGCGGCAAAGTCTGTCGACAGGGGCTGCCGACACCGAGCAGAAGCTGTCGCTTTTGATGGAGCAAGCGAAAAAACTTCCCGAGGGGGATTTACGCCTGCCACATACGTTGGAGCTTCTGGCCGATTTCAAATGCCAGAATAAGGCCTACGACGAGGCCAAGTCTCTTCT
Source organism: Planktothrix sp. (assembly GCA_036703195.1). Classification (GTDB taxonomy): domain Bacteria; phylum Cyanobacteriota; class Vampirovibrionia; order Obscuribacterales; family Obscuribacteraceae; genus DATNPN01. Next base: position 398,743 of record DATNPN010000017.1, on the reverse strand, counting down.
CAAAGAAGCGATTCAGCTGCGTACACAAGTTGTCGGCAAGACCGATCTCTCTGTCGGTCGCACCTTCAACAACTTGGCAAAAATCTACTATTTGCAGACCAACTACGAAGATGCACAACAGTTTTGCCAGAGGTTTCTCCTCATCTGCCAGAACGCTCTGGGAGCCGAGCATCCCGATGTCGCTTGCGGACTGACTAATCTGGGCTCCATCTTTCACGTGCAAGGAAAAATGTTGGAGGCGGAGGCGGCGTATAAAGAATCGCTGCGAATTTGCGAAGCCCGCCTGGGAAGGGAGCATCCGGCCACATTGAGAAACTTGAGAGCTTACGCAGCGCTGCTGCGTGAAATGGATCGAGAGTACGACGCGCATCAACTCGATCTGCGTCTGATTGGCGAGTTTACCGGAAGCTGGAAAACGATATCACCTTAATAGCCGCCGGCACGATGCCACTATATTTAGTGGCATAGCAACAGCGGCGGGCCGCTACCAAGCGACCGTAGGACACCAGGTCGTAGCATTAAATCTGTTGAGCGCCGGGGTATTCTCCCGGTTTTTCGGCGAGAAAGCTGTTCTATCGACTGCGAAGCGGCATTATAATCGAGAGAGGGGGCTAGAAGCAGATCTTCCCAGGAGCAAAGAAATGAACGAACAATTTCGACAGGGCGACGTTTTGCTGGTCAAAGTCGATTCTTTGCCCAAAGGCGCCACCAAAGAACAAAACGATGAGAGCGTTGTTCTCGCGTACGGAGAGACCACCGGACATGCGCACAGGCTCAAGGCAGAGACCGTAACCATGTACGCCTGGAAAGAAGACAAGCTGATCGAAGTGACTGAACCGACTGACTTGACTCACGAAGAGCACAGTCCCATCAATCTCACTCCAGGCATTTACAGGGTAGTTCGTCAACGCGAATACACGCCAGAACGCATCCGTCGTGTCAGCGACTAAGGCGCGCGCCGCAGAGGCAAACCCGATCGGAGCGGGGCAAGGAGTGCAGGGCGATTAGCGACAGCTTCTTGTCTCCAGCGGATATCGACTTCGTCTGCAATCTCGCTGTCGAAGCGGGAAAGGTGGCGCTGTCGATGCAGAAGGGCGTACACGTCAGCGAAAAGGCTCCGGGCGACTACGTCACTGACGCCGACAAGGCAGTGTCCCGCCTCATTGTCGCAGCGCTCGCCCAGCGCATGCAAGACGATCTGATCGTTTCCGAAGAGGGCGACAGGCAACAGGCCCGCTCTCAACGCACGTGGCTGATCGACCCGATCGACGGCACCGATCATTACATGAAAAACAGCAGGCAGTACTCCGTCATGATCGGTCTCTTAGTCGATGGCAACCCGCACTTTGGCTGGGTCTACGAGCCGACCGAAGAAAAGCTGTATTTCGGCGGCCGTGAGCACGGGGCCTTCAAACAGGAAGGCAACCGAAGCGCTGAGCCACTGGCACCGATGGAGCACCTGAGCAAGCAAGAGGTTAAACGAATCATCATCGGCAGAAGAGACGCGCGCAATCGCCCGTGGCTTGAGCCTATGAGCAGCTTGCGACTGTTTCAAGTCGGCAGCGTCGGCGTCAAAGTGATTTTCGTATTGGAAAACCGAGCCGACATGGTGGCACAGTTGCACGGGCGTATGAACGTCTGGGACAGCGCCGGTCCAGCAGCATTGGCGCTGGCGGCCGGATTAGAGGTGGGCAGTGGCGACGCATTGAGCGACGGATTACCGTACCCCGAACTCTTCGAAGAATCAACGTTCAGGCAGACTTTTCCTATAGTCATCGGGCGACCTGGCACATTGGAGTGGGCCAGGCAGTACCTCATGCAAGAGCCGCAGGCAAGGGGCTAAGAGCCAGGTCCGTCAGAGCAGCCGCGCGCCTTTGTCAGCGGCGCTAGCGGCGATGCATTAGATGCTGTTCTAAATCAGCGCACTGAACGGATGAACGAAGAGACTGCGGCGCCGAGTATGCAGGCAGCAGCGCCTCGCAGCAATTCTTGACATAGATTGTGGAGTCCATGACTGTTTGCATAGAGTGTGATCTGTTCTACCCAATCAATCACAGCCAACAGTATCTAGTCGCACTTGATTAATCCCGTTTTCATTATCACTAACTCCGGTCTGACACCGGATGTATTCTGTCGCCACTGGATCAATGGCTGTATCTCTCGGGCCGTCAGAATCGCACGCAACCGCCAGTTTTTACCACAAGGAGGGACGATGAGCAAAATTTTGCGCATCGGCTTGATCGGGCCTGGTTCAATCGCTGATGAGCGCTTGATTCCAGCACTTGCCCGACTGCCGAACGCTGTTTTATGGAGCGTCCTCAGCCGCGACGAAGAGCGAGCGCGCTCCTTCGCCGCCAAACACAACGCTAAAGCACCGCAGCCTGCCCACACGGAGCTGACAAAGTTTTTGGCAGAGCCGCAGTTGGACGCAGTAATTATCGCCTCGCCCGACCGTTTGCATGCAGCCCAAGCAGTGGCAGCAGCACAGGCGGGCAAACACATCTTCATCGAAAAGCCGATGGCGACCAGCCTCGTGCAAGCGGAGCAAATTGTCGCCGCAACGAAAGCAGCGAAAGTTGCTCTGGCAGTCGGTTACCACCTGCGCTCCCACGCTGGGCACCAGGCAATTCGTGATTACATCCAGTCCGGCAAATTAGGCACTCTGCGGCACATGATCGTTCACTGGACGATGACCGCCGACCCATCGGATTGGCGCGCCAACAAAGAGACAGGCCGATGGTGGAGCCTGGCCGCAGTGGGAACGCACGCACTGGATATGGTGCGCTGGTTGATGCGCCCGACTTGCGGAGAGCTAATCTCTGTTCGAGCGCTGACAAGCAACTCTCAGTACGGAGGCCCGGACGAAACAGCGACCGTAATTTTGCAGTTCGCCTCTGGAGCGACAGCGGAAGTGCTCTCCAGTGTCACATTCCGCGCACCGCGATTAGTCGAGGTCTATGGCACCGGCGGCACAATCATCGCCAACGATACCCTGGGACCGCGAGGCGCCGGCTCAATCAAAATCGACGGTGAACCACTTGCGTTTTCCGTTGTCGACCCATACGAGAGCGAGCTGGCCAACTTCGTCAGTAGTATCCAATCCGGCTGCACGCCTGCTGTAGACGTGCACGAGGGTTTGGCAAATGTGGCATTGCTCGAACAGATTTCAACCAATCAAGGAAGCTAAATGGAAGCCCAAAAAACTGCTTATCGCGGCAAGCACTTCAGCATTCCCACCTTCTCGAAAGAAGGCGGTGTCTGCTTCCAACCCGAGACAAAACTCGTCCAGACGATCTTTGCACCGGACTCGCCTATCGTGCAGACATTCAATCAGCCGTACGACTTGAAGAATTTCCAGGTCGCGCGCAAGCCACTTTCGCTCGGCATCCTGCCGCCGGAAGAGAGGTTGATTCTGGCGGCCGACAACTCCTCGCCGCGCACGCTCGACATGCCGATCAAGTTTCCCTACACCGACGTGCGCGTTCCGCCAGAACTGGCAGCGGAAGTACCGATCATCAAGCGCGCCTGCAACGCAATGGCTGCCGCCAATCGTGCTTTCTACGATGCCTGCTATCTGTACTACACGTTGGAACGCGGCATGGTCATTGCCGGCAATCTGCAGCGCGAAGCACCCTGCCACGTCGACGGCTTCCAGGGAGCGCGCTGGCATCCGAAGCACGTCGCCAACCACACCATCACCGTGTCAAACGCTGTGCCGACGGCCTATTACGTTCAGCCGTTCGACTTCGACCTGCTGGACGTCGCCAAGCACGACTTCTACTGGGAGATGAACTACCAGGTGCAGCAGAGCGACAGCCAGTTCGCGTGGCTGCCCGAGGATTGCGAGATGACGATGATGGACGGGTACACCGTGCATCGCGGCACTGCCACGCTGGTAGACCTCTTCCGTAAGTTCATGCGCCTCTCCTGGGAGACGCGCATATTCGATCGGCTGGGCAATGCTCACAACCCGCTCTTCGACTACGAATGGGAGATGGTGCCGCGCGACATCGAGGCCCTCAATTTGGTGGCGTTTCATGCCGATAGCGACCCCTCCCTGCGCGTTTTCCCCCACCAGAATCTGGATGGAAGCGCGAAAGAGCGAGGCACCGCCAAGACGCAGCCGAACCTGCGCAAGAATTGATCAACTGACCGAAAAGGAAAAGCAATGAAAGCGACATTCTGTCCCCGCTGTGGCACCAAGCTTGGCACGATTGTGGAAGAAGGCCGAGAGCTGGGAAAATGCACTGCCGACGGTTGTCCCTTTGTGGACTACGACTCGCCACTGGCTGTCGGCGTCGGCTTGATCGAGAGCGAAGGCGGCGTCGTACTGGTGCAACGGGCGCTTCGTCCTGTGGGCAAATGGTGCCTGCCGGCCGGGTTTATCAATACCGGTGAGTCGCCGAAGGAAGGCACCGAACGTGAAGTCGGCGAAGAGAGCGGGCTGATCGTGGTCGTACCCGAACTCCCGTTCGCCATTCGCAAGGTGCCGAACGGCAATCAGTTTTTGATGTTCTTCCTCGCCAGCAAGACCGGCGGCCAGATGCAACCCGGCTCGGATGCGCTCGACGTCAAGGTCTTCCCACCTGACGCTTTGCCCGAAATGGCATTTCCCCTGCACACTCAGGTGATCGCCGAGCACTTCGCCGGCAAGGCTCAAAGGAAGTAAGACTGGTGCATTAGACAGAAGGGAGCTGGATTTATCTCCAGTCTCCCTCTCTGTTTTTTTGCCGCTCTCGCACCATATACAATACCAACACATTTTTGCAGCGCACTTCCTATAATGCATAGTATCTGGCGACGAAGATGAAGGCGGCAAACGATAGCAGGGCGGCCGCCACCATATATGGTGCCAAGAAAGGGAAAAGAAAAGAGCAGGAAATCTAGCGAGCTGTCCAACCACCGTCGAGAACCTGTTGCGTTCCTGTGATGTTCGAGGCGGCATCCGAGCAGAGAAACACAGCCATGGCCGCCAGGTGTTCTACCTCGGTAAAACGCTGGGACGGTTGTTTTTCCGACAATAATTCGTTAGTAGCCTCTTCGATGGTGAGACCATTCTTCTTGGCGATCGCCTGGATTTGCGCTTCAACAAGCGGCGTACGCACCCAGCCCGGACAGATGGCATTGCAGGTGACGCCGGTAGCAGCACACTCCAGAGCAATCACTTTCGTCAGGCCAATCAGTCCGTGTTTTGCCGCTACGTAGGCTGCTTTCTCAGCAGACGCGACAAGACCATGCACTGAGGCGACGTTGATGATACGCCCCCAGTTGCGCCGTTTCATCTCAGGCAAAGCCGCCTTGGCCAGGTGGAAGGCGGAGCTGAGATTGATTGCCAGAATCGCATCCCATTTTTCATCGGGAAACTCTTCGCAGGGTGCGGTGTACTGGATGCCGGCGTTATTGACGATGATATCCGCACTACCGAGCTTTTCCACGGTAAAGCGCACAAGATCGCGAATAGCCGCCGGATCCATCATATCGGCAGAGTGATAACGCACTGTGACTTGCGCTTCTTGCTCAAGGGCTACGCGGTCGTTCTCTATTGCCTGAGCTTCTCCCAGACCGTTGAGAACAACCGCGCAGCCTTGTGCAGCGAGACCTTTAGCGATACCCAGTCCGATACCGCTGGTCGAGCCGGTGACTATTGCCACCTTCCCTTCCAGCGGTTTCAAACTTTCCCTGGCGCCTGACCCTTGGTTGAGTGTCACACCTGTGGTCATGCGCAATACCTCCATCAATTCCGTTCGCGTACAGTGACACGCCCCTCAGCGATAGCCTTCTGCAGGATCGGCATGGCGGTATTGTAGCCGCTTTCGATCATTTTCCAGCAGGTATCCTCCGAGAGCGTGGGATTGAGCGGAGAGACGTTGGCAAACCCCGTTTCGATGACGATGTTGCTCACATCATCGACATAACGATTGTTGCCGACTGTGGGGAAATACAGCTCACGCGCCGCGAAGTAGGCATCGACAGGGTTTGTCAGGTCGGACGGGAAGACCGACATTTTGCGAAACTTGCTGACAATGGCAGTGCCGCAGGTGAACTCAGTCGGGTTGTAGTGGTAAGCGGCACCATCGACGAGCAGCTTCGGTATACCGTCCTCGTAGTACCAGAGCGGCTGCACCATGGTCGGTACGGCGCCGGAAGCGGTGAGAGCAAAAGCGAGATCGTAGTTATCGCCCGCGAAGATCACCGGCTCATGTCGCAGAGCGTCGCAGGCGAGAATGCGCAGACCCTTCTTCGGCTTCAGATTGTAGTTATCTACGAGCTGCTGAATATACGGGCGCGCATTGAAAAAGCCACCGGTCATGAGGACGAGCGGATCGGCGAAGGGGTTGAACATCATCGCCAGAACGGCAGGGTTGGAGCGAGCATTGCGCATCTCGATGAAGATGGGCGCGATTTCGTTCCACTTGAAACCGTTCTTGATGAACGCACCGATGAGCGAGCCGCAGGAAGCGCCGATTATGTCGTCGTCTTCGTTGATGGCAACGCCCAGTTCGTCAGCAGCCTTCATCACACCGAGGTGGAAGAAAAGGTTCCATCCGCCGGCGCCCAGTACCCAGTGATTGATGCCGGCAGGCGACTTGCAGTCAAGAACTTGCACATGAGTTTTCATAACAGTCTCCTTCATTGCTTGGAGAAGATAGGCGTACAAAGACAGCCGTCATGCCTGGCGGCGATGTCGCTGAAGTTCGTCTGAGGAGAGGGGCCTCTGTTGTCTCTGTACTTAAGGGAAAGGAATAAGGTTTTAAACCTAATAAAACTGGCAGGATCAACGCAATGGTTATGTTTTCTGCTCTACGCACGCGCACGGTCTTGGCGGTAGTTAACAGTTGCGTCAATGGCGCCAATGCCGGAAAGGTGGCGCCATTGGACGATTTACATGGCTTTGCACTTCATATTGTGTTGAAATCGAAGCAGATGCGCCAACTGGCGGAGCACTGAGCATCAGCGTTCCAAGCATTCGGGCAGATCCCCAACTGTTAAGGTAAAGTTCCGACCACTTTCAGGAAAAGGCTGATCTGTGCGCTTATCGCCGCGCCAGGATAGGAACATGCTAAATTTGGTTTCGTCCCGCGCCAAAGGTCAATGTCATGCCATCGACTCCTGTTGAACAACTGCAATTCACTCTGGAAAGTGCCGAGTTGCAAGAGCACGGAATAGACCCTCTGCGACTGAAACGCCTTTACGAGCGCATAGAACAAGACGTCAAGGCAGAACTGTATCCGGGAGCAGCGCTGGCTCTAGCGCGCGGCGGCACGTTATTGGCAACGCGAGCGTTCGGACAGGCACGCCTGGCGAGCGATGACAGAGCAGCAAAGCCAGCCGACCTCGATACCCTGTGGTTGCTCTACTCGCAGACCAAACCGATTACGTCGTGCGCTATCTGGATTTTAGCCGAGCGCGGCATTCTCAATCTGCAAGAAACCGTGTCGCATTACATTCCCGAATTCAGCAAGCACAATAAAAACAAAGTGACGGTGTTTCACCTCCTCACGCACCAGGCAGGCTTTCCCAACGCCTGCGTGCCCGAATCGATGCGCTACGACCACGAGCTGCTCCGGCAAGCAGTCTGTGATTTCCCGCTCGAGTGGGAGCCGGGAGCTAGAGTCGTGTATCACGGACTGGCAGCACACTGGGTATTGGCAGTTCTGATCGAGTCGGTAGTGGGAATGGATTTTCGTCACTTCGTCAGGCAGGAGATTTTGCAACCCCTGGGATTGAAAAACCTCTTTTATGGCACGCAAGGCGCGCAGGCTGACCGGTTGGCCGTCAACTACGAACGGCTGGAAGACGGCACCCATAGTTTTTTGCCTGACTGCAACTCAGAAGACTTCTTCAGCAGCGGCAATCCGGGAGCAGGGGCAGTGGCTACGGCAGCGGATGTAGCCATGTTCTATCAAATGCTTCTCGGCTTGGGAGAACTGAACGGCGTGCGCATCTTGTCACCACGGATGGTGCAATATGCCACTCGCAACCACACCGGCGACCGCGTCGATGAATACGCCGGTGTGCCGATGCATCGGGGTCTGGGTGTCGTTACACGCGGGCACACTGCCATGTTTTACGGACTGAGCAGCACCGCGCACGCCAACGCATATGGACACGGCGGCATCGGCTCGTCGTACTCGTGGGCGGATCCGGAAACGAAAGTTTCATTCACTTACCTGACAAATTCGCGTCTGCCAGAACCACTGCATTCGCGGCGTCACGAAGAGATCATGACCATGTCTAACGCACTGGTAATCGAGCTCTAGCAAAGCCTCTTCCATCATTACTTCAGCGCCAGCAAGCCAGTGCCGGCGGCAATCAGTTGCCTCAGCCAGCAAGGGCGCAGGCGCCCGGAGCAAGCGACTCTTGCCGAGAAGACCTCAGGCTTAGCGCGACCGCTTGACGACCTCGTCAATGCCACCCCCTGAGCATTTTTAAGATGTTGCCAAGAGATTAGCCAAACGAACAATCTGTGAAAGCGGCTTAGAATGCGGCTTTAATGATATGTACAAACAAGAGCACGCGTGAATAGTGAATCTTTACAACCTGGTTCAATGTGTGAAGAAAGGCTACAGCCTTGGTTCTACAATGTTTTAACTGGATCTAGCGCCTCATCTTGACATTTGGTTAATTCAGACTTAGAACCTGAAAAGCCGCGACTAGACTGTATCTCAACGGCTCAATACTCCTACTGGCAACCTGATAAACGCCTCATCTTTAGCATGTCTTGAGCTTTCATGCTGTTACATGGGCATTACGTGTATTGCCTGGAGAACAGCCGAGCTTGTAGCGTCGAATGACAACTTCCTCGCTAGTTTTTTGAAGGACCCACGCACTCTTCGGCTTTCCTCTGCAAAGAAAAAACCACATCTCAACGCATTCCGGTGCGTTGCAGCCTGTGGCGCGTGCTGTCCTCGTATCAGTCGGGTTGTTGGAGGTCTTTCGATAACATGTTCTGGTTATCGTCGACCTCTGGTTGCTAGAAATTTTTCCGGGTGAAGTACACCTCACAAGAAATCGAAGGAGTCTTATGACACCACAGGTCGATTCCAATAAGGCCTATCAGGTGCTCATTCACGGTCGTTCTGCTCAGGGAGAAGTGCAGTGGCATTTGCCATCAGCCAACGTTCCTGGAGAGTGGGTAGACGTGTTTGAGGACGACCTTATTGCCAATCCCGCTGCGCACTGGCGCGATGGCGCTCAGTTGTTCGCAGTAGAGTACGTCGAGAATGACGGCAAGCTGCAAGCCCGGTTGACCGAAGAGATCCAGCCCGACGATTACAAGTCGCTAGGAATCTTCACTACCGGCAAGCACAATGTCCACTCCGGCGTATACGCGGCATGCGGCGACGCACACATTGTGCTCACCGGCGCTGCCACTCTGTACATCTCAGGTCGCGCCCAAGTACAAGGCGAAGGAACAGGCAAGATCCACGCCAGCGGTGCTGCCCAGGTGAAAGCCTATGGTCGCATTCAGCTGACGGCCTGCGAGAATGCACGGGTCTTCGCATACGGCAACTGTCATGTCGCTGCAAAAGCGCATGCACAGGTGTTTCTCTTTGACCAAGCAACCGCAGACGGCGACGACGGCGTCTCCATTCGCGGCTATAAAAACGCCAACATCACAGCCCGGGGCAAGTGCAAGGTGTGGACATTCGACACCACGCACGCACGGCTCTTCGACAAGGTAGTCGCTTACGCCGACGGCACATCGATCATCCGCGCCACTGCTGACGTGGACGTGATCAGGCGCAGTGTCGGCGCGCAAGTACTGCCTTTCGTAAGCTTATAACTCGAGCTGACAACCCGACTCAATTGAGAAATGCGGCCTCGTATGCAAGCAGCTTCTGCTGCTCAACAGCGGGGTTGCGGCGCAGTCGTTTTCTCTCCGCCAAGTGGCGGCTCACGACTGCAGGCGCCACTGCGGCGCAGACCGCACCGTATTTGGTGCAGTTATTTTGGTTTTTTTTCCAAGGAATCAAATCATGAATACCACATGGACATACGCTCTCTCGAGCGTTTCACTCATCGGTGTTCTCTCGTTCATGGTCGTCACGGCTATCCGGGTGAACGCACGCACTCTCTACTGGATCACGTTCGCGCTGGTTGCTATGGCCACCGGGGCGATGCTCGGCAACGCTATCGTGCACCTGGTGCCCGAGTCGTTCGAGTTCGTGGTCGACAAACAGATCAGCTCGCTGACAGTGTCGCTGTTGATGCTGTCAGGCTTTCTCCTCAGCTTCGGGCTGGAGAAAGGTCTCAACTTCCACTGCCATCACACCACCAACCTGCGCCGTGACGATCACGGTTGCGAGGACGGCGATTGCGGCGAGGAGAAGGACGAGCATCACGAAGAGAAGCACATCCACCCGGTCGGTCACATGACTCTGGCCGCGCACATGCTGGATAACTTCAACGACGGGTTGCTTATCGGCGTCACGTACCTGATCAGCATTCCTGCCGGCGTCGCGACAACCATCGCCATTATCTCGCATGAGTTTCCCCTCGAGTTCGGCAGCTTCGCTGTCATGATCAAGGCCGGCTACACGCGCTGGCAGGCGATCGCGATCAACGTAATCTCGGCGTTCGTAGCCATCGCGGCCACGACCCTGGTTTTGTTGTTCGGCAGCAAGTTCAGCTGGCTCCCCATGTATCTGACGCCTTTCGGCGCCGGCATCGTGTTGTACATCGTCGCAGCCCAGCTGGTGCCCATGCTGCAGCAGGAGAAGGACAAGAAGCGCAACGCGCTTCAAGTCGTAATCGTGCTCGCGGCAGTGCTGGCCATGGTGGCGGCCAAGGTGTTCGAAAACCATATCGGCGGTTGACCCCGCCGGTATGGCACGCGTGTTTAGTGCAACAACAAATTTGCTCCCGGAGGGAGTATGGAAATATCATTTGTCTCAACGCTAATAGTCGTCGCTCTGTGCGGACTCGTGTCCGGCTTGGCGGCGTACTGGTCGGATGACCTTTACACCGAAAAAATGGGCTGGCTCGGTAACATCGTGCTGGTCTTGGCGCTGGCGGCTTGCATAGCAGTCAGTTTGTTCAGCCCCGGAGTGGCACTGATTTCGGTGCTGGTCTGCGCGGCTGTGTCGGGGTATAAGAGCGCGTCCGGATTGGAAGAGACCACGCCGGAAGGGGGACTGTTGATCAAAACAGTCTCGTTCGTCGCGTTGCCAATCCTCTCGATCGCAGCGACTCTGCTCTTACTCAGTGCGGTTTATGTAGTGATCGTCTTCGTCTTCTCCCACTTCCCATTGCCGTTCACTCTGGAGTACAGCGTGGTGCCGGCAGTGTTTCGCTGGATGTTCACTCCGGCGTTTCGCGTGTGGGAGTACTATGCCACCTGGGCTTACTTCAGCATCAGCACCGCCACCGCACTGGTAACCTTGCGCAGCGAGCTGATCGATCTGTTCAAGGCGCAGGAGCCCATCGCTGACGATCCGGGCAAAACACCGCCGGCAACAACGACTATCGAATAATCCTGCTCGGCGTTCTGAGCAGGTGAGCGACAAACTCGCTCGATATCGCGTGGGCTAGCCCACGCTCCGAGGTAAAGGAATGCCCGCTAAGAAGGCAGTAGTAGACGTCGTCATCAAAAAACGCTCGCGTGTCACCGTGGAAAACGGCGGCACCATCTGGTACGACGAGACCTTGCCTGCCGGCACGCACGAAGTGCGAGTGCACGAACTCGTACCCGGTGCCACCGGCAAAACAAAAATCGCGGTCAACGGCAGAACGATTGCCGAGATTGACCACAACTGACTAGCAGAATACATCACGGAAGGTGCGCACACACAATGCCAGACAATCGCAGAGTAAAGATCACGTTCGCCAAACCAACCCGTCTCAAGATCGAGCACAACGGCACGGTCTACTACGATGAGGAGCTGCCCGCCGGAGACCATGAGATCAAGTTCGCCGGCATCGTGCCGTACGAAACGGGCACGAGCACAGTCTTCATCAACGACAAACCGATCTCGTCGATCACGCTGAAATAACAACCGTCTGTCGGCGGCGCTTTTAGGTCCAGTGCACGACAGTTATCACTGGACCGATGCCGCAACTTGAAGCGGCGGAGGCATTTTTGATATGAGTACACCACTCAAGCCGGGCGAGTGCAAACCGCCCGACCGCTCAGGCGCCGTACCCGGTGCTCGTTGGGCGGTGTTTTTGCTCATCGCCATCAGTCTCTTCAACTACATCGACCGCCAGGTTTTAGCGGCGGTCGTCCCGTATGTGAGAGAGGCATTCTTCGCACACGGAACCCCACACGGCTTCGCCGGTTGGCTCGTCGGGCTCTTGCAGCCCCTGTTGGGAGCCAAACCGGAAAACGCCATGATCGGTCTTCTGGCGATGGCCTTCATGGTCACGTACATGGTCTTGGCGCCGTTGTTCGGTCTTTTGCGCATCAAGCGATGGTGGATTATCGGCTTCGGCGTAGTTTTGTGGACCATCGCCTCAGGCGCGTCCGGTCTGGCAATGACCTTCGGAGCTCTGCTTCTGACGCGCTGCTTCGTCGGCGTCGGTGAAGCGGCTTACGGTCCTGTGGCACCGGACATCATCTCTGACCTCTATCCCGCCTCACAGCGCGGTAAGGTCTTGTCCTGGTTCTACATGGCCATTCCTGTCGGCAGCGCGCTGGGCTATGTGCTCGGTGGGCTGGTGGCAAGCACGCTCGGCTGGCGTTGGGCGTTCTATGCGGTGGTTCCTCCCGGCATTCTGCTCGGGCTCTGGAGCCTCTTCATGCGCGATCCGAAACGCGGCAATGCCGACGCGATGAAGGACAGCTCAGCCGAGAGCCACAAGGCATCGCTGAAGGACTACAAACGCTTCCTGAAGAACAAGTCCTATGTGCTGTGCACGTTGGGCGGCACCGCCATGACTTTCGCCATCGGCGGCATCGCCTTCTGGATACCGGATTACATTCACGAATTTCGCGGCGTCGCCAATCTGGCGCAGGTCAACTTGACCTTCGGTCTCATTCTCGTCGTCTCGGGTCTATTGGGAACGCTGGCTGGAGGGATGATCGGAGACAAGCTCAAAGCTCGTTATTCCGGCTCCTACTTCCTCGTCTCTGGTGCCGCCATGATTGTGGCGTTCCCATTCTTCGTCGCGATGCTGTACGTCCCATTCCCCTGGGCGTGGGTATGCATCGCCATCGGTTGCTTCTGCCTGTTCTTCAACACAGGTCCGAGCAACGCTATCCTGGCAAACGTGACGCACCCGGCATTGCGTGCCTCCGCGTTTGCCTTGAACATTCTCGTCATCCACGCGTTCGGCGACGTTATCTCGCCTCTGGTCATCGGCGCAATCACCGATGCCACCGGCAAGAACATGAACATCGCCTTCCTTGTGGTATCCGTCCTTGTACTCGTCGGAGGGATCATCTGGCTCTTCGGCGCCAAGCATCTTGCCCGAGACGAACAGCGCGCGCTCGATCAGCTAAAAGATTGAATGCGCTCACAAGGTCTCTTACTCAGAAGTGTGCGGGCATTGTGCTCGCATTAGCTCAGTCCGGAACTAGCGAAACCAGACTGCAGCATTGACTGCAGTGAAAGAGGATACAAACATCTTGCCAACACCGAAAAACTCCATCCTTGAGCAGCTTGGATTCATTACTCAGGAAGTAGTCAGTCTGTGCAGAACCCGCCGATCCGATGAGCCCCTGGAGCTCTCATCGGTGCGCAGAGAGAAGGCGGCTAATCTCGAGGCATCATTGCGTCGGACAGCGGCCAATGCGCGCCAGCAGGTTCGCCCAGGCAGCACTCAGCTCGCAGACGTGCTCGACAGTGAGTCGAGTGCTTACGAGAGCCTTTCGTCACTGTATGACGAGGGCGAAGCAGCGAAAGCGAAGTTGGCCAAGGACGCCAGGACGGCGTTCGACCAGTCGCTGCAAATTCGCATGCGCGGCATCGGCACCAGTCTTGGTGAAGCCGCGGCAGACGACGATCAGCGACTGAAGTAGTCGGTTAAAACGAAGCGGCGGTCCACCACCCTCAAAAGTGGCTGGACCGCCGTTGTTCGTCGAAAAAAAATTTGTGCAAATCGGCACCATATATGGTGGCATTCAGTGACGTTCAAGAGCGCCGTTACGGCTCCCGGCTCCCGATCGATTTGCACTACCGCGAGACCATGCGCAAATTAATTTCCGTCAGACGTGCCGGTTTTTACAAATCTGCAACAACTTTCCGGCATCATCCGATTACGCTCGATAAACCGACCTTACTACCAGTTTTTGCCTGTAATTGGCGAGGATTCCCCGCATGTCTCCCGACACAGCCATCACATCCGCACATGCGGATCACTCTTCATCATCCATCAAAAACTTCGGCAACGGTTTTCTGGAAGCGTGCGAAGAGCCGATTCAAGGCTTGTCTCAGCTAGCCAATGGCAAGGACAGTGGTGACCAGGCAAAGCAAGCGAGCAAGAGCGAAGGATTTGCCTACAACGCCGGATCGATGATCGGCAACGCTGCAGTCTTTTACGCCGCAGCGACAGTCTTCAAGGCGCTTCCCGGCGGCTGGGGCAAAGCCGCTCCCATACTGGCAGGCGCTGGAATAGGTTTTCTCGGTCCATCCCAGGGAAATGATTTGGGTGGACGATTCAAGAATGCGCTGCGCGGCGCCGCCACCATGACGATCATCGATCACATGCCCACCTTGCTCTGTGAGAAAGGACTGACAAACGATATCGCCGGGCAGCTGCTCAATGCGACCATGACAGGCGCTACTGCCGGTGCGATCGACGCTAATATGCAATCGATTTTCACCAATGGCAAATTTGCCGGCTGGCAAACAACCATAGGAGCTGCCTCGAGCTGGGGCGCAATGGGAGGGTTATTTCACATCGGCAGTCTGGGCTTGGGCAGTTCGTTTCAACGGTTAGGAGAGAAGTCGCAGGATTTGCTCGTATTTGGCAGCCGCAACGGAGAACAAACCTATCAGCTGCGCACGCTCCTTAACAGCCTGAGCACCGAGGGAACCAGCTATCGAATGGTCGATATGGGCAAAATCGGCGATGCCAGTAAACCTACAGTAGTGTTTCCGGACGGAAGCAGGGTGGACGGCTCCGACCTCACCGCCCTATCTAAAAAATTGAACTTGCACACCACGCCGGATTACGATCACTATCGAGTGGTTGTTATCGGTACAGGTCCCGCCGGCGTGCAGACAGCCATCAACGCTGCTTCCGAGCTGCCCGCCGGACAACACGTTGCCCTGGTAGGAGATGTGCTCGGTGGACAAGCCCGCTACACGTCTTCTGTGAAAAACTACATGGGCTTCCCGGACGTGACCGGTGCGGACCTGATGAAGCGCGGTTTGGATGGCGCCAAAGCACGCGGAGCAGAGACAATTATCAACCGAGTCACTTCGATCGAGTCGCTGCGCGACGGAAGGAAACTTCTCACCCTGCGCGACGGCCAACGGTTTACCGCCGATACCGTAGCAGTCAGTACCGGACAGAGATACAATCAACTGACAGCCCCGGGAGTGGCGCGCCTGGAGAATAAAGGCGTCTATACACTTGCCGATGCGAGCGAGTCTGCCGAGCTGAAAGGCAAAAACGTTTTCATCGTCGGCGGTGGCAACTCAGCCGGACAGGCCGCCATCAATTTCTCGCGACGAGCCTCGGAAGTGCACATGTTGATACGCGGAGACAACTTAGAGAAATCGATGTCCGAATATTTGATCAAGGAGATCACCGCTCGTCGCAATATAGTGGTGCACACGAACTCGGAAGTGTCGGCCGTTGATGGCGACCAGTGCTTGCAGCAAGTGGCAGTGGCGACTAAAGTGGGAGATGGGCGCGAAACGGTCAACATGAAAGCGGACGCAATGTATGTGTACATAGGCGGCAAACCGAACACCGGCTTTCTGGACGGCTCCGGTGTAAATCTGAACGAGAAGGGCTTCGTCGTTACGGGACATGATCTTGTCGACAATGGCGATTGGCACGCGCCCGAACGTCTGCCGTTAAACTTCGAAACCTCCGTCCCGGGCATTTTTGCTGCCGGCGACGTTAACGGTGCCAACCCTCAAAAACGGATCGTCTCGGCAGTTGGTGACGCCGGCAAACTGATCGGCAGTTTGCATACCTATCTTGCTACCACGCCGCTTTCGCAGAGCGTGCGCATCGGACGCATGCAAGAGACTCCTCAAGTAACGTGGCTAGAGACGCTGAAACTGCCTCTCACATCTCTAGCCGGCGGCATGCTGCAGGCTGCTCACAGCCACCACGCCTATTAATCAAAAGGAGCAGCTGCAGGCAGAACAGCTCTGACCACGCCACCAGATTTGGTACCATCGCTTTGCCCGATATACTAAATTATCTAGTATATTTACGTTAAAATTTAAAATGTGAAATCGGTCATGGACAGCCCGACTCGGCAGGAAAAACAACCCTTTGAGTTGGTTTTTCCCGCCGAGTCGTCCAGCATCAGCTAAACCTGCTGTCCGGGCGTAATGGTCAGCTCGACGTCGTATTTCATGGCAGTGCTGGTGTCCATGTAGACGAAAATTCGCGTTAACCAGGAGTGCGTGATCTGCCGGGAGTCGACATTCCAGCCCTTCTCTTTCAGCTGCGCGATGAATTTCTTAATCGCCACGCCCTCGGTGCCTTCCAGCCTGCCGGAGAATGACAGTGTCACCTTGCCGTCTTGCGGGTGCACGGCCTGGTTGTTGAATCTGTTCCACATCGAGTCGATTATCGACTGCTCGACCTGGGCGGGGGTCATAGTTTGAGACATTTCAGTTCCTCTTTAGTTGAGTTGAAAGTGGATGCGAAGAACGGTCCCGCTGGTCTGGTGCAGCGACGGAAGGAGGAGGAGAACGACGCTGTTGCGCGCAGTTCTCCTCCGGCACCCTCACTGACGCGGCTCCATCTCCAGCTCAATCAAGTCGACCAGCTCGTGCTCCTTCAGTGCGGTCTGTGCTCTGATCCACCAATCAGCGCCATTACTGATCTTGCGTAAGATCTGCTTTCGCGTCAGCCTGGAGCGGCGACAGAGTAGTTCGATCGTCTGCTCCTGAAGCTCTTGCGTGCGCTTCACTTCGCGTTTCATGGCGCTCAGTGGACCGTTGCAGGCGGAAGAGGCTTCGTGAATGAGAAGCCATGATTCAGAACCGATAACGCGCACGTCGGCGGCCTGAAGAATAAAGGCAGCACACGAGCCCGCTCGACCGTATGCAGCAACCGTCACCTTATGGCCAATACCGCGCAGACGCTTGATTGTCTCCACGAGCGCGAGACCATCGACAATATTGCCGCCACCCGTGTTGAGCTGAATACGCAGGGGCTTGGCGGCCGCTTCGTCGGCTCCGCGGTTGTTTAGAGACCAGTTCTCGAGAGTGATCGTGAAATCGTTGATCGAGTCCTGATTCACCTGGCGGTAGAAGAGAAAGTTCGTAGTGTCGCGGTCGGGTAGTAGTACCGTTGGCCGTCCACTGTTCTGTTCGGCATTCATAGCAGTTTCTCCTTGAAAAAAGATGCACCACCGGCGGTGGTGCGGTTGATCAGTCAGTCCTAACTCAAGGCTGCCTGTGACGCCGAGTGCCGTTAGGCAGCAAGGCGCCCCAGGCAGAAGCTGACAGCGGCAGCGATCTCTTGCAGCTGTCAGCTGGCCATTCAGAAGTCGACGTGGAAGCGGAACCCGAGGACGGGCACAGGTCCACGATCTCGGTTGTAGCCCGGATTCTGTACGAACTGCACATCCGGTCCGGCATAGACGCCTTTCCAGAGATGGGCCGTGTAGAACGTCTCCAGGATGTTTTCCCGTCCGTAGTTGAGGGCGCCGTCACCGACGACAAAACCCATGCCGCCGTCGGCAAAGTATTGCGCGTGCTCTTTCGAGAGTCCGTCCGAGATGGCAGCGACGCCGAACTTGTCGGTGGGCCGCCCCCAGTACCTTCCCGAAACCATGACGCCAGCCGAAATGGTGTTGTTCACGTCCGTGTAGGTGAACGACTCGTGCTGACCCTCGTTCCAGCCAATGCGCGAGAACACGGTGACACCCCTGTACACCTCCTGCTCCAAGTTGACTCCGAAGCCGTATTTGACGGTGCCAAATTGGCGCGTCTGTGTCACATCCGGAACCGGCGTCAAGCCTTCCTGCCACATCTTGATCGCTTCAGCATAATCACCCATGTTGGCATGGTTGACGAAACCGAGGAAGCGGATGACAGTGCTCTTCTCTTGGAACAGCTGAGGACGAAACTCGAGTTCGAGACTCTCCGAGTGAGAGCGCGCCAGATTCCAGTCGAGCTGGAGTCCGTTGGCTACATACGGCATGAGACCCTCGAGAAATCGCGCCGAGAAGTGCGGACTGTCGTACTCAATCTCTGCTCCATACGTGTAGCCGCGCGTGTCTGCGGGATAGTCCCAGGTGAGCTCGTTATCCAAACCCCAGTTCATAAACTGGTGATGACTGTCTGAGCTAGCAGAGTTGGGGTCCATGAAATCGGGCGCGGAAAACTTGCCGACGCGGATTTCGATGCGCTTCTCAGGCAGCTGGCTTTCCGGGTCTGACCAGGTGCGGTCGTTATCGACGAGCTTGTCACTGAGGGGAATGATGGTATGAATGCCGAATCTGGCCACGTAAGGCTTGGGGCCCAGTGACGGATTACGCACGACATCCATGTCGGTGAACGAAGCCAAACCGTAGGTCTTGCTCAAGCCACCGCCGTTAAACTCCTCGCCGGCGAAAAACACATCCGTCCATTGCGTCAGCCGATAACCGAGAAAGAGTGTCGACAGTCGCGACATGGCGTTTTCAGCGGGCGCCGTAAAACTGTTCTGCCCGCTGTAGGGCGAATGAAAGCTCGGGTGCCACTGGTCGATGACGTTCACTTGCCCGGAAATCCAAAAACGGCTGGGCTGAGAGTGATCGAACATGTTGAAGTCACCTGACGACGGACCGGGCGAATCCTGTACCTGCGCTTCAGCTTGCGTTGACGGGCAGCTGTTGTTGTCGGGCGGGCAAGGCGGTTGGTTGTCTGCGCTGGTGGTGCTCTGGGCAAACACTGGCGTCGACAGTGCCAGAAAAACAGGAATGAAGAGTATCCAACGCAAGCGGTGGCCGCGTTTGTCTCTTCCACGAACATTCAGTGATGTAAAAGTCATAGGAAGGTCCTCGTAGCCACCGCAGATACACGCTCGTGAACGCCGTAAGAAACCCTGCAGAAGAAACTGCTGCTGGATAACCTGGATTAGCGAAAGAGACTGTGCTTTAGCGGAGGTTTTTTCTAAAAGAGAGATAGATGGAGATCTCAAGATTAAGCACTTAGCGCTCTCTCAAGCAACAGTTATCAAGAACTCGTTGAAGCCCTCAAATTAGCCCTCGGGATGGATTGACAAGAGTTTTTTGCCGGGAAGATGCAAAGAGGTTTAATCCGGCGCGCCCGTTAACCATTAACTGCGTTAGCGCGAGAATTGACAGATGAGAGCCCACTAAGGAAGACGGGCCAGTTTTTCGGGCATTGGCCCGAGAGGCGGCGCGCCACCACATTCAGTACCACGAAGGAGAACCTCTCCTGATCAAGCAAATGAAGCCGCATCCACTTGACGACATGCCACCGGATTTGGTGAGCCACTTGATAACAAGATGTTGCCAAGCGAGTCCGGGACTGCTCATTTCCTCATAGCAACACATCCCTTATATGCAGTTTCACCAAGTTGCCAAAGGTCTGCAGCAACGTGGTGTGCGGATGAAACGCGCTTGGCAGCCAACGTCTAGCGAAACAGCAGGCTTGCGAGGCAGCGCCAACCTTTTAGACTTTATTGCCAAATTGGGCTTGCCAACCAGCTCTCCTCATATTCGCCGCCAGCGCCGCCTGCCGGTTGTAAGCAAGAAATTCAACACACATCTCTCGACAACCTCGATTAAAACCGCTTGTCAACACGTTTTTCAGGCTTTAGCAGAGCTTCGCAATGCATCATTGGCATATGTCTAAGCATGCAAAGAGCCGGCCACAGCCTCTTTTCAACACACCGTTTGACAACCGTGCACTGGCGCCCCTCGCGGCAATTCCGCATGACAGCTGGGTTACAGCGCTGTGCGGTGTTTATCTCAGTCAATAACTCAATCACTCGCGCGATGTAGCTAAGCCATTCTCTGCATTTCTATTTACTTGCTTTGCCTCTGCCAATTTCATAGTTTCTACTAGTTCTAACTTTCTCTCCCAATCAGATCAGTTTCTTTCCAACACAGCAGCAGCCCCTTCATTCCAGCTTATCTAAAACCACCTCGACAGAGGCGGGTTTGGGTTAGTTGCCAACGACGGTGCCGCTGCTCGCAGGTTGTTTAACAAACAACCGCGACGCAATGTCTCCATTCACAAATAACGGAGAAACCTCATGAGTTTTGCGAATCCCATCTACCTGGTGCTGTTGCTCGCAATAGTGCCAATGTTGTGGTTTGCCAATCGTCGCAGGAAAACCGTGGGGCACACGCAGGTAGACATGCACCGCAACGTTCGGTCCACGCCGTTCGTTGGTTGGGTGCCCATGCTCCTCCTCGTGTTGATGTGGAGTTCGTTTTGCATTGGTATCGCTCGTCCGAGATTGACGGAAGTCTCCGAGAAACAGACGATTCAGAGTCGCGATTTCGTGATTCTGGTCGACGTCTCGGGCTCGATGAGCACACCTCTGCAGGACCCAGCTCAACAGACGTTCGTCGGTAACCAGACCGGCAACGGCTCCACTAACGGTACTCCCGCAAACGGTTCTAACGGCACTACCACCCAGCCGAGCGGCTCGCCTACGGATGCTCCTAAGCCGCCGACTCGCGCCAACGCTGCTCGCCAGGGCGTCAATCTGTTCGTTGAACAGCGCCAGGGTGACCGCGTTGCTTTGCTTTTGTTTGACGACGAGGTCTATAACGTGTGGCCGCTGACGACCGATCTGAAAACGATCGATCGCAAGCTCCCGCTTATCGACCAATACAACGGTGGCGGCACCAACTTCGACGGTCCCAACCCGGATTACCCGTTCAGCAAGATCGGCGGAATTCAGGGTGCCATCAACCACTTCAAAGACCTCAGCGACGCGAAGACGCGTGTGCTCATCATGGTCACTGACGGTGAAGACTCCATCAACCCGAAACGGTTCGAGCAGCTCACCGACCAGATGAAGAAGATGGGCATCCACATGTACGTGCTGGGTGTCGGCGAAGACTGGCTCTCAGGCTCGCAGCCCGACCTGCAGAAATTCTGCGAAGGTTTGGGCGGCAAGGTGTTTATCGTTGGCAACGCGCAGCAGATGCGTGATGGTTTTGCCGAGATCAACCGCCTGGAGAAATCCACTGTTGTTATCGAGCGAAACACCGGCTATCGGGAGATCTACCAGTATTTCCTCTACGCCGCGCTCGTCTTCGCTCTCCTCTACAAGTTTTCAACCGCTATCGTCCGCGAGGACGATTAAGAAAGCGAGGTATCCCAATGAACGCTCTCAAACAGAAGCGCAATCGCTGGTTCCTCGCCGGTCTGATTGCGGGACTGCTCCTGCTCTTCTACGGGCTGGGGCTGGCGATGTGGCAGAGTCCGCAGGTGTATTACTACAACCTCGGCGTCAAATTGTACGCCGGTGGTGACCTGCCGCATGCCGTCCAAAGTTTCGATCGCTCCCTCTCGGCGTACAAATCGTCGGCACGCAATTCGACTTGGCTGGAACGTTTTGTTTATCCCAAACCTGACCGTGAGCTCGCTGCCCTGGCTGATTTCCAGAAGGGCAAGGTGCTCATCCGTGCACAGCAGGGTCAGCCCGCTGTGGACGCCTTGGAAGAGTCTCTCATGCTCAATCCCGGCAACGGCTATGGAGACGACGTCTCTGCGCCCGACGCCGTGCGCATGCATGAGGAAGCGCTGGTCGTAAAATACGACCTCGAGCTGCTCTTCAAGAACAATCCTTCGCTCGCTCAACAGCAGGGCAAGGGCAAGGGCAAAGGTAAAGGCGACAAGGGTGACAAGCAAGTCCCTGGTACCGAGCCCGGCAAACAGCCTGGCAAGGGCAACCGGGACGACATTTAAGAAGGAGGCTACACCATGTTCGGATTGCACTTCCTTCGCCCATATATGTTTCTCTCGCTGGTCGCCCTCCTGCCGTTGGTGAGCGTGTTCTGGTACTGGGGCTTTCAGCTCCGCCAGAAGTCGCGCAAGGCTTACGGTGAGGAGAAGCTGGTCGGTCGCTTCAGTCAGCCTCTCAAGATCGCTTCGGAAGCGATCTTTCTCGGGTTCTGGCTGGGCGCCGTCCTGCTCACTGTCATCGCGGCGGCTGGTCCGGCGGTCTCCGACACTCCCACCAGAGTGACCGAGGGATCTCTTCAGATAGTCATGCTCTCCGACGTGTCGAAGAGTATGGCCACTGAGGAGTACCGCACGAATTTGCCGCCCAAAGAGGTCTGCAACGTCGACGACTACGGCAACAAGAGCTGCAAGCTCGTGCCGGCTGCCCAGGTGCCCGGACCGTACGGTACGTCCCTGGATATGGCCAAGTTCGTCATGGAAAAGCAGATCATGCCGGCAGTGTCAGGCAACGAAATCGGCATCGCTACTTACTGTGGCAACGGTTTCGACCAAGCCGACCTGACCACCGACTACAAGTCGTTGTCGTGGGTCATGGATCACTGGATGCAGATCGGCGCCGCCCCCGGTGGTGGTTCTGACTACTCCGAGGGTCTGAAAGAATCGATGCAGATCTTTCAGAACACGCCTGCGTCTAACAAGCAGAAGGTGATTGTTTGGTTCACCGACGGCGGTTTCACCGGCGATCAAGCTGACCTGGCCAAGACGATCGAATTGGTCCGCCAGGCCAACATCAAGGTGATTATCGTTGGCGTCGGCTCTGACGACCCAATGCCGATTCCCGTGTACGACGAGATGACGGGACAGCTCACCGGCTACATGCAGAAGGATGGAAAGACCGTCACTTCGCACATCGACGAGGCTGCCATGCAAAACCTGGCGGCGCGCATGGACGGCACTTACATCCGTGCAGTTCCCGGTCAGAATCTCGACATCCACTGGGCATCCACTCTTGCTGGCGGTCACACCGAGGCGCATGAAGCTCTGGTTTACCAGTACCCACTGGCCCTGGCTCTCGTCCTGGTGTTCGGCCTGTTCGTCCGCGGTCTCGTCACGGCTCGCCGTAACAAGACGAATTAATGCGGCTGTACGTTCGCACTCTATTCAAAGGCAGACGGCGGCAACACCGTCGTCGCCTCTCACATAGCTCAAGGAGCTAATCATGAACACCTACAAGGAAAAAATTGACGCCTGGCGCAAGGAGCTGGACAAAGTCATCTCCGGCTACGACCATGTGAAGGACCAGGTGTTGGTTGCGCTGCTCTCTCGCGGTCACGTGCTTCTGCGCGCTGTTCCTGGCACTGCCAAGACCACGCTCGCGAACACGCTGAAGTCCACCATCGAAGGTGGCGTGGCCGCACGTTTTCAGATGACGCCGGATATGAAGCCGAGCGACATCCTTGGCGTGGTCGTCTACAACGCCAAGACTGCCGAGTTCGAAACCAAGACGGGTCCGATGGTCGGTGCACACATCACCCTCTTCGACGAAATCAACCGCACCACCCCGAAGACGCTCTCCGCCACGCTGCAGGCCATGCAGGAAGGTATCGTCACCATCGGTGACAAGACCTTCACCCTGGAGGAGCTGTTCTTCGCCATCGCCACCATGAACCCGGTCGAGCAGGAAGGTACCTTCCCCTTGCCGGAAGCGACTCTGGACCGCTTCGCCATGCTGCTGGACATGCAGTACGTGTCGCGCAAGGACGAGATCGCCATGGCGAAAAACGTCGCCGTGCACGGTCGCAGCGCTCAGAAGGGCGTGTCGAAAGTGGTCTCGGTGCAAGACATTCTCGCCATGCGCGAGGAAGTCGACAAGATCGCAGGCAACGCCTCCGACACCGTCGTCAAGTACATCGTCGATCTGTGCCGCGCTACGCGTCCGACCGACGAGAGCTTCGATCTGGTGCACGCGTCCAAAAACCTGGCTGCGCCCAAGGGCAAGGCCGTGGCTGCCGATGCGAAGGCTCAGGCGCTGGACGCGGCGATGTTGAAAGACATCATCATGCTCGGCGCTTCGCCCCGCTCCATCATCTGGACGCTGCACTGCTCCGCCGCTGCCGCGTTCATCCAGGGTGACAGCAATATCACCCCGGATCACGTGAAGAAGGTCTTCCGTGACGTGCTGCGTCACCGCATCATGCTCAGCCAGGTGGCGGAGCATGAAGGCTACACGTCGGATCAGGTCATCGATGCGGTGCTCAGCCGCGTCCCTGTGATCGAGCCGCGGGAGAGCAAGTAATCATTGCGGTACGGACGGGAGGGAGGGGCGCACGAGGTGACTCTGCGCTCTCCCCTCTCGCTTCGGCCGACACTGATGAAATGCTCGCCCTACTCGTATCCCCGAGGGCGCCGATGCAGCGAAAGCTGCTCGGCGACCCAGCATTGTTCTAAACAAATCAAGGGACACACACCATGAAAGCGGAAACGCAAAAGACTGTCCGTGAGATTCTCAAACGGATCGTTTCTAGCGCTGTGCCGGTGTCCTGGCGGGCGACTTCGCCTGTGCCAGGCGGCGGTGAGCGCAAGAGTTTTTCGCGTGGTTCCAGTGGGTACGACGTGGTGGCTCGCGTTGAATATGAGCCGGGGGATGATCCTCGCGACATCGACTGGGCGGCTACCGCTCAGACCGGTGGACAGGTCGTTCTCACCACTCAGTACCAGGAACCTCGTGACGTCAAAGTTTTCTGTCTTGTCGATTGCAACCCCACCATGGACTTCGGCACCGCGCGCGTCAACAAGCGCCAGCTCGCTGCCGAACTGGCCGGCTCGGTGATCAAATCAGCCGACGAGACCAAGGACAAGGTTGGCTTCGTAGCCTATTCGGACCACGGCATCGAATTCCAGTTGCCGCCTCGCTCCGCCCAGAACGTGCTGATGCCATCGCTGGTCAATTTGATTGAGGCGACGGGTCAGAAGAAGGGCCTGGAGAGTGGTCTGATCGGTGCACTTGCGCTTCTGCCCAGGCAGAAGTCGCTCGTCTTCATCGTCTCCGACTTCCTGCATCTTTCGGATGCTGAGAAGTTGGCGGTTAGACGCGCCGCTCTCACTCACGACGTGGTCAGCCTGATCATTCAGGACCGCCGCGAGCGTGAGCTGCCTGCGCCCACCGGCTGGCTGCCAGAGCTGCTCACCGTGCAGGACATCCGCACCGGTGAACGGCGTTCGATCTGGCTGACGAAGAAAAACCGGCAAGCTTTCTCCGATAACTTCCAGCATCATCACGACACCCTGCTCGCCTTCCTCAAGGAAGCGCATTGCGACAGGGCCGTGTTCTCAACAGAGGAAGGCGAAGCAGCGATCCCCAAGATCATGCGGCTTTTCTCTGGGCATCGCGGCTAAGGAGCGACCCATCATGAAAATGAAGAACACTCGTATTCTACTTGCGGTGCTGATATTCGGCATTCTGGGATTGGGCACGTTCATGTGGGATGCCGGTCGTCATGCGACCGCGCAACCACAGCCCGTCGCGACTGCGCAGCCGGCCCAGCCGACTGCCAAGGCCGACCCCGGTACCGATGGCACGAATCCGCCGACGCAGACGTCTTCGGATCCGTGCAGCACCACCACTGCCACCACCGGCACGAACTCGACCTCCGGGTCGGGCTTCCCCGATGACGGCTTCGACTTCGACCCCTCCGATAACGCCCAGACTCCCACGCCCGCCAACCCTGTGATGAAGACCTGCGAAGCAGGTCGCATCAAGATGATGGTGGGCGCCACGCGGGAGTTCGGCAACCGTATCGGCGACAAGGTCAACATTCAGATTCGCATTCTCACTGATGACGGCGTCCTCATCGACTGGACGTCTCTGAAGCAGAAGGTGCTCGGCTTCGACGGTTCGGACTTCGTCCTGGCCGCCGATGACTCGGTCACCGTGCAGTCGGCGAAGAAGGACCACCAGGTTTTGTACGTCATCAACATGACTGTGCAGACCTTCGTGCCCAAAGATCCGGGCACGACCTTCAACCTCGACCTGCGCTATGCGACCGGTTTGGCGGCTGACAGCAAGACGCCCGACTGGCAGGTACTGACCACGCCCGATTTCTTCGTGACGCGGTCCGCCACTGTCGACAACGGCAGTGACCTGCAGGAAGGCTCTGTCGATGCCGCGCAGTCAGGCACGCCCTGGCTGATGTGGCCTGTTCTGGTGGCAGGTTTCTTCCTCCTCTTCCTCTGGCCCGGTTATGCGGTTGTACGTTATCTCAATCGCATCCGCCCCGGTCGCGTGGTTCCGGCCAACGAGATCGCCTGGAGGAAGCTGGACAAGACTTTCGCGGATGCGAAGGAGTTCGGTTGGGAAACCCGGCACTACAAGGCAGTCGCTTCGGCGCTGCGTGTGTACCTGGGTGTCGCGCCGAATACGCGTCTTGAGATTCTTGACCGTCTCGCGGACCACAAGCAGATCGAAACGATCAAGAGCGCGCTCACCAAGTGTGACCGCGTGCTCTACGGCCAGGAACGGCTCTCCGGTGAGGAGACTCGCGAATTGGTGCGTCAGATCAACGCTCTGGTTCCTCGACCGGCGTAATGACACAACCGACAGCGGTGGCGCTTTCGCAAGAGAGCGCCGCTGGCTGTTGGTTTCACTTTGCCATGGAGAAACCGCATGACTCTTAAGAAACATATCGTTATTGCTGGGCTCATGCTGGGGCTTCTCGGCGGTGCGTTCGCTCCTGCGAACGCGCAGTCGGCAAGCGGCTTGTCGTTGCTCTCGGCTGCCGGTACCAAGACGGTGCCGCCCGCGACCAAGCCTGCTGTCAGTGCAAAAACGGCTCCGGCCGCGCCTGCACAGGCAGCTCAGCCCCCGACCCAACCTGCTGCTACACCCGCGCCTCCGGTCAAACCGCCGGCAGTGCAAGCGGGTGTGGTGGCATCTGACGCCGTGAAGAAGCTGATGGATCAGTATAAGATCGTCTTGAACGATCCGAAGAAGCCGCCCACACAGGACGACCTGCAGAAGGCCTACCTGATTGTCTGGGTGACTGTCTCGAACAGCTTCCACGACCCATCCAAGTTGCAGTCGTTCAGTCGGTGGCAACACCACTACGACGGCAAGCTGAAGACGACGGACGACCTGGAGAAGGCGCTCAGCACTATGCTGGGTTCTCTCCACGAACCGACGACAGGTTATACATCGGCTGCCGATGTTCAAGCCCAAGCCAAAGTGCCCGCGCCCGATCCGGCGCTGTCACCGCTTGGTTTGACCTTGGCGAAACAGCCGAATGGAACCTACACAATCGACTACCTCGCCTACGGCTCGCCGGCGTATAACAGCGACCTGCGCACCGGCGATCTGGTGACCTCGATTGGCGGCACTGTCCTTAACAAGGACACGGCGCCGCAAGCCGCAGACGCGTTGACGCGCGTCAAGACCGGCGACAAGGTGGAGATCGCTTTCCGCCATGACGGCAAGGACGACAAGCTCACTCTGACGTCAGCCGCTCAGCCTGCCGCCAAGGTAGCTGCGAAGCTTCTGCCCAACCAGACGTTGTTCATTCGCCTGCCGGATTTCTCTGCCGAGAATCTGGAAGCGTTTGAAAACACGCTGGTGCAGGCTGAGCAAGCCACCAAGTATCAGCTGCCCGGGCTGGTTCTCGACCTGCGCGGCAACCCGGGTGGCGACTTCAACAACGCCATCGACGTTGCCGGGCTGTTCATCGCTGATGGTCCCATCGTCAGCGCCACCACCCGCGAAGGCAGGCTTGTGACGCCCAAGACGTATATGATCATCCCGCCCTTCGCCGACAAGTTGGCTGCCAATCCGGAGTTGGCCAAGATCATCACGAACCTCTACGGGGTGCCGATGGTGGTTTTGACCGATCACTCCACTGGCGGCTCCGCCGAAATTGTCGCAGCCGCTCTCAAGGACAACAAGAGAGCAGCCGTCGTCGGTGAGAGCACTTACGGTCGCAACGTCGTTGCCAACCGTGAGGAGCTTTCCACCGGGGGCGTCTTGTCGATCACGGCGCAAGACTACGTCACTCCGGCCGGCACCAACCTGTCCGGTAAAGGATTGGCACCGAACACGCAAGTCTCTCATGCACGCGCCGGCAAGACCGACGAAGTGCTGGAAGCCGGCGTCAAGGAGCTCACTGCCCAGATGGCTGCTGCCAAAAGGGCGGCGCATCCGGCGCAGAGCGACTCCGATGACAATGGCTCATCGGGGTTCAGCACCAAGGTATCGAGCGCCTTCGCTGTGGCGATGTTGCTGCTCGGCATCTTCCTCTACGCGTTGTACGAGCGTCAGCGCAAAAAGCGCGAAGCCGACAAAAAGGCAGCTGCGCAGAACAAGAAAGCTGGCCGTTGATTAACTCAACCGATCAGGTTGTGGGATGAGGAGCTACCCGGCGCGTCGAGCGATCCTCGCGTCGGGAGTCTCTCCTGTTTGTAGCGACGATGGAATCAAATCCACATTCGATCGTATGCGTTTCAGCATCTGCTGGAGCGTCAAGGAGCTTCTCGAGATGAGACATCTCTTCAACGTGCTTGCTCACGCTTGCGTGGCTGCACTACTGGTGGTGTTGCTTGGACTCGGTGTCCAGCTGCACGCGTCATTGTTCGCGGGCATCGGTCTGGCTGTCGCAGTTGCGACCCTGACTCTTTTGCCCGGAGTATTCACTCTCGTCGGCGTCCGCATGTGGTTCAACCTGGTATCAGCCGGACGAGTAGCCGAAATACTCACTTTCGGGGTGCTCGGCTCGGTCTTCTTCAAGTTGGCCACTCTGGTATTTCCTCAGGCGCTGTCGATTACGACATGCGCTTTCGAGGCAGGCTTCGCCACAGCGCTACTGGTCGTGCCGTTGGCATTCCTCACCGGCAACCTCAAGGGCATTACCCGCCGGAGCTGGCTGCCTGTGCGCATGAAGTCCGACCCACAATAACTTCAAGTTAGTCACTGCGAAGACCGGGATTGCAAGAAAACCTGCTTGCTCTCCCGGTCTTCGTTTTTTTCCGCCACGTTCTATACACCATAGTATCGCACGCCACTTCCAGCAACCCGGGAGAGGACGCCGCCAATCGAAAGCAGTTTGAAACAATCGCCAAGAAGACCTTCGCGAACCGGCGCGAAACGTCATTCACAAAGCGATCTCGTAGAATCAACACTAATGTCACGAACCCGCGCACGGTTAAACCGACAATTCATGATACGAGTATGTATCTGAATTTAGTTCTGATAGAAAGCTCGAATACCCGCCACACATCACCCATAGCTAGTTAAGCGAGTAATCTGCACGCCGCCAAGCGTGTGTGATCTCGCTTGTCTGATGCGCTTCGACGGGCTAGAGAAAGTTAGGCTTGAGGATTAGATTATGTCAAACACTGAACGGATGGCAAATGCAATCGGCGCATCCGACAGCAAGCCGAAAGACTTGAACGCTGTCGTCATGCATGAGATTAGAAACGTCCACTGCGCAATGCTGCTGGCACTGCAAATTCTGGCTGACTGCGACAATCTCGAGGAAGCACGCAAGACCGCCAGGAGTGTTCTACCGGCTGCCGAACACATGCAAAACATCATCAACAGCGGTCTCGATCTGGCCTCGTTGCAGTCCGGCAAATGCGTGCTTACGCAAACGAACATCAGGGAGCTGATTTCGTGGGCGAGCGCGATGGTATCCGGGCGGCTGCAGGAGAAGAATCTGACGCTGAAAACTCACGTGTCGGACAAACTACCCCAATCGTTCGAGACTGACCTGACTAAGACGCGCCAGGTTTTGCTCAACCTTCTCAACAACGCCATCAAGTTCACTCCGGAAAACGGCAATATCTCGCTGGTAGCTAGACTTCACAACGGCAATATGCATTTTGCTGTTATCGATAGTGGTCCGGGTATGTCGGAGCAAACCACTGACACTTTGTTCAAACCGTTCGCACAGGCGCAAGGCACCACTCAGCACGGTACCGGTCTGGGTCTCTACATATCGCGATTGATTGTCGAGGGTTTGGGCGGACAGATCGGAGTCGTAAGCCGGGTGGGGATGGGTTCTAACTTCCACTTCGAGCTGCCGATTGGCGAATCCGCACAAGCTGAAGCGGCACCAATTTCAACAAGTGATGAAGTGCTCAGCGAGTCAACCGGAAAACGAGTATTGATCGTCGAAGACAGCGAAGCAGTGGCACAGCTGCTGCAGATTGTCGTGCGCCAGCACGGCGCCGAATGTACACTGAAAGACAACGGAGCCGACGGTCTGGACGAAGCGTTGAAACACCGCTACAACCTCATCTTGGTCGACTCCACTTTGCCTCGACTGAGCGGTCTGGAAGTGGTGCGGCAAATTCGCCAATACGAGCAGGCTCACGGGGGACACGCCGAAATCGTCGGTATGAGCGGTTATTCACAGGAAACGGAGTTCAACGATGCAGGAGCTTCCGCTTTTGTGATGAAGCCGCTCGGGCCCACTCGCGTCCTCGAACTGTTGAATCAAGCGCCGCTTCTCTCTGCCGCCGCCTGATTCTTATGCAAAGCTCACGCTGTTAGCCTTTCAAAACTGGTACTCGGGAGTCGGGCGCCACTGCTCGACTCCCGATTTACCTAAAAAAAATTTGCCGGCCGTGCCACCATATACGGTGCAGGCTATTGGCAGCGATTCGGCGCTCGTCAGCACTCTCACTCCATCAGCTTAGAGCCTGGCGCGCTAGCGAACCGTGCTGGCGCTTTTCGTCGTTTGCTCGCTATCTCTTACTCGAATCACGTGACACCCGGCCGGGCCGTCTGCCAATCTGGTCAGCTGTATGTCGAAGGATACTTTGCGCGGGTGAACTAGAGGAAATTGGCAGACTGTGCTCTTATCGATGCTGCTGACAGCACACAGTGCGGCGTCACGAAAGTGAGACTCGGTGACAGGATTTCGCTGCAGGTCCGCGGCCGCCTCGAAGTCGGTGACGGCGCAGTCTACATCGGTGCTATCGTAAACCGTCGCTCTAACTGTTGCCGAACCTGGCTTTACCGACTGTTGTTGCCACACCTGGTATATCGCACGGGCGACGCGATCGTACCACTCATTCCAATTGGCCGGCAGATGACGAGGGAGAGCGAGCTGGGCAGCAACTGCTTCGCGCGCTCTTGGTTGTGGTCTTAATCTGCCCGCAACGGCAGACAACGCCGGCTTGGGAGTGGGTAATACTTTTACTTCTGTCACACCGTATCCCGGCTGCCACGACGTGACGCCGTTGGAAGGTGAACTAGGCTCGCCTCCTCCAAGCTTTGCGATATGAGGCTTTCTTCCTTTCTCACCATCAGGTTGCTCGGGTGGCTCACCCCATAGTTTAGGGCCTTTTTTCGGCTCCTCCTCATTCTTGTCGTCTACCTGTCCCCAAAGCTTGGTTGGTGGTTTTTCTTCATCGCCGGCAGATTTAGGCGGCTCTTTAGGCGGGTTCTTCTTCACCACCGGTGGTACCGCTACCGGCTTGGCCCCGCGATTTGGCGCTCCCGAAAATTGCTGAGGTTGTATATGATTAGCATCCTGAGTATCAGTAAATAGACTCGTCGATGATTGCACTGAAGCAGCGTGATCGACACCGCCCTTGAGAGGCAGTTGACTCGCAGGAGCGGACTGCCTCGAACTGTCAGCTAAGCAACATTGCTTGCTCGCTGCCAGGCAAGCGATAAGCAGAATTGCTGCGGTAGTACTCTTTTGCATGAGACTTTTAGAAGAGCTGCTCTCTACTTCTATACCCAGCGCAGCCCAAAAGGTTCTGCTCGCAAGCCTAACCTGTGGTTCGCCCAAGGCAGCGAATCTGCGTTTTGGCTTTGTTCACCACGTGCAATAGTAGATCCGAAATGACTAAAAGATGACAGATGCGGTCGAAGCTCGATGCTTCAACCGCACCTGTGCGAAGACTACATGCCGCTTTGCCCGCGCACGAAGGCTACGAAGAAGAAGGCCACGACCGCGATGACGGCGAGAACCGGCCATATGACCAAGTCGAGACGACCACTCCCCATTCCTTTGTGATACTTCTTGCAGTCCTCTTCCGAATTGACAGTCAAGTCGTGCCGACAGATGAGCATTAGAACTAATCCCTAATCGTGGTTACTGTTAGAGAGTCAAGCTGGACTCATTCGGTGAGGAGCTGCGCCAACTTCTCGCCCATACGCGACGCGAACTTGGTACGCTCGTCCGTACCACCAGCCATAAGCGCCATGTTGAGGGCGAACTGGACCGAAGATGCCGCCTGCGAAGCGAGATGATCCTCGGGTTCGCCGTCTTCGGCAAGCAGGATGTACATGACGGCGCTGGAAGCAGAGCTGACGGCGCCGGCGGCGAGGACATCCTCTTCTGCGATGGCTTCATTGACGACGACGCCGGCGGCCCGAGCAGCATCCATGTTGACCTGAAAAACGAGTTTGTCGGCCGTCGAGTACAGCTCCGTGACCATGCTGATCACTTCGCGCGCCTTGCCTTGAACTCCGTCGCTCTTGGTGAAGTAACTGACCACACCTGCCTTTTCGTCCGACAGCATCCAGACAGCGAACTTCGACCAGACGTCGCGATAGTCCTCGACGCGATGAGGAGCCCCGGCGATTTTTACTGCCAGCTCCAGGTCCCTGGGGCGAGGCAAAGCCCTGATGATGGTTTTCGCGACCAGCTGAATGATTTCAGCACCGGGCGGGTGCTGATGTCCGCAGCCGCAGCTGTCGTGTGCATGATGATGTTCCATCGAATTTCCTTTCTCAGTTTCAAACTTCTGCGACAACTCAAGCGAGAGGAGCCTGGGCTCCCCTCGCTCCTTGCTCTACATCGCCGCGCGCAGCAGGTCGATGACTTCGTCGGCGCTCATATCGCAGCCGACTTTTACGCTCACCACGGGCGGTGCCTCACGCCGGCGGCGCCATTCAGCGACGGCAGTTTCCGTGCTGGATGGGTCCGACGGATGCGGCAGTCCGGTCAGCTTCGCCGCGCGCTCGAGCACATCGAAGATGACTCCATCCATACCCGACGACTGCGTCATCGTGACATGGCAGTGCGGACAACGGTGGCAGGGCCGGCTCATCGTGAAGGCGAACTGCGCCGCGCGAGCCGTCTCTTCGAACGTGTCCTCGACCATCGGTCCGGCGCATTCGTCGCATATCAGCACGTTCGCCGGCGCATTAGCCCGCGCTTCATCGACACGTGCGGCCAGTGCTTCGGCATCTGCGCATATCTTGTTGATCCGCTGCCGCCAGGCCTCTCGCTGGGCAGCAGTGGTGAACAGGATACGCACATCGTAGGTGAGGAACGCCCCGCGCTCGTCCGCACCAACCGGCAGTTCGCGCTCGACGAAACCGCGCGGCTTCAGCTGCGTGGACCAGCCGGGTGCGTTGGCGTTCAGCCAGTCCAGGTCTTCCTTCTCGTCCGGTATGCGGGGATCCCAGACGGGCCTTTCCACGTCGGCGTCGGGTGCAGTTCGCTCCGTGGCGCGGATGCCGATCTGCTTCACCACCTCCGGGAAGGTCAGTGCTGTCACAGTGCCCATGCAATGTTCCTTCTTGTTCGGTTGCAAAAGAAGCCTCGCCACACGTGTCAGTCGCCATCGGTAAAACCGATGTTTTGAACTGACAAACCATCTGCAAAACGTTCTTCTGTCTTGAGAGGAAACCTGTGTGTATTTAAGAAAGAGGCACCCGAGAGTGACAGTAATACTGTCACTCTTTCAAGACCTCGCGCGGATCAAATGATGCAAATACGTACTGGCGCACGCCTGCTAGGAATGTCAGAGTTGTGTCACCGACAGGCCGCTGCTGTTCAGCGTCGCGAAAGAGAAAAGTCCGAGCGCAACGCTCGGACTCAGGATGGGAGAAGAGAGGAGGCAATCAATCAGCTCTAGGAGCCATTCTTCAGATACGAATCGAGGTCATACACCATCGGTTCGGTGAGATAGCGTTTGGGCAAGGCGTAGACGTCCTTTCCGTTGCGCACCACTACGCCATTTTCTGCAGCTTGCTCGACGTTCCACGTGCGACCGCGCATCATCCTTAAGTCTAAATCGTACGCATTCTCTACCGGAGCGTTTTGAGGAACGGCCAGAACATCGCCAGGTTGGGGGTCCAGGGGACGCATCTTAAAGTAGTTGCCGTTCGTCACTTCAGCGCGCGGAACTCTAAATAACTTGCCGTCAGGAAGGGCGGTGCCCTGGAGATCATGACTGTTGCGCAGCAAAAGATCTTCACCGTCAGCGCCCTCGACGTTAAAGCGGCCGAACATCATCGATTTGCCATGCACCAGTCCCTGCACATCAGTAACTCGAAACCGTCCCTGCTCTAAAAAGTTGTTACCAGTCAACTCCAGCTCATCGCCAACCTGCGCTTCCGTTGGATTGATCTCTTTGCCCACCACTTTTATGCCGTCCGCAGCCAACAGTTGGCGGCCCGGAAGAATAGGTCCTGAACCGGGATGAGCGACACTGTCAGTACTCGCATAGCCGACCCACGGCTCTCCACCCTCCACCTTGGCACTAGGTACACCGATCGTTTTTAGCACGTCGCCTTGCGACAGGTCGGCGATCTGTGCTGTCGGCTCACGACTGACGACCGGTAAATCTTTGACGGCATCCGGCTTGAGAACTGCCGGCTCCAGCTCAGTTGCCGCTCTGTACGGTGCCACCGTTCCGTCTGCCTGGGTGACGCCGAAAACATCGCCGTGTCCTGGAATGTAAGAATCGAGCGTACCGACGGCGCCAAGTTTTCTATCATTCATCAGCTCCGGTGCGACCAGGTATCCTGTTGTATCGTCGAACTGTTTGACGCGCACCGGCGTTCCGAAATAATGGCCAGAGTTCATCCGACCGATAAATTCTTCCTGCGACATGCCAGCAACACCATCATCAGCCAATTTTGTTGCTTGGGTAAAATCACCGAGAGCATGCAAGCGCGAGGCAAACGCTCCCACAGAATCCGATCTCGCGACACCGGACTCGAGCGCCTCTTGCGCCAATCGTTCAGCGGCTTGGGCTGCTGGTTCTAACGCTTTGACAGCGTCCACACCAAGTTCCAAACTAGACATAGGAATACACCTCGCAAGGTAGAATCACCGCGAAACGATGCCCAAGTGCGACTGTCGCTTCGGGTAGGTTTAGATAAGGGGTTATTGAAGAAAGAGTGCCTCCAACTTAGCCCTTTCGTGCGCCAGTTTCAATGGGAAAATTACGCAGGCAAATCTTAAAGCGAACAAGTCCGAGCCAGAGGCCCGGACCCATCCGTCTGTTCCGCGCGACGTAAACCTAACGTTCGTACACCGACGCTTGCGCCAGCCGATCGATGTAATCTCTGTGATGCTTCAAATCGTTGAGGCAGACGCCGTCGAAGTGAATACCGAAGAGATTGGCCGACTCCCTTTTCAGTGTGTCGTAGTTATTCGAAATAAACTCCAGCATGCGATGATCGGTCGAACGAGGATCGGTCGACTCCAGCCCCAACTGCAGATCGCGCCGGTCGAGAACATGTCCCCAGAGAGCCATCGTGGGATCGAACTTCGGATTGGCATCAAATCGGGCCAAGCCGTTCTGTCCATTTTCCGAGGCCCAACTGACTACTGCCTGAGCCTGAGCGGCTTCTCGTTGCTCATATGTCATAGGGGGCGGCGCGTATTCACGCGGCGCGTAATACGGTTGAGGCTGATAGCGAGGAGCGTAACGCACCGGCGGAGGATAGGCATAGGCAGGCGCCGGGGGTGAAACTTCTGAAGATTGTTGGTTTTGCATAGATTCAGGTGCAGGCGCGGCTGTTGCATCAGCAGCCTGACGAGGATCTATGGCAGCGGTCGAGGGCACCAGGGCATCGCTGCGCACCGCCGGTGGTTGCGCATCTGCGACAGCGGGAGCCTGTGGTTGAGCCGGATCAGGCACTTCGTTCTGTTGCGGTTGCACCGGGGCAGGTTGCGGTTGCGCCTCTACTGGCACCGGCTGATTCCAACTCTGTGGCGGAATGTCTTGCGCGTATCCTGGCGCCGCCTCCTGAAACGGGGGATATGATGGGGCGCTGTAATCTGCGTGCGGTACGTCCAGGCGCGCTTTGTAGTCACGATTGATCTTGAGATCATTCAGGCAGACACCATCGAAATGCATGCCGAACAATCTGGCGGATTCTTCTTTCAGCACGTCATAGTTGTTCCAAAGCATTTGCAACATCTGATGATCCGGCGAGCGCGGATCGGTGGACTCTAATCCCAGCCGCAAGTCGTTGCGATCAAGCACATGTCCCCAATTAGCCATAGTGGGATCGAATTTTCGATAGGCGTCGAAACGAGCCAAACCGTTGCCTCCGTCTCGAGCGGCCCAATTCAGGAGAGACTGGGCTCGCATCGCTTCCGAGTGCTCGAATGTAGGATTGACGTATGCCGGCGCTACATCCTGCGGACACGGAGCATCAGGTGCAACCTGAGCGGTGGGTGGACAAGTTGACTCCACGGGCGGTGCCATGCTGGCAGGATAGGCGCTTGCCAACGGCGGCGGAGCTACCGGATATGGCATTTGGTCGACGGGCGGATACAAGTATTGCGGCCCACACTGCCCTTCAGGCACTTGAACGACAGCCGCAGGTGAGCACGGTCTGTCACGAATAACGATTTGAGGTGGCGGATAATGCCGATCTTGAACAACAATAGGCGGACGAGCGGCAGGCGGAGCTCCTACTTCGATTGAAATGGAGGCGCGAGGCGCAAGCCTGCCTGCGATGAATGACAGCGGCGAAGGGATGGGCACCGTTCCGGCAATCTTGAATGTATGGTGCTGGACCTCATCCGACATTTTGCCACTGCAATCATTTTGGTTAACATCAACACGGACTTCTGAATTACTTTCGGGGTGGCGATTGTTGTGCTC
Organism: Planktothrix sp.; assembly: GCA_036703195.1. Taxonomy (GTDB): domain Bacteria; phylum Cyanobacteriota; class Vampirovibrionia; order Obscuribacterales; family Obscuribacteraceae; genus DATNPN01. The sequence continues at coordinate 361,871 of DATNPN010000017.1, read as the reverse complement.
TACCATTAGTGGATGTCCTCGTTTTTAAGTAGCTCGACGACAGCGCACGCGAGTGCGGTGCGGCTGCGTTGATGGAAGTTTGGAGCGCTCAGGCTTATGCGAACAGCATGCCATTTCGGCCACGATTTGTCACGCGTGAGATTACGAAAACCCGCATGAATAGTGGGTTTACACACATATCACTCACAACCTTCTCACAACTCGCTCACAAACGCCGCATTGCTCTGCAGCAATGCAGGCTCGATAAGCCGATTTACGGCAAACCTGCTCGAAGAAACGTTTTCCTTTGTAGGCAAACTGGAAATGACAGTGCGGATAATGGCACCACTTTCGGTATCGCTAATTCTGCCGAAGAGAGCAGGTCAACGTTATGGGAATTCTCCCCTTGCCAAAGTGCGCCCCGAGACAGACACTTTAGACACCCGAACAAAAGAGATACACCCGTTATGGCAGTTGAGAGACGGCTGGATTCGCATATCGGCAGCAATGCCGACAGTGAAAGTGCCTTGAAGGATGAAGGTCTTAAACTCGCTTATGCGAAAGACCCGACGCTTCAGCGATACGTCAGTGCTACGAAGCAGGCTCACCTCGGTTCATGGGAGGCGATAGCCAGCGAAGTCTTCTTAACTGGAGCGGCAATCTCCCTCCTGACGAAATCGCCAGCTTTTTTGGGGCGCACGGCTTTGACCACCGGTTTACTCACGGGCGCCAAAGCGGGCTGGGACCTGTATAACGGGGTGGAAGACGCGAATAAAGCCGGTGCATTGATGGGTGCAAAGTATCGCTTTGTTCAACAGTCCGGCAGGGACGTGATATCTAATGCCGAGCTGACGGCCGGTGCCATGGGCATGGGAGTAGGCGCAATAATCGGCACACTGCACATCGTGCCAAACTCCGAATCATTGATTCCGTTAGCGCTCCTATCCGTCGGCGGAATTCAAGCCTATGGACTCATTGCAGGAGAAAAGGAGGTTAAGAATCTCGACCACGAGCTGGACTTGGTCGCGAAAAAAGCATTGCGAGACCAAGTGCAAGGGACTAGACAGTCACCAGCCGTTCAAGATGCATCCACAACATTCACATCTAAAACGAAAGACAGTGGCGCAGCGGCTCATGAAGGCGTGTCGGGCGTGCCCGGTCAGACGCTCAACAGTTGGCCAATCAACCAGCGAGACTTAGCCTTCAATCCGTACTTGCGAGCGGCTCTGCAAGGACCTTCCCAAGTTTACGTCAGCGAGGCGCCGCAGACGAATAGTGCGGATAAGCTCACCATCATTGACCGTACGCCGGCGTTTAGAGGGCTGACAACAGTCAACGGCGAAAGATTCGACATCAGCTCGCTGCTGGCCAAAGGCCCTGTGGTGCTCGATTTTGGAGCCAGCTGGTGCCCGCCCTGTCGCCAGGCGATGCCTGAACTGGAACAGCTGCGTCAATCATATGAAAGCAAAGGAATCTCATTCGTTTTCGTCGATGAGCAGGACAATCTCAAGGATCTGCAAAAGCTGCGCTCAGCTCAAGGCGCCAAAATGAATGTGGCTGTAGATGCTGATGGGAGCTTGATGAAAGCTTTCGGTGTCAACGGATTGCCGCAGACAATTGTTATCGAACAGAACGGCATGGTGCACCAGATGCAGGCAGGTTACAGCAAGGAAATGAAGTCCAGCCTCAGTCATCAGTTGGACGCCATCATCGCCGGCAAGGGTCCTGCTCAAGCTTGAAACCGCAACCAGTCGCGAACTTCGCAATATGGGCGTCGTCGGTATTTCACAGAAGGCGCTCTAACGCCACTCGCTCTCCGCCACGAAGCCCGCTAGCGCTAGTTGCGGCAAGCCAGTTACATGTTGTAAAGAGGCGGGGATTTGCAGGTGATTCCGCAGGCGCGGTATTGCTACCAAAGAGACGATTTCTCATTTCTATCTGAACACAAACGTATTGAACTAACAAAAAGAGCATGCTGGTCGATATAACTCCCACTCGCGGCGCCTAAAGCCCGTGCGGATGTTAACAGCACTCTTCCGCTGCAGTCAGTGCGTTCGATTCTGCATGTTCAGCTCAAGGAGCTCTAGCATGATTGTTGATTCAACGACCGCGCCCTTAGCAGTGGCGCGACGAAAGCTTTATGCAATCGCAGGCGGGGGACCCAAGAGCGGTGACGTTCGTTTGGCTCGCCTCACTACCGCCCAGCGCATCGAATACTTCCGGTCAGCGGAATTCCGTCATTGGGTCGCTGATGAAATCAGCCAGGGACGCAAGGTGTTCTGGCTCAAGGACGTCGATAAGACGCAAGCCGCCGGCGATGTCTTCACCTTCTTCTTCTGGTGGCGCGTAGCGAATAACAAACTGTCTGCGCAACAGTTGGAGATCGTCGAGCGCTACCTGCTCAAACGCAAGAACATCGGGTTTCGCGCCTTGCACACTCTCCTGGGTCTTCTGCCGGCGTCATGGAAACCTCGTTTCGAATCTCTCAGCCCGCGCGAAATTCAACGGCTTTGGCTGCAAAAGGAGGAAGGCGGAGAGGGCATCGGACTGCTCGACTTCTGGTCGAACATCTACTGGCCTTCACAGCTCGGTATGACGGAAACTGAAAAGCTCAGTCAGGTTCAAGAGTTCGCTCCGACCTACGCCGACAGAGTCTTTCCCGGCGTGCCGGAAGAGAACAGAGCTCTCGAAGACGCCGGCGTACACGTGGTTATCGTTTCGAACGGTGACCAGGAGTTGGCCATCGCTGCCAGTCCGATTCTCGGCGTCAAGCCGGAAAACGTAGTCGGCTCGCACCTCGAGTACGATGCGAAAACCGGACTTTCCACAGGCGTCAATCACTCTTACGAAGTGTATGACCGCAAGTGGGACGTGCGACCGCAGCCGGGCAAGACGCTCAGCTTCCACTACTGGCTCTACATGAATCGGCAACGACTCGGGTGGGAGCACATCGACGAGGATGAAATCGTCATCGCCGGGCGTGATGGTGACTCTGCCTCTTCTGATGGAGGCATGATGATTACCATGCCTCCGTTTGCGGCTCTGGGCAATTTCATGGTGGATGTGCCGGGAGAGCCTGCACGCGTCAAGAATTTCTTCTACGTCGCCGACCGCTACGGTTGGGGCAAAGGCAAGTTCTTCACTCTGGTGCAGAGTGCTCCCGCGAAGGGACGCTTGCCGTAGTGATTTGGAGGAACGCCCAATTTCGGGCGTTCCTCCTTAGATTGAGATGGAGGATTAAAGTGACAACAAAATCCGGTTTTGCCATTATCGACTGGAACAAAACAGTCGATGTCTGTAGTGACATTACCTGTCAGTGCGGCGAAGGGATGCACCACTGCACGCATGAGAACACCTCGGCGCAGCATGCTCGCTGTCCGTATTGCAAAAAGGTGACACGCTTGCACGACCGTGTCGAGCTGTTCGCTGACGAGAAAGACGCCAACAATCACGTCGCCGATCCGAGCACGTTCGTGCAGTGGAAGGGCACCAGCATCTTCATGCGCGTGCACTGCCCGTGCCAGCATCAGTTCGATGTGGAAGACATCATGTTCGCTTACCACGTCGATTGTCCCGCATGCCACCAGACCCTGCACAGCGCCTGGCACATCACCGGCACGGTGCTTTCGGAAGAAGAGAGCAAGGCTGTCGCAGTCATTCACGAACCGGAAGATTAGTCACCGAGGAAGCGTAGAGCAGATCAAAACACTGATGCGCTCTGCGTTTTCTTCATTTTCACGCACAACGGTATTAGATAGTATGCCAGAGCGACCCCCCAACATTTTGTCTAGCCGATCGGCAAACTTCTCATCGCGGTCGAACACGATCATGCACACAGTCACCCCCGTGCCACAAGCATGCCATTCTTAGCGTGTCCGCGTCAGTTCGATTCAAGCAAAGATGGATCACAATAAAGGCTCAATCGCTCCACACGCTGATGGCGCAAACGGTTCATTATGGGCATTCTGCGACAGGTTCTGCCACGTTTGAGCTGGCATTGCAACAGCAGAAACAGAACTATAGGGTGGGGGCGTATCTTCTCATCCCGATTAACGCGTCGCATCACCAAAACCCTCTCGTTCTAACACACAACATTGCCTTCGGAACAGTTTTGCTGTTGCGACATGGACATCGGATTGGGAAGTTCACGCCAACGTCAACATCAATCTCAGGAGTTTCCATTATGGGTAAGCTTTTCGCCGGATTCGGCCTCGCTTGGCTCGCGTTCGTCATCGTCGGCGCCGTGGCATGGATTCAGGGCATCATCATGGTGTTCCATGCCAGCGTCGTGCTCGGGATCGTCAGCCTGTTCGTTCAGGTTCCCTACGTCCTGGAGTCGGTCGTCTACTGGTTCACCGGTTACGACATCGCGTTGCACATCGCCCGCGCGCTCGGACTGTCATAACTAAGCCGTCGAGCGGGGAAGGAGTGGAGCAGAAGCTCTGTTTCTTCCCCGTTCGGGGTTTTTTCCTTTAGCAATTTCCTGCATCTACCGGTTGCATTGAGAGGGAAGTGTCGTGTCTCCTGGATGCCTTTCACTTCCCTCGTCGCCCTCGTTTCTTTGTAAAAACGGATCCGTTACTATATATGTGTGTAGAGCAGTTTCAGCAAAATAGGTCAGAGCGCGCGGTTGCAAAAGATAGAAACGCAAGCTAAGACGACTCAGTCCGCGCAACGAATATCGCGGACTGAGTCGCACGCCTTAGGGCGCCGCTCTCCGTACAGTTAGGTCGGGCGAGCATCGCCGGTTATGAACGGAAACCGCATCATTACTTCGGGGGCTGTTGCGTTTGCGCTCGGGATAAGACAGTGATGTTGGCAAGGATAAACCCGCTGCCCAGGGCAAACAACGCACCAAGGAGCCAGTACAGTCCCATGGCACCAGTATTTACGGTGCCATCGGTAAATCCAGTTGCGAGCGAGCAAAGCATCAGCACCGCCGCAACCACAGCAGCGCCAATGGCTAAGATGGTGTGCCAGATCGGGGCGGCACCGAGATTGGCCACGGGTTTACTGCTAATCAATTTTTGCGCTGCCCGGCGGCCGGCGAACAGTCCGCCGACAAATGCACCGATGAACCCCAGCAGCCACGGTAAAAGGACAATCAGCATTTAAGCCTCCTGGTTGTTAAATTCGCACACGCTGACACGTTGATTGGCGCAGTCGCCGCACGCGAGTCGTTCAATCAAGAACGACTCGCGCACAGCTTTGCGTCGATCAGTCCCAGCGATCGATGTGATACATGGCGACGCCGATTGCCGTCGTCACGCGGATCGTGTTTTTAGTGTCCGGCTGTCCGACACGTAGACCGTTCGCGCTTCCCTCGCTGGCACCCTGCGGATGTCCTGACTTGGAGTGTGCTTCGATGGTTGACCGAACAGCGTGCAGGTCCGACTTGAGAATTCCAGGGAAGAGACCGCGAGAGGGATTACCCTGCTCACGAGCACCTTCGAGAACCAGAATTGCACTCTCTCCCTGATGCTCGAACGACTTGCTCGACCACATTGAGGGTTGCAGCGTGACAGCGGCAACCTTTGCCCACGTCCTGTTCGTCAGCCCCCAACGCTCCGCTGGCGAGCCGTCGTTGTAGACATACCAGGAGAACGGGTTGCGCTCTTCCGGCAAATCCCACTGAATGATCGGCGGCGCTTCCGCATTGACGGCAGTCAGAATACCGCACAGATTCATGTCGCCCTCGAGATAGACCTCCATCTTGAGCGCGTTTGGCAGAACGGTCTCCGCAAACTTTCGCCAGGTAATCGTTTTGGGAGTCATGCTTACGGGCGCCGTGTGAGCTTGCTGCGTGCCCTTTGCCTGCAAATGCGCGAACACGCTCGGCTGCGCCGGCGCTTTGCTTGCGTTAACCGCACGCGGTGCCCAGATTGTCGGGATCTCCTCCAACCGAGCGTAGCGACGGTGCAGCGACGACTCCAGACCCAACTTTTCCACCAACTGTTCTGCCTGCCGAATGTTGCCAGCCGTGGGAGCAGCCTGCGGGCGTTGATAGAGCAAAGGATGCATCTTGCTGGAGAAGCGGCGCTTGATGTCATCAAAGTCGTATCCGTCCTTGATGTCATCGAGCAGTGTGCCGATCATCGTGCTGCGTGGCTGACAAAAGCCGACAGGGGCTCCTGCCACGCGCAGCCAGATGAGGTTTTCCTGCGGGCGACCGCGATGAGCGGCTTTGATGTCGTGCAGCTCAAGCAAAAACCGCGCCGGGCCGATCACCTTCTCGCCGGAATAGAGCGAATCGGCTTCGAGGAATGTGAGCGCTTGCGCAACGGTATCGCGGTTGTATTCGGCGAGACCGCGCAACAGCGTTCCGTGGTCTTCCAGTTTGGCAGCAGCAGCCTGACCAGCGGTCAGTGCGCGTGTGGCCGGGAAGACGATCTGTTTGGGTGCAGTGATGGCAAAGTGCGTCCAACCACCGCGCTCGGGCGTACCCCAAACCTCTTCCTGCGTCAGCGCCACTCCGGTGATCCGGCCACGTTGCACAGCCTTAGCTACGGCCAGGACGGCAGCGTGATAGAACTCGGGGACGTTTTCACCAGTCCAGAGCGCAGCAGTGAGCGAGCCGTCTTCATTGACCGAAGCCAGTGAGCCGTAACGCGTGATGAACTGCTTGCAGCAGCTGCAAGTGTGATAGCCGCGATCCGAGGGCAGGTGACTGAGATAGATTTCGTACAGGTCAGCGGCGGTTGACACCTCGAACAAGTGTTTGCCGTTGCGCTCGAGGGTTTGTGTGAAATGTGCTTGAAGAGCAACGACCATTTTGTCGAAGCTTTCGTTGTTCAGAACATCCGACGTCCGTGCGTCAATAACCGTTTCCATTTCGTCTCCTAGTATCATGCGGTTTGAACCAATAAAACTGCACTGCCGAAGCCGTGAAACTCGTTGCCCACCGACAAACTAGCTCAGTTGCGCAAAGCTACAAGAGTTTTGGCGCCAAATCCGCCCTCGTCGATAACGACAGGGGTAGTTAAAAACCAGCGTGATGCTGTGTTTTTAGTGGATTTGGCGGATGCCTCAAATCAATATGCTTTGCGCGTATACGAAATCACCATAGCGAAAGTAAGCCGACGGACGAGCGGATGCATTAGTAGTTTTCGCATGCATGCCACCACCCACACCTAGCGGAGCTGAGACCCACTTAATCAAAGCGCTCCAAATTTACTAGATAGTAGAGTAGTAAAAGGCTCAAAATCAAGCGCAAGAGGGTGTGCCTGTCGCCTCTTTTCCAAGACGAATATGATACCGCATGTAGTGTCATTGCAATAACAACAGACACGTAGGAGTCACAGGTGAACTGCGGAGAACTTTGCAGCCCCCCGCAGTCCTCGCCACCGATCAGTCTAGACAGACCGACGCAGTTGAGCGATTGATGTATGCACCCGGCGACGCATGCAGCTCCACGGAGCCGCAAACCTCGACGTACGACTTCGGCTCGGCATAGACAATCGAGCCCTGGAAGGCATGCACGTCGGAGCCGGACAGCGCGTGAACGGTGGATCCCTCGTAGGCGATCACCTGTGAGCGCCAGTGCGCCCAGATGACCGAATGTGCGTGAGCGAAGACAGTCGAACCTTGTCCTGCGTTAACGACTTCCTCACCTGAAGCACTGACTACATCGTGCTTGCCGTTAGTGTTGATAGTGACCCCGCCTGCGGTAGCACAGCCGGCGAGCAGCGCCAGCGGCAGGAGGAGCGTGACAAAGCGCATGTTCATTTCTCCTAAGTTAGGTTTGCAGTTGTAGAAATCATCGCCACGTGTGGTTCGCAACAAAGGCGGTACGCTGTGTTGTTCGCCTTTCGTAGATAACTCTTTAGTTGCGCTGTTCAGTCAGTGGACGGAGACCAAAAACCTTTGCCATTGGCGATGAAGAATCTATTTCTACGACGCTTCCATGGCTGATCACAATGGACAAGCTGAAAGGATTCACGAAGCTCAGTTAGTGGAGCCCGACAAGCAATGGCAGAGCCGTGACATTTCTGGCAGCCCCTCACGGATTTAGTGCGCAGCCGGAGCGAAGGCAATCAGACCTGTAATCGCCCAAACCCCCCACACTTCTAGCTCCGCACGTCTTTCCGCATGCATATAGTAGCCCGCGGGTTTTTGACGAGACAAGCAAATAGATGGTGGCACGAACCTGCCACCATCTATTCGTCCGCCTGATTGCAATCAACATCGCTCGACACGGCGGTCATGCCTTTCCTGAATGAGCTTTCAGCCTTCGTAAAACCGGTAGAACATAAAACCTGCCCCGGTTGTGATAACGGCGCCGACACATGCCATGGCCAGAGAGCTGACAGCGATGCCGCACACTAACATCAGAAGGCACATCCCGAAGATAAATCCGAGCATGCCGCCGCCGTTGTTGCGCGCCTCCCACCGGCGACCGAAGACCATGTGTCCGCCCAAAGTCGAAAGACAGAGAATGAGAAAACCGATCACACAAAAGGAAACGGTTAGTTTATCCACTGAAGCGAAACTCCTCTAGTTGAATACCGTTCGAACGGTGGAAGAACCGGCGAGCAGCGCGCCTCACCGGTTCTTCACCGTTCACCATGTGGACTATGCGGCCGCTAACGCCGTACGACTGGCCGCGTCGGGATGCGAAAGATCGAAATCTTTCTGCGCCACCCGTCGCGTCGTGTCGAGCACCAGACGATGGATCTTGGTGCAGACGTCGTGAAACTCCGCGGAGTCCGCGAAGTCTTCGCGGCGCATGCCCTTGTCGTCGCGCCCTTCGGCGATCTGCCGGTCGAGAACGATGGTGGCACCCTTGCCGGGCTTGCCGTCGTTGTCGAGCCAGTACTTCGAGAGACCAACGACGCGGTCAGCCAGAAGCACTGCTTCCTCCATCATGTGCGTGACGAAGATGACCGTCAGACCCAGCTCCTTCCACTTGCGCAAAGTGAGCTTCTGCAGCTTCGTGCGCGTCTCGGGGTCGAGAGCGCCGAACGGCTCGTCCATCATCAGCACCTTGGGCTGCTTGATCAGGGCGGTGCCGATAGCGACGCGCTGCTTCATGCCGCCGGAGAGCTCGTGCGGCCACCGATTGGCGTCGGATGGCTCCAGCCCGAGTTCGGTGATGTACTCGGTGACGAGACGGCGGGTGTCACGGCGAGCCTTGCGGTACGTCGGCGTCAGCAAGAAGCGCTGCAAGTTGTTCACTTGCGAGAGCATCAAACCGAAGCCGATGTTGTCCGCCACGCGCAGATGCGGATAGAGCGAATAGCTCTGCGGCACGATGCCGCGATCCGGACCTTCGCCTTGCACCGGAGTGCCGTTGACGAGCACCTCACCGGAGGTGGGATGCAGCGTGCCGAGGGCATGGTTGAACAGCGTGCTCTTGCCGGAGCCGGAGCCGCCGACCAGACAAACGAACTCGCCTGTGCGAACCCGCAAGTTGATGCCATTGAGGACGAGGTTGGTGCCGCCGTCGTCGGAGGGAAACTCCTTCGACATTTGGCGAAACTCGATGATGAATTCACTCATGTACGTCTCTCCATCAATCGCGGTTGTAGAACGGATAGCGCCACTTGATGAAGCGCGTCACCGACACGTCCAGCAAGAACAGCAGACCGGTCAAAATCACGACATAGACGATAACGACGTCCATGGTCATGAAGCGGCGCACCGCAGCGATGCGGTAGCCCAGACCTTCGTTGGCGACAATCATCTCTGCCGCAATCACCATCGAAGCCAGCGACTTGAAGTTGAGACGCAGACCCACGTCCAACACCTTGGGCCAGATGCCGGGCAAAACCACGCGGAAGGCAAGCTCCCAGTTCGAGGCACCAAGCGTTCGAGCCTTTGTCTTCAGCTGCTCGGGATAGGCTTTCGTTTCACCGTAGGCAGTCAGCACCACCGTCGGTAAAACGGCAAGCACGACGATACCGACGTGAAACTGCAGACCGATGCCGAACATCACCATTACCAGGGGCAGCAACGAGAGTGCCACCACTTTGTCGAGAGCGATGAAGAATCGCAGCAGCAGTGCCTCGACATAGGGAAACAGTCCCATGAGCAGACCGAAGATGACGCCGGTAGAGACGAAGGCGAGCGACAGACCGAACCGCTCCGAAGTAGCAGCCAGGTCCGTCCAGAGCCAGATCTTACCGGTGCGATCCGGATGCGTCGACACCTGCACCAGCGCGTCCCATATCTGCGTCAAGGTGGGAAACACCTTATCAGCAGGATTATCCATGTGGCGCGTGATGCAGATGTACGCGTAGTAACCGATGAGCAGGAGAAAAGGAAAGAAGCGCAGGACGCGGGACGATGTTCCGCCCGGCTGCGCAGTCGAGTCGAAAAACCTCATCATGCCATAACTCCTTATCAGAGACGGTGTCAGCCGACTACCGTGCCAGACCGGCTTTTTGCCGTTGGGTGCTCAGTGAACGCCGCAGTTCAATGCGACGTCCGAGCGAACGCAGCCAGGACGGCACGCGATAGCCAATTACTGACGCAGCGATGGCGAGGCAGATTCCGATGCCCAAGATGGCGCCAGCGATATCGCCAATCCAATCGGATGTGGCGTCGATGCGGGAGCAGAACATTAACGCCGAGAGGGCACCACCTACCAACGAGGACAGCATTACGACGAACCGATCGTTGCTATCGTAAACCTCCTTGCCCAGCCCATCGGCCACGTACATCAAAATCGCTCCGATGACGCCGCCGGACAGGCCGAATGCCAGATAAACAGGGTGCAGATGAAACATTGATGGTCTCCTTAATTGTGATTGATCTCCATCGCGCTAAACAAAGCTATGCGCCTAAGCGAGGCAATGAAAGTCGACCCGAGCGGATCGTGTGAACGATCCGCTCGGGGTTGAACAGTCGTGTGCGACTACTTAGTTCAGCTTGCCGTCGGCAGCCTTCTGCATGTAGCTCGCGTCGAAACGGAAGACCACATGCTTCTTGTTGCCCAGCACGGTGCCGTTGGGAAACGAGATGCCGAATTCGTCCTTGTCCGCGATCGACTTGCCGTCGCCCATCAGGCCGCGCTCATAGCAGAAGTCCCGCATCGCCTCGGTGATCTGCATGATGTTGCGTCCACCGAACTGCGTCGTGCCATTCTCGAAGGTGATGGCTTCGGTCGGTGTGTAGAACATGTGCGTGGTCTTCAGCTGCGCCGTGTAGTCAGCGAGCGACGAGCCGGCGGTGGTGGCCATGATGCCGAGTGCCTGCTGGTCGTTCTTCTGCATGACGCTCATGGCCTTATACCAGACCGATGCGAAAGCATCGCCGATCTCCGGATGAGCCTGGAGCTTCTTCGTATTGACGATGAGCAGATCCTGGATTTCGCCCGGAATCTGGTGGCTCGTGAACAGCGTGTTCACGTGCGGCACCTTGGGCGAAGTCCACTTCTGCAGCTCGAGGGTGTACGGGTTCCACGTGCCGAGAGTGGTGACCTCGTTGTGCCCGGTGTCCTCGAACGTGCTGACGTGCGCGCTGTCGTCCAGGTTTTGCAAGTCGATGTCGCTGGCACGCATGCCGTTGGCGTTGAGGGCGCGCTCGATCAGGTAGTCCGTGACCGTGTTCTGCGCACGGTGAACCGGCTTACCCTTGAGCTGACGGATCGAGGTGGCTGTCTTGGAAAGGATGGCATCGTTGCCATCGGAGTAGTCGCCCATGATGACGACGGTGCTGTCGAGTCCCGAAGTGACGGGGCTCATCATCGTGTCCATGTTGGTGATGACGAGCGCATCGACCGTACCAGCCGTGTACGCCTCGATGGACGGACCGTAGTTGGTGAACTCGTTGACATGGATATCGAGGCAGCGCTTGGCGCCTTCGGCCTTGTAGAGACCGACCTGATCGGCCCAGTAGTGCGGCTGCCAGCCGACATAAACGGAGACGCCCAGCTCGACGTGGGTCATCGTCTTGCACCCAGGCGCCGGCGTCGCCGCCTGAGCGGTGCTCGTGAGCGCAGTGCCCGCCAGGAGGGCGGCGAAGGCGGAAGCGACCGCCAAGGTCTTGACCATGTTCATTTCTGGATTCCTCATGTGAATTGAAGATGACGAAAACGGTATGCCACTACTGGCAGTACCGAGCCGCCTCGGGAAGAGGCGGCATTTGCAACTCCGTCCTTACTGAGCGGACGGCTCGCTGGCGGGACTGTCAGCCGGGTGCTGTGCGCGCCAGGCTTCCAAGACCGCGGGCTTGGGCGAGAACGGGCAAGTCCACGGCTCTCCGGCAGGATGAGCCATGCCTGAAGTCACCCGTGCTTCACCACCGGTGGTACCGACGTCTGCCGGTATCGACGGGTTGATGTTGCCTTGATATCGCACGTCACGCTTGCGCACCGCACGCGTGAAGTTGTCCAGCTGCCCATGCTGCATGAGCCGCAGGATCTGCGATTCCGGATTGAAGATGAGCGCTGCATAGCCCAGCCGCCGCGAGAGACGGCTGGCTCCGGAGTGCATGCCCACGACGAAAAACGCCTTGCCGCCGAACGAGTAGCCGAACTCGTTGCTCTGCGGGTCCGGCGAATAGTGCGGGTCCCAGGGAGCTGTGTCCATCTCGTGCAGCAGTTGCAGCTGGCGCCACAGAAGCGTCTCGAAATCTTCTTCCGAGGTGTTCTGCGGATATTTGTAGAGCGACACGAACGAGCAGAACGCCTCCTCCCCGTGCTGAGCCATCTCCTCGTTAAAACGCCGCAGATCACGACCGAGCACTGCTGCTGACGATTCATGTCCGAGCGTTTTGTAGAAGCCGACCCGATAGGTGCAGTGCGAAAACGCTGCACGTGACCCGACACACGGGAAGTTCGGTCCAAGGATGTGAGCACGCAGCATGTCGTGAGCGGTTTGCGCCCACGGTGCCACGTGATCGTCCTCGGCATTGGGCCAGAGCTGCCCACGCGGCACCCGAAACAGCGTCACCGGCGCACCGCGCTCTTGCGAACGCAGATGATCCAGTTGCAACTGTCTCAGCAGCCGAACAGCCTCTTCATCACCGATCGCTTGCAGATGCTCGGCGAGAGCATGCATTGCCGGTGAAGAGTGACTGCTGAGAGGCTGCAGCGGCGCCGAGTAGCTCGAGAACGCGCGCGACGACGGGTGATCAAACGCGTCATCATGCTCGTCGCCATGCTCCTCGATCAGCGCCGCCAGGCGCGCACCAATTGCGGTGGCGCCCGCGGCTGGCACGGTTGACGCGGAATCCGCAGCAGTTGCCGCCTTTCCGCGCATATGGGGACAACCGCTAACCCCAGGGTTATCGCTGCTATCCATGAGAGGTTCCTTCTCAGTTGTATAACATCTGTTTGAGCACCTGCACCCGCTTTGCGAACTCCGGTTTATACACCTCGTCGCGCAACTCTTCGGGCAGCAAGCCGGGATAGCTGCAGTGCTGAGCTGCGATCAGCTTTTGCAGATCGCGCTCGACTTTAATCGAGCAGCTCGCCCGCCAGCGCTTCAGCGTTTGCACCACTGAAAGACCGTTGGACGCGTTTACCTCAGCAACCAGGAAGTCCAGGTCGCGGTTGGAGTAGTCCTGAATCAGTTGCAAGACTTGCACCATCTCCTCGCCTTCCGGCACCGCTATCTTCTTGCGACGGAAGAGCTGGGCGAGAAATTTCTCGCGGTCCTCCCCGGCCAGGTCGAAGACGGGGATCTGTATCGGACAACGACTCTTCACGTCCGGGTCCAACTCGTCCGGGCGCGAAGTCATGAGAAACCAGACGACTTTAGACTTCATCGTCGGATCGCCCATCAGTTTGATGATGTTGCCGGCCAGCCGCTTCTCCGTCTCGTGCGTGTCGGTTCTGTGCACGGAGCCGAAGGCGGTTGCTGCTTCATCGATAAAGATGCCGATCTTGCCGAACGTGCGAACGACCATGGCGAAGCGTTCGAAAAAACTGTCAGTGTCTCCGAAGTAGCTTCCCCGCAGTCCAACCAGCTCGATGACGACGCGCTCCGACTCGGCAGCTGCCGCCTCCATCAAGAAAGTCTTGCCGGTGCCGTTGGGACCGACGATAAGCACACCGGATACTGCCTTGGTTGGGTCTTCGCAGCGTTTCATCACGTCGCGCAGAATGCCAACGGTCTCCGCATAACCGACGACATCAGCGAAGGTGTGATTGGGACGTTTAACCTTAACCACGCCGCCGAGCAACGATTCGAGCGCATCGTTGATGATTTCATTCACCTGCTTGCTGGTGATGTGCTCGCCCAGCCGTCGTGACGCCTCCATGATGTCCTGCAGGTTAGTAAGCTTCAACCCACAAGTATCAGCGACGAACTGCTCTTCGTTGCGCTCGAAGGTCGGCTTGACGCCTCCCGTCTGCAGATTGAAGTTGATGTAGTCACGCCGTTCGCCATCAAGAGGAAGATCGATCTCCACGCAAGCGCTGGACGGGACAGCGAGAATGCGCCTGTTCACTTCGCTGCGCGTGTCGGCCACGAGAACGACCAGATGCGGACTGGCCGTAAACGAGGGAGAGTCAATCAAGTTGAGAAACGTCACCAGTCGCTGCCGATCCAACTCGCCCAGCTTCTCCCAGTCGCCGGCAGGCAAGAGCGAGCCGGCAAATTTGACGACAGCGAGAATCGGTTTGAAACCGGCGCTCGGTTTGGACTCGCGCACGCGGTTAATGGCGTTCACGAGTTGCTGGAGCAAAACCAGCGCCACGAGCGGATTGCCCCTGGTGGCTGCGAACTGCGCTTTCAGATCGGTGCCGATCTTCTCGCCTTTCTGCACGCTGGAATCGAAGATGGTGACGGCGCGTTGCAGAGTCTCCAACTCCTCGTCGACGAAGCACTCGAGCCCGCCGGCGATATCCAGCCGCAGCACATGGAAGTTCGCCTTCCACTCCTGGTAGATGGAGCGCTCCAACTCCAGGTATTTGCCACGCTCACCGACTTTAGCGTTGAAGTAGATGTCGTGCGTGTTGCCGGTAAGAACAACGACACCTTTGCCCCGCCCACTGTAGGCGTGACTGATGGCATCGCAAAACACCGGACGCTGCGGTTTAGGTGGCGGCGGCGGTGCGGCAGCGGCGGGCGGAGGCGCCACCGCCGGGGATACTGTTGCATCATTCATAGACCGTACTCCTAAGTTGTAGCTGTTGTGACCGCCCGGTATGGGGCTGCCGGAAGCAGCCCCACACCAGTTGACGACAAGCAGCTACCGACTTTCGTCGAGCCACTCGTACGGTCAGATCTTCTCCCGATCCGCAGTCTGCTGCCCTTCGCCGGTCTGCTCTTCGCGCTTGGACTTGCGCGCCGCCAGCATGGCGTTGATGGCGTCGTTGGCGTCGGCAGTGGTGCCCTGCTCCAGGTACTGCTTCTCGCGGTCCGTGGAGGTGGCTTCGTGCAGGCGCTCGGCCACATTGGTACGCGCCGCCAGCTCCTGGTTGGACTTGCGGATAGCATCGATGGGACCCCGATCCACGGCGGTGGTCAGGTTGTCGAGACGGTCCAGCGTCTCCAGCAGCTGCTTGTTGGTGATGAACTGAGCGATGGCTTCCGCCTTCTCCGCGCCCAGACCTTCGATCTCCTTCTTCAGATCTTGCAACTGGCGGAACAGCTTCTCGCGGCGGGTTTCCGCAGCGGCCAACTCGGCGGTGACGCTGTCCAGCTCCGTGTGCAGGTCGTCGGCTTCCTTCTTGAACTGCGCCGCGTCGGTACGAGCAGCGTTTTCCGCCGTCGTGTCCTTGGCCGCCTGCGCCTTCTCGATCGCCACGAGAGCGCCGGAGAGTGCGCGCTCCTTCTTCTCGATCTTGTCCTTCAGACCCCCGGCCCGCTGCTTCTTCGTCTCGATCGCGGTCTCGAAGGTGGCAGTGGCGTCGCGCAGATCCTTGAAGCGCGTGACGAGCTGGTCGGCGTGGATGTCGTATCCCGCCTTGATGCCCTGCACGCTGCCAGTGAACTGCGCGTCGGCGGCGTCAGCGATCTGCCTGCCCTTGCGCAGGTTGTAGAAAGAGACGAAACGCCAGAACGCAGTGAGGATACCAATCTTTCCGTCAGCCATGGTAGGCTCCTATGATTTCAGGTTGATGAGAGTTAGCCGCGCTTGTCGGCCATCCGAGCGTAACGATCTTCCTTCTCGGCTTGCTCGGTGTCTGAGCCGCGAAGTCTTGCTTCTACCTTGCGTGCGGCTTCCAGCGTCTCGTTGAGCTGGTGAACCGCACCCCCGTCCTTGTTCAAAAACTCGGTCGGGTCTTCGTCGCCACGTTGCACCAACTCCAGATGAGTGGCTTGCAGAGCCAGCTCGATCTGGTTAGCCTTGGCGAACGCTTCCACCAGGAGCGCTTGCTTATCATCCAGCAGCTTGAGCGCTTTCTCGTGGTCATCGATGGACTGTCGCAGTATCGCACCGCTCTTTGCGTCCATCCTGGCGGCCTGGTATTTCCAGACCTCCAACTCTTCGGTCATCTTCTTCTTGTCGATCAACTTGATGGCTTTGTTCAAGTTCAGAGCCAGAGTCAGGTTTGCCAACCCTTGCTTGAACGTGTCCTCGGCCAGGGTTTGAAACATCAAGAGCGACTTGCGCTGCTGATGGTCGTTGAAGTAAGCGACCAGATGCGCGTAAGCGTCTCTGAGCTCACGTGCCTTTGCCGCCCATTCGAGCATGCCTTCTTGTTTGCAGTTCTGGATAACCTCTTCGACATCATCGACCATCTGCTCTTTCTGGCGCTCGCGCAACATGTTGACGCGAGCGACAGCGCGCTTCTCGCCGTTGATGACGTAGTTGAAGACGAAGGCGATGCCCGCGACGCATCCGAGCGCCAGGGCGATGCCGACGGTCACCGGATTGAGTGCGAAGAATCCGAAGAACAGAGTGCCCAGAGCAAGCGCCGCCGGAAAAATGGTGGCGGGATGCTGCAGGCAATCCATTAATACGGCTCGTTGCACTCTGGTGCCGTTGAAGTCGTCGGCGGTGACGCGCGCAGGAGCATCCCGCGCGCGTTTGTTGAGAAAGAACATGCCTTAACCTCCTCGGTC
Organism: Planktothrix sp.; assembly: GCA_036703195.1. Lineage (GTDB taxonomy): Bacteria > Cyanobacteriota > Vampirovibrionia > Obscuribacterales > Obscuribacteraceae > DATNPN01. The sequence goes on along the minus strand of DATNPN010000017.1, from coordinate 344,934 downwards.
AGAAGTTGCTCACGTCCTCGTAGAGCGTGAACTCCACGCGCGGGATGCGGTACATGTACTCGCGAAAGCTTTCGCCGTCGCGATGCTTGGGCCGCTGGCTCGAACCCATGCCTTCGGCTTTGAGCCGATTGGGGTCGATCCCGTGCACCTGGATGAGCCGCTGCATCACTGCATTGGCTCGTTCTTGCGAAAGCTGCACATTGAAGGCCTCGTCGTCACCCTTGTCCGTGTGCCCGCGAATAACAACGCGGTCATCCGGATAGTTGTTGGCGAGCAGCTCCGCAATCTTGTCCACCTGCGCTTCTCCATCGCTGGAGAGAGTGGCTACGCCTGCCTGGAATGTGATCGGCTCCACACGCAAGAGACCGATCTCGTTCACCTTTCCATTGGCGGGTTGCCAATCCTCGTCTGCGAGAGCCGAGAACTGGCGCGGACCGGAGCCGTTATTGCCGATATCTTTCGGCAACTGCGCTTGCACCGTCTGCAGTATCGTCGAGTTGATGATCTTGAACGGATCACCACCAAGCGGGTCCTGTGACAGCTTCTTGGTACTGAGTAAAACGTCGGTGGCAGCGTTGATCGTGTTGACCACGCCGGACGACGCACCACCGTTCGAGTTGAGGCCGAACTCGTTGGTGGCATTCTCTTGCAAGTCGTACCAGTGAATCTCCTTCGCCTTCAGCATTGCTTCCAGGTCGTTGGCACCCAGGTTGTGCACCGAGGACATGTCCTTGACGAGAGCGTCGTGGTCATGGCTGTAGTACCGCATAGCCTGGAAGTACGACTGCAAGAAACCGGAGACATCGTCGTTGTGTCGATCGACGAAGCTGCGGCTGAAGACGAAGACGTCGACGATGTAGCCGCCGAACTTGTCGGAGCCCCAGACCTTCTTCAGACCTGGAATTTCCTTGAGTGCACGCGACACATCGGGCTCCCACATGACGAAGCAGTCGCCTTCGTGCTTGCGAGCCTTGGCCAGAGCTTCGCTCGAGCCCCCCACCTCACTGCGCCAGACATCAGTCTTTTGCAGGTTGTAGAGGTCGAAGTCGGCAATCGTCAGGTCCATGAGAAAGCTGGAAGGGCTCTCTCCCGTGTAGACGATTTTGAGCGAAGCGTCGTCCAGGTCTTGCACCTTGAAGTCGGCGGGAAGCTTATTGCCCGGACCTGTAAAACAGGCCATGGCATCAGCGCCTTTCGACTCGGCGATAGCTGCCACGATGACACCGGGATAGTTGAACTTCTGCCCGTGCGTCAAGTAGGAGTTGATGGGAAGAACGATCGCGTCGTAGTCGCCGCGATTGAACTTCTCCAGGCGAGCGTTGTAATCGCCGCCGTCGTCGGTGAACTCCACGCCGATTCCGCGTCGAGCCGCCTGAGTCTTCATCTGCGGGCTGCGCATGAAGAAGTAGCCCAGATAGCCGTCGCCGCCGATGCGGATGTGGCTGTTCACCTTCGAGTCGCTGGCGGCGGTCTGGAGGCTTCTGGCATGCCACCAGGAGTAACCTCCATAGAGCCCGGCGCAAACTGCCATGAGAAGCACGATCAGTCCGGCACCAATAACATTTCTGTTCATCAGATCCTCCGAATGGAAGGGCGCGAGTCCGCCGAAGACGGCATTGCTGCCGCCTTCGGTCGGATAATGGAACTCACGCGCCCTTGCTCGTGCGTTCCCTATTTATGGAAGTCTGCCGGGTCGAAGTTGTTCGATTCCGACATCGCACTCGTGAGCGCCTTCTGCACTTCCTCGCCGTTGTAGGCAGCGGTGAAGGCAACCGACGCTTTGCGCAGCGGATGGTCCGGGTCGTTCATGCCGAAGCCGATCGTATAGATCTGAATCGGCACGCCGCTCTTCTTGATGAAGGCAAGCGCGTCTTCGACGTCACTCATGTGGTCCGGCATGCCGTCAGTGACGACGATCAGCCGGTAAGTGCCGTAGCCGAGTTGCTTGTTGTACTGGGCGATGAGAGCCCTGGCGCCCTTCTCCATTGCCGGTCCCAGGGGAGTGCCGTCGCCGGCTTGGATCTGCGAGACAGCCTTGAGCATGGCGTCGCGGTCGTCGCCCCCGAGCGCCACCCGCTCACTTCTGCCGTTATCGTCGAAGACATACAGACCGCGATTGCGATGATCGTCGGAAGCGTTGCTGATGGCCGTGGAGACCGCCTGCTTCGCACCGTCAATCTTGGCTATGCACGAACTGTCGGCCGAGTATTCCCGACCGCTTCGATCGACGCAGTTGGTCATGCTGCCCGAGCCGTCGAAGATGACGTAGTCGTTGTCATCAAGCGACGCCACACCACCGGCCATGGCCGCCGCCGAAGTGGCAGCGGTGGCGGAGGAATCAGCCTGCTGTTGGTCGTCCGACTTCTTGTCGCACGCCGCCATCATGCCGCAGAACAGCACGACGACAGCGAGAGAGCCGAGCGTGCGCCCGACTCCTCGTGTGAGGAAGTTGAGATTCATGATGTTCTCTCCTCGCTCACTTACCAGGCTGGAACGATTCGGCCTCGGTCTCGACGTTCTTGAGACGGAAGACGACGCGCATGTTGGACTGCCACTCTTCCTTGGTCGCCGGGACAGCGAACTTCGGATGGGTAGCGCCCATGCCCACGGCGATGAACTGGCTCTCGTCCACCGCGATGTGCTTGCTCTTCGCATAGTCGATGTAGGCCTGGCGAACCGCCTGTGCCCGCTTCAGAGACAGGTTTTTGGCGGCCTGCTCGATCTGCGAGGCCAGGGCGGTGTTGCCCGAAGCCTTCGCCTTCTGCAGCAGGTCAGGAGCGTTGTGGCCTTCGATGGTGATGATGGCGCCGCCGAAGGTCTGCGACAGCTCCATGATCTTCTGGAACGAGGTGGCATACTGCGAAGCAGTGAAAGACGCCTGGTTGGGGACGAAGTAGATTTCGAACATGTAGAGCGAGCCTTCCTCGTCCCACTTGGTCGGTTCACTGGCGATCTGCCCCTCCACGGCAGCCTGCACCTTGTTGGCGTCGAACTTGGGCGCCGGGATGGCGGCCAGGTTGGCGTTGCTCAGGCCGGCGGCCAGCTTGGTGTAGTCGAAGTTGGCGCTGAGGACGGGAGCCTGACCCTTCATGACGCCGAGCGTCACGAACGCGGGCTGGATCTCGTCCTTCATCACCGTCAGATTGCGAGTGGTGCCGTTGCCGGTGAAGAAGGCAACGTTGCCGGCAAAGTCGACGAACTCGCAGTCACCGAGAAGACCTTCGACGTCGCTGGGCGAATTCTCCAGGAGCTTCGAGGACGACTTGAGGAGGTCGTTCCACTTCTGCTTCTGGGTGCCCTTGTTGTTGATGAGCGTGGTCAGGTGCTCTTCCGAGAGCATGATCGCGTGGACGAACTTGCGGGCATCGTCCTGATGAGTGTTGAACCAGTCGGCCCGCACCGCCCAGACGTCGGCGATAACGCGGCTGGCTGACGCTGAGGAGAACAGCACCTTGGCGCCCCGGACGGAGCCCTCAGAACCGTTGCCGCCAGCGCCGTTGGACGTGAGAACGTCGGCATCAGGCGAAATCACGAACGCCGCATCGATGGATGCGTCGCTCTGAAACGCCGTCCGCGCGTCGACGATCTGACCCTTGGTGTCGTAGCTCGGAACGGAGAGTTCCTTCAGCCAGACGATGTGCACATCGGAAAGTGACAGGTTGGCAGAGGCCAGGACCGTGGTGAGAAGGTCCATGTGCGGACCATCGAGCTGGAGCGCAATCTTCTTGCCCTTCAGGTCGGCGAGCGACTTGATGCCCGGTCGAACCACGAGGCGGTCACCGCCGTGGCTCCAGGTGATTTGATCCAACACGACCAGATCGGTGCCCGCGTTGTGCATCGCTTCGGAGGCAGCGTTGATCATGCCGAACGTGCCGCGCAAAAACGGCGTCTCGCCGTTGATGACGCCGCGCACCTGCTGCACGAAATCGTCTTGGTGGAAAAGCTGAACGTTGAGCCCTTCTGCTTTGAAGAGCCCTTCCGACTCAGCCAGCGGAGCGACGACGTCGCCACCCCAGGTGATGGTCGGAATGCGCAGAGGACCTGCCTGAACCGGCTTCAGCGTCGCTCCTTTGACGATGTTGGTCATCGGCTGCGCTTGTTCGGCCTTGATCGTATCGGCGAAAGCCGTCCCGGACAGAAGGAGACTGCTTCCAACAACAAGAGCCATGGCTGACGCCATGACGAACCGCAACGGGTTTCTCATGTAGTGCTCCACTTTGACAAAGTACTCGGTATCCGAACTGCACCACCATGGCGCACTCGTCCGAGCACATCCCCTAATCTGCGCATGGCAGGTTCTTCGCATAGACGGTGCACATCAGCTGTTTGCCAGAACGTTTTAGCTTGCCTTGGTTGATGGCCTAGCTGGCGATTGCTGATAAGCTCCGAAATTGCGAGAGGGGATAGAACATTCACACCATAGGCTGAACTCACCTATAAAAGAAAAGACTCTCATGATTTGTTGCGGCAATACAAACGCGCACGGCCAGCACGTTTAGCGTCGTTCAATAAGAAACCCAGCCAGATTGCGCCTGGTCATCATGGTGGAAAACCGCATGGAAGCCCGAATGGCATGGCCCCGCTAGAAATGGCGGCACTGTGACCGATCCGTAGCGGCGGCGTGACATGAAGTTATTCAGTACACATCCTGTAATTAAAGCTCGCGCAAATTATCAGTCCCCACCCCGTCTTGCTGCTGGCACTAACGTCGTACATTCACTGGCATAGCGCTCTATTTAGTTTAGTCGGATTTTCAACTCACTATTAAATACAGTATGAATGAATTTTTCAAGATAGCACCGTATATGGTGCGCCTCTGAACGAAAAAAAATGCCGAGGCGCGCATCTCTGCGCGCCCAGCACAATGATCACTCTCGCTCGGATTCGACAAACTCCAGCAATTGCTTGAAGAAGTCGTGAAACGTTGAAGAGTGCCAAACGAAATCGCCTTTCCAGTCGTGCTCTTCTGCGTACTTCATCAGGCCTTCCTTATCGGAAAACCACTTGATGGAGTCCTGCAGAGAGTCGGCTAGTTGTTGGTAGTCCTCGACCGTGGAGCAACCCTCGAAAGCGTCGCACCCGGAGCAAGAGCCCCAACCGAAGATGAGCACACCGTACCGCTGTCCTGGCTCATCACCATCAGCGATCAGTTTGTACGAATCTCCTTGCCAGCCGTCTTCGTCTACGGATACAAGGAGGCGCTGCCCGAAGGCAGACACCATCGCACCGTATCCTCCTTCTGCGTACCGCCCTTCGTCTGCCAAACCCGGGTAGACTTTCAAAATATCGACTCGCGCCATTTCAATAACCTTTCCGGCAAGACACTCCCATTAACAGTGGGGCGCAGGACAAGGTAGGTAGATGGACGAGTTAAGGGCAACTGCGGGCGATACCAGGCAATTTCGGTATGGTGCCAGTGCCTCCGGAATTATTCGTTTTGAAACACTCGTAAGCACGCGCGACAGGTAGGAGTGACTTGCCGATGGATTGGAAGTTGTTCCTGCAACAGCGTGGTGAGATGTTCTTCAACGGACAACGCGGAGGCACAGCATCAAGAGCACGCCGGCGCTGAGGGGCGCATTTCTGCGCCCTCGTTCTCCTCAGCGCCAGCATCAGCTTCAATCGCGGTCGGAGTCGAGGAACTCCTTTACGAGGTGCAAATACTTATGCAACTCCGTGTCAGGCCATGAGTAATCACCTTTCCAGTCATGTTCCACCACGTACTTTCTCAGGGCTTCCTTGTCGGCAAACCACTTGATCGAGTCCTGGGTGGAATCAGCCAGTTCTTGCACCTCCTTGAACGAGCTGCACGACTGCAAAGCGTCACAACCCGAGCATGAACCCCACCCGAAGATCAACACACCGTACCGCTGTCCCGGCTCGTCACCGTCAGCAATCAGTCTGTATGAATCTCCCTGGTGGTAGTAATCATCAACTGCGACGATGGTGCGCTGCCCGAAAGCAGTGACCATCGGTTCGTAGTTGTAGAGTTCGAAAAACGACTGACCCTCTGACGTCTGGTAGATGTTTTCAACGTTGATACGTGCCATTTCGATGTCCTTTTCTGGCAAGTCACTCCCAAGTGACACTAGGCGCCAGAGCGGAACTACAATTTGGACATCTATCGTTGATCAGAGAAACCCGTTTGGTCATGTCGGTAGCAACCGCCGATTCGCGCCTCTGGACACCCACGAACAATTCCACGTCGCACGCCGCAAGTCGGAGTGACTTGCCGATGGATTGGAAGTTGTTCTTGCTTTGGGCGGGTAGAGATTGCTCGGGATATTTCAAGAGCGCGAATCAGTGATAGCCATCAACCTAGTTGTCGGGGCGCTCGATGGCAAGCCAGCGCATGGGCAAACAGCCGTTTCAAAACACTGAACCCGAGATTTTAGGAATTCGACCCTTTGCTCGCATAGCGGAGGAACGGCGCAGACGCCGACCACATCGTGTTTTGCTGGAACGCCACTCGCTAGATTAGACGGAGCGCCAACTGCGCTAACACGGGATTGTGATTGCCAGCCCGTCACGATCGTGAGACGAATTTTCGTAATTTCCTTATTACAGAATCCCTGAAAGTCGGCTAGGATCATGCTCCGCGCCAGCGGCCAGGATCTCATGCCGACCAAACTACTGGAACAGAACGTCAAAACGCAGGATTTAAAAGATCCGCGCGTCAAGTCGCTCGGACTGCGGCAGTCGATTCTCTCACCGGTGGAGACTCTCGCTCAGTCGATTGCAGGAATCGCGCCTTCAGCGGCTCCGGCCATGACGCTCTGCCTGGTATACGGGCTAGCCGGAAAGGCCTCCTGGCTGGCTTACCTCGTCGCCACAATTGCAGTCGTCCTGACGGCCATCAACATCAATGTGTTTGCCTCTCGATCCGCATCGGCGGGTTCCCTCTATGCCTACGCGCAACAGGGCGCGGGCCGCTTGCTGGGCATGCTCTGTGGTTGGTCCATGGTACTGGCATACATCATGGGTGTCTGCGCTTGCGCCGAGCAGGCATCGATATTCATCGATCAAGCGCAGCTGGAGCTGTTTCGCACCAGCCTGCCGTTCGGAGTTCCTGTTCTGTGTTGCGTAGCGCTCTCCGGCTTCATCGCGTACAAAAACATCAAACTCTCAGCGGAGCTGATGCTGTGGTTGGAAGTCGCCTCCATCTCTGTTATTACAGTATTGTGTGTGCTCATCGGCGCCAAGCACGGCTGGGCGATCGACACCTCGCAGCTGGCTTTGCACGAGGTTGGCACCCAAGGATTTCGTCAGGGACTGGTTCTGGCCGTGCTCGGTTTTATCGGTTTTGAAGCGGCAGGGGCATTGGGAGAAGAGTCCAAGGAACCACTGAAAGACATCCCTCGCGCGATTTTCTTCAGCACAATCTTCTCAGGAGTATTCTTTATCGTCACGGCTTACGCGGTCGTCTACGGCTTTAGCTCCACTCCCATAGCACTCGGTCAGTGCAGCGCACCATTGGCGATTCTGTCGAAGCAGCTTGGCTTTCCGATTCTGGCGGGCTTCACCATCGCGGGCGCTATTGTCAGCTTCTTCGCTGCCTGTCTTGCCGCTGTCAATGCCGGCGCCCGCGTCATGCTGGCGATGGCCGACGACCGCTACTATCCACGCTTCTTCACCGGCATTCATGCAACAAACAAGACGCCCCAGCCGTGCATCCTCTTCATAACAGTGGCGTGCGCAGTCGTCTCGCTCGGGCTGCTGGCCTCGCGACAGTCCGTACTCGATATCTCGGCCTGGTCTGGCACACTCGCCACCTATGCGCTGATATTCCCGTATGCAGTCGTCTCTGGCGCCGCGCCGTTCGCGTTACGCCGCGAAGGCAAGCTGCAAATGAAACATATAATCATCTCCGCTCTCTCGGTGTTGACGATGAGCGCGGTGTTTTTGGGCTCCTTCCTGCCATTGCCGGCCGCCCCGTACTGCTGGTTTCCCATACTGTTCATTGTTTACCTGTTGGCCGGTGCGGCATGGTATCTGCACTGCCACAGAAGAGACCGCTCGCACTGATACCGTATATGGTGCCATGCACGACAAAAAAAAAGAAAAAAGAGGACGGGCGCCAGGCCCGTCCTCTTCCTAGTCTTTAAGCCACTTTAGCTTTCTTGGAACGTCGGCGACCGCGACCGTTAAACCGGTCGAAGCCTACCAGACGCTGTTTGGCGTGATACTGCTCCCGGCGACCATAACCGTAGTGATGATCCTCACGCAGGTTGTCCCCCGTGATGCGGTGGTGTTCGCTCGTGAGATCCATGTGATTCGTCGGCGGACGGTAAAAGTCGGCCTTGGGAAACTCGGCCGCCTTGATCGTCCTCTCAACCTTGGCAGACGTACCGTCCTCGCTCACCTTCCAGACGCATGGAGGCATGCCGGAGAAGTCGTCGAGCACTGAACGCTTCTTCGCGTCGAAGCTTTCGTCCTGAACCGGAGCGCTATCGCCGCGCTCGATCGGGATTTCCACGAACTTGGGCTGATGCAGGCGACGAGCAGGCTGCATGAGGCTGTACAACTCCGCCTTGAGAGCGGTGGCGTACGAGATAGCCGCGTCTGAATACTGATCGAACATGCGCAGCCAGCGGTCGTTTTCTGGTGCCATCTCCAGCTCTGGTCGAGCAAAGATGGGCGGAGCAAAGTACGTCCAGTTGTTGAGGGTGGTGGCTTCAGCGTAGGCGCGCGCCTGGTAGCCGAGCACTTCGAAATCTTTATACCCTCCCGCATGCTTGACGGCGTCGACGGTTGCCACCGCAACCTGAGCCTTCACCTGTGCCTCGATCAACCGCGTGATTGCCACTGCACGTTTGGCGCGGTTGACATTTTCCGGGCTGATATCCTGCTCGTCGATCGACTGGCAATACTGCTCGCCGGCCAGAATCCAGGCTTTGCCTTCGTGCAAGAAGTACGAAGCTTGAGCAGCACGAAGCAGTCTGTCGCCGGAGACGATTTCGTAGAACTCGTGCATGCAGCGGCGCACGAGTGAAGCCGAATCGCTGAGCGACGAATGAGCCTGGCTCAGGGAGCGCTCGATTGTCCGTTTGCGCTTGCTTCTGTCCTCGTGTATGGCGACGATGCGCTGGCGCGCCGCGTCGACGTTGCAGAGCAGCTGCGTTTCCGGTTCGATGGCATGGCAGCTGAGGTAAGTCCAGGTACCAAGGATGCGAGCTGCCGGCGGCAATTCCTTCGACCACTCGAACTTGGTCAAGAGAATGGCAGCGATGTCGGCAGCCGTGTCGAGGAGCGGCTGAACCGTCTCTTTGGCGGCGCCGTTGCGTTCGTCATCTTCGACGACGAGCATGAGCAGGTTGATGGCCAGATTGGCGAAGGGCACGTGCATGGCATTGTCCGCATAGCGGACGGAGGCAGCGAAATCGTGCAGCGCAGCGGCAACTTCGAGAACATAAGCGCGGTTTTCGTGCACGTATTCGGGCGTCAGCCCCTTGTCGAATGTGGAGTAGAACTCCATCACGGGGTCATCGCCGGCATATCCACGTTCGTGTTCGGCGAGTTGAAAGAAAGCTTGAGCCAGTTGACCGGGCTCGGTGTGCTGAATGGACTCTTGAGTTTGCATTGAGATCCCTCTCTGATTTGAAATCGTGAAGCGGGAGGTCCGGTCCCCCCGCTTCGTAGGTACAGCCACTTACCGGAGTGGCGCAGCTGCGAGCCGTAAAGGCTCACGACTTGCGGACAAAGCCCAGCGCAACGAAAGGTGTTCGCGCCCAGCATTTGCCCAGCAAGAAAACTTACTTCTTCGCGGCTGCCTTAGCCGCTTTTGCCTGCTCTCGCACGGCACAGATGAACTCGCCGATAGCGATGCTTTGGGTCACTTCGCCGTAGCCGCCATCGGCCATGACGGTACGGATGCGCGTTACCTCTGCGGCAACGAGCTTGGTCTCACGACCCATACGGATCAAACGACGTTCGTCCTTCTTGTCTCGCGCGCCGTAGCCTTCGGTGACACCGTCGGCGTAAAGCCCGATGAACGAATCGACGTCCATGTCTTGTTCTTTAGCCTGCTCTTCGATGTAAGGCATCAGCGAGAGCGGACCACGGCCCTTCGGTTTTGCGGGCGCCTGAGTGCTCTGCAGCGACTTAGCTGCATCAGCAATCGAGCCGCCGCACAGTTGGCATTTGCCATTGGACTGGCTGCAGGTCGAGCAGTACGCTACATGGAAACGCAGCGAGCGAGGACAACCTTTGCACTTGGGCAACATACAACCCGCGGATTGCGGGGTTTTGTCGGTGCATTTCGCGCAGCGGTTGAACTTGACTGACTTCGGATCTGCCGGGGCGATCCCTAACTTTGACATTTGTGCTCCAGATGACGGGCGGGGGTTGCGCGCGTCAGGTTAGTCTCGGTATTGGTATTGCGACTTTCCATCCACCCCTTCAACGACGTTACGCCCACGACACTTGTCGTGTTGCAAACCTGATTAAACCGTCAGTGTTCTTGGCTGTTAACGCGCAGAAGTAGATATAGGTAGATAGAACAAATTGAACCTAACGAAAGAGCGCGCGCAGGCAAAGCAACATCACATCACATGACAAAAATCAGTTCTATTGTTTCTGCAACAACTAGTGGAAATACGCTGCACTAAGCTCGCGAGAGTAGCGGCGACGCACCGGCAGGGCAAACGAGTGGTTACCTTGCCAGCTCATGGGAGAGGTAGAGCTGGATTAACTGGTCGGAAGGCGGAGGACACGAGAGGGAGGAACCGGCGAGAGCGTGGGTAGTATTGGTAGTGTCGAAAGTGATGCCGGTGGCCTGGAAAAGGTCCATGGAGCGCAGGCGGTCGAAGGAAGATTGGTCGCAGAGAGACCGGCACAATGCCAGGCTGGCAGCGGCTTCGGCAGCACCAGCGTTCTTCAGGCGGGCGAGAAACTGTTCAGCCGTAACCTCGTCGAGCGCGACGCCGCAATCACGCATGTTGCGAAGCAAGTCACGCAGTTTCAAACTGACGGGATTGGCGATGTGATAGGTCGCTGAGTCGGAAACCGACAGAGCAATGCCAGCCATGGCTGCGGCGGCGAAATCAATCGGTGTAATGTCGATGGCCAGTGTTTCATCAACGGGGGGAACGCAGCCCATCGCTTTTACGCCACGCACGAAAAACGAGAAAAAGTCTCTGGGGGCGGAGGCACCGTTTACGGTATCACCGGTAATGAGACCGAACCGATAGAACGAGACAGGACCAAGGAAGGGAGACAGACGGCGCAAAAGCACTTCCGACGCCCACTTCGTCTGGGCATAACCGCCGAAAACCCATTCGGTTTCACTCAGATCATCCGATTCGAGCGCCACACCTTTATTGCGATCCGTCGCCACAAATACGGATAAAGTGGAGGCGTAGTGCAACGACTTATTGCGTCCAGCCCACATCAGGCGCGCCACTTCCAGCGTTCCTTCAACATTGGCAGCCCGTAACCCCTGGTAGGGCACAACAACGTTGACGTTGGCGGCGCAATGGAAAATCGTATCGACATTGTCGGACAGTTCGTTCCAAACCGCCTTATCTAAACCGAAGGACGGTTTTGCGATGGAACCACAGAGGGGAATGATGCGTTGCACACACTGGCTCGTCAAGGCAGTGTGCGCGCAGAGCGCCTGAACTATACGTTCTCGAGCCACTTCCACAGAAGCAGATCGAACGAGACAGTAAATGCGAGCATCAGTTCGCTTGAGCATCTCAGCCAACATACGCGAGCCAAGAAACCCAGTAGCGCCGGTAAGAAAAATCGTTTTCGGCTTCTCATGCCGACCATCGCGCGCAGATCCGGTGAGCAACGGCTGGCAGAGCCGCTCGACATCGCCGCGCAGTTGGTCGCACGACATCCCGCCTGCCGCTTCCTTGTTCGTGCTGTTAGTGGAACCAAGCGAGGATAAAGCCGTGACCAAGCCATTGACCGTGGGGTGACTGACTAGCAGGGCTGGAGAAACTTTCAGACCATTCGCTTCGGCCGCCGCCGCGGTTTCGATCACAGCAAACGAATCACCACCAAGGTCGAAGAAATTGTCTTCGTCAGAGAGGTCTGGAAGGGCGAGCACGTCGCAAAAAATGCCACGAAGGACGTCTCTAACGCCTGCGGGTGAAACAGGGCTGGAAGAGGCGTTAAACCGCGCTGCGCGATTAAGCGTCCGCTGTTTCAACAAGCCAAGATCCACCTTGCCTGTGACGGTGAGCGGCATCTCATCGAGCAACTCGTAATGTTGAGGCAGCATCCAGCGCGGCAACCGTTCTGCCAGATGGGCTCGCAGTGCGAGTGCCTCCAGGCTCTCGCCGGCAACGAAGGCAACCAAAACTTCGCGTCCGGCCGATCCCGCCAACCACGGACGAGTGACGACAGCTGCGCGAGTTACGGCGGCATGCTCTTGCAGTCTGGCTTCCACCTCTTCCGGTGCGACCAGCATACCGCGCACTTTCACCTGTCGATCTGTGCGGCCGAGAAACTCGATCTCGCCATCTGCATGACGGCAAACGAGATCGCCAGTGCGATACAGACGTTCGTCCTCAGGCTTTAGGAACTTCAGCGCATCCAGCTCAGGACGGTTTAGATAACCGCGCGCCAGTTGAATGCCACCAATGAAAAGCTCTCCCGGAGTGCCATCCCCAACAGATTGCAACTGGTCGTCCAGCACTCGATAGGTTACACCTGGTAGGGGCTGCCCAATCAGCGCCCGGGTCCAGGTCGCCGCATCGCAAACGCCGAGACTCGTACACACAGTCGATTCGGTCGGCCCGTACACATTGACCAGGCGAACACGCGCGGCCCATCGCCGTGCCACCTCGAGGGGGCACGCCTCACCGCCGATGATGATCGTCTCCAGGCTATCCGGCATGGCAGCGGGATCCAGCATTTTGAGCAGAGAAGGCGGAATATCCATGTGCGTGATTTCGCGTTCGCGCACTAATGACGCGAACTGCGGCGCCGTCAATGAAGCCACGTCCTCTTCGATGCAGAGCGCAGCGCCTGAGAGCAACGCGGTCCCCATGTCGGAAATCGACGCATCGAAAGCTGTCGATAAATAGAAGAGAGAACGGCTGCTAGCCTTGAGTTGAAACGCTTCCATCTGCGCGTCGAGAAAACTGACGATACCGCGATGTTCCACGAGAACGCCTTTGGATTTGCCAGTGGAACCGGAAGTGAAGATAACATAGGCAAGATCGCTCGGCTTCAACTTAGCCGGTTCCCATCCCGGTTTTTCCGCCATCCCCGGGGAGAGGACAACGAGAGCTACCTGAAACCGCTCGAACTGATGCGCGTTGGATGGTTCCACGAGAACCGTCTGGCACTCTGACTCCTCTATCATATGTCGGAGACGATCATGCGGCAAACCGGCATCGAGCGGCAGGAAAGCAGCTCCGGCAAGCCACGTTCCAATAAACGAAGCGACGTAGTCGAACGATTTGGCCACGCTTATTCCCACGATTTGCTCGCGCGCAACTCCTCGCTGTCTCAACTCTGAAGCAATCGCGCTGGCACGCTCGAGCAGCTCTCGGTAGCAGTAAACGCGGCTGCCAGCCTCGATCACGCTCGGGCGATCGGCATAAAGGTTGCAGACGTCGAGGAACCGATCAGTAAATAACTGCTGCTCACGCTTTGCCGCGCGGTCATTCAGCGTAGTTAGCGCGATGCGTTCGCTCATGGTTGTTCCTGCAATTTGAATCGCTCATGGAGCGCCGATGCGGACAGTGCCATCATCAAGACGGGATCGGTAGCCGCACGCTCGTCCGGTTTTAAATCCTCGAGACTGTCGAGCAGCGCGATTACTTTGTCGCGGTCGAAAAAGGGAACACTGGCAAATGCCTCGCTGCGCAGCGTGTCCTGGATATTCTCCTGTGCTCCGTTGAGATAACGGCTGAAAGGCGGCGCCACGAACGGATGCTTCTGGCGCCGATAGATGGTGTCCGTCACGCAGTCTTTCACCGACTCACGCAGAATGAATTTCTCAACAGTCCCTTTGATCTTCAGAGAGAGCGGCAGATTTCTCACGAATTGAAACAGCTGATGATCAAGAAACGGTAATCGCCCCTCGACAGATTGCGCCATTTCGCAGCCGTCTCCGAGAGTGCGCAGAATGTAGTTGGCGAGCGCCGTTTTCGACCACATATATAACGACTGATGCACATGATTGCGTCCGCGCATCTGTGTTTCTACCGGAAAACAATCCACCAGCTCCTCGTAGCAATCGATGCCGGAGAAGCGGCTTTTAAAATTCGTATCAAGGACGGAGCAAAGCTTATAGCCTAGGGTTCCTTTCGCTTCAAGGAAAGAGGGAACATACTGCAGGCGCGATTCTACTGCAGTGAGCGGCAGGGAGCGTCCGTGTTGCAACATGATGCCTTGCGATGCCTTGTTGCTGTTGTGCAACGCCGGCAGCAGATCGTCGCGCCCAGTGTTGCGAAACAAGTCGCTGCGCAGATGCGGGTAGCCGGCGACAGCTTCGTCGGAGCCTTCGCCGGTGAGAGCAACCTTGAAACCTCCACGACGGATCTCACGGTTCAACAGATATTTAGCGGGAAGATGACCGTTGACCGCCAAACCTTCGCTGTAATAGACCGCATCGGAGAGGTTGGCAATCAAGTCTTTTTGTGTAATGCGAATTGGATGGAAACGCGCACCCACATGGCGAGCCATTTCCGAAGCAATTTCGAATTCGTCGTACGACTCCTCTTCGAAGCTGACGGAGAAGCAGTCCAACGGTCCCGAAGCGTGCTCGGCTGCCAGCCCGACCACGGCACTGGAATCAAGTCCGCCGCTCAAGTGGAAACAAACGGGAATGTCGGCGCGCATTCGAAGCCGCACTGCTTCGCTCAGTTGATGGCGAAACTGTTCGATCGCCATGCGCTCATCGACGGTTGCACTTAAATCCGAATCGCAGGCGTAATCGAGATCCCAATAACACTGAGTTTCGATCTTGCCTTCGTGAGCTATCAGATAATGTCCCGGCTGAAGCTGCAAAATTCCCGCAAACAGAGTTCGATGCGGCAGCGTGTACTGCATATTGGCTGCATGGAAGAACGACTCGGCATCCCACGCCGCGCGCACGCCGGCGGCGAAGATAGCTTTGGCTTCGGAGGCGACGAAGAGCTTTCCGTTTTGCACCGAATATACCAGCGGTTTCACTCCAAATCGATCGCGGGCGGCAAGCAGAAGCTGCTTGCGCTCGTCCCACAAAACGATGGCGAACTCTCCGCGCAGGTAATCGAGAAAACCGACGCCGTACTCTTCGTACAGGTGAATTGCGATCTCGCTGTCGGAGTTGGTGCGGAAGCGATGACCACGTCTGCGTAAATCCTCGCGAATGCGCTCGAAATCGTACAGTTCGCCGTTGACGACGATGTGAATCGTCTCGTCTTCGTTGGCAATCGGCTGGGCACCCGTCGTGAGATCTATGATGGATAGCCGGGCGTGAGCGAGTCCGACGTTATGCCGGGGCGACACCCAGACTCCCTTACCGTCCGGTCCGCGATGATCGAGAGCGCGAGCAGCGGCGTCAAGCTCGGCGGTTTCAACACCACCCTTCGGCGCCCAGATTGCCACTACGCCGCACATCGCTTACTCCCACGGAGCAAAGAATGGCTTGAGCGACTCTCTGTTTCTCGCTGTCTTCATCACTTGCTCGTACTGCTCCAGCCGATAAACACCGTCGACGAGATCCTCGACGTGCAGTTTTCCACCGGTGAGAAGCCGTAACGCATGATCGAACGGCCCGTAGTTGACCACATGCATGATCGGTTCTTTCTTGAGGAGGTCCGTCAATAGCAGAGGAACAGGCTCGAACTGACGACTCTTCAAGACGATCTTGCCGCCTGGTCGGACGGCATCAACTATTTCGCTGAAAGCTTTCGCATTCAACATCGTCTCCACAACGCAATCAAAGGTGCCGGCCTCGGCGACGGCAGTGCACGTCGTGGTATCGTGCGTGGTGACATGCCGGATACCGTGTATTTGCAGAATCTTCTCCAACAGCTGCGAGAATCGATTCTTGCCGTAGATCAAAACCTTGTCCGACGTGTTGATGCCGGCTTTCAGAACCGCCAAAGAGGCAGCCACAGGCTCGGCGTAGGCAGCGGCGAGATCGGAGACATTGTCCGCCAGACGAAAGACAGCGCGGGCAGGAACGCAGATGAAGTGAGCGAAACAGCCGGTGCGATCGACGCCGAGGAACGTGCTGTTTTGACAGGCGCCCGAGAAACCGGCGACACAGTGGCGGCAAGTTTCACAAGGCAGAAGGGGGTTGACCGTAACACGGTTGCCCGCTCGAAGACCATCGACTTCCGCACCGACCTCTTCAATGATGCCGCTGAACTCATGCCCGAGAACAAGCGGATCGCAGGTCTTCATGCGCCCTTCGGCTGCATAAAGATCGGTGCGACAGAGCCCGGCTAGCGTCACGCGGATCAGCACACTGCGCGAATCAGTCAGAGGCGGCTTCTGCATCAGCTGCACAGAGACGCGCCCGCCTTCACGAACGAGTGCCTTCATGCGAGGCTGCGGGAAATGTCGTGTCTGCGTGGACGCAGCCATTGCGGCAGCTGCTGCCAGTGAAACCGGAGCATTGATCATTGAGATACCCTTGGAATTGGATAGTGCCAATACTCGCCGACATATAAAAGGTAGTCAAGTGATACGAAATTGAGTTTGTCTAACCTCTGGTGCGTGATTGGCTGTATCAAGCAAGGTTGGCATGTTCAGTGGCTCGACAGCTTTCTGCGCCACCCGCGCTTCTCGCAACACATATACATTTAACGTTCCTCATCTTGGCAAAATCAGGACTTCAGCGCATCCGTTCCACTTCTCAGTACAACCAGACGCGACTCGATCTAGTCGTTTTGCGAAAGTAAGACGGCATACTCTTCAATATAGTATTTGTGGTCAAATGGAGAATTCCAGAATTCATGCCTGTTTTGCAACGTGCAGCCTGGTGCGGGCGTCAGTTGATTGTCGGTTCAACAATCTCACTTGACGCCACGCAGCCAGTTCTGCACTTGCATGCCCAGGTCGCGTTCAGCGGCTGTGCATACTCCCTGAGCGACAAGGAGCTCACCAAGCCGCATCGGCACGTTGCCTTTCGAGCGCTCCTCTTCCTGATGTTTCAACCAGAACTCATTTTGCTCTTTCGTGATCGAGCCGAGTGCCACCAGAATATCGCCGATGAAACTCTTTTCGTTGAGCACGAAATCGGTGCCGCGCTGCGCCGCCGTCTTCTGGCAGAGCCGCTGCACATTGGCCACGCGCTCGCACATCTGTGCGTCGCACAAGTTAGCCCGCACAAGTGCATGTCCCAACATCTGCCCGGGTCGCATGCTCTTATGGCAGGTTTCTACCTGCTTCCGTGTCACCAAGCTGAAGCCGACGAAGTAATCGCCGAGCTTCGATCTGCTGTTTAGTCTAGCCATGCGTCCTCCTTTTCGGGTTTGAATATGCTTGCAAAATCCGTCGCCAACACCTCGTCGCGCATCACCAGCAATAGAACTCCAGTCCATGAAAGCAAGACGGGGCGCTGCCCGCACCACTTCCATACCGGAGACATCACTGCTCCCAGCAGTCCATGAGTCGCTTGCGAAGCTAGAGCGCTCGCCAGCAATCACACTGAAGGGGTCGGAAGCGTTACTCGGTTAAATCAGCTGCGGTAGCTCCGTGCCTTCTCCATGCCTTTGAGCATGAATACGCTCGCTGCTGCTACTGCTTGCATGCAGTAGGCGGCGATGCCGGCAGTGGTTGCTTCCCTTGCGCCCGCTTCCTTGTTCGTCGCCTCGATCGCCGCAGTTTTTGCGGTTTCATCAGCAATCGTCTGGTGTTCTGCCAGGCACTGATCGATTCCGGTGAAGAAACCGATTTCGCCCTCGAGAAGCGTCTTTGCTTCGGTGAGAAGCTCGCGCGCTTTACCAAGACTTTTGCCGACGACGGTGGCGGACATCACTAGAGGAAACGGTGCACCAGGTGCAGCCTTCGGAGCTTCGGCGTCGAGTTTGGTCACTTCGCCGAGCTGATAGTTGACGAGTCCGAGCTGATCGGTCAGCCCGTGGATTTGCTTGTGCATAGTCATTCTCTTTCTTTAAATGATGCAATCCCTGCACCGTAGGTCCTGACAAAAACCGTCCACAATCGGCTCCTGCTTCGGAAAGTTGTACAGTTGGTCGGTTCGTCACGATTAGTGGAGATCGTAACGATTCGCTTTCCACCCGAAATCGGCAGACTTCCCGGACGTGACAGACCAACCGGTGCGTTGCCGGCAGCAAGCTGGGTCATGCAAGTCCTGTGTTTTGGTGAGAGGAAATATTCCGATCGAAGAGCGAATAACGATGACTCGACACTAGCGATCTATCTCTATGTCACTCAAGGCGCTTTGCCCGGATCGAAGATGAAACAAGAGCCTCTCACCCCCGGGTTTCCCCATATTTAGATTCGTAAGCCTCGCGCGAAGTGTTCAATTGCATGTCGGCGCAAGTTGCTGCTTCACTGCGTAAAAACCACATTGATGTAAGGGCAGAGACGACCATAATAGAAAACCGAATTAGTCCTTTCCTTATCTTATGCGCCAGGCGTACCGCAAAGGGTGCGCAACCATGTTTAAACAAGCCGAATGAGCATTTTTGGCATATTCGATGCTTCCACCAGCCGGTCTCGAACCCTCGAGGCTAGTGAAGACTCGAATCCGGCGCAAGCACTGCGAGCCGAAGCGCTGACGCCTCCCGCTCCCGTGCAGACAGAGACGCCCGGTACCATCTTTGGTCAACCGCTACTCAATCCAAACCCAGGAAGATACCTCCTTCCGAGCGATTCACCGCCACCGCCGCACTATTCGAGCAATTGGCCTGCGGGCGGACCAATATACCCGCCAACTGATAGAACGCTTCCCGCATCGCAAGCGCCACCACATTTGGTGACAATACCATGGCAAGTGCCGGTGCCGCAAACCGATATAAAAATTCCCATTTTGCGCTTCGGTGAGGCTGCGCAGCAAAATGCCACAGAAACGGCGCCGGCAAACAGTCCGTTGGCCCAGATGTATCTGAAAGCACGCGACTCCGTTGTCACTGTTTACGACAGCACAAATCATGTCTCCGGAACGGGCTTCTTTGTCTCCAGCGATGGCAAAGTTGTCACGGACAACCATGTCATCGAAAGACACGGCGCCTTGCAAGTAATAACTGCAGATGGCACCAAATACGATGCTCATATTGTCAAAGCCAGGCCAACTGCCGACTTAGCTGAACTGCAAGTAGACCAGGGCGCCCATCCCCAAAAGTTTCAACCACTCCCTATCGCCAACAACACTGCGAACATAGCAGAAGGCACTAAGCTCTATACCGTCGGGCACCCGAATGCATGGCCGGCAACCTATCTCTCGCCTGGACAATTCAGGGGCTATGAAAAACGCAGTGAAAACCCAATCGTCAGCGGCGCCAATCCCGAGCAAACAATGATCTCATCGTGGATGCACACTGAGCCTGGCAATAGCGGCAGTCCTGTATTGGATGCCAGCGGAAAAGTCGTTGGAGTGGCTGATTACGCCAGCAGTATGGATCTCGGTCTAACAACGGCGGAAGAGGTGCACACTTTAATTGGCGATAAAGCGTCTACATCATTGGCGGATTACATAGTTCCACGCGATTTGCACTTTGGACGGTCAGTCAGCTTTGGCATCGTCACCGGCTTGCTGGGAGCGAAACTGTTAACCGACACAGCCAAGATTCAGGCTAATAAGAGGCCGGGAATGTTGGGACTTACTCTCACGAGCGCGCTGGGCGCCAGCAACGCATTTATGGATTTTCCATACTTGCAGGAGGCGCTCAAGACAGGCACCAGAGCAGAGAAGATCGATGCCGGCATCGATGCTGTCAGCGACACCATGATGATGAGCGGAATTCTTGGCGTCTTCGACGCCAAGCTGCGGCTGCCACTGACAGCCGTTCAGATGGCTGGTGCCGGCATCAAGTCGCTCAATGACCTGCTTTCCGATCGCAAATTCTGAGGCGCTGGTTGCGCTAAATGTCGACAACTCCGGTCTTGTGCTTGGGCGGGAGCACCCCCTCCGGTTGAGGAACGTCGGCGCCAACCTGTTTGCCCAGGCTACAGAAATCGGAATTGCTCAGATATGCTTTTTTGACTTCAGGCGTCGCATCACTGATGATTTTATTGAAAACCGTTAAGGCACGCGGATCTCCTGCTTGGTGCAACAGATTGACGTACATCATCCCGGCTTCCATTTTTCGCTCTGCCGCCAATTGTACATCGGTGTTAGCAGCCTCGATCGGCGCCAAAGCCGATAGCACTTCCAGGCAATCTTTCAATTTGTC
Organism: Planktothrix sp.; assembly: GCA_036703195.1. GTDB lineage: Bacteria > Cyanobacteriota > Vampirovibrionia > Obscuribacterales > Obscuribacteraceae > DATNPN01. Next base: position 324,619 of record DATNPN010000017.1, on the reverse strand, counting down.
TTTCAGCAGTGGGTGATCGAGGAAAAATTTGTCGATACCCTCTGGAGAGGTCGAAGTAGCCATCTGCAATAGTTCACCAGGAGTGAGGCGCGAAAGTATTTCAGGCACTTCCTTCATTTCGGATTCCGCCTTCGCGCGTTTATCTGCGGGAATGCCGGCGATTATCTTTTGTTCGAGAGCCTGCTTTGCCTGCAACGTTTGCTGGAGCACGTCATCGGATGATTCCAGGAGCTGTCGGGCAGGGTCGTCTAAATCTCTCAGAACGTCACCAGGAGTCTTGGTTTTCTGCAGCTCCGAGATGGCGTTTGTCATCTCAATCAGCTTTCCGTCCAGCTGCTGGCGAGGGTCGCACTGTTGGCTCTGTTCCACTCCCCCGGGTCCAGCATCAATCGAAATATCGGGCCGCACGGCTGAGTTTGGCGCGAAAGCGTTAACGTCGGAGCCGTACTTAGCCCGCAAACCGCCCGGCGAAGCAAAGGCCCCATTATCTGAACCGTAAGGAGCGCGGGCTGTTGGACCATATAGAGTCCCACCTGAATAAGCATCGGATCGCGCACCTTGATTGGTGGGGAAAAGATCGCCGGGGTGCAGATAACTGCTCCACGTTTTGAAATCGCGTACTGGATCTGCGTTTGCCAAAACCGACGACATGTCGATCTTTACTTCGCCAGTGGGCGTGTAAGAAAGTGCACGTTCGACGGCAGTATGTTTTTTCGTGTCTATATCGATCGCTTTAGAGTCGCTAGGATCTTCGATGATCACGTGCCCTGGTATTGTGGCAAGCATCATTGAGGCTTCCATCTGCTCCAGATTGCCGGCTACCGTGTGAACAATGGCGCCCACTTTTTCGTCGTTGCCTTTTAGAGAGTGCGAAAGATGGGAGAGGTCACCCTCGCAAATGGCATGCCCGACGTCGATTACGCTCTTGCGCGCATCGGACTTCAACAGATGATCGACATGATCGTCGTACTCTTTCTCCAGATCGAGCAGCGTACGCATTCCACCTTGCCCGTCAGGCGCAGCGCTGTTCCATGAATATTGAGTGTGATTACCGGTGCCAGCGGACTCGGTCTTATTGTTTTTAGAGGCAAAGAAACTGTCGCTAGACATGGAAGCAACTCCCTCGGTTCGGCTTGTTTGAGCAAGTGCGAACGCGTGTAGAAACGGGCGGGAAACGTGGGTAGATGAGCGTAGAGTAAGATCGATTGTCGTTACAGTTACGTTACAGCGTGGCGCCCGGGCCGCACTTAAGGCAACAGATTTAGAGTACGAGCCAGACCTTACAGAGACGTTAAAGTGTTGTTAAACCATGCCGGCGGCAATTCAGGCGATTCAATATCTTCGCCATCTCGGAACAGTCAGCGGTGATCATGGCAGTGATACCGCATATGGTGCCTAATCCGGCAAAAAAAAATAGAGCAGTAGAGCGCCAGTTGAATTGCGCTCTACTGCTCCTGGATGTTAAGGCTGCTTGTCGTCAGGCAGAACGTAGATAGTGTAATCGGTCGGCAGTCCGTCATCGGAGCCGTCAGCAGATTGATCACCGATCACAGTTTTCACCGTGGCTCGCTTAGCATGGGCATATTTCGCGGCCCGATCCGGAATACCGAATCCACCGTCGATGTGCCCACTGCCAGCCAGGACCACTAGCCTGCGCAGATGCCGGTCATGGTAGAAAGACGCGACGCTCTGGGCCATGTAGTCATCCCACACCGTCATCACTTCGTACGTCCGCTCTTGCTGTTGGGCGCTCGGCTTCATTGCTCCGTGCATCTGGGGAATGATTTCGTACCAGAAATCACGATGCGCTTTCACGTTGAAATCTACCGGTCCCAACTGTCTCTTCTCGTCATCAGTCAAGCCGGAGTATCCCACTTTCATGATGCGGTTGGTCAGCTCCTTGGGAGCGTTCAAGGCCGCTAGTGGAATTTTGTTCGCTCGAGCAAAGTCGACAATCGGACTGTACAGCTGCCAATCGAACCCCCACCGAGTGTCGTACTCGGTCGCTTTGAGAAACTCCGCTTCGGTTGTCTGACCAGCGAAGTAGCGATCGATGTCGGGTTGAAATGGGCGCTGAAACATCTCCATGCCCACGCCCATGCGGCCGCGGTGCGCAGACAGTCCCTGGATGATCTCCAGCTGCACACGGTGATGCAGTTCGCTGTCGTGAATCTCTCCGACGCAAACTATGTTGTATTTGGCAAGCTCGTCGATGAGCTGCTTTTCAGTCAGGACGCGATGACCGTTCGTCGCCACTATTTTAAGCTTGAGCGGCGCAGGCTGGTGCGTCTGTGTGGGTGCCGCAGGAAGTTGCGCTTGTGCCGGTACACGCTGCATGGCGCAACCTGTTGCGAACACAAGAACCAGAATCAGCAATACCAACAGTTTCATTGAATCTTCCTTGAGTCGCTGCCTGCATATTGCCTGCAGGCAGCAACGTTTTAGTCGAGAACTGAGTTTACTTCAAGACTCCGCAATCGAAGAGAACGGTAGTAACGATACCAATCGTCGACCAATCCGCAAAGCGACCGTCGCGAATCTGCTTGAGCGAGCGCACACGCGGATACGTCTTCTCGGTTTCATCCGCATTGCCGAACGTGGCACCGTCTGCCTCCTGTTTTTGCAGACTGGCAATCTCCTCGGCGGTCAACTCGACGGAGTAGACGTGCGAGCGATGTGCCGAGAGAGTTGAGGCGACCTGGCGAGCGCAGTGAACCTTCACACGCGCAGCATCAAACTCGAGGCCCAACTCCTCCTTCAGTTCATCCGCCGCAGTCTGCTTCGGATCCTTACCGGGTTTGAAGCTAGAGCCGCCGGGATTCTCCCAGGCGAACGCGTCTTCGGACACAGCCGGCGTGCGGTACTCGCGGATAAGGGCGAAAAGAGTATCTTGAGGCTCAGCGTCTTTGGGACGATGCCAGGCGACAGTCAGACAGACATCCGGACGTGAGATGACCACTTCGTTGGTCTTGTGCCGATTCTCCGACGGGATGTACATGTCGACCTTGAGCGCCCAGAACAAGACGAACTTGGGCACCGGGCGGAAGATGAACTTGACGGTGGCATCGTGCAGCTGAATGCCGGCCTTCGTCTGCGCCTGATACCAGGCTTGAAACGAAGCAGCCTTCCAGACATGCAACGGCACCTTGCAAGCACCGGCTTCTCGCTCAGCACCAGCGCCCAAGTGCTTCACGACTGCCTGGCACAGTTCATCGAGTTTGCGAAACGAGGGAATGTCGTTTTGCTCAGCGACTTTGAACTGATAATTGGTGTGCGGCGCCCCTTTGGGTGCACCGAGAAATACGCGCGCCGGATCGAGCGTGCTCCAGATGCCAAACTCGTTGTTGGTTGTGAATCCCGGCATTACCCTTACCTTCCGAGGTATCCAGAAGAGGATGACGTCGGAAGCGTTTAGTGCCCTTTGCTCCCATTCAATCTGTTTGGTGTAGTCACCAAATTTTCCGTCGCGTCCTTCAGGAACGAAGACGTGTCCGTCAAAACCGGCTTCCTCGAGCAGTTTGAGAGCATCGGGTCGCCATGAGCGCGTTTTTTGGTGGCGCGGTGTGGGCCCGGCGAGAAATACTGTTTTCGTGATCTTCGAGGGCAGAGCTTCTTGAGCATAGACGATTTGCATTGCGAATGTCTCCAGATGGGTCAAAGTGCTGTGCATAAGAGCCACAACAGTGGAAGCCGACGCGCGTAAGCGCGGTGCGGCAGAGAGGTTGCGATTGCCAAAGCGGCCGGAGTCACAGCAGGCGTTTTCTGCCATGAATAACTGCAATAAGTTGGGTGCGAGTTAAGAGGGCTTCTTTGGAAAAATCGGGTGCTTTGGTGAACGTCTGCAACCTAAGGCTTTAGATAGGACAAAAACTTGTTGCATCAAGAAAGGAGCATTATTAGTGGCTAAGAATGAAGATCAAGCTTGGCGCCGCTCAGGTAGCACTTGGCATCCATTCAAAGGGTCGTTGGATCAAGTTTTCGTTGCAACACTCGAGTCTCGGGCAGTTCGCAGATTTTTGATTGGTTTCATCCCAACAATGGTAACGACGTCGAACGCTCAAATACCGTAGTCCCACGCAATCGCCCATCGCTCTCATACGTACTTGCACCAGTGACGTTGCCGGTTCGGCGTCATAGGATGAAAGCATCCTACAGAAATCGAACCGAGGCAACTCATGGACTCACCACATGTTTCGGAGAACCCAGTCACTTCTTCGACCGAGCACTCCACGCACGCGTTTGAAGAAACTTTGGATTCGTGCATAAAAACCATGCAGGATAATGCCTATGTCATCGGCGCCGGAATGGCTGCCACGGCGGCGCTCTGTCTCTTGAGCAAGAAGTACGTACCAGCCATTTTGTTCGGCGCCGCCGCGATTACCTCGACGGGAACAGGGCTTTACAGAGACTTTCACAAGAATACCAGCGACAACAACCATAACAACAACAACAACAACAACAACAACGCCGGTGCCGATCAAGGTTCAACCAACAACACCGCACGCCCTCCGGTTGTAGATAACAGTCAGCAGCAACAACGCCAGCTTCCCAGCAACGACGCGACAAACACGGCGGCGACGCCGAGACAGATGTTGGATCCCGTCGTTTTCGCCGGCAACGGCGGACTGGGGTTTGTCTCCATTGATCGGCAAAGTACAAACCCCGGTCAACGTACGTACGACGCAGGACAAGGACAGCCTTCAGGTCAGGGCAACGGACAAGGACCGTTGCCATCCGATGTGCCGGTTTTGCACGGCAACCCAAACCAGCAACACGCAGAGTACCCGGGTGGAATCGGACCGGACGCAAATCAAGTTGGAAGCATCATGCGTCAAGCCGGTCCGCAAGCTAATTTCATGTATCAGCTGTTTATACACACGTACAACAGCCGGGCCAATGAGAATTGGCTGCCGGCCAATCTGGCGCTGCGAGAAATCTCTCCCGAAGCAAAAAATCAGATTGCGCAGTGGCATCTGAAGAGCGATCTCGACATTTACGGGCGCGAACCAAGTCTGGGCAATCGCGACTTGAAACCGCGCTCCGATATGCCAGACACTCCCGGATCGGCAAAAAATCCCGGTCACATGTACGCCTTCGGCATGGACAAAAATGGGCTTCCCGTCGACGTGCTGGAGTATTATCGAGACAAGCAAGGCAACATCGACTATTACGGGCAATACCTGATCAGCTACAACAAAGACAAACAGGGAGACACCGTTGTCGACGTCTCAGATTACGCGGCTTCGAATCAGACGCAAGCTTACGGACCAAGTCGCAACATAGCGGGCATTAATCACACTCTGATGGGCGTGACTCGCTATTACGAAAGTGCCAACAATACGGTTTTGCGCGCCGAGCGCTACTCCGCGACCAATCTCGAGCGACCACTGTATGCCGTGAATTTCGACAACAACCATCGCTCTGCCGGAACGCTGGCGCCGCAGTTCTACTTCTTCGATCTGTTCGGGACCTAGTCGAATCACCTCCATGTGACTGTTCAACTGTAAGCAGATCGTAGTTGCCACAAGGCTGAATTACACTGTGCAATTGCACAGTCTTTTCGAAACGCATGAGTCTCGGCAACTGACGTCAATAAAGTTCGCCTTGAGAAATTCCATGCCAGCTGTACAGTTTGCTACATCAAACGGCTCAGACGTTGTAGATTTGTCGACTGACTGCGGCAAAACGATAAAGCGCTAACCCAGGGCCATAGCTAGTTGCGGAAAAGAAACATCGGAGCGGTCCCGCCGGCATGACGGGCAACGCCAAGAGAGTTTCGTCTTGAACCTCACAGGAGCACCTTGTTTCATTTACTTCGCTCGCCGACTCGTTCGCATTTTTCAGCTGTCGGCTGCGCGAGGCCAAAATTGTGCGAGAATGCGATCAAAGATTTTGCAAATTCCATATTTCCCGACCCGGGCTAGCTTTCCGGTCAGATCTCAGCAGTTAGAGTGTAGTCAAATCGGCTACAATGTGAGAGTATAGTGTCGACTATACGTAACGTTGTTTGAAGTGGCAAAATGAACCCGATCATTCTTGTGGTGGAGGACAATCCAGCTCAGCAGTTAGTAATCAGAGAGCTCTGTGAGCGCTTTGATTACGCAGTCGAGGTTGTCGCCAGTGGCGAAGCAGCTCTGAAAGCTTTGGAGCGCCAGCCGTTCGCCCTCGTAGCGCTTGATCTGGTGTTGCCCGGTATGAGCGGCATCGAATGCGCCAAGATTATCCGCCAGCGCGAACAAGCAGCCGGACACCGCACGCCAATCATCGGCATCACCGCTTACTCATCCGATGAAGACCGGGCTTTATGTCTGGCTTCCGGTATCGATGACTATCTGGCCAAACCGTTCGAGCCGGAGGCGCTGCGTACTATTTTGCTCCGCTGGGCTTATCAGTCGTCGACGCGACCCAACCTCAAACTGCTCATGTCCAACGAATCAGCCGCCGAGCGCTCCAAAGAGTAGGTTCCACACGCTTCCAGCCACGAACGGGTGAAGCAGTTGGACTGCCGCGAGCCGCGCTACCGCGCAGGTAAAGTAACTTTTGCTCAGCTTACTCTGTCATTTCCTCTTCATGACAACTTGGCTCAGGATTCGAAAGCCACTATCTGCCTCATTCATAAAACTTAGACTCTCTTCCAAGCTATAAAAAGCGGCCCTTAGGGTGAGTTTGTAAATACAACCGCGTCCATCAGGGCACTACAAGAGCGCAAAGCAGCACCTTCTGAGATTCATCTGTTTCACTTCCGGCAAAGCATGCTGGGAGTAGAACACAGTTCGGATTGTGCGGAGCAGTGAATGCGGCTTTTCTTCGCTGCTCCTGAGCACAATGCCAGCCGTAGCGCAGGCGTGCAGTGCTTCGGACCTGTCCAGGGCGCCGTTACGGATCATTCGTGACGGACATTGCACCCTGCGAATACGCGGTACTTCCCGCACCCAAGCCTGCTGGCAAGGGTGCTTCAAATGCTGAAGGAGTTATTTCCATGGCAAAGAAGAATGATTCTCTTCGCGAGCATCTGGGACGTACGCTCTACGGTAGACCGTTGCAGCGTCGTCCGCGGATTGCCATCTATCAGGGTTCGTTCGAAATCCACTATGGGCACCTCCTGTGCGCTCAGTGGGTTCGTTTCACCAAAAACATCGACAAGGTGCTGTTCTGCACGGTCGGCAAATCGCCGAACAAACAGTACTCGCTGCCGGCCGAAGACCGCCACGAATTGGTCGTCGCCGCCACAGCCGCCAACCCTTTCTTCGAGGCGTCACGCATCGACATCGATCAGAAGGGCGTCTCCTTCATGAACGACACCGTTCAAGAAGTGTTGCGCCGTTACGGCACGGACATCGATCTCTCCGTGCTCATCAGCTCCGAGTACATGAACCCTGACTTCGAATACTTCCTGCCGCGTTGGACCGGCGCCAAGGAAATGTTTGCCGTCAAGAATCTCACGTTCTTGGTGTTTCCGCGAGACGGCATCACCGTTGAGCAAATCGAGAAGTGGGCGGGGCTCATTCCCGAAGCGCGCATCGAGGCGCTTCATGCCCCCAGCCCGCCCTTGTCGAGCTCGATGATTCGTCAGTGGGTATCGCAGGGTCGCAGCATCTGGTACACCACACCGTGGTGTGTGCAGCAGCTGATGAACAAGAAGCGGCACTTCCTCCCGCCAGGTCAGGAGCCCTACAAGCACGAGCCCGTACCCCTGTCGGAAGTGAAAGAGATCGGCATCTACCCCGGTGCGTTCGATCCGATTCACTACGGCGACCTGCTGCGGGCTGAATGGGCGCGCCAGGAGCATAAGCTCGATCGCGTCATCTTCGTGCCGAGCGCCACGCCGCCCAACAACCAGAAGGTCTTCGCCAGCGCCGAAGACCGCTTCGAGATGGCTGTGGCAGCCACCGCGGACAACCCGTTCTTCGATGTCTGGCGTACGGAGATCGAAAGCGGCAAAGCCGTCTCGTACACGCTGCCAACCGTGATGGAGGCGCGTCGTAAGTTCGGCGAGAATGTCGGGCTTTCGGTGTTGCTGGCGTCAAAGTATCTCGACCCGAAAAATCCGCACCACCTCTCGACATGGATGGGCGCGGAAGAGCTGTTCAAGCTGTGCAAGTTCATTGTGTTTCCGCGCGATTGGTCCGAAATCGAGCAGGTAAACAGATGGGCAAAGCGGGTGCCGAACGCCTCCATCGAAGTAGTGTACGCACCCAAGCAGCCGCTCGACAGCGAAGATCTTCGCGACATGGTGGCGAAGGGTTTTCCGCTGCAATACACGACACCGTTCGACGTGCAGCAGACCATCTACAAAAAGGGTCTGTACGGCGCCGAGGCTGCGAATGTGGCCAGGAAAAAGCGCAACAGCGCCGGCAAAAGCGCCAGCGCCAAGAAGAGCGCCGCCAAAAAGAGTGCCGCCAAGAAGAAACCGCAGAAAACCAGCTCTGCCGAAGCAACGAAGACACGTAAGTAGCGAGAAATCGCCGGAGGATTATTATGCCTGACTCAAAACGTAAGGCCGTTGTCCTCGGCGACTTTTCGCCGCCGACAGTAGCCGTTCAGTACATCGCCGACGTGGCGCGACGCTTCGCCGACGAAGTAACGTTAGTGGTCGACGCGCACCGACAAGACACCATCACCGCTCCGCAGCGAGCAGCGTGGTTGAAGGAGCTGTTTCCCGACACCGCGGTGCGCGTCATCACCAGCAGCGATTGGCACAAAAGCGACCCCGCCGATTTTTCGGAGGAGCTCACTAAAGGCGTGCGGCGTATCCTAGGCAAGAAGGGACTGCTCTTCTCCCTGGAAGCGCAGCGCGCCGGGGCCCTTGCTGCACAACTCGGTGTCACCTACGTTCCACTCGACCTGGGTGGAATAGCTCTCGCTTCCGTCTCAGAAGCGGCAGTGCGCAAAGAGCCTCTCGCTCATTGGCACGCGCTACCGGAATGTGTTCGCCCGTACTTCGTGCGGCGTGTCTGCATCTTCGGTCCGGAGTCGACAGGCAAGAGCACTCTGGCAAAGAGACTGGCCCAGCACTACCAGACGCTGGCCGTGCCGGAGTTCGCCAAGGCATACATCGAGACGATGGGACGCGACATCGGCAGCAAGGACATGGTCACCATCGCGCGCGGTCAGATTGCATCGGAAGATGCTGCGGCGCCCCTGGCAAATCGTGTCCTCTTCTGCGACTCCGATCCCGTCACCACGTACATCTGGAGTGGTCGTCTCGTCGGGAAGGTCCCCGCTTGGTTGCGCCAGGCTGCGGACCGCCGCCGATACGACCTGTACATCGTCACGGACATCGATGTTCCGTACGTCGATGATGTGCACCGCTACATACCGAAAGAGAGGCAAATCTTTCTCGATCGGTGCCTGCTCGAGCTGCAGTCGCGCAAGCGGCGGTTCGTGCAGATCAAAGGCGGTTGGGATGAGCGCTTCGATGCGGCTGTCAAAGCCGTCGACGAGATGCTCTCTCAACCTCGCTGAGGCTCGAACCAGGCGGGGTGCTGTCTCTACCCCGCCTGGTTTGTCGAGCGCAGCATCAGTCGGTTCGTGCCTAACCCGGCGGCCCTCCAAGCCAACCGGACCTGCGCCAATCGAACCACTCGAGCGAAAGCCCCGGGAGCCGGCTCGAGTGAACTTCCCGGATGGAGAATAATAGTCGTGCGTAATAACAACGAGAAGAACGATCCGCTCAAAGCCTGCGTCAAGGAAGTTCGCCGCAGAGTGAAAAAGTTCAAAACCCTTCTGGCAGAATACAAGCGCCTGAGCGGCACTCTGGTAGATCCTCAACACAGCGAATTCAAGTTGCGCATGCGCAACCTGCAAATTTGTGAAGATCGCCTGACCATGCGCGCAATTAAGCTGAAGCGTGAACTGGCCAAGCTGCCCGGAGTCACTGAAGAGGCATACGACTCACTGCGCCCGGGCGCCATGTCACACCTCGACCGATACAACCGAGGCAAGCTCATAGAAGCGATCGAGCTGCAGGAAGAAGGATCCGCACTGTTTTACATGTGGGAGATGCGATGGAATTGCCACTCCGTCGAGATGATGTGCGCCTTCGAGGAGGAGTGGGACCGGGTATCACAACTGCCGTCCGAACGGAAATACGTGGTATTGGACAATCACAACCAGACCTTCGAAGCACCCTTCATGACGCTTCTGGAGGCACGCAAATATCAGTCCTACGAGTCCAGTGTCGGCAACATGAGCGGCGACATATACGATGTCTCTGAATTGATGCAAACCGGCAAAAGCTTGAAGGGGCAACAGATTTTCGAGAAAGGTAAGGAAGTGCACGTTCAGGGCACTGAGTGGCGCGACACCGTGTCGTATGTCAACCGGCGCAACAGGGTGTAGTTTTTGATGAGAGTAGGGAGAAGAAAGCGGCGGATGCCGCTTTCCTCCCCGCATTTTCTCCATTTCAACCAGTTTTCTATATGCTTTAGTATCACCGTATACGGTATCATCTCTATGAAGATGTTTCCATGTATGCATAGCAGAAAGCCCGCACTATTGTTTGCGCGGGCTCTCGTTGAATCCCATCTTCTGTCTGCTGAAATAAGACCAGATCAGGCGTTGCTGTTGACCATCTCTGCTTTCATGGTGGTTCGTTGTTGCGGCTTTTTCGAACGCTTTTGCAGGCGATAACGGACGTTGGCAACGATGACGTCATGCCGCCCCAGCAATGAAAACTTGAGAAGCAAGCCGGTGTTGCCGTGCAGCAAGGAATGCCACCATCTCGTCGGCACAAATTCGCCGATGACGACGGTGATTCTGTGATTCGGTTTTTCCGTATGGACGACATCCAGATAGTGCATGATCGGTGCCAACAAAGAACGGTACGGCGATTCCACAACCACCAGCGGAACGTCCGCCAGCATCTCCGGCCATTGCTGCTTCACAAACGCTGTGCGCTCCGGATCCAATTCGACATGAATCGCTACGCAATCTTTAGAGAGCGAACGCGCATACTCCAGGGCTTGCAGCGTCCCTACGTTGATACCCTGAACAAGTACGAGGACTGTGTTTTCTACCTTGGCGCAGAGCAACTCTTCAGATTTGTGCAGGCGCAATTGTTCGGATACATCAGCGTAGTGCGCAAAGATCCTGCGAAACATGAGCACCATCAATACGACAAGAATGATTACCAACCAGGCACCGTCAAGAAATTTCTCTGTAGCGATGTCGAGCAGCACGATGCCGGTGGCCGCGGCGCCCAGTCCGTTGATAGCAGCTTTGAGCTGCCAGCGCTGCTCTTTGCAGTTGATCCAGTGACGCACCATGCCCGCCTGCGAAAGAGTGAAGGCGAGAAACACGCCAATAGCATAGAGCGGGATCAACAGATCGACGCTGCCGTTTTTTGCCACTATCAGCAGTGCCGACAGAACTCCCAGAACGATGATGCCGTTGTTGAAAACAAGCTTGTCTCCGAGGTTGGAAAGCTGTCTCGGCATGAATCCGTCGCGCGCCAGAATCGACGACAAGCGCGGAAAATCAGCAAAGCTCGTGTTGGCAGCCAGCACCAGTATGAGCGCGGTAAAGATCTGCGTCGTCACGTACGCCCAGCTCCAGCCGCCGGTTTTGCCGAAGATAGCGCCCGAGAGTTGGTCGATAACCGCAGGCGCCGTGTTGCCGCCATTCTCCCAGTAAACGACGTGGAAGCTCATTGCCAGCCAGGAGATGCCGAGAAACAGAGAACCCAGGATGGCCCCCATAGCGACTAGCGTCAGAGCAGCGTTTTTGGCACGAGGTTCTTTGAACGCCGGCACACCGTTGCTCACCGCTTCAGTGCCTGTCATGGCCGAACAGCCATTAGCGAACGCTCTCAACAGCACGACTATTCCGAATGTTCCAGCCGCATTCTTCGCAGCTTCTACTCCGCCCGGCCAATCTTGATTGACATATTCGGAGTGAATCTGCCAGCCGAAGATCGGTCCCAACAATCCAAGAGCGATCATCATATAACACATGCCGACAAAAACATACGTAGGCAAAGCAAACATTTTGCCCGACTCCTTCAAACCTCGCAGATTCGCCAGTGTAAGAAGGACGATGCAGACAATGCAATAGATGACCATGTGATCCTTGATCTGCAAAGGCGCGAACAGAGGCACATCCTTAAGGTTTTGTACGCCCGACGCGATCGAGACGGAGACCGTCAGAACATAGTCAATCAGAAGCGCAGAAGCGGCGATCAATCCTGGCAGCACGCCGAGATTCTTTTTGGAAACGATGTATGAGCCGCCACCATTAGGGTAAGCGTTAATCGTCTGCCAATACGACATGACCACGATGCCGAGCAAGGCCACGATGAGACCGGAAATCAGCATCGTATAACCGGTGTACTCCTGCCGCTCAGTCGCCACCCACATGCCGACGGCTCCCAGTGCCAGTATGATCTGCTGGGTTGCATATGCAACCGACGAGATGGCATCGGAAGCGAACACCGGCAACGCCAGCACTTTCGGAAGAAGCGCATGGTGAGCCTTATCAGTCGCGATCGGGCTGCCGAAAATTAGGCGGCGAAAACTGTTAACACCAACGACATTATTCGATGAATTAATAGGATCAGCGTACTCGACAGTTTTTATTTCCATAACTCCTGCTCGATGAGAGCTCTCGCTCACATTCCTGGTTTTTGCTCTACTTGAATGATCTGCTTCTGATTGGCTGGATGGTCTTTAACGGAAGCGCGCCCGAACTGCCATCCGAGCACGAATAGCAAAAGAGCGGCTGCTAAAGTGGCGATCATTTCGAATACATCTCCGCGCTCGGAGGTGCGGAAGAAGTTATTCTCAATCGCCGTTCGGGCGTGTTTTTCTTGCTGCATGATGTACCTGCGACTTCGTCGCATCGGGTGAGATCAAACGGCGTCAATCAAATTAGAAACTGTAATTAGATCACACCACCACTATAAAGATTCTGTCTAGTTGTTGTACAGATACGTGGCCGAGCCGCAGCCCGCGAGAGCTCGCAGCACGGGCGTTTTGCGAGGTTCATCAAGAAAACATCAAGTTTGGAATCAAGAAAGTATCAAGAATGCACCAAAAATGATTGCAAGTTGAAAAATAACAAGTATGCTGCGAGCAGGTCAAAGCTGCACGGCTTGCATGCTTTGATCGTCTTCACGACTTAACGTAGTATGTACGAGTGCAGGACGGAAGCGCCACTATATGCGGTGGCGTCCAGCTATCGGGTCGGGATGTGCGTGTGCGTGAGACCGGCGACGACGAAGTTGGCGGCTATGGCTTGACGGAGGCTGATTCCGATCACGGGCGCCGGGTCGGGCAGACTGTTGCCGAAGTGAAAGGTCATCGGGTTGTTGTCGAAGTGTCCGACAAGATGCAGGACCTGTCCGCGACCAAAGGGAAAGGTGACGGCGAGCACGCCTTGACCATCTTCTCCGGCAAGCTTGCGACTGCGTACGAGCACGCGCACCGCATCCGGTTTTAACACCGAACAGAGATGGCACTCTTGTTCAGTGCGCCAATTGGCTACGGCAACGGCATTGCGGAAGAGGATCGGATCCGGATCGACCGCCTCTGCTTCGTACATTCCGTCGCGATTAAGCCGGTGGTTCCACACCACGTAGCCGGGAAACGTCTTCTGCAGCGTATTATCGAGCGCCCAGTCGGTCGTGATCAGATAGCCGCCTGCCGCCACCCAATCGCGCAGACGCTGAAAAGACTCGCGAGGCAAATAACCTGAACAGTCCACGATCACGACTTTCACCCTGTCGAGCGGAATGTCTTTCATTTCGCGGGCGCCGATACGCTGATATGGAATGCGAAACTTATCCAGCGTGCGGGCAGAGTTGTCCCACTGCCCTTTAACGACGAGAATTTGCCCGGCATTGAGCGAGACCGTCATCAGCTCAGGATGCGATTTCTCAATCCAGGCGCGAAACACTTCCGGCAAAACGGTCTGATTGACGCCAGCCGTCATTCCTGGCGGGACATGCGCCATATAGTCGACTCCCCCTTGCCGAGAGCCGCCCCGTGTCACCGCTCCCACCAATGGCTCGCTGTGCGGTTGGGCTCGCACAACGGTCCGTTCGAGATCCGGCGAGTGAGCGCCCGTCTGTGGCGGTTCCACTCCAGCATCTTTATGTATAGGCGGCGCCACGGGAGGCAGCGAATCCTCCGCCTGAGCGTCTTGTCCCCCGAAGGCAGCCACAAGCAGCAATGAGAGGCAAATGCGCGCGAGACGAGACGTCGACTCGAACGTTCCTTTATAGGTGCTCAAACGCCTTCAAACCTCTTGCGAAAGTATCAGAGACGGACGCCTCTATCGGCCGACGCCTGAGATTTTACAAGGTTCCCGCGGGAGAGTATTGGCAGGCTAACAACCGAGCTTTTTCAGGGCTTTGTCGAGTTGCTCGATCTGCGCGTTGAGCGCGGAGACATCTTCCAACGAAAGCTGCCCCTGAAATTTTTGCAGATGGTCATGCAGGGCTTGCTTCTCTTTCAGCAGCTTGCTTGTTTTCATCCAATTTTTGCGTGCTTGTGCAACATCGAAATTGCACTGCGAAGGACGTTTGAGATTGGGCTTCTCAACTTTCTTGGTTTCGGCGATGCGATCGACTAACGCTTGTGTTCTATCTTTTGCGGCATCGACTGTAGCGAATTTTTCAGCGGTTTGACTGCGCGCCAACAGTAGCGCCGCCACGCGTTGGCTTTCGACCACGTCAGCGTTCCAGCGAATCTGGTTTTGCAAGCTGTTCTCCATTTTGCTCTGCTTGCCGCCGTGCAAATCGTCAACCACCGCCAGCGTAGCACCAACACCAAACAGCATCAGTGGCGAGCAGAATGCGATCGACATGAAAGCCATGCTTTCACGATCGCTAAGACTCTTTTGTTGAGCCGTTTGCGGGCTCTGCTCGAATTTCGTGAATTTGACCTGATGAGCGTGAGAGCTGTCCATCTTCGCCAGTGCCAGTCCGGCGATGGCAAGGCCGTGGGACTCGCCGAGCATGGTTCGACTTGCCTGCTGGTCTGAGCGAGTGTCACGCACTTGCCGTTCAGAGTAGAGGTCCATTGATGAGCGCATTCAGGTCGCCTTTCGAGAAACGCCAGCCACATTGATACGCGAATCGGAGCGGTCGGGCACTGGGGAAAACCACCATGGAGACGGATGAATCAGAAAAATTCGCGGTCCGATTGTGGTTTTCCGCATCCTCCAGACCGGGAGGAAGCATCTGACTGCGTGTTTTCCGGGGTAAGAGCTAAACCCTCAGATCATGAGATCTTCCTAACAGGAAACAGTCGTCACAAACCTGGTAAGGCTGCTGTTTCTCAACTAAACTGTTGTCAACTCTTCGAGGGCAGCGCGTATGAAACCCAGTTTGAGATCGATTCTGATCGACTGTGCCACCGCGGTCGTGCTCTTGTCTTGCGCCGTGTCCTTAGCCGGACAGATGACACCGTATTTGGTACCACATAGTCCTCAACAGGCTAACGCCAGCTCGACGATGTAGAGCGGCTATCGCATCGTGTTAACTGCCGATTGCGTCATCGCGTACAGATAGGCGAGCATGCCGCACAAACTGAGATAGGCAACGCCGATAAGCATGCGCTGCGGCAAAGAAGCAGGCGTAGTGCCGTCATTTGCCGCACCGCGAAATTGGCGAAACAGCCCGAACACAGAAATCACGGAAATAATCATCAGCAGCGTCGAATGCAGCGCCACGCCGGCGATGATTAGCAGAATCGTTCCGGGTATGAGAAACCACCGCCAGACAGCGCCGAGAACGAAGCCGCCATCGAACGGCTTGGCCGGTATAAGTTGCATCAAGTTGAGAAAGAAGCCCGTGTTGCCTGCAGCCATCAGCCAGTCATTGGCCGTGTGCAAACCCGCCCAGTAGAGAACTGCCGCTCCGATGCCACCGATTAGCGGGCCAGCGAAAGCCACCCAAGCACGCGACGTCTGGTCAGGCGGCATTTTGCTCATGGCAGTGTACGCTCCGATCCCAGGCAAAAACATCGGTGCCTGCGGATTGAGCCCTGTCGCTTTCATCCAGACCCAATGCCCCATTTCGTGAATGAAAATGAGTCCGACAATGGCAACAGCGTAGCGAAAGCCGAACATCATCGTGTACACTCCGATGCTGGCAAACATCGTTAAAACGTTGGGCAGGAGCCATCCGGCAGCTTTCAGCTTAGCCAGGATGGCGAGCGCACCGATGCCACCAAATATGGTTGTCTTCTCGGATCGCTTATCTTCGGACATCTTGCCTCGTTGCGTTTTTTACGCCCTACTGTTTCTCTTTCTTCTCGACTGGAAACTTCTTACCCGCCGCCCCCGGTTTTGAATTGGCAAAAGGAAGCGTTGTCATACAGCCAGATTAACAAAACAGAACCAAAAAAGTGTTGGTTGGCGGCAGCAAACTGCAGTCACAAGCGTCTATGTTATGTGACGGAAGCGTTTAAAATTGACACTCCCCAGTCCCAGACAGCCGCTTCGGCATGACCACCTCAATCAAACCCAATATCTCCCGACTCAATCCGCTCACCCACTTGGTGAGCTGGTTTTACATCGGCGTGCTTTTGACCGGGCAGTTCGGCGTCTTGCTCTATCAAACGTACAGCTACATCTTGCGTGGGCGCATCGACTGGACAGAAACATGGCGCCAGGCGTATATGATCGGCGTCAAGTCATTCGTCGTGGTCGGCATTACAGCACTGTTTACCGGCTTTGCCATGTCCTTGCAAATCTCTCGTGAGCTCGTCTTGTTCGGCGCCGACACTGCTATCGGCGGCGTTGTCTCGCTGGCACTCGTGCGCGAAATCGGACCGATCACCGCCGGAGTAATCGTGGCCGGTCGCGTCGGCAGCTCGGTAGCGGCTGAACTTACCACCATGATGATTACCGAGCAGATCGACGCTTTGAAAGTGATGCGCATCGATCCGGTCGAGTTTCTCGTCGTGCCGCGCTACGTCGCCGCCGCCATCATGCTGCCGGTCTTGTCGGTCTACGCCATGGCAATCGGACTGATCGCCGGTATCGTCATCGCTCAAGGCGCAGCCAATGTGCCTCCGGCAACATTCCTCGACTCTGTGCGCCAGACGATTTTGGATCGCGACTTCACCGTGCACTTCCTCAAATCGTTCATCAACGCCACTCTCATCGTCATATATTCATGCGCGATCGGGCTGAACACGCGCGGTGGAGCGGAAGACGTTGGCATCGCCACGACTCGCACTATCGTTTGGACAATGACGATGATTTTTGTCTTCAATTACGTCGTCACAGCGCTCACGTACGCGCCGAGGTAGGTACATGTCGGACGAGATACCATCGTTTCAACCTGTGCCCGACCGCCCCGCTAAGCGATCGGACGGAAAACATGATGGCGAGCCGTTGATCAGTGTGCGCAATCTGCACAAATCGTTCGGGGACAAGCATGTTATACGCGGTATCAACTTCGACGTCTGGGGCGGTGAGACGGTCGGCATCATCGGGCCGTCCGGGTGCGGCAAATCGACTATTTTGAAACTTTTGTGCGGATTGCTGCAGCCAGACAGTGGCGAGATAACCCTGCGCTCTCAAGATGTGGGGCTCGTCTTTCAGGGCTCCGCCTTGCTCAACTCCTTGACCGTCGGCGAAAATCTGGCCTTGCCGCTGCGAATGCGCGATATGAAACCAGCGGAGAAGGAGAGGACCATTCAAGAGAAGTTGAGCCTGGTCGGGTTGGGCGATTACCTGGACGCATACCCGACCCAGCTATCGGGCGGTCAGCAAAAGCGCACCGGTTTTGCCCGAGCAATTGTCAACAATCCGCGCATTATTCTTTATGACGAGCCGACGACCGGATTAGACCCTGTAATGTCTACGATCGTCGAAGATTATATTATTAAGCTGGAAGAGGAGTTGCGGGCAGCCTCTATTGTGGTGACGCACCAGTATTCGACCTGGACGCGCACCGCTGATCGAATCATCATGATGTTCGCAGGAAACATCGTCTGGCAGGGCGATCCAAACGATGCGATAGGCGCGGATAATGCTTATATGCGACAGTTCGTACATGCGACCAGACAAGGTCCAATGGCATCAGGGGCAGTATAGACAGGCAGCGCAGAGCAAAGGGTAACAATCAACATGGCAGTAGAAAAGCCACCATTTGAAGCATACTGCGGGTTTTTCATCCTCGTAGGGGTGCTTTTCCTTGTCTTCGGATGGACATGGCTGCACAGCTTTTCTCTCTTTCACCCGCCGCAAAAATTCATCGTTAAATTCCACGACGTCGCCGGTCTCAACAACAACGCACCGGTGAACGTCAATGGTGTCAGAGTTGGAACAGTCGAGAACCTCACTCTGGTTAAGAAAGGCGAGGTGCATGTGGCGCTGAAAATCGATACGGAAAAGACGCAAATTCCCGAGGGCTCGGTCTTCACGATTCAGACTCTGGGCCTTGTAGGAGCCAAGTATGTCGAGATCAATTTCCCCGAACCGAAAAACGATCAAGAGCCTCCGGCGATCGCGAGCGGAGCGATAGAGAACGGACAAGACCCTGTTCGGGTAGAACTCGTTGCCAACAGGATTGCCACCAATTTAAGCCACATCGATTTCGCCGGCGTTGAAGGTTCGATGAGCAAAAATCTCGAACGAGTCGCGGCCGCCGCCGATAGCGTGCAAGATGCGGCCGAACGCTTTGGCGGTGTGGCCGCCGATGCCAAAGGCGCCGCCCAAAACGCCAATAAGTTCTTCGCGCGGGGCACCAAGTCATTCGACAATGTGGACGCCCTGGCGAACAATGCCAAAACAACGGCCTCACACATCACCGCTTTCACCGATGATTGGCGACAAACGTCGCACAAGGTCAACAAAATTCTGGACAATCCGCAACTTTCCGGCGACTTGAAAGAGACAGTGCAAGAAGTGCGGCAAACAGCAGAAACAGTGAAAGCGACAATCGATAAGGTTTCTTCCACCCTGCAGAACGACAAGATGCGTGGCGATCTGATCACCGCGCTGAGCAACTTGAACAAATCGACCGACAACGTCTATAAGTCCCTCGGCATCGTCAACAAGATGGCGGGCGATACGGCACTGAGAGCGGATTTGAAACACATCGTCGACAACGCCAACACGGCCATGGACAAAGTCAACGGTGTCGTTTCCGAGCCAACGTTCGGTCCCGATTTGAAACACGCCGTAGACAACGTCAACATCGCCGCTAAAGACATGGACATGGTGGCGAAGCAGATGAATCATGTCTTGAATGAAAAACGTCCCTTGTGGAAGCTGATGTTTGGCCGCCCTGGTTATGTGAAAACGCCGCCTGAGAAAGCGGAGATGAATGTGCGCGGCAGCGGCGTTGATACCGCATCCAAAGCCGGCGCCACGACGACAACCACAACAACGTCGACATCGCCACAGACACAACCCGCAGTTGTCGCACCGGCAACAGCCGGAGACAAACATTGGTCGGAGTTGAAGAATGACCGCAACAACTAAGTGGCAAACCGTAATCGGACTGGAAGTACACGCTCAACTGAAAACTAAAACGAAGATCTTTTGCGGCTGTCCCACTGACTTTGGACATTCGGAGAACGATCAAGTTTGCCAGGTCTGTCTGGGCATGCCAGGTGTTCTGCCTGTGCTTAACAAGGCTGCCGTCGAGTACGCGATCAAAGCTGGACTGGCACTCAATTGCGAAATCGCAGCGCGCACTAAATTCGACCGCAAAAACTACTTCTATCCGGACCTGCCGAAAGGTTATCAAATCTCCCAGTACGACGAGCCGATTTGCAAGGGCGGACACCTCGTCATCAACGGCAGGAAGATTCGCCTGCACCGCGCACACCTGGAAGAAGACGCCGGGAAAAACGTGCACGTCGGCGCCGCCGGATTGCACGGCTCGCAGTACAGCAAAGTCGATTTCAACCGCTCCGGTGTTCCACTGCTGGAGATAGTGAGCGAGCCGGACATCACTTCGCCGGAAGAAGCGCGAGACTATCTGACGGAATTGCGTTCGATACTGCGGTACATCGATGTTTGCGACGGCAATCTGGAAGAGGGCAGCTTCCGTTGCGATGCCAACGTTTCGCTTAAACCCGAGGGCGCAACAGAGCTCGGCACGAAAACAGAGATCAAAAACATGAATAGCTTCAAAGCCGTTCAGCGTGCCATTCAGTCGGAGATCGAGCGGCAGACAGGCTTGCTCGATCGAGGCGAACGCGTCATTCAGGAGACAAGACTGTGGCATGAGGCTGACGGCGTCACCCATCCGATGCGCTCGAAAGAAGAGGCGCACGACTATCGCTATTTCCCCGAGCCGGATCTGGTACCGCTGGCAGTGCCGCGCGGCTGGGTGGAAGAGATGATCCGAACCATGCCTGAGCTGCCTGAGGCGAGACGAACGCGCTATACGCAAGAGCACAAACTGTCCGCCGACGATGTGGCGGTATTGGTGGAAACCAAGGAGATGGGCGATTTCTTTGACAAGGTGCTGGCATTGGGAACCTCGGCAAAAGACGCAGCCAACTTTTTGCTCAACACCGTGAGCGCTCATCTCAAAGAGCACAAGCTCGACTTCAACCAATTAAAACTGACACCAGAACACCTGCGCGATCTTGAGCGAGCTGTTACAGCGGGCACGATAAGCCGCACTGCGGCTAAGGATGTGCTTGTGGTTTTGATGGAGGAAGGCGGATCGGTGAGCGAGGTTGTCGATAAAAAAGGATTGGCACAGTTGAGTGACGAAGCCGGTTTACGAGAAGCAGTTGCGCAGGTGCTCCAGGCGTCACCCACCCAATTGGCTGAGTTTCACTCCGGCAAAACCAAGGTCAGGCAGTACTTCTTCGGCGAAGTGATGAAACAGACAAAAGGGAAGGCGAATCCGGCCGTGGTGAACAAGCTCTTGGACGAGCTGCTCAAACCATAGAGCCGGCAAAGCTAGATTGGAACACCTGCGAAACCGGCACGGAATGCCAAGTGTTCTTCTTGTGTTAGAGCTTGATAACAGAGCTGTCAAAGGCGTGACCGCATCGTGACTTCTGTGCCGGTCTCTGACGTGAAGCGCACTAATGATTGCAGAAGTATGTCATTGCCTGCGTAGAACCCCACTAACAACCCTCTGCGCGCTATCTAGCGCGAATGTTAAAGAGACCATTCGAGCTAGATCACGAAATTCCCTTTCCGCGCTGTTGCGCCTTCCAGGCTCCAAGGTGTACGGTCAAAGCCTATCTCGTTCTATCTCTCTCGTGAACCTCTTCAGAGACCAAACCCTCTGCACTTCTTCCATCTGCCGTTAAACTCGCCACCAAATGTGGTGACGGTAGAACAGAGCGTGGACGCAGACAGCCTGGTTTAACGCCAGCTAACTTTCAATCTTCAAGTTTTTGTCGAAACACAACAGGAACAGTGCGCTAAACACGCATCTGGACCTCGTTTCGCCTTGCAACCGAAGGAGGCTATTATGTTGATCAACGCAATGGCGCCTCTCGTTGTTGGCGATCCGGTGGATCTCAACAGCGAGCAATCCCAGAAGGCCCGTCAAGCCTATCTCGAGGATTGCAAGCGTGGTAAGGAAGCGGGTCTTACTGCTTCTTCTTCAGACGTCTGGTGGGCATTGGTGGAGAAAGTCGAAGGTCAGTACGACTGGACCTACCCCGACATGCTGCTGGATATCTGCATCAAGGCCGGATTGAAGTGGAACCCGATTCTATCGTTCCACCGTTGCGGAGGAAACGTCGGCGATACGCGGACTGTTCTTCTGCCTGAGTGGCTCTGGACCAAGCTGGCAACGAAAGTTGCTTCGCAAGATCCGGATGCTCTCAAGTATGTGAGTGAGCAGGGCAACGCCAGCAACGAGTTCATCTCATGCTGGGCGATTGACCTTGTCCTGCCGCATTACAGAGCGTTTTTCAAGGCATTTCAGGCGCACTACGCAGACAAAGCGCAGCACATCCTGGAAGTCAACATCAGCTTGGGCCCCGCCGGTGAGCTGCGCTTCCCCAGTTACAACAACCACGACAAGCACACTGACTTCCCTAACCGCGGCGCTCTGCAGTGCTACTCAGAGCTTGCTCTCAAGTCGTTTCGCGCGTGGTTGCTCGGCAAGTACGGCAGCGAAGATGCGACTCGAAAAGCGTGGATCTCTGAATCGGGCAAGTTGGACCTGTCGGATGTTGCATCCTGCATCCGCTACGCCTGGTCTGCCGGCCATGACTTCGTGCCGCCCACCGACGCCGACGTGTTCTTCAAGTACGAAGTGCACACCAAGACTCGCTACGGCAAGGATGTTTTCGACTGGCAGAGCGACTCGTTGCTCTCGGCAGCTGCAAAGGTCATGACCGCGGCGATCGAGGAGTTCGGCTCGGAAGGCTCAGCGTTCAAGGGCATCGACGTGGGAGCGAAAGTTCCTGGCGTGCACTGGCGGATGGGTCATCGTGACGGTGACAAGATCGTGTGGGAAGGTCGGTTGGCCGAGTTGCCTGCCGGCATGCTGCGCACGAGCGAAATCGCCGATTGGGATTCCGACGCGAAGGGTCACGGTTATGCGCGGATTGTCGGCTTCTTCAAGGAGCTGCAGTCAGTTCGTCCGTCGACTCGCGTGGTCATGCACTTCACCTGCCTGGAGAAGGCTGACGGCGAGGATGCTCACCGCCACGCCGAATCGCTGGCTCGCTCACTGGTGAAGTGGGTGGGTGCAGAAGCGCGCCGTCAGGGTGTTCCCATCAAGGGCGAAAACGCTCTTGCCTGGTGCATCAATGACGTTGCCTCGTGGCAGATGATGCGCACGGCGCTGAAGATGCCAGGCGAGGAAGGCGACTACGAAGGGCTCACGCTCTTGCGGTTGTCCAACGTCGTCTACAGTGACGTCGCACTAGGCGCGCTGAAGCACATCATGGACACGTGCAAGGCGGCTGCGGCGACAGTGATCGAGGCTGCTCCGAATACGGGCAGTGACACCAAGGCAGCCTGACCCGCAGCCTTGTTGCGAGGGGGGGGGAGAAGCACGTGGTCCTCCGCGCGGGGACTTCGTGCTCCTCTCGTGCCTGGACTCGCAAATCGCCCTCGGCATGAGCCGAAGGGCAAAAATCACACGCGGTTTTTACCGCAGAATCAGGAGTCAGAGTCATGTTTACTTCATGTGTGCTGCGCGAAGTTGCGCCTGGTGACACCCAGTACGTTCCCGTTCACGAGGTTCCGTTCCTGACGGCGAATGAAGTCGTGTACACCGGAACTTTCCGCCGGCTGACCGAAGACCTCGGTCCGCATGGTTCACACCGTCGTACGATCTGCCTGCCCGTCAATCACCGTGAGCTGAAGCAGTCGGCGCCGTGCGTCCTGCGTGAGGTCAACCCGGGCGACTTCCAGTACGTTCCTGCCACGGACGTGCCGGTCGCAAAGGGCGAGCGCATGTTCGCTGCCGAGTTCGAGCTGCTCACCGGTCAGCGGTGCGGCCCCTACAAGTCGCACAGCCGGACCATCGCTCTGCCGAAGACGCGCCCGATCGAGGTTCGCGCGGCGGCATAGTGACAGCAAGGTCGACTCCGAGGAGAGGCGCAGACCCTGCGCCTTTTCTCGGCCTCGAAGAGTTCAACATCAGGGGGTACTATGCCGCAGAATGCGGAACTCAAGAAGTTAAGCGCGACGTTGAAGCAAGACGTTGCAAGTGCTCAAATCGACGCCAAGAACAGGCAGCAGAACGCTGACTTACGCGACGCGCTCGCAGTGCAAGCTGTTCTCGAATCAGCGGACATACCCAAGCGGATTCGCTCGGGAGAGACGAACGTTCGGGTGCTGCAGTTGACGGAAGCTAACGTGCACAGCAGTTTCTTCTCGCCAGGACACCCATTGGACAACAACCTGGCTCGGTTGCAGCGCCAGTCGGATGAGTTGCAGAAGGTAACACCTGCTGACCTCATCGACACCGCCGCCAACGTCTTCCAGACTTGTCTCGACGCCGGTCTCAATCCGTCGATCGCGGTGTACTCCGAATACGAAACCGACATCCCGTACATCATCGTCACCCCATAGGTTTCATACATTCATTCGTTCATAAAAGAAGAGGAGCAGCACCCACCACGGCTGTTCCTCCTCTTCTTTTTTTGCTTTTGTGGCACCATATACGGTGCCATTTCTTCTCTTTCTTTTTTTAAGTTCTTACTCGACGCGCCTCTCATTTTTCATTTTTCGCATCGTGTGACACGGCATAGTAACTCAGTCAAACCACATCATTCAGCAACAACATTCCTCCCAGGAATACTTTTCGGCTGATTTTCACTCCTCCCAGGAATCGGTTGCCCACTCGTCTTCGGTCATTCCTCCCAGGAATAATTTTCGGCTGATTTTCATTCCTCCCAGGAATCGGTTGCCCACCCGTCGTCGGTCATTCCTCCCAGGAATAATTTTCGGCTGATTTTCATTCCTCCCAGGAATCGGTTGCCCATCCGTCGTCGGTCATTCCTCCCAGGAATAATTTTCGGCTGATTTTCATTCCTCCCAGGAATCGGTTGCCCACTCGTCTTCGGTCATTCCTCCCAGGAATAATTTTCGGCTGATTTTCACTCCTCCCAGGAATCGGTTGCCCATCCGTCGTCGGTCATTCCTCCCAGGAATAATTTTCGGCTGATTTTCATTCCTCCCAGGAATCGGTTGCCCACCACCGTTCCTCAGACCATCGTGCTTGGGCAATCGACGCCCGGAAATGTTGCGGGCGGGGATGGTTAGCGCTATACGCACGAGGAGGTCGGCGGGGGGAGGAACTGATGGTTGGATGGCGTACCAATTGACGCAGAGACGTTCGATCCGCTGGAAGCGGCGCCAGTTCCTTAAGAACATTTCCTCTTTACAACTTCTTGTTTTGGCTGGTCTACGAAATGGAGTATCAGCTTGTAATCTCGGAACCATCTTTTCTCGCGTGACCAAATAGCTGACTGAAAAGACTGTTTTAGCGACTGTTTTCTGCTTTTAGTAGGCAGCCGCTTCTGTCCGAGCTCTGTATCACAAACATCTTTCACTCAGGAGGGCGTTTTGAAGAC
Source organism: Planktothrix sp. (assembly GCA_036703195.1). Lineage (GTDB taxonomy): Bacteria > Cyanobacteriota > Vampirovibrionia > Obscuribacterales > Obscuribacteraceae > DATNPN01. The sequence goes on along the minus strand of DATNPN010000017.1, from coordinate 299,645 downwards.
GTTGATTCATACTGATTCGCCGCCGAACATCGAAGCTCAGGCGCTGCCACAGCCTGCTGAAGGACATCGCCCCGAAAAATCGCATCTCGAGGCATTCTCATCCTTCAGCAGAAAAGCGTTGTGGCCCGTGCTTTTGCTGCTAGCGATGGCGGCTCTCGCTCACATGATTCCATTGCCGTTCAAGGAAATCTTTCTGGTTTTCTGGTCGGCAATCCTGCTAGCGACAATTATCTCGCCGGCAGCAACCTACATGCAAAATCGCTGGCGCATTCCACGCTGGCTCACGCCTCTCGGCATTTATGTCGGCTTCATCGTGCTTTTGGCTGGCGCTGTGGCGCTGGTTATTCCACTGGCTGTACACGAAACCCGCATGATGAGCCACGACCTGCCGCTCTATTTCGAGAAGCTCCGTCCCTGGCTCGCAAAAGTGGCGCCCGGCCAGGCGGAGAAGTTCACGACCGAAAACATGGTCAAGGAGCTGTCAGGCAGATTGGCTGGATTCGCCGATGTGCTGGGCAGCATGATGGGTTTCCTTCTTGGCGGCAGCGTCAAGATGCTTCTCATCCTGTTCATGGCACTGTTCATGGTCGCTGACACACACCTGGTCAAAGGCGCAGTGGAGCGCTTTTTCCCGGCCAGCTACAGTGACACCGTTCTGAAGGCGATGGCGGACTGCGGCGAGAAAATCAGCAAGTGGGCTCGCGCTCAAATGTTGCTGGCGCTGTTCTTCGGCGTTACCTTCGGGCTCAGTGTGCACTTCATCGGCTTGCCTTACGCACTCACGTTCGGCGTAGCTGGAGCCGTGTTGGAAGCGATTCCATACGTCGGCGGAGCTGTCACCCTCGTGCTGGCGCTTCTGGTCGCCATCACGCAAGGCAGCACGCTGCAGGTCATTCTTACGCTCGCGTTCTACTTCGCCATCGTGGAAGTGCAGGGTCACTTGCTGGCTCCGAAGCTGATGGACCGCTTTCTTCACATGCGTCCAATCATCGTCATTCTGGCTTTGTTCGTCGGCGAAGAGTCGATGGGCGTGTTGGGAGCGCTGTTTGGCATTCCGCTGGCAATCATCGTGCTGGAAGTAATCAACCAGTTCTTCCCGGCGCGAGAGCAAGCCGAACCGGCGCCGGCAGCCATCCCGCTGACGGTTCCAACGGTCGAAATTCCACCAGCATCAGCGCCTGTCGAAGAAGTTGAAACCAACGATGTGAACGCGGCCGACGTTGCAACCAACGGACGAAGCGCACTGGCACTCCAACCAGTCGAAGAACCTTCGTCGCGTGCACTAGAACTCGAGCCACTCGAACGAGCTGCGTTGCGTGCACGATCATCCGATGAACACCCGCAGGCAGCCGCTGAGGATGAGACCGCATCCGCACCAGTCCCAGAGGTGGTGGCAGAAGGCACGCTTACACCAGCTCCTGCAACCACGCACTCGGAACACGCAGTCGAAGACCATGCGGGGGATACCGAGAAGAGCTAACTCAGCTCTTCTTTCGCAGTTTAGGAATGCCGCCGGCTTTCACTAGCCGGCGGCATCGGCCTCTTCTCCCTCGATTTTTTTGCCACTCAAGCCACCACATGCAATACCAGATTTTTTCCGTCCCGTTATACGCTATTGTATAGTATCCAATCGTCAAAACGATGACGAGGGGCGGAGTTCGCCCCTCGTCATCGAAATTTCTACCGCGTGGGCCAGTTAATTGAGATACGGACTCTCCTGCATCGCTCCGGCAGAGCGCCCTCCGGGTAATTCCGCTCCAGATACATCCAGCCAGACTCCTGACCGTTGCTGAGCTGGGTCACGACGAAGCCGTCTTTGATAAAACGCTGCGCCAGTGACACAATCCCATACGGCACCTCGTTGAGGTTGGGTTTGGCAGACGGTGCGCTTCCCGCGAGTTCTCCGGACCAGGCGAAAGTAACGCGCCACTCGCGATAAGACCGGAAGCGCGCTTTGACCCAATCTTCGTCTTCGGCAACTCTGTATTGGCCGGCAAACTGTGCTTCCTGGACACCGAAGTCTTCCACAAAGAGTTCACCAGAACTTACCAGGCCCAATATGTCGAGCGCTTCTTTGGAGGGAAGTTCTTGCGAGGCCGGTGAGGTTCCTTGCATCGGGCTGCTGCAGAAGCAGCACGAGCCCTTACCAAACGAGGTTTTTACAGGTTGTTCGCTGAACATCACGTTGAGCGAGTGTGCTTTGACGTGGCAAGTTGCGCAGTAGGGAATACGGACTAAATACATGATTTTCTCTTTCTCTTCGCCTTAGCGAAGCATTGCCCCCGTGGGGGTTAGATTGCCAGCCCTGGACAGTTTTGCTCGTGAGCAAAGAAGGCTCGGCAATCGCTGATACAGGCGCCGGAACAGTCCGGCGCCAAAGTTGAATCCGAGAAGGCGAGATCATTCTTCGAATTTGCCCGAATACGATTGCTCCGGGGTGCTTGCGATAAATGAGTCTCTAGCTTCTCGGCGATAGGGATCCCACGCCTCGAACAACAAGGCCGGTATCCACTGTTTGTGTGACAACGCAGCCGAGATCGAATCAGAATCGTCGGTTGTTTTCCGCTCGCTCCCTGCGGTCTCCGCGAGAATCTGCGGGTCAGCATCATGTGGCAGGTCGTTCCACATCGACTCCAGCTGCGACAGCACTTCCGCCAGAGCGGAGGCGAGCTCGCCAGCGGGAAGCTCGGCACCACATACGCCACCGAGCATCGTCAGTGTAGGTTCCACCTGTCCACCAAGAACGGCGTCGGCCAGAATGCGCCGCGCCCCTTCCAACGCTGTTTCCTGCCGTCCGCTGCGGCGCCACCTATCGAGATAGGAGCGCATGAGAAGCGGCTGAGTAAAGACCCAGGACTTGTGAATACCATCGGGTTGATCGGCAGTTGGTGCTGAGGCAAACAGCGCCTCCACATCAATCGCACCGATCTGCTTGATGGTTTCTGGCAACGCAACGAACGCCCGAATCTTCTCCAGCACGAGGCTGGGACGGAGATAAGCGAGCGCGTCGTTGAATGTACCACGAACGTTGTCGGGCAACTTGTTCGTTAACCTCCGCACCGCCATCGGATACGCTTTGGCACGAACCTCACCTTCCGGATCGGCTTCGCGCGTGACTTTCCAGAGAAACTCCGCCACCGTCGACTGGTATTGCTCGAGGTTATCGAGCAAAGTTCGATGGGCGGTGGGATCGAGTCGCTTGGACAGCTCTCCGTTACGAATGCAATCCGTGAGGACAGTATTCGCAATGGTCTTACCGTAGGTTGGAGAAGAGAGTGTCTTGCGGTGGAAGATAAAGCCAAACCTCGACTGTTTTCTCGCCCATGCCGCAAACTCCTTCGCGTCTGTGATGTGCCGTCCCAGCTCATAAGCCGAGGTGGCCTCGCGAACAAACTCGTGCGTACGACGTTCGAGCTCAGCAATGGTCGCTTCGATTTCATCTCTGAACTCTTCAGGAATCTCCTGAATCTGCCCAGCGAGCGAGCCATCGTACCAGCCTTCTGCCACCAGTTTCGGTGTCAGCCCGGAAAGCAGTCGATGCAGCTCTTTGTAGCGATCGCCCTTGGCCTTGATGCGATAGCCCTCTTCCGGCCAGCAGAAGACGAAGCCTTCATGGTTTTGGTCCAACTTCTTCGCTCGCTCCAGGAGAGCTTGCGAATCCTCACCCTCGATGCGCTCGACTAACTTCATGCCGAGTTGGGCCGCGATTTTGGCCAGGTGGGAGTGGTGCAGCTCTTTGCCGGTGAAGCGATCGCGCCCGGCAATGAGAACGAGGTCGCTGTAGTCATACTTCACGACGACCCTTGTCTCGGGATGAATGATCTCCACCATGAGCGTGTATGCGTTCCACTTACCGAGAAGAAGGTCGTTGTGCTGCCTATATTTCTCGTTCCAGATCTGCTGCGCCACCTGGCTTTCCGGCGAGCCAAACGATCCCCGCGTTGCCCAGCGAATTTCTCCGTTGAAGCGATACTGCACGCCGAAGGCACCGTCCATTTTCACCAGGGCGTAAAACTTGCCCTGATGGAATGTGGCGGCGACACCAGGCGAGATCGGTTCACCCAGATTGAAGAACTTGGGAAACGCCGCTGCCACGACCTCGCCAGTCTCGACGCAAACAATGAGTCCGCGCGACACTCTAGTGACATCGTTCCAGTGGCGCTCGTAAGTGGTGCCTCGTGTGTAGTTGAAGAGACGATACGTGAGCCCGTCTCGAGTGCGCAAATCGCGGCTCCAGATCCAGTTTTCACGCTCTTCCGCTGCAAACTCGGCCAGTGTAGGCAGTCCGTGACCGATGCGAAACGGTGCCGTGGAAGGCACCACAATGATACTGCTCATGGTGCCTCCTTCTTCGTCGTTTTCGTCCGACACGACGGAGCTCTTCTTCTCGTAATAGACAGCGTGTGCGGGCACCGCCACGATCTCTCGCTCCGGTAGCCGCAGCGCGGTCAGTTCACGTCCGAAGCAGCAGCCAGTATCGATGTTGTAGATGACACTGCCAGACTCGCATTCGTAGACCTCCACCGCGACAACATTCTCGTGCCCGTGCACGATGATCTTCTTGCCGCGATACATACGCTTCCAGCGGTCGAGCCTGACCGGAGTGCCGTCATCAGCGGTCTGACCGTTGACGTCGCCATACAGCGCCAGGTCTTTCATGCGCTTGGGCGCAACATCCTCCATGAAAGCAGCATGAACAATGATCAGATCCTCAGTTTCCAAAACGTAAGGCAGCGCTTCAATAAACTTCTGCACTTCGTTTTCGAATTTCGGTCTGAACTCTTTCAGCTGATCCACAACCGCAAGCAAACCTTTGCCCGCTTTTACCGGATTGCCTTTGAGCAAGCGTCCGAGTTTGTCGCAGTGGTTGCCGCGCACGGCCACGGCCGCACCTGCCGCCACCAATTTGATGACGACATCGAACGTTTGCGCCGACATCGGCCCGCGCTCCGCCAGGTCACCGACCAACGCCAGTTTGCGATCGTCGGGCGTGATGAAGTAAGTGCCATCGCTCAGTTGGTAGCACCGGCCCTCGTTCGACGGGAGCGGCGAAAACCGATAACCGAGCTTCTGGATCAACTCCATCAACTCTTCATAACATCCATGAACGTCACCAATCACGTCGAAGCGGCTCTCCATCAGCCCGCCTTTCTCCTGAGCCAGTTCTTGCGTCAGGTGGTATGAGTCGTTGGCACCGCCAGGAGCGAGGACGAAAACATTTCCCTCGGTCGCGCTCGGCAACCCCGAAGCTCGCAGGCTGGCGAATCTCTCCGCCAGTGCTTGCTTTCCGACGCGGCGCTGGCGCTGAGCATCACGCTCCTGGCAGACTGACAACGGCGTATCCAGGCAAATCAATGCAATCGGATAGCCGTTGTCGCGTGCAAGCTTGATGAAAAACTTGCGGTCTCCGCGCCGCAAATTCATGTTGTCGACAATGATGTTTTGACCTTGCTTGAGAGCTTCCCTGTACCGGTAGGAGAGAGTGCTGAAGACAAGATCGTTTTTGCTCTGGTCACTTTCGTCACCGCACAGTTCTGCTCGAATCGCGTCCATGTTCAACCGGAAGAACGGATGCGATAGAGCCATCAACTGCTTGCTCAACGTAGTTTTACCGGAGCCGGGAATCCCTACAATAATGACCAAGAGCGGGTTTCCCAGGAGGCGCAATCGGTCGAGTAACTGCACGGCGGTTAGCGTGACAATTGTATCCGGCATAAAGCCGCCTTCCTGCGACAGTCAGGCTCCCTTACCGGAAACCCTGTCGCTATGTTGATATTTTCTCTGCTCCGGACATTCGCTGGAGCGCGTCTTGTAAACGATCGCACGCCTGCATGCCGAGTTGCACAAGAGCAAGCACGTGTGCGAAGGTCTGCGGCTCTTCTGCGCCGAGCTCTTCGATCTGCGTGTAGCGAACCCGGCGGCGACGGACGTACGCCAAAACCGGTATCGCATCAGAACGCCGGAATACTGGCAGTGCTGATTGTTGATCGTGCGGCGAACCCGACTGAAACTCGAATTCCACGGCAATCCTTTCCGCTTCACCACCGATCGGCTTGAGCTCTGCGGCGATAGCGAGCGCTATGCGCCGATGCTCGCCCCAGGCAGCTTTGTACTCTTCAACTTCGTCGTCCAACGGCGGGCGATAACCTCTCTCCGCTCGCACAATTGCCTTTGCGCTCTCCTCGGCGATTGCCCAACCGGGTGCGCTGTTGCCGCCGTTTTGCGAGAAGAGTCGCCAGAATTCCTCCACCACGTTGGCATCGACTGCCAGATGGCCAGTAGGCTCTGGTCCCGAGTGGCGCTGATACATGCGCTCGAGGTAATCCAAGTCGTCTCCAAACATCTCTGTTTCACTCATGACTTTCCTCCTTCGCAAGAAGCTGCTCATACAACCGAACGATTTCCGAGTAGCCGCAGCGCTTATCACAAGCTCCTGCGCCTGCGCCACTGCGCCGGCAACTGAGCTCTTCCAGAGCCTGTTTGCCAGCGAAAAAATTGAGAATACCTGGACGGTCATCGACATCGGCTTGCTCAAACAGGCGACGCGCCTCGTCTAGACGAAACCCCAGGTAGGAAGAGACGGCGTAAGACAGGTCGATGATCTGGTAGCGCTCATCCAGTTCACGCACCCAGTCGAGGGCGTGAAAACGTTGCCAGCCAAGGTTATACAGATCAAACTCAGCAACTGCCGCCCGCACCGCGTAATCGAAGTCGCCCCAGCGAATTCGGCGATGACGGTAACTCAAACTATCACTCATAAAAACCGGTGCTCCTCTCTTCCGCGCCTGCGGATGGATCAATAGACCAAACTAGGTTGGTGTCTCTGACGTAGTGCGAAATACTCGCGGGATAGATATATGTGGGTCGAGTTCAACTTACGGGCGCGCAGGCGCGAAAAAACAGCCGCCTGGGGCGCACGACGTGGTGGACTTACGCACAGCGCAGGGCGCAACGGCTTGCGCTAGCTCGCGGCGTCGCTTCTTTCGGTCAGATTTATGACCTGCGCCCCACAAGCAGCCACCAGGTTGGCAGGCGTGATGAGAATTTCGTTGCCCCATTTGCCGGCGCCAACGCCAAGCATGGGCTCATTCATCAGCGACGCCTCGATGATCGAGAGAAACCCCTGAGGCTGCCAATGAAATGGGGGGATGGAGCCGATCTCATAGCCAGTCACCGCTTTCACGACTTCCGGCTTGGCTAGAGCGGTGTTGCGCGAACCGAGCGCTTTTTTCAAGAGCCCGGAGATGGCGTTCTGGTCACCACCCAACATAACGAGAGCTCGCTGCCCTTTATCGGTTTCAAAAATCAGAGTCTTCACCATCTGCCGCTGGCGAAATCCGAGCGCCCTAGCCACATTTGCCGCGCCCTTTTCGGTCGTATCGGAAAACGTGCGCACTTCGTACGGAATTTGCAGACGATCGAGATGCTCGTGTGCCGGCAGTTTCACGTTTTAGGACTTCTTCTTCTCGGGCGGCAGGTCTTCACTGCTCGAATCAACCGGCTGCGAGCCTTCCAGCTTTTTCTTCATCTCGTCGATGCTGCGGGCATTAGCCAACTGAGTGCGCGCCGTCTTCAGCGCTGCCACGTATTTGGGCACCAGGTGGAGGTACTGCAACGGCTCGATGTATTCATCAGTGTCGTTTTTGATCACGGTAAAGTGCACGTGCACGCCGGTCGAACGACCGCTGGAGCCGGCGTAGCCGATAACGCGGCCGCGCTGCACGAACATGCCGGGCAGGACCGCGTAAGCGTTCAAGTGCCCGTAAATCGTACGGATATTCGGATAGGGGTGGTAGATCTCGACGGCGACTCCGAGAGCACCGCGCACACCCACGCGCGTTACCACTCCATCAAGTAAGTTATAGACTCGGTCGTTCAGTTTGGCGCCTAGATCCACACCGGAGTGGAAATCGTACTTGCCGGTGACAGGGTGAATGCGAAATCCCGCCTTGGATGTGACCAAGCCCATGCCCACCGGCGTATACATCATATTGTCCGCCATGGGCGAGATGAGAATTTGCGGGCAGTAGTAGCCCTGAAACCCCTTCCAGTTATACGCCTGCGCCGGCACGAGCGCGCATGAAAGCACGGCAGCCGCCGCGAGCGTTTGGAGTTTACGTGTCTTGGACATCTACTTTCGCCGACATTTTGGACGCTTTCACTATTCTACGCACAGCCGGGCAACCTTGCCTGAGCAGCAAGCAAGATCGAAAGCAATTGTGATGGACGCCTCAGTCCAGAGAGTACAGGTTGCCGTCCTGGCTGCCCACGCAGACACCCGAGAGTGAAACAGCAGGAGAGCTGACGATAGGGCGCTGTGTCTTGTACTTCCACTTGATGCCGCCGTTGCGCGTATCGAGGGCGTAGACGTTGGCGTCGCTGGAGCCGACGTAGAGCATGTTGCCTTCAATGGCGGGCGAAGACGTAAGCAACGGCACGGGACTATTGAGCGCTGTCTTCCACAACAGTCTGCCTGAGACTGAGTCGAGACAGTACATTTTCAGGTCGTCGTTACCGATGAAGACCTTTCCGTTCGCTGCTACGGGAGAGATGCTGAAAGTTTCTGATCCGCGGAATTTCCATTTCAATTTGCCTGTAGCCAACTCTACGGCGTAGAAAGTTTTATCCCAACTGCCGAAATAGACCAGTCCGTCGAAGATCAGAGGTGAGGAGAAAATCTTGCCGCCGGTTTTGTACTGCCACAAGACAGAACCGTCCGCGGTGTTGAGAGCGAAAACCGAGCCGCCGAGAAAACCGCTGGTGGCGGTCACTCCAGTCGGGGATGGAACCGCCGAGCCCGGTGCTGGCGGTGCGACATGGGCGGCTGGTGCCGAGCCGGCACCGTGAGTGGAGACTATGACCATATCGGGTCCGACCGCGGGCGATGACGTGATACGCCCTTCGGTTTCAAATTTCCACTTGAGCGCTCCGGTCTTCACATCGATGGCGTACAGGTAGCCATCCCAGCTGCCCACATACGCAACGTTATCGACAACTGCTGGCGACGATGAAATACGATCGCCCGCTTCGAACGACCAGAGGACCCGTCCCGAGTGCGAATCAAGGGCATACAGCTTTTTGTCTTCACAGCCGATGACGACAATTCCTTCTGCCACCGCCGGTGACGATTTCACTTTGTCACCGAGTTTGGTATGCCAGAGCATGCTGCCAGTGCGCTCATCTACTGCATATACGTTGCCATCGTCGCTGCCGACGTAAACCACACCTTTATATATTGCCGGCGATGAGTCGATCGGACCCTCTGCAGGGAAGCTCCAGTGCAGCCGTCCGATCGGCACATGCGTCAGATCGACGGCCGCATTTCCGGTGTGACATGGATTTTGGAGAAACATCTGCCAGGTGCCGCGATAGCGTCCAACCAGGCTAGTAGCTGCTTTGAGCATCTGGTCCGCAGTGAGCGCCTGCTTGGTGTCACCTTCGCTAGTATGGCTGGCTTGACCTTTGAGCGGCGTCTTGCCGGCGGCTGGGGCCTGAGCCGGTGCAGCTTTCGCTGGGTTCGCTCTACTAACCGATGGGTCAGTTTGCACTGTCGACAGCTGTGGCGCTTGAGCTATCTCGTCCTGCGCCTGCTGCGCGAACGCAGGCAGAGTGCCTGATATACCCACAGGCACGATGAGCGAAATCAGTAGTAAGCGGACCGTCGACGTTGTTGTCATGGTGCGACCTTGTGAGCGAAATCCAGTAACAGAGAATTATAGGGCCTGAGAGGTATATGCGTTGCACAGACAACACCGCGAGTTAATATAGATAGCGATTTTGCCCGAGTTCCAAAACGTGCGTCAGTCCTGGCTTTCGAGGAAGTGGCCGGTGACTGCAAAAGATCGCGAAGAAAAAACGGACTAAAAACCAGCGGCTCAGTTTGGTTCGAATTCCTGATTGGCCCTCGTGTTTTTGCAGACAATCGAAAGAAAGATTTTTTCGTCCATCGAAAATTGTTTCGAAGATGTCATGTTGAAAACGAGGCGTTTTGCTGCTTCCGGGTGACCGGAAAAAGGTGCTGTCGATGAGATATCGATGAGAGGGTCATTCCGTGAAAACGCCATGTGGTGGCACTTTCCAGACACGGGTCTAAATCATAGGTTCAGCGATATCGGAAAAAGCGCACGCTCTGTAATAGGGATAGCGGCTTCGTTTGAAAAATGGTGGCGAAAAAAATTTTGCCTGTTTCAAGGCAGAATCACTTGTCTCTTGCAACACACTTTGTTATCATCCGTGCTTGTGGGTTGGAGTGAGCATTTCCATTAAGGAGGAAATCAGATGAACCGAGCTGAGCTCGTAGAACAAGTGGCTAAGGCTACAGGATCACCCAAGTCTGAAGTAACCAGAACTCTTTCGGCGTTAATTCACACAGTAACAGGCGCTCTTTCCAAAGGCGATAAGGTCACCCTCGTCGGCTTCGGAACATTCGAGCGTCGCATGCGCAAAGCGCGTACCGGTCGCAACCCGAGAACCTTGGCTCCTTTGAAGATCGCTGCAGCACGCGTTCCCGCGTTCCGCGCCGGCAAAGAACTCAAGGACATCGTTAATGGCCGCGCCAAACAACCGAACTTGCAGCTTCCTTCCAAAGCAGCCCCGAAAGCCGCTGCCAAACCGAAAAAAGCTGCTAAGCCCGCTGCTAAGAAAGCTGCCAAACCGGCCGCCAAAAAGTCAGCGAAAAAAGGCAAAAAGCGCTAAGTTAGGACTATTTGGATCAGGTAAGGTAAGAGTCGCTCTAAACCACATTCGACGAGGGCTGTATGCAAATACAGCCCTTTCCTTTGGGGCTGATAATTTTCCATCTGCGTCAGTTCGAGTACGAGCGACTGGCCGGCGCACACCAAGCAAAACTGTTAAAAGCGGCATGATGAGTGAGCGACGGGAGATCTGTTGGATAGACGGCGGATATGCCAGCACCATCAGCGGTGCGCTCATGAGCACAATTTTATTCCCGCCCGGTACGAATCAGTAAGTGTTCCGCTAACAACTGCTTGATTGCTACCCGGCGTAGTGCCTGGCATACTTCGGCAAACGGCAGCTCGGCGATCTCGGCAGACAATTTTGCCAAGGTCTCCAGCCCGAATCGATCGAAAGACTGAGAGCTTGAAACCTGGTCTAGAGCCAGTTTGTCCACTTTGCTACCCTGTATAGTATTAGCACGCAAAATGAAGAGCAGCAGTGGGCGACAGAAATCTGTGCACCCACTACTGCTCAAATAATTAGACGCCTTCGAAAGCAAGTCCACCCGTGGCTTTGGCGAAGTCACACAGGGCTTTATTGGCAGCAGCAAACACCATGGCGTTGACCTTGGTGCCCTCAACTTGCGCTGGTGTGATGTGGCTGATCGACGTGTCTTCATCGGTCAAGACCCAAATCTGCGGACGCTCGAGGTCATCGCGCGTGGTCATCAGATTCTGAATATGCCGGTGCGCTGCCAGAACAGAGCCACCGATATTGGTACCACCGCCGGTGTAGTTGCCCGCCATGAACTTTTCCATCACGTCGAGCGCCTGCGCTTCCGTCGCGGCATGATGCACCTTAGTGAGCTGAATGTCGAAGACGCTCAGCCACAGCTCCGCATCACCGGCGAGAACAGCTTTCAGTCTGTTCATCACCACTCCCGAAGCACGCCAATGCTTCGCACCACCCATCGAGCCGGAGCCGTCCAGCAAGATGAAGATGATCTGCTTGCGTTGAAAGTGCTTAATTCTTTCCCGAATAACGACCTTGTGAGTCGCGAGCCGATAGCGAAAGTACGAGCGGCTTACCGTGCGGACCGACAACTCAGCGGGCACGATGCGGCCGAACTCGCTGATGTCTTTCATGCGCCGGCGCCGCACATCTTCGCCTTCAGGATCCGGTGTGGTTCCTTGCCTTTTGGTTATCTTGACGCTTTCGAACATGTCGAGTTGCCGCGACATGTCCAGCATCATTCTAAGTTTGCCTCCGGGCAAAAGACCTTCCGCAATCTCCATCCGGTCAGAATCTTGCGAGATAGAACGACCTTGCAGACGACTGTGCGCAGAACCTGATTGAGGGCTGCCTGAGTCAGAACCGTCTTGTTCTTCCTCGGTAGGCTCAGGCTCTTCGTCCTGCGCTTTGCCCTTCTGATTGGACATCGCATCTTTGTCTTCAGGCTCTTCCGGCTTGTTGGCAGTGTCAGAATCCGACGACTGCGAATCATCATTATTCTCATCGGCGCCAGTTGCCGACTCAGGCTCCTCTTCCGAAGAGTCAGAGTGCGACTGGTCGTCGTTATCGTCATCTTGTCCACCACCGCCGCCATCTTGCGGTTGACCTTCGCAGTCGGCGCCCTCAGCTGCGCTCGATTCACTGGCGCTGGAATCGCCCTGCTGGTCAGCGTCCTGGTCGTTTTCACCAGATTGCTGTCCCGCTTGCTGCTCTTCTTCGGCAGATGACTGCTCCTCGTCCTGCTCAGAAGGCGATGAGCTGCCATTCTTCTTTTCGCCTGACTGAGACTGGGGTTCGGCTCCGTCTTTCTTCCTACCGGACTGCTTGGCTCCTTGCTGCTTGTCGCCGGACTGAGCACGAGGCTTGCCTTGCTTCTGTGCGGAAGAAGAATTGTTTTTGCCATCCTTCTTTTCGCCGGGCTTCGAGCCTCGCTTCTCACCTTGCTCAGAGGAAGATGAGCCGTCTTTGCCGTCTTGTCGCTCTGCGGAGGAGTCGGTCGGTTTCTCCTCCTTCTCCTGCTTCTCACCACTGGACGTGGCAGACTTTTCGCTGTTCTGCTTATCCGAGGGGCGAGAGCCTGGCTGTTCTCCACCTGGCTTGCTACCACCGGGAGTGGCGTCGCCGGAGTTGCCCGCCTTGCCACGACCGGACTGATTGCCGGCAGGATCTGAGGTGGCAGCGCCGTCTTTGCCTTTCTGATTGCCCGGTTTGGAGCTTTGAGCTGCCTCCTTACCGTCCGGGTCTTCTTTCTTGCGACCGAGATCAAGCTTGAAAGGACTTTTGATGCCCTTCTTCGGCTTGATCAGTTTGCGCTCTTCCGGCGAGAGCTTGTCGACTTGCCGTTGCACGTCGCTGACTTCACGAGCATCATTGCGATCGAACCTGCGTTCGGCAGAATCGCTCCGAGTGTTCTTATTCATCTGCTGCAACAGCTTCAACATCTGCATCGTCTGCTCAACCGGCGTCTCACCGGGAAACCAGCCCAAGTCCACACCAGTGATGAAGTCGCCCATGCTGCGGTGGTGCCACAGCGCGTTATTGGTCAACTCCTGTTCCAGGTCAGGAAGGGGCAGTTTATGCTCGTTTTTGAAGTTGCGATCGGTCATGATTCGCCGTGCTTCTTCGCGAGCTTGAGGCAGATAATCACTGGGTGTATGAAGACGCCCGCCATGAGCATAGTCGTGCAGGTCGCGCACCAGATCCTCGGAGTAAGTTTTCACCCCGACTTTCTTGGCGGCTGCCTCGATTTCTGCTGCCGTCGGCGGTGCCACGCCTGACGGTCTTTGCACATGCTTGGACATGATCTCAGCTCTTCTCGAGCTTACCCTTCAGCCGATCGTACCTGCGTTTGGCGATGACACCATGCATGTCCAGAGTGGCCAGCTTCGACTCCAACGCTTCCAGACCACTGATGGCACGGGCGGTGGCTTCCGGAGTGTCGGAGTTTTGCAGATCATCGAGCAGCTTCGTCAGCTCGTCGTCGAGCAAGCGCACCTGGCGTTCGGTCTCGACGACCGCACGGGCGCGGCGCAGCTCCTGCCAGATTTCATCGATCATGGCAATGTCGGGCAAGTAGATCAGGTCAGCCAGGTCCTCCGGTTCGACAACTGTAGAACCGCGCAAAGCGGCTGTCGCCCGTACGATTTCACTGGCGTAAATGGCAGTGCGAGGGCTGATCGGCTGCCCTTTCTCACCAGGCTTGGAGAGAAGCATGGCGAGAGTTTCACGCGCACTGTCAACAGAAGTTTCTGCGTAAATGCGGCGCACTTCCTCCAGCTCGGCGAGAAGCGCACCGCGCTCCAGCTGTTTCTGGTTAGAACGAGCGAACACCTTGTCGAACAAGCGCACGTAATCGTTGGGCTGATACGAGCCCCACGAGATGCGCAGCTGCAAAGGAAACCGCTCCAACAGCGCCCGATAGGAGGGGTCGAGACCGGCCTTCTCTTTCGGTTCGCGGTTGGTGAGAGCGAAGATCGCCTCCGTATCCATCGAGACGGTCTGGCGGCCGTTGCGGAGCTGGCGCGCAGTGAGAGTATCTCTCAGACTGAGCGCAGCGACGTCCGGCATATCCAGCATCTCTTCGAACACCACCCAGCGTGCTTTGAGAAACGACTGATCGGTGTTGAACTGCAAGACGTGCTCTTCTTCGAGCGCCTTCAGATCGACGCCGCCGTACAAACGCTCTTCGGTCATACCTTCACCGCACGACTGCACCAGGCAATCGGCGGGGTTTGGCGAGACGAGATAGAGGCAGTGGTCGGCGCCTTCAGACTTCGCGTGTCCGCCCGGTCCGAAGGCGATCAAGTTGCGTTTAGTGACAAGCGAGATTGCCATGGCACGAGTGAACTCGTCGAAGCCGACGAAACGCGCGCGCATTGCTTCCAGAAGTGAGTCTAAAAACATGGCTGTACTCCTACTTTCCATCGGTTTGCGAGGCGAGCCGCTCGCGGCGACGAGTCTGAACGGAAATCAAATGCTCGGCAAACAATTTGCGCGTGGGATCGATATTCAGACCCTCGGCGCAGGCGTATAGTGCATGCAGTCCCAACTTGAGCGAACGCTCCGCTTGCTCGAGCTGGTCGCATTCGATAAAAGCATCAGATACGGTGGCAAGGTGATGAATGAATTCATCACGAATCGACGGCGTCACGATCGCTTTCGCTGACAATGCCTCGAGCATGCTGAGCGTGTGATTGAGCGAAGCAACGCGATTTTCAGCGCTGGCGCTCAGTCGCAGGGAGAGCTCGATTTGAGCCAGCTCGGTGTTCTTTGGGGCGGCAGGCAGCGTCACACTGACACGCTCTTTGGGCGTGTACTGCGTGAACACCTGTCCGTCGTAACGGAACATGAGCACCTCTTCCTTCGGCTTCGTCTCTTCGACGATATCGGTGCCGGTGAACACACCAATGTGCTTGCGCTTGACCCGCACTCGACGAGTTGTGGTCTCTGCGCCGGTCTGACGGAAAGTCAGCTCTTGACCGACGCGCCAGACGAACAGGAGGGCGGAATGGTCAGGAGTTTCCGCGATTTTCTGCGCAGCGTCCAAACCGGAAATCGTCAACTCGGTGGCCCAATTTTTCTTCTGAGCGATCAACAAAATAAGAGCATCACGTTCGTCGGCAGAGTAGGCAGTGGCGGCGGCGAACACCGAACGACCGTTCTGCGTGCGCAACGCCACATTCTGAATAACCGGATATGTGCCGTTGTAAGTCTTTAGCTGCGCGATAGCGCTATCAGCTACGACAAATTTTTCATTGCCAACGGCGAAGTAATACGCATTGCTGCGCTGCACCTTGATGTGCGTTTCAGCCGTTAAGCTGGAGGAAAAACCAAGAGTGAAACATTTCATGAAAGGCTCCATACAGGGAGTTGAGAGAGAGCGTGCAACGACGCCGGAAGTTTGGTCTCCTCCGACGGCATCGGTCCTTTCGGTCAAACTTGTGAGTACGCTTGAACTCAGAGATTCAAGGTCGTGCAAAAACAGAGGCGCACGCCCGTGAAAAGAGATCTCTGAATAGGGGTTGTTTACGACAAGTCGATAAGAAACTGGCTCGATTAAAAGTTAAATCGGGACTAGCATCTTAACGCTTGCCCAGATATAGATTTCAACTCGCTCTAGTCGCGCGCTCGCGCGCGTAAGTTGGCAGCACGTCGCGTTTTTGCCACTTCGATTCAAGGGGAGATTGAGGCAAGCTAATGTGCATAACACTAGCGGACATGCGTCAGGTTTCTAAATTCGCAGCCAGTCGTGCGCAAGCGGCGCTAGAAAAACTCCCTCTCATTTTGATCTTGAATAGAAAAAGTGGATCGCGAGGAGAACCACTGTGAATGCGAGAAAGAGACACTATGAGGCTAGACTCATCTTCTCTTTCACCTGAGCACTACACCTGATTACAAAAACTTAGACGAATACACAGGTCATACCTATAGGAGTTCTCAAGGAGCAGTTGGTAAGTTCTCAGCGTATCTCTCGATCTAGCTGTTGGTTTCAAAAGCTCGCTCACAGCTAAGCCATTCATGTGTTAGTGCGCCTCGTTGCTTCTCTGCGGAAGTGCGATGTCGTGCGCCCGGATTGGTACCACAGCTTGAATCAGTTGCCTCTGGTGTTCTCGAACAGTGATGGACATCAGAACAGTCAATATTTTTGCGTAGAGAGCTCTTCTCTCGAAAGGTTTCTCACCATGAAAAATAAGCTGATAGCCGGGCTCGCCGCCCTGCTGTTTGTGTTCTGCGCCGGCTTCTACGTCGGACATTGGACGGTGCCCCCGAGCAATGTCGACCCTCAGAAATATCTCACAACTGTGTTCACGCCCTTCGAAGATGGCACAAAAGCCTACGTCGACTGGTTGGATGAGCACGGACGCAACTCGCTCTATGTCGCTGACTACACGTTCAACAACCCGGTAATCATCGATAAGTATGTCGAACTGAAAATCAAGCATAAGAGCGACGTCCACGTGCTTCTCGACCTGTCTGAATCTAGAGCGGTGGCAGCCGAACAACCGGCAATCGATAAGTTGCGTGCCGCCGGAATCGAGGTCGTGGTTGGTACCTCGCCTCAGTCCGGCGCCATCATGCACAACAAGTTTTCAATCGCAGACGGAGTCTGGGTTGAAGACGGCAGTTGGAATTACAGCGATGCGGCCGACAAACAGGGCAACACGCTGAATTTCACCAAAGTGCCGTCGCCCGAACGAGGCGCCATGTTCAAAGGCAGTTGGGACAAGCTGCACACCTTCATGGTGGCGCAGACGGACAGGCGCGATGAGAAAGCCAAACGGCAAGCCGAAAAGGCCCAACAGAGTGGCAGTGCCGATGATGATTCTTCAAGAAAACGCCGCCGTTCGCGGTGATTCAAGCGCACCGCGTTCACTGAGAAGGAGCCCGTAACTGGCTCCTCCTTGGCGCGGATGCCTGCATTTAAACGCAGACACCTGCGTCAAAAAATAATGGAGGAGCCAAATGAGCTTCTGGACTCTTTTTATCATCATCATCGCCGGACTGATAGGCCTTGTGCCATCCGGCTTTCGGCGTGTAACAGTGCCCCTGGTGATGGGCGAAATACTGGCCGGAATTTTGTGCGGGACGAGCGGGTTTCACATACTCAATCCCGCGGATCCAATCTTGCAGTTCTTCTCCTCGGTCGGCTTTGCCATGTTGATGTTTCTCATCGGCACCAAGCTGCCCCTGCGCAATCCTGACCTGCACGGAGCCTTGCGACACAGCATCACCGCTTTAGTGCTGGCCTTGGCTGTCGCCTGCCCGGTGGCGTTGTTTCTCTCGCATGTGACTTCGCTGCACAGCATGCCGATGTTTCTCCTGCTGCTTTCTTGCAGCTCCACCGCGGTCGTCATGCCGATGGTTTTGGAGCGCAAGCTGCAGGGCAACTTGGTTTTGCAAATCACGACCTGGGTGATGGTCGCTGATATCGCCACCGTCGCCTCCTTGCCATTGGCCATGTATCCCAATCAGTTGCCTCGCATCTTGTTGGGTGCCGTCATCATCACAGCGGTAGCCTACCTGTGTATGAAGGGTTTGAAGCTTTTCAGGCAGAGCGATTTCGGTGACTATTACCGCGGTCTGTCAAAAGAGCGCGGCTGGGCACTGGATCTGCGTCTCAGCCTGGCGATTCTCTTCGGGCTCAGCGCCCTGGCCATGCGTTTTGGCACCTCGATCCTGATTGCAGGGTTCGCCGCCGGCGCCATCGTCGCTGTAATCGCTCACCCCAAGCGTTTCCTCAAGCAGCTCACCGGCATCGCCGAAGGCTTCTTCGTGCCCCTGTTCTTTGTCGACCTGGGCGCACGGCTGGACTTCACGCAGCTGTTTCACTCGCCGCACTTCCTTGTGCTCACCTTCTCGATTGTCGCCGGCTCAATCCTGGTGCATCTGATCGTTGCCAAAACGATGCGACTTCCCTCTGTCGCAGGCTGGATGGCGGCATCACAACAGGGTCTGCCGATTGCGCTCGTATCGATCGGTCTCAGCACGGGCACGCTCAGTGCAGGGCAGGGAGCAGCAATTATCGCCGCAATGATGTTCTTGCTCGCCTCCGCTGGATTAGGAACGGCTCGCCTGGCGCGCATGTTGCCGCCTCCGCCGCCTGACCAAAAGGACGACGATCCGCAACCACCTCCGGCGCGCACTGACGAACAGTAGCGCCGGAGATTTTCCTTCATCTCTTTTGAAAGGGAGATCAATCATGATCTTTGGTTTCTTGTTCCTGATCTGCCTGGTAGGTCAGGTTGGTATCTATCTGTCTGGGTTGCGCAAGGTCTCCGTGCCTGTAGTGGTGGGAGAGATCGCAGCCGGCATCGTCATCGGCGCCACAGGCTTCGGTCTGTTGCCGCCGAAAGACCCCTTATTGGCGAACGGATTGTCGATTCTGTCGACAATCGGCTTCTCCATGCTCATGTTCATGGTCGGCACTCACTTGCCGCTGCGCGACCCCGGTTTGCGCAAAGCGTTGGGGAAGAGCAGCATCTCGGTGGCGCTCTGTTTCGTCTTCGCTGTGCCGATGGCGTACCTCCTGGCGTACCTGACCGGTATTCACCAGATCCCGGTGTTCACGCTGTTGCTGGCCAACAGCTCGGCGGCCGTGGTCATGCCGATTGTGCATGAGAAGAAGTTGGACGGTCCCACCGTCCTTCTCACCACCACGTGGGTGGCCATCGCCGACACGATCACCATTGTGGCTTTGCCGTTGGCTCTGGCCCCAAACAGGCTGGTAAACGCTCTTGCCGGTACCGCCACTGTGACCGTGCTTGCCGTGGTCTCGTTTTACGGACTGAAGCGCTTTCGCGAGTCCAAGATCGGCGACTACTTCCGCACGCGCTCGAAAGCAAACGGACAGGCTCTGGACTTCCGTCACTCACTGACAATCCTTTTCGGGCTGTCGTACGTGGCGTACCTGTTCGGCGTCAGCTTCCTCGTCTCCGGCTTCGCAGCGGGAGCCATCGTGGCACTGATCGGCGAGCCGAAGCGTTTTAGTAAGCAGTTGATCGGTGCAGCGGAAGGCTTCTTCGTGCCGCTGTTCTTCGTGCTGCTCGGCGCCCAGCTCGACTTCCGCGCCCTGATTCACTCCACTGCCAATCTAGAATTGGCAGGACTGATCGCCGCCGGAACGATGTTAGTGCACGTGTTGGTGGCGAAGCTGGTGAAGCTGCCCGTAGCCTCCGGGCTGGCGGCAGCCGCACAGCTTGGCTTGCCGGCAGCCGTGGTCTCGCTCGGACTGACAGCCGGCACCCTGACCACGGTACAGGGCGCCGCCATCGTCGCAGGCTCCATCATCTCGCTGGCAATCTGCAGCGTCGGATGCCAGCTCCTGCAGCGCTACTCCGTGGCTTCTCCGGACTCTCCGCAGACGCCGCCCCTGGAAGCACATCCCGGTCACGACGAATAGCTACACCGCCGGTGGTGGCACCGCAAAACGGTGTCATCACCGACACTCTTTCTCGCGGATGTTTCTCGCGGCTAATTCACCAAGGGTTTGACCCGAAGGAGGAGAACGCATGCGACACACTCCCAGAGTGCAAGTTGGCGACAAGGTTTTTATCCGCGGTTGGAAGCATCTCTTCGGCCGCAAAACGAAGCCGCGCAAATTCGGCTTCATCGAACGAATCGACGGTGGTTATCACTACGTGCGTCCGACCGGCTGGCCGAAAGATCGCCCGCCGTTCGAGCTCTACGAGTGCGAGTTCAAGGTGGTACGGCGCTACAACAGTGGCAGCTTCAAAGTCGGCGATCGCGTGACCATCACGCAGCCGCAGCTGCTCAACTGGGGTAAGTGCAAACCGCGTCACCGTGCTCGCGTCGTCGGCATCAAAGGTCCGTACATCGTAGTCAGCGCCCTCGGTCTGCCCAATCGTCAGTTCGACCTCTTCGCGAGGCAGCTGACCGTCGCCTGAGAAGTTCGGTTGAGGCAGCGCCAGGTGGCGTTGCCCTGTCGTGAGCGGCGACGTCTAGGCACCGCTCCATTATCAACCCGGCAAAACGCGCTCGGCGTAGAGCGCGCATTGAGCCGTAACTCAGTTTTCTCTCGAGGAAACAATGAATCTCAAACGCGCAGTTTTGATTTACAATCCGGTCGCCGGCAGCACGAAAAAGGGCATCGTCGACCAGATCAAATCGTGTTTTTCTGACATCGACCTGCAGGCATGGCCGACGACAGCGGAGCCGGGCTCAGCAACGAAGCTGGCTGGTGAAGCGGTCGTGCAAGGCTATGACCTGGTGATCGTGTGCGGCGGCGATGAAACAGTTCGCTCAGTCGCGGTGGCGCTGCGAGGCACGAGCACGCCGATGGCTGCCTATCCGGGCGGCACCGGCAATCTCTTCGCACGCTCTTACAACCCGGTGCCGAGCCCCGAACGCTTCGCAAAAATGGTGCGCTCGGGTGAGCCGCAACCGATCGACATGATCGAGTTGGAGTACAACACTACCGAAGGCAAAACCGTGAACGGACTGTTCATGGTGGCACTCGGATTGGGTGGGGTCTCCGACGCGATCAGCGGCGCCAGTTCGAGGTGGAAGCGCCTCTTCGGACAGCTGACATACGTCGTGCGCGTCACGCTCGCATGCCTGTTGCCGAACAAACGCCGCTTCCTCGTCTCCGACAGCCGCAACGTCACCGACGTCTTCGTGCTCAACGCAGCACCGCCGTCGATGGCAAAACTCAGTCGTGGTTGCAGCGCTTCCGACGGTTATATCGACGTCGTCACGCTGCGCTGCACCAACGTCATCAGCTACCTGACCGCTGTGGCCTGGCTCTCCATCGGTCGTCCCGAGAGCTCCAAGTACTACAATCGTGTTCGCGTGAAAGAGCTGACGGTGAAAACCGCATCTCCTGTTCGCCCGAACGTCGATGGCGACCCGTGGGCGGCGACGAACGAGCTGCGCATGCGCATCGTTCCGTCGGCCGTCAACATCATCCTCAGTCACTAGTTCTTCTTCCCGGGTGGCAAGTTCACCCGTGAGACAAGCTCGTGGTGTTGCTTCAACGGCATCACGAGAAGGACACTCACTATGTCGAAACTCAAGCAAGCAGTCGGCAACATCTTCGGCACGTTAGTGTTCGAAGCTTTCGCTGCCGCATTAACCGCTCTGCCGATGGCCGGATTAGGCGCTCTGGCAGGGTGGATCTTTGGCATGGTTGCAACAGGTGCATTGTGGGGTGCCGCCATTGGTGGTGCCGCCGGCGCTGCACGCATGTTCTTCTGGTACATACACGGCTGGCGGTTGCAGCGCATCGGCTACATACCGCCCGAGCCGTCAAAACTAGAAAAAGCGATGTACCGCTGGGCATGTCGCATCATTGCCAGGATCGCTCTCGGACCCGTGAAAGTAATCGGCGCCGAGAACGCACACTTCGACGGCAGGCTTTTGATTCTGCCGAATCACCAGCACGGCATGGACTTCGCCTGCGCACGCCTGGGCATTCCCTTCTCGTTTCGCCAGATTGGCGCGGCGAAAGAGGTGAAAGGCTGGCGTGCCGGTCCGTCTGCAGGCGCTGGTGCCTTCGCCGTCCCGGTCATGGGTGGTCGCTCGACCGACCCTGCCGCCTCGCAGCTCGTCATCGAAAATTCGGCGAAGTTGCTCAAACAACGCAGGCACCGGAAAGTGGGAATGTTTCCCCAGGGCAAACTGGTTTGGGACAACATTCTGCGCCCGGAGGATTTCCGCACCGGCGCTATGCGCATGTTGCGGTTAGTCTGGGAAGACACCGGTCACGAACCGCTCGCTGTCTTGCCGGTAGCAATCTACTACTGGCCGACGGCAAAGAACGTCACGCTGTATCGCCGATTCATGGTCTGGTTGTGGAAGAAGCTTTTCGCAGACTACAACAGCCAGCCGAAGTACGGCGCCACAGTCGTGGTAGGCAAGCCGATCGAGTTCGCCTCGCTTCCGGAGAATCCCCGCGCCGCCATCGAAATGGTGCGCGTCACCATTGAGGGATTGCTGGATCAGGCCGTCGCGGCAACAAACACGCAGTCCGATTGCGGTTGCAAGCATCGCTCGTAATCTCGCGCTCGGTCGAAAACTCGCGGCAGTGAAAAACTCCCGCGGCTCGTATCAAAATCTAGAATGAGGTAACACAATGCTCGCATTTATCTGCATCCTCGCCGCCATCGCCGGCGGTGCCATCGGCACGTTCTTTGCCATGTTCGCAAAGAAAGAGCAGACGAATTCCCGGAAGCTGGCTGCGTTTTTCGCAAGCTGGATCATCTCCGGTCTGATCGCCGGCATCATCGGACAGCTCAACGGCAACCTTGGTCTGCCCGTGGCGCTGGGCGTGCCCGCCGATCTGCTGCTCTTCGTCATCATCCTCAGTTGAGTGCACGCGTTCTTCCAGGGAGCTGAACGCCAACATTCAAGACCGGCTGCCCCAGTCAGTCCGGTTGCTCTCACAAACCGGCTGCGGGCAGTTCCAAAACCTGGAATCGTCCCGCCGCCGGCATTTCCTCACGACGCTTTAAAAAGTGCTCCGGCGCAAGCCTGAACGGCAGCAGGAGACACACTTAATTGGAGAGCAAACTCAAATGCAATATGTAACCCACCATCTCCTGCTCACCGCCGTGGCGCTGGCAGGTCTGTTCGCTGTTTACAGGTTTGGTTTCTGGGTGCGCGAAGGCGGTCGCATGCAAAAGGGCGGCTATCTGCCCCCGGCGCCGTCCCTGTTCGGACGCATCGGTCTCAAAGTCGCATGCCGCTTGATCGCCTGGCTTGGAGTCGGACCAATCAAGGTGACCGGGCGCGAAAACGTCAAATACGACGGCACGCTTCTCGTCACCGGCAACCATCAATTCGAGCTCGACTTCTCCGTCATCGGAGCGGCGCTCCCCTACTCGTTTCGCCAGCTCGCCAGCGCCAATGAAGTGAGCGGTCTGCGAGCTGCTCCCGCGGCCTGGTCAGGACACTTCGCCGTGCATGTCGAGAAAGGTCACGCCCAGAAGGGTGAGTCCGGCAGCGCTGTCGTCGATGCTTGCGCCAAGATCCTCTCGCAGCCGCATTCGCGCCTGCTGATGTTCTTGCAGGGCTACCTCGACAGAGAGTGCAAGTTCGACCCGAAGGATTTCCGCACGGGCGCCGTTCGTGCTCTGCACGAAGCGCAAGCGCTGGGCGACGGCAATCTCGCTGTTCTGCCCACCGCGGTGTACTACAAGCGCACCGCCGCCCATCGCATCCTGGACAAACTGTTCACGCGTCACATGTTCGGCCCGCACAACTACGGCGCTTCCGTCGCAATCGGCAAACCTATTCCGGTGAGCTCTTTGCCTCAGGATCCGCGTGAGGCGACGGAGGTGCTCCGTCTGGAAATCGTGCGGCTCTACAACGTCGCCAAAGCGCTCTAAGCGAAGGGAGGGACTATGTTTACACGGTTGCTCTCACTCGCATCGAGCATGAGCATACAGACCTGGTGCATCATCATCGCAGCGCTGACCGTTGCGGTCGGTCTGTCCGTGTGGTTGCGTCCGCGTCTTCGCCGTGCTCGGGCATACATCAAGAACGTCTGTACATGCGGCTATCTGGCGCCTCCTCCCACTGCTCGTGGGTTGCGCTGGCTGAAGCGAACCGCAGGTGTGCTCACCTTCATTCAGGTCGGGCGCATCAAGTACATCGGCAGAGAGAATCTCGACCTCGCTCCTGGTCCCATGATCGTCACTCCCAATCACCCGCACTGGGCTGATCCGGGAGTGCTCGCTCTGGCACTGGACCGCCCCGCCCGCTACATGGCTGCCGGAGGCGTGTTCAAGTTTGCCTGGGGTTTGGGTGGCTTGGTCGCCGGTCCGATGGGTGCTTTCTGTGTCGACCTGGATGCCGGCAAAGGCGGACCCGCTCGTGAAGCGGCCGTCAAAGTGCTGACCTCCGGACAGACATTAGGAATGTTTCCCGAGGGCTGGGCTTACCTGGATGGTGTTATGGGACGCCTGAAGAAGGGCGCCGTGCACATCGCGCAGGAAGCATCAGAGATTCTCCAGCAGAAGACGTACATTGTGCCCACGTTCATCCGCTACGGGAAATATCCCGGCAGTTGGATTCGCAAACTTCCGCCGCAGTTGGAATACCTCTTCGTGTTCATCAACTTCTGGCTCTACAGGCGCGGTGCCACTGTCGTCATCGGCAAACCGATCGCAGTCACCGATTTTCCTGCCAACGATGACGAGGCGACAGAGTTTCTGCGCCAACAAATCGTTGCTCTGGACCCAGCCGGCAAAGACGGCAGACCTTGAGACTGAACTGCAGGAGGCGCGGGCATAAAACTGCTCAGCGCCTCCTGCTATTTTTTTCAAATTTGCCAATGAAGAAACTATTTTTGGAGGCTCGCATGTTAGCAGTGATCGTAATCTCGGCTTTGATCGGAATCTTTGGCGCCCGCAGCATGGGCTCGATGAACGTCGGCACCATCGGCATCGGCATTGTCATCGTCGCCATCTGTACGGCAATCGGTGGGCTCATCGGTGCTTTCAGCGGCGCCATTCTCGCCTCGGCTTTTGTCAGCCTGCTCGTCGGCAGCATCTCCTTCGGCGGCACACGTGCATTAATGAAGTAGTTGCACATCCGGGCAATGCGGAGAGGGTTGATTGAAACCTTCTCTGCTCGCCCGTTTTCTCGCTCTGCCAGCCATTCTCATTAATTTTGGGGTACTATAACTATTACATACAGTATGCATCAACAAAGCCTGGAGGCTGGCGGTGCGGCACCTGGCTGCACGGAATTCGTGTTCTCACCATTTACGGTTAACAGACCAGCTCATACGATGATTCGATACCCGCGCGCACCCAGTGAGAGAGGTCCCAGCCAATGCTCGCCAATCAAATTCGTCGCCGGCCGTCAGCCGATTTGGTCAAGAAAAAACCGGTTTCATCTAAATGGCATGCGTTCATCGCATCGTGGCTGGGCGAGACATTCGATGCTATGGACGCCTCGCTATACTTCATCGCCATGGTACCGGCAGTCTCCGAACTTCTACACACGCATTCGGACACGCAGGTCGGTCAGGTGGGCTCGTACGTTCTCGCTTTTTTCATGCTCGGTTGGTTTTTCGGAGCGCTGATTTTCGGCTCACTGGCAGACCGCATCGGGCGCCGCAAAACGATGATGGCCACTATTTTGATCTACTCGATCGCCACCGGACTATGCGCTCTCAGCCGTAATTGGCTGGAGTTTGGCATTTGCCGCTTCATAGTGGGCGCCGGAATCGGCGGAGAGATCTGTCTGGGAACGGTCATGGTGGGCGAATTTTGGCGAGGGAAAGGACGCATCTGGGCCGCCAGCATGCTGGAGTCGTCGTTTAACGTCGGACTTTTGCTCTCGGCATTTTTCAACGCGGTTCTCGGGCCGTACGGCTGGCGCTGGCTTTTTGTTGCTGGTGTACTGCCTGCCTTGATGACACTGTATCTGCGTTCTAAACTCACCGAATCAGAATCGTTCGAGGAGGTAAGCCGGCATCGCGCCGACTTGAAAGGCCGAAAGGATTTAACGGACAAGCAAAAGAGCGAGCTCGAGCATCCTTTCAAGCAACTGTTCGCTACGCAAACTCGCCGTCGCACAATCACAACAGGTTTGCTCGGCATGTCCGCAATCATCGGCTATTGGGCATGCGTAGCGTGGATTCCAGCGTGGATTAACCAGCTTACCGGTAATGTCGCCATCGCAGAGCGCTCATGGGCCACGTCGATATTCAGCATCGGCGGATTGCTCGGCTGTTTCCTCACCCCCTCGATCTGCGGTCGCATCGGACGCAAGTCGGCGATGAAAATCGGTTTTGGTGGATCGCTTCTTGCCGCCATATTGATGTTTCTCACAGTCAAGTCTTTCGGATTACCGCTATTGGTCTGGTGCTTCGCCTTAGGCATTCTCACCAACGTGCAATTTGCAGCACTGCAAATCTATATTCCAGAAGTGTTCGCATCGTCTATGTTGGCGAGCGCTGCCGGTATCACATTCGGTGCGGGTCGCATTTTCTCTGCTGTCCTCGCCATCTGCGGCAGCCAGCTGATCGTCTTCTACGGCGGCTCATACGCTCTGGCCAGTGCCACACTCTCACTCGTGTACGTGCTCGGTTTTGTCGCCGCATTCGCAGCGGAGGAAGGAAGTGGCGAAGTGTTCGGACTGGGCTTTGAAAAAGTTGCTGAGCGAGAGTTAGCCACCAGCGCTGCCTAGAGCGGCTGGCAATAAAAATGGAACCACTTGCTGCAGATCGAGCGGCAGGTGGTTTTTCTCTTCGCCACCACATATGGTTCCGTCTCAACCAGACCGTCGAGATTGGCAAGTACCGGTTAAAGGTGAAAAAGCGAAGAAAAAGGCAGAAAAAGCTAAAAAATTGGGAGTGGAAGCCCACAATGGTGCGACTTCCACTCCCTTATCAATCTTCGTTCACGACGACGATATCGTTGCGGTCAACCTGCAGCGGCTTTCAATTCGCCATGCTGCGGGGACTGAACACAGCCGTGCACCCACTCCACCACAGAACGGATGAGGAGTTCCTCATCAGCCGGAGGAGTGAAGGCATGCCGTGAATCTGGCAGCGGCAGTAGCTTTTTCGGTTCACGAGCTGCGGCATAGAGTTGCTCAGCGTGGTGCCAGCGAGCAAGTCTATCGCCAACTCCATGAATAATGAGAACGGGACAGTGAGATTGAGCGAGCGCCGCGCATGTATCCAGGTCGCTCTTGCCGAAAATTGCTTTCGGGTACATGCGTACCGGAAAGAAAAGCTCTTTTGCGATCTGTGCCAAGCTGGCAAAACCCGACTTGAAGACAACTCCGGCGGGTTGATATTGACGCAACAGCGACGCCACCACAGCTGAACCCAACGACTCGCCGTAGATAACAACGCTGTCCAACGGCTTTTTTAAAGTCGTCGTCACATATTCGATGGCCGCTTCCGCATCTGCGCATACTTGAGGCACGCTGGGCGTTCCTTCGCTCGAGCCGAAGCCCGAATATTCGTAGATGAAGATCGGCAGTCCGGCGTCGAGGAGCAACGACAGAACGTGAGCCCGGCGGGCGATGTCGCCGTCTCGACCCATGCTGTAGAGGACTAACGGTCCCGGTGCCCTAACATCGCCGAACGTCCACGCATGCAAGCGATGTCCGTTGTGGCTCGGGAAGTAGAACTCTTGACCGTTGTATTGCGCAGATAGGGCCAACAGTTCGTTTTTGTTGCCTATCTCCTTGCCGGGCTTGAACAGGCAAGACCTGTAGAGCCAGGGAGTAACGCGCGGGGAGAGCAAAAGCCATAAGAGGGCTGCGAAACAGATTATGAGGAGTGCAGTCACAGTTAAGACCTCCAAATCTAAGTACGTCTTGCGCGCTCAGGTCGTGAGCACGCGTGATGAGAAACCGCAGAGGATGGCGATTGGTTCTCTGTTTTGTTTATATTTTCCTTTCAGGAAGATGAAAAAGATGGACACATTGAACCTGCACGTTGCCACCTGCCGAGCGCAACGAGTGTTGCGTGCTGTGCAACACTGCTGAAATAGGTGCGCTCGTTCAGCTATGCCAGCTCCTTCCGCACTCGCCGGCGGCGGCCCTAATCTCAGGGTTATCTCCTTTTCCTACCAGGGGAAATCCGGTGTCAGCTCGTGCCTTCACGTTTTAAGTTGGAGGAACAGCGTTAAGGCGGGGATGATATTTTTATGCCGGAGAAATCTCTTCTCGATGAGCTCATGATTGCCGCACCATGCCAGATGTCCTGGCAAGAGATGGAAGGCGACGAGAAAAAGCGCCTCTGCCACGGCTGTCACAAACACGTCTATAACATCTCGGAAATGACACGAAAAGAAGCGAACAAGTTTCTCCTCGAAAACGGAACCACCGAGTGCATGCGGCTCTACCGTAGAGCTGATGGAACAATCATCACTAACAACTGTCCTGTCGGTTTGCGTAAACTGAAGCAGAAAATCCAATCAGGCATGCGGCTCGTGGCCGGATTCGCATCGCTCTTCCTCGGTTTTGCCCCGGCGTGCAAAGCAGACAGCCAGTACAACCAACCACTGGGACTTCCTGCTCCAGTCGCGGAAACACCGAAGAAAGAGTTGCAATCCGACGGAGCGGTTAAGACGGACCCCAATCAATGGGACAGCAGACACGGCTATTTACTCAATTATGCGGCGGGCAGTCCGAAATTTATAACGGGACGGAGAAATGTTGCTACGGCGGGTAAGCCGGCAGTACGCCCGTTTAGTACCATCGATCCGATTCCGCAAAATGCTGTATTGCCTCAGCACGTTGCGCCGCCAGGCTTGGGTCTCGGAGCCGACGATCCGTTGGCCACCACAGCGGGGATAGGTGGTGCAGTTGCGGGAAATAACAAAGTGCTTCTTCATGCGAATTACAATGTAATCGTCGCGACTGCTGATAAACCGCCCGTCCGCGCTGATGATGCAGCGCTCCAGTTATGGCAGAAGGGGAAACAGGCGGAAGCGCAAGGAAAAATATTGCTGACGTTGGCACAGTTCAAAGACGCTCTCAAAGCGTGTGCCAAACAGTTGGACGGCGATCCGGTATTCAAGCGCTTCTTGGAAGGTGAAGTGGAGCGCATGGCGAACAAAGTCAAAGAGATGCAGTAGATTATCGTTCTCACATGCTAGCGGCGCTAACGTCAAGACCTAGATCTTTAGCACGTTTAATGCACATAGTTGCATATTCACAGCTTCTTATTTCCCCGACTGATTAGGGTGAGGTCGTTTCTTCCGCTTTTTCTGATTTCTCGCAGCAAGCCACTTTATCGAGTCAGCTCTCTACTTCCCCTCCCCTTATCGTTAAGCAGCTTGCTGTTTGGACGAGAGCACTTCATCGAAAGGTGGGTTGCTCGAACTGCAATAACCATCTGCCTTCACTAACTTGCGGCCGCTCTTGTTCGAGCAGTCGCGTACTTGCCTCGCCACTATATGCGGTGCATGAACGCACCGATCAAACCCTCAAGTTCAGGAGAAAAACCATGTCGGACACGACAAAAACCGGCGTCGTACACGCCAGCGAAGCAAACTTCGACCAAACAGTACTGCAGTCGAAGCTGCCCGTGCTCGTCAAATTCGGCGCCAACTGGTGCGGTCCCTGCCGCATGATGGAGCCGTACCTCGAGCTGTTCGCCCGTCAGTTTGCCGGTCGCGCGGTCATCGTCGAGGTCGATAAAGACAACGCCAAAGAGCTGGCGAAGACCTACGGCGTGACAGCAATTCCTCACATCATCATCTTCAAGGACGGCGCCCCCGTCGCGGCACCCGAAGGCGAAGACAAATTCGACGGAGTGGGACTGCCCGGCTATGGACTTCTGCGCAGCTGGGTGAGCGAACAGCTCTTCGGCGCGGCAGAAGAGCCATCAGCTGCTGAAACTTCGTTCGAAGCTGCGGCGAACGCTGCCTCCGAGAAAATGGACGCAACAATCAAGAATTCAGCCGAGAACCAGGCATTCAGCGAAACGTGGCAGCCGCACGGTCAGGCGTACCGTGAAGCGGTGGAATCGGCAGCGAAGGACCTGGCGGCTTCATCCATCAACCAGATCGACCATGACCGGCGAATTTCAGCGGCTCGGCATGCCGTCGACGAAGCTTTCAATACGGAAGCCGTACAGCGCGCGTATGGGCCATACAAGCAGGTAACAGCTACGGCAGAAACTGCTTACAAGGCGGATCTCACGGCGGCGGTCGATGAATTCTTTCCGGCGAAAACCGAATGTTGCGGCTCGAACGGAAGTTGTGGTTCGAATTGCTCTTGTGGCTCGAACTGCGGTTGTAACTCGGACAAGTCGGGCGGCTCACGTCCGAGCGTCTGCGCCATCGGCGACAAATCTTGCGGCGCCTCAGTCGCATTGCCTGATTAGCAAGCAACCGACCTGAGTTTACTGGGGCTGGCTATTATGCGAAAGCTGATAGTCAGCCCCTTTCGATAGTTTCAAAAACCCGTCCTTTACTAACACAATTAGTACGACCACAAAAGCCTCGCAGACGCAGTAGGCTACTAGCCACGCCAGGTTATCAAGCGCTAACAATGAACCCGCCCCGCTGTCCGTGATCGGCGCAAATTGGCTGTTGAGCAACCATCCGCCAGTCCACAGTGTGTTTCAAACGTTGTGACCAACAAGCGCATTTTCATAGCCAATTCTTATAGGCTCTGGTGTTCTCTCTTTTCCGTTCTCGTCTCTTTAGCCCCGCTCCAATAGACAAAATCGCCAGCAAGCGAATTTTCACACCACTTTCGAGTTGTGTGATGGCAGCGGGCTTGAACGAAAACCGGGACAGAGAGGCAATCTCAAGCAACCTCAGAAAAGGTTAGATATGACGAACAACACCGCATTGAAGGGGCGAATCGTAGCAGCAAAGCTCGTTCGCCTTGGCGATCACCCATGGGCATGGACGCCCATCTCCGACCTGGCAAAACTATTGGAACGCAGTCCGGCCAGCATCTGGGAAGACTATTGCTTCGACGCTCGAACAGAAGCGCTTTCCGAAAACTGGAGCGGCAAGGCGTGGAAAGTGGCTCTCCCTGTAGGAGAATGGAACGAAGTCTGGGATCCTAAGAATCCCAGCTACATAATCAGCGACGTATGGAACATGAAGACTGGCGAGCGCTGTCAGATTCATGACCTGCAAACTGAAGCAACCCTTCTGCCGGCTGGCTGGTCAAAGGGCAAAAACCGCGAAGGAGCACAGCTCGAGCAAGCAATACGAGAAGCGATTGCGAGCGCAGACTCGAAAAAGTTCTCCGGCAAAGAAGAGAGCGACATAACTGAAGCTGTAAACGCGGTGGGCACTGTGTCCAACCTGGAAGTAGTCATCGAACAGATTCGCTCCTCACCGGACGCTCTCCAGGTTCGACGCCAAGACTATCCGGACACAAGCGAAATCGAGCTGACGTTCGGACACAACCTCCAGCGCTCTTTTGAAACCAGCGTTGAGCTGCGCTTGCGCATGGTGCTGGGCAACGCCCGCTTACTTAACTTCTACATCCGGAGATCATCCGATTACTAGCACGTCTTTCCGGTCGTGAACCAGAGGTTGGCTGTTATGCGAACGCCGACAGTCAGCCTCTCGCAGTACGAATTTTGAAAAAAAAGAGAGAGTTGGTACTATAACCCGGAGTAACCCAAAGGTTCGAGAAGTGGTGGAAAGGCTTGGCAGTGTGATGCTTAGCTGCTGCCTTAAACATCACGTTCGATTGCGTTCATTCGTCAACAGCGGTGTACTCTTTCAATTCGTTGAGAAACTTCTGTTCGTCTCTGTTCAACTCTATGTTCGCCAGCAAGTCAGGACGCCGCAGGTATGTGCGCCGCAGCGCTTCGCGCCGACGCCAGAGCGCCACTTCCTTGTGGTTTCCCCCTCGCAACACCTGAGGCACAATCATGCCGCGAAATTCAGCGGGCTTGGTGTACTGAGGAGCTTCCAGTATGCCTGAAACGAACGATTCATCGGCGAGGGATATTGGCTTACCGATGACGCCTGGCACCAACCGACCCACCGCGTCGATGATTGTCAGCGCCGCCAGTTCGCCGCCTGTCATAACAAAGTCGCCCAGCGAAATCTCACGCGTGGCAAGCGTCCTGATCCGTTCGTCGAAGCCCTCATAATGCCCGCAGATAAAGACAATATGTGTTTCATGCGCCAACTCTTCTGCAATCGCTTGCTTGAACGGTTCGCCATGCGGAGTCATGAGTATGACAGGGCTTCCCTCCGGCTTATCGATGCTTTCTACCGCAGCGAACATCGGTTCAGGTTTCAATACCATGCCCGGTCCGCCACCATAGGGAGTATCATCGACTCGCCTGTACTTGTCCGTGCAAAACTCCCGCGGATTGCACGTCTCCACCAATATCTTCCCACTCTCCATGCCCCTGCCGATAATACTCGTGCGGCAATAAGACATAATCAAATCAGGAAACAGCGTAACAACAACAAATTTCATCCCCACAATCCTACCAGAGGTTTGGTTTAAACTAGAAGTAGAGAGTAGCGTCGAGGCTGCGTTATGCGGAACTCCAAATTAATGGTAACTCTGACAATGGTGACCTTCGGTTGCTGGCTCCCGGCCTTTGCGGACAGTTCGGTCTGCCCTGACATGTCAGAGAATATGCGGATCTTGGATCAGGGAGAGAAGACTTATAGAGAAAATGGTGGGGGACCTGGAATCGAATCTACGTTTGAAGCAATCGACAGTTCGTGGGAAAGGACCGTTACAGACTCTGCGCCCGCGCCGACTGTGACAAAGGACGATATCGAAAAGATTCGCCTTAAGTCAATCCAAGACCTTGATTATGGGTCATCTCAAGCAAAAACCTATGAATGCAACGGTCAATTTGAGCTCGCAGGCTTGCTTTACGCGCGCATTCTGCAGTCCTGGCTCACACGAAAAGATCCAGATGCAGATGCGATGAAGCAGGTGCGAATAGCGTTAGAACGAATCACGGCGTTTGAGCGGGGCACTTCTACATCACCACAGATTCCCTGGGAGGCAAGATTGGCATCGCTCAATGAAACGCTCGAATCTGTGAGCCACGGTGACAGCCACCTCGATTTGCAGACTAAACTGTCCTATGCCTCTGCCGTCGCCATTAAGGCAGTCGCGGGCTATCGTTATAATGGGCAAGCAGCTGATGTATTGAAAAAGGCAGATCAACTCCGCGATTTCTGTAAGCGAGGTCTTGCATGTCTAGGGATGGCAGAAAACCTGGATGAAACTGCGTCAAAGCTTGAACGTCAGGGTTCTTACGACATGGCAGATAAGTTATTTAAACAAGAGTTGGATATCAAACAAAAGAATCTGGGTTTCGGATCAGCAGAAACACTAACGGTTTACGCGGATTTGGCTCGTGTGTGCGATGAGCGGAACCAATCAACTCAGGCCAAAGAATATTATGAAAAGGCCGTATCGGGGTTTCGCGACATAAAGAACCCAGGAATAGAATATGTTCGTGTCTTAGAGTCTTACGCCGACATGTTGAATCGAACGCATGAATACCCCAAGTCCGATCAACTGTACTCGGAAGCAAAGAATCGAACTACAGCTAACGCTGGCTCTCGTTAGAACGCACGCTACTACCACCGTTCTGCTAACGTTCTGGTTGTATCAAGCACCAATCACGCTTCGTTGCCTTGACGCAATCCAAGAGCCCTCTGGCTGAGTTGCAAAATCCACAACTTTTTCAATATCGAGAGATACCAGTGCAGGGTTGAGAATGGTGAGTGAAACCACGGAGATCTGGTTAAGAACAGGCAGATCGATATGTCCATCGAGTGTTCGGGTGAAACCTCATGGTGAGCCCGTCCCAGTGAAACCTTGTTTTCGACTGGTTGCAAAGCTTATAGTGACGTTGAACCATCCAGGCAACATCGGTCTCCTTGCCAGCTTCCCGTGCCAGCGGGAAGTTGGTGCCGCTATACACTAAGGAGTCGGTGGTCGCCATCGGCACCATATACGGTGCCTTTCGGGGGAGAAACCGATTGGTTGGACTGCAATATTTCATCGTCGGAAAGTGTCGTAACCAGTGAGCGCTGTCCAGGCGGCTGGAGCCACGACCACTTTGGCTTGTTAAATCTTGCTAGCGCGAGCGATATCGATCTCTTTTTCATACGTGAGATCCCCACTACACGCGCGCGAAATAAGACCGAGTAAATCACTAAATCCTTGCCTGGGCGCCCGTATTTACGGTTTCACCTAGAACCTGACTTAAGGTTCAGTGGGAAACAGTGAAAGTGATAAGTGTTAAGAGCACATCTTTCACACATCTGCAGGATCTATCCGCCCAAAAGCAGACTTCAACAAGCAATAGCGCACGGCGTCCTGCCGCGTGTGAGAATGCGATTTTCAATAAAACGGCTCGTGCCCTGCAAGCATGCAGCCCCAAGATTGGAGAATGAAATGTTTTTACAAGCACATTTGTGGGCAGTGTCCCTATTGTGGGCGCTCATCACCGGCGTCATTATCGGGCTCTCCACCTTCATCTCGTACCGTGGCGATTCCGACAAGAGCAAGCGCATCGGTGACGTGATTACGGTGTTCATTCTGACGTTCGGCATCGACCTGTTCGTCACCTACATCGGCAGCTACCTTTTCACGCCGGCACTGGTGGGCGCACTGGGCGGCGTGGTATCGCTGATCATCTTCAGCGTTATAGCTAGCGTTATCGCCATTGCCATCAACGCCATCTTCCACCGCGATGGGGTAATGGTGCCCATAGTGGTGATAGTGGTGTCGATTTTGACGCTGATCATCGAGCCGGGCGTGCAGCACTTCATCTACGGCACGGGGCTGAACCAGGCTCGTTACTTCGCGTCTCTGGCGAACGTGAAGACTGTCGAAGATGCGCAGCTACCGCCTACCGACCCGGACCATCTCGTCATGGTGCCGCAGCAGGTTGCCATCTACAAAGGCACTTCCGTGATCGGCACCACCGGCGACAATCTCGGCAGCATCTTCCAAACCAACTCGGATGATTACACGCTGCAGAGCATCGCCAACCATCTGTACTGGATCGCGCCGCTCGATTACAGCTCGATGTGGAATCAGGTCGGCTTCTTCGCCACCAAATACGATTCCTCACCGGGCTTCGTTGCTGTCGACGCCGAGAATCCGGATGCTCCCGCCATACTTCACCTGAAGGACGAGCAGGGCAAGCTGTACGCCATCAAGTATCTTCCCGACGCCGCCTTCGGTCAGAATCTGGAGCGTCACATCTACCTCGCCGGTTATACCGATGGCATGATCGAGAACGCGACACTGGAGGTCGACGACCACTGGCGCCCGTTCTACACGGTCACCTATCTGAAACCCGCGGCTGGCGGTGTCTCCGGACAGATTATCGACAGCGTACTTCTGGTCGATGCGCAGACCGGTGAAATCACTCGCTACGCTCCGGATAAGGTGCCAGCTTGGGTCGACCGCGTCATGTCCAGGGACCTGGTCAAACAGTATGCCCAAGATTGGGGCAAGTACAGCGACTACCGTCACACCCGTTATTGGTT
Source organism: Planktothrix sp. (assembly GCA_036703195.1). GTDB lineage: Bacteria > Cyanobacteriota > Vampirovibrionia > Obscuribacterales > Obscuribacteraceae > DATNPN01. The sequence continues at coordinate 264,504 of DATNPN010000017.1, read as the reverse complement.
CGACAACACTCAGTTTCAGTCGCAGGCATCGGATATCGAGCTGCACTACCAGGTCGGCGGCAATCCCATCTGGGTCATGCCGTTCACTTCCAGCAATGGCAATGATGCCAGTTCGCTGGGTGTGATGGTCGTCGACACGCACGATAACAAGTGGACCTTCTACAAGGGGTTCGCGGGTAAGCCTGTCGGACAGCCAGTCGAGGGCGCCTTCACCAGCTTCCCCAACAGCCCTGTGAAGATCAATAACCTGGCCATCGAGTCAACTCAGCTCTACTCCATCTACGGTCATCCGACCTGGGTGGCAATCTATGCGCGTTCGGTCGGAGTCGGCTCGGCCTTTGCCGGCATCGCCTTCCTCGATGCGCTCGATCCGCAGCCCGCCAACGTCGTCTTCGGCGAAAGGCGTGATGCGGCGCTGGCCAACTACCGTTCTTATCTGGCGGGCGACCACCAGATGGGCAGCGTCGCGCGCGACGGTGAGAAGTCTACGCCGAAAGAGGGCGTGGTAGCTCGCATCGGTGCCTCGCTCGTCAACGGGCAGTGGACATACACCATCACCATCGCCGGCGACAAGCACATCTACCAGATCGGCGGCAACTCGTCGCCCGATCTGTCGATCGTGCACCCTGGTGACCAGATCGCGTTCAGCTATCTGGACACCGGTGAGCGCGTGCAAGCAATCGGCAACTTCCAGCTCAAGTCAGATCCAGCAGCGACGAAGTAACAACGCCGTTTTGAAACGGTCGGCGATCACGTTCAAGGCGATCGCCGACCGTTCTCTTTCTCAAATTTTTTTGCCTTTAAGTGCACCATATATGGTGCCTATTCGCGGGTAACCGATTGTTGGAGTGGCAATATTGGGTCGTCGCGTGAACTCCGCGATCACAGACGAGTGGCCGAGCCTGCTCAATCCGGCCGGGAGCTATTCACGAATTTGCCCCTCCTGTGACATTGTTAGCGCAAGCGAGACTGTTGATTTTTCATACGTGAGATCCCCACCAGGCGCCGCATCTCGCACCGGCGCGCAACAACGAAACCTCAGGCAGAGCGCCAATCTCCACGGTTTCACCTTAGATTTCATTGCGCATCAATGAAAGTGCTAAGTGTTGGGAGCACCTCTCTTACATATCTGCAGGTTTTTCAAACCGCCCACAGCAGACTTTAACCAGCACTTACGCACGGCGTCCTGCCGCGTGTGAGAGAGCGTTTTCACTTGGAACCGGCTCGTGTTTGAACGCACGCAGCCTCAAAAATGGAGAACGGTATGTTTTTACAAGCACATTTGTGGCAACTATCACTCTTATGGGCGCTCAGCACCGGCGCCGGTGTCGCTCTCGCCACCTTCTTCTCGTACGGATCGCGGTCCGACAAGAGCGAGCGCAAAGCTGACGTGATCACGGTGTTCATTCTGACGTTCGTCATCGACCTGCTCATCACCTACGTCGGCACTTACGTGTTCAACCCGGCATTGGTGGGCGCACTGGGCGGAGTGGGAGCGTTGCTCTGGTGCAGCCTGATTTCGAGCGCCGTCGCTATCGGAATCAACAGCATCTTCCACCGCCAAGGCTTGATTGTGCCGATTACGACGGCGGCGGTACTGCTGGCGACGTTGATCATTGTTCCGGGAGTGCAGCACTTCATCTACGGCACCGGTCTGACGCAGGCTCGTTATTTCGCATCGCTGGCCAACGTGAAGACCGTCGACGGCGCGCAGCTGCCGCCGACTGACCCCAACCATCTGGTTATGGTGCCGCAGCAAGTAGCCGTCTACAAGGGCACCTCGGTGATCGGCACCACCGGCGACAATCTCGGCAGCATCTTCCAGACCAACGCGGATGCCTACACGCTGCAGAGCATCGCCGGGCATCTGTACTGGATCGCGCCGCTCGATTACAGCTCGATGTGGAATCAGGTGGGCATCTTTGCCACCAAATACGATTCCTCGCCTGGCTTCGTCGCGGTCGACGCGGAGGATCCGGATGCTCCCGCCGTTCTTCACCTGAAGGACGAAGAGGGCAAGCCGCTCGCCATCAAGTATCTGCCCGACGCCGCCTTCAGTCAGAATCTGGAACGCCACATCTACCTCGCCGGCTATACGGATGGCATGATCGAGAACGCGACGCTGGAGGTCGACGACCACTGGCGCCCGTTCTACACGGTCACCTATCTGAAGCCGGCGGCTGGCGGCGTCTCCGGCGAGAAGATCGACAGCGTGCTTCTGGTCGATGCGCAGACCGGCAAGATCACCCGCTATGCCCCGGATAAGGTGCCGGCGTGGGTCGATCGCGTCATGTCCTATGACCTGGTGAAAGAGTACGCCAAAGATTGGGGTGAGTTCGGCGACTACCGTCACTCGCGCTACTGGTTCGGCAATAACCAGTTTCAGTCGCAGGCGACGGATATCGAGCTGCACTATCAGGTGGGCGGCAATCCCATCTGGGTCATGCCGTTCACTTCCAGCAACGGCAATGATGCCAGCTCGCTGGGGGTGATGGTGGTCGACACGCACGACAACAGGTGGACCTTCTACAAGGGTTTTGCGGGCAAGCCTGTTGGTCAGCCGGTCGACGGCGCCTTCACCAGCTTCCCCAACAGCCCCGTGAAGATCAACAACCTGTCGATCGAGTCGACTCAGCTCTACTCCATCTACGGTCATCCGACCTGGGTGGCGATCTATGCGCGTTCGGTCGGAGTGGGCTCTGCTTTCGCCGGCATCGCCTTCCTCGATGCGCTCGATCCGCAGCCTGCCAACGTCGTCTTCGGCGAAAGCCGTGAAGCAACGCTGGCAAACTACCGCTCTTATCTGGCGGGCGACCACCAGATGGGCGGCATCGCGCGTGACGGTGAGAAGTCGGCGCTGAAAGAAGGTGTGGTTGCTCGTATTGGCGCCTCACTCGTGAACGGGCAGTGGACCTACACTATCGCCATTGCCGGCGATAAGCACGTCTACCAGATCGGCGGCAACTCGTCGCCTGACCTGCCGCTCGTGCACCCTGGTGACGAAATCGGGTTCAGCTACCTGGACACCAAGGAGCGCGTGGTTGCCATCGGCAACTTCCAACTGAAGACGGATCCCTCGGCGATCAAGTAACCGAGTCGATTTGACACGGTCGGCGATCACGCAAAGTACGTGTGATCGTCGACCGTTTTTTTCAAGTTTTGCTCCGACATAGTATAATAGAATCGAGAATCTTGCAAATACAGGGTTTCAACATCTCGGCCGGAATTGCGTTCAGCCAGTCTCGTGACACCAAATACGGTGTTTGAAAAAAGCAATTGCATGCGTTCGATCGGCCCCGACTAAATGAGCCTTGCGCCACAGCACAGCACTGATGCCACAACTCTGTCATTCCTCGCACAATTCAGCCCAATTAAGATGCTATTCATCAGGGAGAGAAAAAGCATTGAAATCCAGCACTGTTCGACGCCTCCGTCGTAGTAGTCACTCTTCATCATTTCAGGAAATCACTGTATTCGCAGAACAGGTAAGCGCTATCTCTAGGGTGTAAGCCTTTCACTCTATCCCGCAGGACTCTCAGTCAACTGCAATCTAACCGAAGGAGTAAACCCACTGGCAGCGTCCTGCTGTGGGGAGAAGGCTGCACTCAACCGGCTGCGCTTGCAAACTGGCACGCAGTCACAACCCAAGGATGAGAAATGATTTTTGATACCCACATGTGGGGATTTGCCCTGATATGGGCATTCCTCACGAGTATCGTTCTGAGCTCAACTCTGTATCTATCGAACGGAGCATCGCCCGCTCCCGGTCCTCGCGGTCGCGCGCGCGCACTATCGCCTCAACAGCGGCTGCAGGTGACGGTGGTCGGCGCGGTGCTCAGCTTCGTTCTCGAACTCTTGCTCGTGCGCTTCACCCTGTATTATCAAACGCCGGCACTAGTCGGTTCGTTGGGCGGCATGCTGCCGTTCGTGATCTGCACGGTGATCGCTTCTGGTCTGTCGCTTGTCTTCATGGCGAAGCGGAGCAATGTGATTTTACCGGGCGCACTGGTGTTCTTGCTCATCGCTGTTGTTGCCATTGTGCCGGCGGCACAGCACCTTTGGTTTGGCACCGGATTGACGCAAGCGCGATACTTCGCTTCGCTGCCCAACGTCAAAGTCGTCGACAACGCCGAGTTGCCGCCTACCGATCCGGCTCACCTGATCATGGTGCCGCGTCAAGTCGCCGTCTATAAGGGCAGCTCGGTAATCGGCACCACAGGCGACAATCTGGGCAGCATCTTCCAGACGAATGCGGAAGACTACACGTTGCAGAGCGTCGCCGGTCACCTGTACTGGATTGCTCCGCTCGACTACAGCTCGCTGTGGAACCAGGTGGGCTTCTTTGCCAAATCGTATGAGACGACGCCCGGCTTTGTCTCCGTCGATGCGGAAGACTCCGAGGCAACGGCAGTCCTGCACTTGAAAGACGAGCAGGACAAACCGTATGCCATCAAGTATCTGCCCGATGCCGCATTCAGCCAGAACTTGCTCAGACACGTCTACCAGGCGGGTTATACCGACGGCACCCTGGAGGATCCGACGCTCGAGGTCGACGATCATTGGCGTCCGTTTTACACGGTCACCTATCTGAAGCCGGCTGCCGGTGGGGTTTCTGGTTCGAAGATCGACAGCATTCTTCTGGTCGATGCGCAGACGGGCGAAGTTACCCATTATGCTCCGAACGAGGTGCCGGCATGGGTTGACCGCGTCATGTCGTACAGCCTGGTAAATGAGTACGCCATTGATTGGGGCAACTACGGCGATCAGCGTCACGATTGGTACTGGTTCGGCAACGACCAGTTTCAATCGAAGAGAACGAACATCGAGCTGCACTATCAGATGGCGGGCACTCAGCTCGGCGGCAATCCCATCTGGGTTGTTCCGTACACTTCCAAGAACGATAATGATGCCAGCTCGCTCGGTGTGATGGTAGTCGACACGCACGACAACAAGTGGACGTTCTACAAGGGCTTCGCCGGTAAGCCGATCGGCACTCCAATCGACGGCGCCTTCACGAGCTTCCCGGGCAGCCCCGTGCAGCTCAACCACCTGTCGATCGAGTCGACTCAACTCTACTCGATCTACGGGCACCCGACCTGGGTGGCAATCTACGCGCGTTCTGTCGGAGTGGGCTCGGCCTTTGCCGGCATCGCTTTCCTGGATGCGCTCGATCCGCAGCCTGCCAACGTCGTCTTCGGTGAAAGCCGAGACGCAGCGCTGGCGAACTACCGTGCCTATCTGGCCGGCCAGCATCAGGCGGGCACTATCCAGAGCAAGGGCACGCTCGGCAAGCCAGTCTCCGGCGTCGTCAGCCGCATCGGCGGTTCGCTCATCAACGGTCAGTGGATGTACACGCTCACCATCACCGGTGACAAGCACATCTTCCAGGCCAACGTGACGGCTTCGCCCGCGCTTCTGCCGTTGGTGCAAGCCGGTGACCAGGTATCGTTCACCTTCCTGGACACTGGTGAGCGCGTCGCGGCAATCGGCAACTTCGATCTCAAGGCGGCCATCTCCGCAACGAAGTAACACGGCGTCTTAGTCGGTCGGCGATCACACAAATATGTGCGGTCGCCGATCGGTTTTCTGCAACCGAGTGCGTCAAACGCGCGCACTATAACAAGCGAAGATCCTACATGCATTCGCACACACACTTTTGGGATTTTGCCCTCGTATGGGCGGCCATCTCCATACTCGTGACCAGCTTTGCTCATTATATGACCTACGTTCCCAGAAGGAGCCCATCGAAGACGAACGACTCCGAGGCCAAGTAAACCAGGCATTCTGAAGCGATCGGATACAGGCACGAAAACCAGGCTGAGCCTGGTTTTCTGCTCTTTTTTTGTTCGATGAGTCACCACCAGCGGTGCCGTTTTGATTAAAAAAAATTCCAGTGCATTGCACCGCCTGCAGTGGCAACGGGTTCATTGCTCGACCAGTGGCTCTAACTGCGACCGATAATTCCTGTGGCAGTTTAATAAATGGGATATAATCGCGGTGGCGTATACGACTCTATATACGGTGCTAAGCAAATGACAATGCGTCCCATGGTAGCGGTTAAGAAGGCAGCTGCTCTTCTCGGAGTCGATAAGCGCGATCTCCGCACGAAAATCAGCGCCGGGCAGATCCAGGGTGAATGCCGTGTGGTGGGGGAGAAGGAGAAGTGGTTTCTTTACTCCAGCGAGCTCGATAACCTGCTGGACAGTATGCCCGGTCTGGTCGAGGCGAAAGAACGAACGAACCTGGAAGGCTTGCAGAAGTTTTTTGAGCCGGACGCGCTGCCAGAGCTGGTAGTGGCAGAACCGATTCAGATTGACGGTGTAGTGGCTACGGTGAGCGCCTCGCCGGTTGAAACGGCAGCCGCTGTTGAAGAGATGCTGCAGTCGTTGTCGATAGAGTTTGCCTACCGGCTGGCTGATGAACATCAGAAGGTGATTACACTACGCGACAAGATGCAACAAGCGGAGTTGGAAGTGCAGCGGTTGGCGCCGATGGAACGAGCGTTGGTACTGGAAGTCAAACAAGGTTGTCTGAAGGATGTAGAGATCAAAAACCTGCAGAAGGACCTGGACCGCCTCCAGTTAGAACTTTCAGCATTGAAACAACCGTGGTGGAAGAGATATTTCAAACCATCGGTTTGATACCATATATGGTGCCATGTTGAGCAAAAAGAAATGCCGTGGACCGGAACCGAGACAGGTTCTGACCCACGGCAAATTAGAGCTTGTGACGAGTAGTCACGCTAACGCTTATTCAACGTCGGTTTGAATGGCACCAAGCGCGCGCGGCGCCGGACGGTTCGAGCGCGTTTTCCAGTCGATCTTGACGGCCACCCGCGGACGGCCGGACTGTATAAATCGAACGACGTCAACCAAAGCTGTTGTTCCGACAGGAAGTAAATCACTCAAACGAATCAATGGCGAGCTTAAGAGCTTGTGGCGCGGAACGTACGACTCTAAACCGTTCTCGAGTTCCAAACAGACGCCGATCTCGCACTTATCTTCCGATTTTTGGTCGACTCTGATGCCGGACACACGAGCGGAAAGTCTATCTCCTACCTGCATCTGCGCGGATTTCTCGGCTAAAATAAACTCGCGAGTGCTCAATCTGAAGATACGTTGGTTCGGCCTGTTCATAATCACAAGCGCCTCTACCTCCTTGCCGATGGGAAAGGCTTCGGCGAGGCTGGCGTTGCGATGCAGTCCGGTGTTGGTCCAGTGAATCCAACCAGGAAGGATGCCGTCGACCAGCAGCTTCACACCGATTTCCTGCGGAGCGGCGCCGTCGGCGATGCCCCTCTCGTGGGCGATCCTGACAACGGTCCCCCGCACTTTGGTGCCAGGTTTCACACTGAAATACCGCTCCTTCCACAACTTGTCCAGAGCCGCAATGTGGCTGACATATACCGAGCGCAGCTCTCTGCCGTTGCGAACACGACACTTAACTGCCAACACTGTGACTGGAATACTCTTTCCAACGAAGCCGGAGAGCCGTGGAAGATGCGTCTGACTCTGGGAAAGATAACACTCCATTCCATCGATAAACACAATTGCGCCGTGTTTTGCCATGCCTACAACTTTGGCATCTACCACCTCTCCACTGGCAGCTAGCGCCATCCAGCGGGCCCATTTTGCTTTTGCGGGAGCAGCCACCGAATGGGTTTCGGCGCCTGCATAGTTAAGAAGTCCGTCCAGAGTGACGGCTGAATTTTCGGGTTGCATGAAACCTCTGAGATTCGCAAGCAAGAGTACACGCGGCATGCCCTAATGCGGCACGATATCGAATTATTGGTGGGCAGACAGATGCGTGAGTGTTGCTTTGCGTAATTAAGTAATGCCAGGCAGTACGCATCTACCGTAGCGCAAGGGAAGCAGTAATCTAGTACGATTAGAAGACACAAACGGGCGCCGTCAGCTAATTTGAGTGGCGCAACGGTGCTACAAGTCCAATTTGCAAGCTGTCGGGCAGTCCACCTCTGCGTCAGTGACTGCTGAATAGGCAGGCTTTCGCGTGCCCGGCCGGGTTAGAAGCAGTAAAAGAAAGTGATACCGTATATGGTATCACTTATGGGCAAAAGAAAATTAAGGCAGAGCGAGGAGAATGCTAGTTCTCCCCGCTCGCCCGAGTCTTCAACCGCCGAGACAACTGTTATCTCGACAGCTGCCGCTCACTGATGCTAAACCAGGTGTAGATCAAAGCTCAGCTTCTGGCACTCGCCACTAGCTCGAGGGCATCGTTGGCGATGGTTTCTTCTCGCTCAAGATACTCAGGTAGCCCGCCTTCAGCGGTCACTTCCGAGGCCCACGCACTAGCGCTCTTGTACCTGTCTGACTTGACCATGGCATAGAACGTCGCCACAGCAAGCGCGAAGAATACCAAGACGGCAGCGATGGGCGCAGGACGATTGTGCAAGAAGACCACACCGGCAATTCCGTACGTAAGGAACAGAACGACCCCCGCATAAGCAGCTGCGGTCCAGAGTCGGCAGGGGCGAATCGCTTCGGCGCCAGCTTCCTTCTGTGCGGACTGCTGCAGCTCACCGGCAGCGACTTTCAAACCGTTGAGAGGCGCTATCAGTCCGCTGACACTTTCGGACGCGCAGGCAGACGGATTTTTGGCCAGCGCCAGTATGACCTCGTGGATGTTGCGCATCGATTTGTCCAGCCAGCTGATGGCGTCGTGGAGCGAGGCGCTTGCCCTCGTGGTCTTCGCTTCCAGGGCTCGGGACTCTGCCGCGGCTTTGGTGCTGACCGCGACCAGCTCATCGAGGAGTTGCGCTCGGGAGGACGAGTCGGTGGCTGTGGTGCCATCGGCGGCGAGTTCAGCCGCAAGCAACCCGGGTTGAACTTCTTTGATTTTCAATACTAGTGCATCAATGTGTTGGACCATCGGAACGACCTGGACCATGAGCCGCAGATTGGCACAATGAGTCGCGATCATCCGAAGATGACTGAGGCGGGCTTCGCCGATTATTGCTGCTGTTGACGTTGACATGTTGCGTTCTCCTATGTGGCAGGTGCTCTACCTGTCCACTGGTTAAAGATTGCGATGCCCGTGTCTGCCAGCAGTGCTCTACTGCCACGACTAGACCGGCTGCAACGCTGTTCCATAACCGTCCTCAGAGACAATCCGCAGCTCGATTTTGATTACCAAACACCACGAGCCGCCCACACTGGACAGCACTGGAGAATTGGCAATAATGAAATCAGGCGTGCGAGTGAAAAGCCTTGATCTTGGGATGGTTGGGAACACCCAAACGTATCGAATGCGAGCAGAAAGGCCTCATCTTCCTCAAGAAACCTAACATGTGCCCGAAACGCCCATCGGATGGCGGCTCTAAAGGGTTAAACCAGGGCGAAGGCGCCAATGTGGAAACGCGGACCGTCCAATTTAATCCCTTGACAACCTGGCGGAGCTCAGCGAGTAACTGGTTTACGCGGTGCGCTCCTCCTCATTGCCCCCTCGCGTATAATGGCTTGCGAGTAACGCAGACTGTCGCGTTTTGGCCGCGAGGCCGGAATGAGGAAAGTCCGGGCACCACAGGGCTGGTCGCTGGGTAACGCCCAGTGCGCGTGAGCGTGAGGATAGTGCCACAGAAATGAAAACCGCCCGAGCTTGCTCGGGTAAGGGTGCAACGGTGCGGTAAGAGCGTCACCAGCAGAGTCGAGAGGCTCTGGCTAGGTAAACCCCACTAAAGGTGCAAGGCGAAGGTATACGTCAAGGCAATGGTGGCCCGCCATCTTGAAGTGCTGATGCCGCTAGAGGGCTCGGGAGACCGAGCTCCCAGAGAGATGACAGTCTCAAACAGAACCCGGCTTATGCGTTACTCGCCTTTTGTTACAAGCCGTCCGCAGCTGAACGCCGCGCCCTCAACACAGCATAACCTGTGACTGGACGTGCATCTCCGAACTGTCGGCTATCTTTATACGTACTACGCAAGATAGCAATCGCAGCCCAAAATGGAAGCGGGCAGAGAAGCTTGGTCCTTAAGGACTGCCTCTCTGCCCGCCGCCTTCGTGCAAGTTGTGCGGGCGAAGCGGAATAAAGCAACTCGCTCAGGAGTTTTGTGCCTTTTCCGCTTCGCCAACCTTGCTGCCACCGTCTTACTCGTTAGCGTCCGAGCGCAACGGTCGTACGACGACGCTCCCGATCTTCGGTCACGTCCTTGATGCGCACGTCGACCTGCGAGCCGACCGTGACCGTTTCACGGTTGGTGCCGTCCGAACGCAGCTCCTTGTTGTGCAGCAAGCCTTCGGTCAGCAGTCCGAGGCGCACGAAATACCCGACATTCGGGAAAACGCTGCGCACCGTGCCGCTGACGAGCTGACCCTTCTGCTGGCGCAGAGCCTCGAGCTCGAGCTCCCGCATCGGGCGGAGGCTGAGCTTGATGGTGCCAAAGCGCTCGTCCACCGAGACCACTTCGGTCTCGACGGCCGTACCCACTGGCAGGATCGAGCTGGGCTTCACGGAGCGATCCGTGGACACCTCGAAGCGATGCAGGTAGCCGGTCATGCCCTGCGGCAGATCGACTCCCAGACCGTTCTCGTCACCGGGCTCGAACAGGCGAGACTTGCCGTTGTCACCCTGGCGCTCGAAGCGGATGTGGCTCACGCGTCCGGAGAGCTTGTCGCCCGGCTTCAGCGAGTTGAGCATACCGCGGTTGACGGTCTGCTTCTTCGTTGAGAGCTTGAGCTCACCCTTCTCCACGTCGATCGAGAGAACGGTCGCGTCGACCTCGGTGCCCACGGGCAGAACTTCGCTCGGCTTTGCCGACCGGCTGTAGCTCGCTTCCGTGCGGTACACGAAGCCCGTTACCAAATTGCCGATGCGCACCTTGACGCCGAGTTCACGACGTTCGGTGACACCTTCATTGGCGGCTTCGAGCACGATCTTGGTGACCACACCGCGGACGGTGTCGCCACGCTTGAGGCCCTGCAAAAACGCGATCTTCTGGTCTTGCGTGGCGGCGCGATTGCTCACGGTGACGGAGTCGAAAACCCGCCCGCGCTCAACCTTCCGCTCAGCGTTCTGCACCTTGACCGGAATCATCTTGCCGACGTACGAGGAGAGTGGACCTCCGAGGTCTGCTTCCGAGCGCGGCAGAAAGCCGTCGATGCCCTCGAGCGAGACGATCAGGCCAGCTTCGCCGCCGGTCTTGCTGCGGGCGACACTCTTGACGCGTACTTCGCTGGTTGCCCGAGACTCCTTGAGACCCTGAACGACCGACCAGCCCTGTGCACGACGATACGACAGACGCACGGCGCCGTCTTCTTCGCCTTCGAAATACTCCCGGGTCGCCAGGACCATGAAAGAGTACGAACCGCCAACAGCGATGTTGCCGGCTTCTTCAGTGGGACAGAACGATTCGGTCTTACCCCCGATGTCGACGAAAAACCCGGCGCGGTGCTGACCGATCACGGTACCGCTGACGGTATCATGGGGTCGGGCGCTGGTCGGCATCGGGTAGTTCGCGAGCAGGTCGAGGAATTCACTGGTCATTTTTGCCTCCTTGGGGCTGACGGTTGTGGACGCGTGCGGAAAAATGCCGGTGTTAGCGGCAGTCACAATTGGTTCCAATGTAGTTCTCCTTTGAGAAGAATTAGGTGGTAACCGACTCCTTCGCGGAGTAGTTACAACTGCCCACCAGCCGTCCCGTTCGCTTGTGCACTGCCCATGCTCATCCGTCCGCCAAAAGGGCAGAAAAAAGCGGGAGAGATGTGCAGATGTGCTGAGTTGTGGGAGGGCTCTCTAGGGAAGAGATGTAAAGGTGGATATATGGAACCTATAGAAGTCAGGAGGGCGAAGTAAAGGATGTGAGTAGCTACTCAGAAAGCTTGACTGGCCTACGGATTCCTGAGCCTGTAATGTTCTTCAATGGGATATTCTTGACAGAAACCCACAGCTTAGCCTCGTTTCATGATCGTGCCAGGCAAACGTAAGTAAGAAACATTGGCCAAGGTCCGCTAGCATTTAGCTTAAGAACCGCTCATCATCAGGTTTTTGACACATCGGTGACACACTCGTGCCCTGATCGTGTTGCGCGAAAAGTCGGATTTGATTTGTGGCAAGGCCTGAGAAAAAGTCCAAAACCGTGCGGTTATGCGGCGCGGAAGTTTACTCTTAGTGATCGCCCAAGGTAATAAGTTTAGGGCTGTTCACTTTTACGTTCAGCGAACGTCGAAGGTATAAGTGAGCGCGTTCTGAGGCGCGTCCCCTGACACAACTGTGTCATTGCTGTGAGAGTGGCGCCATGCATATAGCAGATAAAGAGATGGGAGATACACCACGGCGACTGTTTGCCCAGCGAGTTCTCATCGGTAAAACCTGTTTTGATTGAATCACTTCCAATTTCTCTTCCTTGCGGAGTTCAATACCTAAACAGCTGAACCAAACTACGATTCAGGACAATCGTGTAGCAACCTGCGCCAGGCAGAATTCGGAAGCACTTGTTGTCACCGCCCCGAACAGCGGTTTCCTCTTCTCTTTAGCAAGCGGAGCGACCTAGATGGATCAACATCGTCATGCACCTGCGGTTTCCCCTTCCCGCACCGGCGGCGAGCCGCCTCGGCGGATCACCAATGAAGGCGAACTCGCTGCAGCATTGCTTCATGCCGCGGTGGAGCACGCAATCGCCGATAATAAACAGCTCGGACATGAGAGTCTGGCTGCCGTCATTCTGCCGCAAGTGGCAGAGCAGGACCGTGACCATCTGGAAATCGGACTGTATGCGGCATTCAAAGCAGGACTCTTCGAGAACGTGCCGGCCGAGACCTTCCAAGAACTGCCAAAAGAACTCCTTTCGGCGGCTGTCGCTGCCGGCCGTGAGCTGTTCGCGGTGATGGAGAAGGTACAAGAGAGCCGCAACCCGATGCAGATGGATTTTCGCTATGAAAAAGCAAAGGCCATCGTCGCCTGGCTGAAGCTGGTCGAGCGCCGGGTCCCTGCGCGCAACCGTCTGGTAGTCTACGCCGACTTGGGCGACACGTTTTCCCACCCAAGGACAACCCAGACCCGTCCCGCAGCCAGTTTGGGACGACAGGAGACGCCACGCCACCAATCGCAGTCTCGTCCAGGCAACCTGACGGATGCGGAAGTGGCGCGGCGGGCAGCTGCGTTGAAAGCGGCACAAGCGTCCTGTCCTAAATAAGCATCTGCCTGAGATTGAAAGAGAAGGAAGCTCTAACCAGCCTCCTCCTCTTTCTTCTTTTTTGCTCTAATGGCACCATATACGGTACCATTATTTTTCGCCATACAACTATACGTACAAGTAGGTTGCGCGACAAAGAGAGACGGTGAAAGCGGCGATGAAGCCGATTCACCGTCTCTAAGTCTCAGGCACCACATGCGCCACCATGTTTCAGGCAGCACACGCAGTGGCGTTACTGGAAGGCAACCATCGCGTATGCAGCGATAAGTTGCTCGGTCTCCTGCGAGTTCGTCCGGGCTTCCAGGCTCTGTCGCGCCGCCTCGTAGGCAGCGGCGGCCTGTTGTGATTCGGTCGCTGAGCTTTGCTGCGCCGTCTTTCTGAACTCGTTCAGCGACGTAGCCAGGTCGGTCCAGACGTGATCGGTCTTGATCGTCGCCGCTTGCAGGTGCTGGTCAGCGATCTGCAAGAGCGGCGTCACCTCGACGGAGATGTCGTCGAAGGCGCCGAACGGATCCGTTTTCGACTTCTCCTTCAGGTTGTGCGCGCTGTTTCGAGCGACGCCCACTTCTGACGGAACCGGCAGCTTGTGCGAGGTAGCCAGCTGCTCCAAACGCGTGGCCTCGACATCGGCAGCGGCAATCTCCGCGTCCAACTCGAGCACCACTTTGTTGCACCGATCGGCAATCTGATCGAGATTGTTGATTGCGGTGCTGAACATCTCGAGAAAACGCTGCGGCGACACGCCACCCGTCGAAAGTTTGATCGACGGACCGAGCAAGAGCGCTTCGATCTGCTCGTGCTTGCCGCCCATGATAAACCTGGCGGCGAGCAAATCTTCGGCTTGCTTGAGAGAGGTCGCGACCAGCCCGTACACTGCCGAGACTTCCCGATAGGCCGCGAAGACCGGCAGCACTTCGCGCTTGGTTTTGCCGGCAGCACTGCTCTCGAGATTGACCAGCATGAGATATGCCGGGCGAGCCTCGAGCTTGCTGGAGGAGAGCCCGCACTGAGAGTCGGCTTGCTGAAGCTCAGCCAGCTTGCTCCTCAAGGCGTCGACATCCATTTGATATGACATAAGGCAGTTTCTCCTGTGAGATCGTTGGCCGCGATACCGGTTGCGGTGATACCGCCCCCGGTATCGCGACTAACAGATCAGGTGAGGATTAGTGACGCCGACTGCTGCCACCGCTCGACTTGAAGCTGAAGCCGGAAGGCTTCGACGACGACGGCGAGGCGGCAGGCTTGCTGAAGTTGAAGCCGGAGGGCTTCGCCGCCGGAGCCGCAGGAGCAGCAGCCGGAGCCGCGGCAGGCTGCTTGTTGAAGGTGAAGCCGGTCTTGGCTGGAGGAGCCGCAGCCGGAGCCGGAGTCGCGGCTGGGGTGGCAGCCGGGGCAGCAGGCTGCTTGTTGAAGTTGAAGCCAGTGTTGCCGGGAGCAGCTGCAGGAGCGGCCGCAGGCTGATCCTTGCCGGGCAAACGCACACCCTGCGAAGCAGGAGCTGCGCTGCCCTTGCCGGGAAGCCTCACGCCGGCGCCGCTGTTGACGACGGTGTGCTGTTGGATCACCTCCTTGGTGACGACCGTGCCATGCGCGGGCGTGTAGGTGGTGACATGGTGAAAGGCGACCACGGGACCGCTGTAATAAACGAAGCTCGGTCCGTAGTTGTAGTGCCAGCCCGGATTGTACTGGTAGGCGTAGCCGTAGCGCTGGCTCAGGTAGCCGACGTAATACGGCGAGATGGCAACGTTGCGGATTTCGCTCTGCGGCACCGGCGTGCTGACGCAGTAGCCCATGCGGTCCACCGGCATCAGGGCGCCGTTGATCGGACGTCCGAGCATGTCGACACCGTACCAGCCCTGCAGAACGCGCTGCAGTGAGGAAGGCGCCACGGGGCAGCTGTTGTCGCTCAGAGTGACGCCGTAGGCGGCGTAGTCGGCCTCGACGACCGGCTGGGTGGAGACGACCGGGTTGGGGTTGTTGGCCAGGCTGGGATCCAGCTGGTCGATGGGCGGCTGGTAGATCGTCGGCGCAGGCTGTTGTACGGCAGCCTGTTGGGCGGCGGCCTGCTGTTGAGCGGCGGCGTAAGCGGCCTTTTGCTCGGCGGTCTGGTCGTTGTGCGGCTTGCAGCCGCTGACGAGGAGGGTCGCCGCGAGCAGCGCGCTGGCGATAAAGCCCATTCTCATTTTCATTTCAGATTCTCCTGAAGTTTGACGTGGAGTGCAGTGCAGGAACGCGTCAGACGCGCGCCCTTAGTAGATCACGATCGGGTAGCCGCCGAAGCCGCCCCAGTACGGATCCGCCCAGAAGTAGTCGTAGTCGTAATACGTCGAGGTGGAGTACTGCGCCGGGGTGTAGACGCGCGACTTGGTCGTGGTGCGGGTCGTGAACGTGTACGAGCCCGGGGGATCGAGCAGAGGCGAGAAGTCCGGGGTGAACGGGAAGAACACGAGGTCTCCACTGCAGGGACCGTCCTCCGCCTTGCCGAGAACGCCGGTGTTGTTGGCGCGAACCGTCTCGAAGCAGACGCCGGCGTAGCGGTCGAAACCGTTGGCGCGCGTGTAGGCATCGGGCTGGTTCGGCAACGAGTCATCGGCGCCGCCGGTGATCTTGAAGGTACGCTGCGACTTCTCGTTGAAAGCCGCGGCCCAGGCGTCGTAGTCGAAGCCCGCGTAGACGGGCAGGGGAGGACGCACGGGAGCGACCGGCGCAACAGGCTGCACGGGCTGCACCGGCACGGGAGCAACAGGCGCAACGCCGGCGAGCGGAGCGTAGTTTTCCGGCGCCAGGACATCGCCCAGGGTGTAGATCTGACCATCTTCGGTGTTGAAGATCTCGGCCGTGGCATTGGGCCAGTTGAACTGCGCCGACTCATCGGGATCGAGACGGAGAACGCCGCCGATGCCGGGAATGGTCAGCATGGTGCCTGCCAGAGTCTCTCTGCCGGTGAACGGAACGAAGAGGGGCAGGGAGTGCTGGGCGCCCAGTTGCGGGTTGAGGAGTATGCCTCCTTCACCGCTGCCCGGGTCAGTCACCGCGAACACCACCTGATAAAGGCAGGCGGAGATGTTGTTGGGCTGGTTGGTTCCGAGCAGCTTGGTGACGCGACCTTTGACCAGAACTTGATCGAGGTTTGCCATTCGTTTTTCCTTCTAATGAGGATGTTGAAGGTGAGCGCGGTGAAGTGACACCGCACGGGAGTGGCACAGCGCCATCAGTCTCTCGCAGCGTGAAGAACCGCACCACAAGTGGCGTTGGTCCAGCCGGTTTTTGCAAGAGAGGTTGCTGCGTTTAAAATGAAGAGAGGTGATGGCGTCGTACATCAAAAGAGTGCCAATTACTGCCATCAGGAGCAAGCGCTGCGGCAGTGCGTCAAATTGTGCGCACGCCCCGAAAACCGAGTCCAGATCAGCCTTACGGAAGCTGCACACCGAATTCGTATTCGTCCCACTTGGATGGTGATCAAGTCATAGCGCAGCTTCAATACCTATAATGGTCCGCTACCTCGCACCGCCTGAAGAAGCGTGTGATTTTGGCCGAGATTGCTATGTTGTATAGTATAAAACATCTCAAGCAAAAGCGGCAGAGCGAGCAGGTTGTAAGAGATAAACGAGGGTCGAGCTTGTTGTTGCTCTCTCGACCCTCGCCTCCATCGTTCAGACGGTGATACTAAAAGCTATCCGATCGCCACATGGCTGGACAGAATAGCAGTCCAGTACAAGAGCGCCGCCAGTACACCAGCCAGTCCCAGGTAGGTGGCTGTAATGACAAAGCGGGCGACCGGTGTTACCTGGAAATACCGTGCCTGTTCTTCTTTCTTCTCCTCGCTCATGAACCGCTCTGAGCGACCACCATCTTCCAGACGGGACTTGAACTGCCAGACCAGAAAAGCGGCGAAGAGAGCCGTCAGGATAAAGAGCAATATGCTGTGGCTGAAAACGCCAAAGAGTACAGTGCCAACCGCGCCTGCCAGATAGACGATTGCCGGCACCCGCTTGTAGCGAGAGTCAATCTCTAAGAGCGCAATTATGGCGATGTACCACATGAACAAGCTCTTCTCATATACGGCAAGACCAGCCAGCGCAGCCAATCCCACATACCAAAAACCGCGCCACACCGCGCCGATGACGCGACCGCCGTCGAGAGGTGAAACCGGAATCAGGTTGAACAGATTGAGGAGGAAACCAGTCGAGGCCAGCCACAGCCAGAGGTGTTGGTGCGTCAGTGCGTAGATACCGAAGCAGGCGAGAGCGCCAATCGACCCGAGGATCGGACCGGAGATCGCCATAAACGCTTCGTCCTTTGCGTTTTTCGGCATCGCTTTCATGCCGATCACAGCACCGAGGAAGGGAATGAACATCGGCGCAGAAGCGGGCACGCCCAGTCGCTTCAGGGCAATCACGTGACCATATTCGTGCACAAGAAGCAATAGAACAAATCCTACTGCGCCGGCAAGTCCAAGGTGCCAGGTTTTCCAGTATACAAATATGCTCAAGAGCATGGAAAGAACTGTCGCCAGCCCTTTGACTTTGAAGATCACTGCCAGAAGCGCTTTGCCCTTCGCAACAATAAAGGCAAGTGCAGCTCCAAGTTTTGAGAGGGTACCGGAGCTTTTCTTCTCACTTTGAGTAGCCATACATTTTCTCCAGACGACTAAAAACCAAGCCTTGTGAGCCCGGTGGGTAGCTCGAGACAGGGTTGTCTCGAGAAGATTTGCAAGCGTGTCAGACCAAGGGACGCCGGTCCAACAGGGAAGATAAGTTTCAACGAGAGGGGTGGGAAAGGAAGACTCTAAAAGCTTGTGTTGGGGAATTAGGGAACGATCAGAGCCTACGCTTGGCTACCACTGATAGTCCATCTCTCTGAGCAAGAGGTAATCAGTGGCGCTCATACATTCGCTGGCGCGCTTGGCGCAGTTATTTAAAAGCGTGAAGTTGCTGGTAAGGCCCGCAACATCGTGACGGGCGTTTCAGGAGCGCATAGGTCGCCTGCACGGACTAGAAAATCGCTTTGAACGTTTCTTTAACCGCTTTCACTGGTGCACCGACCGCGGTTTTGGCGGCACGATCGGTAAGTCCCACACCTGTTTTTACAGTGCGATCGGTCATGCCGTAGCCAGTCTTGACTGTTCGATCGGTCATCCCTACACCGGTCTTGACGGAGCGATCGGTCATGGCTGCCGTAGTTTTGACAGCTTTGGCGGGAGCTCCGACTGCGTCACCGACCATAGAAGATCCGCCTGAGCGCAGCACGCGGGTGTTGCCGTCAGGCATCATGACGGGCTGCATCTGGGGCGGCGGAGCCGCGTACTGGGTGGGTGTGCCCTGCGAGCCAGGCATCGGTCCGCGCAAGTTCGGCTCAGCACCATTTCCCTGGGGCGCAGCATTCAAGTCCTGATAGCCCTGGGCTTGAACCGACATCGGCAGGCAGCTCGTTATCGCAATCGCCGAGACAATTATTTCGCTTCGCATGGCCGGACATCCTCAAAAATGGAAGGCGACATTATGTCGCAACACAGACAGCATCGCATTAATCATTCGTGGAAAGCGCGAATCTCGCACAATTAATTAACAACATCGGCGGGGAAGCGCCAAAGCTTAAGGTTTTTGCAACGCAGCCAACCCCAGCCCCAGCCGTTGTCACTGCGTTGACGCATAGCACGATGATACCGTATTTGGTGCCCAACACGGCAAAAAAATGTGGGTGAAACAGCGTTAGACTGCTTCACCCACATGGGCAGACGATAAGGTCTAACCGTTGACGCTGGCGAGAACTTCCTCGATCGGAAACGGATGCGGAACCAGCTGACCGAGGGTCAGGCAAAGGATCTCGTCATGCGCGCCTTGATCGGTGATCTGGTTGTCGTAGCCGATGATGTGCATGTCGTAGCCGAAATCGCCCAAGAATTGGCGGCAGTTGCAGCAGGGCCACGGGTCACTGCCCTTGGGTGCGAAAACAGCCACGGCGAGAAGCGCTTGAAACTGCGTCAAACCAGCAGCCTTCGCACGCACCAGCAGTCCGTCGTTGACGGCGCCAGTAACAGCCACTTCTTCAGCGTGCTTGGTCTGCGTATAGCCACAGTTTTCGACGTTGCAGCCGGTATAAACCAAGCCGTCGAACGTGAGCGCAGCAGCACCGACGTTGAACTTCGAATACGGGCAGTAGGCACGGGCAGACGCTTCTTTGGCCTGGTCGATGAGAGCGCGGTAGCGCTTGCGATCACGGGGATGAACTTTAATCAGCTCCGGCAACACGATCTGCGGCTTGTGGCTGGTAAACGTCTTGATCGGTGTTGCAGTCGCTATCACCTGTGACTTTGCAGTTGTTTTTGTCATTCGATACTCCTTTTGTTGCGGTCGAACCACATGGTTAGATGCAGTCCCAACCCGGAAAGCGAAGATTTCCTGTTCGCCAATCAAATCGACGACAACGCTCGCTTCTGATGCGCAGTTGCACATCTAAAGCGAACGCGGGCGACAACCCAGGTCTCAACAAACCTCAGACACCACAAACAATGGCGGCAGAGAGCAGATTTACTGGGTTTCGCTTGAACTCCTAAAAAACAGACAATGGGGGCAAATACAGGAGAAACCTACGAGAACGGGTGCTCAGGTATCCATATCAAGAAGCTATAAAGGTGCTAATACTTGGCAATATCAATAAAAGCTTATGTAACTTACCTTTCGCAGCTCTTGTCAATCACGCTTGTCAAGCGGATCTCCATCCATTCCGCCTTAGTCTAACGGCATGACGTAGTATCACTGCGGATAAAAAAAATATGGTACCGGATATGGTGCCGCATCGGCAAAAAAAATATCGCCAAAGCTTCCCAAGCGGCGGGATCAGAACAAATCCAATCCCGCCGCCTGAGTCACTGTGTGCCTACCGGGCTAAGCCGCCTTGGCGCGCAGGGTCTTGGTCGACCACCGCGAGGCCAGGCTGTAGCCGGGCAGCTTCTTGGCCTTGACGGCGGCGATCAGGCGCTCGCGCTCCTGGGCCTCCGTCTCGACCGCGGCCGCCTTGACCTTCGTGGTCTTGGCCGGCTTCGCCGCCTTGACCGCCTCGACCACCCACTGCGGGCAGCCCTCGCTCACCACAACGCGGCCCTTGGTGCCGACCACCTTGAGGGCCTGCGCCACCGTCGCCTGCAGCTCGGCGCTGCGGACGACCGTCGAGAAGCGGAACTCGCTGCCACCGACGCCGGACTTCCAGCCCGCGAAGGACGGCTTCAGCTCTTCGACCGCGCTCTCAACCGGCTCGACGCGCACGCGAAACGAGCCGTTGCCCAGGTCGCGAAAACCGACCTGCGCGCGGCTCGTGGCGACGCCGACGTACGTGCCGGTCTTCTCGGTACCAACCATCGTGAACTTTGCCATGATTCATTCTCCTTTGCAAGATAAACATGGAGCACCGACGATACCCGACGGACGCATCACGTCCCGGGCACCGCCTCTGGTGCTATGACACACTGTGCCGAGCAGCACGATTGCTGCCCGGGTGACTCAGAGGCGGCTACAGCGATTGCTCGCGGAAGCCGCCCTAGTTTTGCGTTCTCAGACTGCTAACGCGACATCAGCCTGATGATCGCCTCCATCTGCTCCACCGTCTCCACCGCGTGGTGGCAGTGGCGCTTGCGGGCGACCTGAATGGGGAACTTGATCCTGGGCTCCATGATGGCGATCAAGGAAGCCAGAAGTGTTCCCGTCCGTCCGTGCGACCCGGCGCAGAAGGCGACCACCTTCTTGCCGGAGGTGATCAGAGGCACCACCTTTTCGCGCAGGATGTCGCCCCAGCCGACCGGCGGTCCCTGGAAGTCGACGATCGGCAAGGGCAGCACCTGGTAGGTGCGACCCGGGGTGAGAGGCGGCATCTTCCGCAGCGCGTAGGGAGCCGTCACCTTGACCATCTGCCCGAAGGGCAAGCCGGTCTCGGTGAGCGGGATGAGCACGTCGAAGTTATCGACGTCCCCCGGCTGGAAGTACATCGTGCCACCCAGATAGATGCTGTAGTCACCGACCTTCACCGCTTCCGTGGCGCGATGAGAGCAGGGTTTGTGAGAAACATGACTCGATTTGTTCATCAATCCTCCTTCCTGGGGCTGAGTGTAAAACCCAGCCCCATCGGTTGCAACGATGTTCACCACTGCGGCTTCCATGAACTGGAGCCGTTGTAGTCGTTATAGCGAGAGCGTTGCAACGACTGCGGATCTTTCCACAAGCCGAGCTTGATGCCCTCGTTATAGAGCGCTTCCACGTCCGCGTCCAGCACCAGGGCCGAGCGCGAAGAGTAAGAGCCGTAGTCCACCTTGACCAGCCGCCGATGCAGCTCGCCGATATCAGTCGCGTGTTTCTTCACCTCCAGGAGATCGTGGACATTGCGATCAACATCGATCATGTCGTTTTTGCCAAAGACACTGCCGTTGTTGTGCTGCAGATCGAACGCGTGATCCGCGAACATGCTGTGCGGCAGCTCCCCTTTCAGGAAACCCAGCGCAGCGTTGGCGATGGCACCCCATTTCCGACCACCGTATGCACGCGTCCATTGCCCGCCGTTAAACACGGAGACAACGAGCGCGAGATAACGGATGTGCTCCGCCGTCCCCAGGGTCGTCAGCGTCCTGAGCGTGCGAGCCTGAGCAACACGTCTTTTACTCGAATCAGGCTCATCAGTCATGCTGTCGAACTCGCTGACGAGCACCGCCAGTTCGTTGCGAGTCTCCGGCCATGCTTTTCTGGCGTGGCGCAACTCGCCGCCCACGGCGACGGTCAGATACATGGCCACCCGCTCTGCCACAGCCGTATGGATGCGCATGCGCACCGTTTTGGCTTTGGCTTCAAGCGACTTGCCTTTGACCGCATTGTAAATCGCGTCGATCATGTAGAAGTCCGCGATCATCTGCGATGCCGTGATGCGCTCGTCGTAGTAGCGAAACACCAGTTGTGGCGTGCGCCACCTCCGATAACTCGCCTCCCGAGCCCACTTGAGGAAAAGATTGACCTCCTTCTTGTTCTCCGGTCCCGCCATTTTGACCGACCCGTTGAGGATGACCCCCGCCCTGGCATCGACGGAGATAACCGCGCCCGCTGCCACGTTCAAGTCGCTGGCAGCGACGATACACGGCTTGCCCATACTGCGAGCGACCACGCCGGCGTGACTGGTGTAGCCACCAGTTTTGGTGACAACCGCAACCGCGGCCATCATGCCGGAAAGGTCATCCGGGCAGGTATCCGGACGAAACAGGATGACCTGCTCACCACGCTGCTTGGCGGCAACGGCCTCTTTCGCGGTCGTCACCACTTTGCCGACGGCACAGCCTGGCGAAGCCGGCAAACCGACCGCCAGTTTGGCAGTTGCCAGCGCCGCCTTGTAGGAGACGGCATCGAACGTAGGCGACTGCACCACCTGCAACTGCTCCGCAGAGACGCTAGCCAACGCCTTCTCCTTGGTCACCTTGCCGTTCCACACGTTGTGAACGGCTACGGTAACCGCGGCTTCCGGCGACAGCTTGGCGTTGCGCAGCTGCAGAATGTACAAGATGCCCGACTCGACGGTGTACTCGACGTCAACATCCTGCTTGCGCTTGCTCGCCAACATCTCAACGATGTCGACCAGTTGCACGTAAGCAGAAGGCATAGTCTCAGCCATCTTCGAGATAGAGTTCGGGGTACGCACACCTGCCACCACGTCTTCGCCCTGTCCTCTCAGGCGGAATTCGCCCCAGCTGCCGGGCTCACCGGTAGCCGTGTTGCAGCTAAACACCACACCGGTACCGGAGTCGTCGTCCCGGTTGCCGTACACCATCGACATCACATTGACGGCCGTACCCATGCTGTTAGGGATGCGGTGCGCCTTGCGGTATTCGACAGCGCGCGGATTGTTCCAGCTTTCCAAAACGGCCGTGATAGCCATCTCGAGCTGGTATTGCGGATCATCAACCATCGGCTTGCCCGTAGCTTCTTCGATAAGCGTGCGATAACGGTTGCACACCTCTTTCCAGGCGCCGCCGTCGAAACAGCGCTCGTCTTCGATACCACGGTGCAGCTTCACCGCGTCGAGAATCGCCTCGAAGCGCTGGCGCTCGACGCCGAGCACGACATCGCCGAACATCTGGAGAAAGCGGCGATAGCAGTCGTAGGCAAAACGCACATCGGACTGCCGGGCGATACCATCGGCGATGGCAGGGTTGATACCGAGATTGAGCACGGTGTCCATCATGCCGGGCATCGAATCCTTCGCTCCCGAACGCACCGAGACCAACAAGGCATTCTTGCTGTCGCCGAACTTTTTGCCGGTTTCCTTCTCCAGCGCCTTCATGCTCCAATCCAGCTGGCGAGCCATCCGGAGAGGAACTTTCTGGTGCTGGGCGAAAGCCCGGGCAATCGTCGTCGTTATCGTGAAGCCCGGCGGTACGTTCAGTCCCATGCGAGCCAGTTCCATCAGACCCGCTCCCTTACCGCCGAAACGGTCTTTGGAAGCAGGAGCACCATCCCCGAAGAGGACGGCGACCTTTTTGCTCTTGAACGTATTGGTGTTCATGGTTGCCTCCAGTTTTAGGATGGTGAAAAAAGTGTCCCGCGCCGCAAGCTAGCGCGGGACTATGTTTACGACAGGGGTCGGTTGTCGCGGCAGGGGCAGCCACCGCCTAGAGCCCTCAGGCTCGAACCCCAGCAAATGCCCTCGCCACCCATGCTCCTATAATTGGGTGACGTCTCTATCAGCAACGAGGGCTCTCCCGGTGCTGACTTTGAACGAGCTTTCCCATGCCGTCCAGCACGGGGGCGAGTGCCACTCACACTTGCGCTCGACCACCGGGGTCGAACGTTGAGAGACTTGAATCTGCCACCCGCCGTCGTGCTTGATCTCACGGACAGTGAGAAGAAACACTCAGGTATTTTCTATAACTATGTATAGAAAAAACGGATGGCAGACTCGACCGCAGCACGCTGGACCGGCGCACCGGAGTCACCACTTGTCCCGAGGCGGACTCGCGGCTACATAGTTGTAAAAAAAGATTTTGTGAATCAGCCCCGCACAAATCTGGCCAGATATTGTGCAGGGATGATCCCCGTTTCACGCCCCTTGCCTCGTGAGCTGCTGCAGCGAGCACCGCGTATGTGTACATCATATGCAGTGATAACTCGCCACGCAGCTCGGAGCGTTTCCCGAGGGGAGAGATATTGGAGCACCCCGCATAAATGCGGATTTAAAATGCTCCTGCGGTATCTGCACAGCAGCTCTCCTTCCGCTGCCGATACCGGCTAGAACCTGTCTCGTGATCGCGTCGCCTGGCGTCACAAGAGAGGTATGTCTCGTTAGCCTCCAGCTGTGCTAACTGAGCGCTTGATCCCGGCGTTTCCACCGTTATCTTTACTGGGACGGAAGCTACGCCCCACCTGAGGTCACTCCTGCTTGCGCGCAAGTGAAACCAAAGGATTTAATAAGTCCGGCTTACGTGCTGGGCGCTAGCCAACACCGACTCCGGACGGGCCACGTATTATTTAAGGCCAGGTCATGACACACCTCCGCAAAGTTGGTGAATTGTTTCGCCTGCCTCCGCACCCTGCCAGCTCGTAGTCTGCACAGAGCACGATCAATTCGCTTCAACACAGGACGGTCTCAATCGCACTCGGGCACGAGGCTCAAATACGAATGATGCTGAGAAGTGAATACTTAGTTGGGTTTGGTCCTGAATGACGAAGCAAATGATTAGTCGAGCCTAATCTACCGGACCGTACGGAGCAACGTCCCGCAGCGCATAGTGGATAGATCATTCTCGTATTTCCACCACTACGCGCGTATTCAGCTATTCGCGCAGCGGCGCAAGGTTGTGAGATTTGGTTAAGAATCTGCAGATCCGCACAGCTGCGCGCACTTAGACGCAAGCCGTCACGATATCGCCACGATGCGATCGAGCCGGTTAAAAGAACATCGCAAAAACGACGAATAACAGTCCAATCAGACCCATGCCCACGCTGCCGAAGAACAGCCATTCGCCCGTGAGCAGAATGGAGACAGAGGCAAGCACGATGCCAATCTGAAAACAGGCGACGCCGTACGAGATCCTCTGGTGCTCCTCGAAGCTCTTGTTGCTCTCATCGCCGAGCTTCGTCGCCTCGGCCTTAATGTCGTCCTTCTGCTTCTCGTATTTATCGGCGGATTTCTGCATGGTCGCCAGGGCGGCAGCGATTTTCTCTCCGCCCTCTTTGGGCGCCAGCGCGTCGACGATGGATTTGCTCGCCTCGAACATGTGCGATTTGGTGCTGACCGCCTGATAGTACGACCACTGATCCGTGGCAGAGGATTGCTTCAGTATCGCCTCGTTGGCAGCATGACCTGACAGAAGAGAACCAATGGCTGCAGCCACGGCTAAAACCGATGCCGTAATGGCACAACGCGTACGATGCGCCACCACCCGTGGTGAGCCCTCACCATGCCCGCGCTCTTCCACTTCTTCCTTGCGATGCTCGACGTTCTCCATGAGCTCTTGTGGCTCCGGACCTTCTTCCATGATTGGCACTTCCTTGTAGTAATGGTGGAAACCGGCAGCGAGATCTTACAGCGCATCCGAGTGCCCCGCGCGCTTGCCAACTGACACTCGACTGAGAGCCGAATGCAGTTGTTCCTCTCCGAGAAGAGGAATGGCAAACATGCAATACGACTATGATGGGTTGTTTTGCTCGCTAAGAATCAACGGTTTTGTTGACCCCTTTTCGGTATCATGAGCTGTTAGGGCTCTGCAAGCGCAGAAAAATCGTGTGTGAACGCCCTTACACCTGTATACACAACCGTTTGCAGCAAAGCTCTCCGAACATTCACTGATACAAAATCCCGCTAGCCATGCGCTGCAAGCAATGACCGACTGGTGACCAATCCATGACAAAGACGTGACTGCATTAGTATCTATGGTGTGTTATAGTATCTCTTGCCACTTTTTTATGGCACCAGCATAGAGCATCGATAAGCGGCAACGAGGCAGAAAGATCACTCATCTGTCTACCCCGTTGCCGCCGCACCACATACAGTGGCACACGGTAAATTACACTTCCAAGTTGTTTACCCATGTGTCGAATCTGCCGTCGTGAAGAGCCTTGCTGAAATCATCCAGCTCATCTTGCGAGATCGGTGTGTCCTTGCCACCACGAATCAAGCGCAGTTTGGGCCGCGAGAGCTTGACCGAACCGACGATTTGCATGACGATGTCGTTGACGCGTTTTGTCATCGTCGGATAGAGGCGAATCGCTCGTTTTGGACTGCGCTCGCATTCGGACATGACGTTGTGATAGTACGAGCTGACCGCCTGGTATGCACGCAGAGCATTCTGGTCACGAGCGAGAAGGGTTTGCAGGTCATCCTCGGCCAGTTTAACGTCAACGGATGCATGCTCGTAATCACGGACGCTGAGCGTGGAAGCCGCTGTACGCAGCTTTTCCGTTGCGTTGCGCACCGACTTTTCAGCCTCCGCGATTTTCGACGACTTGAGTTCGAGTCCGACCTTGCGAGCAGCGCCCCAAACAACTTGGTCGCGTTCAAGCCGCATCTGCTCGAGAAGTTGCTTGCCTTTCGCGCGCCGGGAAAACTCCACGGAGAGCCAGACAATGCCAGAAAGAATTGCAACTGTAATTAGATATTCCATGGTGGTCTCCAGTCTGCCCGGTCGGTCTAAAGCACAACCGGCGTAAAAGACAGCAACTGGCGAGATGACTTGGCGGCAAAATACACATGACCGGAAAAACCAGCCGTGCGTGCCAAAACTCGTTTCAGTGCTGAGCTGCGATAAGAGTGTTTGAAAAATTGAATAACACAAGAGAGAGCTTGAGCATACAGAAAGCGAAGTACGTGGCAAATAGCTTTCCGGTTCTTACCCCTTGATTACGAGTGAAGCTTAATCGCGCGCGCCTGTTAGCACTTCTCACATCTCGCGCGAATACTGAACCGAACTCAGTAAGTGGCGAGCTACACCGGCACCGGAGCGATACAGACCGGCGACGCCTGCTCGGCAGAACGGTAGGCTGCTAGAGCCACCTCCAGAGCCCGCAGGCCGTCTTCTCCGTCAGCCAGGTCGTCCACGCACTCCCCGCTGGCAGCGCGCAGGAAAGCGTCAATCATCCACTTATCGACGCTGCTGCCCCAGCCGACGTGGGAGACCGCATTTTTCATCGAGTAATTGGTGACGGTCTGGAGAAACATATCGAGATCGGCTACGCCGGCAGTGCCGATCACTTGCAAGGTCAAGTCGGTGCGGAATTTGTACGGGCGCGACCAACTGGTGTCGATGGTGGCGAAGACACCGCCCTGGTAGGTGAGGGTCAACACGCCCGTGTCTTCCCACTCTTGATGATAGAAGCCGTTGCCGATCTCGGCGTAGACTTCAGTTGCTTCCTGGCCGAGAAGCCAACGATTTACGTCTGCCACATGCACGGTGTGATCAATGACGGCGCCGCCTCCGGAAAATTCCTTCTCGATAAACCATCCGCCCGGCATGTAGCCCCGATTTGTGCCTCTGATGGCGAGAATAGTGCCGAGGGCGCCCTCCTGAATCTGCTTGCGCAGACGCTGCAAAGCCGGGGAGAAACGACAGGGGAAAGCGGTGTACAGTTTTGCGCCGGCAGTTCGACAAGCAGCAATCATGGCGCCTGCATCTTCCACGGTCGTGGCCAACGGTTTTTCGCTGAGAATATGCTTGATGCCCGCGGCAGCGCACATCTCAACATGCTTTCGGTGATGGATATTTTCACTGGCGATGACAATCGCGTCGAGATTCTGCCCCAGGAGCTCTTCCACCGAGCCGAAATAACGTGTTGAATAAAGGGCCGCGTTTGTAGTGCCCCGTTCAGTGTCACCGTCAGCGATACCAACGAGTTGAGTCTTTTCGTTGGCGCATAACACCCGTGCGTACGAGTTGGCATGCATGTGAGCGAAGGAGAGAATCCCGGTTTTTATCGTCATACCAGCTCAACCACCTTTCCAGTTTCTACACTTTTTAACGCCGCCAACGCCAGTCGCACGGCTTCTCTGGCATCATGCGCACTGACCGGTGGTTGCTCTTTTTTCTTCAATGCGTCGAGAAACGCCCTCTGCTCCAAGTAATATGGATCCTCGAGCAGTGCCACTGGGCTCTCCGGCAGAGCAAGGCCCGATACCGCCGTGCCCTCTTTCGCCCGCAACTGTATCGAGAGAGGAGCGCTGAGAGCGCTGTCGTGCTCCAGCATGCCGCCATCACCTGCCAGTTCGAAGTTGGTGCGAAAACCGCTCACATGCGCCCAGGACCCCGTGATGTGCGCGATCAGTCCCGATTGGAAACGAACAGTAACGAGCGCATAATCCAGTCGATTTTCATCGCCGATTTTTTCGTACAGACCTTTACCGAAAATTCGCACGGCTGGTCCAAAACACCAGCGCAGCCAGTCCAGGTCATGAATGATCATATCGAGGATCAAGCCGCCACTGCTGGCGGTGTCAGCGTACCAATTGACCTTGCGCTGCGCCCGAGGAAATGGCGCCAGCCGTCCCATTCTAGCCGTTGCCGGCGTGCCGATGCGTCCGTCCAGAACGGCCGTGCGGGCCGCCTGATATTCGGGGAAGTAGCGCACTACATGACCGACCATCAAATTGACTTTATATTTTTCCACCAACTCGATGCACCGGTCACAGTCTGCCAGAGTGCGCGCCAACGGCTTCTCCACCAGGATTGAGAGACCAGCCTGGCAAGCCTTCTCGATCAGCTCGACATGGGTGGTCGTAGGAGTGCAAATATCGATGACATCGGGCTTCGCCGCTAACATCTCGTCCCAGCTTTTAAAAACGGGCAGCTCCAATCGGGCGGCTGAGTCCGCCTCACAATCGAACACCCCGAGCAACTCCACGTCAGTGTGCCGCTGCCAACGCAGTGCGTGCACTTCGCCCATGAAGCCGGCTCCGGCGATTGCCACGCGAAACGGTGATGACATGCTGCGCTCCTTCGTTCCAAACTGCCAGAATTATAGAGGACTGAGCGCAGTATTATGAAACGCATGCAAAGAAGGTTGCAGCATCGATTTCATTGGCAACCGGCACGCCAGTGACCATCGCTGAGTCGCCGCCATCGCAGCGATAGCGGACCTAAAATTCTTGCTGAGAGTATGCTTTTTTGAGTCGTTCAACCGCCGAGCTCGCACTGTCGAGATCAGCGGATGCAGTCACAACATTACAGCTTGGAAGCGCCTTTTTTAAAACGTCCAGCATAGCCGTCGTGCAGTTGGACACAGTCAATGTTTTCAGCGGCAGCTGCTTGAGAGTAGGCACGAGAGTTATGTCAACTGGACAGTCAGTGATGTTGAGCTCTTGCAGGTGATGCAGCTTCACCAACGGAGCCAGGCTTCGAGGAGTCATCACATTCTTGGTCAGATCGAGGGACTCGAGATTTGGCATGGTCACGACGAAATCGATGAAATCGTCTCCGCCGGAGTGGTTGAGCGAGAGATGACGAATCACCGTCGAGCCGCAGAGTGCCTGCAACAGCCTCCTTGTGTCGTGCATCAGATAGAGGTCCACCCTCTGCAACTGGCGTAGACGCCGCAGCTTGATAAGCTCTTTCGCGGCAATCGCGTCGTGTCCAATCTTCAGTTCTTGCAGATTCGGCAGTTTGTTGAGTGTATCCATGGCGGCACCGGTCAAATGAGAGTCGGAGATACCTACATCGATACTCTTCAAGCCAGTCAAGGCGGCCACGTGAGAGAACTCAGAGTCGGTCATCATAAAGCAGTTGCGCAAATCCAGGCCATAGATCTCATCGGGCCTAAACCGGTCGAATTCCGCTTCACGAGCCATGGTTGGCGACGCTTTGAAATCAACCGGCTGGAAGTCTTCGATCAAAATCTCGTTCAATGCACTGGGCCCTTTGGCAGCAACCAAATTGCCCTTCTCGTAAATAAACGCCTGAGAGCGCGGGGTCAGGTCGCCCAACGGCAGAGGACCAAAATGAAAAATGCGCGTTGTTGTCCCAGGAACAGTAGCGGAGAAAGGAAATGTTGCACCGGTTTTACTCGAGTCATCGCCAGGCCCTGCGTCTTCGACCGGAAGAACGGCGCGCTCTGGGGCGTCCTTGGGCATGAGCGTCTCTCCTACGACCTCAAGCTCTTTCATTGGCAGCGAATCGACTGTTGTGCGCGCCACTGGGGCAATCGTCAGCTTGCCGATGCCGTATCCCGCTCCAATCAAAAGCACTGCCAATACCGAACCTACAACAACTGGAATCGGTCTGATCTTTTTCTGTTTAACCGTCCCACCTTGCTTAATGCCAAGAGCAACTGGCTTTCCGTCGAGGAGCCGCTGCATGTCATCAGCGACGTCGACGAGCGACTCGTATCGTGCGCGCGCATCCTTTTGCAAAAGTTTTGCCACCACCTTTTCCAGATCGGCAGGAAAGCTTTGCCCGAGCGTGGCTTCCTTGAGAGTAGGTGGCTTTTCGGTTTGCTGTTTCATCATTGTCGAAAGCGCCGTGTCGCCCATGAATGGCGGCAGTCCCGTCAGCGCCTCGAAGAGAACGCAGCCGGCGGAGTAGATGTCGGCGCGATGATCTGCCGCAGTGCCAAGACACTGTTCGGGGCTCATGTAATAGGGCGTGCCGAAAATTTCGCCCGTGCGCGTCAGAGCGATAGAATCAGGATCTTCACTGTCCACGATCTTGGCGATACCGAAGTCCACTACCTTGACACTCATTTCCGCCTTGCTATAGTTGCTGACAATAATGTTGCCCGGCTTGATGTCCCGATGGATGACACTCTGTGAGTGGGCGTATCCGACACCGAGACAGATCTGACGAAAGATTTCTAACACCGTATTCAGTGGCAGGCGTCCCAGGCGCCGGATGAGAGCGGATAGAGACTCACCCTCAACCAGGTCCATGACGAAGAAGGGCTGAGCGTCTGCTATCATGCCGAAGTCTTGCACTTTGACCAGATTGGCATGGTCTAACCGTGCAGCCGCCTTCGCCTCTTTTTGAAAACGCCGCCACATTGCCGGGGAGAGCGTGCTGCTCAAAGTCTTCAAAGCAACGTCTTTGCCAAGAAAGATCTGTTGCACCCGATAAACGGTGCCCATTCCGCCCCGTCCCAAAATCTCTTTGACACGGTAGCGTTCAGCAATAACTTCATTCGGCTCAAGCTCTCTGGGAGCAGACTGAGCGCTCTGCCCAGAGCCGTCCTTCGACTCTTTCAGGCCAGTCGGAGTGATGCGAGTTTCTTTAAATCGACCTTCGTCCATTGCACCGACCAAGCCGCCCTGCACTATATACCCGCGACAGATACTGTCGCTGCGGCTACTCTGAGTTCATGCCGTTAAGAAAGTCCTGGTAAAGCTCCTTGTCCTTGCTAGTTTGCACTTCGGTTTCATTCTTTACCAGATGAAATTTCTTCGGCAGTTCGAAGGTTGAATCCGGCACGACAGCCCGCTCACACTTGCTCGTCGTGATTTCGTCTTTATCGGAGCCCCATTGATTGATCATAGAGACGCGCATGGGAAAGCCCGGCGCCGCCGGGATCTTGTAATAGCGTTGCACGACCTGCAATGCTTGCGGCGGCAAACCAAAGGCCGTTGCTCCAGAATAGGAGACGCTCGACACCATCGTCCTGTACTTTGTTATTGTGTTTTTTTCGTCAGTCTCTCGATTCTTCTCAGGCGTTTCCAGATGAGTGACAGTGGTCTGAACACCACAGATCTCGGCGTGCTCTGATTTGCCCTTAACAGCAACAAGTCCCCCATATCGCGCCATGGAAATCCAACCGATGACTTGCAGCTCTTGTCCTCGCCAGTGCGCCGCATCGGTCTGGTATAGCGCGTTGGTGATCGTGTTGAGGAATGAAACCTTCCAATTGGGCGCCTTCATTATGACGGCGCAATGGGTGCGTTTTTGCAGTATTTTGATGGCGCCCCGCTTGCACCAGACTTTCATCGGTCCGAGCATGCCGCTGTCCTGCTCGATAATGTAGCCTTTTTCCGCAGCACTGGCGGCATTGGCGCCAATAACGATTGGCGCCCCAACGAAGATCAAACAAACGCGACTGAACCGCGATCGTATCACTGCCAGTACCAGAGCCCCCTATGTGCATGTTTAGCTAATCTTACCCAAATTTCGTCTCTGGCAAGAGTCAGTTCGGCACCGTCCCGCAATCGATGGCAGCGTGCTGCCTCCTCTGATTCGCGCTGGCCGTCGGTGGTATGCGCGCAGAGGCAGCAACCGGTCTGTCGCTTGATTGATTCACGACAGAGCCGTGCCCATTGATGGTTGCGACCTTAATTTAATATTGCTCATGCGTAGCCACCGGTGTACAAGTTTCTTGATAACCGTTGGCCGAGGATGCATCCGCTCTTCTACGGTGCAGATACCTTCTGATCTCTTCCGCGGTGTCATGTTACTGAAACAAGTGAGCACCTAACCCGCCCACAAATACCAATGCCCGGCACCACTGTGCCCCGGCATGAAGACGCGATCGGATTGGCGTCTCGCCAAAGAGACAAGTCATTAGCCACTGCTGGCCCAACCGCTGACAGTAGAAGCAAATCCCAAAGTCAGCGCCGCGACAATCTCAAGTCGTCGTCGTTGTCGGTTTGCTAAATCGCCGGCATGCGCCTGAGCACCACGCCCGCGATCACATCACTCAGGCAGGAGAAAAACATGAAAGTCATAAGCGTATACTTTCACGGCATGCATACGTTCGAAGAACGCATCGCCCGCTACCGCGAGGCACGCCACAAGCTCGCGGATGCCGTTGAGTCGTTTAGCAAAAACTACAATTTCATCGCCGACGAAGAGCGCTGGGAGAATGCGCTCTTAAAGCATGGCGCCGACCCTCAAAGCGTCAGCACAGTCCTCAACCAACGCGTACAGGCCATGGTCGATCTCGCCTGGCGGCGCACCGATCTGCTTCGTAAAATTGAACGGTACGAGAGCGAGCGCAGATATCTTCACTACACTTTCACTCAAGCACTCACTGCTCTAGAACGTCGAGATCTCCGAGATCTCAGTGATGAGGAGCACAACAGTGTACGCAACAACATCATCATCAGTGCTACGGAGTTCGAAATCAAAGCTCCCGATTACTCACAGGCGAAGGCGCTTGCGACCAGCTTCGGCAAGTATGAAAAACTGATCTGGGAAGCAGTCAGATCCTCCTTCGAGCGACTGGCGAAAACTGTTAAACGGCTGGAAGACCGTTGGCCATACGCTCCCTGTCCCCGAAAGATAAACCCGGAAAAGCTAGGCGCTGCACATCCCTATGACGCGAGCACAGCTCCAGCGTACGGTGCGCCTTCCGCAATCTACGCTGAGTCACTGCCTGAAGGGTTAGTCGAGCTGCCACGCAGCTTGGTTGGCTTGATATTCAAATCCGGTGACTACTCTTCATACATCCCCACCCAATCGCTGGCCAAGGTTCTCGATCAACTGACCAAACTTGTTGCGGAGACAGAATCCACGGTCTGCGCCTTCAAGAAAGAGAAGGGTCGGCTCAACGAGAAAAATTTTCGCGAGCGGCTCTCCTATCTCAAGGACATCTACGCACAGACCGATCGGGCAGCCGAGATTACGGCACTAACAGGCAGACAAAACCAGTTGAGACTCGACTTTGAAAGCTCGCGGCTGGCGGTTTCTGACCTGGTAAGGCTACTCAGATGGGAGCACGAGTCTGCCGTGACGCATTTACAGAGTTCGGTCGGCGCCCTCAGACGGGTGCTATCCCAATATTGCTCGGATAGCGATTTCGCCGCCTCGCAGCCATCGCCTGTAAAACTGGAAGTG
The DNA here is from genome assembly GCA_036703195.1 of Planktothrix sp. GTDB lineage: Bacteria > Cyanobacteriota > Vampirovibrionia > Obscuribacterales > Obscuribacteraceae > DATNPN01. Next base: position 230,590 of record DATNPN010000017.1, on the reverse strand, counting down.
ACTCAGTTGATGCTACTTTTCCTGGCAGCTGACCACCGCATTCGCCTGATAGGTAACCGTATTCCGGGACTCTATTGCCAGATCGAAGATGAGCTCACGGACGGGGAAGCACGCCTCGTCTTCCAGTCTCGCCTAAGACAAATAACCGAGCGCTACCAACTCAGATTTACCGGCCCAGACGCCGCGGATCTGACTGCCATCGACCAGGAGCAAGCGCGGTACAAGTAAGCAGTTCTGGGTTGCCACAGAACGTGCGGAGAGCAGGAAACGCCCTAGTCTTATGCGTTTCCTGCATTTTCGCAAAAAAGCGATTTTACCATATTATACAGTTAACCTACCCCAAAATTTGAAGTTTTTACCGCCTTGCTGACTAAATCGGATGAGCCAGAAAGCAAAATGAAAAACGTAATGTCGGAGAGCAGGATGATGTTTAGACATCCCACTCTCCGACACGCAACTTAGCGATCTTTACGGTTGAATGTAATCTTCAGTCCGTTGTTCTTAACCAACCAGCGCTTGGCTGAGTTCGCTTCAGGCAAGATCCAGATGACGAAGCTGCCGACGATAGAAGCGGTGAACATAGACAGGTAGAGCGGGTGCGACTCGTGCATCGGGTAGCCGATCAGTGCACCGCCGATGGCGCCAATGACGACGGCTGCAATGGCACCACCGCGGTTGCTGGCACCGATCCAAAAACCCCAACCGAAGGCGAACGCCAGGAGAAAGGCATAACAGAGAACAGTGAAAGCCATGTCTGTGACCTCGAAAACCCGATTCAGCGCTCGCTGGGCAACAGCTTGCGCAGACCTTCGGGAACGATTGACAGAGCGGTCTTTTCGATCCGCTCGGAGTTTTTCCGATACCAGTTGCCCAGGTAGATGGTCAATGCGCCCAGCGCCGTCAATGCGAGCGGAAAGGCGAGTGAGTCATCAAACACCACAGACATCAGGTGACCGATGTAGATGAGAACAGCGGACGCTCCGAGAAACGCGAACACTCGGCGTGACAGAATCATGGCGAGGAAGATGGAGAACAGCCCGCCAAGTGCGTAGAGGGCATAGCCCAGCTCACCTCTGTCGACGAGAGTAAGACTAAAGAAGACGGAGCAGGCGCCGACGAAGTAGCCCCAAAACGCGTAGTCCTCGCGCGTTTTGCGATCCACCATGAAAGAAAGCACCGTGACGATGAGCCCATAGACAAGAACCGTGTGGTTCCAGGAAGCCCAACCGTGCCCGTTATCCAGCAGATTGTCGATCGTAATCGCTGCCACGCCGCCCGCCAGCAGTGGAGGCACGCAAACGAACGAGATGCGAGTGCGCAGTGTGAAAAACGCACCGACAGCAACTGTCGCCAGCATCATCAAAAGCACGCCGACATCTTCGCTGCCGCCGGTTTTGAGAAGCTGCAGCACTGCGTAGATCGACACAGGCGTCATGGCGGTAGCGAGCGAGTAAAGCAGTCCACCCGGGACTCGCAGATCCTGTTGGTCGACAAGGCGGCTGCCGGCGAAGGCAAAACCCGCGGTGTAGACGAGAGAGAGACAGAGCCCACCGCCGTAGCCCCACGATGTGGTGGCTTGGGCCATGAGCCAGAACATTGCCACAAGCGTTATCGCAGCACCGAAATACCAGGCGATCTGAGCGGCTCCAGAGCGAGAGGCAGCTGCAGCCAGGGAAAGCTTGTGCCAAATTTGCTCGGTCTGGGCTGGCTCGACGCCGGAATCAATGCCCGCTTTGGTCAGCTCCTCGAGCGAGACCGACAACCTCTTGGAAGAGTTTGCCATAATCACTCCTTCCGAATTGTGTTTGTGCATTTATCCAAATCGGTTTCACCCACCTGACGCCAGAAGCTCAGGAGGCAAGAATCGAAAATGGAGAATGCGGAGTTCTGTGAGAGAAAAAAGAAACTGGAATGCAGAAATAACAGTCTTTTCTCCACCATCAGACTCCGCCAATTCCAGCTTTGTTTGAAACTATTTGGTCTATATGAGTAGATTTCTATGTGCTAGTTGGGCCATGCAACTCCTCTCCTGAACCTGCTGCCACAAGCACGTCACTGAGATGACACAAAAGTGCCATAGCTAGCCCATCTCAGCAAAGACACTGCTTGCGTAATTTCATCCATAAAGCGCAAAGCCTTTGTTTATCAGGATCTTCCAATCGCTCACGAGAGCGCCGTTGCCAGCCGTCGGCGAAGATTTTGCAGTGAGCAGGTACGAAGAGATAGAAATTAGATCTCACCTCTTCAACTTCGTCCGGAGCTTTCATACCGAATACCCCAACCTGTAAGTGTTGCCAACACAACTTTTGAGACGTTACGCGTCCATGAGTCACACTGACTTGGAGAGCATCAATGACAATGCGCCTTTACTGGATCGACTTCACCACTGCATGTCGGACCGCTTTCACCCGTGTCTTCCGCCATCCGTGCATGTTGCTCGCTGACTATCGCATCCTCCAGCTGGAGTCTGAGCTGTTTCGCATGGACAGTCGCGGACCGTTTGCCGACGATCAGTTCAGGAAGCTGCGCAAATTTGTGGAGTACAGCGGCGAGCACGTGCGCGAACTGAATAATCGCATGATCCATCTGGAAAATTGCGTCCTTACGAAAACCAGGCCGGAGCATGGACTCGACCTTCTCGACATCGCTCGCTTCGCCAAGATGAGTCGAACGCAGCTGCTGGGAGCACTCGGTCCGTCAGGCGGTCGTCCCTACTCGAAAACAATCCGCAATCGGCCACCTCTGCTCTGTGAGCAGATGCGCGCGCGCAACAGTTCGGCCGGCGAGCCTAAGCCTCCGAACAAGTGGTAATAAAAATATCTCAGCGAAACAACCGCACGTTCTGCGCTGATTTGGCGACAGGGAGGGCAGCTGATGCTGCCTTCCTCGTTGTCCTTTCTGAGATTTTTTTGGCCCCGCCATGGTACTACCTGCGGTGCCTCGTCGCACGGATACCGGCTTAGTCTGCTGATCTGGCTCTCACCGGACAGGGCTCTTCGCCCGAGAGCGGATCGACATTAGTTAGAAACAAGCTCAGATCTGCTTAACACAGCTTGAATCTAGATTATATGGCTTTGCTAGGTATTGGTGTTATCCCAGGCCCTAATTATAAATTTCGGAGTTCACTAGCCGGCTACTCAGCCCGCCATCAAACCATTTCTGCACGATGCACCTCAACACGGTTGCATTGCGATTGCGTTTGACTGAACTTATCCTTGCTGGCAAAAAGACGCCCGCCATCAATCTTTTGCACGTCAAACACGTGCCATCACCAAGCCGAACATCACTCGGCTTCAGGATTTAAACATGACACCTGAAAAAGACGCAGCCCTGGTCAAGGACTTTCCCAGCCTGTACCAGGACCGCAACAAACCGATGAATCAAACTTGCATGTGCTGGGGATTCGAGTGCGGTGACGGCTGGGAGCCGCTCATACGCGAGCTTTCGCAGAAGCTGGAAGCACTCATCCTCGCCCTGCCCGAAGCAGAACGTGCCAACTATCGCGCCATGCAGGTGAAAGAGAAGTTCGGCACTCTGCGCTTCTACATGACGCTGTCCACCGATGAGATGTTCGCACTGATTAACGAAGCAGAGGCGAAAAGTGCCACCACGTGCGAGCAGTGCGGTGAGAACGGCAAACGTCGCGGCGGCAGCTGGGTAAGCACTCAGTGCGATGCCTGCCACGAAAAACCACGCCGCTAGCTTAATTTATTTCGGTATCGCCGTGGGGGCGATACTTCGTGGGCAAGGCTGACGGCGAGTCGGCCTTGCTCTGTTCTACGACAGTGAGAAAGATACTTAGAGGTTAGATATATGGAAACCGTACTCGCCAAAACCATCAAGTGTACCGGTATCGGAGCTGCAGTCGGACTCGGCATCGGTATCGTCATGGCAGTTTTGATCGGCATCGTCAACGCAGTTTTTTCAGTCCTGTTTATGGGTGCCGTGCAAAATTCAGATCCGGACTTTCTCGGCATCATCGGTTTTATTATCGTTGCGGGAGCCGTCGTCGGATTCTTGTTCGGCATCGGTTCAGGAGTCTCGGCCGTGAATAACCGCCGAAAGAAGCGCAACAAGCCCGAGCAGGAAGCCGGCTACAAAGTGACATTCAGCGCTTCGACAGATACGTTGCCGGAGCTGATCAAAGTCGCGACCGAAGCACGTTTGAGCAAATTTGGTGTGGTGATCGTCAACAGTGAAATCAAATCTGAAAAGCGTGGTTTTGCCTACTCTGCCATCATCCAGCCCGACAACTCCGATAAGATCGGACGGTGGGCTACGGTAGCCGACATCCCGGGACAGCCCACTAAACTGCTTCTGCGCCAGTTGATACAGGATCAGTCCGCTTCAGCGCTCTCCGCTGACTGTCTCGCGATGGTGGCTGAATTCGTGCCCGCCGGACCGATGCGTGTGGACGGAGGCTCCTTCAGCAACGGCGAGTTTGCCACCACAATCGAAGTGCCGGCCAACGCACAGACAGTTGAGCTGCTGCGCAGCAAGCTTCCGGCCAAGTTCGTCACCATCGAATAATTTTTCTACGAAAGGACAATTTCTCTAATGGAAGCATTTATTGCGTTTATCATCCTCGTGGGTGTTCTTGGTTCCATTATCGGTGTGGCCACATTCCTCGATGCACGGCAAAAGAAGCAACTGGATGCGCTGGCAAAGGAAGCATCTCAGGCCAACGAGGCATTCGGCAAAGCATGCAGCACATTGAACCGTGCTGAAGTGGAGCGCCTCATTGCCAACTGCAATGACAAGCCAACTTCGACCGTTCTGGCAGGGCACGCCATCATAGAGAAGGATGCAGCGGCAATGCCAGACGAGAAACAGCGGGCACTCATCCTCTCGAAAGTCAGCGCCGACTCGTTGAACCTCAGGATTACTGGTGTTCGCAGTCTTCTCGAAGAGCACTATCTGCCTAAAGCAATTGCTCATCAAACAGATCTCTAACCAATCAGAACGCGCAGAATCGGAGCGGCTCAATTTTCATCAGGAACCGCTCCGCGCGCGCTTCTCTTCAAGATTTCTTTTTTGAAATTCGTAGCTACGTTAGTATATAGTATTTCCGAACGATTGGCAAATGTTGCAACCATAATGGCGAGATGGAACCACCTGTAGTGGCGCACCGCAGTAAATGATTTTGTCGGTCGGCGTCTCCTTTATATGCGAGTCGCAGATAGGCAGGGCGATTCTGTCAACAAACCGGCAACGAAAGGTTTTGCGGACACAGTGGTGTAAACACGAAAGAGCTTTTTCGCGCACCTTGATCAGCATCAAGCACGCAAGGCGCAAAGCGGTCGCTGTTCTGCCATTCAGTCTATTCACTGCGCCGGTCGGCTTGAGTATTTTTCCCATTGACTTCGGGCTGCAAAAGCCCAGAATTACTGGACGCGCTCCCACAGAAAGCCCCACGCGGCGTCCCACAAAATATGACTCAAGCAGAACAGATAACCTCAACCGACCAAATTCAGCAGACTGGGGCCACTCAGTCGAACAATACAGCCGCGCAAAGAAGGCTGTATCAGGAATATCAAGCCTCCAGCGCAAGCAACGGATCCGGCATGAGCGCCACGCAGCGCCGCCAGCTGGCTAGCATGTCGCTGACAAATCCAACCGGAACCGGCGAGAGCCAGGTTGCCACTACCACTAATTATGCCGGACAGCAGTCCCAGGCAGCACTGTTGCAGCAAGCGCTCCAGCAACAGAGTCAGTCGGGACGCGGCCAAAATTACAACGGCAACTTGCAGAATCAGTTAATGATGTCGGAGTTGCAGCAACAGCGCGGACAGAATAATAATTCCGCCTTGCAGACCGAATTGCTGCTGGCGGAAATGCAGCAGGGCGGCAACTCGAACCTGAACAATCAGGCGCTGCAAAACCAATTATTGATGGCCGAGTTGCAACAGTCGCAGTACAGCAACCCAAATTCGGCACTGCAGCTGCAGATGCTCCTCGGACAAAACTCCGGATTGCAGACGCAAATGCTTTACCGCAATCCACAGTCGCAGATGCGCCGCCCATCCATGCAGCAAAATCCCGCGCTCCAGCAGATGCTTCTGCAGCAAGAGCTGCAACAGGCTGGTTATAGCGGCAACCAGTACGGCGGCCAGAACCAGATGCTTCAGCAGTTAATGCTGCAGCAAGAAATGCAGCAAGCTCGCTATGGTGGCGGCCAGTACGGCGGCCAGAACCAGATGCTTCAGCAGTTGCTGCTGCAGCAAGAAATGCAGCAAGCTCGCTATGGTGGCGGCCAGTACGGCGGCCAGAACCAGATGCTTCAGCAGTTGCTGCTGCAGCAAGAGATGCAGCAAGCTCGCTATGGTGGCGGCCAGTACGGCGGTCAGAACCAGATGCTTCAGCAGTTGATGCTGCAGCAAGAAATGCAGCAACTCCGTTATGGCGGCGGCCAGTACGGTCAAAATCAATGGCTGCAACAAATGCTCTTACAGCAAGAGATGCAGCAGTTTGAGCAGCCGTGGAATCAATCCGGACAGAATTCACTGCAGCAGATGCTTCTGCAGCAAGAGCTATATGGCGGCAGCCAGCAAGATCCGTATTTGCAAGAGATGCTGCTTCAACAGGAGCTGCAAAATCAGGGTGGCTATCAGCAGTGGCAGAATCCGGGGGCGTATCAACAGCAAAACCCATGGCTGCAACAGATGCTCCTGCAGCAAGAGATGCAACAATACGGCTACTACCCGCAAAGCGGGCTGTCGCTGAGCTTTAATTTCGGCGGCAACCAGAATTACTTGCAGCAACAACAGTATCAGATGATGCGTCAGCGCATGCAAATGCAGCAGCAAGAGCAGTGGCAGATGATGCAGCAACAGCGGCAGCAACAACAGCAGCAACAACAGCAGCAGCAACAGCAGCAGCAGATGCAACAACAGCAGCAACAGCAACAGTTTCAACAACAGCAACAGCAGTACAATCTGCAGCGCCAACAACAGCAGCAGCAATATCAACAGCAGCAGCAATCGCAGCAGCAATCGCAGATGATGCAGCAGCAATCGCGCTCGACGGCGATGCGCAGCATGGGCAGCAGACACAGATAAGTGCCGCACACAGCTAGTTGAGGCGTTCTTCGCCAGAACTGGTCGGAGCCGTCGGCACGCCAGCGCCGTCATAATGCGGGTGGTTATCTTGCGCGAGAACAGCAGAATACTGCGTTGCCGGGCGCCTGCAAGGCTCCCCAACAGTTGAGCGGCGCCCGCTAATTCGCGGGCTCTGGTATTGGAGGCGGAGATCCTTGATTCGGTTGGTTGCCAGCGGTGCTGGCAGGCGGCCCGCCCGTCTGCGGCGGCGTTCTCAGTGGAAGCGGAACGCCCGGCCCGGGCTGGTTTCCATTCGCCCCAGGTGGTGGCGCGCCCATCTGCTCAGACATGTCCATTGGTGCCGGCGTGCCCTGACCGGGCTGGTTTCCATTCATGCCCGGTAGCGGCCCACCCGTCTGCGGCGGCGTTCCCAGTGGAAGCGGAACGCCCTGACCAGGCTGGTTTCCATTCGTACCAGGTGGCGGCGCGCCCATCTGCTCCGGCATGCCCATTAGAGCCGGAGCACCCTGTCCATAGTGGTTTCCACTCGTGCCAGGCGGCGGTCCACCCATCTGCTCCGGAACGCCGATTGGGGCCGGAGCGCCTGAACCAGGCTGATTTCCGTTCATACCTACTGGCGGCCCACCCATTTGCAGAGCAGGCATTGCGCTTGCATCGGGTGGCGGCGAGCCTGCGACGGGGTTGCCGTTCTCGTCGAGAGGAACGGGCGCTACCGCGCTGTAAGGGTCCCAGACGGCTCCTGGACGTGGTTTGGCAGCGTTAGGTGCATCGTCCAGTAAAGTCGGGCGAACCGGCAATGTTGAGGCGGCAGGAGGGCTTCCTATCGGCTGAGGCACGAGACCGGATGCGTCATCAGCCTGAGCAATCATTGCCGGGACAGAGAAAGACACCGTCAACGAGATAAGAACAATGGCGCCAAATCTGCGCGGTTTCTTGCCAGGCATAAGGGCACCTCTAGGAAATATTTCTAGTGTACGTAATTAGAGTCGAAAGCGCGAATACGTACTACGCATCATAGCAAAAACCCCAAAATGAAACTGGGAAGTGGGCGCCACGTACGGTACTCGTATGCCGGCGCCCACAGTTTTACAGGCTTGCGTTCAATCGCCCGTCGCCGTTATTAGACCAGGCTTTCACTTTGCCAGCCTCGTCGAAGAGCACGGTGCCTTGCTTGTAATTCCATTGGCCGCCATCGTCTTGCACCTCCAGGGGAGACCCTTGAGCGTCGAGCACGGCCGCTTTCGTCGAGCCGAATGTGAACGGATGCTCCGTCTTAGCCGGAGTTGTATCCGTAAGTTTGAGCTGAACATCTCCGATACTCCAACCCGATACGATTCTCTTGTCCTCGAATGTCACTTTGGAGCAGTGACCGTATCTGCGACCGTACACCCACTCTTTTTCCGTCCAGCAGATCTGGTCTGGGTTGCCCTGCGCACTCAACACATCATCTTGCGTCGAGCCCAGGCTAAAGGAGGTCGCTTTTGATCTGGTTTTCAGGCCTAGTTTCAGATTGCCCTGATTGTCCCAGCCGGTTACGCGACCATCGAAAATCTGAAATTGGGACCGACCGTATTTCAACGTCGTCAACGAACGATACGAGTTGGAGACCTCGTCGGGAACACCTTGAATGCGCATCACATCGGCTGTAGTCATGCCGCGGAGCACTGCGGTTGGTGGGGGCTCAGGTTCGGATTGGCTTGGTTCGACGTTCGGTTTGTCTTCATTGTTGGAACGAGCCGGCTTGATTGCGGGCGGAAAGCCCCATTTGCGCCGACCGAATTCGTAAAGGCCTGCAGCGAGTGCTACAGACAAGAATGTCCAAAACAGCACCATTGTTATTCATCTCACTTTCATTTGCGTCGAGTTGAGTTGAAGCGCGCGCTGATACAGCCGGCGTCGCGCCAGAACAAGTGTTCGTAGTCACGCACAGGAGTTGTGGTTTTACTTATGTTTTATGGGCGGAGATAGAGCGCATGACACCACAGCCAAGCATTTGCGTAAACTTGAAGTCAAGAGGTTTATATCGTCGGCAATGGCGCGTATAAAACGACGGGATCAAGAATATTGCTGGCGCCAGCCGCAGACAAACCGGCAAGTTGAGCGCATTTTAAGCAACCAAACCTAGCGCGAGGTTCAACCAGGAATGCGGCGATACCACATTTAGTGGCATAACCAAATCGATCGATCGACCGAAAAAGCGCTAGCTAGCCGATTGGCGACCGCATCCTCAAGCGAGCACCGATCCACCGTTAGACTGGTTTGGTACTTGCACCGCGCGCGGTGCACAAGAGTTCGCCTTCCGGGTAATAAAACCTTTGCTAGTTGTGCTAATGGCGCGCGAGAAAATCGCCTTTAAGCTCTCTTATACAACGCGTCAGATCTCTAAAACATATAAGCAGAGCGAGCTGATGGGTTGTTTTACAGTTCTCTATTTCCTTCGCTTCTCAACCGTTCTTTTTGGTAAAAGAAAGCATTCTCTTCAGTTTCTAACTAACCCCAAACAACACACCCTCGCCCAGATAGATACAACCGCAAAGCCCTGGCTACCGAACCTCTGGTGGCACGGTTCTTTTCGTGTCTGCGGCCCACATTGAAAAAACATCTTGAAGTCGATCAAGTTCATCAAACGGGGAGCCGCATTCATACGGGCTTTTCCAATTTCAGAGGAGCTGTGTGAGACGTTCTAGCATTCTCTCAAGGGCACAAAAGCTGTTTTCAGCTCAACGAGGGCGCCCTGCCGATCGGCACTGCCGTCCTGTCTCAATCAGCAATCAAACTGCTGACAGAGAAAAGTTCCTAGCAATCTCATGAACACCGCCTATCTTTGCGGTGCAACTGAATGGAGAGCGTAAATGAAAGCATCAGATCTGTTCGTTAAAGCGCTCGAAAACGAAGGCGTACGTTATGTCTTCGGCATCCCAGGCGAGGAAAATCTCGACCTGGTCGAGTCGCTGCGAACTTCGAAAATCAAACTCATTTTGACGCGCCACGAACAAGCAGCCGGCTTCATGGCTGCTACCTATGGGCGCCTCACCGGTAAACCCGGCGTTTGTCTTTCTACTCTCGGTCCCGGCGCCACCAATCTGGTGACCGCCGCAGCCTTCGCTCAGCTCGGCGCTATGCCGCTGATCATGGTGACCGGTCAAAAGCCGATCAAGAAGAGCAAGCAGGGACTGTTTCAAATCGTCGACATCGTCGACATGATGCGCCCGCTGACTAAACAGGCACGCACAATCATCGACGGCGCCCGCATTCCCTCGATGGTGCGTGAAGCATTCCGCCAGGCTGCAGAAGAGCGTCCTGGTGTGGTGCATTTGGAACTGCCTGAAGATATCGCGCAAGAAGAAGTAGATGCTCAGCTGTTTCAAGTTACTCAAGTGCGCCGTGCCGCTGCCGATGCAGAAACCATCAAAGCCGCGGTGGCATTGATTGAGAAGGCGAAGCATCCCCTGCTCTTCATGGGCGCCGGCGCCAATCGCAAACGCACATCAGCCGCACTCAAAGCCCTGGTCAAGAAAACCGGCATACCGTTCTTCACGACCCAGATGGGTGCCGGCGTCCTCGACGGGCGCGACCCGCTCTCGTTGGGCACCGCCGCGCTTTCCGATCACGAGTACGTTCACCTCGCCATCCACCAGGCTGACTTGATCATCAGCGTCGGACACGACGTCGTCGAGAAGCCGCCGTTCGTCATGGATCGCGAGCAAGCGAAAGTGCTGCACATCAACTTCCTGCCCGCGGCCGTGGACGATGTCTACTTCCCGCACCACGAAGTCGTCGGCGACATCGCCTCTTCCATCCACCAGATCTCGCAGACAATCGCGCCGCAGCAACACTGGGACTTCGGTTACTTCATGAAAGTGAAGAAGTGCGCCGACCATCACATAGCCGGCGGCGGCGAGAGCCATGCCTTTCCCCTGGCGCCATCGAAGGTGGTGGCGGACATTCGCGCCGCGCTTCCCTCAGACGGCATGGTCTGTCTGGACAACGGTATGTACAAGCTGTGGTTCGCGCGCAACTATCAGGCGCACGAATCCAACACACTGCTGCTCGACAACGCGCTGGCGACAATGGGCGCTGGATTGCCTTCTGCCATCGGTGCCAAACTGGTTCATCCGGAGCGCAAAGTGATCGCGATTTGCGGTGACGGCGGCTTCATGATGAACTCGCAGGAAGTGGAGACCGCTGTTCGCCTTGGGCTCGACGTCGTGGTCGTGATTCTCAACGACCGCGGTTATGGCATGATCAAGTGGAAACAGCAGGCGATGAAGTTCAGCAATTGGGGCCTGGACTTCGGCAATCCTGACTTCGTGCTCTACGCCAAGGCGTATGGCGCCAGCGGGCATCGCATCGACAACGCCGCGCAGCTCCTGCCCAAGCTGAAAGAGTGCCTGGCAGCGTCCGGCGTTCACATTATCGATGTCGCCATCGATTACAGCGAGAACAAACAGCTCACGCGCGAGCTAAAATCACTAGCGTGTGAAGTCGAAGGCGATGCCACCCAAAACGTCGTGGCACCGAAGGAGGATACCCCTACGAGCGCAGCAGAAAAACTGGAAGTGAAGTCGCCGTTCAACCGCGCTCTCGTCGCCACGCTCGATATGCAGAGCGAAGCCGAGGTAGAAGCGGCTCTGGCGAAAGCGAAAGCGCTGTTCGACAACCGCGATGGCTGGCTGCCCACGCACCAGCGCATTGCCATTTTGGAGAAGCTGGCTCTGCTGATGGAACAGAACAGAGAGCAGCTCATCCAAACGTCAGTCAGTGAAGGCGGCAAGCCGTACACCGACAGCGCCATCGAGATGGACCGCGCCATTCAGGGGGTGAAACTCGGCGTTCAGGCGATGCATGCCCTGGAAGGAAAGCAAGTGGCCATGGGCTTGACGAAAGCCTCGTCCCATCGACTGGCCACCACAGTGTGGGAGCCGATCGGTGTGGTGGCGTCGCTGTCAGCCTTCAACCATCCCATCAACCTGACGATCCATCAGGTGGTTCCTGCCATCGCCGCCGGCTGTCCGGTTATCATCAAACCGGCGCCTGCAACACCGATGACCTGCCTGGCCATTGTAAAACTGCTGGCAGAGGCTGGTCTACCGCAAGGCTGGTGCCAGACGATTCTGTGCAACAACGCGCTGGCGGAGAAGCTCTCCACCGATAAGCGCGTCGGCTATCTGTCGTTCATCGGCTCGGCGAAAGTGGGCTGGTACCTGCGCAGCAAACTAGCTCCCGGAACACGCTGTGCTCTCGAGCACGGCGGAGCTGCTCCGGTCATCGTCGACGATACCGCCGACTTGAAGGAAGTAATTCCCTCGGTCGTCAAAGGCGGCTTCTATCACGCCGGTCAGGTGTGCGTCTCGGTGCAGCGTATTTTCGTGTCCGAGAAGATTCTCGACACATTCGTTGCCCAGCTCACCGAGGCAGTGAAGAAGCTGAAAGTCGGCGATCCGGCTGCGAAAGATACGGAAGTCGGCCCCTTGATTCGCCCGCAAGAAGTCGACCGCATGGTGGACTGGGTAAACGAGGCCGTCACCGCTGGAGCCAAGCTCGCATGCGGCGGCACGAAGATCTCTGAGACGTTCTACGCTCCTACCGTGCTCGTCAATCCGCCGCAGAATGTGAAGGTTTCCTCTGAAGAGGTCTTCGGGCCTCTGGTTTGCGTCTACGGATACAAGGAGCTGAACGAAGCGGTGCGGCTGGCCAACAGCTTGCCCGTCGCGTTTCAATCCTCGATCTTCACGAAGAACGTCGACGTGGCTCTCGAGACCGCACAACGTCTCAACGCAACCGCGGTGATGATCAACGATCATACGGCGTTTCGCGTGGACTGGATGCCGTTCGGCGGCCGCGATGTCTCCGGCATCGGCATGGGCGGCATCGAGTACAGCACTCGCGAAATGAGCCGCGAGAAGCTGATCGTTTTCAAAAGCGACAAGCTGCAATAGCAAAACATCCAAATTACAGAGCGCGCACCGTGACTTCATCAGTCACGGTGCGATTCTCCGTGAGATTCTAGAACTGGGAGAAAACCAATGAGAATCCTACTCATCGACGACAAAAAGTTGCCGCAAGAGCTCGGCTACGACGTCGAGCTGATTGCGCGCGATTTCAACACGGGGATCGCCGCCCTTGCCGAAGGCGGGTGGGATCTTCTTTTGCTGGATCACGATCTCGGTGATTTCAGCGGACCCGGCGGCGAGGAGCGCAAAGGCTGGCATGTCCTGCGTTGGCTCGCTCGTCCCGAAAATCGCCAATTCATTCCGCACCAGGTAAAGTGCGTCTCCAAAAACCCGGAAGGCAGCCGAGACATCGAGAACGCCAGGAGAGACCTCTACAGCGATCCCGATCAGCTCGTCACTCTCGACCGCGAATATATGGTGCAGTATTACGCCAGTTTAGGCAACTAGCGAGGTCTCGACTTCGCTTCTCGTCGCAAGCCGATGCCCAAATGATGTTGCTGCAAACATAAGGCAAGTCAAAATGAGGAACACCAGATACACCCAAGCGGTAATCGAGTTTTTAGCATTGTACGGCAATCAGCTGTACGCGGCTCGAGTTCAGACTGAACGTGCCAATTGGACGTTCAAGCAGAACACGAGCAAAACGAATCAAATTAAACTGTGCGCGGCGCAGAAGGCGCTCGGTGGCACTGCATCCGACACTGAGGCTTACAAAATACTGCTGGGGTTAACGCAAGATGTTCGCTTCAGGAGTTTAGACTTCAAGACGCAGAGAGCCCTGCAAACAGCTCTCTCAATGTACGAAGAGAACGTCTCCAGCGACCCTGAGCGTCAAAAACTGCAACAAGAGCTATCGCAGCGCAAAGCGGAGTTGGAACGGTTGAAAACCGCGATTGCGCAAGATGAGATCACGTCCAAGATTCCTGACGGTCACGACGTTGTGCTGCCAGAGTTGGTGCGCCGACTGATCATTGACCGCAACCGGCTTGCACGCATGCGCGGGTTCGACGATTTCTATCGCCAGCGCATGCACGATGCCGGAATGGACTTCGACGTCATGAAGACGATGGTAAGCTCGCTCAAAGCGGCCGTCGACGCTCTGCAGCCGCGGATTGAGCTGATTCGCGCCAGCGGTCCAGCCAAGGCTGGGTTGAGCAAACTGTTTCAGCGCATCAAATCTCCCCGCGCGGTACTTCGCCAGACCGCACAGATGATGGGCATTTCCTCGTTCGTTATTAAGTCCATTTTGAGCACGAGCGATCTGTACCCTCGCGCCCGTAAGGATGGGTTTCGCTTCGTATCGCAGATCGATGCACCGTTTGACGTGCGCGCCCACACAAACATTCAGCGGCAACAGCTCAATATTACGGACGTGAAAAGTGAGTTGATTCACGAAGTGTTCGGACATGGCGTCGACTGCCGGTCTATCGACCCGGATCTGCATCCTCTCCTGAGATTGCAAGAACCGTTCACAGCCGAGTCGATCGCGGTAATGATGGAAAGTCTCGTTTTCGAACCAGAGTGGTTGGCGCGCATCTGCGGACTTTCTTCCGAGGAGATCTCGCAAATCCAAGCCAAGCTGTGGCGAAGCGAACTCGAATCGCTTGTAGGCAACATGCGCAGCAACGTCGCGACCATCGAGTTCGAGATGGAGCTTTATCGCGATCCGAATCAGGATCTGGACCTGGCGTACAGAAAAGCGAGCGCATGGGAAAGGAGCACGTCCGAGGAAGAGGCGAAGACGGCGCCGGGAATGTGGGCGGTTGAGATACCGCACTATGTCAGTTATCCCTGCTACTGCCACAACTACTTGCTCGGGAAAGCATGGGCGCAACAAGTGAAGCAGTCGCTACGCGATCGCTTCGGCTCGTTCGTATCTCGTCGCGTCGGTCCATACCTCGCGAGAAATCGCAAAACGGGACTGATGTACACCCCGGATCAGCAGATTCTCAAGATTACGGGGAAACCATTTAGCAGTGACGCCCTGGCAGCGCATCTCGAGAAGCTCGTCTCTTCTCTCGAGGCGACAATCACACCACCTGTTGCAGCCTAACGAGGCCGTTCACAGGCTTAACCGAAAAATCAGCGGATGCAGTCAGCGCGACTGCCTCCGCTTCACCCAACTTCGACGACGTAAAGCCAACCTCGACAAACATCGAGGAGAAAAGAGTTTTATGAGCACCAACCCAAAGCTCGAACAACTTAAAACACTTGGTCAGACCCTTGCCGGCACCTCAAACGAACTGGACAAGCTCCTGAGCGAGCTGGCTTCGCAAGCAGATTTGAAGCTTGTCGCGGCGGCGCGCGAGTTCGTGGCCTCTTATGAAGACCCATCACGCGGTCCGCTTTATGTTCACTGCAACAGGGCGCGGCAAACTCTGACGCAGATGGCGATTGCGGCATCCAACATCAAGGAGCTGGCTGACGGCGCTAGAACTCTGCGCACACAGTGTGCCGAATGGAGCGACTGCAACAGACAGGTCGAACACGACATCGTACTGGCCAGCGGGGTCTTCACCAGAGCATCGGAACCAAACCCTGATCAACAGACCGAGGCAAATCAAGCCAGCGTATGGCTGTCAAACCACTACGATGAGTTGCCGACGAACGAATGGGTGGCTGCCACGAAAGACGGACTGATAGCCCGCGCCGCCAGTGTCGATGTTGTCCTCGCCAAAGTCAAAGAGCTAGGCATCGATCTGGACGACGTGGCAACCATGTTCGTGCCGGAGGCAGGACCAGAGATAATTCGCCAGTAACCTACAGTCAGTTGGAAAGGCAATGGAAACGCAACAACGATCACCGCGTTTCCATTGCTTTTTTTTCGCCCACTATGCCACCATATATGGTGCCAACGAGAGCAAAAAAAATGCGACTCCCTCTACCGAGCCGGGTTCGCGCGACTGACACGAGTTATTGCGCAGCCAACTTGTCTCAAAAGCCTGTGCCACAGCTCTGCCACATCTGAGACACTCAGGTGCCATTGCTAGCGAGCATAGACAAGTAGTGTTTCCATGCGGTTTTCCACAATCTCAACGAGACCACGAATCTACGGAATCACGTCAATCCTCAGTAGATACAATGGTTTCCAGCCTCAGGCAGCAGCATTAGCGCCGCTTCATTATCGACAGAACCCTCGCTTAGTCTGAACTTGTCATCAATCTCAAGTTCTATAGGGGGAATCTCCAACCACCAACTCTGTTCTGTTCAGACGCAAGACTTACCTACCAGCCAGGCAGGCTCCTCAAAGCCGCCGCCCAGGCCTCACTTTTCTCTTACCTCCGACGGAGAAAACCGCATGATGTTGGATCTTGCTCTCAACCCCACGGCAGTGGCGCCGAAACTCCACCGCGGCGAACTCGGTTATAGAACCGACGACGAGGTTTTCGACGAAACTGTCGAGATGTATCTCGCCGCCCAAGACGATTCTGAGTATCGTCCCGCTATCGACATGCATAAGCATCGGCAGATGAGTCCAATGCTCACAGCGTGGGTCTTGATCAGGCCGTTCACCGCTTTGATTGCCCTGGGCTTGATTGTCAACAGCGGCAAAACCTGGCTGTTGCCACTGGCGTTCTTGTGCGGCATCTGGACGTTCCAGCGCTCGTTCACCAACGCACACAACCTCGTTCATGGGAGCTATCCGCTGCCGTCCGCTGTGAAGCGTCCGGCGCGCGAAGTGCTCATGACTGTCTACGGGCTGATGTTCGGGTACGCTTCCCATCTCTTCAAGGAGGCGCATTTCGAGCATCATCGTCCGGCGAATCGTTGCGGGGTCAAGGGGGACCCGGAGTCGATCTGCCAGCTGCCGATGGCTGTCGTCGTATTGTTCGGACCTGTTTTGACAGCGCGCATCTTCGCCTACGGCTTCAAAAACGCGCGTTCAAGGTTCGACCGCATCATGGGGAGCGTCGAGTTGGTAGGCGTGCTGTGCGTCATAGCGCTCGTCGTGCACAGCTTGGTGCGCTACTTTCATGGTGTCCACCTGGGTGCATTCGAACGGACGTTCGCGTTCTATGGGGCAGAAGCGATGTTGCTTCTCTGGCTTTTCCCCTTGAACGCGGCGTGGCTTCCGCATCAGAAGTGCTACGGCACGATGATCGGCGCCGCGCGCAACACTCCGGGTGGATCGTACCCTGGGTTTATGGCGACGGTGGTCAGCAAGATGCTCGTGGGCGGCACTCGCTGGCATCTCCTGCACCACTCGTACATGGGCGTTCCCTCCTGCAATCTGGAAGGTCTCGCTCGTGACCGCAAGGTGAAAGCGTGGATGCGGCTGCAAAGCATCTTCGATGATCACCACTCTCACTAAACGCAGATCGTAGAAGATCTGGGCTGGCAAGGCAAACAAAAAAGCGTGCCACGCCAGCCCAGATCTTTTAAAAAAATTTGCCTTTTGTGGCACCATATACGGTGGCACGTCGGGCGGAAAAAAATTCAGGCAAGCGGACGGGAGCGCCGAAGCGCTCCCACCTGCACCTGTCTGGCGTTAGAATCTCCACCACCCGAAAGGGAGATAGAAATCCGTTCCGCCCCTGCGAGAATTATCATTGTCACTGCTAGCGGTGCTCGAACCAATCGAGTTGATTATCCCGCCAGCTGACAAGCCTGCCGGCAGGCAGCGCGTTGCAGACACGCGCGTAGACGTCGAACAATGCACTGCACTGCGCTCGCTGTCGATCTGTCGAGCAGCGAGCGCAGATTTGGGATTCAGTCCGCGTCAGGACCGAACGATTTCAACTTCCTGCTGGACGCCATCAACGTAAACATGCTCGCCGCCAAAGCTGACGACGAACTGTTCTTCAATCAGTCGTTGCGCTCCCACTTTCTTTATCAAGCTAACGACGACAGAGCCTGTGGATTTCATGCAGATGAGCCCACCGGAAATCTGCGTCGCCGACTGCAGCTCGGAAAACTCCGGCCCCTCAGGAAACCAGAGCAGAACGTTGTCGCTGACCTCGCCGGCATCCGCACCCAGGGACAAATTGCGCCAGGTGTCCTGCTCGATGCACGCTCGCGTTAGTACAATCAACACGTCTTCCGGATATCTTGGATTTTGCAGCGTGGCTGCATCCGGCCCCACCAGCAAGAGATTGCTGATGCCAATCGTTGTTTCATAACTCGTCTGGGCAAACCAGCCGGCTCGTCCGGACCGCTTCAGGTCGAAAGTTGCTCCGGGGAAGGCAACGCGCTTATCATGGCGCTTTCCTACTGTGTAGATTTTCATTGTTTTTCTCCTTCTGAATCGGCGATTGCCGACCATGTGCATCAAGCCTTTGGCTTGAGCGGCTACGCGCACGGCTTTCCGCCGCGGCGAGCAAGTGAGAAGCCGACCGGCACGAAGCACCGGTCGGCTTTGGTTTACGAGTAAAGTTCAACGCCGAAGGTGTGAGCCCCGGCGCAGAACCTATCGAAACTTAGCTGGCGAGCCGCTTTGATTGCAACTCGGCTAATTGGCGATTGTATTCCGCGTCTTCGGCAGCAAAAGCGAGCTGCTCCTGTTCACCTTGATCAGCGAGGCTACGAGCGGTACGAGCTGCCTTCCTCAACGCGGCGGACAACTTCTTGTTGGCTTCGACACCGTCATCTCCGCCGACTCGCTCCTTGATGTCGCGTTCGACGACCAGGCGCAGATGCTCCAACGAACGAGCCTCGATACGAGCCCATTTGGGCTTGTCGGCGTGCCGGTAGCGGTTGTCACCGACAGGTCCGAGCGAACGAACCGTGCGCTGTGCTATGAACAGTGAGTATTCGGCAAGAACTCGATCGAGCTCGCGATCGGAAAAGCCGAGCGGGGGCGGCGTCTCTCCGCGGAAGGGCTTCATTGCCAGCTTGTCGCGGAAAGGCGAACGCTCCATATGCTGCAGCTGATGAATGATTCTCGCTGTGCCGTCGTAAAGTTTTTTGCACTCTTTCGCAGTCAGCACTCTCTCGCCGAACACCTTCCGTTGCGGGCGAATCCAGGTGCTGTACTCGGACATCCAAACAGAGCTCATCGCCCCGAGGTGCCAGGCGACAAACTCGCTCAAACCGCGCCTGACTTCGCTGATGCGATGCTGCTGAAACTCCTCATCGCGCGGGCGGCTGTAGTAATTCCACCAAACCCCATTGAGGATCTTGTCCATGTTGCACATGTGCGCTTCAAGTTGGCAGTGAATCAACTTGATGTTCAGCATTGAGTGATTGACGGCTTCAGCGCGCTCGTACTCGGCGGCGCTCAAGTCTACTGAGAGCTCGGCGCCCTCGACGAATATCTGCTTGCGCTCCTCATGGATACGGGCAGCGAATTTCTTCATGTAATCGACAGTGGTGGCTTCCATTGTATTTTCTCCAGATTGATTGATTTGTTTGTCGATCGATGCGTGGCGCTGACAAGCGCGACGGATCTTGAGGTGTCTCGGATAGCGCATGACTCCAGCGAAAGCAGAAGAGCTCAGTTTGAACACCGTCCGGGATCACAGCTTCGAAAAGCCACTAACGTTGCCGTGATGTCGGGTAGGTTGACTGAACTGTTATGCAGGTATTCAAAAGAGAAATGCGGGGACCAAGAACACTTAAAACAGTATGTCGAGGTGCTTATTTAGGGCAAGCAACATGTCCTTTGATACAACTGAGATTTAAATTTCAACCTAATCTCTCGGCGCTAGTTAGCGCAGCGCGCGTGACACGAGCGTGAGTGGATCGGTCCCTTCAGCGCGTCACGGACAAATCATTCACGCATGGCTAAAATTAATGGCCAAAGCAAGCGATTATTTTTGCGCATTAGACACCATATATGGTGCCCGATCGCTCCCTTGCCGCCTGGCGACGAGAAGTCGAAGTGGGCTTGGTTGATAATCCGGCCGCTCAGCTACTTCGAGTCCGTAGCGCACCCGCGCAATGCGTTTGTTGATGCGGTTTTTACTAATTACATCGAGCGATAGTGTTGGTTCCGCGCGCGCGATGTTATCAAAGAAGCTTGCCCGACAAGCAGTTTCAAGACTTCTCTATATCAGCGCACCGGTTTTGTTTATAGACAGCGTTTTGTTAAACAAACAACGTTACCTCAATATCTCGCTCTCGGACTCTTCAGCCAAAGCAATCTCATGAATTCATCTTTTTTCGAAGCACCGCGTGTGTTTCGGGAATTCATCTGTTGCAACGTCTGAGACAACGAGTCGAGAACGAGACAACGACAGGTTATGCGCATGGTGCGTGCGACCTGATTCCAACTTTTTGCAGTAGAAAACACGCGAAAACGGAGGATATTATGTTGACTTCGCAAACCGTTGCGCGCGCCTACGCCAGCTCAAATGTGGCTCTCCTCGCGGTGAAAACCCCGAAGAAGATCCCCAATTTTGCCGGCTGGGCGATCAAGCGCAAAAATGTCTCAACTGGCACCGAGACATGGCTCAACTCCCAGGTGCCGTTCAAGGGGCAAACCAACCCCGACTGGCAAGCTCGGTCAACCACGGAGTGGCCGATTCAGAAGCCCGTCTGGAAAGACTTCCAGGCGCCGCAGAACGAAAAGCTTGTCTGGGGCTTCTGCCCGGTGTACTTCGACGCCACACAGAAGACCGCCGTTCGCTGTGACACCAATGATGTGACATGGACGAACGAAATCGTTCTCACACCCGATGTTGACGACGAGATTTCCATCGCCTTCAACAACGGTTTCTTGAGCACTCAGTGGTTGGCTCATCAGGTGCCGAAGACGGCCTCAGGTGAGTTCGACTTCAAGACGTTGCTGGGATGGCTGAGCACACCGAAGAACGCGATTCGCGTACATCAAGCTGGTGACGTGCTGCCGCTGCTGATGTCTGCTATCCAGCAGGCTCGTGCAGAGGGCGGACACGCTTACCTCGTGCTGTACGAGTTCACGGACCCGGAGCTCGTCGACCTCGTCGCCGCCAACCACGACGTGGTGACAATCATTCTCGGCAACGCGCCGACGAATGATGAAGAGAACAAGCCCACTCGCGACAAGCTCAAGGCTGCAGGCGTCAAGGTCATCGACCGTTTCGTCGGCAGCGAGGAGATTCCCCACAACAAGCTGGTGATTTACGCCGATAAGACCGGCGCGATGTGCTACATCATCAGCGGCAGCACCAACTGGACTGTCACCGGTCTGTGCTGCCAGAGCAACACTTCGATCAGGGTCAAGAACAAGGACCTGGCGAAGTTGTACAAGAAGGCGTTCGATTTGTTGACGCAAGATGCAGGCATGAAACCGACTCAGTCGGCATGGCTGCGCTCTCGCTTCGCGAAGAAACCGCCCATCGTGACGCTCAAATCCGGCGCCCGCGTGCAGGTGTTCTTCACACCGAACACGAAGGACCGGACCAAACCGAAGACCGCCCATCCGCTTCCGGTGGACCGCGCCTTCGGCAGCAATCTCTTCCGCAACACGGAAGAGGCGCTGACGTCACTGTTCTTCATCCCCGGCAATCCCAGCTACCTGGACGACATCCGCTGGCTCTCCGAGAACAAGCTCGATATGTCGCTGCTCGAGGTTGCAGTCAGCAGCCCGACGGCGATGCAGAAGGGTGATGTTCTCCTCCAGCACCGTCCCGGTCAGCCTTCGGTGGGCGTGGTGGCGTCGGCAATCGAAAAGGCGTTCGGTGTTTTCGTCACCGAAATCCTCAAGTTGCCGGATGCGTTTGCCATCATTCACACCAAGGCGGCACAAGGAGATGCGCGGCACAAGAATCGTTGGAAGGTCTGGTGCATGCTCGGCAGCCACAACGGCGGCGACAAGGCATCATTCCAGAACGACGAGCAGGTGCTGTTCATCATCGGACATCGTGGTGTGTCCATCGCCATGATGGTCAATCACATGGACGTCTGCGACCACTATCGCTTCCGCGCGATGGTCAACCAGAACTCGAATAACGACACCCTGCTCGGCTTCTTGTCGCAAGACGACAGCTGGCAGGACAAGTATTTCGTGGCTGGCGCAGCCCTGAAAGAGCTCGATTACCTCACCCGGGACGACGAGCAGGAAGAAGACGGGCCAATCCCCGACTTCCTCGCTTCCGACCCGGACCCCAATGCTTTCGACAACTGGGGCAACGAGGGCGTCGAATGGGAAGCCGAAGCCGCAGCCGCCGAAAAAGCGGAGCAGGCAGGTGCTATTACTACCACTCCCGAGCCGAAAGGCAAGGGCGGTGAGCACAAGGCGCCTCCGAAAGGGAGTGCCAAGACAGGTGAAACCGCCACGAAGGGAGCGCCGAAGAAGACAGTTGGTGCGCGGATTTGCGCGAAAGTGCGCTCGGTTGTAAGCCGGGTCACCAAGAGCAAGTAAAGCGAACCAAATCGGAGGCTAACTCAGGAAGCTGCCTGCCATCACGTCCTAACCGACGCGGCAGGCAGCTTCTTTTTTTTGTCCGGCGGGCACCATATACGGTATCAGATGCAGATGAAATATTGCTTCTCACTGGCATCTGTTTTAAAGTGCGACCTGTACATTAGATAGACCCGGGTTGCAGTTTTGTCTTGAATCTCACCACGTCATTTGGCGCGCACCCGATCTATTTTGCCAACCGGTAGTTTCTCCCATGTCCGTCAGAACCTTGAACAAGGCGCCGGACTCAGAGGTTTCTTTTCGGCCTCGATTGGCACCATATACGATACCAATGTCAGATAAAGGAACGGCAGACTTGGTGGAAATAGTTTTTGAAGAGCGGAATGCTGATTTTGATTATACCGTCATCCATCTGTTCAAAACTATTGTGGGCAGGGTCTTTGTCTAATTCATAAAATTGAGAGTGAATGCCGTGAGGATTGCGCAGAACAATCATCTGCTTGGCGGGATCCAGCCCGACGATCGTGTACGCATGCGTGGGCACCACCAGTTGTGGTCCGATCATGTGCCCTACGTCCCAAGTTGCGCACACGCATGGATTTTGCGATTTGACGGCTCCGCCGATGAACGAAGAAAGCTCCTCCTCGCTAGAAGTGCGCGGGTACAATAATTCCGCCTTGCAGCCAGTGATGCAACCAAGTCCGATAGCCAGCCGGGATTCTTCGTTATCGGCGCCATTGGCTCCAGCATTGTCTGGAAACTTCTGCAACTGCGCGTATTCAATTATGGACGCCCAGCGCGCTTTATCGTGAATGCTGGCATCCTCAAGTTCATCGTCGTTAACGCCGTACTCCACCCCATCGCCGGGAAAACGCACTACGTAGCTGTTCTTCTTGTATCTGATCAGGCTGGCTAGCAGTTTCTGCCCTCGTGGCAGCTCAGATAACGCAGCCATGGAGGCTTCAAACCAGCAGTTTGGATAGCGACTCTGGTCGATGCCTCGAGCGCCGTCTTTCGCGATATCCTCGGCAGTAAACGGATTTTCCACCGTGCCTACTTTCGGTTGAGGAACAACAGCAACCTTGGGCTGCTTCGCTTGAACGGCAGCAACAGTCTTTTCTGCCTGGCGGATTGATTTCACCTGCTCTTTGTTCTCTTGCACATATTGCATGACAGCCAGTTTGCCTGCGGGCGTATTGAGAAGTTCTCGCATGCCCGGCGGAAGCGCAGCTTTCACGCTCTCTGGCAGATCGCTGTCTTCTTTTTGTTGTTGCTCTTGAACGGCAGCCTGTTGCTTTTGCACTTTAGCGAGCTGTTGCAACGCCAGTCCGGACTCCGCCGAGGTGGGGAAATTGTTGCTTATGTACTGAAACAGCTGCGTGGCGCGAGCCTGCCTGCCTGCGCCCTGATTGGCAAGCCCTGCGTAGTAGTAGAGACGGGGCTCCGGCTTTGCGGTCTTCAGTACAAGTTCGAAAACATCCGAGGCAGGACCGTACTGATGCAAGTTGTACAGACTTAACGCGGTCGTCTGATTGGCATCTCCCGCCGCTCGAACAGTGGGCGACATCGGCAGAAGCACCGACAGAGACAGTGCAACCAACAGCAACCTTCCCAATTTCATCTCACAACTCCCAGGGCACTTTATCTAGTTTAGATCGAAACCACACTGTTTCAAGCCAGATCGAAACTACACGGTTTCGAGCCACGAAAACCCGGTTATCAATAGATCCTGCCCGGTTTTGCCGAGATCGACCGCACGGTCTCAGCCACAACTAACAGCGCGGCGCGTTCCGGGCTGGGCTTTTATCAGATCAGAAGCAATTGACGAAGCTTACAACAGCTTATCCGGGGCAACAGTTAGCGCGCATTGGCCAGAGGCACGTCCGAGTTCGCTAAACCTACTGGGAGGGGGCTTTAACAACCCCATTAATACAATTGCCTGCGCGACCGTTTAGAGTGATTTAGCGATTGTTTTTGCGGACACTTTAAATGCGATATCTTCCCACTTTTCTTTCGATTTCCCTCGCTTTATCGACAAACTTGCGCCTCTTCGCAGCCGCTCCGGCTGGTGCAAAAGAGGACGCTGTAACGACACTGCGGCAAGCTGCGAATGCCGAGCTTCGCCTAAAACATTATTCCAACGCCGAGCAGTTGCTGCAAAAAGCAATAAACACATGCATCGAAAAGAAGGTTCCACTCACTGTCAAACTAGATGTGACGATCGACCTGGCGCATGCAATCGACTTGCAGGGCGGCTTTGAGAAAGCCGTTCATGTGCTTAACGATGCCGCCGCGCAGGCCGAGCACGACTTCGGTGCGGCTGACATAAGGGTGGCACCGCTTTTGGTGGCAGAGGGCAATTTATACGCCGCCCACCAACAATGGCAAGAAGCTGAAGTTCATGCGCAAAGAGCGCTTGCCATATATGAGAACACGGGTGGTTGCAAAAACGAGAGTGCAATTGAGTCGTTGTCCATTCTAGCGGAAGTCTACGACCGCACTGACCGATCACTGGACGCGGAAAGCAAGCAACAGCTGGCTGTGTCTGCAAGCGAAGCCCTGTGGGGGCACAACAATTTGCACGTCGCGCGAGCACTGATAAAGCTAGCTGCGCTGCAGAGCGAAATTGGTGAGTCTCTCAAGGGCACCCGCGACCGAGTGGAGGCGATCAGAATATTCCACGAGCTCAAAAGCCCGGAAGAAGATCAAGCCATCTTATCTCTGGAAGGTGACTTCTGGGCGAGCAAAAATGAAATTTATAACCGTGCATATGCTATTGCAACGGCCAGAGACGGTAAATTTTCCCAGCCTGTGAAGCGACTTTTGCTGCATATTACGGGAGAAAAGCAATTTGATGATGATGCACAGGAGCGGGAATGGCTCAATAGGCTGGCTGAATGGCAACAGCACTGCGGCGACCTGGCAGGCTTATTAGTCACCCTGGAAAAGCTCGACGAGAAGAAAGATTTTTCCTCTCCTTCCACTAAACAGATTGCTGAACAGCGGCTGCAACTAGTCCTTAAAACTGATCCCGCCAATAAAGAACGATTGGCGGCAGCTTACAACTCACTTGCATCAATAGAAGCAAAGGAAGACCATTGGCAAAGAGCGCTCGATCTCTATGCAAAAGCTTTAGACCTGACAATAATCGGAAACAACAATGTTTCCGAGGTGTTCAGGGCTGCCGTGGATTTGAAGCATCTTTACGCAAGCAGTGGACAGCACGCGCAAGCAGACGCTGTCAGCAAACGGTTAGCCTGGCGATTTGACCTTTTCCGTGCCAGCGATCGTCTCCGACAGCACGAGTTTTCGGAAGCCAAGCGAATCGCAGAGTTGAGCGCGAAAGAATGCTCCGTCTATCCTGCTCTAATGCGAGATACTGCAGAATCATACGAGCTCGCTTCACTAGCCGACCAGGGACTGAACGATCTGGGCGCAGCAAAAGCGGCACAGCTGCAAGCGGTGAAGATATTGGAGCAAATTAGTGACACGGCGCCTTCAACGTTTATTGGGCGTTGGCGTTATGCACTGCTGCTCTGGAATGCCGGTGAAAAAAGCGAAGGGGTGAAGGTTGCAAGCACAGCGCTTCACTCGGTTAAACCGGACGAGCATTTTGCTCAGGCTGTCCCACGATTCAGATCCCAGCCCCTCTATTTGGGTTCGGACCAACTCCTCGCACGGGCGATGTCTGGGGATAAATCACTGTCGACCGATAAGCTCCAAAAAATCGGGCCGTCGTTGGAGCAGGAGTTAGAGTACTCTCTTGCTTTGCAAATCTACCAATACTGCCGCAGCCAACAAGCGCCCACGCCGTCGACGTACTTTGAACAGCTGGCTTCATCGGCCACACAGAAAGAGTGCAAGCTATTGGAAGCAATGGTTTCGCAGGTCATTGTACGCAATTTGCAAGAGGACCAGGCAAGCACCGCCAACGCTCTGGCAGAGCTGCCAAATAAAATACAGAACGCACTTAACTCCGGCAGCAAACAGGAGGCGCTTGCTTACGCCAAAGAGTTGGATGCAGGCTTGGCGAGCCTGCCAAAGAGTTCAAATGCCAAACTCTATAGAGGTTGGTCGACCGCGCGCATTCTGGCAAAACTCGGTCGGGCTTCAGAAGCGCAAGCACTGTATGAATCATGCATCGATTCAGCCAGAGCTCGAGTTTCCTCAGGCGTTTCACAGGATGAATACAGGCTGCTTCTCTTCGCAACGGCGATCAATCTGGAAACAATCGATCCGGCGTTCGCCCTGCAGCTTTATTTTGCCGACTACGGTGCGGTCATCCAACAGGTCACCAGCCCATGGACAATTGAAGGTGGCTTCGATGCACTGGCTCGGATGGAAGGCATACTGAAGGAGAATGGAGCACCGCGCCGGCGCTCTCCGTACTTCACGCAACCGTACCAGGTGGCGACGCACTTCCTCAATTGGGCGGCCGGCAAGCCGGAGGACCAGTGGTGTGCGGATCAGCTGAAGTTGTATGGCGGACTTCAGCCCACAATGGACTTCATGAACGCCTCAGCAATTTGGGCGATAAGCCAGACATCTCAAGACCAAGCGACGAATCCAGACCATTACCTCGACAGCCCGCTCAGGCGTCCGCTCACGGCAGTTCTGTCCGAACAATCACTGGCTGATGAGACAAATGTCGACCTTGACGCCACCGCCGACTTGAGCGATCTTTCGCTGGTCTGCCAACGTCTCAATAAGCTGATCTGGGCGCAGTCAACAGTGGACGCCGCGCTGAACTCGCATACGGCGGCAAAGTCGCAGACCGAGCGGCAACGCTGCACAAGCATCGCAGCGGTGATTGCAATGGAAGAGCACGACACGACCAAAGCGGAGGGGTTGGCAATGAGCCTTGTTGGACTTACCGCGAACATAGAAAACACACCCCTCCTATCCCGCGCATACGAAGTGATGCTCGCAGCGAGCTTGAGCAAAGGCGACCTCGATGGTGCCTCTCGGTATGCGGAAAAGCTCGGACAACTGCCTTCCGTCGGATCATCCGAAACGAATTGGCGCAAAGTTCGGAGCCTCACGGTTATGAGTGACGTGGCAGCGCAGAAGCTCGACGTTAAAAGCGCCGGCAGGTACCTGCAACAAGCGCACCAACTAGCCTCGCTCGAAGCGAGCTCACCAGACGAGTTGCGAATTAAATGTGAGCTACTTCTCGCTCTGACCAAGTATCATTTGCTCACGAACGAACTGCAAGCAGCAATCGCCTCATCGTCCGAACTTCTCCAAGAAGAAGCGAAAATTAACTCGCACGAAAATGCAACGCTTTGCGCAGACAGTCTGGATGCATGCGCATTGGTGGCTGACCGCACGGGTGATGGGCAGAGAGCTCGTGATCTCGTCTTCAAGGCCTGCCAAATATTGAATGACTACAGTGCAGAAGTTTTCGACAATCTTTCGTTCGCAGGACAGATGGAGTTCGCTAAAACGCTAAATAATCAACTGAACTATTTGCTAACGTTCTGCTCGGCGAAATCCGACCTGATAACCACGTGTGAATATTCGGAGCGCTGGAACGGTTTGCTGACGCAAGTCTTGACCGTACAATCTTCGGTCACCCAAGACAGCCCCGAGATGAAAGAACTTGTCGCTGCGAGAGCAAGATTGGCAGAAAGTATCGGAACGCCGGATGTCGCGAAATTTGCTGCGGAGGCAGACAAACTAGAACATCGTGCGATGCTGACTGCCTCTACAGAGGAAGATCTTCTGGAAGAGCGCGATTTGCAAGCCGAGGAAGATCCATTGGCACAACTATTACCCAAATACGCGCAGTCAAAGGATGACGTGCGAACGCCCGCACCGACATCATCTCAGGGTACGCCTGTGGCTGATTTCGGCAAGGCGCAATCCGCTCCCCATGAGCAGACTGTGCAAAGCGGTGCACCGACGGCAAAAGAAGCGGCGCCATCGAGCGCACTGCCCCAACAAACAGTTCCATCGATCACGCCCGAGAATGAATACGCAGAACGCTTGTACTCTGGGGACACAAGAAACCTCAACGATTTGCATTGCGAACTCGTATTAGACGGTGCCACTTTGCGCGAGCTCAAATTGCAGAGGAGCATGCTGCTGAGAGCCATGCGCCTAAATCCGTTTGGAAGTCTTCAATTCCACATCGGCAATCTTGCAGAAGCACTAAAAAGCGATGAGCGTTATGTAGAGTTTGCCAAATATACCGATCTTCGCAGCAATAAACCCAAGTACGCAGCCTTCTTCATCGGCAGAGACAAAGGCGTTGAAGACGTCCAATTCGTCGAACTCGGATCATGCGAACTGGTGGACAAAGAGATCAACGATTGGCTGCAAACTGTTATTGAACCCCCTTCTGGTGCGACAAGTACGAAAACGACTTTGGCATCTCTCGGCTCGGGAGCGCGAAGTATCGGCGCTGATGACCCGGACAAGCAGGTAAAACCTGATGTTGATGAATGCGTCTTGCGGAAGAAACTGATTGAAACAGTTTGGCAACCACTCTTTCGGGCGATTCCTGCCACAACCAAGCGCTTGTGGTTATGCACCGACGGTGAATTAGCCCGATTGCCCTGGCAGTTCTTGACTGAGAGTGCAACCGGCAATGGTGCGGGTCCTGAAATACTCATCTGCCAGGTTGACGGCCCGCGTCAATTAGGCGAAATCAGAGAGTCGCAAAAAACCAGGCTCGACCCGGACGCGATTTTCAGAAGCTTACCGGGCTCGGTAGCCGACGACCAGAATGCCAAAAAGATAAAGCCCTCTGCCACGCATGAAAAAACTCCAGTGCACGAGACAGCGTTGCTGGTGGGGGATTTAGATTACAAAAACGCTCCACCACTTCCAGCGACCTCAATGGAGATCGCTCGCATTGGCAAACTTATGCAGTCAAACGGAGTATCTATTACCGCCATGTCCAAGCAAGGCGGAACACTGCCTGCGGTTCTCGATGCCCTCCCCGATTGTACTTACGCGCACTTCGCCACGCACGGTTATTTTATCCATCAACAGGCAAATGCTGAGTCAGTGGGAGTGCCGCTGTCGAGTCGAGCAGTCGGCGAGCCCGGTGTGATCGACCCGATTCTGCAACGCTCGCCTTTATTGCAATCAGGCTTGCTGTTAAGTGAAGGCGATAAACCCGAGTACGCATCGGGCAAACTTCCAGCCTTAGAGCTCCTGGGCACGAATCTCAAAAAGTGCAAATTGCTGGTGCTCTCAGCCTGCGAAACCGGGCGAGGAGACGAGATTTCGGGGCAGGGTGTAATTGGACTACGAACCGCTGCACTGGCCGCCGGAGCGCACACCGTTGTTATGTCGCTGTGGAAAGTTAGCGATGCGGCGACACAGCAATTGATGGTTTACTTTTACGAGAACTACTTTGTGCATAAAATGAATCCGTACGTTGCACTCGCACAGGCGCAGTATCAGCTGCGCCAGGATCCGGCGTTTCACGATCCCTACTACTGGGCAGGTTGGGTGGTCGTCGGTTCTGACTGACATGACAGTCATGCCAAGCGGAGAGCCCGTGCTAGAGTGATTCTGGCAACCGAAACAAGGGTTTCTCGCATGGGCGAAAATGCATTCTCGTTATGTCCCGCTTGCGGCAACATCAAGCCGCCCGGCGTCGTCGACTGTGAATTCTGCTCTGGCGCCAAGCAAGTTTCGCTGGACGATTTGAAATCAGCTATCAAAAGCGGCTCGTCGGCTAAACCACTTGCACCCAAGCCAGACACGCAATCCGAGCCAGTCGCGACGGCAGCTGAAACAGAGTCCCCACCCGAGCCAGTCGTTGCCGCAACTGAACCAGAAGCGCAATGCGAGCCAGTCGTCGCAGCACCAGAACCAGAACCGCTACCGGCGCCGGTCGCTGCCACACCACAATCACATGAAGCAGCGCCAGAACCGGTACTCGAGCAACTGGATCCGCCCGGACCGACTAAAGCGCCAGAGTCTACTTTCCCAGACGTCTCCGAACAAGATCCAGCCGTCATGGACAAACCAGCAGAAGCCGGCTTCATGGGCTGGTTAAAGAACTTCTTGAAGAAGCTTTTTTCTTAACGGTTCCCAACTCTGGCAATATACTTTGCCGCCCGCACCAAATCCGGTGGCATCCAATCGCTGGTCGAGCGAGCAACGAAACCTCCATAGATTGGCTCCGACACCTAATTTACTAGGTTTCACTCCTGTCAACTATATGACATAGCATATTCGCCAAAAATGAGAAAGAGAAAGCGCAGGGAGCAACGAAATTTGCTCCCTGGCTTACTCACTTCAAGCGTTATGAAAGGGCTTCGCCTACGCAGAAGAAGCCTACTTCTTCTATCGTCTTCATCACCCAGTCCATGACTGCCCGACTATCGTCGAAGACAACCACGGTAAACTGTCCGCGCCAATCAGTTTTGTAGACATGCTTGTCGCCCTTGCGCGTCATCTGCACCATGGCGGTGATCGGACGATCGGGGCTGGGGTGTTCTACAT
Source organism: Planktothrix sp. (assembly GCA_036703195.1). GTDB lineage: Bacteria > Cyanobacteriota > Vampirovibrionia > Obscuribacterales > Obscuribacteraceae > DATNPN01. The sequence goes on along the minus strand of DATNPN010000017.1, from coordinate 199,829 downwards.
CGTAGAAGGCGAGTGCGTGGTCCAGGCGCTCTATGTCAGCTGCCGGTCCCTTCACTCTGAGCAGTTTCACGTTGTTCTGCATTTGATTTGCCTCCTGGAGCTGAAGGTAGAAAAGGCAAGCCGCAAGCAGTGTGCGGCTTACCCTTACTCGGCGTCACGCACGACGACTTTGTCGCCGGGCATGAGCAAAACAATCTCTTCGCCTTCGAATTCCCAGGCGAATTTACCTTCGTCTTCCGGCCCTAATGCGATGACTCGCTCGCCGGGGTGCAACTGTTCGCCCTTTTCGTGCGGACGAACCAGAATAGTCTTCTCCCAATCGATGGGATTCGAGCTCTTTGTGTTTTGCATGGTGGCATCCAACGGAGTTTGCCGGAGTAATAGAGAACGGCGGTGTCTGCTCTCGCGAGCATAGCCGCCGTTCTCGTTTTACTGCCGGTTAATTAGCCGCGGTAGAACTTCTCCCCAGCCGCACCCTTCTCGCGAATGAGCTTGGCGGGAGCATAGTTGCCACCAGCAACGGTCTGGAGCCAAGTGAGCTTCTGCAGGACGTTGCCCAGACCTTCCGCATCCGCGTAGCGCAGAACGCCACCGCGGTAAGGCGGGAAGCCCGTACCGAAGATCATAGCCAGGTCGAGCTGTGACGGCTCGCTGACGATGCCCTCTTCCATGCAGAGCGCCGCCTCATTCACCATCGCCAGCACCAGGCGATCCTGGATCTCTTCGATGGAGCGTGGCGACTTCTCAGCCGTTACGGCGCCGAGCACGTCCGGGTTGAATACCGGCACCTGCTTCTTGGTCTTCTTGTCCTTGGTCGTCACTTTCTTGCCGTCAGGACCGTAGATGTAGAAGCCCTTGCCGCCCTTGCGACCGAGCAACTTCTTATCGACCAGCACGTGCATGATCTCGGGCGACTTCATCCGTTCACCGAGGGCACCGTGCATGGTGGCGATAACGTGAGCAGCGATGTCGAAGCCGACCTCGTCGAGGAGCTCCAACGGACCCATCGGCATGCCGAAGGTCTTCATCGCTTTCTCGATGGTTTCGCCCGGAACACCCTTCTCGAAGAGCCGGATGGCTTCGAGCATGTAGGGCGCCAGCAGGCGGTTGACGACGAAGCCGGGGCGATCCTCGGTGACGACCGTGGTCTTACCCAACTTCATGCCGAACGCCTTGGCCAGCCCGACGGCTTCAGGCGACGTGGTCTTGCCACGCACGACTTCCACCAGAGGCATCTTGTGCACCGGGTTGAAGAAGTGCAGTCCCACCACATTGCCGGGGTTCTTCGCACCTTCGGCAATCTCACTGACGGAGAGAGACGACGTGTTGGTGGCGAAGATCCAGGGCTTCTGGATGTTCGCTTCCAGCTGCGCCAGGCAGTCCTTCTTCACCTTCATCACTTCGAGGACAGCCTCGATGACGAAGTCGCAGTTGGACATGTCGGCGTAATTCAGAGTCGGATGCAGGCGGGCAAGCATGGCGTCAGCATCGGCGCGCGCAAGCTTGCCGCGATCGACCAGACCCCCAACCAGACCTTTGACCGTCGCGACGCCCCTGTCGAGATACTCCTGCTTCACGTCTTTCAGGTACACGTCGTAGCCGGCATAGAGAGCCGACTGCGCGATACCCGCACCCATGACGCCGGCGCCGAGGACGCCTACCGTCTTGATGTTGACCGCGGGAGCGAAGTTTTCCGGCATCTTCTTGGACTCGGTCTGAGCGAAGAAGATGTTGACGAGATTCTTCGAAATCTCGGTCGTGGCGAGCGTTCCGAAAGCGACTGTTTCCGCTTCCATAAGCTCGTCCGTGATGCCTTCTTGAGCGCTGCGCAGAACGATCTTGGCGCCTTCGAACGGAGCCAGATAGCCTCTGCTCAGCTGCTTCACCGTGCCGAGGACCATGCCCTTGACCGCGCCAACGAGGCGGGTTTCGGTCAGGTCGCCGACCAGTATGGGCACGAGTTTGCCAGGCTTGGTGGCAACCTTCGTGTACTTGCCGAGCTTCTCAGCGAAGCTCTTGTGGTAACGCTTCACCTTACCGGTGAGAGCGATCGCCTCAGCGCGCGCGAGAAGCTGGTCGCGGTCGACGACTTCATCGACCAGACCCATCTTCCAGGCGGCTTTGGCGTCTTGCTGGGCACCGGTGGTGACCAGAGTCATCGCGTTCTGCACGCCGACGATGTGCGGCAGACGCACAGTTCCGCCCCAGCCGGGAATGAAGCCAAGCTGCACTTCCGGGAAGCTGATCTTGGTCTTCTTGTCGCTGGAAGCAATGCGATACTTGCACGCCACCGACATCTCGCTGCCGCCACCCATGCAAAGTCCATGGATAGCCGCAACCGAGTTGAACGGAGCGTTGGCGATCTTGGCAAAAATCATCTTGCCCAGCCTGGCTCCTTCAGCCGCTTTGTCCGCGGACTGCAGGGAAAGTGCACGCACTTCTTCCAGGTTGGCGCCGGCAATGAAGTTGTCTTCCTTGCCGGACATGATTACCAGACCTTTGACCGCGGGATTCGCTCGCACCTGATCCAGGACGTCGTTCAGCTCGGTCATGAGCTGAGTCGACAGAAGGTTGACCTTCTTGTCCGGCAGATCGAGAGTGATGAGCGCTACACCCGAAGCAAGGATTTTCAGATTGACAGAGCTTGTCATATGTTTCCTCTAGTTTCCCCACACCTGTCGCTCGGCGTCGCTCCCAGCCCAGTCAGCGTAGTGTAGCGCGCCCAGTCAGGCGTGCTACACGAAGCGCTCGAGAGCGAAGGAGCGAGGGGTACCGAGCGACGGAGCGGCATAGGTTCAATTCCGTTCGATCAGGGTAGCAATGCCCATGCCGCCGCCGATGCAGAGCGCAGCGATGCCGCGCTTCTTGCCACGCAGCTTCAGTTCGTGGGCGAGCGTCAGAGCAACACGGGCGCCGGACATGCCGATCGGATGTCCAAGCGCGATGGCGCCGCCGTTGACGTTGACCTTTTCGCGATCGAGACCAAGCAGCTTTTCGCAACCCAGATACTGAGCGGCGAACGCTTCGTTGATTTCGATCAAGTCCACATCGGCGATCGTCAAGCCGTTGCGCTCGAGGAGCTTGTTGATGGCAGCCACCGGACCGAGCCCCATGGTGTTGGGATCGACGCCGGCGACAGCGGTGTCGACGATTTCGGCGAGAGGCTCGAGACCGAGCTCCTTCACCTTGTCGTCAGAGGCAAGCACCAGAGCGCAGGCCCCGTCATTGATACCAGACGAGTTGCCGGCGGTGATGCTGCGGTTGCCCAGCACGCCACGCAGCTTGGAGAGCTTCTCCAGGCTGGTCTCGCGAGGATGCTCGTCCTTCGAGAAGAAGCCGCGGTTGGGCACCTCGATGGGGTCGATCTCGAGAGCGAAACGTCCGGACTTGGTGGCGGCGTTGGCACGCTGCTGCGAAAGCAGAGCGTACTCGTCCTGCGCCTGGCGACTGATGTCGAACTGGTCGGCGACGCGCTGAGCGGTCGCTGACATGTTCACAGTCTTCATGTCCTTGAGCAAGGAGAGGGGCGCAATGCCGTTGTCAGCCTTCTCGTTGTAGAGACCGAAAACGGTCAGTCCAGCCGAGATGAGCGTCGCAGCGAAGAACGCCAGGGCGACGGGGTAGTAGAAGAAGCCGGCGATGATACCGAGCAGGAGAGTGACCACACCGATGAGAGCCGGTTTGGCAGCGCTGTTGATGCGCGGTCCCATGCGGGGAATGCCGAGCTTCTTTTCCACGAAGTTCTGCCAGTTGTCCCAGCGCAGTTTGCCCGGGTGCATGTAGGGAACCGTCGACATCGATTCGCAACCGCCGGCGATCATGATGTCGCCATGCCCTTCGCGAATCTTGTCGGTGGCTACCGCCAGGGCTTCCATGCCGGAGCCGCACTGGCGGGATACGGTCATACCAGGTACGGTCGGGGGCAAGCCCTCTTCCAACCAGGCGTGACGAGCAGTGTTGGGGGTGTAGCCGGATTGAAAGCCATGACCGACGACGACTTCGTCGATTTGCGTCGGTTTTACATTCGCCCGGCGCATCGAGTGCTTGAGCACATGGCGAAGCAATTTGTCGACAGTAACGCCGCGAAGACTCTTTCCGAAAGAACCAATCGGAGTCCGGCTGCCATTGACGAGCCAGACCTTTTTCTTTCCAGATGTCATTTTAGTGACTCCTAACTGAAGTTCGGCGCCCGAGGTTCTTGAGAAGCCTCTAGACGCTTAGTTCTAAAATCGTGCACGAGCTGCTTTGTTTAGTCTGTCTCAGACTAACTGTATCAGGAATGATCAGGAGAAACCGCGCGCCGGCGGGGGGCGAAGATTCGTTCGTAGCGGGCACGTCCGAGTACTCAGACGTGCCCGCCATGTGAGAACCTTCGCTCCCGCGCCCAACTCTGCGGTTTCAACCTAACCTTTCCGAAGACTTAGTAAAGCCCGTACTTCGCCATCAAGTTTTCGGTCAGGAGCGCGAGCACGCCGGGCTCAGCGTCCTTGCAAACGACGCGCGCTTCCTTGTGGGCGACAACGATCGCTTCGGCGTCTTGCAACGCTTTGCCCGTCATGCGACCACCGCGCTTCAACCCTTCCACGGTCGCCATGTAGGCGTCCATGACCGCCATCCACTTCTGGTCTTTGGTGAGGGTGAACTGCAGCGAGCGGAATCCCGTGAGAGCCGGCTTAACGACCACCATTCCGTTCTTCTCGGTCAGCTCCTTGTCCTCCCACTGAGGCAGGCAGTTGCCGCCGCAGATGAGCTTCCAGAGCTTGAGGAGTTTTTTGGAAGAGCCGTTGCCGTCGTCGCCAACGTCGCAGGCGATTGTCTGCGCTTCGGTGGCGCCGTAGTAGCGCTCGGGGATAACGACCGGACACCCACCATCGCGGCTGAGGGCCCCGTCAAACAAGAAGCGTCCCTTGAAGGGGACGGCGGAGATGATACCCGGGATCGCGCAGGAAGCGCGAACCGCGAGGCCCAGAGGCGCAGGTTTGTCGGACAGGACGGTGATGGTGCCGTCCGGAGCAATCTCCCTGACTCCAGTGTGATCGAACAGGACCTGGTTCTTGCCGACGACGGCCATGGTCCAATAGCTGTGCTTCTGCCCGTCTTTTCCAATCCAGGTAGGCCAGCCTTGAACTCTCTCTTCGATGTACGTGCCGAGCTTTTCAGAGCTCAGGACGCCATGGCGCGGACGCGTCTTCTCGAATCGGCCCTGCATAAAATACGCGAATAGAATCTGGATGATGCTGCCATGTCGAGTCAGCTTGCTGGAAAAATCAATCTCGATGGTCATGCGGACAGTCTCAGCTGCGCTGATACCAGCGGCGTAGAACGCCGTTGGAACAGAGCCGCCGGAGACGCCTCCAATCGAATCGAAATCTCGAATTCCAGCCTGATCAACTGCAGCGATCGCTCCAGCAGCTGCCAGAATCGCGCGCGAACCACCACTGCTGCACACCAGGTGTGTACCCTTGGTCTGGGTCTGAGTGGTATTGTCGCGTGCATCTGGCGTTCTGTTGAAGAACTTCATGATGCGCTCCAATTACAGACCGAAAGCCGCGCGGAGCGGCACAGTCGGTGCTGTGTTTGCCGCTCCCGCGAGGCGAGAGGGGATGAGGTTGAAAGTTTCGGTGCTGCGGTGTCGCTTCCTGAATGCGGGGGCAAACTGGAAGCGAGAAATACAGGGCGGTGCGTTTAGGTCTCGCTGCCGCTAAGTGTTTTGTCGCCGCTGTGAAACGTGACAAACGTAAGCCGTGTTAACTCCGGTAAAGCCCGACTTCTCTGAAAGAGAGGTAGATAAAGCTAAACGTCACTGAGAGAGAAAGCTGAAGGGGCTTGTTAGGAGCTACTCACGGAAATGCAATGAAAGAAACAACGACTCATCGTATATAGACGTGTGTTGTAGCTCCAGTGTGTAGAAGGCTAAAGGACGTGAAAAATTTCATACTCTTCTAGACGTTAAGGTGCTAGCGAGACTGAGCTAGAGTCTTGTCATGAGTTATTGCGAGGCACGCCAAATCTTAAGGAGAGATCTCCTGACAACTGCTGGTTGAGCGGCGGAACGAGTCGATTGGCGGGGAAAAAATTATTACTGCCGCACCGTATATGGTGGCACGGTGAGTGGTGTCATTTCGGGTTGCAAAGAGCATGATTAGCCGACACTCATGCTTGCTTTGTGAGAGGCGGCTAATTGATTTCGCCGTTTGCGTCACACGTGACATGGCTCTTTCACCTTGAAAACCTGCTCGGGTTGTCGCTTTGCAACGACGGTGGCAGCCGTCGCCGTATCACCGGCAACTTTGCAGAAGGGCCACTGTTGTAGAAGCTTCGCGCAAGACTAAATGCTGTTCACTTGTCATTAGCTCTAGTGGTTTCGTAGTTTCTAGGCGTCTTCTATTCATCTCATCGCACGCTCAGAACTCATCTCGATCCCAATCAAATTGCAGCATCTACGAGCCAACTAACTGCTTCTATCGAGCAGGTAGTTAGACCGCGGTATTGCAGCGACCGGATCTCTTCATGGTGAGCTGAGGCGTGTCTTTCGCAGTCGCGGTTTTCCGTGACGTTCATCTCTATCAACTCACGAATCGCGTTGGTGCTTGCCAGGCCATCGCGAACTTACGGCTGCAAAGCCGATTTAGGAGTATCAATGCGAAAAGTTGCGAAAACAGTCAACGAGCGCGTTTGGCAGCATATCGAAGATATGTCAGAAAGCCCGGCGTTTCTCGTCAAGAATCAGGGCGGCGTCCAGCAAGTCGTAAGCGCTCTGCCCGCTGCTGGTCGTCCTGTTGTCCTCAACACGCGTGAGAAAACCCGCGAAGTCTCGTGGAAAATCTACGGGCACATGGTGGCGGAGCTTTCTCTATTCTTGCAGCAAAGCAACATCAAACCCGGCGACCGCGTCGCCATTCTCGGTTGGGACTCGTACCAGTGGATGGTCCTCAACCGCGCCATCAAATGCCTGGGCGGCATCGTTGTTCCGCTTTATCCGAACACGACACCCGAACAGGACGCGCACATCATCAACGATTCCACTCCCAAGCTGCTCTTCGCCGAAGACGCCGGTCTGGCGAAGAAGATTCTGCCGGAGCTCTGCACCGCTGCGCCCGACCTTCGCGTCGTTCTGTACGCGGATGCATTCAAGAACGTTCCGGATGTGAGCGGCAAGAATATCCTCTCCGACATCCACGTCGCCGGCAAACGCTTTCTCGACAAGGCGCCCAGTGACGGTCCGGAGGAGTTCAGCACGGCGGCGAAAGCGGAATTCGAGCGTCTGAAGACGCTCTACACCACTGGCGCTGACCCGGGTTTTGCTTCTTCCAGCCCGAGCACTCTCATCTACACGTCGGGTTCGACGTCCTTGCCCAAGGGAGCGATTCACACGCACGAGAGCATCGCTGCGTCGTGCCAGCTGCTCCTCGACCTGGGTTTTGACTTCAATCCGTCGGACATCCTCCTGCACTACCTGCCATTCGCCCACATCTACGGACTGGCGAACGGCGTGGAAATGTGCGAGTGGGTGGGCGTCATCTCGGCGTTCAGCATGCCGACCGAGCTGAAAGAAACGCTGCCGCTCTACGAGCCGACGGCGCTGCTCGGTGTGCCGCGTGTGTGGAACCGCATGCGCGTCGAAGTCGAGAAGCAGACCACTGCTGCCGGCTTCCAGGGCAAGATGTTGCGCTGGGCGTTCAAGCAGAAGAAGGGTCTCGGACACCTCTTCGCCAACATCCTCGTGTTCCGCAAGATCCGCAAGAAGCTGGGCATGAACAAGGTGCGCCTGATCATGAGCGGTTCGGCTGCCATCCCCATGGATACGGTCGAATTCTTCAATCAGATCGGCATCAGCCTGCGTGAAGGTTATGGTCTGACCGAGACGTGTGGCGGCATCACCGCGAGCACGCTGGTCAACTTCAAGTACAACTCCCTGGGCAAACCCGCTCCGGGCGTGGAGTGGAAGATCGTACCGCGCGAAGGCGGAGTGGACGCAGACGAGCCGAAGAAGGGCAAGCTCTACGTCAAGGGCAAGTTTCTCTTCTGCGGTTATTGGAACAACGAGAAGAAAACGAAGGAAGCCTTCGTCGACGGCTGGTTCGACACCGGTGACATCGTCTCGCAAGACGAAGACGGTTATCTCTGGTATCGCGGTCGGGCGGGACGTCAGAAGAAGCTGGACACCGGCGAGTTCTACGGTGAAGAGCTGATTCAGACGGCGATGGAAAACTTCGACCTGGTGCAGGCTGCGGTGCCGACCGGAGAGGGCTACCCATCCGTGGGCGCGCTCTTCTTCCTCGACGCTGCCACCGCCAAGAAAATCGCGGGACCGGCTCCGGCTGGTGTGGCGCTGCACGAGTATCTCGCCAAGTCCGACAAGGTGCGCGAAGCACTGAAACAGGTCGTGACGGAAGCCAACGCTGCGCTTCTCGCCGGCGGTCAGGCGAAGAAGTGGGAGCAGGTGCGCAGTTGGGAGATTATCCCCCTGGAAGCAACCGTGGACAACGGCTTGCTCACGCCTTCTCTCAAGATCAAGAACGAGGAAGTGCTCAAGCGTTATGCGGACATGGTGAAAGCCATGTACGCGAAGAATCGCGGCTAAACCTCGAATCGTACGTTGATTGGGAATGGTTTTCGACCTGGCAGCGACGATTTGCTGCCAGGTTGATGCCTTCTACACATTCACTATCACACAGGCGGGAAGTGGTCGTCGTATTGGCGGCTGCTATCCTATGCTCGGACAGTTCCGAGCGCGCCTGACTTGCTGCCAAAGGAGCAAAAAGCATGTCACAACAAAGTTTTGTCGAGCTCACTCAGAGCTTCGAGAAATGGTTTCGTCAACACTCTCGCGTAGTGCGCAAAGATCTGGACCTGAAGCACCACAACATGTCCATCAGCACGTTTCTCTTCATGCGCGCCACCTTCTACGGCTTCGTCAAGCGGTACTACGAAAACCTCCAGGATCTCTCCGGAGCGCCCATCGTCCTGGCCGTCGGCGACCTGCACGTGGAAAACTTCGGCTCCTGGCGCGATGCCGAAGGCCGGCTCTGCTGGGGCTGCAACGACGTCGACGAGACGTTTCCCCTGCCCTACAACCTCGACCTGGTGCGCCTGGCTCTGAGCTGCAAGCTCGCTGCCGCCGAAGAGCACCTGACTGTGCGCCCGAAAGAAGCCTGCCAGGCGATTCTGGAAGGGTACATGGAGACCATGGCCAAGGGCGGTCGTGGCTTCGTCCTCGGCGAAGAGCACCTGGAATTGCGGTCGATGGCGCTGAACAAGCTGCGCATCCCGGCTGCTTTCTGGACCAAGCTCGACGGTCAGTTGACACCGTCGGCGGTGCCGCCCGACGCGCTCGCAGCGCTGGAATCGAAAATGCCTCCGGGCAAGTTCGAGTACAAGTTCGGGCAGCGTACCGCCGGTGAAGGCAGCCTCGGTCGCCCGCGTTTCGTCGCCATCGCCGAGTGCAACGGTGGACTGATCGCGCGCGAAGCGAAGGTGGCACTGCCTTCCGCCTGTGTCTGGGCGGGGCTGACCACCGACGAGAAGATTTACTACCAGGACCTGGTGGACAATGCCTACCGCTCGAAGGACCCGTACGTCGGGGTACATGGCGGCTGGATCGTTCGTCGTCTCAGCCCCGATTGCTCACGCATCGAGCTCACCGACCTGCCCAAAAACGCGGATGAGCACCTGCTCCTGCGCGCCATGGGTGCGGAGACCGCCAACATCCACCTCGGTTGCACCCCGGGCTGCGCGGAGAAAGTCCTGGCGGACTTGAAGTCGCGCGACCCGAAGTGGCTGATCAAGGCTGTGAAGCGCATGGCCAAGGTGACGCGCAAGGACCAGAAGGAGTGGGCGCAGTATCACAACGCTCGCGTCGAAGAAGGTGCCCTGCGCCGCAAGGCTGCTGCGAAGAAGGCGAAGAAGAAGTAGTCGCTCGTAGTTTTTGAGCGGATGCAGGAGGAGACGCATGTCTCCTCCTGCGCCGTCTCGCCCTCAAGGAGTTTGACAATGGCAAATCTCGCATTAGGTTGTCTCATTTTCGGTGTGTTCGGCGGACTTTCAGGGGCAGGCTTACTGCGCATTTTGAAGCGCAGCGGCAACATCCCCATGGCGCTCGTCCTCGGACCAGTTTTCAGTCTCCTCATCATCACGCTGGCGGTGTTTCAGTCGTCCACTCACGCTCCGTTCGCGGTGCTGGCGGTGCGTCTGTGGCCGGCGTTCGTGATCAGCGCTTGCATCGCCTTCCTGCGCACTCGCGCGTTCGCTCGCTATGACGAGCGTCTCGCGGCCGATCGCGCTGCCAGGGCTGCTGCCGAGCAGACGGCGAACAAGACCGACGAGAAGAAGTAAGTGACGGCGTGACACCGCAAGCGGGGACGGCTGTTTTAGCTGTCGTCGCTTGCGGTGTTCGTCGCGCGCCTGTTGGGTCAGTTCTTCACCCTTAACCGAACAAGGAGCTTCACCATGATTACATCATTTTTCGTGTTAGTTCTGCTCGGCACTCTCGGCGGTGCGGTATGGAAGCAGAATTGGGTAGCCGCTCTCTGCGGCTTTTTTGCCGGCTATATAGCTTGGCTGGTCGTATTGGCCGTCACGATGATCTATATGGCAGTTGCCGCTCAGGCTTTCGGCGCGGTCATATGCCTGGTCGCGTGGTTCGTACTTATGACGGCACTAGCGACCGCCGAGATAAAGTCAGCGAAGGCATAACTGTGCAAGCGAGGACGGCTGTTTTGGCTGTCATCGCTTGCAGTGTTCACGGCAGAGCACTGGCAAGATGCTCACTCTTCACCCACCCTCTGGAGTATTGGAAAATGACTGAAACCTTTTTGGTGTTCGTGCTGCTCGGAGCAGTCATCGGCGGACTGTGGAAGCAGACGCGCAAAGCCACCCTCATCGGCGCTGCCATCGGTGTGGCTGCCTATGCGGTTACGGTAGTTGTCGTGATGGCGTTTCTCGCGGCTGCGTTTCGCTAACACCCGGTAAAAGTTCGACGGGGCGTGTCCTCTCTGACCGCCCTTATTTTTTTGCCGATGACTCTTGAAAACCAGGTTGGAGAGACGGTTTGGCGGCGTGATACTGCAAGCGGCGGACGGCTCGTTTGCTTTCCTCGCTTGCAGTGTTCGTCGGCGCAGTGCGCGAAATCGCGTGGCGCACAGCCATGCGATTGGCTCACCCCAACCCAATCTGGAGTTCAAAATGGACGTGATGGTAGAAGTCTCCCCCCTCTTCCTGCTGCTCGGAGCGCTCCTCGGAGCGATATGCATGAAATCCGCCGGCCCTTTCCTTGGCGCTCTCTTTGGCGCTTCCTTCGGTCTGGCGGCGTGGATCTTCTCAGAGTACGTTTGGACGATATGGCACGTTATTAGTCAGTAGATTGATCTGCCAGTTGGAGGGCCACGTCCTTACGAGCGCCCTTCTCACTCAATCAATCTGCACAGCCGCTTGCGCCTGGCAAGAATGGCTGAAAAACTCAATCCAGGCAGAAAGCCAAAGACAATGGCGATATTTCTGGTATTTGTTCTTCTCGGGGCTCTCATCGGTTCGATCTGGAAGAAAGAGGCGAAGGCAGCCGTTATCGGAGCAGCCTTCGGAATCTGTGCATACGCGGTCGCTTTAATCGGTTTCCTTTTAATTCTCGGGTACGCCTGCCGTTCTGGTTGCTAAGGCACGAACATGGCTGACTACACTAAGAACGACACGGAGTACAACTACGAGCGAGGGCTGTATTCGAGCGAGTGCAAGTGTTGCGGAGGTGAGTTTACGCCGCGCAAGGAAGGTATCGTCAGATGCCTGCTATGCGGCAAAGCTTCTGCCCAACTCGTCGATGCGCCCAGGTTCGGAACGAAGCGCTCGTTCAAGAGCGACACGGCGTACAAGGAATGCGGACATGTTCCACGGTTAACCATCGTGGAAGGGATGCTGAGCAATAGAAGCATCGACGAAGCCCGCAAGGCTCACATGGCTGTTTTCACGGCTGCGGTGGACACTGACGAAGCGCAGGACCGCATCAGCACCGAGTTGAGAGAGGCAAAGAAGCTCCTGGCTCGACTACGCCGGGAGCGCACCGTACTGTTGCACGCTCACAATCAAGAACAAGCCGCACTTTTGCAACCGTCAATCGACTTCGCCGCCAAAGCGGTGAGCGATCGCGTTACGGTTTTGGCAGCGGTGCGCAAGCTCGACGCAGCTGTAGTGGCGGCGCGCGAGCAAGGTATGGACCTGGAACGGCTACTGTGCCAGCACCCAGTAGTCGAGGACGAATAAGTTCGAAAGGGCGCGTCAGTCGGAGCGCCCTCTCCAACCTATTGTTGTTGCAGAGAGACTTTGCCGGCGCCATCAGTGGTCGGCGTTTTTGGAGGAGAAGTGGAACAACCACAGAATTTCTCAAATTCAATTGAAGCGTACCGGCATCTGGTGCAACTGACGGCCATCAACAGGCTCGAGCAGCAGCAGAACAAATCCGGTGCTACACCCGCAGCCGAAGCGACTCCGCGAGATTTGGCAGAGCTGCGTCAACAGGCGATCGCATACTGCGATTCAGCCAAACTGAATTTCAACCGCTGCTTTCCGGACGATGTCACAGCAGAGGTGGCTCGACTGACCGCGACTTTGCGTGCGAAAAAGTCTTTCCCAGTTGCCAAACCGGCGAAGGAAGCACCTACTCGCAGCACACAACTGACCGCACCTGTCTACACGCCGAATCATCGCCCGGCTCCCACTGCCTGGTACGAATCGACGCGATATGCCAGGTACGAACCGGTGTCCAAGAAATCTTCGTTCAAGAACTGGTTTTGGGCGATTTACGCCATCGCATCGATTCTTCTCGTCTGCTATTTCGCGGACGATCTGGAACCGCAGGGAGCGCTCTTGCTTCTCGGCGCCCTGTTCGTCATCCCGGCCATCGGTCGTTTCGTCTGGTGGCTGGAGCACCGCAAAGCCCGTCCGCGCGTCCAGCGTTATAACAGCTGGTGAGCGCGCCGCATTGAGTTGTATCTCACGGTTTTCCGATCGCGAGATACAACCCAGCGCGCGGCCCAACCGAATTTCTCACATAAGAAAACAAGGATGAGACCATGATTTTTGGAAAATGGACAACAGCAAAACCTGTGGAGACAGCCCCCCCGCCACCGTCTCCCATTGACGAAAAAGCGCTCGACGACAAGGTCGACAAACGCATCTGGAAGATGCGTTTGTTCGACGGTGGACAGGTCGTTCATACCGCTTACTGCGCGCCTTACACCAGACAAAACCCCGATAAGCCTGACGCGGACAAGGTCAAATGGCTGTCCGATGGAAGCATCGAGTTTCGTGACCTGGTCACCAACGACTGGACTCTGATCAGCGGCACGTTTGTCATCGACGTGGTCGAGCGGTCCGACGTCTATGTGCCACCGACGGCAGCGGCAATCGAAGACACGGCCAAGGTTTGGGAAGTACGACTATACCAGGGAGGCCGAGTGATTGCAGTTGGACGTCACGAAATTTGTCAGGACGTGACGCCTTACGACCAGCGCACAACACAATGGATCTCCGGGAATTTCCACTTCGTCGATATCGAAGACAAGCAGTGGCACGTCTTCCACGGAACCTACATCAACGAAGCCGTCCTGCGCACCTCTGCCCGCACCCGCCCGGAAGACCGGTAACCACTACGAACGCAGCATCGCTTTCAGATCAAGGAAGAGCGCAGATTATACGCTCTTCCCCTCCTTCCCAAATGATTTTTTTCGTTTGCAAAGGCACCATATACGGTACCATTGTTTTTGGCGGGGTTCTAACTGGGAACTTTGTTTTGCTTTCTACAGTTTTCATTTTTTCAGTCGGTTCACCGGTACACTTGGTGAATCGAGCAAGACTTGGAAACACGTCGATCTTTAGCGACAAAGATCACGGAAATCTGTCGCTAATGATCGACACCTTGAATTCACGTCGATCTTTGGCGACAAAAATCATGGAAATCTGTCGCCAATGATCGACACCTTGAATTCATGTCGATCTTTAGCGACAAAAATCATGGAACTCTGTCGCTAATGATCGACACCTTGAATTCACGTCGATCTTTAGCGACAAAAATCATGGAACTCTGTCGCCAATGATCGACACCTTGAATTCATGTCGATCTTTAGCGACAAAGATCATGGAAATCTGTCGCTAATGATCGACACCTTGAATTCACGTCGATCTTTAGCGACAAAATCTCTTTAGAACAAACCACTAAGAACAGCTTATTTGGCAGGTTTATCGATTGGTCGGCGTCCGCGCATACACTCCGAAGCTGTCGACATGGAACCTTGGACAAGCGGCTGCAGCCTCGGCAAAAGAAAAGTCGGACATGAACTGATGCGAAGGTTAAGCACACGGTGAATACGAGCCAAGGTGCTGTGCCTGGCATCACGGTTTCCCGACTCGATCTCTGCTATGACGGTTCGATTTACACCAGAGAATTCGGCTAACTGTAACTGGCTCCATCCAAAGGCGATCCTCCGCGCTGCTATCGTTTTCCCGAGTTCCTTCAATTCGAGCGCGGGCAGATCGTCTGGGAATCCAAATCCAGGAATTGTCATACACACTTCACATGCATACAAGTTGTGCTTCTTGATGGCTTTTTCCGCATGTATACGTCCGCAGAATCTGTTGACTCGTTCGTGCGTGTCTCGGTGGCTCAGTAGGTTGAGACTAGCTTCCCAAAGAATAGACTCATCAATCACAACCAGCTTTTCGTGCACCGACCGCCGTAGTGTGACGTGTGCGCCAAACTCAAGGAGCATTTCGGCGCCAGCCTTGGTTCGGTCAGCAGTCGCATCTTTTGCATACCGGTCATCAGGTGCCTGGGCGTGCACACACAATCTCACCCCCCTTCTAAGGCACCTTTTGATAACACTCTGAAGTCTCTCAAGCTGACGAACGGTAAGAAATGGACTCAAAATAATTACCAAGGCTATTGCCCTGTCTAGATCTTCAGCAAACGCCTCCAAGAAATCTTCTTCGGTATAGACTTCGTGAGCATGATAATCCCAAAATGCGTCCATAGTTTGCCATCATCCTTGTGTATGGGTCCATAAGAACGTGTGGCGAACGTCCTTCTTATTGACGAAATCGCGATTCAAAAAGTTCAAATACTTGACTTCAGAATTTCTTGATCCGAATTGTCTTGCGCGAACAAAAGCCAAACACTGGTCACTATGAGGGGTCTGGGTGTGCGCGACGAATTTGCTAACCACATCGCCCAGCGCTGTGCGAACCGCTGATAGGTGGGCGGTGCGGGGATTACTAATGAGTCTGGCGATTTAGAAGTCTTGATTGAGTATTAGAGTTACGAATTTGTACACAGCCATGGGCTTCTATAAGAATGAGCAGTTAAGGTGAATCTGTTCTTTCGTTGTTCCAATCGGATCACTCGCCCACCAAGACTGTATGGCTTAACCAGTGACTATCAAACGCATTGCCGCGTTCGAATCGAGGTCGAGTTCACTTCGATACGTTAGGTTGAGCACTGGGCGACGACGCATACAGGTTGCTTTCTACCGAGAGCACAGAGACTGACCGCGGTTGAGAGCGAATATCGAAGCGCCACGCAAGCTTGATAGAGCGCCGAGCGATGCCGATCAATAGCGAAGAATAAATCACAAACTGGAGCTACAGAATGACTAGATCATCAGCAACCCTCCACTCCGAAGCGCTTCTCGTAGAGAGAATGCAAATTTTTCGCGACGTGTTAGGACTTCAGGAAGAGATCGTCGAAATTTTAAACGCGGCGGTTTTGCACGCCGTACAGTCCGGGCAACTTCGTATGACGAATAGCCCGAGCGAACCAACGTGCACAAACAAAGCAGGAGCGATCAACTGCTCATGCGGCAAAACGCTCGCCAAACAGGACGGCATTCAATGCCACTGGTGCAAGGCGAAGACAAACGTCATCCACTTTCCCACACCCAAAAGCCAGAACGGCTGGCCCATCAAGGACGATTGGGACGCTCATCTGTCAAAAGCCGAGTTAGTCGGTTGCGATGTTTGCGGAATCCAGCCCCGCTGGCAGACGCAGCAGTACAAGGCAGAATGGGCCAAACAGCCGCACTTCTACCCCGGCAGCGCAATCGGCGGCGGCAGCATCGAGAGAGACTGGGACCGTCATCACCGTGAAGCAGCAATCATCGGCTGCGGCATCTGCGGCATCAAACCAGCTCAGCCGCTTTCCGGCAGGACGACCGAAGAGCGCTGGGATGACTACCAGAACCGCCTCTACGGACGCCAGCCAAACTACATGCAAGCACCCACACCGACAACAAAATCAACAACGGAGGTCAAAGTGGAAGAGTCACAGCCGGCCGGATCACATTCCCTGGCAGCGCGGTTCATGCGCGTTCCTTCGACAATCGACACCCGGGGCAACGACTACAAGCTGCCGCAGTTTGGCACAGCCGATCCCACTTCGCTGGCCGGCAAGCGCGTGCTGATAATCAGCGCTGACGGACCGGAGCTGCCTGAACTGGCTGTTCCGATGCAGTTTTTGAGCGAGCGCGGCGCGACAGTGAAGCTAGCGGGGCAGGACTGGATTTTCCAATATCGCAACCCTGCCGGATATATCGTCGTCGCCGAATGGCTCACCGACCAGCTTTGCATTAAGGCAGATCTGAGAATGTCGGACGTCAACCTGGACGAGTTCGACGCGGTGTACATCCCGGGCGGTGCCTGGAATCCCGACATGGCGCGCACAGACGGTGCGGCACTGCGGATTGTGCGCGAGGCGCACACTCGTGGACTGCTCGTCGTCAGTGTTTGCCACGGACCTCAGGTGCTTATCAACGCTGCCTCTCACGCGCCGGAAGGGCAGACGAACTTCCCACGTCAAGGCGTACACATCACAGGCACCGGCAGCATCAGGCTGGACCTGGAGAATGCGGGTTTTACCGTGCACAACGATGACGCCACCGTGTACGATGAAAGCGCCAATCTGCTGACCTCACGCGACCCGAACGATCTGGGTCCGATGTGCGAAAAGATGGACGAGCTCCTGCGGCAACGCAAGAGCGCCTAGCAAAAGCCGACAAAAAAGAGGGGGCGCGAAATCTTGCGCCCTCTTCTTTTTGCCCACAAAGGCACCATATACGGTATCAGTTCCTGCAATACGGAAAATCGTACCGGGTTGGAGCGAGAGATCCACCTCGATAGGTTTGCCAGCGCGGACATGAGTTCACCGCCTCGCCACGATTACGTAACGAGCTCGCCACACGGTGTAACAAGCCTGCCATCCGTCACCCAGCTGCATCACCTGCTTTTGAGAGAGATATCGAGCGGGTAGCCCAATACTCTTGCTCAGGACATTATCGAAGAGTAGGCTGAAGAGATTACTTCGCGACAACTATTTTAGGCACCGTCAAAGCCACAACCCCTCTAGTTATGCATTATTTTTCCAGCAAGACTTTCTTGTATGAGATTTGAGACGCCTTAAGCGCAAGTTAGCGTGCGTTGCTCTCGCCTTGACTCGGATATAACTCCGGCACATCTCTACCAGCACTTACGGACCGTGCTTATCGAGAAAGGTTTTCTCATGCGTTGCTACACACTGCAACAGAATTGGCTCAACCCAGGAATCGGAGGTATTTTCTTCAAAAATGCCGAGCCGCCGTATCTCATCCTCGGACGGCGACCGCGTTACCGCGGTGAGCACGTGATAGCTCCGAGCGAAAATTCAGTGCAACTACCGATGACGGAGGCACTCGCGCGCGAAGTTCGGACTGATGGACTGATGATGTCTGCGTCTCTGAAGTTGAACGGCGACCACTTGATCTTGGACACCGCCGGCAATGACGAACAAGGCGCGCTGCTGTTTTGCGAATTCACGACTCGCGTAAACGAAGAGGCGCATGTGTACTGCCCGCAACCGATGGCGATCATGAGGTCATTCGTCGACTTCAAGCTTAACAAGAGTTATTGCCGATGGCTGGTGCTGGTGGCACTCCAAGATGGAGACGTGCTGCAAGCACTGAAAGAGGAAAAACGCCTAGTAAGGCAAAGCTGGATCCATATTATTCCAAAATACAGAAGCACAACGGTCACCCGCCATATCTCCTGTATCAAAGTCTTCGGGGACGAAGTCAAATCTTGGCCGAATCCACCTTTCGATGGATCAGCATACGGACGCAACTGGGCTGATTAGCTACGCTGCAATGCCTCAAATAGAGTAAACCCAGGTCATAAAGGACTTTTGTCATGCGTTGCCTCACCCTGAATCAGAGCTTCTTCACTACAGGAATCTACGGCGTTGTCACCGAAGAAGGACAGCCGCCGTATATCGTGGTCGGACGCGAAAGATTCTTTCCCATTCCGCTCAGTCCGCCGTCGAACGCCGAAGGGGGACGAGTGCGGTTGAGCGAAGCGCTCGCTCGGCGCCTCAGGCCCAATGGTCCGATCCTGCATGCCAACTTGAAGTCGAACGGTGGACAGTACTTTCTTGATGCAGCCGATATGGAGGAGCTGGGTGTGCTGCTCCTGGGCATGTTCACTATGCACGCCAGTGAAGAGCTGCGTACGAATCTGCCGGAGCGGGTGATGATCCAGTCCTCGTCGGTCGAAGCCGCCGGGTATAACACTTACCGATTCTGGTTTGTTCTGATCGCGCTCCAGCCAGGAGATGTGTTGTCGCTGACGAAGGCGTCCAAAACGCTTGTGATAAGCGGAACCAGATTTTGGTTCATTCCGAAGTTCGCGATAGAAACCGTGCTCCATCCAATCGGATGCTTCAAGGTTGACGGCGACCAGCTCACGCCTTCCCAACATCCTCCCTTCAGTTCGTGACATCAGCAAGCTGCTGTAGTTGATGAAGCAAGGAGTGGTCGCAAAGCTGCTCCTTGCTGCTTTTTTTGCTTTAATAGGCACCATATATGGTATCACTATTAATTCATTTGAGCAGTAACCCATTGTTGCCCAGGCGCTCTAATACGATTGAAATTGAAACCGTCGTTTGCTGGGCGTTCAATTCACAGATATCGATGTGACGACGCAAGACTTAGCCTGCCGCCCAAAGTCACAAGTCTGCCACAGATCCGCCAACCCTTTGTCACGACGAATCGGTAATGTACTGGCACAGCCCCCATACCAACCGAGCTTTCCCGCATTCGGCGGGGCTCCTTCCCAAGTCCCCCTTCTTTGATCAGACCTATGTTTCAGCAGTCTCCCCCACTGCTTGGAGGATTTTATTATGGCTTCTACCGCTAATCGCGACGTCGACACCATTGTCCATGATCTTAAGGCGACCAAGTCAGGGGGCGACTATTCACACGTCGCTTCAGAAGTGCAACACCTGCAGAAAACCGATAAGAACTGGCAGAAAGATCTCGCTTCAGTGCATGCCAAAGTCAACATGAAGGACCTGGGATTCGGCGACAACTTTCAGATCACGGGCGTTGATAACAAAGGCAATTTCACTAGCCAAAGTGCGGACGGACAGACAACGCAAACCAGAAATGCGAAGACAATGAATGTCGAATCGCAACACGCCACGCCACAAGATCAGAAATGGGGCAACAAAACATTCCAGGTCGATCCGAAAGACGGCAGCGCTAGTTACCAGGTCAAACCGCACGACAATCTCTGGGGCATCGCTGGCGATGCGCTCCAGCACCAGATGGGCGATAAAGGCAAGCCGACCAATGAACAGATCAACGACATGGTGAATAAGATCGCCAAAGAGAACAAAATCTCCAATCCAAATAAAATCAAGCCGGGCGAACAGATCAAAATTCCTGCAGCGAAAGATACAAAGCCCCAAGCGAAGCCGGCTGAAGCGCAGCCGAGTTTGAGCGTGGATCCCCAGCACGCGCCGGAAGCACTGCAGCCAAAGGCGGATTCCACTAATCCGCTGGAACCCACGGGATTGGCGCCTGAAGTACCGGGAACGGATGACCCCTCTGTTTATTCCAAAAAGGTGACGGACAGTAAAACTAATCCGGACGGTTCAAAGACTGAAAAATCACAAGGAGTTCTCAATGACAGCGATTTCAAAAAGTTAGGTGAATATTTCGGTCTGGGAACACATTTCACCGCGGAGCAGACTACTTCGAACGACGGCAAACTTATACATAACAAAGTCAATTATTCGGGCAGCGGAGCGGACCTCAACATCGAGAACGGCAATGGAACACATCAGACGCTGAACAACGTGCAGTCGGTCGAGAATATTTTCAATCCCAAAACCGGTCAGTATGACTCCCAAATTACCACCACGGACGGTGCCACATACGCTGCACACGCCGGTGCCGACGGCAAACTTTCCGGGCTGCAAAAGACCAAAGACGCGCCAGCGACAGATCCGGCTAACAGCGTCGATTTCTCAGCACCGATTTACGATCCTGCAGGATAGAAGCAAACTACGCGAAAACAAAATGCGGCAGCCATCTGCCGCGTTTTGTCGTGGACAAGCTGCCTTGCGACAAGCACGCGAACTGGAAGTGCGGGGTCAGTGGGAAGCTTACGACGGTGAGAGCTGTCGACTGCCGCGCCCGAAAGAGTAACGTATAGGTATCTCTTTTTCCTTAGCTGATTAACTCTATCGATTCCAAAATCAATCTCGACATCGCATCAGTTTTCGATTCTCTGAGTTTTTTACTCGGGCGATTCGATCAGCTTTGAAGAACAAAGGCAGGCTGACAGGGGCGGCACTTCGTGCTTCCCGTCGTCCCTGTTCAAACGCGCACATGCGCCAAGGAGCTCATCATGGACAAACGCATCAATGAACCGCTGCCGCCGGAAGTTCTGGCGGAAGCGAAGGAGTTGACGCGCGGTGCTGAAGTTCTGCCCGATGGTACTGAAGGTCTGGCTCGGCGAATTATGGAAGCACGCAAGGAGAATCGGGTGTTGCGAGTGAAGCTCGGGGTCGATCCCACGGGCTCTTCGCTGCATCTGGGACACTCCGTCGTGCTCCGTTGCCTCAGACGCTTTCAGGACCGTGGGCATCAGGCCGTGCTCATCATCGGCGGTTTTACCGCGCAAATCGGTGACCCGTCAGGTCGCAACTCCGCCCGACCGCAGCTCAGCGCTGAGGAAGTGGCGGCCAACGCTTCGACGTTTCTCAGCCAGGTCGAGCACATTCTCGATCTCACCAAAACCGAAGTCCGCAACAACGCTGATTGGCTCAACCCTGCAGTTTTGTGGCAGCTCGCTACGCAAGTGACTGTCAACCAGTTGCTGGCGAAAGAGGGCTTTGCGGAGCGGCTGAAGAAGCAAGAACCAGTCGGACTGCACGAGCTGTTCTACCCGCTTCTGCAGGGCTTCGACTCGGTGGAAGTAAACGCCGATATCGAAATCGGCGGCACGGATCAACGTTTCAATGTGCTACAGGGAAGAGATCAGCAGTCGCGCCTGGGGAAACTTCCGCAGATGGCGCTGTTGATGCCGATTCTCGAAGGCACGGACGGAACGCGCAAGATGTCCAAAACCTTCGGCAACGCCATCGGCTTGAAAGACCATGCTGATGACATGTTCGCCAAATGCATGCGCCTTCCTGACGCACTGATCGTGAAGTTCTTCGAGCTGTCCACCAGCGTCGGCGACGAAGAACTGGCACGAATCAAGGCGGAGTTGGAGGGCGGCGCCAATCCGAAAGATTTGAAGGAGAGATTGGCGACACAGGTGGTGTTGGAACAGCATGGGCGGAACGCCGCTGATGCTGCGCTTGCGGAGTGGCGTCACGTTCACAGTCAGCGGCAGATCCCGACGACGATGCCATCACATGTGGTGCCGGAGCCGATCGAGTTGCGCAGGCTGCTGGTCGCCACATGGCTGTCGACAAGCCTGTCCCAAGCCCGCAACGACGTAACTGCGGGAGCGGTCAGCATCGACGGTGCGAAGATGGACAACGCCACGACTTTGGTTGCGGTTCCGCCTGCAGGCGGAACTGTGCTGCGTCGCGGACGGAAATTCATACGCCTTGTGCCCGCCGCATAATCAGTGCAATCGACGGAAGCGCCCAACCATTCGGGCGCTTCCGTTTTTGATTGTTTTACTATCTGTTTTAGTTGCATTCGATTTTTTGAAAATCGCTGCGAACAAAACCCCTCAACTAGAGGGTTCTGTCTCACTGGGAAAATCGCAGACGCAAGGTCGCAAGCCAGCTGGCTCCTTCAGGGAACCCGCGGACTTGCGACCTCGCAATGCGTGCGACTGCGAGTTACTGTTTTGGCGTGTCCTCGCCAGTTTTGCTTGCAGCATCAGACTCGGTTTTCGAGGCAGCCGAGTTGGTGGCAGCAGGCTCGGTCGTGGATGCATTTTCACCAGCCGCGTCAATCGCCTTCTTTGCAGGCGCAAAGAACGTTAAGCCGTAAGCCGCGAAATACAGGTCGATCAGAACTCCCACTACCTTTTCGAACAGCCCGTACGGACCCAACAGTCCAATCGCGATGCCGCTCAAACTGCACAGTATGAGAGAAGCACCGAATATTTTGCGATAGCCAGCTTTCTTGTAAGCTACGTAACCGACGAGGATCACGGCGGCACAAACGAAGCTGACCCAGTTCATCCAAGCTGGACGAGAAGTAAGTTCGCGGTGAACATCCCTTCCGATCGCGAAGACGTAAACGGCAAAACCCAGAATTACGCTGCCCAAGCCAATCGCTGGTCGCTTAACCAGGGCAACGAACCCGAGTAAGAATAGCCCAAGAGCTAATAGGTAGAACATTGAGGCAAATCCTTTCTGGTTCACTTAGATTTCTCACCACGTCGACGCTACAACAGCGTGAGGCTGTTGCGGGTTGCTACAACTAAGTGTGGTTTGGGTTTGGTCCTAACCGTGGTGAGTGTGTGAACAGAACAAACTGATGGTAGGCG
Source organism: Planktothrix sp. (assembly GCA_036703195.1). Classification (GTDB taxonomy): domain Bacteria; phylum Cyanobacteriota; class Vampirovibrionia; order Obscuribacterales; family Obscuribacteraceae; genus DATNPN01. The sequence continues at coordinate 177,020 of DATNPN010000017.1, read as the reverse complement.
GACCTCGTTCTAATGCCAAGATCGAGTAAAGGCGACCGGATCCGGGCGAAACGCTGCTATATCGCTCGATTCAAAGGTTTCCAACCCACACGAATAAGCATTGATTGTTGCGCCAGTAGCGAAACTTCCGTGAGCCACCTCGTATTGGTAGATGGTCGGTGAAAGAAAGTGGTCGGCACTTTTTCATCGACCAGTGAACCAATTTCACTTAAAGCCTATCGGGGATTAGCTAAGACTGAGTTGTCAGTAGCGCAGCTCCACTAATTGATTAATGCCAGATCATGGGGAAAAGCCTTGCTCTTGACATCCGAGATCAGGCTAGATAGAGGCTGCATAACTGTACCTCTCACCGACACCTCTCTCCACCAAAAAGAAAGCCCCCTCGGCTCGTCTCAAAGCTTTTCGAACACGCACGCGTGTTTTGGAAGCAGCCTGGGTTGTCTCGCGGTAAGAAGCGTTGGACTGTGAAGCAGTGCGCAGAACGATTGCGGTGAGCTTTCGCCATCGCAATCACAGCCTGAGGAATCTCCCAAAGGCTAATCCTGTCTTAGTGACGAAAGAAGGAGTTTCACAACATGTCTACCGACCTGAAGACTGCTGTGCTTTCGGCCGAAGTTGCCGCTCTGGAAGCCGAAGCCCGTGGACTGGAAGCGCGCCTCGCCAAGCATTACGCGAAGGACGTTCGCCATCTCGCCATCATCGGAGAGATCCACACGCAGGAGGTGGCAAACGCAATTCTCCAGCTCCACATGTGGCAGAAGGAAGACCGTCTCTCCGGCACGAAGAAGCCGATCATCATCACGCTCAACGTGATGGGCGGCAATCAGCGTGCCTCGATGGTCAACCCCTACATCGACGCGTTCGCACTCGTCGACTACATGCGCTTCCTGGTGCTCGACGGCTACGACATCACGCTGCAGGTGACCGGAACGGCTGCTCAGCAGGGCGTCGTCATCCTCCAGACCGAAGGCGTGAAGCGCGTCATCAACCCGCACAGCCAGCTGATGTTCACCGAAGAGCAGTTCGGTGTGCGCGCCAACTCGGCTGAGATGCGCGACAAGCTGAAGTTCCTCAACCGCCTGGAAGAGCACGGCCAGGAGATCGTCACGTCCCGCACCAACGGCAAGGTGACGATCGCGATGCTCAAGCACGAGACCGAGTACGGTCGCCAGTGGATCCTCGATGCCGCCAGGGCCGTCGAACTTGGGCTGGTTGACGCAGTCGACGTTGTCCTCGCTCCCGGCCGCATCTACACGCCGCTCGCGGAGCTGATGCCGAAGCCGGAGGATACTCTGGAAGACCGCAAGCTCAAGGCGAAGGCGCGCCGTGACCAGGCGATGGCGGAGATCGAGAATGTCAACGCTACCTTGATGGAGCTCGAGAACACGCCGAGCACGGCGATGTTCGTGGGCCCCGTCGGCGTCGAGTCCTGCGCCATTGCGTCGGCTGTGCTTCAGAGCATGGCGCGCCGCAGCGTCAAGGGATCGGAGCTGGATCTCCTCATCTACAGCCCCGGCGGAAGCGTCGTCGACGGCGTCGCGCTCCTGGACGTGATCGAGAAGATCAAGAGCGAAGGTCACAAGTTGAGGACCACCACGATCGGTTGCGCGGCTTCGATGGGCGGCTTCTTGCTGCAGGCGGGCTCTGAAGGCGCTCGCTGCGCCGGCAAGAACTCCCGCATCCTCATCCATCGCATGGCGAGCACCTTCGTTGGCGGTAACAGCCAGCTGAAGGACCAGGAGGAGTCGATCAAGAAGCTGGAAGAGAGCGTCCTGCCGATGCTCATCGGTCGTTCCAAGCTGACCATGGAAGAGTACATGGCCAAGACCGAACCCGGTGACTGGTGGATCGAGGCGCCGGAAGCGCTGGAGCGCGGGATCATCGACAAGGTGATCTAAAACTTGGCGTGCACATGATAGCTGTGGGGAGCGAAAAGTAAACTCGTCCTCACGGTTATCATCACGCCCAGGCTCTGAACCGCTTAACTTGATGGCGGATGCACATCACAGGCATCCGTCATCTTTTTTCGGAAAATTTTACCATACTGTATAGTTAAATACTCATCCCTCATCAATCAAGGGAGTAACTCATGCATTGTCGTGTTTCAGTGACCGAAAAATCTCAGGTGTACCGCACCTGGGTGACGTAAAGCAGAGGCATGATCAGAGATAATTATTCTGCTTGTATACATAACTGGTGTTCGCCAATGACAATTCGAAGCAGACTCATCCTTGCTTTTTCCACCATCGTAGTCGTTCTCGTCGCTGTGGGCGCGGCATATCAAGCCAGCCTCAGCCAACTGTCGTCTGCCAAGAGCTGGGTGGAACACACAGTCGTCGTCTTGCAGCGGCTCGAATTGGTCAATTCATATTTCAAGGACCTGGAGTACGGACAGCGCGGCTACTGTCTGACTCACAGAGACATGTTCCTTGAACCGTTTAACGCAGCGGTGACTAAAATTCCCGCGCTGACGCTCGAGCTGCAAAATCTGACATCCGATAATCCCAGCGAAGTCAGACGCCTTGCCCATCTTGAAGACGTAGAAACAGAAAAGTTGGCGCGGGCGCAGAGATCGATAGATACGGCGCGCAGCGACCCAAAGACGGCATTTGACCCGATCATGGCCGGCTCGTCCGACAAACTCATGGGCGAAATCCATCAGCTGGTGCGAGACGCCCAAGATGAAGAGAGGGAGCTCCTGGCAAAGCGCACCGCCGAGGCAGAAAAGCTCTTAAATCTCATCACAGTCGGCACCACATTTGGTGTATGCCTGGCGATACTACTCGTCGGCATATCAGGATTTCGCATCATAAACCTGTTCAGCAGATCCTTTGGTAATCTGCAGGAAGGGTTGAACAAAATCGGACAGGGTGACCTAAATCACACGATTCAAGCAGTCGACACGAATGACGAATTCGGAAAGTTGGCAGACAGCTTCAATCAAATGACTACAAAATTGCAGCAATCGAAGCAAGAGATCGACAATCACCTCTGGTTAAACAGCGGACTGGCAAGATTTGGGCAAATGCTGCAAGGCGAGAAAAATCTACAGAACGCCGCTCAAAAGGTGCTTACCGAGCTGGCCTCAGAGCTGGGCTCTCGCCATGGGATGTTTTACATCTTGGCACCGCAACATGACGTGGCAGAACTTGTTCTGCTGGCTAGCTACGCGCATCAAGAGCGCAAGAGCCTGGCCAACACTTTTGCCTTGGGGCAGGGAGTGATAGGTCAGTGTGCGTTTGAAAAGCAACGTATTGTCGTCAGCAATCTTCCCGATGATTACGCACGCATTTCATCAGGAACCGGCGAAGCCACTCCCACGTGTGTTGCAGTTGTGCCGGTAATGTTCGAGGGGAATGTGAAAGCGGTGATCGAGCAATCATCGTTCACGCCATTCACCCAGGTTCAGCTTCGCTACTTGGACCAGGCCGCGCAAAATCTGGGCGTAATACTCACTAGCATCGACTCCTCCCATCATACTGAGCAGCTGCTCGCCCAAGAACAGCAGATGACCGAAGAGTTGCAGAGTCAACAGGAAGAGCTGACCGAGACGAACAGAAAATTAGAAGCTACATCACAAACCTTGCAAGCGTCCGAAGAAGAACTCCGCCAGCAGCAAGAAGAGTTGCAGCAGACTAACGAAGAGCTGGAAGAGCGAACACGCATTCAATCCAAACAAAACCTCGAGTTGGAAGCGAAGAACATCGAACTCGAACAGATGCGTATCTCGATGCAAGAGAAAGCTGAGCAGCTCTCTCTCTCTTCCAAGTACAAATCGGAGTTTCTCTCCAACATGTCGCATGAGCTGCGCACTCCGCTAAACAGTCTGCTTATCCTCTCAAAGGTGCTGATGAGCAACGCCGAAGGCAACTTAACTGACAGCCAAGTCGAATACGCGCGCACGATCAACTCGGCGGGCTCCGACCTCCTCACGTTAATCGACGACGTGCTGGATATATCGAAAATCGAAGCAGGAGCAATGTCGATCGACGTTGCGGAAGAGCCGCTGCGAGAGCTGAGCCAAAGCATTCTTCTCAACTTCGATGCCATAGCAAAAAACAAAGGCATCGCCCTCTCGGTCGACACCAATCCAAATTTGCCGCGTTTCATCAAGACTGACGGCAGGCGTTTGATGCAGATTCTGAAGAACATCGTCGCCAACGCGGTCAAGTTTACAGAGGCGGGCAGTGTCCTGATCAAAGTAGATCCAGCCGACGGTGGCTGGAGCCGTGACGTGAAGTCGCTGCAAGATGCCAACGCTGTCATCGCATTCAGTGTCACCGATACCGGCATCGGCATTCCGCAAGACAAACAACGCGTCATATTCGAAGCGTTTCAACAAGCCGACGGCACGACACATCGCAAATTTGGTGGAACAGGTTTGGGTCTGGCGATCAGTAGAGAGATTGCGAGATTGCTGGGCGGCGAGATCAAACTGGCAAGCGAAGAAGGGAAGGGAAGCACGTTTACAGTGTTTCTTCCCGCTGAATACTCGGGTCCGGCGGGAGACAATGGCAACAACGGTGCCGCGGCAGCTAAAATAGCCGCTGCAGCGCGCAAGCAATTAGCGGTTGAGACTCCGCGGCCAAGCATTCCGTCGGACAGTGCTGTGCCGGACGATCGCTCTGAGATTGTGTCGGGCGACAAAGTGTTGCTGATGATGCAGCAAGATGCAAATGTTTCCCGGCAGGTTATTGATCTGGCTCATGCGCGCGGGTTCAGAGTTTTGTGCGCCACACAAGGGAAGACGGCTTTTGCGCTGGCACAACGATACAAGCCTGATGCCATCATGCTCGACGTCGGTCTGCCGAACAAGGACGGTTGGATATTTTTGGACCGACTTAAACGAGATTTCGCCACCCGTCACATTCCCGTGCACGTGATTTCGGATGAGGAGCATGCTCAGCAAGCGCGACGGCTCGGCGCCATCGGTTATTCGACTAAACCGGCATCGCCGCAGATGCTGAGCGAGATGCTCAATCACTTAAAATCGTTTGTTTCACGAGATGAGCGGCGCCTTCTCATCGTCGAGGATAACATCACCGAACGCCAGAATTTAGAGCAGCTGATCGACGGAACTGACGTGCAAACAACGTCTGTCGCCTCAGGCAAAGCCGCTCTCGAAGCACTGGCGCTAAAAACTTATGACTGCATGATTCTCGATCTCGGGCTGCCTGACATGACTGGCTTTGACCTTCTCCACAAGATTCAGAGCGATCCGGCCCTGCAGGAGATGCGCATCATCATCCACACGAACCGAAGCCTGACATCACAAGAGGAGACGGAGCTGAGACGGACATCTGAAGCGATTGTGGTGAAAGGAGCTAAGTCGGCGGAGCGTTTGCTGGATGAGACAACTCTGTTTCTCCATCGCATCGAATCCAACCTTCCAGAACAGAAACGCAAAATGCTCGAACGCTTGCATCTTAAGGATCCTCTTCTCTCCGGTCGCAAGATTCTTATCGTCGACGACGATATCCGTCAAATTTTTGCCGTGACAAGTCTGCTCGAGCAGTACAACATGCAGGTCAAGTATGCGGAGAACGGACAACAAGCATTGGACATGTTATCGACAACGCCGGGGATTGAACTTATCCTTATGGACGTGATGATGCCTGATATGGACGGTTTTGAAGCGATGCGCAGAATTCGGGACATGGAGCAATATAGAAACCTACCGATAATCGCCCTGACAGCGAAAGCGATGAAGGGAGACCGCGATCAATGTCACGCAGCCGGTGCCTCTGATTATTTATCTAAACCGGTAGATAACGATCAACTTTTATCCTTGATGCGCGTCTGGCTCTATTAACACTTGCCCGAGTCGGAGTGATATGAAGGCCGGTCCACTACCACTGGATGACACGCAGGTCGAAAGGCTGCTAACAAGCATCGCTCAGCAGTACGGAATCGACTTCAGCGAGTACGCACCTGCCTCGATGCGGCGGCGGATCACTGTGCTTTTGCGCAACGAGCATCTCACCAGCCTCGACGCTTTGCGAGATCGGGTGCTGGCAGATCCCCTTGCCATGCAACGTTTTGTGCACGGAATCGCGGTCAATGTCACCTCGATGTTTCGTGATCCGACCTTTTATCTGACGTTTCGTCGCGAAATAGTGCCGAAACTCGCCACTTATCCATTTATCAGAATTTGGCATGCAGGATGCTCTACGGGCGAGGAAGTGTATTCGACTGCAATCATTTTGCACGAGGAAGGGCTGTTCGACAGAGCGCGCATCTACGCGACAGACATCGATGTTTTGGCGATTGAGAGGGCAAAGCTGGGGATATTTCCGATCGAAACGATGAAAGAGTACTCTGCCAACTATCTGCAGTCCGGTGGCAAAGAGTCGCTCTCCAACTACTATACCGCTGACCAGCACAATGCGATTTTCCGCAAATATCTCAAACGCAACATTGTATTTGCGCAACACAACCTCGCCGGTGACGGCTCTTTCAATGAGTTTCACCTGATTCTTTGCCGCAACGTCCTGATTTACTTCAACAGCGACCTGAGAGAGCGCGTGCTGAACTTGCTTCACGATTCGTTGAGGACATTTGGCGTTTTAGGTCTTGGATCTAAAGAGTCACTGCGCCTGAGCCCGATCAGAGCTTGTTACGACGAAATCTCGGAGAAAGATCGGCTCTACAAGAGGGTGGTCTGAAGCAATGGCAACACCCCAGATCGTGGTGATCGGAACTTCGCTGGGTGGGCTAAACGCTCTGGAGATTTTGCTGGATGGGCTCGGTTCAAGCTATCCGCTGCCAATCGTAATCGTACAGCACCGCGCCAAATCTCGGCGCGAATTGCTATCGGCAGTGCTCCGTCATCACACCAAGATGAAGGTGCTCGAGCCGGAAGATAAAGAAGCGATGGAAGGATCATGCGTTTACATCGCGCCCGCGGATTATCATCTGCTTGTAGAACCCGGTCATTTCGCGCTTTCGCTGGAGCCTCCCGTAAGTTATGCTCGCCCGTCCATTGATGTGCTGTTCGAATCCGCAGCCGGCTCATACGGTGCCGGAGTGGTCTCTATCGTTTTGACCGGTAATAATAGCGACGGCGCTCAGGGAGCTGCATACGTCAAGGCAGCCGGCGGCATGGTCATAGTGCAGGATCCGGCAGAATCAGAGAGCGCCAGTATGCCTCGCGCCACCATGGCAAGAGTCGATGTCGATCACGTTTTGAAGCTGGAAGAGATTGCACCGTTTTTGCGAAAACTCGTTGATGGAAAGTAGGGATTGACCGCGCCATCTGAACGCTGTGAGCGAATATAATTCGTGAGGCAACGGAGTAGAATCAAGTGCTGCAACCGAGTGAGCCTAGAGCGTATGGCACGAATCCTGTTAGTAGAAGACGAAGATCAACTGACCAAGCTGATCGCTAAGTGGCTCAAAGATGAGCTTCACGCAGTCGACACCTGCGGTAATGGCGATCAGGCGTTGCACCTGATTCAACAACAGCAGTTTGACGCGATTATTTTGGATGTGATGCTGCCGGGATTGAATGGCTTTGAAATCTGTCGGCGGTTTCGTTCTTCCGGTGGAACGACACCAATTCTCATGCTTACCGCCAAGCGTTCTCTTAATGCGAAAGAGATGGGTTTGGATAGCGGCGCCGACGACTACCTGACCAAGCCGTTCAAGCTGCGCGAGCTCTCCGCCCGGATTAGAGCGCTGTTGCGCAGACAACCGGCACTGGTGCCGTCCATCTTACGCGCGGGAGATCTGAGTTTAGATTCGTCCACAAATCGCGTTTATCGGGGAGAAACGGAGATTAAGCTGGTACCAAAGGAGTTTTCGCTGCTGGAAATCCTGATGAAAAATGCAGGCAAGCTGGTGAAAAGCGAATCGCTCATTACAGGCGTTTGGGGCATGAACAGCGATGTTTCACCAGAAACCATCAGATCCTACGTGCGCCTGTTGAGGCAAAAGATCGACCGACCGGGCAGCGACTCGTTGATCGAAACGGTGCATGGCGTCGGTTATAGGTTGCTGTCTGATGTTTAGTAACGTGCGCTGGCGCATCGCCCTCTGGTTTGTGGGATTGTCCACTGCTGCATATGTCATACCGACTCTGTTGGCGCTGTTCTTGTTCTACTCCAACCTCACCGCTGCTATCGATAGCGAATTAAATGGTTTCATCGCCAGCTTCGGTCACGCCATCAATGTCGAAAACGGCAAGCCAGTCCTGCGAGATTGGGCGCGCATCGTGCAAACAACACCGGCGCATTCGCTAGTCACTTACCAGTTGTTCGACAAAGATGGGCACATTTTGGAAACCCACTTTCCTACCGGGATTCCAACATTATTCAAGGATGCTCAAGAGGTGTCGGAAAACGGAGTGACAATGCGCACACGCATGACGCCTCTGAAAGAAAAAGACAAAATCGTCGGCTACCTGCAAGTGCAGCTGCCAACTAAGGCACGCGATGAGGCGGTCGACCAACTCGCCCTGGTGACAGCAATGTTTGCGCCTGTAGTCCTTTTAGGGCTTGGGTGGTCGAGTTATCTAGTATCCGAAAAGGCGACAGTGCAAATTCGCCGCTCGCTAGACCTGTTGAGGCAATTCATCGCCGATGCCAGCCATGAGCTGAATACGCCACTAAGCGTAGTGCAAGCAGCTCATGAATCTTTGCTTCGTTTGGTCGAGCCCACAGGGCTCGGTAGCGCCGAACTGGAAGCAAGCGAAAGCGCGCTCGAGCGGATGGAGAAAATGCTTGAAGATCTGACGCTTCTCGCAACGATGGAAACACCAGATGCGGCAGGAACCACAGAACGACTAGATTTGACGGCAGTTTTGCACGGCGTGATCAACGAGTTTCGTCCCAAGTTCGAACAGAAGGAAGTTCAGCTTGCGCTGGCAACGGAAGTGACCGCGCCGGTTGATGGCCATCGAACCGCACTTGAACGGCTGTTCGCCAATTTGATAGAAAACGCGTTTCGATATACCGATTCAGGTGGCAGCGTTAAGGTAAGCACGGGCAAAGACTCTCATTACGTGAGCGTGTCCATTATCGACAGCGGAATAGGAATTCCGAATGAAAGCTTGCCCAAAATTTTCGATCGGTTTTATCGTGTTGACGAATCGCGCAGTCGAGCGTCCGGAGGCTCCGGGTTGGGACTCTCGATAGCTATCGCGATTGCTCATTCACACGGCGGGGACATCGAGGCGCACAGCGAGCTCGGGAAGGGTAGCACTTTCAAGGTGACGCTGCCAATCGACACAACTTAGCAACGAACAAAAAAGCGCCGCGGTTCAGATACAACGCACTTATTTGCGCACGATGAAATCGACTCCGAATCTACGAATCCAAGAGTTTCGCTACTTGCAATAGTAGCAGCCGTTAAAATGGAGTCCGTCATGAAGACCCGGTTTTGCCAAATTCATTGATGATCCAATCGAAAGGGAACCGAACAAAATTGTTCGGTTCCCTTTGAAAGATTGAACTTACTCGGCCGCGCAGATGCCACTGCAAGTGACCGCAACAACGCCATCGAGGGCGCGCAGAGAGTCGAGCAGTTGGGCGCAAGCGCTAGCCGGGCACTTGCTCAGCTCCAACTCGAGAACAGTGGGATTCTCTTTGTCGCCAAGTTCCACCCGAATTGCAAGAAGCTGTGCACGTGAGGTCTTCACCAGCGCGGTGAGCTTTTGCGTCATCTGCTTGCTGTCAGAAGTCACGGAGACAGACATCGAGCAAGCGTTGTGGCGCGGGAAAAACTGCTGTTCAAGAGCGCCGAGCACGATGTGAATGAACAACATGGCTCCGGTGATGACCAAGGCAGCGAAGAACATGCCAGAGCCACACGCCATACCGATGTTAGCAGTTGCCCAGATGTTGATGGCCGTAGTGAGACCGATAACTTTGCTGCGGCTGCGCCAGATGACGGCAGCACAAGCAAAACCGATACCGCCTTCAACGCCAGCCGCGATGCGGCTAGGATCGAGGGCGATTAGTCCCTGAGTGACCGCATCGGAAAAACCAAATGCGGAGACGATGATTGCGAGACAACAGGCGACCGCGAGACCAGCATGGCTTTTCAGGCCGGCTTCGCGTCCCCGATACTCTCGCTCAGCTCCCAAGAGCGCTCCACAAACCAGCGCCGCCAGGATGCGAATAACAATTTCGAGATGATCAATGTGCATTTCACATCCCCTTTCTGTGCACGAGGGCACGTTGAATGAAGAACATCGCGACACCTGACCTAGAGGTCGAGATCTCGCCGAAAATCAAACCACCGCTTGCACCGGTGGTTTTCATCGACATATGTCGCCACGATACTGCCGGTAAGAGCTGCGCCAAGGAAGAGGAGACAAAACAGATGCGCACAACCCAGCAGCTGCATATCGAAAGCGACCAGCCCCCCGATAAACAACCCTTTGACGAAGCCACGCAGAAGTCCGGTGTGGCTGCAACCAAAGACAAATCCGCTGAAGAGCCCAGCAATCAGGCTCAAAGCAAAGAAAACAAAGAGCTCCATAACGGCACTCCTTTCATCAGTTTGGAAACGAAGATCAACTCACAGCACAATTTGCCGGAGCGATCCTCTGAGTGAATTGTTTTTTCTTACGTGCTTGGAAGAAAACCCGAATTAGGTTTGAGCGAAAAGATATTCGAGAACTAGCAGATCCGGCAGTTCCGTCGCAAATGATTGGCAAAGGGCATTGTCGTTCGAGCCCGGCAATTACAAGTTGGTGCATTTGGCTTGGTGCAGACGGTCACCCGAGATCGTGCAGAAAGCGTGCAATACTTTTTGCCTTAAAATGAACGAGAGCTGGCACGTATGCCCTTTGAGCAGCGAGGGAAAGCAAACGCAAAGACATGCGCGAACCATGCGAACTGAATGTGTTACGCGAACATAAGATAATCGTGCAAAAATCGTGCAGAGACATAAATGAATAATCGTTCTCTCGGCGCTTGTATTGCTGGTTTCAGCGGCAAATCAAAAATGCACGATTGCTGCACGATGTTCGCGAGCTGAGCAAAGGTAAAACCTTCGTGCAGAGACCGTGCAGAGCTTAACACGGCAAAAGCCACCGCGAGCCGCTATTCATGCATGTTTCCAGTAAGATTCAGACCGGCTTCCAAGAAAGAGCAGCATTCCCACTTTGCACAATTGAACTACAATGAATGAGTCAATAGACCACGGCTGGCTCGTCCAGCACAGGAGGCAAAGCCAACGACAATTTTAGAACGACGACAGTCATTCTATGTCTGACGCTACTTCCGGTCATTGACGACGACGAAAAACACGGTCACTGTGACTATTACAGCCAGGTCGACCAGTATATCCAAAAGACCATCCTCGTCCGCGAAGTTCTTACTTCGATGTTAGCACTAAATTGCGAACGCAGGAAACCAGGGGACAGACGATATACAAAAAGGAGGTGGAATGATGCCGTATTTCGAAATTGAAATGGTTTTGCGTCTTTTACTGGCCGCTGTGCTTGGCGGTTTGATTGGAGCTGAGCGAGAGCGAAGACTCAACAGAGGAGCGGGTTTACGAACACACGCGCTGGTGTCTGTCGCTTCGGCGTTAGTGATGATTGTTTCTGCTTACGGCTTCATGTCCGTGCTTTCTCCAGGGAAAGTCGTGCTGGATCCTTCTCGTGTTGCGGCTCAAGTCGTTAGTGGAGTCGGGTTTCTCGGTGCCGGTATCATCATCTTTCGCCGCAATGCTGTGCGCGGTTTGACCACCGCCGCCAGCATCTGGGCAGTAGCTGCGATCGGTCTAGCAAGCGGGTGCGGACTATATATCTCCGCCATATCAGGCACCGCGATCATGTGGTTTATTCTCACCGTGCTGAAAAAAGTCGAGAACAAATATTTTCCACAAAGACAGCTCAACCGGCTTACCGTCGAAGTCTCGAATAACAGCCAGACAAAATCGGTTTCCGATAAACTGAAAGTAGATGGATTGAAAATCGTCAATATGATGGTGAAACACGCGAAAGGGAGCGCGAAAACAACCATCAAGGTTGAAGCGGTTGCAGAAGAGCGGATATTCGTCATGCTGCTGAGCGAACTCGAGTGTTTGCCGGGAGTGGAATCAGTCGAGTACGACGGACACGCGCTGGCGATTTTCGAAAGCGCTGACCTGGAAGAAGAGCGGGTCGGAGCCTAGCATTTGAATGCTTCTTTCCAGGGGCGTACGCTGTGCAAACCTGGAAAGCACCGGCGCAATTGAATCTGCAGGTCTCGCAGCGCAATTTATTCGGAGAGTGCTCGATGAATCTCCTGAAAATCATGCAGCAAGCGGCGCACTGACATCAGGTGATCGAGCGCACGCAGCCGCCTTCTACGCGCAACGCAGCGCCGTTGGTGGCAGAAGCCGCCTGGCTGCATGTGTAGACGACCATGTTCGCTACCTCTTCGACCGATGCGAAGCGCGCGATCAATGATGATGGACGAACGTTTTCAAAAAACTCTTTCTGCACCTGATCGCGTGTTTTCTTCTGGCTCTTCGCCATGTCCTCGACAAAAGTTTCAACACCCTCCGACATTGTCGGTCCAGGCAAAACTGAATTGACGGTGACGTTAGTTCCTTTCGTCAATTCAGCCATTCCACGCGAGAGAGCCAATTGAGCGGTTTTTGTCACGCCGTAATGCACCATCTCCGCCGGCACGTTGACGCCCGACTCACTCGAGATGAAGATGACGCGTCCCCAATTTTTCTTCAGCATTTTCGAGAAATAGTAACGACACAGACGAATTCCGCTCATGACGTTGACGTCCCAAATCTGCTCCCAGTCGGCGTCAGTAATATCAGCAAATTCAACAGGTTTGTACATGCCGACGTTGTTGACCAAAATATCAATCTCTGGAAATTTGTCTGTCACTGCTCTCGCACCTTCAGCGGTGCCATGATCCGCAGGTATCCCTGATGCTTTGGCGCTGGGAACTTTTTTCTTCAACTGATTGAGAGCCGCGTCGATGCGCTCTTGCGAGCGACCGGTGATGATCACATGCACGCCTTCGCGAGCCAGTCCTTCCGCGATTGCCAAACCGATACCGACTGTCGCGCCCGTTACCAGCGCTGTTTTTCCAGAGATTCCGAAATCCATTTTTCGTCTCCTGTTAGAGGAGACGATCCTAAACTACTTGCATCCAAGGCCGCTGACAATGGACAGCTTTTCGCGAATCTTGTCTTCCATTAATAACTTGTCTCCACAACACCTAACAAGGGATCCGCAGGCTCTTGGCGTCAGTCTTGTCTATAATTGAAGCCCATCGCATTGGCAAATCAGCGGAAGGAAATGATCATCACATGCTTAGGCAAAGCGCCGGACCTGTACCCAAGATGAGCGCAGGTCGCATGCGCGGATGGATACTAACGATTTGTGCCTCGTGTCTCTTCCTGACCAGCTGTGGCACTTCGCCGAATAACACACCCATTCGGTCAGCTACTTTGCACAAATTTGAAAGCGTTAACGTATCCTTCAAGAGAGCGAAAGGCAGTAATGATCTGGTTTGCCGGCTGCCCTACGCATCGATTAAATATTCTCCTGAGATCGAATATGACATCAGTCTCTCGAACCACCGATACTTTGTCTACGTTCCGGCAGGATATGACGGGCAAGAGCAGCTCGGACTCATGGTTTACATATCATCCATGGATCGCGTTACAGACACTCCTTTAGGCTGGAACGAAGTCCTCAATGACAGAAAGATTTTGTTCGTTGCACCACAAGAGGCGGGAAACAGCTGCCCGCCGGGAACCCGCATGGGTCTCGCTGTGTTGGGAGCGCTGGCGATAATGAAGGAATACAAGATCGACCCTAATCGAGTTTATGCCGCGGGGCTCTCAGGCGGAGCTCGCACGGCTTGCGATCTCGGCTTCTATCAATCAGATCTGTTTCACGGCACCGTGCAAGACTGTGGCACAAATTTCTATCGCCCTGTAGATCAGCGTGACGCGAGAAGCTATCTGGATACTAATGGTTTTCCATATGGCTTGAGCGAGCTATCTGCCTATCATCTGGCTGCTGTGAAGAACAACGTCAGGTTCGTGTTAATCACAGGGTCCAATGATTTCAGACGTGGCAACATTCTGGACATGTATCGATACGGCTTCGCAAAAGATGGTCTCCAGGCAAAGCTTATCGACGTGCCAGGTATGGGGCATAGCGATTGCAGCCCTGCTACTCTTAGCCAGGCGATCGACTTTATCGAGAAGCGTTGACTTTGTGTTTATTTTGTACCTTGAGCGTCCGGGACAATGTTTTTGCGCATTGACTGACCTACATGGGGGAGAGCAAAGACTCCTGCGGATTGACCCAGACGAAGAAGCCATGCCGATTTACATAACCCCATCTGCCGTAAGCTGGATAATAATATGCGTTGTACATAACCAACTGATTGACCCATTGCCGTTGCGGGCCCATTGGCGTCATAACAGGAATCTGCATCGGTTCCATCGCTTCCACGGTGATGGGCATCGTGTATTCCGGCGGCGGTCCAGGCAAATAGCCCATTTGCCCAGGCTGCATCCACTGATTGGACCAGGGCTGGTAGAAATACGGAGTAGGCATATAGCCAGGCCCGTACATAAAACCTGTTGGCTGCGGTCCCATCCATGGGCGCCAACCGGAGTGAAACCAACCAAGGTCCGCAGCGATCGAACCTAACAGTAAGCTGCTTCCAAAACCCCAGCCTGGAGCTGGCGGATGATACCATCCGGGCCAACTCGCTTGCGGCATTGGATTGACGTAAGTGTTGCCCGAATTTATAACAACCGGCTGGCTACCCAGGCTGGTTTGGTAGCCGTTCATATAGCTGCTCGCCTGCGCTTGTTGAACTGCTTGCACACCGGGTGGTTGCTGCCCTTGCGGCATGGCGACGAGGCTGTTCTGCATATTTCGCTGTGCAGTTTGCGCCTGCGCTTGCTGTTGAGGATTCAGATTGTTTGCCCAATGAGGCATCGGTTGTCCCGCCTGCTGCAACGGCACCCGATTGAAACCTTGCAGCGGTGGCGGTGTCGCCGGACGTGGCCCGAAGTTGCGAGGGTTGAGATTTCCGCCCGCTCCACCTTCATTTTGCAAGCGCTGATTGCCGTGCCTTTCACCAGGTTGTCTAGCACCGTTTTGTGGCTGACCACCCTGTCCGCCCTGGTTGCTCATACCAGGCTCGCGCTCTTGCTCCTTGCGCTGTTCGTTCTGCTGATCTTTCTGTTCGCGCTGTTGCTCTTTGCGTTGCTCGCCCTGCTGTTCCTTTTGCTCGCGTTGTTGCTCTTTACGCTGATCGTTTTGCTGATCTTTCTGCTCGCGCTGTTGCTCTTTGCGCTGCTCGCCCTGCTGTTCTTTCTGCTGACGCTGTTGCTCTTTGCGTTGATTATTCTGCTGCTCGCGCTGTTGTTCTTTGCGCTGATTATTTTGCTGTTCTTTCTGCGCGTGCTCTTGCTCTTTGCGTTGCTCTCCCCCACCGCCCCCAGCGCGGTGCTCTTCCTCATGTCGACCAGTTTCTTTGTGTTCATCGCCTGCCAATGCGACGATAGGCAAAGTATTGCTTAGTAAAGCCAGGATTCCACATAGCGACGCAGCATAACGCTTCACGACACGACTCCTTATCTTGAACCCCGCATAGCAATCCCGCTCAAACTATCCGCTGGCGACGCCAGAAGCGTCTTGAAAGGATGTTAGAGATTGAACAGCGATAATCGTAGCGCTCAGTCGTGGGGAACTCGTGAACCGAGAGGGAATGTTTGACACAGATGCTTGGCATGCCGGAGATTGCGGCCGTTAGGCGCTCGAACATTAGATCCGCTTTCTTGCTGCCCCAATCCTTATAAACGTTATAGTATGTGGCACTGTAGTACAGAAAATCAAATTTGAAACCCTTGAGGGGAGCGGAAATATCGAGATCTCGAATGTTCCGCTCCCACACAAAGGTTTCAATCCTACTTCGACAATGAGCCATCAGGGTTGTGGATATCTGTCAGTTGAGCGCCAGTACCGAGACCCAAATGGATCGCTGGCAGATTGCTCTGTGCAGCGGAGCCATGGAAGTTGTCCACGGTCAGTCCGTTGAAACCCTCAGCGAACAGCGCGTTGGTGTAGAAGGTGGGGAACGTGCCCTTCCAGTTGACGGTCAGGTTAGTAAACGACAATCCATCAACCTGGTGCACGAGGATGGCGGGCAGATCTTGCGCCCGGACTCCGATTTCCGGCGTCGTCGGTTGCAGATCCAAGTTGCCGCCGAGCACCGAGGTGAGCGGTCCAACGTGCATCGTGATGAAGACGTTCTTGAACGAGAGGTTCTGGATGTGTCCCGGCTGCGTGCTGTAAATGACCACTGGAGACTCAGTGTCTATCACGATATCGCTGAAGCGAATGTTGCGCAGGAATCCAAGCTGAGTTGTCGGAGTCCAGGAAACATAGTCGCCATGCGCGACGGAAATCGCGATCGGCTCGCCTCCGCCCCACCAGGGACCGTCGATCAGACGCGTTTGAATGTGCATTTGCTCGAAGGTTACGTCCTCTGGTGTTTCATCATCTCGCGTTTGCAACAAGATGCCGCGATTGGAATCCTTGATCTTGATGCGATAAAAATGCGCATCGCTAATGCCTTTGGCGGATGGTCCGACGCGAATGGCAGCAGAACGACTGACCAGCGTCATATCGTGCACCGTGATGTGCTCTGCCTTATCCTGGCACCAGCCGTCGGTGCATGGACCGCCGATCACGAGTGCATCGTCACCAGCCTCCAGGCAGCTGTCGGAGACATTTACATACTGCGAGGAGGAGATTTCCAGCGCGTCGTCGTTCGGAATGAACACATTGCTGCGCACATCGATATGATGAACATCGACAAACTTGCTGCACCCGACTTTGATGCCCCAGTTGGGGGTATCAACGACGTGGAAATCGCGCAACACAAGGCCATCGACATGCAGCGCCACGAAGAGAACTCCGGGACGCAGCAACATGCTGAAAGGACCCTCGTTAGACTGCGCCATGCGCGCGGCCCAGGCGTTACCCTGGCGCGTCAGTGATACATCGAACGAAGGCTTCCAATGCGGGCCGGCAGGGTCGACGAATGCTCTGCCGTTGCCGTCGATGGTTCCTTTGCCGATGATAGCAATGTCATGCACATTTTCGGCTACGAGCAGTGGGGTGTCGCGCCATTCGGATTTGCTCGACATATGCGAGTAATCCGCAAGATTGGAGCTCCCGAGAATTTTGGAACCGGACTTTAGATCGAGCGTGACGTTGCTCTGGAGACGAATAGTGCCGCTTCGGTATGTGCCGCGCTTGAGGACGACCCTGCCGCCACCCTTAGCCGAGCAGTCCGCAATGGCTGCGTTGATCGCGGGCGAGTCGAGTGCTACACCTTTACCGGTGGCACCGTAATGGAGAACGTCACACACCGGCTCCCTGCTAGCTGCCAGCGCAGGCACGCTCCCAGCCAACATCAGGCCTAATGGAGCGCAAAACAAAATAGACCGTAGTCGTGAAGACATACGACCCTCCTTTTTCGCATCGTCCATCTACGGGCGTAAACCCGAAGAACTGGTAGCTGATAGCTGCACAGGGATAGGAGTCAGGCGGAATATTTGATGAGATTTGAAACCGATACTTCACCCTAGACAAAACGGGGATCAGTATCAAAGCTTTCACCTAATAAATGTGCTTTCCAAATCACGAAAAGTTGTTGCACAGCCATTTTGCTAGGTCGAAGAAATAAAGGCCGGTGCGGCGCTTAACATGGTATCTAGCGCGGCAGGCTCTCAATGTAAGCAAGCGCCAAAGCAATGGCCGTGATGCTGTGATTATCACAGAGCTTTTGACCGAGCTCGCGCCGCACTGTAGCAACGTCCCACAGTTTTACGAACAGCCCTTCTTCAGCCGCTTTCAAACGCTCTTCCAATCTATCTTCTTTGACGCGCAGCTGGACGAGAAAATACGAAGGTGTAACAGCGCTTGTACCCGAATTTTCGGCAATATTACCCAGGTGTGTGACGGACGTTACTTCCGCGGTCGCCATCACTTCTTCTGTCAATTCGCGAAAGAGCGTGCCGAGCGGGAGGTCTCCAATCTTGAGCGTGCCGAGCGAGCCATTGATTTTGGCGCTATCCATCTTTTCTCCAAAACCGCGCGGAACCTCATATGTCCAACGCTCCACCGGCAACCGATGCTGTTTGATGATGGCGAATCTCCCGTTGATCAGAACGACGATTACAGCGCCGTCACTGACAAGTCCATTGGCGTTGTAGCGCACCGTGAATGCGCCTTCATTACCGTTGGGAAACTTGACTGCAAATTTCACATCGGTAAAAAAGCGGGCAGAATGATCGTAGACCTCGGATAATCCGACAATCTCTGTTTCGCCTTTGCTGTTGTCACCGAGATTTCTGCGAGGCTTCAAATTGCGCTGGGTGAGTGTGGTGTTGATTTCCGCTTGGAGAGTTTCTCGTGTCGACATTTTATTGCTCCTTCTTGCCTCAGCAAGAGGTTGCTTCGAGTTCGGTTCGCCTCTGCTTGCCGGGCTCGATGGGTTAGTGTTTTTAGCGTCTGGTCCAAGCGCCATTTCTTGCCTGCGGCGGTCTGTGTTCAAGCTATCTCACCAAAGCGAGTTAGAAAGACAAGCACAGGTAGGGCGGCGGGTTTGGCGGTAGACTCAAGAGGCTGTGGAGTGGGCGATGTCAAATGCTAACAGAATAAGCCGTTCTGTATCCAGGTGCGGGAAGGAGCAGGCAAGAAGTGAGGTTGTCACGGGGACCTGCTTTGAGGTTTGGGTTTGAACCATGAACGGAAAATCATCCCCAGGATCCTCGCGCGATTCACGCAACGAAACGGTTGGCGGCATTTACCTCCATTGGTGAATGGCGGTAATCTTCTACTGCGATGCTTGGTCCAGCTTCACGTCGGCTGTGATGCCGGAGCTGGGGGTGATTTCGCATAGAGTGTGTCCATTTTCGCGGCGCAGGATGATGTCAGCTCTGCCGTCCGCGACAGGCAGGTTGTGCAACTCCAATCGATTGACGGAATCGGGCAGATGCGGGTTGTGCACGCGTACCGAGTGCTCGTCGATCGTGAGACCGAGCGCGGCTTGCAGCATGAGAAAGGGACTGCCGGCCGCCCATGCTTGCGGAGCGCAAGAAACCGGATACCAGAGAGGCTTTTCTGCGAATGTTGAGGGAAAGCCGCAGAATAATTCCGGCAGCCTCAAGTTTGGCTGACACTCGGCCACCTTGAACATCGAGTCCAAAATTCGGCAGGCAGAGTCAGTACGATCGGCGGCGCTCAAGCCGTAGGCGACGATAGCGTTGTCGTGCGGCCACACGGATCCGTCATGATAGCTGAACGGATTGTATCGTACAGCTTTCGTAGAGAGCGTGCGCACGCCCCAGCCGGAGTACATGTCGTCTTGCATGATGCGGTCGGCGACGCGAGCTTCTTGCTCGGGGTTGAGAATCCCGGTAGAAAGAAGATGCCCAGGGTTAGACGAAACCACCTCACAGGGAGCGCCGTTGCCATCAAGAGCGAGATCAACGTATCCAAGTTTTTCGCTCCAGAAGTCTTTTTGAAACTTGCCTTTCAGCGCTTCGGCATTGGCTTGCCATTTTGTCGAGTCGTCAGCTTGATTCAAGCGCTGGGCTATGTGCGCCGCACTCAGATAGGCGGAGTAGAGATAGCCTTGCGCCTCGCATAACGCAATGGGCGGCTTCGGCATCTCTCCGTTTTCGTACATGATGGAATCACCTGAATCTTTCCATCCTTGATTGGCTAACGCCGCGCCCGGCTCACCGCCGTAGCGCAAATAGCCGCCTTGCGCCTGACTCTCGAGATACCCTAGCGCGCTCTGCACATTTTGCCAGTGCGCCTTGACGAAGTCGACGTCATTGGTGGCACGCAAGTAGCGATCCATCAGCACCACATACAGTGGCGTTGCGTCCACCGTTCCATAGTAAGGAATGAATGGAATCTCCTTCAGACGCGCCATCTCGCCCAGGCGCAGCTCGTGCATGATGCGTCCCGGATGCTCTTCCTGAAGCTTATTGTCGGTCGTACCCTGATATGCGGAGAGAACGTTGAGGACCAGCCGAGCAAGTTGCGGGCGAAACGGCAATGTCTCCAGCGCGGTAATCTCCTGGTCGCGACCGAAAGCTACGCTAAACCATGGCACGCCGGCAGCGATGCACTCGCCGCGAGGGGTGGGCTGGCGCAAGATGTACAGATCTCGATTACTTTTCTCCAGCCACCGATTGAAGGTTTCATTATCGGTAACGATGGATGCGCCTTCCTGACGCCATTTCGCATAGGCATCATCAGCAATCTTTTTCCTATCTGCAAAACTAATCGAAGGATCGAAGAGTTTTACTTTCGGCTCGTTTGAATTCGTCGCCACCGCCGTGTCGACTTCCCAACTCTGATGCGGCTGGAGCACGACTTGAAACTTGGCGCTATCGCCGGTAAGCATCAGCGGCGCCTGCGAAAAACCAATGAACGTTTTCATTTCCTGGTTATCCAGGCCACGATAACTAAGCATGACTTCCTGTCCGAGCGGGTTTATCAGCGGCTCTGCTTCATCACCGCGCTTTGCGCGCTTGCTACCGCGCACCTCGAACATGTCGGCGAAATCTGCGGCAAAATCGATTTCCAGCATAAAGGTGCGTGGAGCGACATCGTAGTTCGTGACTTTGTAATGCTCACGAAAACAGTCATCAATCAAGGTTTGACGCTCGACGAGCGCAATCTGACCGGGAACGTCACCGACAGTTTTTCCGCTCTCTCCGTTGGCATACGTATAGCGCGCAGCATATCCGTCATCAGTGTTGGCGGACAACAACGTCAGCGGCGCTCCGTTGATTTTCACATTCCAGGTGCTCAGATAGCGCGTGTCGTCGGAATACAGTCCATAGCCATAAGGTGTATTGGCTGGAGCCATGCCGCTTTCATCGAACAGTATGAAATGCTTACCGAATTTGACTACCTGGCGGGGATGATTAGGCACAGCAGCCGTGATCGAGAACTCTCGCTTGGGCTTATTGAGCACGCTATCAGGCTTATCGATAGCGGCAGGTGCACCCGTGGAGTCCGCAAGTGCGAGGTTGCTCGAGGAAAAGCATGACACCACAGACAGTGCCATCAATCCAGCTGCTAATCTCATGCCAAGTTTCCTCCTGGTCGGTTTCACAATTAACCGCCATTGACAAGCTTTTCGGCCGATCGCTGAAAGCTCACACCCTCTAAAATTATCGAACTGTTTCCTTCGATGGGCGCAATACCGCCGGGAGCTCGCCATGACACAAGACCCACAATTCAGCGGATTGCCTGCGCACGCGCAGGAGCGCTTGTCCGAGATGCGCGGGCGTCCCGGCGATCGACGACTGTTCACAAGTGACTTGTCGACCAGCGAATTTTTGCTCGTCAAGGAAGCGGGCTTCGATCCCATCGGTTTGGTCGTGGGCAGCTCGATTTACCACGTCGGTTATCAGCCCTCCGCCTGGAATCAGAACCAGGAGATGACGGTATTGACTCAAGCCATGTATCACGCGCGCGAACTGGCGATGTCACGCATGGAAGACGAAGCGCACGCCCTCGGCGCAGACGGCATCGTCGGCGTACGGTTGGACGTCAACCACAAAGAGTGGGGCACCCACATAGCGGAGTTTGTCGCCATCGGCACTGCCATCGTTCATCGCAACGACCCCCATCGTTTTAAAAACAAGCACGGGCGCCCATTTACTTCCGATCTGACGGGGCAGGATTTTTACATCCTTTTGCGCTCAGGCTATCGCCCGCTAGGGCTGGTGATGGGCAACTGCGTCTACCACGTGGCACAGCAAGGATTTATGTCTTACATGAAAACGATGACGCAGAATGTCGAGCTCGTGCAGTACACGCAGGCTCTCTACGACAGCCGCGAACTGGCGATGGAGCGCATGCAGCAAGAAGCGGAAGAGTTGAGCGCGGTTGGTATTGTCGGCGCGGATATCCACGAGCGCACACACGCCTGGGGTCCGCAAGTCATCGAGTTTTTCGCAGTTGGGACAGCGGTCGAAGAGATTAGCAAAGAGCACGTAATCGAGCCGCCTACATTGGTTTTGCCTCTCATAGATTGAGGCTTGATGCCGATTAGGGAGAAACTATTGTTATCGCGACGATCAATTGTGAGAGTTTGAAAGATGGGATTTTTTAGATGGCTTAGCGGCGGATCGCCTGAAGAACAAAAGGCCCGCCAAGAGATGCAGAGAAAAATCGAGGAGACCAGGCAGCTTGAAATAGTTCGCCAAGAGGGAGATCTCGAGCTGTTGCACAGCGGTGGTATTCCCAGTGAAGCCAGAGCGCGCCTGCAAGAGCTGGGTAAGACGGCAGGCGAACAGGACGCTATCTTTACGAGTAATCTCGCGCCTGACGAAATTGCTCTGCTGCGGCGGCACGGATATCGTCCGCGCGGATTGGTGACAGGGAGCGCTGTCTGGCACGTCGGTCAGGCGTATGCCGGCATGCAAGACTGCGAGGTGTATCAACTTTCGCAAGCTTATGACAGAGCGACTGAACTGGCAGTCTCGAGACTGAAGCAAGAGCGCGACTTGATCGGAGCCGACGGCGTCGTGGGCGTGCGCATGAGCATGGTGCGGCATGAATGGGCGGGCAAGACAATCGAAGTTCAACTTGTCGGCACAGCGATCCAGGGTCCGGATCGGTCCTCGCAACGTCCGTTTCTCTCCGACCTCTCCGGTCAGGAGTGGTGGGCGCTCCACAGCGCAGGATATGACTCGGTCGACCTGGTATGGGGTTTTTGCACCTGGTTTCTCTTCACCTCTGCGATGGACGAGCTGAGTTTTCGCGGATGGAACAATGTCGAGATGTCGCACTGGAGCGATGGATTGTCTAGAGCGCGGACCAGGGCGGAAGAATATCTCTACAACCGCGCCAAAACAGAGGATTGCGACGGCGTCACCGGCGTTACGATCGAGCGACATTTGAACGAAGTGCGCTTGAGCGGACCGGGCGAGAATCCCGCATACGAGCGAGAGCACCACAATCTGGTCGTTAGCATTATTGGAACTTCGATTCGCGAACGACCAGATGCTGCTCAGAAGCAAAGGCGCACACGTACGGTACTTTCGCTGAAAGATGGCAAGATTAAACCTATGGTTTTGTCTGCTGCTGATGTCACTCTGTACGATTAGAGGCTTACAATAATCGCGGATTGAGGAATTTTGTCATGTCCTTCACCATCATCTGGACATTCGTCGCGCTGCTGGCGTTGATATCGCTAATCGTGAAAAACCGCAGCCTGAACCGCTAGACCGAGCATTCGACCAGTCTATTAGTTCTCCAAAGAAAAAATATCCCCCTGCACGCCTGCGAGTGTGCACCGCATTTGGTGAATCCTCGTAAGCGTACAGGTGAATACTAAGCGGGCTGCTTCACTTCGTAAAAGCAGCTCGGGCACAAGAGTTGTCCTTGTTCGCCTTCTGGTTTTGCCACCAGCGAGCTAGCGCACACGGGACAGAAGCTGAGGACTCGCGCTTTAATTTTGCGCTGTCGCTCTTCCTCTTCCTTTTCTGCTGCAGCAGCCTTTTGGGCGTCGGAAGTAATGGCAGCTCCGACCGCACCGCCGAAGATGAGAGGAACAGCAAGAAAAATCAGATTTGATTGCAGCCAGGGAACGGAAATGGCCATGAGCACGGCGAAAACGCTCATGCTTGCGCCATAGATGCGCAACGTTTTTGGAAAGCGCTGTTGCAACCGCTTCATGGAAAAGAAGCCAGCTGCCGCCAGGATAAGACTGACAATTAGCCAGATCATAAAACTCCTTTGGATTGGACTTTGGATTCGAGATATGACAACAAACAACTTACTGCCCGGTAAACATTCATGTCTGCGCAAAGGGGGGCGCGGAGCAAGCCGCGCGAATACACAGCAACCGCTGAGTTTCCAACACGGACTTTATTGCTAAGATCGTGACTTCGCATTTTGAGGAGATAGTCATGAAGAGAAAAGCATCAGCCGTTTGGCAAGGCGATCTGAAAGCCGGTAAGGGCAACATTTCCACCGACAGCGGTGTGCTCGAAAAAACACAGTATTCGTTCAGCACCCGCTTCGAAGAAGGCAAAGGCACCAACCCAGAAGAGTTGATTGCAGCAGCGCATGCCGGTTGCTTCTCAATGGCTTTGTCCGCTCAGCTCGGCGAAGCAAATTTGAAGGCAGACAGCATCGAAACAACTGCCACTGTCAAGCTGGACAAGGCAGAAGGCGGCTTCGCCATCACTGAAATCCATCTCGAAGTAGTCGGCAAAGTGCCGAACGCTACGACCGAACAGTTCAACAAAGCCACAGAAAACGCCAAGGCTGGCTGCCCTGTGTCGAAGGTGTTGAACGCGAAGATCACAATGAACGCCAAACTTGAAGCGACCAGCGCCGTCAAGTAAGCGAACTCTTTCTCGCAACTACGGAAAGCGAGCCCTTGCGGGCTCGCTTTTTTGCCGCGCTACTCCGCAAGTTTGATGCGATTCGGCAGATAGGGGTTGCTCGACGACTCTAATGCGGCGAGAGTTGTCCGTGTAAGTCTCTGTTCGTTCTGCCTCAAGGTAATGGCAGCCGAACCAAGCGCTATCTTGATCTTCAGCCACTCAATCGCTTTCGGGTGAGCGATAAGGGTCTCTTGCGCGTCGCGCTTTGACGCGAAAGGTCCGACGAGCGACTGAGCCATGTTGCAAACGAACTCGGCATACGGCAGGCACCACTCATAACCGGAAGTCGAGCGTCGCGCCAGTTCCAACGTTACCTCAGCAGAAAAATTAAGAAGCTCGTTAACTAGTGGCACGAGACTCTTCAGAAACTCCTGGCTGCTGACGCCGGCCAAATCCTGTTCATTTCTGGAAACGATAACGTCATAGCGAAGGCGCTCCGGGTCCCCGGCTGACGTGGGATCTTGATGGCTACGATTGTGATTACGCAAGACATCCAGATAGGAGCCCCATCTCCGCTCGATGGTTAGGATGGTGAACGAGTTGTGCAGGTAAGTGACGCAAGCGCCGACGGGCCCATACCGATGAGCGCCGCGCGAGACATCAGTCTCCATCACGTTGGGAAACTGTGCACACTTTCCTGCTCGATTGTAAAGAATCACAGAGCCGGGTTTCATCGGATCAGCAGGCTCCGGAATGCTCGCCCATCTGACGCAGTTCCATGCACCCTTAGCGCTCTCTACATGCGCTCGCAGAATGCCCAGATGAGACTCGTACAGTAGGTTGCCGGATGTCGATTTCTCGAGAATGTCGGTGTTTAACGGTACCAAAACGACCATGTTGTTCCTTCCGCTGCCTGGTTCTCGCTTGATATGCGGATACCAGCGCAGCTATTCTGCAAACGACTCTTGTTTCACCTGGCAAACTCATCACTGCCCATCCCTGCTCCGGTTTCTAATACAGCGTCTCCGAGAACGTCTTCGGTGCTTATATCAGCTCGTAAAACAGTTATTGACTGTGCGCGTTCACCCTGAATACATGCCGAACTGCAGAACTGATTTCAACCTAGTACCCAGAGGCTTCAGAAGCCATGTACTGTGAAGAACATCTGAAGAAGAACCATGCTCGCACTTCAGATGATCACGGAGTTGATCTAGTACGCGTGACACTGTAGTGGTCATCGCTAGCAAAAGTGGTACGGGCGCTCCAAACGCCCTCAATGCACGAATTTGATGACGTGCTTGTCGTTGTCGATGGTGTAACGACGGTCTTTGAAGAAGCTCTGACCGAGAAGCGGGAGCGGCGGACCGCCGTGCATCATGACGATTATCGGAATATGGGTTTTGACGATGGGACCAAGTTCGAGTCGATCGACCTCGAATTCATACCCCATCGAGGCACCACCGACGCCACCAGTCATTTTCGGCGTCGCATCGCTGGGAATGTGCAAGCCGCAGGAGATGGCTGCCATGTAGGATAGACAGACACCGAAAGCGCCGGTGTCGAAAAACATCGGGCAGGGATTGCCGTTGATCTTCGCTTCGACGACCATGTTGTTGCCGACTTGTTGGAATGGAACATCCATCGTGTCCATCGCTTCAGCAAAACGTGTATGCGACCCGGATTTCTTCATGAAGTGAATGAAGCCACCCTGATTATCGATGTCATAGCGATAACCGTTGAAGAATGTTTCTCCGAGAAGTGGCGGCGCACTGGCATGATCGCAAACCATCACCGGCATATGCCGGTCGATGTCACCGAGTTGAATGTCCATTATGGCGGCACGCGCAGTCTCGGCGTGCGAGCCCACACCGCCGATGGCAAGTTTTTGGTCGGTCAGTTGGGGAGAAATGCCGGCAGCTTGCAACTGATTGAGCCCGAACAGACAAGTAGAGGCTCCCGTATCGAACATAACCTGCATCGGACGCTTGTTGACCCAAACGTTTACCCAGATATGCCCGCCCGTTGTACGTGTGAACGGCACCTTCGTCTCGTCCGGAAGTCGAGAAAGCTCTTCCTCAGTGGCATTTGCGGCATCGAACGTGGTCAGATTTGCTGAAGCCTGGGGAATGGCCGCCGCTGCGATTGTGGCTGACGAGAGCGAGGAGCCGGCTGCCGCACTGGCCGATGCAGCGGCAACAGCAGCGGAAGCGCTTCTATTGAGCACCGTGGCAGCCAATCTGGCTTCTTGCGAAGTGGGAAAGCTCTGTTGGATTTGGCCATAAAGAGCTAGAGCTGCGGTCGTGTTGCCCATCTGTTGCAGACAAACCGCCCGATAGTAATAAGGCGTTGGGCTTGTTCTATTGGCCAGGATGGCTTTCTGGAAGAATGGCAGTGCTTCTTTGTACTTGCCTTTCTTGTAAAGTTCGACGCCACGATCGAAATTAGGCTCACCAGCCCAGGCAGGCGTCGATAACGAAGCCAGGCAGGAAAGTACTGTCAGGAGTCGGAATAATCCACGTTTTTTCAAAATCCCGGCTCCATGCGCGCTGTCTCTATCGTTTGTGCCCGAATACCGCCGTCAATTCACACCAAATGCATGAACTAGAGCAAGCACGGGTATAAAGTCCGGGGATCGATTCGAGGCAAGAGAAATGACGACATTGTTGCTTGTGGGCGCTATCCTCGCCCTTGCCGCCTTAAAAGCTAGAGCCGCAGCACCAGTCAAGGTTCGCGTACCCGTCAAAGCCCGGAAGAATTGCAAATGATTGCGGAGCTCCTTGGACTCGCCGTGCTGCTTCTGGTGTCGGTGGCGGTTGTGGGTGTGGTCCTACGCACGACAGGCGCCGCCCGGTCCACAAAAAAGCGACAAGACGATGTGCCCACGCTTGCTGAAGCGATTCGCGCAAAGATAACCGAGAAGCAGGAATAGGCTGGCTCGGTGTCATGAGCTATTCATATTCAAATTTGCAAATACGCATGAACGACTGTGCCGCGATACGTCGGGCAATCGACTTATGCGATATAGGCTCCGCCAAGATTCTCGCCAGACCTGATGTATCGTGGGTCGGAGTTTACCCTTTCATGACCGAGGGTGACTATCCATACTTGAAAGACGTGGCACAGCGAGTCTCTGCGCAGCTCGAGGCCACGGTTTTCGGATTTATGGTTCCGCAAGGGGCAGAGTTCTGCTATGTGCTTTGCGAGAACGGTCGCATCGTAGACGAATTTCGTCTTCAGAAAGATGGAGAAGGTGCCGGCGCTGACGGCAATGCAGATGTTTTATTGGAACAATGCGTAAGCGGAACGAACAAATCAGATGTGGAGGAAGCGTTGCAAAAGCCGCTTCCTGTTGCAACAGAAGCCGTGCCGGCCGGCGCCAACTCGGGAGCAGGCGCCGGTGACAAAACTGCAATTCGTATAGCTAAACTTCTCGGAATCCCACGGGCTCAATTGTGCACTGGCTACAACCATCTCAAATGGGCGCAAGCGGGTCGGTAATTTAGCGTATCTCTACGTTGCCGAACAACTGCATTACTTTCTGGTGAGCCGCTTTCATCGCATGATCGTTGCGAATGTATTTCTTCTCGTTGGCGATATCGGCTTGTCGATCTTTCTTCACCTGAGCAGTTGCGGCTTCAACACCTTGTCCTGTGGATAGAGCTTGCAAAAGTTGGCGGTCATGTTGCGCGTACGCGGCTTCGTTGCCGACGTCGGCGTTGCTGTATTGCGCATCGAGTCTGTGCGTTTTAATATCTTTGTTCAACGCACTCTTCTGTTCCTGACTCAGTTGCGCGCCCGACGATAGCATGCGCTGATCCAGAGTAACGATGCGATTATCCTGCTGGGCGTTAGATCGATCGTCTCCGGGACTAGAGCCGCTTCCTGCAGCCTGCTGGTCTTGCCCGATGTCTGTCTGCAGTTGTTTGGCGATGGCGGCTTTGTTTTTACCGTCAGCGAGAAGTTTGAGCGTCGCCTGATCGCTTTGCGATGCGTCCTGGCAGTTCTGTAAATCCGTCACGGTCATTCCGTCTGACTTTTTATGCTGTTCGAGAAACTCCGTCAACAACGGATTTGACTGCGCGGCTACCGCTGTGGCTCTCGAGTAATCTGTATTGTCCATGTCATCCAACCTCCAGGTGTAAAATCGGGCAATTCGGTCGTGAGCCGGGAGTTAACCCGACCGCTGATGCGAAAGGCGCATGTCCGTGAGAGTACCGCGCAAGAGTGTCGTACGAAGGTCTCGTCCGTGTCAGGCGTGTGAAAGCGTTAGAAGTGGAAGCCAGTTCACTATTCGCCTAGAACTTAATGCTCGCAACGGTGGATCTAAAGAAACCGCGCCTGTAGACAGTCTCCAAATGATTTATGGGGAATGAGGGAGTTCGAGGGTATCTACACGCCGCGCAGAAATTTTGGACAAATTTTTTTCTGCGCCGGAATGTCCACCGATTAGCCTTCGTAACTATCTGCCTGTAAAAAATTCAATACATAAAGAAAGGGCACGCAAGACAGATTATGAAGAACTATTTGTTTGCTGCTGCGAATCGAGGACCAGAAGCAGCTTTTGAAGCACGCTGGGGTTTGACGGTTCAATTTACCGTCAAGTTTTCCATCTAATTGAAGGCGAATTCACGTAGAGCACATTAGGAAACGCGGCACTCATGGGGCTCACGTGTCGTAACGTTTGCAGACATAGCGTTACAAACTTCGTCTTCAAAGGCTTATAAATAACGCACTTCCACTTGCGTCCTATCAAACACCTGTATTCATGCCGTTTTTGGCAAGCCACAGTCAGTTAACAGCATCATATTTCACTAGATTCATTTCGAAAACCACCCAGCTTGACAATCAATTTTCGATGCATCGATCGGATATC
Organism: Planktothrix sp.; assembly: GCA_036703195.1. Taxonomy (GTDB): domain Bacteria; phylum Cyanobacteriota; class Vampirovibrionia; order Obscuribacterales; family Obscuribacteraceae; genus DATNPN01. Next base: position 147,781 of record DATNPN010000017.1, on the reverse strand, counting down.
TCACCAAGCGAATAGCCAGTACATATGCGCTATTTCGAGGATGACGTGTTTGTATGCGCGCAAGGTATATCGGAAATTAAATTGTGAAGGAAAAAATAAAGGAATCGAAAAGTCGGGCTAAAAATCGTGCGCGGCTTGTTACCTTTATGAGCGCCCCCACCGGGCAAAACAAAACTCCCAGAAAGATTATATGAACGATATTTCGACACTCCCCTTTGTATCAAATGACCTTTTGCTCAATGAACTGCGTCGCCGCGTCACCGCCGGGTGGCTGCCAAGCGATCCTGCTTACGTCGCTGATTTGCTCGAACACCTCGAAGGTGCCCAAGCAGAAGTAGCTTCGGAAGTTGAGCGTCAATCGATGGATATCGATTGGAATTCGAACGTCTACCAAACCGCCGGCACCCGCAGAGCAAGCTCCATTCCTGTGAGCGTAGAGCAAACAGGAAAGTCGGAGATTTATGAATGGCTTCGCGGTCACGGCTACACCCCCATAGCCGCTTCGTCTTTCATTAACAGACTGCCTAGCGAGGGCTAGAAGCCCGTTTAGTCCACCTAAAGTTAAACGATCGAGCTGATCTGACTCGTGCATAGCGCCACCATAGATGGTATCGCAGCGCGAGTTAGTCGGTATTTTCGGACAAAAACATATGCGTGCAACGGCTTAGGCCGTATTGCACACGAGCATTGCCGGACCGGTTTCGGGCGAATTCGACATCGTCGAGCTTATGGCCGGCGCTGGAGCGCCGGGTTCGGCAATGCAGGTTAAATGGCGGCGGGGCTACGTACTTTCCCCATTTTAAGTAGATACCCCTTAAGTTACTGTACTCTGCGCTGCCGACGGCTGCGTACTCTTCGACTCAACGGCATTCCGAAGCGCAAACAAAGCAGCTTACGTCCAATGACTTTTGCCAGAAAAACCGCTCCAGAGATGGATAAGCGAAGCGATGTGGAGGTCCAACATGCCCGGTTTTGATAACACTGTTGGTGGTGGTCCTGGCTCTAACAGCGCCAACGATACGCAAGATGCCTTCTCGGATCTGCGTAGGATGTCGATTCACAGTCAGCCGACAACTGACACTGGGCTGCGTCCCAGTACCAACGGCAGGATGATGGTCGACTCCAACGGGCAGGAAGTCTTTCCGACTCCCCAGCAGCAGCAACAACTTTCTCAAGTTCCAGATCTGAATGCACCGCCTCCGAATGATGGTACTGGCTCAAATCAGCAACCAGGAGCGCAGCAGCCGGGGCAATTCAGCAACGAGCGCCAGCAACAGCAACAACAAGGTTCGGGCGACGGTAATACGCCTGCGCCTGGTCAGTGGCGTTATCAGTATGGCAAGGACGCCGGACAGAACTTCCGCCCCGGCTCTGCACCTCCAGGAACGCCTGGAGGCGACCTTCCACCAGCGCAACAATATAACCAGAATAGTCAGCGTCCAGCGCAGCCCGCAGACGGCGGCACGCAAGCCGGCGACAACGGTTCAACCAATTACGGCACTGGAGGACTGACTGACTCGGGCGACCCGGTCGAAACAGTCAATCCCTGGTCAGCCGCGTTCGTGAGTGGAACCAGCGCCTATTTATTGAAGGGACCTATCCCCAGTGCGTTGACGAAGGCCGCCGACTACTCGCTCGAACAGAATTGGCGAATAAACAGACTGATTCCGGAAGGTGGCTGGCTAGACAAGGCTACCGGCGCGAAATTCGCCAATCAAACTCGATCGGCGTTTCAGCCGAGCGGCGCCCAATGGTTAAAGGATCATCTAAAGCCAGCAGCCAAGCCTGCCACTGGAGGCCCAGGGTCCACGGCGACCGACGCTCCAGCCAGCGCACCCAAACCAGCCGAATCAACCGATGCCGCTGCTGCAAAACCGGCAGAAACTGCCGATGGCGGCGCGCCTCCAATCGAACCGGCGGCAGAGCCCCGCCCTCCAATCGAACCGGCGGCAGAGCCCCGCCCTCCAATCGAACCGGCGGCAGAGCCCCGCCCTCCAATCGAACCGGCGGCAGAGCCCCACCCTCCAATCGAACCGGCGGCAGAGCCCCACCCTCCAATCGAACCGGCGGCAGAGCCCCGCCCTCCAATCGAAGCAGCAGACGAGCCCAAAATCGCGCCCGAGCCGGTAGCCGCGGAGACTCTCGGCGAAGCGGCGGGCACGGCCACTGCCAACGCCGCCAAGAAGGGCTTCTTGTCCGACCTCGGCGAAGCCGGCAGTTTTTTGAGCAAACCAGGCATACGGACGTTTGCTGAAGGTGCAGCCGTCGGTGCCAGCATGCTTGCAGTCGACAAACTGACGCCCGGCAATGACAAATACGGCTTGGGCACAATCGGCATGACCGCCGCTTTTGCTGGGTTGCCTGAAGTGGCAGGACTACCGGGCGATACAAAGACAAAATTGATGATCGCAGGCGGAGCGCTTGTTCTAGGCAAAACAATCGATTGGCTCCTGCCCGCGGACAAGCATCCGGACGCGCACAACTTCATCGCACCAGGCTTGATGGATACCGGACTGATGACCGGCGCTCTCTTCCTGCCGACGGCAGATCCACGCATGAAACTGGCCGCAGTCGGCGGCGCGTATCTGATGGGACGCATGGGCAAGGTCGGTGCTTTACCGGCTGCCGCCGCCGGTGCGGGACTCGGCTACGCTGCCTACCGCTTTACGCACAACGCAGAGATAGGCGTAGCTGTCGGAGTCGGCTCATGGGTCGGCAGCCGCGTCGAGCATCTGTTCGAGAAATAACTACCAGACCTTCCACCAGGGTTTGCCCTTCGGTGCAGAGGTGTGCTGCGTCACTTCCTCGCGTGGTTTCTCCGCATTTGAAGCGTCTTTGGCGCCTCCGTTGACACCGTTGTGTCCGTTGCTATGCGGCTGGGCGCCAGCTGAAAACGGCAGCGAGCGCATGACGGAGTCATCCGCTTTCACGCTGGCCTGAATCGAGGCTAAGTGCTTTCGCATCTCAGTGAGCGGATGATCGGGAAAGTCGGCATCGTACGATTCGAGATCCGACTTGTGGCATAGCAGGTTGGCTTTGAAGCCGGCATCGTACGGATCACCGCTCCAACCAGAGATCGCCTTGGTTTCTGGATCGAGCGACACAGCACCCTCGCCCATGAGCTTATCCATAACGATGGCGTCGCGCATGCCACTGACACCAAATTCGGCGCATTGCACCTTGATCACATAGCTGAACTCAGCGAACGGGAATGTAAGGGAGCCAACATAAACCATGCCGTGGCGCTCACGCGGAGTCTTGAACACGAGCTTGATGCAGTCCATTCCGCCGGCTTTCTCTCGGTCAGCAGAGATGAGCGCCCCGCCGGAAGCCGTCAGACCTTCACGATAGGCCGCTCTCAAGGCATCGATATCATCAAGGGCGCACGGTATGTCTGGTTTCTTCGCAAAATAGTGCAGCGAGAGAAACTGATTTTTTTCGTTGTTCCACTTAATTACGTCACTCGATTCTTTCTCGAGCGACCAGGGGCTGGTATCAAATTTGATCGATTCAATGCCTGGCATCAAGGCTTCTAGGTCATTGGCAACATGGACATACCAGTTTTATTCTACCCGATGCCGCATTGACGGGTTATCTTTGTGGACAGTCGATTCTGTTAAAGAGTCATACGTCACAAAATCAATCTTGTGTTATTTGCCCCAGTCGATCTTTTCTGGAAACGTCGGATTGACGAAGCGCGCACGCGACAAGTCGAGATCGCAGAGCACGGAATTGCCCATCAAGTGATAGACCCAGGCGCGCGCGAGATAAAAGTCCGAACGGTTCGGCTGATCCATGATGGCGTCTGACATATCTGAGAGAGCGCTGTTCAGCTTATCGAGCTGAATGTACGCCTTTGCCCGTTGGTAGACGAGTTCGGGATCTTTAGGATTGTCTCGAATCGCTTCGTTCAAATTCTGGATAACTTGTTGTGGTTTTAATACCGTCGAGAAGTTTGCTTTGGAAACGTGCAGCACAGCCACTCGCACTGGATTTTGATCGAGATTGAGTTTGGCCAGATCGGCAGGCGACATGGCACTCGGGGTCTTGTCCGACTCACTGACGACCGACGGAACCGCGCTCGACGAGCCGGTTTCAGCGGGAGGCGACGAGGCCTCAGTAGAGGCGGGAGGGGGCGGAGCCGGGGACGACGGTTGAGCAGCCACACTGGGCGGCAGTCCCAGTCCATCGTCAGCAGGCTGATTGAGCGCCGCCTTCAGCTTTTCTATGCGCTCAGCCACATCTGCTTTGATCACTGAACCGAAAACCATCTGCTCGATTCTGCCGAGCCGCTGCTGGACAGGCTCGTTGGCAAACGTATGTTCGAAAAACTTCTTCTCCCACTGAGAGATTATAGGAGGCACTGCCGGTGCTTTAGCTTCGGAACCTTCATGAGGAGCGGAAGCATCCGAGCCGCCGGCGCCGACCTCGGCTCGCAAAGCCGGAGCCTGTGTTACGAACACCGCGATCAAAAGAAGAGTCGCTGCTGTTTTTACTTCAACAAACACCGTATTTCTTATTTCACCTTGGCTGCCACTGAGGTCCTGGTGATCTTTTCCAGACCGCCGCCATTCTTGGCAAGGATATCCTTTTCGGTCTTGAGCAGATCGTACTCCTCGCGTAGCTTACCAAATTCTCCAGCCAGTTCCTTTTCCTTCTCTTGCCGATTGGCCTCCTTAGCCACCCTGGAATCGAGCACTCCGCTGACTTGCTGCTCAGCGGTTAATTTCGTTTGGGCTAAAGCGAGAGAGGTTTCGGAGTCTTGCATGCGCGCAGCATCGACCCTCAACTGGTTGTTAATTTTCGCGGCTTCCGCTGTGGATCCGGGAAGCAATCCGCACACATGCGGCGGGCGGATATTCAACATCGAAATATGGAAATCACTGACGTGCAGTTGAACCTGCGAGACGTATGCTTTGTAGGCAGCCTCATTGGCGTGGCATTCGCCCAGGGTGTGGGCAAAATCCGCAAGATGCGCCTGGTAGGCCTGCGCATGTGCCTTGAATTCGTTGATGTGCCCGGCATATTGACCTTGGGCTGACTTGAGCTGCGCTGCATCAAGTTTGACCCCGCCCGTCAGAGGCACGGTCGTGTGCAGCACTTGCGCTTCGCCTTTCAAAGTCTTTGACTCGGCGATCAGGTTTTGCATTTTTGCATGCAGCTTCTGCGAGCTCTCTTTGTACTGCTTTTCCTCCACCAAAAGATGATTTGCATTCTTAACACGGCGATCCATCATCTGCTGCATAGCCGGTGACAGAGGCGCATCGTCGTTATCTTTTGACTGTTGCGCCCATGCCGGCATGGTTCCAGTCGCAAGCACAAAGCTTACTAGTGCGATCTTGCAAAACCGACTGTTGGAGCGGTTAATCATCTTGTCTCCTCCGTGGTTGATTATAGTTTTCCCGGAGCCGCTTTCAGCTCGACGGGCAGATCGGCGAAACTTTTCGCTTTGGCGCGCAGCTCCAGAGGCGGATCGGCGGGGGGAAGGTCATCATCGTAGTCGCCGTAATTGCGTACATAAAGATTGGTTCCGAGCGCGCGTAGACGCGGCGTTAAACTGTCGTTGTTGGTGCGATGCTCGCCCAGCTGCTGCTTGAGCGAATTGGCCGACTCGTAGGTGAATCTGGCCGCGTTAGTGCCGTCCTGGCGGTATTTGTTGGCCTGCACCTGGGCGTCCGAAAGCTGATAGGAAGCATCTAGAAGGTGCTGGTTACTTATTTCCCGACCGTATGTCGAGTTGCGCAGGGCATTCGTAGCATATTTGGCCTGTTGCCGCTTCATGCCCGCCTCGATGGCGCCCAGTCGCGTTCTGTAGTTGGCGTTGCTGTTGCCCCAATCGACCCAGCGTTGAGCGTTATCCGCGGCCTGTCTGTTTATTTCTCGCACCGCCTGATCGTATACTTTCGGACCATCAGTGGGATGTTTGCCCTCTTCGACAGAACCCGATAAGTGCAGGAGAGCTTCGCGCGAAGCGTGCCCTTCGTCACTGAACGGATTTAAATGGAAGGCTGCATCATATTCCTGCTTAGCGTTCGCGGCATCCTTCAGACGCTCGAAGCACATGCCCAGATAATAGTGTGCTCTCGTGTTGCGCGGATCTTGCGCGATTACCCTCTCGAAGAGGTCAGTGGCGGCATGGTATCGCTTGTAGGAAAACTGCTCCATGCCGTCGAGCATGTCACTGGTGTCCGCCGCCAATACCGGCAGCGAGAACGCATAGCCGAGAAGCGCAATGACAGCGATTGTAAGCGCCTTCGCCTTCATCGACTCCCCTCCTGCCTCGAGTGTTACTAATATAAGCCGGTCTTTGTGCACAACTCGTGAAGGCAGTCCAGTGTTTGCCTCCGTTTTGCGGGAATGCAAAACTTGCGGTGATTAGTTTGACGTTCATTACCAATCGCTTGTTTCGGCTTTGGCTTTTTTTGTCGGCCAAATAAGATAGTCGTCAGCCATTCACGGGAATATCTCAGTCAGGATTGGCTGGCAGGTTCTTTTATGGGCAGCAACTGGGAGCTTTATAGCGCGTCCGGCACGAAAGCGTTGCAGTCGAAGGATCTCGCTTCGGCGGAGAACATGTTTCTGGCAGCGCTGGAAGAGACGGAAGATTTTGAAGAAACCGATCAAAGAATCGCGCACACACTAGAGAGTCTGGCGGAAGTCTACTACCGCATGGGCAACTTCGACCTGTCCGGCAAATACTGCCACAAGGTATTGGAGATGTACGAACGCACTCTCGGCGTCGACCATCCTGATGTTGGCGTTCTGGCCCACAATCTGGCCATGCTTCATCACATGCAGAACAAATACATGGAAGCGGAGCCTCTTTACAAAAAGGCGATGACGATCCGTACGAAAGCGCTCGGAAGCAAGCATCCCGAGGTGATGCGCCTGCTCCTCAGTTATGCCGACCTTCTGGAGAAAACACACAGACAGGCGGAAGCAGAGCACCTCAAGCAATGCATCGACGGTGTTTCGACGGGAAGGTGGACGCGCTCAGGCCGGTGGACGGTATTTTCGACCACTAGCAAGGCTGCAGACATCGCGCCTGCTACCGCTCCTGTCACGGGGAAAGGGGCCGAGTCCGCAGCGATTGCGATGGCGCAGATTCGCAAGATGGCCGGTCAGGCCAAGCCGCAGGGCAGCCAACCTGCTATGCCTCCTGGTTCTAATACCGCTACTCCTGATCCGCAGATCTCGCAAGCCGAGGGCGACCTGGCACGCTTTAAAGCGATGCACGCACAGGGCGAGGAAACACAGCAGCTAGAGGCGGTACCGCTTAGAGAAGTGAAGACTCTGCGCCCGCCTCAGGCGCCAGAACCGCGCCCGGCAGCGCCGTTGCCGCACCTGGCGCCACAGCCTCAACCTATCCGCTTACCACAGCCTCAGTCCGCCCAGTCTTCGCTTCCGCCCCGTCAACAGCCGCGCTCGTCCGACCATGATGGCACTCACGCCAACAGTTGGACGTCGTTTCGCACGTTCGCTGAGCAGTCCACGCGCGAGAACAACTTCATCGTCGCCGAGCAGTTATGGCGCAACGCGCTACTCGAGGCTGAACATCTCGGTCCTTTGGACCCACGGTTGGCTCTCACACTGGACGCGCTTTCCGAAGTTCTTGCTAAACAACAAAAGTACGACGCGGCAGAGGTGTTTACCAGGCGCGCCATCGACATAAAAGTGAATGCGGTGGGTCGCAACCACGTCGCGGTTGCTCATTCGACTAGCGCCCTTGCTAAGCTGTTCTATTCGAAGGGCGAGTATAAGCAAGCGGTTTCGCTGGCGAAAGAGTGCATACGCATCTATGAAATCGTAGCCGGACCTGACCATCCCGATACAGCGTGCGCCGTTTACAATCTGGCCTTGATTTACCACTTCAAAAACGCCATCCACGACGCGGAGAAAGCATACCAGCGAGCGCTGCACATCCGGCAGAAGTCACTGGGAGACAAGCACCCCGACACGGTCAAGGCGCAGAACAATTTCAACAAGCTGTTGGCGCTGAAACAAAAAGATCAGGAGCGCTCCAACGACAAGATGCTAATCTCCGGCACCTGGCGCGTATTGGAGATGCCTCCGGACGCGCAGCTCTGGCTCACTGAAGCGGAATAGACTACCGTAGTGCTCGGTCAAAGAGGCCTTTTCCGCCAGGCGGAAAGCGGTCGGAGAAACTCAAAATGGGCGTCTGGTCGAGTTTTAACGCCATTGCACATTGGCGGTGCATCGCTAATATGCCTTGAGCTGCGACGGTTGTTCAAGTATGTTGAAATCAATTCTATCTTGCACCGAAAGAGATTCGCGCCACAGCAAAAGCAGAAATTACCGTTGTCTTGGCAAAGCCTCGTGAGAGGATCCAGAACCACGGCCTAAATGCTGAGACGCAATCATTCGGCAACGATAGACGAACCTGCAAGTGAAAAGGAAACCACATGATTCTCTACTTGGTCGGGGGCGCAATCGCTGCGCTGGTCGATCTCTTCTTCCGCCTCACCGACGAAGATCTTGCGTTCACAATCAACTGGGTTGCAATCGCACTCTACGCCGTAGCTGGAATGGCGGCAGCTGCCCTGAGCAGCTTCACCCTGACCGGCGAGGCGTCAACGTGGCCGCAATGGTCGCACTTACTCGTCGGGCTGTTCGCCGGCACAATCAGCTACATCTTGTGCCGAGCTTCGAGTCAGTACTTCAAAGCTCACCCGGTGTCCTTAACGTCGGATTAGCAGTTAGGTCCAGAGACCGACGTCGATTTTTGAAGCCGGTGGCGCCGCCAGCGCCGTCTTCAAAAATGGTTGGCGCTACTATAATTTATTAGGATACACGGTTTGGCACCAAGGCGCACTCTAGCCCAAGTTTTAGAATTTCGGTCTGAACTGCTCGTCGACTGGCATCTGATAGCCGTTGGCGAGGCGGTTGGTTTCATTCGCCAGTCCGACTACGGCAAGAAGCTCAGCCAGCATCTCGTCAGTCATCCCTTTGGCGCGAGCGCCCGCCGTGTGGGAGTGAATGCAGTACTCGCAGTTGTTGGTGACGCTAACCGCCACGTAGAGCATCTCTTTCGTGAGCGGATCGAGCGCTCCTGGCGCCATCACCTGTTTTACGTTCTCCCAAATGCGCTTCAAAGTAGCCGGATGGCTGGCGAGAACTTTCCAGAAATTATTGATCCAATCAATCTTGCGGGTCTTCATGATGTCGTCGAAAACTTCTCTGACTTCAGCCGACGCAGCGGTATTGTTATCAACCATTTTCACCATGACCATGACGCAAAATTCCTCATCCTGTCTTTGTATCGGACTTAATAGTACGAGCTTGAAAACGTTGTCCAGATGTCACAACCATGCAACAAATAGGATTTACCTTAATACTACAAACTTTGATTTGGGTTCTCGGCCAATCACCAACTTGATGTTGCACCGCATACGGTGCAACCAGCAGAAACTTATGGGGCAGCGAGAAGGGCGTTTTCGGCGCCCTAATCGCGTTTGTATTTTTCGGTATTTAGCTCGGACTACGTATTTTCCCCACTGACTTTACAGAGTGGCAGGCGTACATTGCCGGTAGCTACTCAGCTCAGCGCAATCAGTTCTTAATGCCCCCGGCTCGGGGAAGGAAGCATCATATGGCTTGGGATCAAGAACATTTAGTAAGCAACGACGTTATTCTCACAGCCGTTCGCGAAGATGCGGTGAATAAGCTCGTGCAAGAAGGAGTTGGCTCAGCTTATACCAGTGCGGTGCATAAAACTGGCAAAGGCATTCAAGTCGACACCACTAACACGCGCGATCACAAGTCAACGAGCATGCTGGTGAAAGGCTCGGCCAACCACGATTCTCATGGTTTTTCAGAAACTACAACCGGTAATTTCACGATCGACCACAATGATGGTAAGCCATCCGAGAAGGACAATATAGTTTTGACTTCGAGCAAGTGGGACGATATTTATCGCGACAGCCCTGCCAAATTCAACCTCAAAATGAGTCGCACAGATCAGTCTGGCAACAACATCCAGACATTCGAGCCGGCCAAGTCGGAAGAGACTTCGGCACTAGATCCTTCAGGAGCGCCTGTTCAGATCGCAAAACCGATAGGCGATGGACAAAACGTTCAGCCGAACAATATCACTAATCCAGACGACAGAAGGATGGAAGCCGAATTCATCATTCACGACAAGAAATTAGGCGACTTGTCGTACAACGAGCAACGCGAACTCAAGCCAGATGGCTCAGGGCGCTATCACGGCATCATTCGCGACAAAAACGGAAAAGTCTACGGCATCGTCGATGAGAGTTTCAAAACCGACTATGAAGGCAACATCATTGACGTTCAAACGTCATCGCATTTGCAGAAGCCGAAGAAATAGCAAGCGTCACGGGCGGCTGCAAGCCGCCCCTACGGCAGGTTTCACGACTTAGGCGACACGATTTCGTTGTTGTACAAGTCCGATGCCAGGCGGAGCCTGGCGCTTCACAGCGCAATGTAGGGGTCGCTTGCAGCGACCCATTGCCACGGAGGCAGTGCGCCTAGTCGTTTTTGACGTACAGTGATTCGTTGCTTTCGGTGACGCCGGTCTCGCTGCCACCGGGAGTACTGCCGTCGAAGTCGAGCTGCGTCTGAATGTAGTCGCCGGCAGCCCAGTGCAGCGGTTTGCCGCCGACGGTAACAGGCGATTCCATCGTGTTTTTGCCGTTCAAGTAATAGCCGTCATAAGTGATCGAGCCATCGGCGTTATCGTGGGTGTCGATCTGCAGATTGTAGTCGACCCCGGCCTTGAGCGGTCCGCCGAAAGATCCCACTTGCATCCACTTCGAGTTTGCCGCGTCCCAAGCATCGACCGCACCCGTTTTCACATTGATCTGAGTGCCGTGCATGCCGGTTGCATTGTTGATGTCGTTCTCGTATTCGTTGAGATTGTCCAGCTGCGATTGGGTGAAGCTAAATGTCTTGTTCAGCTGTAATGTTTGACCGACGTTTTGATCGGTCGTCGAATTGTGGATCGAGTTGAGCAGCAGACCATCGCCCCAATCACCAGAACCAGCGGCTGCCTTCATGGTGATCTCGTCCGAGTTAGAGCCGGTCGGAGTGGCAGTCATCGAATCGATATTGCCGGAGCCGCCGATTTCGCCCTTATTGATGTTCGCTTTTTGCGTGTCGGACAGGAGGTTATTGACCTCGGTAGATCCGCTCGGCGGGGCTGGATTATCGCCGCTCGCACTGCCCCCACTGCCGGTACCACCGCCATCGCCTCCGGTACTGCCGCCCCCACTGCCGGTTCCACCACCGCCATCGCCGCCGCTGCCACTGCCGCTTTGTTTGAAATACTTCTGATAATGACTGAGTGGATACTCCGCAGTCGTCTCACTGGCCTGGTTTTTCAGTCCCATATCCCAGAGATCGGTAGCGACTGATTTAAGAGCTGAATGATAGCCCTCGAGAGCATTCGAGAAAGTGACGTAGTTGCTGTCCTTGGCCGAGGATTGAAGGAAATTTTGCACATCAGAATGCAAGGTGGATTCGTCGCTATTCAACTGATCCACGGTTTTGTCGTAGGAAGCAGAGCCCTTAGTCTCCGTTTTAAGAGCAGCAGCATCCGATTGCAGGCTTTTCGTGACTGAGTCCAGCGGCCCAGCCTGCTGGTTTGGGCTGCTGGTCGAGGTTGCGTCGGTCGCGGCGGAAGCACTTTGATTGCCATAAGCGCTGGGAGCGACGAGTTCGTCATTTGGGGCGGCATCAGCCGCTGCGGTACTGCCGGCACTGAAAGATTGCCATTCATTTTTTGAAATGGATTGGTATGTTGAACGATCTTTTGTCGCTGATGGAAGACTCGCGACGTCAGTATTCTCAAGTTGATTTGTCATAGTAAGTTGATTCCTATTGGGTGAAGCAGTCGAGCGAATCCGCAAAACGTGAGCGAATTCACTCGCAGGAACGAACGGAATATGGGGTGAGATCGGTAGGAAGTGATTTCAATATTAGTGTAGAACAAGACATTGTCAACGAGCCGTTTCACAACTCGGAAACATTGCTCTAACAACAAATTCGCCAATTGATCACATAACAGAAAGGGCGCATCGCTGCGCCCTTTCTTGATTCGATTCGTTAGCCGGGTTAGCCGGCCGACGGTTCAGGCTTCTCTTCCTTCTCCGCCGTTTTCACGCTTTCACCCTTGCCTTCGCCCTTTTCGTGCTTCTCCGCTTTCTCAGCTTTTTCAGCTTTGGCGGAAGTAGCAGCGCCGACAGTGGCAGGTGCTTTCCTCTCGGCCTTATCGAACTTGATGCTTTCGCCGTCGAGCACGGTCGAGATCGTGTCGCCTTCTTTGAACGTACCTTCCAAGACTTTCTCGGCAAGTGCGTCTTCCAACAAGCGTTGGATCGATCTGCGCAGAGGGCGCGCGCCGTAGGTCGGGTTGTAACCGTCTTTGGCGAGCATGTCTTTGCAGTCATCCGTGATGACGAGTTCCATACCTTGAGCTTTGATGCGTCCTTGCAGATCAGCGGACATGATATCGACAATGCGTCGAATCTCTTCCTTGGTGAGCTGCTGGAACACGATAATCTCATCGATACGGTTCAAGAACTCGGGTCTGAACGTCTTCTTCATGGCGTCCATCACGAGATCTTTGATCTTCTTATAGCGTTCGTCATGCTTGCCTTCATTTGTCGGTGTTTGGAAACCAACCGTCAGGGAGCTCTTATCAATGAATTGAGCGCCGACGTTCGAGGTCATGATTATGATCGTGTTCTTGAAGTCGACTGTACGACCCTTGCTATCAGACAGACGACCGTCGTCGAGAATCTGCAGCAAGACGTTGAATACGTCCGGGTGGGCCTTTTCGATTTCGTCAAAGAGCACGACGCTGTATGGTTTTCTGCGCACCGCTTCGGTGAGCTGACCACCTTCCTGGTAGCCAACGTATCCTGGCGGTGAGCCGATCAATTTCGATGTCGTGTGGTGTTCCATGAACTCGGACATGTCGATTCTGATCAGCGCTTCTTCGGAGCCGAAGAAGTAACCGGCCAGAGCCTTGGCGAGTTCTGTCTTCCCTACGCCGGTGGGTCCGGAGAAGATGAAGCTGCCGATCGGTCTGTTGGGATTCTTCAAGCCGACTCTGGCTCTGCGAATCGCTTTGCAGACCGCTTCTACCGCTTCGTCTTGTCCGATAACGCGCTGGTGCAGCACATCGGACATATGGAGCAGTTTTTCCGATTCGCCTTCTGTCAGTTTTAACAGAGGTATGCCGGTCCACGAGCTCACCACATACGCCACTTCTTCAGCGGTGACGACAGGTTTTTCAGACTCTTGTTTGGCTTTCCAGGCGGCCTGGATTTCGCGAATCTTCTCGGAGAGACGTGTTTCTTGTTCTCTCAGAGAAGCAGCTTTCTCGAACTCCTGGTTGCGAATCGCCATCTCTTTGTCGCGACGCACTTTGCGCAGTTCGCGCTCGACTTCCTTGCCTTCGGGCGGCAGCGAGCTGGCGCGCAAGCGCACTCTCGACGACGCTTCATCGATCAAGTCGATGGCTTTATCCGGCAAGAAGCGATCACTGATGTAGCGGTCGGAGAGCTTGGCTGCCTGGTCGATAGCCTCTTCCGAGATTACCAGGCGGTGGTGCTCTTCGTATTTCGGGCGTAATCCGCGCAAGATTTCGATGGTCTCTTCCACCGATGGCGGATCGATGATAACCGGTTGGAATCTGCGTTCTAACGCGGCATCTCGCTCGATGTGTTTGCGATATTCGTCCATGGTCGTGGCGCCGATGCATTGCAGTTCGCCGCGAGCCAACGCCGGTTTTAAAATGTTAGCTGCGTCGATAGCCCCTTCTGCAGCGCCTGCGCCGATCAAGGTGTGCAATTCGTCGATCACGAGCATGACGTTGCCGGCTGCGCGAATTTCGTCCATGATCTTTTTCAGACGCTCTTCGAATTCGCCGCGGTACTTGGTGCCTGCAACCAACAAGCCGATGTCGAGCATGACGATCTTTTTGTCGGTGAGGATGTCCGGTACGTCCGAGTTGGCGATACGAATAGCGAGACCTTCAGCGATGGCGGTTTTACCGACGCCGGGTTCACCGATAAGAACTGGATTGTTTTTCGTTCTGCGTCCCAAGATCTGAATAACGCGCTCGATCTCTTTTTCACGACCGACCACCGGGTCGAGTCTGCCTTCTTGAGCGGCTTGCGTCAGATTGAGACCAAACTCGTCCAGTGTCGGAGTCTTCGATCGACCGGTGCCGGTAGACGTAGAACTGCCTGATGTGGCGGCCCCGCTCTCACCGAGCAACCGTATGACGTGGCTGCGGACCTTAGTAAGGTCAACGCCGAGGTTTTCCAAGACCCTGGCGGCAACACCCTCGCCTTCTCTGATCAACCCCAAGAGGAGATGCTCAGTACCAATGTAGTTGTGTCCCAACTGCCTCGCTTCGTCCCACGATAACTCGAGGACTCGCTTGGCGCGCGGGGTAAATGGGATCTCTACAGCGACAAAGCCTGATCCGCGACCGATGATCTTCTCTACTTCAACACGAGCGTCTTTGAGATTGACTCCCATAGACTTCAAGGTCTTAGCAGCGATACCGGTCCCTTCACCAATCAAGCCCAACAAGATTTGCTCGGTGCCCACGAAATTGTGGCCTAGCCGGCGCGCTTCCTCTTGAGCAAGCATGATGACTTTGATCGCTTTTTCGGTAAATCTTTCGAACATGGCGGCTTTGCGCCTCCCTAGACTCCGATAATGTGATTACATTCTAACATCACGTTAGCGCGGTCTGGTCGCCATGCGGGCTTCCTTGCCTTAGGAAAACGTGAAATTTATGCAGAGAATGACGCCTGCGCATATCCGATGTTGCATCCGGCAGGGTTAATTCTTGAGGCAGAGCTCAAAATCGCGCAACCATCGGTATCTTGTCAGCCAAATCACTCTCTATACGCAGCCATTTAGTGAGAAGAAACCAAGAGCGATTAATTTTGCGATTCGACAGTACCCTATTCAATACCGTCGACGACTGAATTGCTGACGTCTACATGTCTTCCATCGTCGACACAACCATCGTCAAGCCGGATTGGTTGCATCAGAAAGACAGCAGGCGGCTCCCGCAGGGAACCGCCTGGCATGCTGTTTAGGCGATGTGCCTAAGCGTGTTTTTCTTCGCCGGTTGCCGATTGCACGAAGTCGCACTCTTTGGACGAACACTCGACGTGATCGCCTTTCTTGAGCGTCTTGTAAATCAGCATCGTGCTGCATTTCGGACATTTGTTCGAGTTGCCTGGTCCACCACCTTTATCGAGCAACGGTGGATACCAGAACGCTGAGTTGCAACCTTTTGCCGAGTAGTTGCTGCAGCCGTAGAACATTTTGCCCCGACGCGATTTCTTCTCGACGATCTGACCTTCGCAACCATCGCGCGGGCAGACAACGCCTGTCAGTTTCAAAATCGGTCGTTGCTCTTTGCACTCTTCCGCCGAGCAAGCGAGATAATCGCCGTAGCGTCCGTAGCGAATGAGCATGGGAGAGGCGCATGTATTGCACTTATCTTCACTCGGTCTGTCTTCAGGAACAGGCAAACCGTCACGCGTAAGCGCAATCTTGGTTTTGCATTCCGGATATCCGACACAACCGAGGAACTGTCCGAATCGCGAAGATCTTATCGCCATCGGCTGTCCGCACTCAGGACACTTTTGATCGGAGAGAATCACGACTTTGTTCATGTTCTCTTCGGCTCTCTTCAGCGTTTCACCAAACGGCTGATAGAAGTCCTTCAACATGCCGTGCCAGTCGACTTTTCCTTCTTCGATCTGGTCGAGTTTTTCTTCCATCGAAGCGGTGAAGTGAACATCGATGATGCCGCCAAAGTGCTCGACGAGCAGCAGATTGACTGCCTTTCCGAGCTTGGTCGGTATCAATTGCTTGTTGATTTTTTCCACGTACTTACGCTCGACAATCGTGGCAACGGTCGCAGCATATGTAGATGGTCTGCCGATTCCCAGCTCTTCCAACGTCTTGACGAGACTGGCTTCACTGTATCGCGGCGGTGGTTGAGTGAAGTGCTGAGCAGGATTCAACGCTTTCAACTTGAGCGCTTCGTTTTTGGTGAGGTCGGGAAGATTGGTGGATTCCTCGACGTTGTCATCACTAGCGCCGTCAGTAGTTTCCGAACCTTCCGATTTCGGCGCGCTCTTATAGACCGCCATGAAGCCGGGGAATTTCTGCTCGGAAGCGGCTGCGCGAAACACCGCATCGCCGGCAGTGATTTCGACAGTCTTGGTGAGAATTTCAGCCGAGGCCATCTGGCTCGCCATGAATCGTTCCCAGACCAATTTATAGAGCTTGTACTGATCGTTGCTCAGATAGCTGCGGATCGACTCGGGCGTGCGATCGACTTCTGTGGGGCGAATCGCTTCGTGAGCGTCCTGCATGCTCTTCGCTTTACGCGTGTACACACGTGGTTTGTCCGGAACATACTCTTTGCCGAAGCGTTGCTCGATATACTTGAGCGCTTCGTCTTGAGCTTGCTGAGCGACTCTTGTCGAGTCTGTTCTCATGTAGGTAATCAAACCGGAAGGACCAGCTGCTCCGAGCTCGACGCCTTCATACAAGGTCTGAGCCACCGTCATCGTTTTCTTGACGGCAAAACCGACCTGGGTAGCGGCATCTCGTTGCAGTGTCGATGTGATGTACGGAGGCAAAGGCGATCGTTGACTGGTCTTTTCATTCAACGAAGATACTTTGTAATCCGCCTCATCAAGTGCTTTGACGATTTTATTCGCTTGCTTTTCGGTCTCGATCACCATCGACTGCGCCGACGGTTTATCTGACGCAGCGATTACTCGCTTGCCTTCCCATTTCCACAGAGGCGCTGTGAATGTCTGTTTAGAACGAGCGCGAGAGAAGTCAGCCTTGATGGACCAGTACTCTTTCGCAGTGAATCCGTCGACTTCTTCTTCCCGTTCGCATATCAGGCGAACAGCAACTGACTGAACTCTGCCTGCGGAGCGACCGTTAACCTTGCGCCACAGCAAGGGCGAAATCTTATAACCGACCAATCTGTCGAGCACGCGCCGCGCTTGTTGCGCATCGACGAGGCGCCGATCGATCTGGCGCGGTTTCTTGATGGCCGACAGCACGGCGTCTTTAGTGATCTCGTTAAACTCGAGTCGGTGCAATTTTTTCGCCGGCAAGTCGAGAATTTCCGACAAATGCCAGGCAATCGCTTCACCTTCACGGTCAGGGTCAGGCGCGAGATAGACATGGTCTGCGCCTTTTGCTGCTTCGCGCAGCTCTTCTACAATCGGTTCTTTGTCTCGCAGCACTTCGTACTGCGGTTCGAAATTCTTGCGGACGTTAACGCCAAGTTTGTTCTTCGGAAGGTCGCGCACATGCCCGACGCTGGCTTTTACATTGAAATCTTTGCCAAGGATTTTGCTGATTGTTTTGGCTTTGGACGGCGATTCAACGATTACTAGATGTTTTGTCATTACTTTTATCACGTGGTGAGTTGCGGCAACTTGAGAACAAAGAACCTGTCAAGATATGCCGACGAGGCACGAGTATAACACGATGGTCAACACCCCCTTGCAAGTACTAGCTCCCAGCATAGCCGCAGGGGTCGAAAAGTACGGGCGGCTTTACGGCGGCTCCAGGAGCCGAATCCTTCATTCAGTTATGGACACTGCCTTGCCGTTTAGCCTTACGAATAAATAAGCATAGCAGCAACCTTCCCCACCAAACGGGTTAAAACCTGACTCGACTGGTCGCCATGAGCAGACAGGTCAGCGATACGGACTTCTTCATCCTTATTAATACGATTCGCCGGGTCATTTTCGGTTTCACCCCCGCCGTCGACCTGCAAAGGTTCACCCACCGGGCTTTTCAGGGTAGCCCCATCAGCCGCCCGGTAGTTCATCAGCTTTATTACTATATGGTCGAGTTGTGACAAGTAGCTTGCGGATGAGTTGGGGGATGAAACCTTCGAGTCGGGCGCGTCACTTATAAATGTAGAGGGAAATAGCTCTGCCCATTCGACCATGGCGACCATGGGCAAGCCGATAAACTCCTCGATTTCAGCTATCAAAAGATCGAGAGGCGCGGGCACCTTCTCTTCGGACAGACGATAAAGATCCATGTGATAGAGCGGCAGGCGACCGCTGTGATATTCATTCAGCATGGTGAAAGTAGGGCTGCTCACCACTTCGGTTATGCCAAGCTCGGAAGCGACCGATTTCACCAGAGTTGTTTTGCCCGCCCCCATCGGACCGATCAAAGCGATGACGGCGCCATCATCGATCGACTGAGCGAGAGCCTGCCCGAAATGGCGCGTTGCTTCTCGATCATGGAGCAAAAGTCTGAACTGCGATTGCATTATTTTCGTGTCCGGTTAACCCAGATAGCACTAGCGCCGGTAATTAGTTTAACCGACAGCGCAGCTCGAGCTAACTTGTTGGCACTGCAGCACGAAATCGAAGTGGCAGACCCCAAAATAGTATTCATTATTTAGTAAAGTGTCTCGGACCCGGACTAGTGCGAGTTTTGTACCCGGTATTCTTACCAGGTGGGGTCCCTCCTTAGCGCTTTACCGTTTCCTATTTCCCGAACCTAGAGCCTTGCGGATTGGCTGGATTCTTAGGTTTACGTGGGCGCTTCGAGCGCGGAACCCCGTTTACTCGAATTTGTAGGACAAAACTTCTTTGAGCTCTGTCCAAGACCGAGACTACATGGATCATAGAAAACCGCACGTGAGCTGTCAAATGTTTTGTTTGCTTTGCAATATGGTAGCAATGCGTTCGTCGTAGCGCTGTGTCAACAATGGAATCTCGGTCTGCGCCGGCAATACATAGCTGTTTCCTGCGTATAAAGTAGGTTCGCGCACCAGTTTTTCTTCACCCTGCGGAAAAATAAAACTCTGAAGCAAACCGTTGGCCTCGTAGATAGCTTTGGTCGGTGCAGCGACACTGTATTTGAGCCGGCAAAGTTGCCATAAAGTTTCGTCCCAACGCAGACAGACAGCGGTTCTTTCTCCGGCACGACCGACCCGTTCTTTTGCATCTTTTGCACCGGCACCGGCCTCTTCCATACGCTGCCAAAAAAGATTTTTTAGCTCTTCGAGTTGAGAAAGTGCCGGCAAGATATATTCCACACCGGCATGGTATAAAGGATCTTTCCAGGTCACAGCGCCGCTCTTATCTGTTGCTACGGACGGCAGTAGATTGTTGGCTTGAAAGATTGCATCAATTGGATGCTTACCGGCGTATTTTATTTCCGCCAGGCACCAAAAGGTTTCTCCCTCGATTAATGTTATCCGACGTCGCTCATCAGGCGGACCGACGCGCTCACGTTGCGATGATAAATTGGTGCTGCTCATTGTGATATAGGTCGGCTAGGAATGAGCACGGTACCACGCACGGTATTACCAGGCTGATCGGTATCCTCTCGCGCCTTCAACTCTTGTTCGTTGCCGCGATCGGCTTCTTGCGGGCCATAAACGACACGCTTGATACGTGCCACGCCTTGATGTGCTTCAGGATACGGCGATGGTTCGGACGGCTGGGTGTAGTTGCGCACATAGAGCCCGGTGCCGATTTCCGTCAGGCGGGGGGTGCCGGGCAGATTGCGCTCGTGCAACTGTCGTTCGAGCGCATCGGCGGAGCTGTCCAAGATCACGTCGTGGTATTGGGACCAGCGCTGAAACGTGTTTGCTTTTTCAGTGGCTGTTTCGCGGGCGATGCGCGCAGCCTCTTCGGCATTCTTGCGCACTTCTTCCGCGCGCGCTTTTTGCAGCTCGGGATTGAAAAGAATAGGATTGTACGGCGAGCGGCCCGGGATCGGCACAGGATTGAGTATGCGCTCGATTTCAGCGTTGGCGTCTTCTTGAATCTGTTTGACGTTTGCTTCGCCGGTCTTCAATGCCGTCGAGGACAGTGACGCAGCGATCGTGCGGTGGCGATCTTTTTCGTCTTGTGCTTGCGATCTGATTTTGCCGATAGTGGCATTGATGCCGGTGGACAACTGCGGTTCTGCTGCTATAGCCTTTTGGATCTGTGCCAGAGCGGGCGGCGGTTCGTCACCATCTGTGGTGCCTTCCGGTATCGTTGCGTGATAGGTCTTCAAGGCGCGACGGCAATAACCAGAGACAGGACCGTAGGGATCGATCGTGTATGACCGTTGATACTCCGTTATCGCTTCCTGATGTTTATTCAAATAGACCAGAGCGTTAGCCAGATAGTAATGCAGTGCCGGGTCTTTCGGCGCTTCTTTAGTCGCCTGTTTGAGATAAGCGGCCGCTATCTGATAGCGCCCGGCGCCCAGGTCTCTCAGACCCTCTTCCCTGGCAATGGCGGCAGGGTCAGTCGGACGGTCGGCGGCAAACACAGGCAAACCCAGCAATGTCGCGTAAAGAGCTATAGCGAGTGCTGTGCTATTCATGGGCCACATCCGTGGAAGCCTCATTCCGATCTTAATGTAGAACTCCAGCTATGCAAGTGGTTTCTGATAAATTCTCGCTGTTGAGTATGTACCGCTCGTCGCTTGGTTGTGCTGATCGTCGTTAGAGATCTGATCAATCTGCGCAGTATGAGTGCGCTTCTGATGGGCGGAACCGGCAAAAGTGGGCGGGTTTTTGCGGCATTTTGTTAAACCGCTTCTAGGTGCGCCGATACGTACTTTCATCACTGCGTCGTCGCAATTCGCATTGTTGCTTGTTTGACGCGCACGCCATCACTAGTGTGGTGACTGCTTAGCGCAATACCCGTCGAGTTCATCAAACCTCAAGCATATTCAGTGCTCTCGAGCAATTTCAAGCGGTCACGGACTGCCACTCGAGCACGTATGCGCGAAGCAAGAATGCAAAGGCAAAACTCCAACTCGCGCCAATTTCGCGCGAACGAGGATAGCAAATGACTACGTTTCCAGTGTCGAAGGTCGAGGCGAGCCCAGGCAAATTCGAGAAAACCCAGCATAAGCTGGCTCTGAAAAGGTTGATGCAGAGCGATTCCGAAGCGATGGCCCTGCCCGGAGTCGAGGTAATCCAGCCCCTAGGGTTTCACGCACTCGTCGAGGCGGCACACCACTCCTACGCTCAACACGTGCCGCTGCGCCTCACGCCCGACTACATCTGGGTGACCGTGCTCCAGGGATTTGCCCGTCACATCAATCAGAATCCCGAGCAGTATCGGTCCAAGTTCGTTTCGCATCAAGGCAAGCAAGAACTAGCCATCTACCGCCCCGACTTTCACGTCGGCAGCCCGAACAATGACTGGCCGTCCTGCTTCGACGACTTCAGCCGGGAATTGCGCACTCGCATCGGTGACAAGACTCACGATCTGCTGATCAACAAGTTCACCACCACCGGCAACGTCTCAACAGCGGTGCAGCAGGTCGCGCTCATGGATGTGGTGCAGTCCTACTTCTCGTATGTGGTCTTCACCGAGTGCGGCATTCCCTCGGTAACTCTCGAAGGCACGCCGGAAGATTGGGACGCCATCGCGCGCAAAGCACGGGCGCTGCAGGAGTTCGAAGGGCTGGATTTCTGGCTCAACGACCTCATCCCGATTCTCGATCAGTTCTGTGCCGCAGCGCGCAACAATCCGGATAACGGCTTCTGGCAGGACTTGTACAAGACGCGGTCGGAGGGCAGCGGCTCTGAAGTCGCCGATGGCTGGCTCCTGAAGCTGCTTCCCTATACGAAGACGTGGGACGGCTTCGAACGCAATCCGCTTCTCAACGGGTCGTCCAAGCCTATCGAGTTGACGCAGATTCCGACAGCACTCTCGATGGTTCCGTTCAAGTTCGATGCCAATGACTACCAGCTCGTGGGTGGTTTGACCGCAGTCGTTCAGGACAAGGACGGATGCTTGCGTCCAGCCTTCGGCTGGGCGGTTCGCCCTCTTAAGAAGGCTGGCTAATCGGAGTATTGCAACCAACAGGGGGCGGGCATCTGCCTGCCCCCGCTTCGGCCTTCATTCATTTGTGCCGCTTTCACAACTTTTTTGCGGCCCACATTGGCACCACCAGTGGTGGCGCGTGGCGGGCGACACCAAACAACCCTGGGCCAGCCGCGCGAAGCACGCTTGCTGAGAATCCGTTAAGTGAGATGTCCCATCCACAGGCGCGGCAACCAATAGACCGGGATAGACACTTCAGCCTGCCGGTTCGGCCGCGCAAATCTTCTCTTCTTGATGCTCTTATATCAAAGGCAGTAACGTCATTCAGCTTATCCTCCAACACACAATATCAACAAGTTTCTTTAACTGACTTAATTGCACGCCTACTTAACTGACTAACCCGTTGCGTACCGAAAGGTACGTTCGGTGTTTTGTGGGCTGTTCTTCTAGTTGGGCAATTTCCGAGCCGGAAAGCCTGGCCAGTCATCGAGATGGAGCAACATTATGAAAGCGATCCTGCCGCTACGCAGCGGCTCTGATCCGATTAAACACGTTGTGTTGATCATGTTCGAGAATCACTCCTTCACGGAGATACTCGGCGATCTGACCAAAATTTATCCTGGTCTCAAGGGGATCGACCAGAAAAATCCGAAATTCAATGAAGATCTGACCGGGCGCCGTTACTATCAACAGCCGGCAACCACTTCAGCGATGATCACGGATCCCAACCACGAAATGTCCGACACCGCTGTGCAAATGGCGTTCGGTCGCATGGATGGATTCGTGAAGGATTACCAGTTCTTCCATCCGCAAGCCACTGCGGAACAGCTGCAGGCGATCATGAACTACTATCCCCTTGGCTCACTGCCTGCAGACCACACCTTTGCGCAGCACTTCACCTTCTTCGACCAGTTTCATGCGTCCGTTCCGGGACCGACGTTTCCCAATCGCTTCTTCCACATGCAAGGAACGTCCGGTGGTCTGGTGAACATGCCCCAGAGCGTGCCGAAGCTCAATGACTTGGCCGGTTGGGCGCAAGTGGAAGCATGGTTGGAGATGAGTGAAGAGACTCTGTTCGACCGCCTGACCGAAGCGGGGGTCAACTACCGCTGTTACTTCAACGACGTGCCCATAAGCTTGATGCTCAAGAACCAGCGTCAACTGAAGCACGCCGCGCGCTATTTCGACATCGAGCAGTTTTACAAAGATGCCGCCGGTCCGGCAGCAGACTTTCCGGAATTCGCTTACATTGAGCCGAGCTACATCGGGGCTAACTCCAGCGACGAGCACCCTCCCGGTGACATCATGAACGGGCAGAAGCTGAAGGTAGATCTCTACAACGCCATCTTCGCCAATGAAGAGCTGGCGAACAGCACGTTGTTTATCGTCACTTACGATGAGCACGGCGGCTTCTATGACGACGTCTATCCGCCGCAGGCAGTACCACCCGATCGCTCGAACAAGGAGTACGCCTTCAACCAGCTCGGGCTGCGCGTGCCCACTTATCTGATCTCGCCGTGGGTAGAGCGTGGCTTTGATTCAGGTCTCTACGACCATACCAGCGTGCTCAAGTACCTGCAGGAAAAGTTTGGGCTTGGCTCGTTGGGCGATCGAACAGCGGCTGCCGCGAGTTTTGCTCACCTGATCGGACAGCGCCAAACGCCGCGTTCTGACTTTCCCCGTCACATCGATATGCCTCAACCAAAGGCAGTCGAGCTCACCGATGCGGACGAAGGTCGAATCAACAACTTAGCCTCCTCGGTCTCACACCTGTCCACCTCCATCGAACAGGAGCTGCGCAGAAATTGGCCGGTGCGCGGGCGACTGACAGTGTGGTTTGAACGTTTGTACCGTTGGTATTTGCGCCGCCGGGAAGCGAACCCCGTAAAAGCTCTGCTGGTAGACTTCAGCGCTCGCAGCAGGCTTATTCGTCGATTCGCCGACAAAGCGCGAAACACGCCTTTGGCAAAACGCAAGTAATCGTTGCTCTGATGACCTGGGGATGCGTTCTCTCGAGGAGACCTTCCCCAGGCCATCATTGCATGATTTCCAGCATCGATTTTGCCACCACGCCGCCAGGCAAAATTCGCAAGAATCTACGATTATGTATCTGATCATTTTTCTGATTTCAGAGACATACTATTAAATACAGTATCCCACCCCATAAATTGAAGTTTTCAGTCTCGTATAACAGCAGGAAAACAACGTTGTCACCGCAGTTGCATGATGATACGTTGCCGGTGTTTGAGCGGCTTTGAACTGCATGGTGGCGCCGGATGTGATGCTACTGTATCCGGTGCCACCAGTTTCCGTTTCGTCATAGCGGTGGACGCCCTGGCCCCTGGTCATCGCCGATATCGTCCGGGTCGGCAACAACTGCTGGTCTGGCGAACCGCAGGCTGAAACATGCCCATAACGAGGACATCAGCACAATCACCAGGAGCACAAAGGTCGCGGCTACGAGCCGTCCTCCGTGACTGCAAAGTATTATTGCGGGGATTCCCGACAATGCGAAAAGCGCGATCAGCCCCGTCAGAGTGCCTATTAATTTCCAACGGAAAGAACCAACCACAACATGTTTTGTGATCGTCCTTTTTAGAAAGCGCTCATACATTGAGCCCAATTTTGAGCCGATCACTAAAGTAAATACAGCGGCTAGGACGATGGCAAAGGTAGAAAGCCAGAGATGAGCTATTTGCGACATATTTAACTCTCCTCGAGCGCAGATAGCCGAATCCGATTACCTGGCAAACTGGCTCATCGCCGTTCGCTCAAGCATCGGGTGCAGGTATCAGGGCTCGTGATGATGTATCACCGCTGATTTGCGAGTTTGTTGCACTCTTTGTCGCTCGGCATAAACCGCTGGGCGAGCCCAAACCGGTTTGACAGGTTAACGTGGTGCCGTTTTTAAATTGCGCTAGAGATGCTCGAAATCGATGAATCAGATGGGTGTACCGCAATTTAGCCCAAGTTGTCATGAGGAACAAGCTTTTACGGCGCCGACGAGGCAAAATCATGGTTATAGTCTGAATTGCAGCTACACGTGGCTAGCCGTGGTCGGTTCGCTCTGGCAAAACCGGACAGGTTTTGAATCACTGAATCCGAGTTCGTGGTTTTCATGTCTTTGCAAGAACTGGCCAGTACAGTGATGCTACCGACGAACCAAACTCTGACTTATACGCATTCGCACCTTCTTACTATTCGCTTGCACTCAACGCCAATAAGGTGCGTCCGCAAACCAGGCCGGAGGCTGGCACTAGCCGTTTGACTTGACCCAGTGGACAACCAGCTGTAACGTAGACACTGCCCCCGAAGTCCCAGCCCTTGCGGTTCGCATCTTTATTAGATGCGCGAACCTTCGTCCCCACGCCCTTTCTTTACTAAAGCAGAATTGCTCATAGCACCACCTGCGGTGTCAGGCTTTGCTGCGTTTTTATGGAGTTTGCGTAATGTCTTTACGAAATCCAATCGGTGCCGGTGTCGATGTCATCAACATCGGAGATGACCTGAACAAGGCTAATCCGGCTGACCTGCGTCACATCGCCCAGGGAGCCTGGGACATGACGCAGGGTATCCAGAAAAATGATGTAGGTCAGGCTCTTCACGGCTTGATAGAAGCCGGCACCGGTGTTATGAATATTCCCAATCTCTGGGATGATTTGAAACAACTGCACGACGACTGCTAGCGCTTCGGCAGAATGTGAACGTAACATCCATTCCTTCACTCATTTGGCTTGCGCCAC
This sequence comes from Planktothrix sp., assembly GCA_036703195.1. GTDB lineage: Bacteria > Cyanobacteriota > Vampirovibrionia > Obscuribacterales > Obscuribacteraceae > DATNPN01. The sequence continues at coordinate 122,178 of DATNPN010000017.1, read as the reverse complement.
CTCACCTCATTTGGCGTTACCTTGAGGCTGTGCGGCTTAAGGTCTATAAAGTAATACTCTTCGGTGGATCTATGGGAATACGATCGAGCGGCTGGTGAGTGCCTGGTTCGTGAGCACGTTCCGTAAATCAAGCCAATGATTACGAATACTCCAATCAAGAGAAGCGCCAAGGCAGCAACGTTTGTCGGTTTCTTCATCACCCCAGTTTGACACGAACTTCGCTACGAGAAAAGCGTATCCGCCGGCGAAAAGCACACAGTGCGCGGCCGTGACCCGGTTTTGTCCGGCAAAAACGACCACCGTTATCCCGGCCAACCGATTATTCGCCTCATTAAGAGCTAAGTAGCGCATTATTCGTCATGAGCCTTTCTCTTATCGACTCGTGAGTACTAACCTCACGTCGTACTTTCAATCGTTTGCCTCGCCAACATACCCGGAGATTTGAGACCACTACTATTTCGCACCCGATGTCGATTCAGAAACGCCACTCTGGTTTGGCTTACCAGATAAGCGCTACTGCTACCAATTCGGAAATCGCGAGCAGAGTGCTCTTCTCAGGGTTTCGCTGGTCTTTCAGCCAACGATCGTCTGGTAATGCAGGCAGAGAAAACGCCCATTGGAAAATGCATTTTCATTGCATTCCAATTCGCAAACTCTTTCCTGTCTCTACCAAGGCTGAGTACAAAAGCAAAAAAAACAAATCAGTAACAGGAGTTTCAAATGAAAACCCTAACAAGAGTGGTGGTTTGCTTCGACGAAGCCATCACACAAAAAGCCAAAGATTTGGACCGAGAGTTCCACTTCCATCCACATGTCTCTTTGGAGGCAGTGCTGAGCAAAATAAGTGAGGCGCTAGAAAAGGCACAGTCCCCTTTTGCACTGTCTCGTCCAGGCATGAGTGATGATTTCATACTGGAAGCCATTAGCTGGTTGCATGGTGGGTTGTTTATCATCGCGAACCATCGGTCCGCAATAAGTACGGCGCAGGCTTCTGAGAAGCGAAGCCCGATCGATTCCAGCCTGCTCCGCCGAGTAAATGCGGTCTGGCTTGCTGCAGACCGGATTGTTGCCCAGTTGGTTAGCACCAGCAAAGCTCGCTATCGTGATCTGGAAAAAGAGCTGACTAGCAAGGAAATATCACAGTTGATAGTTTTGGAGCTGGAAATTCTGAAAGACTCAGTGCACCTGATTTCATGGAGGCGCAAGCACGCTCAGACATTACGTCGAATCGCCGCCGCCATGCTGGAAAGCGCTCGCACTGAAGAGGCAACTGCAACTGCGCTGTCAGCAGCTCGCTAGCAACGTTATTCGCCGGTGACCGACAGACTGAGCACGCAATACATCGAAGGGGGGCGGTCTCATTGCAGACCAACTCCCCTCTGGTGCCAATCTTTTCGATTTTCAAGTCGCTTGTTCAACAGGCCCCCCGCAAAATTTCAAAGGCAACGAGCTGGATGTAGCGGTGTCAAGCGCAGCCAAGCGAGTGCATTGCTGAGACCCTCCAATTATTCAACCCAGCACAACCCAGCACGAAACTTAAACGCGGAAGGAAGGAGCAACAATGAGCGTCACTTACGTCTCACGCCGGAAGCGTGTTAAAGAGCCGGTTTTTCACTGCGACGGACCGCACCACCAAAGCAAACCGCAACAAATCGAAGACGCGATTATTATGGACCATGGTTATGGATCGCCGTTTGACGGAGACCAGCACCACTTTTGCTCGATAAGCTGCCTGAAAGATTGGGCGCAAGAGCAAACGGACCCGCACAATCCCGAGCTCAGCGCAGCAGGCTCCGGCGTGCTGTTCGTGCCTAGTGCGCAAGTATAAAAACGTTCATTCTCCGCTACAGCATCTCTGGACATCCATTTGCTGAGCGCGAACAATATCGAGGGGGTGGTCTCATCGCAGACCAACTCCCTCTCGATTGTTCAGCAGAAGCCCACGAAAATCAAAAGCAAGTTCAAGCCAGAAAAAAAAATTTGCCGGGCGTGCCACCATATACGGTGCCAGTCTATTGTTGCTGCTCGCAAGGTGTTTGAGGCTATTTCTTCTCGGATTTTTCAAACGGTCCGGGCAAGAGCGGCAAATCTGTGTTCTCTTTGCTCTTCGGCTCCAGCTCGACTTCTTTGACGAGCAGCGATGGTGCGATTATGTGCCTGAGAGGCTCACCGCTCACCTGCACGGGAAACGCCGTTGGGTCGTCGGCAGTGCATTCGATGTCGCGAAATGCACGCAGCGACATGTAGCGGAATTGCACATCGCGAATCATCTCCTCATGCCCGTCCGAGACGAAGACCTTGTAGATTTCCACCGGACTGTTGGGTCGATACGAGGACGAAGGAGTCTGTAACGATGAAGCGGAACCGAGGGTGGCCCAACCCATGTCGGACAAGCTGTACTCATTCCAGATGCGGCGCACCAAAATGACATAATCCAATCCCGCTTCCTTGCCCAGCGCGATCAGCCTCTCCTTCAGTTTGGCAGGTGAAACCTGCTTCTCGCTGCTGAGCGTAACGACACTGGGCCAGCCTGTTCCGCCAAAGGAATGTCCGTTGCTGTGGTCGCCCCAGCGCGATGGCAGCCTGGATGTGCAAAGAGTCTTCAGCACCCCGTGATCGATCAAAGTGATTCGCTGTCCGGCGATGCCATCGTCATCATATGTGTATGTTCCGCATAAATCCTGGTTTTTAAAACTCTTCGTCAGCGGATCATCAATCACCGAGAGGAAAGGAGCGAGAACGCGATGATTGCGCGCGCCACTGAATGGATTGCGCCAGGCGTCGCTACCGCGCGAGCCTAGCGGCTCCACTGGAAAGCCCAGGTTGGGAGAGAGCAATTGATCGACGAGCGAAGAGGCTGCTTGTCCTTCGAAAAGAACCGGTCCGACGTAGTCTTCGCCTTCAGCGGCATGCATGGTTGCTACAGTTCGCTCCGCCAGAGCCTTCACGCGCGCTCGCAGTGTCGCTTCATCGGGCAGCGATGCAGGGTCGTCTGCGAAGATCAGTTCAGTGTCGCCGACAAACTCTCCGTCGGCAGCCTGACTGCTAGTCCAGATGCTCAGACCAGAAAGAAGTCTGCCCTGTCGCAGTTTGGTTCCTTCAGTATCAACGAGCCAGCGCTTCTGGCGGTACGCTGCCATTTCCACGCGCGAGCGCTGGATTTCGGGATAATCAGCGAAGATTTTCGAAAGCTCGACCACCCTGTCCGTCCACGCTTTTTTATCAATGTTGAATTCGGGAAACTCTTCCAGGCTGGTCGAAGCCGGCTCTGACTGGAAGTCGGGCAATCTGTCGGCGACTTTGTTCTGTTGCAACCATGCATATTTAGCCTGCAAGTTTCTCACCGCGCCTTTGTACGCGCGGTCAGTCGTGAGCCAAATACTGTGACGCAGAGCCGGTTCCAAGTCATCCACTGGTAGTGTGTCCTGGTCCGGAGACAAACTTCCGCCAGTGAAGTTCTCATTATCGAGCGTGTGCGATCCGACAAGAACATCGGGAAAGAGCTGGCGGTCTGTGCGGTCGACGCTCATAGTGAGCGAACCCAGCGCAGCGCGTACTTTGAACTCATCGCACTCGTACACGGTGTATTGCATAAAGAACGGCGCCGGTAAAGGAGGAACCTGCAATTTAGGCGAGCGTGCCAGCTCGGCGTCAAGCGCTTTCATCACTATGTCATCAGCTTTGGCAGCGGGTTGGGCAGCGATTGCTAGCGCGGCAGCGAGGGCAAGAAATTTCATTTCGCCTTCTCCCCGACAGGCGAGTCTGGCGCCGGCAAGATAGGAGATTTCTTCAGTCCTTTCGCTTTGCGCTGCACTTCGATCGATTGTATGAGCAGGCTCGGCGCCGTAGCGGAGACGGGCACCTCACCGGACTCGGCGCCGCAGCGCCCGTTGAATGTATCGATGTCGGTGCCGGCGGCGACAATCCGCTCCAACAGCGAAAGTGGCGTGCCAACGAGGTCTACACCGCGAATTAGCTCATCGGGCCGACCGTCGGCATAGATTCGATAAACCAAAAGCGGATAGAGCGAAATCGATTGCGGGCGCGCGGCTGAGGTATAAGTCTCACCGCCGGACAGCTCTGTGAAGTACAGACCGTACGGCTTGTGCTGGCGCTTCACCTCTTTGATCAGCATGGCACGCAGCTTTGCTTCGCTCAACTGCTTGGAGGGATCCGCCTCGATGATCAGATTTCCTTGCCGCGCTACAGGGTTCCAACCTGGAGAACCGCGCCCATGACCGTTGGAATGGGGAAACCCTTTGAGGGGCGATCGACTCAACAAAAATCCGGTGAGCACACCGTGGTTGACGATCTCGACACGTTGAGCCGGCGTTCCTTCATCGTCGTAGGCGTAGTATCCAGCCAACTCTCTGCCGTGCAGCTCCTTGATTGTCGGGTCGTCCACAACACTGAGAAATGACGGCATGATCTTCGTGCCGATGCGATTCGAGAACGTGCGTGCATCGCTCTCGTCCTTCTGTCGCAGACCTTCGATGCGATGGCCAAGAATCTCGTGAAACAGAACGGCCGACGCTCGCCCGGAGAGTATCGCAGGGCCGACGTACGGATCTGCTGGTGGAGCCTGTCTCAGCTGATCCATCTCTTTCGCCAACTCAGTGGCCATGGCAGTCAATTTTTTGTCGTCAGGCAACTCATTGGGCTTGCGCGCACTGGCACTCTGATAGAGCCATAGATCCATGCCGTCATTTGTCAGAGACGAAATCGACATGTTGGCGGAGTAGTAGGGCAAGACGCTGGCAATCTCGCTGCCTTCGCTCGTGACGATATAGCGCTGCACCGGCGCCGCCATGAAATTCACTGATGAATCGCGGATGTACGGATATTTGGTAAATTCCTGCGATAATTCGCGCACCCGATTTTCCCACTCGCTTGTGCTGACGTGGGGCAGAGGCGCGATCTCGAGATCTTTGTGTGGCTCTTCCAGCGAAAAATCGTCAGCCGAATCTTCCTCTTCCGCTAAAACGGCGTTGTTGCCTTTAAGCTCGGAATAGCGTTTTTGCGCTTCTTTGAACGCTTCGTCGGTCTTCAGCCACAATAGCTGTTGCAGTGCGGTCGACGAGGGCTCGATCGGCACGAGGGCGCCGGAGCTGGTTGACTCAAACACGGCAGCACGCCTGTCCCAAGCGCGTCCGCGCATACGGTGAGTATTGTCGAAATGAGGATCGCCGACACGCAAATCAACCGCCAACATCGCCCAAGCTTGTTCAGGATAGCGGCCGCGCAGAGCGCCATTCTCAGCCGAGATCGAAGACCATGTGCTCTGATACAGACGATAGCCAAGGAAATAAACCGGCGCAGCACCTGCGGTTTTCAGCCTGGGCAGCGACCGATCCAACTCAGCCTTCATGACAGCCAGTGTGGGATCCGCCGGGGCATTCTCCACGGCAGGCTGAGCGGGCAAAGCGCTGGACACAATTAATGCGCTCAGGGCTGAAATTATCGATCTAGTCTTGGCAATCATGGTAAAGGTCATCTCAAAACGCTAATTATTCCACAAAGCGCGGACTTAGCCATTCCGGGGGAAGAGCGCAGGGTCGGCGGGGCAATTCGCGGCATGACAAGGGAGGCTGCTCGGACACGCAGGGGCATCTGCGGTCAATGAGCGAGCCCGTATTCGCGGTTAGGTTGTCGCTCTGTTTGATTGTATGCTTAGCATTCGACAGGAGAATAAAATGCAAAAACGAATGTTAGGAAGCAGCGGTCTTGAGGTTTCGGCGATAGGGCTCGGCTGCATGGGGATGAGCAGCGGTTACGGCAACCCTCGCGATAGAGGCGAAATGATCCGACTCATTCGCTCCGCGGTCGATCAGGGCGTCACCTTCTTCGATACAGCTGAGGTCTATGGACCGTATACAAATGAAGAGGTGGTAGGCGAAGCACTCTCATCTATCCGCGATCAAGTAGTAATCGCCACGAAATTCGGTTTCAACATTCGACGGGGACAACTGTTTCACGAACCAGACAGCAGACCCGAACAGATACGCACAGCAGTAGACGGCTCGCTTAAACGACTCGGCATCGACACAATTGACTTGCTCTATCAACATCGAGTCGATACAAAAGTGCCTGTCGAAGAGGTCGCAGCAACCGTCAAGGAGCTTATTAAAGCGGGCAAGGTTAAGCACTTTGGCATGTCGGAAGCTTCGGCAAACTCTGTGCGCCGCGCGCATGCGGTCTTGCCTGTCGCAGCCGTTCAAAATGAATATTCGCTCTGGTGGAAAAGACCTGACGAAGAGTTGATACCGGTGCTGGAAGAACTAGGAATTGGACTCGTTGCCTACAGCCCTCTCGGCAAGGGCTTTCTAACAGGCAAAATAGACGAGGGCACGCAGTTCAAAGCAAATGACGTGAGGAGTCTTATTCCGCGCTTCTCTGCGGATGCAATAAAAGCGAACCGTCGACTTGTCGATGCGTTGCAAGATATTGCTGCAAAGAAAAATGCAACATCAGGACAGATCGCTCTTGCTTGGCTGCTTGCGCGCAAACCGTATTTCGTGCCGATTCCTGGCACAACGAATCCGGATAGGCTGAAAGAGAATATCGGCGCCGCCGCTGTCAGCTTGACGGTAGCTGATATCGCCGAAATCGACGCTGCCGCAGCCGAGATCAAGATAGAAGGTGCAAGGTATCCAGACAAGCTCGAGGCGATGACCAATCGCTAATAACCCGGATTGTTTCAATGCAACCAGTTTGTGCTTGCATTCTGAAAGTGAAACCGAGGATGCAACGCTCCTTGTCGAAGCGCTTGCGATGATCACAAAGACGTATTTGAGAAAAGGCACCCGCCCGCGTAACAATCATCCCCCGTCGTCCAGCCCCGCTAGCGAGCGATACCATCCTACGTGGTGCAATTACGCTCTCGCCAGGGTTCTGACCGTGGATCTGCAAGAGTTTTTTGCTGTATTTGTAAGCTTGTCTACTTCCCTCAATCTACATAAAAACGAGAAACAGCTAGCCAAGCAGGCAGATGAATTCCACGTTTGACAGCCGTCTCAGCGCCAGGTTCATGGCGTGCAGGGACGATCCCGGAGATTGCAGAACCTTCTTCGCGTACCGAACCTCGAGCCCGGACGTTGGATAACCGTCGTTCACGCACGCAATCTTGCTGCACCAGCGACTCACTTCGCAGAAGGAGTAAATTTCGTGACTACCAGAGACTTTGTAAAAGGCTTAACTGCATGGGACTTTCTGAAAAACATGAAAGTGATTGAACTGCCAGAACCGACCAACGAATCCCGCGAGGCGAATAAGGGGCAAATAAGAGCGCTGTTCGAGATCATGCGTGGTCCATCTGAACAGCTGCAAGCAGAGCCGGGTCCAGCCAGCACAACCAAACCAAAACGCTTTCGGCGGCCTCCGCGCAAGCCGAAATCGACCCGCAAGCCAAAACGCAAGTAACTAGGCCAAGCCTATGGAAGCAGAGGGACTAATGCAAAACTCCCTCTGCTTGTATGATTTTTTTTGCCGTCCATGGCACCACAGGTGGTGGCATTTATTGGTTCGTTACTTTTTCTTGTGCGCCTCAGCGTCTATGACCAGAGTTGCCAGCCCGCACATGGAATCGATCGCGGCTCGTCTCGGATGCTCTTTGGCGAACTTGACGATGTCATCCCAGACCCCGGATGCGAGAGCAGCTCCAGCAACTCCACTGCAGTTCGTGCAGGAGTCTCCAGCCCTATACAATGAAAAAACCTTTCAGGCGGCGGCTTGCATGTATAAAGATAAAGGGATTAGCCCTCGATCCCAACCGAGGCCAGCTCGGTGTTATATGCCAGCCCCCGTGTTACTAAGCCTCTCGGTAGGCCTTGGCGTTGCTTGCGCCTTGGACAAGACGAAGAAAACAGCTTCGGCTCGCGAGGCCAATCCGGCTTACTGATCGGCCAACAGATCTAATCCAATCGTGAAAGACGGCGCCCGACGCAAATGTGGGCGCTGTCCTCGTATTAACCGCAAAATTCGTATCGTCCGGACAGTCCTCTTTCATAAAAATTTCACGTAGCCTGTCGTAGATTGACAGTGTCGACGAAGCCCTCAGCCAAGTCGGCAGGAAACCTAGTTCTGGCCTCCCAAGCTCTCTCTCAAGCATTGACCCTCGCAGCTGGACCCACCTCCGGCTGCGGGTGAGGTCAAAGCGCCTATCCTCCCACTAACCCGTCTGCACCTTCGCCCGGCTTCTTTCCGGCATAAACGATCCCGCTCACCAATTCTTCACTGACGCAAAAGTATTCTGTGACCGTTGGCACTCTTAACCACTAACATGAACGAACTCTGTATAAGTCAAGCAATCAGCTCAGCCGCCGTGATTTCGACTGCGGCTGTCGAACTAGTGTCACCGCAATCGGTGGCGCGCTCCGGCGACAGCATCGCTGCTACCGACGGCTCGCACGTTATCGCATTGAACGGCTCAAAAACCACCGCGCGCCGCGGCTCGCACGTCACCGCTATGTGCGGTGCTCTGGTGATTGCAAAAGGCGGTTCTCACATCTGCGCGCTTGAAGGCTCCATCGTAACGGCGCAATCAGGAGCCAACGTCACAGCATTCCCTGGCTCCAATGTAGTCGCATTCGCAGGCGCACAGGTGACTGCAGTAGGCGAAGCTGAAGTGATGGAGAAAGACGGCGCGCACGTTATGCGCGTCGACAGCGCCATGGTGCTACGGGCACCACACTGACCTAAAAGTTTAACGGGTAGGGACGCGCGGGGGGCAAGGCAACTTTCCCTCCCGTTTCCTTTGCGAAATGCACCCGCCAGTCGCTCACCGGCGCCATCTATCGTCTGCATTCCTTTCGTCGAGGTATAAAGAGTGCAGAGAAAACATTGGCTGGACCATGCATCCCAACCTGAAGCTGTCCGATAAAGCATTTATCCTGATTGCAGTTCCGCTTGTATTTCAGGTTCTCTTTGTCGCGACCCTGGCTTACCTCTTGAAGGGGGCTGAAGAAGATGCGCGCCGCGAGGCGCAATCGAGAGAGATCGTCAGCACAGCGGAGCAGCTGGCGAAATTCAGTCAGGAAGCGGGAGTGCTTGTATACCTCTACAAGAAATTTGAGAGCGACGCGCTCATCACCAGATACAAGGGTGAAACCGAACTGATGCGGAAGGAAGCAATCAAGCTCAGCGAGTTGGCTTCCGGTGATCCCCAGGAGCAGATGTATACCAAAGACATCGAGCGAGTGACCATCAAGGGTATTCACTTCGCTGATGAAGTAATCGACGCCTCTAGCAAGGGTTTGAGAGATCCGGAAGAAGTGGCCACGAAAAAAGCCCGCGAAGGTGTGCTCGGCTTCTCGGGCGAACTGCTGCATACGATTCATGAATTGGCGGCATACGAGCAGAAAATCAGCGACATTCAATCTCGCTCAGGCACGCAAAAACGCCAGTTTATCTGGGACTTGCTCATCGCCGGTATTGTTTTCAATTTCGGCCTGGCATTTTTTCTAGCCGGCTTTTTTAACTCTGCTACCTCGAATCGTTTGAAGATCCTGATGGATAACAGTTTGCGATTCGCCACCGGACGAGAGTTAAATCAACCGCTGAAAGGAAAAGATGAGATCGGTCTGCTCGACGAAACGTTTCACAAAATGGCTCAGACACTCTCAGAAGCGCAGAAAAAAGAACGCGCGATCGTCGACAATGCGCTTGATGTGATCTGCTCGGTCAACGAAAATATGACTTTTGCTGCGGTAAACCCCGCATGCCAAGCCGTATTCGGCTACGCACCGGAAGATTTGCTCGGCAAAAGAGTGATCGAAATCATCCCTGCCGATCAAGTAGACAAGTTGAACAAGATGTTTCAACAGGTGAAAACGGGCGCCTCCGGCCCTGTATTGGAAACACAGATTCGGCGCCCCGAAAACCGGTTAGTCGATGTCCGCTGGTCGGTGTATTGGTCAGAGCCAGAGCGGTCTTATTTCTGCGTCGCCCGTGACATCACTGCAGAGCGACAGGTAGAGAGGCTCAAACAAGAGTTTATCTCCATGATCAGCCACGATCTCCGAACACCGCTCATGTCCGTGCAGGCGTCTCTATTCTTGCTGTCGGCTGGGGCCAAGGATGCTCTCTCGGAGGGCATGGCCAAAAACCTCACCCAGGCAGAACGCAACGTCAATTACATTATCAACTTGATCAACAGCCTCATCGACGTAGAGCGCATCTCGAGCGACAAGCTCGATCTAAATTGCAGCAACACTGACCTGTCCGAAATAATTGACACCGCTGCGCAAGCAGTGAAAGCTATTGCGGAGATGCGCAACATCAAGGTGCAATGCCTGTTTACCGATGCGGAGGTCTACGTCGACAGCGGGCGAATGATTCAAGTGATGATCAATCTTCTCTCGAACGCTCTCAAGTTTTCCCAAGATGGATCTTCGATCCAGGTAGTGGCGCACGAGCTCAGCGACGAAGTCGAGGTGCAAGTCATCGATACTGGACGGGGAATACCGGCATCACATTTAAAATCCATATTCGGGCGCTTTGAACAGGTCGAGGCCTCCGACAGTACGCAAAAAGGCGGGTCAGGACTGGGTTTGGCTATCTGCAAAGCGATCGTCGAGGCCCACGGAGGAACAATCGGTGTCGAAAGCGAGCCGGAAAAAGGCAGCAGGTTCTGGTTTCGTCTGCCGCACCGCGTCCCTGTCACGGCGCCATAATCGATTGTTTCGCACTGGGCCAACCAGCGATAGCTATTACCGTCGCTCAACCGTGTCAAGCGCTAAGATCTGAATCAATTCGCTTCACAAGCCGCTTTATGTCAGCCGCGTGTGACAAATTCCGTTCTATCCAACGCCACTACTCTTCAATCTTATAGCCGAGCCCATGAATGGTTTTGATCAAGCACGGCGAGTCAGCCTTGGTAATCTTCTTGCGCAGCGTTTTGACATAGGTGCGCACGGTGTCTTCCGATGCGGAAGAGTCTGACGGCCAGACGGAATCAAGCAGCGCTTTCGAGCTGAACACCTGCCCTGGACGGCGCATCAGGTATTCGAGCATGGCTAACTCTTTCGGTAAAAGCTGCAACTCTTCGGAATCGCGGAAAACCTTCCGGCTCGTATTGTCCAGACGCAAATTTCCCACGGTGAGGACATTCTGCTGAGTTAAGGCTGGTCGCCTCATCAGTGCACGTATGCGCGCGCTCAACTCCTTGACGCTGAACGGCTTCGTCAGATAATCATCAGCTCCTGAATCGAGCCCCTCTTCTCTATGCTCGACAGAGCCTCGTCCAGTGACGAAGATTACCGCAGCTACGCCACCGTTTTCACGGTACTGTTTGCACACGTCGATGCCTGCCATGTCAGGCAACTCCCAATCAAGGATGAGGAGTTCGAACTTGTAGCTTTCCAAAAGCTGCAGCGCATCTTGTCCCGTATGAGCCAGGTCGACTGAGTGCTTTTCCAGCACTAGCCAATCTCGCATTTTCTCTGCCAGATTGACGTCATCTTCTACAACGAGAATTTTGGTCATATAAAAGGATTAAACGGCGCCGACAATCAAACTGTACCCGATAAATGTGCGGCCCCAACCTTGCTAATGATGCTTGAGAACAGGCGAAAGAACATTAGCCAGAGCGCTAGCTAGCGTGACAGAAGAAGACTGTTGGTGCCCGCATAAGATTGAAGGTCCGCGCATATTGGGGGTTTTCCCATGAAACACATTTGGATCGCGCACTCTGGATTGCTACGGTGTGGATACCGCTTTTCCCTCTTCTCCCATAGAACGAACTCCCGCCCAGTAACGCGTTAAGCACCAGAAGTCGTCGTTGAATTCCACCGTTTGGTCGGAAGATAGACGCCGAGCCGGTAAATGGTCTTGCAGACTGTTGTTCTGCGAGTTCAACCAACCGGCTGTGTATCTTCACTGATACCACTCATGGTGCATAGCAAGTATTGGTAAAGAAGTCGCAGTTGGGCCAAGTGCGCGAATCGCTTCTGCTTACGTGGAAAATGCCAGCGCGGCAAGCAGAATAAAACAAACTGGCTATAACAAAAAAAATCGTAGCAATATGAAAAGTGTAATCAAGAACATCGCTTCCGCCAGCAACTTCAACGTCAATGGTGGACAAGGAGCAAACAAGCCTGAACTGACTGATGAAGAGATCTTCGGCACCGCGACCGTCGACACGACCTCTGAATTCGCTCGGCTCTTCGCTGAATCGGAAAAGACCCCAATGCCGACTAACGGGCAGGATCAGCTCGTCATCGGCACTTACGAAGGGCACGGGTTCGTATCTTACGGACGCAAGTATGACGGTCAGCTCGTCGAAGGCGAGCTGGAGACCGCCAACCTTGTTGTAGGACAGAAATATCACTTCCTCATCGTTCAGCAAGGTCTGGAAGACCTGGTGGGGAGCAATACGAAGGTGAAGGGTGGCAGCCAGTTCGCCCAGCTGTCCATGTTCAAGGGAGAAACCCGCTCGGCAATCAACCACGCGTATGAACTGAATTCGGTTCTCACCGGTAAGTTCAAGAAGATCTCTCGTAAGCGCAATGAGAAGGTCTCTGGTGCGTATGTGACGCTGGGAGAGGGTCTCGGTAAGCTGGACTGCTTCATGCCTTGCACGGCGCTGGTCGATACCCACGGTACCGACGAGTTTCGCGCCAACCTGCTCGAATCCTTTATGGAGAGCACGGACAAGGGTCTGGATCTGAAGATCCTCTCGGCAGAGCAAGGTGATCGTCCGGTTGTGGGACATCCGCTCGCGCTTAACCGCGTGAAGGAGGTCGAGCAGCCTGACGGTTCGAAGAAGTCCGTGAAAATCCGGGATCAGAAGGAGTTGTTCGAACGGGTGCAAATTGGTCAAACCTACAGCGGTGCCGTGCGCAACGTCGCTGATTACGGCGTATTCGTGGACCTCGGCGGTATCAGCGGACTGCTCCACAAGAGTGAAGTCGTCGGCGAAGACCTGTCGCAGTTCTTCACCGGCAAGTTCGTCGTTGTCACCGTCATCAAGAAAAGCGATGGCAAAATCGGACTGAGCGTTAAGAGGCAAGAACAGGCGAAGTTCTTCGCACAGCTCCAAGTCGGTGCCGTTCTGGAAGGCGTTGTGCGCAACACAGCCCCGACGTTCGGTGCGTTCGTGACGGTGCACAAAGGACTGCGCATCGATGGTTTGCTGCACTGGCGTGAAGTCGACGGCATGCGTCCGAAAGTTGGTGACCAAGTTCGCGTGCGCGTGCTCGGCTTTGACGAGAAAGCCGGTCGCATCTCCCTCTCCCTGCGCAATGTAGCGCCCACTTCCCCCGCAGAAGGAGGCAACAGTCAGTCCTAACAAGGCTGCTGTTTAGAGCTAGGAGAGTCCTATGCGAATGACGTTACACTGCGGGTCCGATCCCCGCAGTGCCGCCCACTTAGGGAATGCGCTAACCATGCGCATTTCCTTTGATTCGATATTTACTATATAATAGAGTAACATGAAACGGACTGATACCGCTTGTGGTGCGCACACGCAAATCCGCATATAAGGAATGCGCCGCTTCGTTTCATTTTGCGATGGGAAAACCCCCATTGTCACCGCGCCGCAAGAGACCATATCCTTGTGACTACGCGCCACCCATATTCTTTAAGTGAGGTCGACTACATGTTTGATTCGCTGGCTAACGCATGGCACAAAGCCGACACAACCGAAAAGGTTGAAATTTGCGCCGTGGGAGCCGCTTTGCTCGCAGCAACTGGCGGATACCTGTGTCGCGGTGCAATAAGCGAAATGGCTCCCCAGCTTTTTGCCAAATTTGGTGAGACAGAACAGCCAGCCAGAGGACTGTTGCAAGAGGAAGGTCTCTTTCTCAGTCGAACGCCTACTTCCGTTTCGAACCCGGATTTGCTCGCGGGCATCAGAGATACAGCCAATAGCAAGGTTCTGGGAGGTCCAGGGAAGCCACTCCTGGATGCGACCGGTAAAACACTATTAGCCAGAGGTGCGGAGGAAGAACGTGCCGTCCTGCTCAGTGAAACGCCAACTGACGTTGCAAACCCGGATTTGCTCGCTCAAATTCGAGGCACAGCCGGCAAAAAAGAACTGGTAACGACTGCAATAGGACTTGGAGAAGCGAGCGGTAAGTTTCTATCCGCCAGAGGTCCGATTGAACAAACCGCCGTATTGCTCGAGCGAACGCCCGCCGATGTATCGAACCCGGAGTTGCTCGTTGGCATAAGAGACAGAGTGACAGAAGCTGGTCAGGCGCACGACTTAGGACGGACGGTGAGCAATCCGAACCTGTTGGAGGAGATTAGAAGCGGTCGAGTCGCGCATCTCCCTTCAGTTGATGAGATTATCGCCCGCCATCGTAGCACTGTGACCGCCGCTGACGGTAAGCCATTGAACAACCTGCCTCTGAGCATGCGAATAATGGACAGACTAGTCTAGACACCACTGGCGGTGTCGTACGAGAAGTCTACACGCTTCGCGAATCGTCGCTATTTTGCTTGGCTGAGGCGTTGCGAACTCTGGGCTTCTTTTTTGGAGCCGTGTTTATGCTCGAGATTGCGCAAGGAGGTTTGCACGGCTGTGTTGTCCGGAGCAACGTTCGCAGCTGATTGCAGCGCCTTCAAAGCGCCTTCTTTCTGGCCAAGCTTTTCTTGGGCGGCGGCAATGCCGAGATAAGCATCGAGATCGTACGGTTTTATATTAATCAACTTCTGATAGTTGCTGATGGCGTCTGGCAGCTTGTTCGTTTGAAAATTCAATTGGGCCAGATATTTGATCGCCTCGTAGTTATCCGGCTCCCTGACGAGCGCTTCTTTCAGGGCTTGAGAGGCATCTTCGAAGCGCTTCTCGTCGATGAAGACAGCGCCTAGTGTCGTGCACGGCCACGCTTTGTCGCCGTTCTGCGTTCGTGCTTCGGTCAGAAGCGCGATTGCCTCGCGCTTCTTGCCCAGTTTGGCAAGCATATATGCCTTGCCCGAACGCGCTTCCGGCAACGTGGCCGCAAGCAACGCGCCTTTGTCATCGGCTTTGGCTGCTTCGGCCAACTCGAGAGCGCGGTCGTATTCACTGGCGGACTCAGCGTACCGATTGGTCTTGGCCAGCGCCCATGCCAGATTGAGGTGTGCTTCCGCGTTTTTCGGGTCAAGTTCGCAGGCTCTTCGCTCTTCTCTCACTTCGCCCTCGTAATCGCCCTGGGTGCCCAGAATTACGCCGAGATTGGCGTGAGCAATCGAGCATCGCTCTTCTACTTGCAGAGCAAACAGGAGCGACTTGCGGGCGCTGTCGACACTGCCTGAGTTGAAATAGACGGTAGCTTCCATTATGTAGTCGAGTGCTTTGCGCTCTTTAGCGGCCAGTTTGGCAGCCTGTTCAGCAGCCGCTTCCTTTGCCGCATCAGGTGCAGCCAGCGCCGGCAGTGGCGCGGTGCTCTTGCCCGGGTTGCCCTTGAGCAGATCGGCTGCACTCATAAGCGCTGCTGATGTCTCGGACGCATCACTACCGGCGGTGGCAGACGGTGCCGCGTCGTTCCCAGCCGCTTTGGCTGGAGCAGCTCCCGACTGATTGGTTTGTTGCGCCTCTACTATCGTTTCATCTTTGATGTATTTATTGACCGCTTGTCCCGGCATGACAATCTCGATCGGCTTCTCTTCTTTCTCTGCCGACGCCGACACCGCCTGAGCTTCGCTTCCATCGAAGATTTTCACCGCTTGCACCGAATCATCTTTCTTCGGCTGAGTGGCGGTTTGCAATCGCTGGCGCACGGCAGCGAGACTCGTCTTTGCTTCAGCGTTGCCCGGTTCGAGCGTGAGCACCTTGGAGAAAGCCACTTCAGCACCACCGAGGTCACCCATTTTTGTCAAAATGGTTCCCATCTGAACATATGCAGGAACGTACTTTTCATCGATTTGCGTCACTTGCTGCTCGCAGTCGAGTGCACGAGCATAGATGCCGAGATGGTTATAGGCGACACCAAGATCGAACAGAGCATTCTTTTTAGTGGAATCGTTTTCGGATGCTCGAATGAAGCTCTGTGCTGCAACCCGCCACTCACCGGTGGCAGCGGCTGCTTCCCCATCTTTGAGCGCTGCGGCGGCATCAGCATCGGTGATTGCGCCTGCTCCGGCGGTGCTCTGCAGTGAAACAGTTTGGGTAAGCAACGAAGAAAGTAATGCGAGTTTGATGGCGTGCATCTTCTGGACCTGTTAGGTGGTAACCTGCCGATTATCAGCCATTGACAAGCCGCACACCGGCGGACTTCAAGCAGTGCAGATCCTCGCCAGGCTTGACCTGTGCCTGCTTTACAGGCGGCAACAAGGGCGCGCCTAGTGAAGGAAAAATCATAGATTAGTCGTAAACTATTGACTAGAACCTACCAAAATGGCGCCTATCTAATCTTGAACCGAAATCTCGTTCTATTTGCTCTCTACTGCGCCGCATCGACGGGCGTGGCATCAGCGCAGCCTGAAACAACGACAACACGATTATTGCCAGTGCAAGCACCCGTGCCCGGACCAGGTATCGCCTCGCCTCAGCCGGCTCCAGCGCGAATCATTCTTTTTCGTCCCGATCAAAGTACAGTGCCTGCAGCCGCACCGGAAGTGCTCAGACCGCCATCGGCAACGACCACGCCTAAGTCGGCGCAGTGGGAAGAAGGGCAACTAGAGGGCGGTCCGTCGATGACGGCGCCCACCAACGCAGCTCGTCCCGTGCTGCAACAGACAACCACCACGATTATTCAGCAGGTTACGACGCATCATATTGATAAGGCGACAACGCCGCCAGCCACCGAGGCGCCACCGGCATTGCCGGCCAATCCGCCCACTATCACGCCACAATTACCCGGTACAGGACTGGCGCCGCCAGCCCTGCTCAATCGCGGCCCCATTCCTACACCACCAGCAGTGGCACTGCCCGCACCGATGGACAGCCGCCCTCGCATGCCTTTAGCCTGGCGAGTTCGCGCCCATGAACTTTTGGGAAGCTTGCGCGGTACAAAAACGAGCGGGTTTGTCCTGTCGCACGATTTTCGCGCCCAACCTGATGAAACGATGCACGCCCTCGCTCAAGCTTGCGACCAGCTCGGCTATAAAGTGGAAGCATCCAGCGACACCGCTAAACAGCTAGCCGTTCGCTGCGCGCCGGGCGACAGAGTATTGGTCGTTCTCGCCGTGGAGGCAAGCGGCGCAGACGAGGCGACCGTCGTGGCCGGAATTTATCCGGAATCCAGGAACTTCAAAACTCAGTCCATACAGGATATCCTTGCCAAAGCGGACATTATTTTGAACAATCGAGGCTTGTTATAGTGGAAAGACGTCCCAGAATCATTGCGGTCACAGGCACTATCGGAGCGGGCAAATCGCTCGTCGGCAAGATCCTCGAGGATCTGGAAGTCCCTGTCATCGACTCGGACAAGCTGGTGCATCATCTGCTCAACGCGGACACTCCCACACGCAAGGCGGTGGTGGAGCGCTTCGGCACCGAGGTGCAAGCGGCGGACGGCGCCATCGATCGTCGTAAGCTCGGACCGATCGTATTTAAGGATCCTGCGGCCAGAAAAGATCTGGAGTCGATCGTGCATCCGGCCGTCATTCTCGAATGCCGGCGCCGCATACAAGAACAGACCGGCAAGCCACTGGTGGGTATTCTGGTTCCGCTCTTATTCGAGACTGGGCTGGGCAAAGAGTACGACGAAGCCTGGACGGTGATAATTAACGAAGGCATTCTGCGTGAGCGCTTAAAAAAGCGCGACAACCTTACAGATCAACAGATCGACCAACGATTAAATGCTCAATGGAGTCAGGAGCGCAAAGCTCAACTGGCGAATCACATCATCGACAACTCGGGCACACCGGAAGAGACGCGCCGCCAGGTCACCTTGCTCGTCCACAAAGAGCTTGCTGCCCTTAAATAGGACGCCGGAGCGCTTCGTTTCACAAGATTTTAACGTCTTTGTAATATCTAAGACCTACACTGCGGGCACCCAGAAGAACCCATCTGCCCACTTTTCCCTTCTGGCGTTAGCGGCGAGAGTTAATCCGGCACTACGTAGTTTCCCTGTATACCACTGGGCTGCTCACCGGCATGATTGAATCTCACCCGCCCATAGCCCAATAAAGCAGCCCTGCGAAGGCATAGGTAAGCGCTTCGCGGTGCCCAGTTTTTCCTTTGGAGAAATAATCATGTCTAGCGACTCGACTCAAAACCTGGTAGACAATGTCAGACACGCCAATGCAGAGAGCGGTGCAGCCGGGGCGCTTACAGCGTTTCAAAACGAGTTTCAAGACTACGGAAAAACGCACACGGCCCAGCAGACGAAAGACGCTATGACACAGGTCGAATCGCAACTGATGTCGTCCGATCGCAGTACCGCCCTAGCCATAACGGCGGATTGGGCTAAAAACAACAGCTATCTTCAAGGTCAGAAAGAAGTTCAACAGCGTGATCTCACGGCACTATCCTTCGCCGATCCGAACGCGACCGATCTGAGTGGCAAACCGATTGCCAGCCAGTTCGACAAGTTCATGGCGCAGACCATGATGAGTCAGTACAAAGACATCGCTTCCGCCCACAACGATTCGTTGGTCGGAGCCGACAAGCCGAACGTAAGCGCAGCCGACCTGGACGCACTTCTCAAAGTCAATAAAGACCGCGCCGATAACGTCTCTCACGTCAAAGCCTTCCTGGAAAACAACGGCGATCTGGCGCACAAGCTAGGACGCTTGCATGGAGACACCGACAAGGATGCGAGCTACTTCACCTGGGAAGATTGCCAAAAGATGTTGAGCGCAAACCAAGCAATGATACAGGTGACGGGCAAAGGCATGCTCAGTGATGACCAGGTGAAAGCCCTCAAGTATTTAACGTCATCGAATGAATATCACGCAATGTGGTCGACCACTAAGAACGGCGTGCAAGTCTACTCGCCTGACGAAATGGCGAAGAGCGCAGGTTATGCAAACGCAGCCGACATGGAAAAGATTTTGAATACTGGTCGATAAATTTTTCGGAGAAGAGCAATGAGCATCGATAATCCCACGCAAGCCGCCGCTCATATCGAGCAGACAAGCAAACAGAGCAGTGTCGCGGTTGGTATCACAGACCTCGACCATATCGTCCATGATTATCAAACAAGTCACGACGCAGCCGCCACCCAAGCCTTCTGTAAGCAGCTGACCGATAAACTGCAGAGCGACAATGTGCTGCCTCAACTGGCAATCGCCTGGGCGCACGAAAACATGAACAAGTATGCCAGCAACGGCGAACTGACCAAGCAGGACTTGAACTTTAGAGTGCCGTCAACCTCGGATAGCCCGATGGACCGCACCTTCGCCAAGATGGTCTACGACCAATTCGACAAGATTCGCGCCTTGCACAAAGATGGCTGGTTTTCGGACAAAGACGGCATCACGATGAACGACCTGGACGTCGCGATGCAGAAATTCGAAACCGACCGCAAACAACAGAACCAAACTGAACACGATCAGAGCAGCGCTCGCGACCTGACAAAAGGACTGGCGGCGAACAACGATGCTCTCTTCAAGAAGATTGCAGCGATGCACAAAAACTACTCCAAAGACGGCAACTTCATCGACCAGCAAGACCTCCAGCAAATTCAGGACGCCGACAAAAACGTGAGAGCGTCTAGTGAAGGACAGCAGTCGATATTGACGGACGACGAGAAGAAGACAGTCGATAATCTGCTCAAGAACTGGTACTCGACCGACATGTCGAAGATTAGAGAAGAGTACAAACCGAGCGATCCAACCGGTATATTTGACGCTATCACGCTCAAAGGCATCGCTAAAGCCTCGGGCTACGGCAGTGTCGACGACATGAACAAAACTGCCGGTGGCGGCGGCGCTCCTGAAAAAACGCAGGCGCCTCAACCGGCAAAACAAGAGACAAAGACCAGTGACCAACCGAAGCCGCCAAACAAACCCGGCGAGCAACCAGCAAAGCCGGAGAACGATCACAATCAACCGCCGAAGCAAGAAGCTCCGCTTAAGCCGCACTTATTGCCGCGACCGAAAGAAGCAGCGCACGACAACGAGCTGTCGATAGAGATGCCTCGTTGGGGCGAAGGCTATATCAAGATCGCTCAACGCCTGGCAGGCAAAGATGCCAGCCCAAAAGATGTGAACGCCCTCGTCAAAGAGCTGCAAACTCTCAACGACAACAAGCCGGTCATTTACGGCCACGCCATCAAAGTGCCGGAAAAATTCAAGCCGACGCCAGCGCCTTATGTTCCCTTCGACTCGGAGCTGTGCGGCGACAACGGCAACTACGAGTTGTAAGTCAAAAATCCGCGAATGACGTCGATGAAGTTTTGATGCTCATCGGCAGCCACCCAATGCCCCGAATTCTCAAAGATGCGCAGGTCGCTATTGGGGATGTTGCGCGCGATGATCTCCGAAAATTCAGGCGCGCAGATCCAATCATGCCGCGCCCCGATAACCAGTGTCGGGGAGCTAATCTTGTGCAGTTCCGCCGTTATATTGTATGTGCGGAGAAACCCGCCAAAGGCGAAATTGATTGCGTCGGGTGAGACGATTTGACGTCCTCGCCGCTCTTTCGCAGCCTGGGCGTCATACTTCTGCGAGTAAATCGGTCCGAGAGCTTCCATTGTATCGCGCATGTGCTCTTCGTCTTCGAAGGCACCATCGAACAAAATCTTTGCCGCCTCTTGCTGCTCGGCGCTGCCCCGCTCCTTCACTATCTGCTTGGCCCGCTCCAGGCAACGACCTTCCGAAGACGTTACTGCCGCGATCAGATGTGAAACGTTCTGCGGGTAGCGGATGGCATAAGACATCGCCACCATGCCGCCATAGGATCCGCCCAGCAAAACGATTTTACCGAGCCCCAAATGTTGCCGAAGCGCTTCCATATCCTCGACATTGTTTTCGAGCGTGTAGGACTCCTTGGCACCCCTGGCAGAGCGTCCCTGCCCCCGATGGTCGAAGTAAACAATCTGCACCTTGTCGCTCAACGGTGGCAGCGAACTTTTGTAGCCCGAGTGGTCCATGCCCGGCCCGCCGTGGATGGCAAACATGGTCGGCTTGTCCACCATGCGCGGTCCGTCAGGGACCAGGGCGGCACCGTCTACATCAAAAAAGATTTCCGTATCGCGAATCTTGGCCAGCATCTGTTAGGTTCCTTTCAATTCGCAGGATTCTAGCATTTGCACCGAAAAAGCCACAGCAAAGTCACACCTCAGACACAGCGCTCGCATATCCTGGATTTGGACGGATTGCTGCTCTCTTCTCTTCTTACTCTTCATCCTTTTCTCTCGTTTTCCATCGGGGGTCTAGTCCCCGGTGCTTACCAGGAGCGACAACATGGTCAATTGCGACGCGAAATCGTTCACGCGTCTGCGTGCGCTTCATCACGCAGGCTCCACATATGCGCTTAAGTTCGATCTGGCCGGATGGACGCAGGTCGATAAAGACCCGGTTCAGTGGCGGATCAGTAGAGATCACGGTTATACGAACGCCGAAATCTTTTTCCACAACAGACCATGCCATGACTCCGTCTTCGATCAGAGCCGCTTTCGCGATGTGAGCCGCATCGCCACCATCTTGGAAGATGGTGCTTTGATCTCGGCGGATTTAGTGACGATGCGCGGCGCCGCTGCCGGCAGATGCATCACCAAGCTACCGCAAAAGCCAGCCGGGATGAACTATTGCGGCGTGCTTATCATTCCCTTCGAAGATTGCCACGTCACAATCTCGGTCACGTGCCGCGACGACGGTCTGGCTGGATTCCGCGACACGGCTGTGTATACGGAGATGTCCGCCTCGTCGAAAGTGATCGAACGCTGGCAGCAAGATCCCTACGATTCGACCGTCAATGAGCACTTGATGAGGAATCTCTCGGAAGACGAGCGGTACGACAAGCACTTTCCAGAACATCCGCTCACGCGCGTGCGCAAATATCTGCGCGAGTTCGGACGCTCGTTTCGCTTCGATCACCACAAACTTGAGCAGCCGATGCTGGCCGAGCCCTGGATCGCCCGCGTACTGCGGCCGGTGTTTCAATAACGCATTCGCGCACGCCGTTGCTCTATAATGAGTGTCGGCGAGGCGGAGATGGCGAAGTTTTACCAACAGCTCGATGAGACCTTGCGCGAGTTTATTCTGGCGCAGCATATATTTTTTCACGCATCGGCGCCGCTGAATGGGCGCGTCAATCTCTCTCCTAAGGGGCTCGATACGCTGCGGATTTTCAGCGACACGTGCATTGCGTGGCTCGATCTGGTAGGCAGCGAAAACGAGACTGCAGCTCACATCGCCGAGAACGGCAGATTGACACTGATGTTTTGCAGTTTTGAGAAGAAACCATTGATCATGCGGCTATATGGCACAGGTAAGGTTGTGCGCCCGCAAGACGCGGACTGGAACGACCTACACGGGCACTTTCCGTCATTTCCAGGCGAGCGGCAGATCATTCTTTTGCACATCGAATCGCTTATGACTTCATGCGGCTTTGGCGTTCCCGTCTTTGAATACAAAGGCGAGCGCACCAAGCTTCTCGACTACGCTATCAAGAAAGGCGCAGACGGCATGCTCGAATACATGCGCAAGAAAAATCAGCACAGTATGGACGGACTGCCGACGTACTTGTTCGAAGACCCGAAGGTTTGACGGTCGCAACATGCTGCCAGCGGGCGCGTTATACTGAAATTTGGAAGACTCGTTTGAATGAGGACAAGCCACCTGAACTCATCCAATACTGCTTATCCGCCTATAAGTATTCAAGAAACGGAACATCAGGGTGTTCTCGTGATCTCGCAGATGCGGTCGGATTTGACCATGTCAATTCTCGTGAAGATCGATGGCAAACCTACACGTGGTCTCTCAATCAGCGAATTAAACAAGCTCCTGCGCGGAGCTGAGGGAACCACAGTTCAACTTCAAGTGTTTTCCCTTAGAAACAACGAACTCGTAGAGACAAGTTTGATCCGCGAGGAGAAGCAGCGAGGGCTTAAAGACGGCGTCGAAGCAAAGCATGCAGACATCTTAGACAATCTGCCGTTGGAGAACTGCTTCGAGCCTCCCTTGCACCCGTGGTACGATGTAACACCTTTTACCACAGCACTGTTCTGCCGAGACGTTCTGAAAGCCCGACGGAATGCGGACGATCGCCAAATCATTCCAATCGACGTGATAACAAAGGCGATCATGCACTTCGACCGGGTTGGCCGATGCGACCTCGCTGAGTCCTTGCTGGACGAGGTCTTAAACCACATAACGGTGGGTACGTCTTTCAGCAATCCTGACGTTATGATGATCATGCGCTTTGCCGAACATCTGGAGAACTCCGGTCGGTTTAAGGCTGCAGGAGCAGTATTCGAAGCTCTTCTACAAAACGGGAAGCTTTCTCGCATCGTAGAGAACGATGTGCGACCTCGGTGTCTTAGCGCATTTGCTCAGCTTCTGGCAAAGCAGGGTAAGCACGATGAGGCCAAAGTGTTTTTCGATGAGCTGAGTGCCCGCGTCAAGCAACAACCACGCAGGCCGTTGGCAGAATCCTTCGCTGCAGCTCAGTTCTATTCGGAAACAAATAATCATCAACAGGCAATTCAGCTTCTGCAGGGCATCATCGAAGCTGCTGAGAAGACACGCTCATCACCTGCGAAGTTTCCCAGCGTCCTGCCCCACATCTACGCGCACTACAAGCTCGCTCTGGCCTACTTCCACGCTGGACGATTTGATGATGCGAAGTTGGTCCTGGACGCCGCCATAATTTCATACGCAGAAGCGACTCTGCAAGAATCCATGCTGGTAGCCATCGAACAGACTGCCAACATCGAGCCCACTCCCACAGATTTGCGCCGCCTACTCGCTGAAACTCTCATAGCCCTCGGAAGGCTTATTGAAGCGAAAGAAGAACTCGACCTTGTTGTCAGCACACTTGAACGCGCCCTTGGGAATCAACAGCAACTTCTCAAGGCTCCCTTATCAGTTTTGCTCGATTGCAATCGGACACTCGGAGATAAAGAACAGGTTGCAGTAATTGCTTCTCGTCTCAGCAGCCTGGAGGCACCCAGTTCGACCGTTGCCAGCCCGAACAAGAATTGTATGGTCAGGCTCGAATTGATTGCAAAAATCAAATCCGAGGCGGCTGAAACCGAACTTGAGACACGGGCTTTCAGTGTCGTCGAAGAGTTGCAATCAGGGTTAAACTTCCATGCGGAGCACAATCGGCTACTACTTCTCTACATCATCAATGTGATTCGTTTGCTTATCGACACAGGCAGACGCAACGCAGCGCGAGCGCTTCTGCTTAAACTGCTGGATTTGATGAAAGACCCTCGGTTTAAGGCATTCAGAGCGCTTCTACTGCTCGAAGCGGCGCTGTTCGACAAGAAGCTCGATCTTCCAGAGGCGGATTGGTGGGCATTATCGTTGGAGTGCATTCAATCCGTCTTTGCCTCAGACCAGTCTGCAGAGACGGACAGTGCAGCGGCTTATGAAAACCTACGCCGAATGTCGCTCGCGTACATCCATTCAAAAGAGTATGCACGTGCAACAATGCTATTAACTAACGTCATTCAGTGTTCTGAAATATCTGAAGAAACAAGGTCTCTAGCACAAGGAGACCTTGCCTGCACCCTCGTACTGCGAGGACTCGGCCTTGAGGGTCGCACAGAGCTCATGAAGATCAATCAGATTTCTCCACAGAAGGTGCTTGAATTTGCATCAATTCATCGAGGACAGAAGGATCAACGCGACGTTATCTTTGTGCTACACAATCCTATGCTGCGCACTGAGCTCATTAAGATTCGACCGCGCGCTCACGTTCAACCCGAAGTATTGATTAAGCTCATGTTGGCGGATATCTTTGCGGATACAGGCAGTGAGCAAAGAGCCACCACTGATCTTGCCACTATCGAGCAAAGCTGTTTGCAAAGTCCACTCGCAAGAGTGGCTGGAGGGATTGCGTTCAGATGTGGACAATTCGAGAAGGCCTGCACGTTTTTTTCGAGAGTGCGCAATACTTTTCGTACTCCAGGTGTGTCGCACATGCCAGGACATGTAGCGGACCGGAGACAATTTTTCCTCGATTATTTGGTTGCTGCAAACGAAGTAGCCGGCTTTGATCCAGTCGACAAGGCGAAACTTCTCTACGAGCTATCAACCGTGCAACGCCAGATGGATTCCGAAGAAGCGGATAGCTGCTTGCGTCTGGCAGTAAATCTCTTGCCAGAAGGCAACCCTGAGCGTACAAGCATGCAGCAGATCCTGGCAAACTCGTTTAGCATCGACAAAAATGAAAAACTCCAATTACAACTAAAGGCAGCAATTGATTCCGAACAAAACCCTTCGGATACCACAATCCAAGCCTGGCTGGCCGTGGCAGAAACAGAAGTTCAGCTATCAAAGCCCAAAGAAGCAATTGAACACATTCGCCACATTCTCCAACTGAGGGAGCAGCAAGTTGATCCAAACCAAAATTCGGCAAAGGCAATTCTGCATTACAGCGACAGTGGGCTGCTCGGCAAGCTCTCGCAGATGGGATATGAGAACGAGTGCCAACAGATCTTGGAACAACTGGTAGAGATAGAGAAGAGACGATTTGGTTGCGAAAGCAGAGAGGCCCTTACGGCCATGGCAGTCTTAACTGAGTGCCTGGCGCTGCACGGAAAATTTGATGCTGCAACTGCCTTGCTGAATGGAATGCTCGCACCATTTGCAGAGTCTACCGCTGCTCTTTCCGAGCGCCGAACGTCGAGGTTGCCAGAACTGAGAAAATTCTATTCTATAGCACAATACTTTGGCGACAATAGGGAGAATGTGCTGGGGGTGCGGTTTCTTGAAGGGATATTGGCAATTCAACGACAACACTTAGATATGGAGTGCGAAGAGATTGGGCATACTTTACTGTCACTCGCCCGCCTTTGTAGTGATGTTCGCGATCTTGATCGATCCCTGTGTTTCGTCCAGGAAGCATTGATTTTTGAGAAGAAACACCTGCTTGGTCCGCCGGGCAGATCTCAGTGCTACCAGCTTTATCGGAATCTGCTTTTGAGGCAAGATAGACGTTCGGAAGCCACAGTTATTGAGCAGGAAGAGAGCGAGAGAAGCGCCAGGATAAAACAAGTTGAATCGGTCGGTAAACACCCATATGGAGTGGGCTGCGGCAATGCTCCCCCGATTTCACCAGAGGTGCGTGACAAAACCCGACTAGCCTCTTTCAATCGTGCCGCTGCGGCCCTCCAAGAATTCGCGCCTCTTAGCGACACGCGCGTGAAGTTTCTTTCGGAGTTCGCTGCCCTGTACGAGCAAGCCGGAAACCTTGTTGAGGCAAAGCAACTTTTGAATCAGTCACTGAAGATTCAGCTCTTAAAAGTTCGCTGCGACCCATTTCGTACACTGTTAGATTTAGCCAGATTAAGCATCATTACCGGCATGCCAGAGGAAGCCCGAGCCTTGCTCAAACGAGCAAAATCGTTGGATGCAACACTGTCTGATATGACCTCGCCCTTCGCTGAGCAATTCTTATCTCTCAAATTGGATTTGGGCGATATCGATGAATCTCTGGAAGACCTTGCAAAGCTGGACATCTTTGCCCGAAATAAGATAGACACTCCGGGCGGTGACAGTCGCCGAGTATCCAACGAACACTTGCTCCAGATGGAACAAAAAGCTACAGCAGATCGCATGGCGAATCTGTGGATCAGAGCAGGGCACACAGAGAGAGCGAAAGCACTGCAAGATTTTGTCGCCGAGCTGCACCAAAAAAGAAAACAGGAGCAAGAGCGCGCGCGATTCCGGGCTAGAATTCCTACGCAGATAGAATCAGTACAAGGCGGACTTACCGTAGCGAAGGCTTACCTGCAGCTATCGTCGTGGACGGATTGTGAAGATGCGATATCGCGCAGCCTGAGACTACTTTCGGCACTGTCAGAACAGGAAAAGTCTTCAGGAATCAATAACCTGGTGGACTTCGGCGTACAGTTGGTGCAAGCCGGACAGTCCAGTGGGGCTACGAAGCTGGCACTCGACCTCATTCAGATCACGCAGTCCGCCAGCAAGAAGATGCACGTTGCGCTCAGGCTTACCGAGCTAGCGGAGCTGCTCGCCAAAGCGAACGAGCGAGAACAAGCCAAGACCGTGGCTCAGTCCATCAAGACACTCATTGCCGCTGCTAATACTTGGCGAGAGGAGCGAAGCGGGCTCATTCGGCGATGCGATCAACTCATCGACCGCCAATGATGAATCAACAGTTTCACTGCGTAGTACGCGACTCGACAACTACTGTTGATTTGGCGAAGTCGAATACAGCAACAAACTTCAGCCCGTTGATGCCAACGCAAAACTTGCGCTGTTCGCTAGCTCTGTGCATCGCGGAAACCACTTCGCTGTCGCATCCGGCGCTACCTGAAGACTCAATTACAGCAATGTGGTCTATCCGCGTATCAGTCATTTCGAATGATACCTTGCAGGCTTGATTCGCGCCTCCGACTGTTCGTTTCCAATTAGAAAGCAAAACCCCTGGCAGAAGGTATGTATATGCACGAGCGACATAACTCAAATCTGGTTCATCAATGCTGTTCCTGTTGATGCCGTCTACATTTGTGCTGTGATTTACGTACATCATCATGTACATCTGAATTTTATGCGCAGTCTCGTCGCTCTGCTCTAAGCCGAGCTTAGCGAGCTTTGTCCTGAGAAAGTCGACAGTAGCGTCCTTGCAGCATCGAGAGAGCGTCTCAAGCACCCGGGCTTCGAGATCACGACCTGTATGGGTTGAGCTTAGTTCTCGGCTAAAGCCTAGGACAAAATTCTCCACATCCTGATGCCCCTCAAACTTGTCTTGGGAATCAGCAATAAGTTCGATGAAGGGCTTAAACCACTGGTCATCCGCGGGAATAATCTCCACCAACATCATGATCGCTCTACGCTGCAGAGACTTGGTTTTCTGAAGATCTCTACCGCGAAAAAAATCCGCCGCGCGAACAAACAACATCGGGGCAATCGGATCTACTGGCATGTCCCTGATAACGTCATCAACAAGACGATCCAAACCATGCTTGCTAATTTCACCAAGTTTGTCGATGAGTTCCAAAAGGAGTTCGCGGTGTGCATTATTTTGAATGTCTTGCACGCTCGCTAAAGCTTCAGCCACTATGGCTTCGCTCCTTACCACGGGTCTCCTTTGAATGATGCTCCGCACTACATGTGAAAGCGCACGAACGTACTCTGGAGAGTTCGCCCCGTATTGTTTTTTACAGACATCGAACCAGGAGCGCATCGCTGATTCGAAATCCTTTCGAAACTCTTTTGCGATTTCTCGTAACAAGCGATCCAGGACATGGGACCACTGCTGGGATACATTCATTCCGCCAGCAATCATTCCCTCTGTGGCCTTTCTCATCACTCCATCTACTTCAATATGGAGTCTTACGAGACCAGTGACCAAATCGGCAATATCGTTCGATTCGCCAAAGCCAACACTCTTCAAGCAACGCTCAATTGCGGGTAGTTGCTTCTCACACGCATCACGCGATCCTAATACCCCATAACTTTCAACAAGCATAGCCAGAGCAGAAACACCGACACTTTCATCTCCTCCATCCAAAAGTCGCTGCACGATATCAATGACGGGTTGATACCGTTTGACTTCAAAATGTGCTTTTGCAGTTTCGATCACGAACTCTCTGGGCAAAGACTGAGAGGTTTTGTAAGCTTCATACGCGGTCGATAAAATCTTTTCGGACTCCATAAACCGCTTTTTGCGATGGAAACAGCCGGCCAGATTCATCAGACTTGCAGCAATTTCGTCAACATTCTGCCACGCCGCCAACTCGGCGCTTTCAAGGACAGGAACATAAAAAAGGGCGCACAGTTGAAAGTTATCTTTGGATGCAGACGACAGGGCCGTTTGTATTAGCGAAAGCGCAAAATATTGTTGGTCAGCCGCAGTTAGTGCTAGAAATTTATCCTTCAACTCGCCAGCCAGTGCAAACGCTTCCTCGGAGTCGCTCGAATTGGCTTCTTTTGTGACGACGGACAGCAGCTCCTCGAATGCCACTGGGCTGTTCTCCCCATGAATCCGTCGGGCACGAACTACAGAGACGTACTGCTTTTTCAACTCGCTCGTTTTCACTCCGCCTGGGTGACCTCGTGTATGCATAACCCATTTTGATTATCGCATGCCACTCAGATACGGTTGATGATTTTCTACCCGAGATGAAATCTCTGGTTTAAATCTCAATCGGTTATACGAATGTTTTCTGAATCGAATCCTTACTCTGGCTTCCAGCGCCATTCTCTGACCTCGGGCATATCTTCGCCGTGTTTGGCGATGTAATGCTTGTGGTCGATGAGTTTGTCGCGCAGATGCTGTTTAGCTAGTGCTGCTGAGTACTGCAGACGCGGTATGCGGTCGATGGCGTCGCCGGCGAGATGGAAGCGATCGAGTTCGTTCATCACTACCATATCGAACGGGGTAGTGGTGGTGCCTTCTTCCTTGTAGCCACGCACGTGGATATTGTGGTGATTGGTGCGGCGATAGGTCAAACGATGAATGAGCCAGGGATAGCCGTGATAAGCAAAGATGACCGGCTTGTCCTTGGTGAAGATCGAGTCGAACTCTTTATCGGAAAGTCCGTGCGGGTGCTCGGTCTGCGGCTGCAGTGTCATGAGGTCGACGACATTTACCACGCGGATTTTCAGATCAGGAACGTGGTGATGAAGCAGTTCCACTGCGGCCATCGTTTCCAGAGTAGGAACGTCGCCTGCGCAAGCCATGACGACATCGGGCTCGCAGCCTTCGTCTGTGCTGGCCCAGTCCCAGATGCCGATGCCGGCAGTGCAGTGCTTAATCGCTTGATCCATGTTCAACCACTGCGGCGCCGGCTGTTTACCAGCAACGATGATGTTGATGTAATCCTTGCTGCGCAAGCAATGATCGCCGACTGACAGAAGCGTGTTTGCATCGGGCGGAAGATAAACACGAATCACTTCTGCTTTCTTATTGCAAGCGTGATCGATGAAGCCCGGGTCTTGATGGGAGAAACCGTTGTGGTCCTGGCGCCAGACATGGGAGGTGAGCAAATAGTTCAGTGACGCGATCGGTCGGCGCCAGGCAATCTTCTTCGAGGTTTTCAGCCACTTTGCGTGCTGGTTGAACATCGAATCGATGATGTGTATGAATGCTTCGTAGCAGGAAAAGAATCCATGCCGACCGGTGAGGAGATAGCCTTCCAACCAGCCCTGGCACATGTGTTCGCTCAAAACTTCCATGACGCGTCCTTGATGCGCGATGTGATCGTCGTTAGGAAGAATGCTCGCTTCGAACACGCGATCGGTCACCTCAAACACGCTTTGCAGGCGGTTCGAGGCAGTTTCATCAGGTCCCACGATGCGGAAGTTCGTTTCGTTTTCCTTGACCACGTCACGGAGGAAATTGCCGAGAATCTTCGTCGCTTCGGCATCAACCTTACCGGGTTTGGTCACATCCAGCGCGTAATCCCGAAAGTCGGGCAATATCAGATCTTTGCGCAAGAGCCCGCCATTTGCATGCGGATTAGCGCTCATGCGGCGGCTGCCCTCTGGCGCCAGGTTTCTCAGCTCCTCTACGAGCGTTCCATTCTTATCGAAAAGCTCATCGGGCTTATAGCTCTTCATCCATTTTTCCAGCATTTTGATATGCTCGGGCTTCTTCGCCATCTCGGAGAGCGGCACCTGGTGCGCTCTGAACGTGCCTTCAATCTGGACGCCGTCTACTTCTTTCGGACCGGTCCATCCTTTCGGCGTGCGCATGACGATCATCGGCCACACTGGGCGCTGCTTGATCTTGCTCGTGCGCGCTTCTTTTTGAATTGAACGAATCTCTTCGAAGACCGTGTCGAGAGTAGCAGCCATCGCTTGATGCACCAGAGCCGGATCATCACCTTCGACAAAATAAGGCTTGTAGCCGTAGCCTTGTAAAAGTTCAGTCAACTCCTCTTTGGGAATTCTTGCCAACACTGTCGGGTTGGCGATTTTATAACCGTTGAGATGAAGAATCGGCAGAACGGCACCGTCGGTCTGGGGGTTGAGAAACTTGTTGGAGTGCCAGCTGGCGGCCAGCGGTCCGGTCTCTGCCTCGCCATCGCCGACAACGCCGATTGCCACCAGGTCGGGATTGTCCAGCACGGCGCCGAATGCGTGCAGGAGCGCGTAGCCTAGCTCTCCGCCCTCATGGATGCTACCCGGAGTCTCCGGCGCACAATGACTGGGAATGCCGCCAGGGAAGGAGAACTGTTTGAAGAGCCGCTGCATGCCCTCTTCGTCGCAGGAGATGGATGGATAAAGCTCGGTGTACGTTCCTTCCAAATACGTGTTAGCGACGATGCCAGGACCGCCGTGCCCGGGACCGCAGATGTAAATGGCGTCAATGTCGTTTTTCTTGATCAGCCTGTTGACGTGCGCGTAGATCAGGTTCAAACCCGGCGTGGTGCCCCAATGCCCAAGCAGGCGCGGTTTGATGTGCTTGAGTTCTAACGGCTGTTTTAGCAGCGGGTTGTCCATGAGGTAAATCTGCCCGACGGACAGATAATTCGCGGCTCGCCAGTAAGCGTCAATCTTTCGCAGCTCGTCATCAGAAAGCGGTTTAGCATCTCTGACTTTTTCACCCGCAATTGCCATATCATTACCTCACTCGGCGGTTCGCCTTTGCAAAACAGGCCGTAGATCATCGCACAATCAACAACTAAGACAATCGGCCAAAAGAATGAGTCCTTTACCATTTCAAGCAGAAGCTCCGATCCTCGATGTAACCGCTCAGCGCAGCGGTTTGAGCTATCCTGTCGGCGCCACGGTGCGTCCGGGCGGCGTCAATTTTTGTGTATTTTCGAAACATGCAACGGCGGTTTCACTCCTTCTGTATGCGTCGCCGGAGGCGCCAAAGCCGGCTCTGACGATACCTCTCGACCCTATTCTCAACAAGACGAACTTTTATTGGCACACGTTCATTCCTGGCTTGGAGCCGGGACAGGTATACGGTTATCGCGCGTACGGCCCGCATGAGCCTGAGCAGGGGCTGCGTTTTGATGAACACAAGGTCTTGTTGGATCCCTACGCCCGCGCCATCGCCAATGCCGACAACTACAAGCGGCTTGACGCCATCAAGCCTGGCGATAACTCGGCCACGGCATTGCGCAGTGTGGTTGTAGACCCAAAACAGTATGACTGGGGCGAAGACACGCCGCTGCGAATACCGTATGCGGACACCGTCATCTATGAGATGCACGTTGGCGGCTTCACGCGCAATCCCAACTCCGGACTGGCTCCGGAGTTGAGAGGAACCTATGCGGGAGTGGTCGAGAAGATTCCCTATCTAAAAAGTTTGGGCGTCACGGCGGTCGAGCTGATGCCGGTCTTCCACTACGACGAGCACGATGCGCGCGAAGGTTTGCCTAACTACTGGGGTTATAGCACCATCGCATTTATGGCTCCGCATGCGCGTTACAGCTCACGCAAAGAGCCGCTTGGCGCCGTGAACGAGTTTCGCGACATGGTGAAAGCGTTGCACAAAGAAGGCATCGAAGTCATTCTCGATGTCGTCTTCAACCATACCGCCGAAGGCAACGAGTACGGTCCGACTTTGTCGTTCAAAGGATGGGACAATCCGATCTATTACATCCTCGATGAAGAGCCGCAGCATTACAAAGATTACTCAGGCTGCGGCAATTCGTTCAACGTCAACCATCCCATCACCGGCCGTTTGCTGATCGAATGCTTGCGCTATTGGGTATCGGAGATGCATGTCGATGGTTTTCGTTTTGACCTCGCTTCCGCTTTAACCCGAGACGTGAAAGGCAATCCGGAAGAGGTCGGCGTTTTATGGACTGTCGATACCGATCCGTTTTTGGCCGGCACGAAGTTGATCGCAGAACCGTGGGACAGCTCAGGACTGTATCAGGTAGGCGATTTCGTCTACCATCGTGATTGGTTTGCCGAGTGGAACGGCCCCTTTCGCGACGATGTACGCGGCTATGTGAAAGGCACTGCAGGCTCTGTGAAGACGCTTGGCGCGCGGCTTTTAGGCAGCCCGGATATTTATAAGAAGCTGTCGCGCGAGCCCAGCCGCAGTATCAACTTCATCACATGCCACGACGGATTTACCTTGAATGACCTCGTTTCGTACGACGAGAAACACAACGAGGAGAACGGCGAAGACAGTCGCGACGGAGCCAATTTCAATCAGAGCTGGAACTGCGGTGTCGAGGGACCGACCGATGATGCGGAGGTGAACTCGCTTAGATTGAAGCAGGTAAAAAACTTTTTGACGGTGTTATTTGTCTCGCAAGGCACGCCGATGATCTTGATGGGAGACGAGGTCCGCCGCACCCAAAATGGCAATAACAATGCGTACTGCCAGGACAACGCACTTTCTTGGTTCGACTGGTCGCTCGTCGACAAGAACGCGCATCTGCTGCACTTCACCTGCGAACTGATTGCCTGGAGCCAATCATTACGCCTTTTCCGCCAAACACAGTTGCTCGCTACGGAGCCCTGCGATAACGCACACATTATCTGGCACGGAGTGGAGTTGAATGCGCCGGATTGGGGTGCCGGATCGCACAGCATCGCCTTCGAGCTTGTCGAGCCAGAGGCAGGCGAGCGACTGTACATCGCTTTGAATGCATACTGGGAAGAGTTGATATTTCACCTGCCAGCGCCGGCTCCAGGGTGCAAGTGGCACCGCATCGTCGATACTAATCTCGAGCACGGCTGCATACTGCACCGCGGTAATTCGCCGGAGCATGAATCGACAACATATACGGTGGCAGCACGCTCGTCGGTTATTTTGATGGCACTACCCCTGGTGTCAACTCGCGGGTAGTTGCCCCAGGCACAACCCGCACTCAACAATCGTCTGACAGTGACACTGCTTGACTTCAGACAATTCTCAGCTTGTATATGCGATCGGCAAGAAGACCCAGAGACGGGCTTTATCAGCCGCATTCGCAAACATATGATCAACGAATATCTTGGAACCTTCCCCTCTATGCTGCGTCGTTAAGCCTGAAAGAGCATCGACTTATATGCCCACAGCGGACTCGTCTAGAAACGGAGACCTTTATGTACTATTTCAGCGGAAACAATGTGAACAGGTTGCGCATATTGCGACCCGCTGAGCCCGTCCGCACAGTAGTTGGGGTAAACGAATTGCACGAACGTCTCGAAAACGCTATCGCGGAAAACTTGCTGGAAGTTCACTACGAGCCGCAAATCGACCTCGAGAGCACCGACTGCACGCATCTGGAAGCGCTTGTCAGATGGACGGACAAGGAGATGGGAGCAATTTCGCCTGCGGTCTTCATTCCGCTCGCCGAAGAGCTGGATTTGATAGATGAAATTACTCGTCAGGTGATCGACCGCGTCCAGGGAGATATTGGTGACTGGCGCTCGGAAGGTGTTCCTATCGACTCCGTGGCGGTCAATATTTCGGCAAAACTATTCTCCACACCAGAACGGGCACAGAACTTAGTAGACGTGCTTACCAACGATAATCGCTCGACAGGCGCCATTACGCTGGAATTGACTGAGACTGCCGTGATGCAGCACAAGGAGATCACGCTCGAGTATCTGCGTAAATTGAAAGAGCTCGGCTTCGAGTTGGCGCTTGATGATTTTGGGACCGGCTATTCATCGCTGTCTTACCTGCTCGACTATCCCATTGATATGGTCAAGATCGATCGCTCATTCATATCGACATTGAACGATTCAGCCAAGGGGCGGGCGATTGTCCGTTCGATCCTGGAGATGTCCAAAGAGTTGAACATCAAGACAGTGGCCGAAGGCGTCGAACGCGTCGAGCAGCTCTGGCTGCTGAAGCAGATGCACTGCCAGTTCGTGCAGGGTTATCTTCTCAGCAAGGCCGTACCGGCCAACGTCGCTAGCCACCGTTTAAGAAGAGGCAACCCATCGGCAGCGTAGACTGCAGCTATTGGTCCTTGTGCTCAGCAAGCGCATGTGTGGAACGCCAGGCGCCTGCCCGTGACGTAGGCGTGACAGAGTGGCACTGCGCGATAAGTAGATTTTTTGCTGGTTCGTGCATTCTGT
The DNA here is from genome assembly GCA_036703195.1 of Planktothrix sp. Lineage (GTDB taxonomy): Bacteria > Cyanobacteriota > Vampirovibrionia > Obscuribacterales > Obscuribacteraceae > DATNPN01. The sequence continues at coordinate 87,180 of DATNPN010000017.1, read as the reverse complement.
TGCCTTTCAGCCAGTCCCTGTGAGACAACGCAAGTGCACTTTTCCCTCTCGTTTTGAGCATCAGCAAGCCAGCCGGTCATCTCAGCAGTACCCGCATAAAAACATCTGCGCCGCCGCCTGCGGTGAAGACGTCTGTTTTTTGCTACCGCCAGCGACGAGAGTGAACAAGTTAGAGCGATTATCATCAGCATCAAAGGAAATCCATGAGCACAGAAACTCCCGAAAAGACTGCGCCCCGGCCGACATTCACCATGGGCGAGGGTGTCAATTGCACGCCGATTCGCAGCATCAAAGGACGAGTGCGCTTGCAAGGCAAGGGCAGTGTGTTTAGCGTGCAACAGGGACAGGCCACGATTGCCAGCGGTTGTACTGCCTTCGCGTGGCCCGGCACCGACATCAAAGCCAACTCCGGGTCCGTGATTCTGGCTTTCGCCGGGGCCAAAGTGACAGCTCACAAGCGAGCCGTCCTCATCTGGATCGAGTAGCACGCACAAGAAAATAAGCTGCACCGCCAAGTAACAGCAAACCAGAGGCAACCCGAAAAATTGTCTCCCCTCGAGGGAGGAACGCCCGACTTTGGGCGTTCCTCCTTCAATTTTTTCGTCCATTGCAGGTGGTGACACTTTTAGAGCGAAGCGCGGAGTGGGAACAACACTGTGGAATTCCACAGTGTTCTGCATCGGAGGCGCAGTTATACTTAGAAGCAAGACTTTCCCAGGAGTCCAATGTTATGGCCGAAAAGCTCAAATTTCTCACCCCGGAAGAGTATCTACTGGCAGAAGAAACATCGCCAGTCAGGCACGAGTACGTGAACGGTCTTTTATTCGCAATGACCGGCACAAGCCAGAAACACAACTTGATCTCCCTCAACATTTACTCCGCCCTGAGAGCCCACTTGCGCGGAAGTAGCTGCAAAGCATTCGTAGAAGCAGTAAAGGCACGTGTTCATGCGGCAAACAGCTTCTATTATCCTGATGTAATGGTTGCCTGTGACACCGAAGACGGAGAAAGCGTTTATAGCGACCAGCCCACGCTGCTGGTCGAGGTTCTATCTCGTTCGACTTCAACGATCGACAAAAGAGAAAAAGCAGCCGCTTACAAGCAAATTCCGTCACTGAAACACTACATGATAGTGCATCAATCGAAGAGACGCGTCGAGCTGCACACACGCGCGGAAGCCGGTCTTTGGGAGATTTACGAATTCGTCGGACATGCCACCTTGGAGCTAGGCGGCTTGCCCAACGGCCAGCTCTCACTTTCGCTCGATTCAATTTACGAAGACATCAACCAAGAGACGTCCGGGACCAGAACCGTTAATGAACAGGTCGACGATCGGTACGAGACAGGTGCAGACGTGGACTGGTAAAACGGATGTCCGGTCTGTAGCACCGTCTAACCGGTCTTGACAGCAAACCGGACAACACCGATTGCACAGGAACTCTTCAAGTCACGCGTACATCCAGTGATCTTGGAACCTGTGTTTTTCGAATATGATTTACGCATGGAGACCCTCCTTTAGAGGTTTTTCGTTTTGCAAGCTCAAACCTACCCAGGCACAAGCTGCTTGGTGCGGGGGTCTCCACGAAAATCAACGAAAAAAAGGACAGCCTCTGTGATTTTCGCTTCTTCAACGAATTACTCTGCTGTATAGTAATAGAACGTAGCGGAAAAGGCGCGGAAATGTCAGCGGACGTTGCGATAAAAAAAGCTGGAGAGCAGCTCGGTTGAACTGCCCTCCAGCGTTGGTTTGCGGCGATGTTACTCGGACGCGGGCGACGAGTCGGACAGGTAGCCTGCAATCTCCCTGGCGATGCCGTGGGAGAGGATGAAGCCCATGCCGTCATGTCCGTAGTTGTGGACAAGCTGGCGTCCGTCAGACAGCTTCTCCTGTTCGACGCGGGTGAGCGAGCGCTCCGGGCGCAGGGCGCGTGAGGCGCTGATGACGTCGGAGAGGGTGAATCTGCAGCCGGTCATCTTGGAACAGCGCTCCAGGATGTCCCGAGTAGCCTGATCATCGACGTCGAGCGACTCCTGCGGACCGTCGAACACGCCACCCAACTTGATGTGGTCGCGGTGCGGAACGACGCAGGCACGCTTGTTGGGACCGTCATCATCGATGACGACCTTGTCGAAGCCGTTGGCGCGAACTTTGACGACCTGAACCCGCTCGGGAAACAGAGTCTTGTCGTTCGCCAGTTCGCGAGCACCGAGACCGGCGCAGTTGACGATGACTTCGAATTCGCTGGGACAATCGCTCCACTGCTTCACTTCGTGTTGCGAAATCTTGCCGCCAGCGGCAATCACCTGCCTACGAAGCCACGCCAGGAAAACCGGCGGGTCGATGATCGGTGCCTTGTCCAACACATGCGCGTCTTTGTACTCTTTCGAAATCTCACCGTCGCGCGCGTGACGGAAAGATGCGACCTTGCCTGCGTACCAGGGCTCTTCATGAGTCTGGCGCAGGACGAAAATCTGACGCATTGTGACGCCGGTATTCGTGTCCTTGGACAACTTCTCCAGTGCCTCAAGCGTCTCGTTGGCCCAGCGCTCGACTCGAGCGTCGCCATCGATTTTGACTGGAACCCACATGGCATAAGCGTTCGCCGAGGTGGTCGGGAGCAGACCGATCGGTTCTTTGCTCCAGATTGTCACCTTGTGACCGGCGCGAATAAGCTCCAGAGCAGTCGTCAAACCACTGACGCCCGCGCCGAGCACTAATACGTTCTTGCTGTTCATATATGTTCCTTTCGGTGAAGCACAATGTCGCGCGGAGAAAACCCACACGAACATCGCGTTTTTAGCCTGCTGTTCGCCCTTCTCGTGAAGCGGTTCTCAGCAGACCAACGAAGGCGCAATCAAACGCCTCAATGAAAGAATGTTTCAGCCAGCTATCAGACGAAACTCCAGCGTTAGCAGGAATTCACGTTTGATCGGCTGTTTATCAGGCTCCTGTCGCTCAGCAAAACTGCGAACAATCGCAATTGGCGAACAAGAGCGCGAAACAAGATCCAACCGGCACCGCTAGAGTGAGTGCTGAAAAACCGTGTGTAAGCCGCCGTTTGTCTTGGGTTGGAAAAATTCCGAGAGAGAAATATGTGAATTTGAAACGTCTTTAGTCTATGTAAACAGAGAGAGCAAATGCCAGAAATGTATATATTTGACGTGAAACAGCTAAAATCAGCTTGGTATGTGGCAAACGAAACTTTTGACGAGAGCGGGCTGATGATACTGACGGAATATTTACAGGCAAAAGCAGGCGGGGTATCGCAACTGTGCGAGCGCTCAAATCAGCCAAACATGAGAGAAAACACAGGTTGCTACACTGCATGCGCGACAGCGTCAATCGGATCGCCTAGCCGGATCAAACCTGGCTGTTCAGTCTGGAAATACTGGCCGAACATGACTTTCCCGCCTCGCCACCTGTAAGTGCTTAGCGTCCTCATCGGTTCAGTACCGGCCAGTTTGCCACTAACCTGATCGACCATGACTATGACACATCGGGGCACGGATCCTAGTTGCCGCAAGGTAACAGAGCCAATTGTGATCGTTTCAAAACTATCTTCGGCGTGTGAACCGACTCCTGACAGCACGATCGAAGGACGGAATCTGTCCATCGAGACCGGCTCCTCCAGCCGATCGTTGAGACGAGCCAAACTGTCCTCCCCGATTACGGTGAGCGGATACATATCGGTGAACGTTCCACCATCCCAGGCAGATGCCCCATCACCACTCAGTTGGACACTGCGAAGCAATCTACAGCCGACACCGAGAAATTGACTCAACCACTGCCCACACTCCAGATCTAGCGTAGCAGCGTGGCGCATACGCCCCCAGACATCGACCTCCGCCGGCTCGCAGCTGGACACTCCCTTCGATACCGTCAATGGTGCGCGGTCCGGAGCAGACAAAGTGAGGGTTCCATTTTCATCGACGGCTGGCTGAATTAGAGCCATTCTCGGCTCGTCGCGTTGGGTCAGCATCTGACCGCCCTCGCTGACGATCACCCACTCGCGATCGTGCTGCAGTCCATAGATGCCGCAATGAGCCTGTTTTAGCGGGACTGCCGCGCAAGACTTGACGGGGTAAATGTATAGACCGGAGACCTGCCCTTGCATTTTTACTCCGCAGGCGCGTAAACCAAGCGCCGCACCAACTGCTCGAATTCCGTGCCCGACTTCGGGGTTTCAATCTTCCTATCATACTCAACGTAAAAACGCGCAGCCTGAAGGGCGCAGCCCCAGGACATAGTGATACCAGAGCCACCATGTCCGTAGTTGTGAATCAATCGAGTGTGCGGCAGATCTTCGTACTGGAGCCGCACCCCCGAACCATCGGGATCGCGATAATAGCGATAACCTTCTCGACCATGCAAATGGCTCTCTTCCAGCTCTGCACCCAACCAATTGCGCAGAAGCACGCGGTTTAGTTCAACGATTGGAACGGGAATTTGGCAGCCGCCAATATCTTTTGTCTCGCTCTTTACCGCAACGCCGTGCCATTCGCCGTCATCGTTGACGACTCCTGGTTCGCGCGTTTGTCCCAAAATCCAACCATCATGACGGGGAAAGAAATGCACATATTCCGGGCCGCCATCGCCTCGCGAAAAGACCTCTGGGAGCGGCGTGTAGTTGTATGAGACGGGACGCCCCTCTTGCTTTAAAATCGGCGCGCCCGGAACGACCACTTGCTTGCCGCGTACTACGACTGCCGGAGCACTATCATTACACAAAGACTTTGCGCCCAGTCCCAGGCAGTTGAAAACCGCTTTCACATCACGTTTACCGACATCTTCCAGTCTGTCGATGACGGCATTGCGGAAGCAACCGCCGCGCAACAGAAACATCTCAGACAGATACTTGAGATACATCGGCATGTCGGCGAAGTATGTATCAAACACCCATCCCCAGAGGTGTTCGGCGCCCGGCCGGGCCGGTGGATTGAATGTATCTCGCAATTTCTCCGGTGTGCCATCGAAGCGTTGCAACCGCATACGGTGCTCTCCCAACGCTGGAGCTTGCGGCTCCTGCTCAAACACCTCAAACAAACGGTAGGTAGCAACGCCGCTCTGTGGCTGGGTTTCTAAAGCACGCAACAGCTCTTGAGAGTCCGCACTTATTCGAGAAAGATTCTCTACTCGCAAATTGTGTGGGTACGCCGATGCCATGGCATACCCTGTGGAGACGGCGGCGGGGCAGTATTGATCAGGCAACTGCCTGGGCACATGCTCGGCGACAATGCGCACTTTCAAACCGAGCGACTGCAGCACCACCGCTGTTGTCAGCCCGGTTATTCCAGCACCAAGCACCTCAACGTCACAACTGAAATCCAGACCGTTCACACGCTTTCAAGCGCTCGTTCCAGATCTTCGAGCAGTTGCTCGATCGGTTCGATACCGACTGAAAGACGAATGGTGCTGTCCTTAATGGCGGAGAGCCCGGTTTGATTTTCCGGAAACGAACGCGCGTAGAACAACCAAGCTGGATTAGCGATCGATTGAGTGAAGCCGGTGCCAAACGCGATGCGGAAAACGCTCATCGAGTCGAGACATTTACGCATCGCTTGCGCACCATCTTTAAGATCAAAAATAAGAACCGACCCGTAATCTTTCATCTGGCGCGCGGCAACGGCGTGGTCGGGATGGCTCGCCAGTCCAGGGTAGAGCACGCGGCTCACCTTTGCATGCTTCTGCAAATATTGTGCCAGCGCCAAAGCGTTGGATGATTGGCGCTCGATTCGCAGGGAGTAGGTCTGCATGCCTTTCCACAGCTCGACTGCAGCATGTGTGCTCAGGGCGTCCGTGTTCCAAATGTTCGCTGATTTGACTCGACGCACCATCTCTTTCGAGCCGAGCACTGCCCCGCCCATGACGTCACCCACTCCCGATGCGTATTTCGAGAGGCTGTGCACGATCACGTCGACAGGAATATCGCCGTGTTGATGGAAGCCCGCCAGTGAATTGTCGAGCACGGTCATCACTTCGTACTCGCGTGCAACAGCGGCACAAGCAGCCAGATCAGGCACTCTGGTCATCGGATTGGTGGGCGCTTCCAACACCAGCACTTTCGTTTTGCCCGGCTTGATGAAGTCGCAAAGGCGATTGAGATCGTCGACCTCGATGAGTGAAACCTCGACGCCGAACCGTTTAAGCACTTGCTCGGAGAACAATCGCGTCGACTTGTAGCCTTCGCGAAGAAGAAGCAAGTGATCGCCTTGATTGAGCAAGGAGAGAAGAGTGGCTGCAATAGCTGATTTGCCGGTACTGGTCACCCAGCAAGCTTCTGTGCCCTGAATGCGAGCAAGCAGTTTTTCCAGTGCGGCAAGGGTGGGGTTGCCATCGCTGAGATAGCACCAACCATCCTGTTCTCCGCTGATAAACTGTTCCCAACTATGCATCGACGGTAAGGAGAAACTTATCGTCTCGTAAGACGGCACCACAAACGGATCATTCTTCTCTTTTACTGACCAATTGCGGTCTACCATGGCAATTTCTCCCCTGAAGCGCTTACGAACATACCAGTGGCGCTGCATCCGCCGACGAGATCGACGATGGCGCGCGCTGCGTCGAGAGGCTCGACGTCAGCATCTTGAGGACCAAAACGAGTTTTTACCTTGCCGGGATCAACGGCAAGCACACGAATACCTTCCGAACGAAGCTCCGCCGCCAGGCAGGAGGTGAGCATGTTGAGCGCCGCTTTGCCGATGCGATAAGGATAAGTGGCCTCTTGATGCGGCAGCTTTCCGCTCGCTACCCATTCCAGCGAACCGAAGCGAGAGGAGATATTGAGAACAGCGGCATTGTCGGAGGCGCGCAAAAACGGCAGGCAGGCACGCACACAGCGTATAGCTCCGTCACAACTGACAGCGAGAACATTGTGCAACTCTTCGAAACTGAGCCCTTCAATACCGTACGACTTGGCGCCGAAGCCGGCGTTGTTGATAAGAACGTCGACTCTTCCTATCTGCCGTTCCAAGAACTCACGCAACACGCTCTCCGTGGAAGGTTCGGTGACATCGCAACGCACGGGCAGAATGTTCTGCGGGTCAAGCGAGAAAAGCTCTCCCACATCCGAGAGGCTGCGCACCACCGCCACTATCAAGTAGTTGCGTTCCAACAAAACCTCTACCAGCGCTCGTCCGATGCCCCGCCCGGCGCCCGTGACTACAGCGACTGAACGTCCACTCTTTGGGTCGCGACTCTTGGCGCTGACCACTTCTAACTGCTGCTGACTCATACCAATCCCTTCGCGTCGATAACTCCGAATGTGTCGCGCACCGCAAATGTTTCCTCATCGATCAAAACATTGGCCGGCACAGGATTACCGTGCGTGCCCATCTCCATATGGTGCGCCAGGTAGCCGGCCGAATTGGCAAAACAAAGGATGTCGCCAGGCTTCGGCAGTTTGGCAAAATGCAATTTGCGGCGGAAGATGAGGTCGCTCTCGGAGCAGAGATTGCCGACCAGATAGGCGCCGCCCGGCTCGCCTGCGTTGTTTGACTCGCTGAGCAGGAGCGGATCAGAGCAGAACTCCGCCCGGAATGGGCGCAAGTTGGTACGGTTCATCGCCAACCCGATGAGCAGATCGCCGGCGGTATTGCGTTTGTGAAACATAACGCAGGAGAGGGTTATGCCCGCGTTATCGAGGAGCGCCCGTCCAGGCTCGAAATACAATTCCAGCCCGCGCCTTGAAAGCTCCTTGTGGAGCGGTGTTGCACCACTCTCATTGTCGAGCACGGCGGCGATAAAACGCTCTTTGGAAATCTCGTTGAAAACGGGGTAAAGGTCTGCTTTCCCGTGCACTTCTTCGCCGACTTTGAAATAACCGAGTCCGTCGCCTTGATAGGTAAAAGCCGGCTGTTTGCCGCCGACGGAGGCAATGAGGCGGTCTTGAAACTGCTGCCATTGCTGCGCGCTCTCGACGTAGCGCATGAGAATACCGCCGCCGAGATCGATGCCGCGGACAGGATGTCCCCGCTCGGCGCAGCGATCGGAAAAGCTGATGAGCTGCCGCGCAGCAGCAGCGCGCTCGTTGGTGTCGTAGCGATCGAGATGGGCATGCAGGATCTCGAGTTTGACAAACTGGCTCTTGTCGGCAATCTCCTCGAGCACGGCTGCGAAATCCGATAATGGGAAACCAAAGCGGCTAAAGACCGTACGATCGCCAACTGAAAAACCGCAAAATCTGAGGCCGATGCGCGCCGTGCGACCGAGCGAGCGAGCCACTTCGATCGTGACGCGAAGCTCGTCTATGTTGTCCATAACCAATAGACAACCGGCGAGGACCGCCTCTGTCACGAGTTGTTTGTCTTTGCCTATGGCAGTGACGATCAAGCGCTCGGGGCTGACCCCGAGCCGCAGAGTGTCGCGCACTTCGGTGATGCTGGCCGTATCGACACCGATGCCCATCTCTTGCGCAGCCAGGGGAAACCAGGGCAGTTTGTTCGCTTTGCGCGCGAAGAAAAGTCCACCGGATAATCCTCTCTCCTTTAGCGGGGAGAGCAGATCTCGAACGTTTCTTTTGAATTCAGACTGAACAACAACGTGCAGCGGCGATCCATATGATTCTATGAGCTTGCGGGCCGCACTTGGCTGGGCGATGAATTTCTTGATCCACGGTGCCAGTTTTGGTGTCAGTGTCGGTGCGCAGTCTAGCGCATAAACAGTCGCAGTCTCGATAGGCATGGTCTTACCGGGTTTGATTCACCTCGGTTATCGGGTGAACATCTGGGAAGTATTTGTCGCCCAGCGCATCGAAATATTCATCGACGTGCGGCAAGGGCGAATCGCAGCAGAGGAAGACGCAGTGGAGGTCGCCATTGGCAGAGACACGCTCCTGCAACCGCCCGCTCTGCTTCTCACCCTCGAGGTAGCGAAGCAGTCCGGCATAGTTCATGCCTGAGCTGGGACCGCCCATGATGCCCCGGCGCAACAGTTCAATACTGGCAGCAAAGCTCTCTTCCGAGCCCATCTCGAACGATGTCGTGGCGACATCTTGCCACGGGAAGGTGACGTCAGAGAGCTGCGCGCGCTCACGCGGACCGGGCACAGGCTCTCCGGATTTCGGACAGTTCGCTACAACATGAATGTTCGGATTGCGCTCTCTCAAGCCCTGGGTGACACCGACCATGGTGCCGCAGGTTCCCAACCCGCAAGACAAGACCGAGATCCTCCCTTGCGTTTGAGTCCAGATCTCCGGAGCGAGCCATTTGGCAAAGCCGGCCGGATTGTCCGGATTAGAGTACTGTCCGGGATTGACCCAACCAGGAGTGCGTCCAAAAGCGGCGGCGCGCTCACTGCGAGGTTGAACCGAGGCATACATCTCGTGTCCGGGTCCCGGATGCATCATCACTTCGATGCCGAACAGGCGCAACATGCGCAGCAATCCTGGCGCGATCGAGTGATCGACGATGGCGTAGGTCGACTGGATGCCGAACAGTTTAGCCATGACGCTGAGTGAGAGAACCGTGTTGGAGGAAGAACTCTCGATAACGTTGCTGACGTCCGTCAATTCGCCGCGCTCATGCGCTTTGGCGAGCATCGAATAAGCAGGCACCGACTTGATATTCATCAATGGTACCAACGGCATCAGCTTGGCCATGATCCTGACGCCGTCTTTGCGAAATGGGTTGAGATCGAGCGGCAGTTCAACTAGAGGCGCGGGCGCGTAATTGGCCGGACAGAGATAACGTTCTAACGCGTCTTCCCCGATAAACGCCGCGGAATCTTTCTCAATAAGCCCAGAGGCAGTAGCTGACTGGGTTGTAGCCTTTGCCGCCAGACGCGGCGGTGCGAATTGCAGATCATTGTCGAGCTCTTTTGCATGAGCCCGTCTTACATCGCTATTCGCTTGCTTGAGAATCTCAATCAGAGTCTCGATCTCCGCCTGAGTTTCCGTGCCCAAAGACATTCTCAAAAACGGATCTTCGAATTTCGTGGACGGCGCAGTTACATACAAACGAGAAACATCGAAGCCGAAGCTCGTGCCGAGAGTGACTGGCTGTCCCACTTCCCGAGCCAGCTCCACGACGCGCTGCTCGAATTCGCGATAGATTGCGATAGTGCGATACGACTTCGCCAATCGGACTGTCAGACAAGAACCGCTAAACCACGGTGTTCCGACCGCACCGCCTCGCAACCATGAGACGGATTCGACGACACCTTGCTCCTCGTCGGCAAACTGCTCGAGCGCTTCCGCCACCATGCGAGTGTTGCGGGAGTGGCGCTGCATCCGGCGTGTCAGCCGTTCGCAGTCGGGGTCCGGCAAACTGCCGACGCTGCCGTCGGTGATGTTGGTGCCCAGGCGTGCCTTGGCCTTGCGAAAACTGTCGTGACAGGCGTCTGCCATGTGGGCGACGATAACGCCCCCGGTGACGGTGTCCATGCCGAATTGATGATATTTGGCCAGACTTTCCACGAAGATTACGGTGACATTCTCGGGTAAACCTTGCAGCAACCCGGTGGCCAGAAGCGGCATGGGCAAGCAAGTGGAGTCGATCACGACCGCGACGTTGTGCTCGGCTTCGTTGGCCGCCCACTCGAGCACGGCTTGGAATTCGTGCGCCAGCACGTCTCCGCAGTTGGTGACGGCGTCGCACAATACAATAGATGGCTGTTGCAACCGCAACTGATAGATCAATTCATCCGCCGATGGCGACTGGAGCTGCAGAAGGTTGGGGAAAAAACCCCGGGCCAGATGGATGTTTTCAAAATACATGGGTTGGACAGCAAGCGCCGGCTCTCCGGCGAACTGTTCGTGAGCCAGCCAGTGCAAAACTGTCGAGTAAGCCGCCATGCCGCTGTTGGTGATATAGGCACGGGTGCGGTCGGAGCCCAAGTGGGCGCAGTACTCACGAGCAAAAGCCTTCTCGTAGGCAAGCGCTTCCATGTGGGCATCACGCTTGTAGTCCCACACATGTTCGGTGATGCCTTCATATATCCTGTTGCGTTCGAGCGGCACCGACGAGGAGTACATGGGGCTCTGCCAATCGGCAAGGCAGAGCATCAGTCCACGACGGCGGTAGGCTACTCTCAGCGCCGATTTGATGGCGGCACACTCGCGGCGCACATCTATAAGGATGCCAGCTTGTTGTGCGGCCGCGCTCCAGCGGCTCGTCCGTTCTACCAGGTCGATCTGGCGGCGATAGCGAGCGTTCAGCGCCTGAACCGTCTGCTTGAAGTTGGCATGCAGCCAAGTTTGTTCTTCATCGACATGCGCCTGCTCATCTTGGCACTGTTGCAAAAGACACTGAATAAGGAAGCCGACTTCCGCCAAGTCATCGACGGCCTCGGTGACGGTGTTGTTCTGCTTCTCCGGCGCAACGCTTCTCAGCTTGGCTGAGAGAGTGGTGACTGTAGATTGAGAGAGGGAAAAACGGTCTATCGATACTGGTTCGAACATTGGTTTCCTTAGATATGAGCGGAAGCGCTTGACGCCAACCAAAGATCAGGCTTTAGTAACGCCTCCAAACGGGCTGTTACGCGTTTATGCCGGATTGAGAATGATTCTCAATAGGCAAGGACCCAAGTTACAACCCTCATACAACGCTGTCAACGAATAACTATGCAAGAATTTTATCAGTTTTTGCGAATGAATCTCAATATGAAGCATTTTAGAATGCCTCAAGAGGGCGATTTCGTTGCGATTCAAATCAACAAGCAGCCCGCAATGCTAATGAGAATCGTTCGCAAATGGATGTTGCTGGTGTAAAGTACATTAGCGCTCGTGCAGAAGTCAGGGGACATCCGTTTCCGGACTGCTTCTTCATGAGCGATTACCAATACAGGCAGCACCTTTTAGTAAAAATCGGCAGCCAGTGTGGTAATTCGTTTAAAGGTGTGGGTTGAACTGCCGATGTTGAAAGCAGAGCGCAACCCATTAAAATAGAGGGGATATCAGGATGGTTGTTGAGCTAATCGGTGGTCCATTGGATGGCACAGTGTTAGACGCACCCAACAATGCGCCACCGTATGTAGTACTAAATGCCCACCAGGACGGCCCGGTTTACAAAGCCGGTTGTTGCGGTGGATGTGCCTCCAAGCGGGGCTCTGTACCCTACTTCTTCTTGGGCTACGAACAGGCGATTCGCTATGAGTATCCGGAAAAATCGCAAAACATCGAAGCGCTTGACCAAGAGGTCTCGACTCTTTCAAATCCTGAGTAGCGAGCCGAACATTACCGCCTCCCAACTGAAGGTAAAGGCGGAAGATCAAGGACTCGACCTCACTCTGCAGGCGGCATACAGAACGCTTCGCGCTTATCGCGACAGCGGCGGCAAGGTGGAAAACAGTGCCACCAAATGTCTGCGAGTGGTGGCGTCTATTCTGCAGAATGCGGCGACGGGCGAGCATCTGACTGCCATCCAGATCAAGGAGCGGGCCGTCGAACAAAACTGCTCGCTCCATCAAGCTACTATCTATCGCGTTCTTGCCCGACTGATTACTATCGGCTTGGTCACCGCGCTCGATCGGGGACGACAGAAAGTCTTCGAATGGAAAAGAGATGAAGCTCAGCATGGACACCTAACTTGCATTGGTTGCGGCAAGACAATCGAGTTTCAACAAGAATACCTGGACGAAATCGGCAAGCAGCTAAGTGCACGGTTTGGCTATGACTTTGCCCGCATTGAGTTCGTGGTCCGATCGCTCTGCCGAGATTGTCGCTAAAAAATTCAGCTCTGCCGCAGCACCAGCGGGAACCGAATACCCGGCTTTCCCGACTATAAGCGCGAGCAAAATCCGTTTTGCAGAGACTTAGCGCCTCTGGTGAATTGCTATGGATAAAATCGATGAATTTCGCAACATAGACGTGGAGACAGCGCACGGTAACATGCGCGTAATGGTGGCCGGCAGCCGTACCAAAGATGATTTCGATATCGTCCTGGTACACGGTTTAATCGTATCATCGTCATTCATGGAGCCGACGGGCAAGCTACTCGCCGGCAATCATCGGGTGTTTGTCCCTGATCTGCTCGGGCATGGCAAAAGCGACACACCGGAGAAGCCATTGTCGGTGAAGAAGTACGCGAAAGAGCTGGCCTTTGTTTTAAAGCAGCTCAAAGTCAGGCGTCCGCTTATTGTGGGAGGGTCGTACGGATGCCACGTCGCGGTCGAGCTTTCACATCTAATGGACGTCAAAGGGCTTGTTTTTGTCGGACCCACTCCTGGTGGAGAAGTGCATGAAGGCATTGCAGCGCTGACGAAAGACGCATTCTTCGAGCCGCCGCAGCTTGTCTTCAACGTGCTGGCAGAAGTGGTGCGCATTGGCCCCGCAAGGGTTATCGAACTGCTGAAAGACATGCGCAGCTATCCGTTTCACCAGAGATTGCGCAAAATCAAGGCGCCGACAATGGTTATTACAGGTGAGCACGATCCGTTTTTCGATCCGTCGTTTATGGATGACACTGCCAAAAGTTTGCATTCGAGTCAGTCGTTGTGTATACCGGATGTCGCGCATGGACTGCCGTTCAGTCAGCCGGAGTTGATCAGCGACTTTGTCGAGCAATTTATAGAAAGGTTAGCCGAAGAACACGACAAGCCGGGAGAAGCGCCAAAGCGCGTGGCGTAGGGTCAGTGCCGGTCCGGTAATTTGAAACCGTTCCAAATCGTGGAGCTTATGGGCGGCACGGGAACGCCGCGTTGCGCTCCCCTGACACACAATCGCACAGTTCCACTGACAGTGCAGAGTTAACTACTAAATAAAACGGCAGCGGCTGTTGGCACCCGGAAGAACCTATTCTTCCTCGGGCCGTCGCTGCTGCTGCCGTGGTTATGGTGTGAGACGTGGGTGTCAATTGGGCTATTTTGTTTCGGTTGAAACGAGCGAGAGACTCTCGCCAATTCCCGCTTCCCGCTGCTCACAGGATATTAGACCCTTGGCGCCGGAAAAGGTTCCGCCGATTAACGCACCAGATTTGCAGCAGAAACTGTGCCGTGACCAGACAGGTTCTCCGTGCTTTCGAAGCAACTCAAATCTGAAGAGTTATGCCAAGTAGCAGTCAGTTATGCTCATTGTGATCATGGTGCACGCAGGCACATGCAGAGAGACGTTTGTTGAGCCAAGTAGCTCGGAGCAGAAGCGCGCTGGTGGCAGCGCTCAAAGTAATATGCAATACCGAATCGATTCTTTCGCCGAGACAGTTGGTGAAAAACATGAGGCTAGCGCCAGACGCGAAAAGCACTAATACTGTTTTATTGCCATGTTTGCGAACGCCAGGAATCAAAAATGGCAAGCAAAAAGCGAGAACAAAAACCGTCAAAAATTGGTCACCAACGCCGTGGATTACATGATGCCCCAGATAAGGGGCCACGACAGCGAAGATGGGGAGCACAACACAATCAAAGAGGCAGATAATTGGCGCTGCAATGGCAAGAAATTCGCCGGCGCTCTTTAAATGGCTCTTCAAATCTACCGACATCAAATACCTTCCATCTAGTTTGTCAGAATCTGTCTCGAGACAACTCCATAATGACATACCCTAAGTTAGTTGGCGCGGCTAGCGCACTGTTTTTTCCGGCATGATACTGATATGCGGGCCAAACGAAAATGATTATCATTACTGCGCCGATGGGGTGTGCGGTTATCGGTAGTACCCCAAAAATAATTGCTGGTGGATGCTTAGGCTTCTATGTGGTGGCTTTTCTAAGCTTACAAATATTGCTTGTGTCGCACTGCCTCTTGTAGTTTAAAACCCTTCTACGCAACCGCCTTCTTGGAAAAACGGCTCTCACCCAAAACTCTCTGATATCGAGCCCTTCAACACATCAACCCACGACCGATGTCGTATTGGGTGTAACTAATCCCTTAAATACGCGGAGAGGGGAGAACTCGCATGCAGAAGAGCCGCAGCTTGTGCGAGCTTCTACCAACGGCTGCGACCGGTTAGCCGACACCCGTTGGTCATGGCCATCAGCCATCGTTTCCTCCTGCCACGCACGTGCGCTAAGGCGCCTAAACCGAAAGGATGATATGAAGACACTCTCTGATTATCGCGAGCAGAAACTTCCGCCCAGCCCATCACAGAATGACACGGACGAATACAAAAATGTTCAGATCGACCGAACAGCCAGCGAGTTCGATGAGCCGCTCGTCGACCTGGCAGGCTACGGTATTCGAACCGACCCGTTTTACAGCAGAACCGATGGTTTAAATCAGCCGGTCGGTCGGCCTTTCCCATTCTCACTAACTCATGTCTACGCTCGCAGAAGCGTTGCGCACAAACTGACGGAGGTCAACAAACTCCTTCGTCCATACGGCATGCAAGTAGTCGTGCTGGACGGATTCAGGACCATCGCCGTTCAAGAGGCACTCTGGACATGGATGCTGGAGCGAGGTCGCAAGCTTCTACCTCTTGCATCGCAAAACGAGTTGACCGCCTTTGCGCTGCGCTACGCCACCGATCCGAGTACCTTCAAGATTGAGGATGCCGCCACGTGGCCGACGCATGCAACGGGAGGTGCTGTCGATCTTACGCTCGAGGAAACAGCCACTGGAAAGCCAGCCTACATGGGTGGCATTTACCTCGACTCATCAATGGTAAGCAGCATTCGCTATTATGAGGATGCCGGATTGTCCGAATCGGCCAGTCATAGGGAAGCGCTCCGCAACAGGCGGCTGCTTTTCTGGTGCATGACCGAAGCGGGTTTCGTAAATTACGCCTTCGAGTGGTGGCACTTCGATTATCTTACCCAAGCATCGATTATGAACCTAGGAATGCCGCCAGGGCTGAAGGCTCATTACGGTTTAGCGAATGCCGGCATGGCACCAGCTGCAGAACGAGAAGGAAGTGGCGCTAAATAACGGCAGAAATATGCTGCGCCTAGCACCTCGGTTGCTGGAAATGGCTGTTCAATAAACCAGATAGGAATATTGGCAGACCGAAGCTGACAGACTAGTGGTGGTATCACTGTTCAGCTTCGGTCTCCCATCTAAATCATTATTTTTGGTGTAACAACCTTGTATTAACCAAAAAAATTTTGCCGGTCGGGCACCAAATACGGTGGCACGACTTATCAAAACGATAAGAGTGCCGGTAATCAATAGCTGCAACGGCTGGTCAAACACCGAGGTCTGAGTTTCACGCGTTTGTTGGCCAGGCTATTCCGGTTGGCCGCTCGCATTGACGTGGTGTCATATTCGGTACCATTACACAACTCGCAAATCAATCGCAATGCGCGCCGACGAAACAATCGCACTTAGCAAAACATGTCAGCGAACCCTATTGCAAAACAGAATGCCTT
The DNA here is from genome assembly GCA_036703195.1 of Planktothrix sp. Lineage (GTDB taxonomy): Bacteria > Cyanobacteriota > Vampirovibrionia > Obscuribacterales > Obscuribacteraceae > DATNPN01. The sequence continues at coordinate 70,946 of DATNPN010000017.1, read as the reverse complement.
TTAAGCAACCGAAAACGGTGGCATGAACGAATCTCGAGTACTCACTCGCCCATTCTCATTTTAAGCTGAGTTCAGATAACGCCAGGCACTTTGGACACAGACCAAAAAGCTCGAGAATATGCGATCGAACCTCAAATCCGTGCACAACGTGGATCTTTGATTCCAGCTGTTCTACGAAACAATTGTCTAAATGAACACTTTCTCTGCACGCGGTGCAAACCAAGTGATGATGATGTTCACCTTCTTCCACAAACTCGAATGTCCTCTCGCTTTCCCCGAGATTCACCTCTTGAATGAACTCAGACTTGACCAGCGTTTCGAGCGAGCGGTAGACGGTCGTAAGTCCGGGAGCCTCTTCTAGCAACTCACCTCTTAGCGCTACGTAAATGTCGTTTGCTGAATGGAGTCCCTTGGTCTCCCTCAGATATACCAGTATTTGATGGCAAGCGCGGCTTAGTCTAGCTTTTTTCACTTTTGTCTTCGCTCCACGTCTTCTAGTTCCTAAACCAACGTGATCCGTGTGCAGCATCCGAACTTCGCTAATCACTCCAATTCCTCCTGCCTGCACTGTTCAGGTCTTTGCGGATGGTTGAAATCAGATCCCCAGTTAGATTGAGAGGATAACCGTGCAACTTAACTACAGCATTGGTCTCACCGGGCAAAGCGTTTGCTGCGACCACATCGGGTCTTATCCATTGCATGATCAAAACATCGTCAAAGTCTGGCTCTTTTTGTTGGGTACATCTGTGCAACGGCACCCAGCCCAAAAAGACGAAACCATGTGCCCTGAGCAAATCAATGTTTTTGATCGCCGACCCGTTAATCGTGGGCACGCGCGCTTGGATGTACCGTTTTTTTTGGTTCGCCAGCTTGCCCATATGCGTTAAAAGCTCTTCTCGATCAATTTGCCTGGCAGGCAAATTTAGGTATGCATAGGGATTGTCACCACAATCATCAGACGCGAATCTGGAATTCCAATGAGAGTGCTGCGTGTGGCTTTCGGCATCAGCGAAGATGCGATATGTGAACGTGTCGTCGAACTGAGAAGCAATCTTTGAAACTATTTGCAGATATGATGGCGGCACAAAAATTGAACGGGGCGCTTTTAGTTTATTCAGAAGCGTCAGCTCAGTGCCTTCGAGTTCGGCGCCGCGAGCTGGATCTAAGCTGTGTTGAAGGCGCCACGACGGCCGTGATTGTCTCAGTGTTTCGATGACCGCACCTTCAAAAGATGTGATCCATAAGCAAGACTCGGGATGGTGCAAAAAGAAAACATTAGGGTACTGGCAAAACCCAAACCCAGTAACCTGACCATAGCCGGCATTCTTGTGGGCGGACTGGCTCAGCATACTGTGGGTCACTATCTCAGTGACGTTCACGGATAATGACTGTTGCTGCTCAAGTTTCTTGCACTCCTTGAGCATGAGAGTACTGATGCCGCGTCCTTGATAGCGCTTAGAGACAGCAACACATCCAAACTCGCGATGAAATCGACTGTTGTGGCTTATAATCATGCCGGCAGCAATTTCACCGTCGATCTCAATTACCATAAATTGACGTAAAGGATCTTTGACGATTAGCTTTACGCCCTCTTCCGAGAATACGTCAGGTGCCGGATATGGCTCATGTCCGGGGGCTTTCACGCCATGTGCGCCAAATACACTTTCGTAGCAATCGACAATATTGCCAGCATCCTCATTTTTTGCTTCTCGAAATATGTAAGCAGAAGATTGGCAGCATGGCAGCGTTTCAGCTGGAGATTGCCTCATTGAGAACCTCCAAAAATCTGTCGACTTCTTGAGCGGTGTTATAGATTTGTAAGCTAATACGAATTAAGTCATCGTCCGTTTTACCACTGCCGAGACACTGATCTCCAGTTTTGACAAAGATCTCTTCGCTGTCGAGGTAAGCGCCAATATCTGCGGAATCAAACCCATTTATCCTGAATGAGATAATGCCGAACCCTTTGGTGCAATCGCAAACACCGATGCCTGGAGCAAATTCGATGCCTTCCACGCTTTTCAATTTTTCCAGCAGGTAAATGGTTAATCCCGAAATGTAGTCACTCATTCGCTCTATGCCATTGCTTTCTATAAACTCAATGGCTGCCTTGAGCGATAGAATGCCCGGCAAATTTAGCGTACCGCATTCGACAAGCTGGCTCAGTTTGTCCCTCGCCACATTGAACCTGCCAGAGCCTGAAGATAAAGTTGTTTTCGCCCCTACCCTCGTCGGCCACATCTGCGCAACTGCCCGAGGACTGCTCCATAAAACACCCGTGCCATTGCAGCCAAACATTTTGTGAGCCGAAAAGGAAATAAAGTCAACCGCAAGGGCCTCCGCGTCCACCTTGATGTGACTGACACTCTGACTAGCATCCAGAGAAACAAACACCTGCTCTGGTACTAAGGTTTTCAGTTCGGCAATGTCCATCTCCATGCCGTATAAGTGATGAATGTGGCTGAGGCAAACGATACGCGTTTTTGGGCCCAATCCCGCCCGAAAACTCTTGCGGTCGTAGGTTCCTGTAGAATGCACGGCAAAGGGAATAATTTTGATATTTACGCCACGACGGCTGAGAAGTTCTTGCACGTTGTACCAGGGCAAAACGCTGGAAGCATGGTCCTCGTTACACAGCATCACTTCGTCGCCATCGGCAAGATTCTCCAATCCCCACATCGTAGCGACCATGTTCAAGCTGTCAGTGGCGCCGCTCGTAAAAGCAATCAGTTCAGAACTGCTGTTCAAGAAGTTCGCCACACGTTTACGTGTCTCTTCAACCTCCCGGCTAAGACGTCTGGACCACGAATAAGCCCCTCTGCCTGCATTTGCGCAGCTGGCTCGGTTAAACTCCTCAACCTTCTCAAGTACAGGCAGTGGCTTTTGCGCCGTGGCTGCATTGTCAAAGAATAGCGTGCGAGGATTTGTATGCAAAATGGGAAATATCTGTCGCACCGTTGCAAGCTCGGGGAAGGCGCTACTCTTTGCGTCTGAAATCGAGCAATGAGCTGGAGACAATAGTTGGATGGATGAGATCGCCATGATTCCCCTCAAGCTGACAATACGGGTTTGCTGTCCGTGCGTTTACGAGCTTTTACTACCGGCTTCTCGTTATCCCGCCAGGCAGCAAAGCCTCCTTCCAGACTCATGCTGTTGAAGCCCGCCTCGGTGATATATGCTGAAAAGCGCCTTGACTGATCACCCACAGGGCAAACGAAAACAACTGGTTTGCTTTGAGAAAAAGGCACGCTCCACTGCAAAAGCTCCTCGAGCATTTCTGCGGGCATATTGACGGACGTGTCTATGTGGGAGCCTTTGAAAGCAAGACCGCCTCTCAGATCGACCAGTGTCATCGGCTCACCCCGTCCCACCATCGATTGCAATTGATCTGCCGTTATCTCCTTCACCGAATTGAGCTGCTCTTCCGTGACTGTCTTCAAACCAGTCTCTTTGACGTTCAGTCCAAACCACTGTGGACGTAGCTTCTGCAAAAACGACAGATACCACTCGACTCTGTCGCAGACGAGAAACACTGCGTTTTGCTTCTCCGCGAGGGTCTGATCAATCGTCTTGAGGTATTTCAGGGTACCGGCCAAACTAGCGCCGCCCGTGGGTCCGGAAAGCACTCCGCAGCGTTTGATCAACATCATCATCCCGTCGAGCGCTTCGTCGATCGAAACCTCAACTACTGCATCATAGAAATTTCGGTCAAATAAGCCCACTTCGAACATTTCATCCGAGTTGCGAATCCCAGGAATGAAGCCGTTCTTGCTTGATACCACACCAATATTGGCCAGTCTTGGATTTTGTGCTTTCAATGTCTCGCCGGCACCACGTGTTGATCCGGTGGTTCCTAGTCCACCAACAAAATAGTCCACCCTCTGTAAGTCTTGCGCAATCTCAGTCCCTGTCATCTCTGCATGAGCTTTTGTATTGAGCTCATTTGTGTACTGCGTCGTATGGAAATAGCGACCCGGCTCGCTGTTCATAATTTTTTCAACCACAAACAACGGATCGTTGGGATCGGACGGATCAAGACATTGTGATTGGCCCGGCAACTCCTCGATCTCGGTCCCTAGAAGTTGAAGGATCTGTTTTACTTCTTTCACGCGAACTCGATTAGTGACAATCTTAAATGGAATATTTTGTATGCCACAAATCATTTGCACCGCTTTGGCGGTGTTTCCGCTGGAGGACTCAATCACAATTTGTCCCTTTGCTTTGATAGCATCCAGATCGTGCCGCAGCATGTTCCACGCTGTTTTGTCTTTTACCGAGCCGAACGGATTGAAGAGCTCCAATTTGGCAAACAGGTTTATGTTTTTCAGACCGTGAATTTCTGGATCGATTTCGAGCATCGGTGTATTGCCAATTAGCTCAGTGACTTGTTTTACAATCATTTTCAGCCTTCCTTTCCTTTTCCAAACTCTGGATAATAGTTCTCATCCAGACACCAGTTAAAACTACTATTATTCTGCTTGGACACAGCAACCTTCTTGGCGATTGGGTGCATAATCGCCTCGCTAGCGCTGAAGTCCATAAAATACCCTGCCGTGTTTGCGAACACGACAAGATCTCCTGGCTCGGGCAATGACGGCAACATAGTCTGATGTCGCGTCACCAAATCACTTTCTAAGCAAAGATTCCCTGCGAAATAGACCCCTGTCTCGGCATCTTCTGCTGGGCGATTACGCTGGTACAGCACGATAGGATCCAGAAAGATTTCTTGATCCAGAAAGCAGACATCTTGGCGTTTCATATTCAAACAGACGAGTACATCGCCTGTAGAAGACTCCTTCAAAGAATTGACACGTGCAACTGTTATGCCGACCTGGTCTAAAATCGCTCGGCCAGGCTCGATCCACAAATCGATTCCATTCTCGCGCAGGAAATTCGCGATCGAGGAATTTGTGCTTTCAAGTTGATGCGACAATATCTCGTCCAGGAATGCCGGACCAGCCGATGAATCGTAAAAGCTATAACTGTTGAAGCTGCCTCGCAGGACTCCTTTATCCGGATAAAGACCAAAGGTGTTGCCCTGCCACGTGAAGGGAGTTCGAGAGCCGAGTGCCGCTTCTCGCATTGCTGAAGTGTAATTGCTCCACTCCATACTGTTTTCAATGTAATTGACTTTAAAGCCTCCCCCGATGTTTATCACCGTAGGATTGAAATCCAGATCTATTGCTTCCTCAATCAGTTGCAGACAGCTCTCCAATGCAACCGCCTTCTCCAAAGAACTGACTGTGTCAAGGTGGAAAGCGAATCCAAGCAAAGTGATTTCGTTGCTCACTTCAGTCAATAAAGCGAGTGCCTCGCGGACACGATCAAACCTGATTCCAAACCTACTGCTTTTTCCTTGATGTTTTTGCTGTCTGTTTTTGAAGCCGCTTATTCGGAGAAGGACACGGGACTTGGTCTTCAGTCCCATTGCCCGTCTTAACTCTTTCAGCGTTTGCAACTCCTGCACACTGTCGACAGAAATCACAACATTGTGCTGCAAGCATAAGTGTAGGAATTCAGTGTTTTTCGGTCCAGTAGCCTGCACGCGTGACGCGTCAAAACCACTGCCCAAGGCATGTCTTAGCTCATTTATGGAAGACACGTCTATATAAGCGTCGGTTGTGGCCAATTTTCGTGGAATAGCGTCAGCACGATTCGCTTTATGCGCGAAGTAGATTCGTCCCGACAAACCGTGCCTGTTAAAGACGCCCCTAAATCCGCCCACGTTTGCTTCCAAAAGGTCTGGAAACAAAATATTTAACGGACTGCCAAGAGCGTGCATCAGTTCAAAAACTTTGTCCGTCGATAAGAACGCAGTAATTTCTTTATGCAACCGGGGAGTCAGCTTGAGACTGTTTTTTTCCTCTTTTTTTTCGTCAGCTCGCACGCCCATGTACTTTTACCTCAAAATTCCTGGCTATAGATTGCGATATACAACATGCTTTCTTAAATAGGATCACCTAGCGATCTTCCATTGTGATCACGCTAACCAAGGGCAGTGGAATGCGATCGGCAAGGTGATAACAAGCCTTCTCCGGTAGACACGTGGCAAAGTTATCCTGCAAAATTTGATAATGCCCAGGATTAAAACGGCAGAGCCGACCAGCGCTTTCATAAACCCGCCTGTCAAGGGCGAGTCCGCTGTACGAAAGAATGGGCACAACCGGCAGCGTTTCCACTACGTGCGATACGACAAATTTGCGCAAATTGATTAATCGCTGCTTGCTCTCTCTTTCAGTGAGCAGTGACGACAATCCCTCAAGCGCATTCGAAACAGCCAGTTTCGTTATCGGCGATAGGTTCTCGTTGAAATATGAAAGCAACTGTTTCTCAAATCGAGCGTTGTCTAAATTCCAACTCTCCGATTTGACCGAATTCAACCCATTCCAGATCCACGACGCCGCCAGCCGATGATTGCCATCCGCCACACAATTAAACTCATTAACAAGCAATGGCGCTGTTTGTCCAATCGATATCTTTTCCAGTTCACGGAGAAGTCTCAGCGGAACACACTTTTCGGAAGCTCTTATTTGTCCGATCTTTCGATAGGCAATGTCTACCCATTTGCTTCCATACAACAAGCCCTGCGCGACTTCCAATTTGGACCGCAAGGTGCAGTAGCTCGCGAATTCTTCTAGTTCAAACAGAGTCGCCAATGTTCGCTCGCTGTTTTGGCCAAGAGCAGAAAGAGCAATCTCTAAGCACTCGTCTTGATATTCAGTCCCCGTCTCGTTCGACCACGAGCGGTGAACCAAATCGAATACAGTTCGCAAAGACGCTCTATCTGAAACCTTTCTCGAGAGAGCGATAATGTCGCTATCAAAGATTGGCAGGTTTTGAGACGGAACTCGCAGTTCTTCGAAAAAATCTCTTCTGATGGACTTCCAGTGCCAAGACGAACTGTGCCAGCCGATTTCAACTAATCCCAGTGCATCGTGACCAAGAGAAAACCGGTTGGACCTAATCGCTCGCAATCGCTCGAACGCAAAATTCTCATGATTGCTCGACAAGGCCAGGGCGGGCGATTGACCCGGGAAGATACAGTTCACACTTGCGCTCACGCCGCCTGCTAGCCTCGCAAGGCGTGCCGCGTAAACCGATTCCCAGATGCTTCTGGATAGACCATTATTGCCCGCGGGCGGACCGTGGTATATCGGCCCGCTGTCGGAGTGGCGGTATCCCTTTGTTTTAGTGAAAGCGTTTCGCTTTCGAAACGGTGCTGAAGCAGCTGGCATGAAAAACGGTCCCTGACAGTTAGCCGCCCAATTATAATGATAACCGTTTTCATTTCTACTAAAGTGCTCTCATTTACAACTGAGAGCCTTCATTCGGGTGGCATTCAGTGCAAAAATAGTCAAGACACAATTCGATATATTACAGAGATCACTCTACCTCGTTAGTAAAGCAGTCCACTAAAGACCCCGCAGCACCCGACGACGTGCTCTCCTTGCATAAAACCCCGCACAGAAACGACGTTTAGAACAGAATTACATGGCAAAATTTCCAGATGGCGTCGCGGAAGAACTACCAAAAAAGTCTGCTCTGGGCAGTAATAACGATCTTGATCCTGCCTCAACTGTCCGTGGCCGAAAAAAAGCAACAACCGGACCAGCTTGAGACTTCGCAGCCGCACGCCCTGGAGATCGCTGCGATCCCTGAGGACAAGGCGCCAGCGCAAGCGATTTCACTCACACCTGCTGCTCAGGAATTGGCGGATTTGGCCGGCATAACACCGGTGTTGAAGCAGTTGGAGACAGCCCGCCTCAATTTAAAAAATGCCGGTGACGACGAATCTTTGCCTGCAGTCGTGGCTCGGCAGAAGTTGCTTTATCTGCAACAGAAATTGAATTTTCTGGTGCAAGACATCAATCTCCAGGTCAACTCGACGCGCAGCAAAATTGATGCTTCTATCGCCCAAGCCGAGGATATGCGCGCTTACATCACGGAAGAGAGAACGCGCATCACGCGGCGCAACAGCCAGATCAACTTGATCTCGGGCGGAGTGACGAAGATGGTTGGTTATAGCATCGCGATGGCGCCGTTGTCGCTTCTCACTACAAATGTTCTCGAGGTGTTCGACGGAAGTGTTCAGTCGAGTCTGTCGGCGCTGGCATTAAGACAGCAGCGGCAGGAGAGCAAGTTAGAGCATGGCATGCCGCCGATTTTGAGCGCCTTCCTGTTCGATAACAACTCATCGCCCAATTATCCGAAATCGATTTGGAGTTTTCTGGAAAAACCTCCTTCAGCCGGTGCCAAAGGCTCTAGACGCCAACTGCTTATCGACAGTTGGAACAAGCACGGCGTACTCTCGCACCAGAATCAAAAGGGGAAAGAGCTTGAGACCTCCGAGTTGCTGGACCAACGCATGGCAATGTTGTCTGACGTCAAATCAGTCGTGTCTGAGATGGACAACGGGCTGATGGAGCTGAGCGATGCCGTGCTGGAGTATTACGAGAACTGACTGTGTTTACCAAACGACAAATCGTCGCGATCTCTTTATTAGGTTTCTTCCTGTCCCCTGGCGCTGTGTCCGCTGCGAAACAAAAGTCTGCAGGGGCAAAACCGACACAGCTTCTCGATGACGACATGCGTACTCGCATCGAATCAGAACATCCGAAGTGGAGTCTGGACCAGGTCAATGCAGCAATCAAAGCCAATCCGAAAGATGCCGGATTGCTAGTAGATCGAGCCACCATCTATTATCTCGATGGCGACATCGAGCCGTGCATCGCCAGCTGCAATCTGGCGCTCTCGATCAATCCGCAGTGCGCCCGCGCTTACGTTGTGCGCGGCAGACTGTACGCCGGTATTCACCAATGGGACAAAGCGTTTCACGATTATAATGTCGCGTCCAAAGTCGGCGACCCTATTGTCGCTACTGATGCCCTCTCGCGGTCGGCCTATCTTCACCGCGAGTCCAAACAGTATGAACTTGCCAGAGCGCAATACGATCAGGTGTTAAAATCGGCAGTTTTGAGCCCCGCGCTCAGAGCGTTTCTAACATTTCAACGCGGCGAAGTTTATCACCGTATGGGCAAAGTGAAAGAAGCGTTCGCAGATTACAGCGCCGCCATCAAGATTGATCCAGAACCCGCTAACTACTACCTTTTCCGCGGGAGAATATATCGTGATCAGGGCGACTTGAAAAACGCTTTGGCCGACTTTACCACAGCGGTAAATCATGACTTAAAAGCACGCAGCGTCACAGCCGGCAAGTACCTGGGCGAGTGTTACCTGGAGCGAGCCCGTCTCTACGATGCGCTGGGCAAGCCCGATCTTGCTAAAAAAGATCGGCTCTACTCTGCAAAAGAGTCGCAGGAGATGTTCGACGCCATCCCATTTCGCGCCCACTAAGGTGACATGGTGGCTGCGAGCTACTCCATGACATGCACCGTCGGCCACGCCTTTGCCACATCATTAATCTCGATACCGGATACAATGCTGACCCAGCCGACGTGAGGGCTGCCATGAGCAGCCGCTGCGGTATTGCATTTGAGGTATTCGTGATGGATAAAGCCGCAGCGACAATCAAAATCGAAGACGACCGCACCGGATTGTCGATCGAGACGTTGAAACGGGCGATCAAAGACAATCTCTTTTACATTCAAGGCGTCTTTCCCGAGATTGCCAGCAAGACCGACTGGTACATGGCACTTGCCTACACCGTTCGGGACCGGTTGATGCATCACTGGATCGTCACTACTCAGAATTACTTGAAAAGGGACGCGCGGCTTGTCGCCTACCTCTCGGCGGAGTTTCTCGTCGGACCGCACCTGATGAACAATCTCATCAACCTGGACATTCTCGACAAAGTGGGGCAGGCGGTAAAAGAGTTGGGATTGGATCTGCCCGAACTGGTCGAGCAGGAAGAGGAGCCAGGGCTCGGCAACGGCGGTTTGGGGCGCCTGGCGGCATGCTACATGGACTCGCTCGCTACGCTGCAAATTCCTGCCATCGGCTATGGCATCAGATATGAGTTTGGAATATTCGACCAGAAAATCGACAATGGTTGGCAGGTCGAGGTGACGGACCAATGGTTGAGGCTGGGAAACCCCTGGGAGATTGCGCGCTCTGAACGAACAATGGAAGTGAAGTTCGGCGGGCACACCGAGTCGTATACGGACGACAAGGGCGGTTATCGCGTGCGTTGGATTCCCGATCAGGTCGTAAACGGCATTCCTTGCGACACTCCGGTGCTGGGATACCGCATGGGCAATGCCAATACTTTGAGGTTGTGGAAAGCAGTGGCGCCGGAATCGTTCGATTTCCAGGCCTTCAACGTAGGCGATTATGTCGGTTCTGTGCATGAAAAAATGCGCTCGGAAACAATTTCGAAAGTTCTTTATCCCAATGACACCGCCACACAGGGCAAACAACTGCGGCTCGAGCAGCAGTTCTTCTTCGTCTCCTGCTCGCTGCAGGACTTGCTGCAACTGCATATGCGCGAGCAAAAATGCGTTGATAATTTCCACGAGCACGTAGTGATTCAGTTGAACGACACACACCCGTCAGTCGGTGTGGCAGAGCTCATGCGCCTTCTGGTAGACGAGTTCGATCTGCCCTGGGACACTGCCTGGAAGATCACAAGAAACACCTTCGCATATACGAACCACACGCTTATGCCGGAGGCGTTAGAGCGTTGGCCGCTGGAGATATTCGAAGAGCTGCTGCCGAGACACGCTGAGATCATTTTCGAGATCAACCGCAGATTTCTCGATGAAGTGCGCGCCAAGTTTCCCGGAGATGAAGCGCGCGTGCGCCGCATGTCGTTGATCGATGAGGACGGCGGGCGCTTCGTGCGCATGGCGCACCTGGCTTGCGTCGGTGCTCAGAAGATCAACGGCGTGGCCGAATTGCATTCAGAGCTGTTGAAGAAGCACACTCTGCACGACTTCTATGAGCTCTGGCCGGATAAATTCCTCAACGTCACCAATGGCGTTACACCCCGTCGCTTCATGCTGGTGAGCAACCCGAAATTGACCGATCTAATAACGGAAAAAATCGGCGAAAACTGGGTTTTGCACACGGACGAGTTGAAGGAGCTCGAGCAGTACGCGAAAGACAAATCGTTCTGCGACCAATGGCGTGCCATCAAGCGCGATAACAAGCGCGAATTGGCAAACCGCATCAAAGATCAGACGGGCATAGTCGTTAACCCGGAATCGCTCTTCGATATCCAGGTGAAGCGCATGCACGAGTATAAACGGCAACATCTGAACATCTTGCACGCCGTGACGCTGTACAACCGGATCAAGTCCGACAGCAAGTTCGTCTCCACACCACGCGCAATAATGTTTGGCGGCAAAGCTGCCCCCGGTTATTTCATGGCGAAGTTGATCATCAAACTGATCAACAGCGTCGGCGAGGTAATCAACAATGATCCTGCTATCGGCGATCGCTTGAAAGTCGTGTTCATCCCAGACTTCAACGTCAAGCGAGCGCAGCATATCTATCCGGCCGCCGATCTCTCGGAGCAGATCTCGACAGCCGGAACCGAAGCATCAGGAACAGGAAATATGAAATTCGCGCTCAACGGCGCCTTGACCATCGGCACGCTAGACGGCGCCAACATAGAGATTCGCGACCGAGTGGGCGCAGAGAATTTCTTCCTCTTCGGTAAAACCGAAAAGGAGATCGAGCAGCTCAAGAACGGCGGCTATCATCCTCGCGACTACTATGAGAAAGATGCCGAGTTAAAACAAGCAATCGACATGATTGGTAGCGGACAGTTCTCCGATGGTGACCCCGTTCTGTTTCACCCTATCGTCGATTCGCTCCTGGCCAGTGATCCATACTTCGTACTGGCCGATTACCGCTCCTACGTCGACTGCCAAACGCAGGTAGACAAAGCGTTTAGAGATACCGACGATTGGACGCGCAAATCGATTTTGAATGTGGCCCGCATGGGTAATTTCTCTTCCGATCGATCGATTCGCGAATACTGCCAGAACATCTGGCATGTAGACCCGATCGAAGTGACGCTCGATGACGATGATGAGGACTGAAAATTGGAAGTCGAGAAAAAACAGTTCGAGGACACTGATGCCACAGCCTCAGAACCGGCTGAATGCGAGTACTACTACTCCGGCTATAACTACCGCTTTTTCGATACGACAAACGACCTGAAGGCGCGCGTGTACGATGACGAGCCGGGTATCGCTCACCTGGTGTCATGGCAATGCGCAGGCAAAAAGATGCTGCCAACCTCCAGCCTGGATTCGCTGCCCTCCGACGACGCGTTCTTCCGTGCTGTCCTCTACCATCTCACGAAGAAAGAAAATTGCATCCGCGTCGATGTACTGACCAACAAACAGCCGCCGTATGAGCCGCTTGGGCTGGACCGGTTCGAGATCCAGGCGAGGGAGAACTAGGGTAGGACGGGCGCACAGGAGCATTTCAATTCCCGATCCGTTTTTTCCTCTCGTGCACAGTCCATTGTCATGCATGCGAGGAGCAAAGCGCAGATTTTAAGCTGGATGTCGGCTGATGCAGGTGGAAACTCACGGTCGGATGTAACACTGACCTTCGTTTTCCTTGCCTGTTGAGAGCCTCTCTGTAAGAGTCAGGTGTCAATGAGTTTTCGATGTAACAGGAACTCGCTATAAGCACAAAAGGTTTCATCTCTATCTTTCTTCAGAGTTTACTCCTGCACGAGGTGCTGGGTAGCTTTGTAGAACTTGAGATGCCGCGCTTAGAAATATGCGCGAGAAAGAAGTATTGCTATGACGGACCCCAAACTGTTTGACGAGATGCGCTCCAGAGCACCATCTGAAGATGTCATCCATACCCGATTCGAGGGAGAGAGCCGGCTCAATCTCGCGCTGCTCCTCCATCTGGTCGTGACACTGCTGGTAATCTTCGCACTGACGGACGGACTGTTCTCGCTTTCCGGACACTTGCCACACTCAACCAGAGTAGCGCTCTATGCGCAGTCACTCATGCACTGCCTGGACATGACCCCTAAATTCATCAGGGGGCAATTCTGGCGGCCGATAACGTATCTGTTCATTCACGGCAATCTGCTGCACCTGGTAGGCAATCTCATCGGCCTGATTTTCGCCTTCCGGCTCACCGTAGATCTGTTCGCCAAAAGAGGATGGCTGTGGATCTTCCTCATAACAGGCTCGGTTACTGCCATCATCTACTCGCCGCTTCATGCTCAAAGAGAGCTCATGGGAGCATCGGCAGCTGTGATGGGACTGATTGGCGCGGCAATCGCCGGCCAACTGCGCAGCACTCAACTTTCGCACGAGGAGAAGCCGGCGCATCGATGGGTAAACGTGCCTGTTTTGCTCGTCTTGATCGCCTACGTATTCCTCAGTCAAAGGCACATGACAGACGTGGCACAGGGCGCTCACGCAATGGGAGTGGTGCTCGGCTTTTTGATGGGCATGCTGATGCCGATGAATGCCGGCGAGTTTATCTGGTGTTCGCGCAGCGGTATTACCGTCAGCTCTGAAGGACCGGCGCGCTGGGGTAAGCTCCTCAACTGCTGGCATCGCAGCGTCACGACTGTGTTGTTGCCTGAGTTCGAGAAGAAGTCGGACTTCCTTATCCTTGAACGCCGCCAAATCAGTTGGAATCATAACCGTCGGGGCTTCATGTATGTGTTGGAAGGACCTCGATCACCTTCCTTCGACCGCAAAAGAGCATTTTGTATCGCCAGCCACCGCGACCTCGAGGGGGTAGAAACAGATAAGCGTCACTGGATCGTCCAGCTGGCTATGCCGCAACATGAGACATTGCCGTCGGCATACAAAGAGGTGTTGCGTCTGGTCTTCTCAGCGTACGCGCTGTTCTTGTTTCACAAGCGTCAGTACATGTTCTACGCAGCGGCGTTAAACTTTCCCGGAATCAAGCTGTTGCCGCACGCCTGGACAGAGCCATCGAGCTTGGCAGTGGCGTTTCTTATCAACATGCTGCTGGCAGGATTTACCGGATGCCTGTACTTCTGGGTCTCCACTGCCGTACTGCGAAAGCTGCATGAACGGCGAGAGGCGACCGATGCAATCATTCACTTGGTGTAAGAATTGGGGTGCCGACTAGGTTATTAACTGTGCCTGCGCCCCAATCTTTTTATGATTAGCTCGCCTCAATCGGTTTCTCCTGCTATTTTTTTGCCCATATCGGCACCATATACGATACCATTCATCAATAAAGCTTTGTCCTATACTGAATAGTATGAAGCTGCGAAATTTTTTCTGTGGAAATCCACTGCCTGAGCCGGACCCCGCCATACAATGGCAGAAACCGGCTCAAGAAAAGGGGCACCAACCGTGTGCATTAACGCTCGTAGACCGGTGCTGACGCCACTGCGCCGGAGAATAGAGCGCGCTTGCTCAGGAGATCGACTTCAAGCGAGCAGGTGTTGAAGATCGACTGTAGCCCGAGCTAACACTTCCTCCTTCGGAGTTTGTGTTTCGTCGTAGGTGGGGATGTCTATCGAGACGATGTGCTGGAAAGGGTTATCCTGAATCCAGTTCGCGAACACCTGCAGTACTTCGCTGGTGATCAGATAGTGCCGACCGCTCTCCAGGAAGAGTGGCAGTTTTCCGTCCGGCTTGTTTTGGAAGTGATAGCCGTCCGCATGCAGCGGTTTGTAATCGTTGCCGTGGATGTTCACCGAAATCCAAGCGCGATTGTTGGGCAGGCGCAACACGCTACGCCGATTGAATGGACCGTCGCTTGAACCGATTGTAATAGCTGCTGCGGCGGCGGTGTCATTCTTCTTTCCGTCCGGCGTTTCTCCCTGCCAGCGACCAAAATTGATCTGGAGCGCTCCGCTTTTCCATTTGGCCAATCTCTGGTACGGGTCGCCGTTGCTATAGTCTGGGCTGGAGCCGCCGTTGTAATAAAACATTTCCAACTGGGCGTCTATCTGGTGCACGTTGTTGACGACCAGCGCCGCTACTGCAGCGTCAACCAGCGGATATGCGTTGGAGGTGGGAAGAAGAAATTGGGTTCTACCAGTGCTCATTGTAATCTCCGATTCTTGGCTGGCGCAGCGCGCAGCCTCAAAGAGTAATGTTTAGCGCGAACGAGGTCAGGCGTTGCGCCGATTACAGTGATTAAGTCCGAATCAGTAAGGAATTCGAGGAGGTGACCATGAAGCAGTCGACTACTGCCGCGAGAGCTGTGCTGGGTAGGTGGGCGAGCTTGTTAGCGCGTAGATAAGCTCGAATGATTTTGTGAACGTAAGACAGTTAAACCGTGACAATGTCGGCGATGATAATCAAGATCCAGATGGGCGGGACCAAAGGCGAAACTGCCTTTGGCAGAGAATGCAAAATTAAACGCTCGAGCGATCAGTGGGGAACTCCGCAACGTAACACTTATCACTCATTGGCAAAGCCGGAGATTCTCCTGCCAGTCTTGATGCGCTGGCGCAGTCGTTCTGCCTCTTTTCCGCTGCCCCGACTTTCGTACAACTCGGCTAAAGCGCCAAGCGCATCCAGGGTGGCGGAGTGCTGCGAACCCAAACAACGTTCTCTAATATCGATGCCACGCTTGAGCAGTGCCTCGGCGTCGTCGAGATTGTCTTCCCTCATCCACATCTGCCCGAGATCGATCAGTGCGGTAGCCAGGTCAGGATGCAGAGGACCGAGCGTCGACTCCATCGTCTGCAAGGCACGCAGGTAGAACTCAGCCGCTTTCTGCGCTTGATTCTCATTGACGTAATAAATGCCGAGTCGGCACAACGTGTTGGCAACGACAGGGTGGCGCGGTCCTAAAATTCGCTCGCCGGCACTGAGGGCCTTTTTGCAATAGGTGAGCGCCTCGGCGCTTCTGCCAATTCGTTGAAAGTGCTTGGCTAATTCGTTCAGCAAGTGCACGATTTCCGTGTCATTGGACGCCAGCTTATCACTGGCGAGCTCCATGGCGGCATCGAACGTTAAAGTTGCCTCCGTCGATCGCCTCGACTCGCTCTGCAGCGCCGCCAACTCAGTCATCGTCGCAACGAAGTTGGTGTAATCAGGCCGTTCTGATGTTTGACAGATTTGCTGCGCTTTGACGTAAGTGGCCGCTGCCTGGTCGATCTGCCCCTGCGCCTTGTACAACTGCGCACTGGCAATGAGAACGGGGACCAACGCTGGGGCTGTGGCACCGTGAGCGCTTGCTACTATTTCAGCAGCGTAGTCGAGTCGGCTGCGCGCATCGCGGTACTTGCCGAGCACAGTCGATGTCTGCCCAAGAGCTAGTAAGCATGGCACTGTTAGCAACTGATTGCCGTCAGAGCCCTGGAAAAGTTCAATTGCTCTTTTGAGCACCGCATCACTTTCGCGAAACTTGCCCAGGCGCTGGTACACCAAACCCGATCCTTGCAGGCAAGTTGCGTGCTCGTGACTCTGCTCTCCGTAGATCTTCTGCGCCAATTCGGCCGCGTTTTTGAAGTACGCTTCAGCATCGGTAAACTTGCCCCAATTCAGGTAGAACTGTGCCATCGCCAAAACTGTGTGTGCGATCTCTGTATGCGAAGAGATCAGGGCCTGGCGGCGAATTTCCAGAGCTCTCTGATAGACGGTTTCTGCTTTTTGAAATTGCCCCTTAGCGCTGTAGACCATGGCGAGCTGATCGTAGAACCGCGCCACGATCGGCGGTTGAGGCCCATGATCGGAGCCTGCTATGTCGATGGCACGGAAGTACAGAGACTCGGCGTCGTCATACTTTCGTTCTGCCTGATAGAGTCTGCCTAGCTCATCCCACGTTTCCGCAACATCCTGATGCCTGTGCCCGAGCATCTGCTGCAAAATATCCAGAGCGCGTTTGAGGTCACCCTCAGCCTCCGACGGGTAGCCATTCCTCCAACGCAGCGAGGCGACACGCTTAAGTGCGTAAGCGATGCGTGGATGCTGCGCGCTCAAGCTGCGCTCCAGCACTCCTAATTCAGCAGAGTAAAGCGCCTCCGCCTCACTGCTGTCATTGCGTGCATCGGCTGTCTCTGCCATGGCGTGAAAGATCTCAGCGATCTGCGGGTGCTCGTCCAGCCCGGCGTTGCGCGCGATTAAAAGCGCTCGCTCGAGCGCTCTCTGCGCTTGGTCCAGGTCACCCAGCAAACGGAAGGTTTCTCCCAAATGCAATAAAGACTCTGCCTGTGCGATCGGGCTGGAAGCGGCTTCGTCGACAGCATAAGCCAAGAGTTGCTTGGCTGTGCTGTACTTCCTGCGCATTTTGTAGAGGATGCCCAACTCCAGCATGGCAGCGGCAGTGGCGGGCATGTCGAGCAGCCGAGCGGCGCCGTCCCTCTCCTGTGCCATTCTGTGCAACAATTTCAGCTCATCCACTGCATCGCGACGTGCATACAATTCGGTGAAATCAGGCATGTCTTCCGGCAGCTCTTCTTTCGGTGGCGCCAGGTGGTCGAGCCAGATTTGCAGGGCGCGCTTGTTCAACTTCTCGGCTTCATCGAGCTGACCCAAGGCGCGCCGCACCTCGGCCAAGCCGCGCACTGTTAGCGCCACTTGCGGGTGCTCGACGCCAAGTGAGCTTTCGAAGATGGCCCGTGCTCGTTTGAAGTGCTCTTCCGCTTTCGGAAAATCAGCAATGGTCGAATAGAGCGCCCCGAGCCGATGAAGCGCCTCGCCCACTTGTGGATTTTGACTGCCTAAAGCCTGCTCTTTTTCGATCAAGGACTGTCTGTACAGCCGCTCGGCTTTGCTGAAATCAGCTTGGAGAAAAGCCAGGCGCGCTGGGTCGTTCGGGTTTGCCGCGGCTTGCATATGCACTGCACCATGGATAGAAAAACGAATACGAAATAGTGATTGTAAGTGTTCATGACTGTCTTCGGCTAGAACAGTACTCCTAAGCGCTTGAATTACAAGGTAACCGCAATACATTTTCGCCGGGTTTTATTTCTCGAGTAACTGGCGGTTGGATTGACCACAGCCAGCTGTTGGAAATGTCGCTTGATACTAACTTGAGTAGTATGCGGCGGTTTTGTTCAAGGCGCCAGAAGTGCTGCAGGCCCACAAGCGTCTTCATCAGCCATTTCCTAAAATGTCAGTGACTATAAAATACGACATCCGGAAAATTCTGAGGACAAAAAAACCGGGAGGGGACAGTTGTTACACCATCCCCTCCCGGCACAGTTCGCTAGAAAGTTTGCGCGTTTAACGTAGCGCCGCTGAGACTGATGGCAGAGCGTCCTGACGGGCTGCTGATTATCACGGTAGCCAGACCGGTACCGCTATTGCCATCCGCAGTCACCGACGTGCTGCTAACGCTCGCTCCTGGAGTCGCACCCCAGTAAATGTGTCCGTTGGCATTCTTCGTCACCGTTGCTCCGGCCGGGCGATCAGTCGGGTCCAGATTTGTCTCCACCCCCGTCGCTCCGACGGCAATCTGCACTTGTCCGAGCGTGCCGCTAGCCTGCGTGCCGTCCGAGATTAGAGTGGCGCTGCCGATGCTGATGCTGCCGGAGGTAGAGTTGCTGTTGTTGATCAACAACGTGCCATTACCGGCGCTCAGTTTGGTGCCGTTGGCGACGCTCAAGACCCCTGAGCCCGCGGTCAAAGTGATCGCCGAGACAGAGAGAGTCGTCGCACCCGAACCGTAAGTGAGACTGCCCCCAGCCGCGATCGAATAGGGACTGCTCGAGCCCGCTGAAGCAGTGCCGGTGGCGGTGATATTGCCTGCCGCAATGATGTCGTAAGCGCCTGATGACGAGGAGTCTTCAATCGTCAACGCCTGAGTGCCTGCCTCCTGCACATAGGTGCCTCCGTTGCTGCTGGTGGTGCCCAACATGGTCAAACCTTTGGTCAGCAAAGGCGAAGTCGAGCTGCCGATGCCGTCGTACCCTTCCAGTCCGAGGTCGAATGTTGAATTGGTCGAGATGAGATAGACACCGTTGTCAGTGATGGCACCGCCGCTGCTGTTGATGGCATTGGTAGTGGTAGTGCCTGAGGCGGTCCAGTAGAGATTACCGACACCGGAGCCAGCCAAAGCAAGGTTGACACCGTTCGGGTCCTGGACGATAAACGAGGTGGCGTTAGTGACACCCTGTGTGGTAGATCCGGAAGGAACCGTGATCGTCATTGGTCCAGTGGCACCGGTCGGGTTGAGGAAGGCCACTGAGCCATTATTCAAGTTGATCTGGGCGCCGGCGCCGAAGGTGACTGCGTTGGTCGTAAAGCCCACGCTTTGCCCAGAGCTCGAGCTGTTCACAATCACTTGCGAGTTGCTGTCGAGCAAAATCGTCGGCGTTAAAATGCTGATCGTCGTCTTCGACGTCTGAAGGGTCTGACTGGCAAGCAGCTCAACTGACGATCCCGTCGCAGTTGCGCTCAAGTTCAGGTTGCCACTCAACGTACTGTTATTCAATCCAATCGTGGAAGCGCCAGACCCTGTCACGGAGACTGTATCACCGCTCAGGGCAAGGTTGGTGTTGATCGTAGTGGCGGACACGGTGAGATTGTCCGAGGCCGGCGTATTCTCTGTAAAAGTGGTCGTGCCGCGGGTGGTTGGACTGGCCACGTTAGCGGTCGCAATAGTGGTGGCAGTGAAGGAGAGTGCGCTGTTGTTATTGTTAGTGACTGCGATCGTGCCACCGTTGGTGGACGATGCCGCGCTGACTGTCCCGAGTGTGACTGCAGTGCTGCCTTTATAGCTGATTGCTATGACACCACCGGTGCCACCGCTGCTTCCACCGTCGGCAATTACGTTGGCGCTGCCGCCAGTGAGCTGCCCGCCCGCTGTCAGCGTGATGTCGCCACCCTGTCCGCTGCCGAAGCCTTGCACGTTGAGATTGCCGCTCGTGGTCAAAGTTGTCTTGGCGTTGAGCGAGATGCTCCCGCCCTGGCCATTTCCAGTGCCGGCGCTGGCGTTGATGTTAGAGCCGTTAGCGGTGATGGCACCGCCTGTCGACTTGATATAGACGCTGCCACCGTTGCCGGACCCCGGATTGTAGGCATTCATATAGACGTTGCCGGTGCCGGTACCGATAGTGATGGCGTTGCTGGCAGTGACGTTAATCGTCGTGTCGTTGCCGTGAGTGGCGCTGGCGTTGCCACGCGCATCGAGGAGAACGGCACTGCCACTAAATATGGTGCTACCGCTGCTGCTCAAGGTGATGATGCCGCCCGCACCGGTGCCGGTGCCTTCCGCGATCAGTGTGCCGGAGAGGGTGAGCGAGCTGCTATTAACCGTAATTTTGCCGCCGTTGCCGTTCGAGCCGGCAGTGTTGACATTGAAAGCCGGCGTTGCTGATGGACTGGCCACGGTCAGGGCACCGCCCGTCACCGAGATGGTGCCGCCTTGTCCACCGCCGGATCCGAGCGCCTCCAGATAGAAGGCGGTATTGGTGCTTTGACTGAAGGTCTCCGCAGCGCTACCGCTCAGATTGAGGTCGATGGTACCGCCCGATGCTCCCGTGCCGGCTGCATCGGCAGCGAGCTTGACGGAGGCGCCGCTGGTGTTGCTGATACTTTTGGCATTAACGGTGATGGTGCCACCATTGCCGGTGCCACCAAGCGCCGAGGCCTGGACTGCGTTTGCCGTGGCCGCTGTTATGATCATCGCATTGCCGGAGCCGAAGGCAATCGTGCCACCATTGCCACCCGTCGAGCTGCCGTTGGCTGTGACGCTCATTTTACCGCTGGTGCCACCAATAGTGACGGTGCCGCTGGTTGCCGAAAACGTTACGGATCCGCCGGCGCCGCCATTCGTCCCGGATGCGTTAAGGGTCTCCAGTCCGGAGTAAACGCTATTCTGCGTAAACGCTGTACCGCCAATGCTAATGGTGCCGGGGTTGTCGCTTGCCTGGCTCGTTTGCACGTTGACGCTCATGGCGCCCCCGAAAGTCAGCGCGCCAATATTACTTCCACCATCCCAGCTAGAGATAAACGTGTTGTCACTGCTCCCGAGCTGATTGATAGTGAATGATGCCGGTGTGATTGTGAGCGGATAACCCCAGATTTTTACGCCGTTGCCGGTGCCGTTGGCATTGAGCACCAAGCTGCCTGCTCCGGTGATCGCCAGCGGATTCGAACTGCCTGTGTACCCGCTGTACGTGATCGGATCGCCCAGCGAATAATCAGGCCAATTGACGTCGTAAGAGCCCACCGGATTTAGAGTTAGATTGACGCCAGTCGGGTACGGTCCAGCTCCATTGATGCTGAGAGTGGTTGTACCGGTATTAACGGTGATCTGGTCGGTGATTAAATTGATAACGCCGACGTTTTGCCCCGACGGAGCATTAAAGGTGAGCGTGGCGGCGTTTGTCGTCAGTGCCGGTGCGAAGACGTCAAAGGCACCGCCAGCGAATCCACTGGCACTAGTCGCAGTGATGCTGCCGGACAACGTGACGTTGCTGGAAGAGCGGCCATCGAGCACGATTGTTCCAGCTTGCCCACTAGTGGCGCTCACCTGTAAATTGTTGGTGCCACTGTATGTGATGTTGCCGGTGCCTGTTCCGTTAGTAATATAAATCGTGCCCGCATTACCGGTACTAGCGGTGTCGTTTATTGACAGGACTCCGTTGGCTGGGTTCGTTACACCGATCTGAAACGGATCTGTTGTCGGTGAGCTCCCCTGGTTGGCCCACACCCTGACATCCCAACCGCCGGTATTTGTAACGGCTCCAAGCGAAACATCCGTTCCGCCGATTAGCGCCGCACCGCCCACGGATTGAGTTGCCCCGGAAATGTTCAGGGCGCCATTGTCGGTCTCGACGTTAAGTTGCCCAGGCGAAGTAATGGATTTGAGTGTGATGCCTGTCAATCCATTGATCCAGGTAATGTTGCCCGCTCCCGTTGAAGAAGCAGCACCGGTTACCGAGATTGATCCCGCCGAAGAGTATATTTGAAGGTTGCCACTGGTTGCCGCGACGGTGCTTTGCAGTGAGACGCCATTGTCACCGTTGACAAACACAGGGCCGTCCTGGGCAGAAATGGCACCTGTCACCGTCGTGGTGCCACCAGTGGCGCCCAGGGTTACGGCTCCAGGAGCCGTGACTGAGCCATTTATTGTCAGCGTGCCGCTGCCGGAAAAATAAACATCTCCCGCCGACGGAGTTATGTTGCCATTAACAACGCAAGTACCGCTGATGTTGAAGTTCGCATAGTTGCCGGTGTAACCGCCCGTTGGGCATGCACTCTGTGCGTGTGCAGCCGGTGCCGTGAAGAAAGCGAGCATGGCCAATGCCATTGCCGCTATAAGTCGATTTGCTGAAATGAGCTTCGGAAGCTTCATGTGCTCTCCTGTTGAATATTTTCGCCCGCAGGGGCATTTGTTTGGGCTGGGCTTTGCCGAGCCACGAACGCTCGTGCGCTTGTTTTGTCGCTCTGCCAACGAACGAAACGTCTCGCCAGCAACATTGCTGTCAATGCTTCGCCGCTGCGGGCTGTGGTGCTGTTGCCGGCGGCTGCGAGCTTGTGCTGGCAGAGCCGTTGTTCTCGATGAGCTGCGTCCACAGTTTGCGCACTTCCGGATCCTGTAAGCGCTGAGCCAGCTGATTTTGCTGTTTGGCCAAGTCCGCTTCTGCCAGAGCTAGACTCGTCTTCAATGCCGTGTCGTACAAATCTTTGATCTGTGCCGACGAGAGATTGCCGTCGATAGCCTGCTCACACATTCTGTACATGCTCTCGCGCAAGAAGTTCAGCGATTCTGTCCTTTGCGTCAACTCGACAACGCTCTGCGAAAACGCCAGCTGTGCCTGCGCGTTGACATTGGGATTCTGCAGCTCGACTTGAGCCACCAGATTGGTGACCGAGCTCAACGCCACGTCAGGCGAGGGCTCCGCACAGACTGCCAGGCTGCCGTCCTTCGGCAAAATATAGGCGCCGCGACGAGAGGCGTCGTAATCCATCCAGGACGGTTTGGGGGCCGTAGCAATCGTATGCACTCTTGCCGGTGGCGTCAGCGTTGCACAGCCGGTGAGCATACTGAGTAAAACGGGAATTGCGACCAGGTATATTTTCTTCAAAAGTTCACTCCTCTATAGGCCGCTCGAACGGCTGTCCGAGCAGCGCACTGGTTTTTCGAAACAACAGTGCCCGAACATCGGACACTAGAAAACTCGTCACTACTACGCCAGGATTACGATGGCCACCGCCGGAAGTATCGATTGACGATACTTTTCCTCAATACTTGTTGCAGCGGCGCGCTTTGAAAACCCTGATTTGCTCCAGCCTTCTTAGGCGGGCAGAACGTATGTGACGAAATCAAATTAGCGGCCGGCTCGCCGCCAATCAATAGAAAGCTGGTCGCCAAGCCGGTCGTTATTGAAATGTAATCAAGGCATCCACACTACTGTCGGCACGTCCCCAAACCAACTCTTAGTGCAGAACCGCTGAAGCAGCCGGAGTTGCGGCGGTCAGTCGCTGAATCAACTTATACGGGTAGTCCCATACGCGTGGCATAAGCCACGAGGAGAGGCTCGAAGGCATGCTCAGGCTGTGCGATAGAGGGACAAGGCAGTAACGGTGAGAATATGCAATTTTCCAACTCCGGGTTGCAATGCCGGACTTCTCGCTCAAACAGCCGAAAGAGGTCGATCCATCGGAACAACAGCCGCTTGGTAGCAGCATCTCACTTACACCTCGTCATAAAGATTCGCATGCTGTGCGGCTTTACGAGCACGGACAATTTTGAGCATAACCAAACGGGGTATTTGCTCAATTCGCGCAATCCCCCAGTTGTGGGGTTTGTCGAACAGTCGCATCATTTCTTTGCGGAGACTTCAGCCGGTACCTTCGGAATGCGAAACCAGAAGACTGCCCCACCGGAGGGATTTTCGTCTATGCCGATCGATCCATGATGCGCATCGACTATCGATTTGCAAATCGCCAATCCGAGTCCGGTTCCCTCTATACCTGATTTTTTGTTGCTGGCGCGCTCGAACCGCTCGAAAATGAGGGCGCGCTGATTCGGCTCAACCCCAGGTCCCTGGTCGATGACACGAACCTCAGTCCAGTCGTCCATATCGACCACGCTCACTCGAACCTGTGTTTTTGTGCCGGAAAATTTGACACCATTGGAAAGCAGATTGACGATCACCTGTGTGATTCGCGCTCCATCAGCCCTGACTTTCAGGTCGGTACGGTCGGCCACAAGCGCAATGCCTTTTTTCTCAGCGAACCCTTTGACGGCGTTGATCGAGCGCTGCACTACATCTGCTATGGCACACTCTTCGATATCGAGTTCAAATTTGCCTGCTTCCATACGCGCGACGTCGAGCAGTCCGCCGATCATCTGAATCAACCGCTCGATCTCCTCTTCCGTCTGTTGCAAGATGTCCTGCCCGCGTTCATCGAGCTTTCCGTAGACACCCGCCTGAACAAGCGCCACAGAAGTTGATACCGATGACAGTGGCGTCTTCAGATCATGGCTCACCATCGAGACGAACTCACGCCGCATCCGCTCAATCTCTTTGCGTTGAGAAATGTCATGACTGATGCATAGCAAGATGCGCTCCGGTCCGTACCAGCGCATCGACCAGAGCATGTCCGCCTCGCTGCCATCTTTTCGCTTGACCTTATTCTCGAAAGATGCCTGCCCGCCACCGGCGATGGTATCACCTAGCAGGCCATTTGTGCGCTCGACGTCATCATTGGAGACCAGAGCGCTCACCCGCATGCCGAGCAGATCCGCTGGCTCATACCCCCACAACGCCGCGCAGGCGGGACTCATGGAAGCAAATTTGCCGCTCTCGTCGATGGTGCAGATGACATCGAGCGCGTTGTCGATGATGGCCCGTTCTGTTTGCACCGCTCTATCGAGCTCTTTCGCCATGCGATGAAACATCGAATCAAGGGTGGCGATCTCGTCCGATCCTTTATCTTGCTCCATCAACCGCTCGCCGGCGGCAAGCCGCATCGTATTCTGTGAGAGTCGCTCGATGCGCCGGATCAAATCGTTAAAGACATAACCGCCCAGACAGAAGGCCAGGGCAATATTAGCGACGATAGGGATGAAGAATGCCATCTCTACCTTTTGTCGTAGAGAGTTAGTATCAGCGACATTCTTGTAAAGATCCTCTTCGTACCAGCGAAGCTTTCGCAAGCTCACCATCGTGATGTTCAAAATGTGAGTCAACTCAACCGGAGTGGCAATCCTGCGGAAGGAGCCGAAACGCCCTTCGCCTTTGACGATCGACGGAGCCTGATCCAAAATCTCGAAAGCCCGCTTCATCGGCAGATCCATATCGAGAATGTACCGGGAGGCGTTCGGATCGTCCCGGACAAGCGTTTTGAGGTCCTGCCACTCGGAAGAAAACTCTTTGGAGAGCCCCTCCAGGTCGACATCGGCACTCGGTCGATAGGTGTATTTGATCATTTCGCCCGCAGCTCGATAGAACAAAAACATAACGTTATTGGCCTGCGCCGTCACCCTTTCCGCATGCAAAGCGCGCGTCTGCGCCGTCTCAGCTTGCTGGAGCATGAGCCATAAAAAACCGAGCAAGAACAGCTCGAAGGCAAGCAGCGCCGTTACCAGGATGATTCCTTTATGAGATAGCCGCAGTTTCAGGCGCATTCTATCCGCAGCGCTGGGGATGGAAGACACTTTAGCAGATCAGTCCGGCGGGTATAGTGCTCACAGTTAGGAGGCGGCAGCAGTTGGCTAAGATTCTGCTCGTTGAAGACGACACGCTTCTCGCGAACAACATCCGCGAATGGCTTTCGCACCAAAATCATACGGTAGAAACCATTCATGACGGAGGCGAGGCCATCAATATGCTGAAAACCTACCGTTACGACGCGATCGTCCTCGATTGGGGCTTGCCGGGAGCAACCGGGATCGACGTTCTAAAAGCGTTTCGCGGTGCAGGCGGCAAGACACCGGTGCTGTTTTTAACAGGCAAAGACCAGACGGAAGATAAAGAGTTCGGCCTCGATGCCGGCGCCGATGATTATCTGACGAAGCCCTTTCACATCAAAGAGTTATCCGCCAGGGTGCGAGCGCTGTTGCGCCGGCCACCGGATGAGGAGCCGGAGGCGATCAAGTTCGGCAGTATCGAAATAAACATGGCACAACACCTGGTAAGCAAAGACGGCAAGCCCATCAAATTGATGCGCAAGGAGTACGCGCTGCTCGAATTCCTCGCCCGCCATCCCAATACGACTTTCAGTGCTGAAGCACTGATTGAGCGCGTCTGGCCGGCTGACAACGAGATCGACCCGCTCTCTGTTCGCACCTACGTCACTCGACTGCGTTCCAGACTGGACGACAAGGAGCAATCGATTATAGAAACCGTGCACAAAGAAGGCTACAAGCTCGTTATGTAAACGGGAATAGCGTAACATCGACGACAAGCTTGCTCTTGCGCATCGATACCGCATATGGTGCATACTCTTTGTTATAGTATAGTGAACAAAAAGGAAAAGACCATGAAGCGAGCTCGCCGTCATGGTCTTCTCCTGTTCTTATCTGGAGCTGCGCATCAGTCGCTGGTGGCGGCCGAGCCCAGTCCGCCAGCGCCTGCCAGCAGTCCGACACCGATCCAACCGGGGATGGTGCCGCTGACGCCAAAGAATACGCAGAACAGCGCAGCCACCAGGATCAGACAGCCGATCAGTCCGAAGATGCAGGCTGCGACGGCCGCTCCTTGCTTGTTATCCGAGCTGGAGCCGCTCTGGCGCCGAGGGTTGGCCAGGCGGCGTGTGCCGAAGAATGCGACAGCAGCGATCAATATCGCAATGCCGCCAAAGTGCATAAACCATTGGTGAATCATGTTGGTTCCTCTTTGTGCAAATCAAAGTTCTCGGACGCTATTCGCAAGCGCCCGAGCAGTACTTGCTCTGCATTGACTACAGACAACGATTGCGACCGCAACCGTTTTCAGCAAAACATCACCGACTCGTCAAAGACTGTCGACTGAACTGTCTTGCGGCGAAGAACAAGCGCATATTTCGTTTTAGTACGCGTACTCGTACGGGTCAGGGCGGCGCCGTGTGTTGGGGTAGTTGAGCGACTTGCTCTGCACACGCGTGACGAGAACCTCGTGGCTGCGACGTACGGCCGCAGCAATATCTTGTTCAATCGCGTCACGATCGGGGACCCGATTATCGCACTGTCTCACGAATTTCTGGTTTTCCTTCAATCGCCTTGCCGCAAACAGGCAGAGGTTTTGGGCGCGAAGGCGGAGTTGCTGGTCTTCGATGGCGGCAGCCTCGGCAAGCGCCGCAGGCAGCAGTTTGAACACCTGTTGGTACTGGTTGATGACGCTTTCGATTCGGCGCCTCATCACCAGCCGGGCGCGACCGTACGCGCGCAGCTTTCCATCTCGTTCTGCCTCGATTTGCTTCATCGCATCGACATCGCCTGTTGCTTTGAGCAACCGCTCAGAGAACTGCGTGTCGTTGAATCCGCCACGTGCATTCTCCTGAAAGTCCCGACAGTCCGAGACAAGCCCGTTGATAGATTCAAACGCGGCGCGCGCTGCGTCGAGGGCAACGCAATGGGTGAACTGTTCTGGAACAGTGGTTGAGCTGACCTGATTGAGCGGCAAGTCCCGCCAGAGCTCATCGCCGCCGGTGAGAGAATGCAAACGCCAGGTATCTTTCTCCAGGTCTGCAGCCAACGCGTCGGCGAGCTTTTGGAACGCCTCGTGAGCAAGCTTGAGGGAGTTGCCGGAGTGCTGCTTGTACGCAACCTCAGCAACCGAGAAGTCGCCCTCTTCAATGAGGGACACCACGGACTGGCAATTGTAAGCAAGCTCCGTAGGCATAGTTTCGCGGGAATTCACCAGCTGACTGACCTGCTCGACCAGCTGTCGCCGGAGAACGTCCCACTCTTGCTGATGTTGTTTGAACGCGGTCACCACCGAAACGTAATCAATCTGCCAGGCCCAGATCTTCTTCTCGGACTCTCGAATATTGAGTGTCCTCGCCTTTTCGGGCCCGTGGACGGCATTCCTGATTTCAGCAGCGCAATCCTTGACGTCGATTGAAGGCGTACGACCGAGCTGAATGCTGTAGCACAACAGGTTGTAGGCTACTTTCTCTGCACGCTGATAGGTCTCTTTCAGCGCTTGTTCTTCAGCGGATGGTTCTCCGCCATAAAGAGCGGATCTCTCGATCCATGTTTGCTTATTCATCGTGTTTCCTTTTCTCTTTCGCCGCTTACTCAGCCGCGCTCGCAGCAGCACAAACAGAGCCCGAACATGCGATGCAATCGTCATGCGCGAGATGTGCCGGTGACTGCTTTGACAGCGCCCGAGAAGAAACGAAAGTTGCATTTCTGCGTGGATAATCGAGCTGCCAAAAAACAGCCCGGTACGATCTTCCAATCCATGTCCCAACCAAGCAGTCAAACTGCCAAATGGATCAGCCGGACATTGCGTGGTTGTTTAGCTTATAACGTTTGGGTCATCAGACAGAGTCATTGAATGGAAGTGCTTTCACCCTACGAAAAAACTCAAAGATAACCTAGTAAAGTAAACGTGTATTGAGAAGCTCTGTGTCAGGCTGAGGCGCTTGTTTGATCTTGCAGCAGCATTAGAGCACGGACAGAACTCATGTGGCGCATGTACGCCAGGTTGAATCTGCTCAGTAATTTCCCCACTCAGGGCCCAGCTCTTCTAACGAACCGGATTCCAGGCTTGCGGTTTTAGCACCGTGGTCGCTACCTGGTTGTTCGCTTGAATGAGCGAGACTTGACCGGAAGCCATTCTTCGGCGAATTTCCCCCTCGACGTCTGCACTGGTAATTTCATTAGCGCTCATGGCAGCAGCGCATGTCTGCTTCCACGGCAGGCCAGCGAGAGCTTGCTGCACGACCAGCTCGAACATCTGGCCGCGTATTCCCGCTCCGTATGAACCAAACTTTTGGCACTTAGTCTGCTCGGCGGCTTGCTCAGGCAGATCGCGCCCACAAAACGCGCAGTACGCCCACGATTGCTGAAGCTGACTCTTACATGCAGAACAATGCATCCGGCCCCCTCCGAGAGACACAGAAAGATGTTGGGTGCGGGGAAACCTCAGCGCCGAAGCGCCATGGAATAAACTTGGAGAGACTGTTTGCGCGTAGTAACTAGAGAGATTCTGCTACTGAGTCAGGTGAAAAGCAAGTAAAAGAATTGGGTCAACTCTGGGACAAATAAGCTACCCGCGCATCAGTGCCTAATCAACAGGCGTCGCTATCTTGTATAGTAATCAACATTTTTTCAGAATGGCGCCAAAAGAGAACGGGCGACACAAACAGAAGTTTCATATTCTTCATCCTGAAAGTGGGTCACAGACCCGCGCAGACCTGCGATCCGCGGCAAAGAAGTGGCGCCTCCGGTAAGGCGGCGCCACTTTGTTCAGCTTTTTTCCTGGCTCACGCCAGAATCCGATACGCCGGTATCTTCAACCGCCGCATAGTCTTTCGGCTCGACAATCTGGTTGGCATCGAGTCCCCAGTGCCCGACTTCCTCGTAAGAGTATCGGAGCGGAGCAGGGTCACTGTACGGTTTTTCGCATTTTTGGAAGCGACGCACGAAGTCGTTCACGGCTGCGATTGTCAGATGCGGCACGTTGAGCGTGGCATGCAGCCCGATTCCATAACGGTAATCGTAATGCAGTGTCACTTCTTCGTTGACCGCAAACTCGAGCGAGTCCGCGATCCGCTTCTCTTCAGCATTCCAGAACTCGGCCCGAGTCAGTCCGCCGAACTCAGTTCGGGCTGCGTGCATGTCGTTTTCGAAACGACGTTGTCCTTCCGGGCCGAAGTCCAAAGCGCTGCCCTGGCGGGGCAGGAGCTTCTCGGCGTTTTCCCAGGCGCGAGATTCGACTATCTCTTTGTAGCGATAGCGAGTCGTTTCCAAAGTGCAGTTGTAGAAGACGAGCGCACGATGTTTGCTGAGAAAACAAGCATCAATCCAGGCATTGCTGCCATGCATGTAATCCTGGCTCTCGAAGAGACCGCCTAGAATGGGTGCATACTCCCGGATGCGATTGCGAACCCCCAAGTAAAGCTTCTTTCTTTGAGAGCGAGGGCGTTCTAGCCAGTTTTTGCGTCGATGATGGGTGGTCATTTTCCTCCTTTGGGGTTTGGCAGTGCCGGAGTCGCCACTTCCTGCACTGTTACCGCCCTAGAAGACTCCCTGTGCGCGTGATACCGCCGACTCTGCATCGTTGGCCAGGTACTTTTTGCCCAGGCAGAAGCAGATACCGGAAACGAGAATCATGGCGGACACCCCCAAGAATGCGGTCGTCATGCTGTGCGTCACGTCAGTGATAGTGCCGATGATGGTGGGCGAGATGACATCACCGAGCCCGTGCAAGAAGAAGACGCTGAGAGCGACGGCCGAGCTGCGCAGCTCCGGATGCACGACGCGCGAGATGATTGTGTAGCTTGGTCCGATATTGACGAACAAGCAGAAGCAGGCGCCGAAAGCGCAGAACCAGGCGTAAGGGAATGGCAGATACAGCATGCCGATGCTGAACGGAAAGCCGATCAACATAGAAACACCGCACACCAAAAACTCAACCCCCTGGTACCGTTTTTTCAACCGATCTGCCAGCGCACCACCGAGAGCCGTCGCGGCAATGCCTGACACTACGAGAATGGCACCGAAGAGCGTATTGGCTTTCGCCAGGCTGCCCTGATAGTGCCGATACTGAGTGATGTACGTCGGCATCCAAAAGCCGATGCCGGCTACCGCGAACGTCATCGCGCTCATGCCCAGTGTGACGAAGATCCACGACTTTGTCTGGAAAAACAGCTTGTATTGCTGTTTTCGCGCCAGCTTGATCGTTGCGCGCACAGGCGCTTCTCCACTTGACCCACTGCCGCATTTGGCGGGATCTGGCATGAGGAAGCAGAGCAATCCAAGCAAAATTCCCGGCGGTCCGACAACAAAGAACGCCCAACGCCAGCCGAGGTGCGAGCCGGCGATTAACCCACCGAGAACAAAGCCGAGGGCGCTGCCGACGGGAGTGGCAACATAGAACAGCGACATCATGCGGTTGCGCACCGATTCCGAGAACAGATCGGAGATCATCGATGGTGCAAATGGTGAGAATGCAGCTTCGCCGACTCCGACAAAACAGCGCGCCAGAAGCAGCACTGCAAAGGCTGTGGCCCAGCCGGTCATCATCGAAGCGAGACTCCAGACGATGACGGCAAAACCGATGATGCGCCAGCGAGGCAGCTTCAGCCCGCCGAAAACGGGATTGAGGATTGTGTAGCTGAGCATGAAGCCCATGCCCAGAAGAGAGGCGCCCACCGCCGTCATGCCCGCAAACGAGCCGCGCATGATCGGCATAACGGCCGCCAACTCCTGGCGGTCGATATAGTTGAGCATGTTGATGGCCAGCATGATCGCCAACTGAACACCGGCAATCGCCAGAATCGCGGCGCCCATTCGAGAAGGTTTCTTCTCTGAATGCGAAACCTGGGGCTCAGGCGCCGGAGGTGGTGCAGGCAGCGGTTCTGAAACCGGCACAATGTCGTGGTTGATTCGACAACCGTGAGAGCTGGAAGGCAATTCGCAATTGTGAAACTGCGAGCGCAAACCCGGGCCACCGCCTGGCCTGCCCGCTCCGGCACCCTCCGGTCTGTAACTTCCAAATGATTCGTGCATAGTCAGTTCCTGTCTGAAGCGAGTCTGACTGGTGCCAGACTCGCCTCCGAGTTTAGAATTCAAACCGCTTTCTGAAGTCCGGCGGCATGAGCGGGCATGCGTCTTTCTTCGTACCGAAGACTTTCTTGCGCCGCGCAGCGATGAAGTCGTACGCTCCATCACTAACCGAACGGGGAATCAGACCAACCGCGAATCCGAGCACACGGTACCATCCTCCCAATCTGGCGAGGATGTACAACCAGGCGCCGGATTTGATAAGGATAGCACCATTTGTGGTGCGGACGACCATGCTGTCAGGCAGGTCTTTGCGCTGCTCGTCCGTCAGTTCACGAGTGAAAACCTCGCTGTCCAGCGGCGAGAAGACGAAGGCATTGACGCGATCTTCAGCGAGAAGCAAGCGAATGGCGCGATGGCACAGTCCGCAGTTGCCGTCGTAAAACAGCCTGTCGGTCTGTCCTTTCTTTTTGCCGGGGAGCCAGCTAGCATCGAAGGTGAAGAGATGCAGCATGACCATTCCCAGCGAAAGGTCAGCGAAGTTGATCAGAGAAATCAGCCCCAGGTGCATGAGCAGAAGCATGAGCCAGGCGAAGGGACGGAGTTTGCGGCTGAATGCCAGGAAGGTAAAGGCGATCTCGGCACAGAGCGCGCCCCAGGTCGCTGCATAGAGAAACCCGGAGGGAAGCGCCAGTAAGAAGTGATCGAGAAACCATGGGCGAGCCAACGGGTTGACCAGAACTTTCGCGAATGCCGTACCGCTGACCCAAGACGGGCTTACCAACTTGGTGTAGCCCGAATACGTATAACCGGCCGCCATGAGAAACCAGGCCACGAAGAAGAGCGGACCGGGCAAATACCACTTGGAGCCGGGATCGACCTTTCCTCGCGCGTCGAGAGAGCCGTATGGAGCGGTGGGGAGAAGCGCATGGATGACCAGGATCAAGCCAACATAGTGCAACCCGGGATTGTTGATCAACGGGTCGCGACCAATCATGCTGGTCCAGATCCACCAAAGACCGATCGCCGCGTATCGATCCTTAAACCCGACTGCATACAAAGCGCTCAGCAAGACCGCCGCGATCATGACAGTGGTGACGAAAGCAGGCGAATCGTTGATGAGGAAGATATTGGGGAAGAGCTTCAATATCGGGCTGTTGGCGCCGTGAGCGAACATGCCCGTATTGGAGAAGAGCTCGGCGCCCCAGCTGATTAGAGCACAGAAGTGTGCAAACAGGTACGTTCCGAAAATGATGCGGAACACACTGTACTGCCCGCCCGTGATGCCGTTTTCAAAAAACGTCGGCCGAGTGTCGATGGTCGTCGTAGCAGAACTCATTGGCAGGTCACTCCAATCTCGCGGGGCAGACTCGCATCCATGAAAGCCCCCGGCGCAGGTACGTAGCGAATCTTCAGCGTTCCCAGTTTGATGTCGGAAGAGTCGATACCGATCTCCTTCAGCAAGGGAGCGCTGCCACAGACAGAGTAGTTGACGACATCGTTGAACATTGGCCGTCCCATTTTCGCATCGGAGTACAAAACCGGTCCGTACGACAGGGCGGCTCCGATGACGTTGCGCCGGTTGTACGGCCCGCGCACGCGAGAGTAGAGGGCAGGTGTGATCTCCAGTGACCGCGCCGCACCGCTCTTGGTTTGCCAATCCACGAAGAATTGGGTCGAGTAGGTCTCGTAGCCGTGTTGCGCCGTAAAAACTTTCGGCGCAGGTGAGATACCCCAGGCCATGCCGATCGCCTTCAGCGCAGCTACGTGCGTCAGGTCGCCAATCATTTGCAGCGAGCCGAACGCCACCAGTGCAACAGCAAGCAAGGTATAGCGACGTGAAGATGTCATTCCGTCGGCTTCCAATCTCCCGGCATCAACCGGTCCTTGCTGCCAACGTCTTTGCACAGCAGCATGGCACCGAACTCCTGCTCCAATTGAGTACCAAAGCCGCACTCTTTGTTGAATGTTTCCGGATTACGATAGGTGCCGTGCAGCCAATCCCAGACAGGCAGGTCGCCGTAGTTGAAGCGATGACCGTGGCGCTCGTGATGCACGTCGTGCTGCTCGGGACGCTGAATGATATAGCCTAGCCACTTGGGAGTTTTGATGTTCCAGTGGTAGAACAGCTCGGCGACGCCGGCCATGATCACGACCCACATGGTCTGCTTGAGCGTAAGTCCGCACAAAATGTAGCAGACCACACTGACGAGAATGCCGTTGCCGACAAGCTCGAAGGGGTGTTTGTAGAACGAGGTAATCACCTCGATACGGGTGGGCGAATGGTGCACTTGATGCATCGTCAGCCAGAGGAAATCAGATGCGTGTCTGGCGCGGTGCCACCAGTAGTACACGTACGTGAGGGTAATGTAGCCCACGAAGATGCACCAGAAGCTGGACAGATGCTTATCGAGCGAGAAAAGACGGTGATGGATGAGGAACGTATCGAGATACTTACCCTCAGCCCAGATGATGATGGCCTGGAAGCCGTTCAACACGATAACTCTCCAGATCCAACCGTGAACTTTTGGCCACTGGCGGCCGGGCGCAAGAATCTCTACTCCCCAAGCCAGCATGGCTAGGGTGAAAATGGTCAATGCGACAATCATGATTTCTCCAAACTGTGAGCACACCTGGTAAAGGCGGCGAGCTGAACTGCCAGTACGACTTCGAGAGTGCGAGGTCGAAAATGCCTAGAGAAGCGACCGAGAAGAAGCCGAACCACGGCAGACAACGAAAAGTTGTCTTAGGCGTACTTCTGCTGACGTGAAACCTAGCTGTGGGCGGTGGTCGCGTCCTGATTTACAAAAACGGGTGATACCTGATACAACCTTTCTCAGCTATTTAAAGGCAACGTCTTGCTGATCTCCGCGCAACATTTGTCACACAGCATTTCGAGCAAATTTCTTGTTCTCAGGGAAATCTAGCTGGCCAGCGGCCTCATTAATTTTGTCCGGACCGCTCTGCCGCAGCTTGCACCGGTCGCGCAAGCCACAAAATACTGTCATGGTCCTCAATCGTCAATCAATTTGGACAGCTGATCGACCCATTTTCGTTGCGTCGGTTTTTCTGCGTCGACCGCCGAAGATTGGGACGGCGAGCCGCACTCTCCACAAAACTTAGCGGCTGGCTCCAACGGCGAACCGCAAAGATGGCAGGCCGGAATTTTTACTTGAAGCTTGTATCCGCACTCACCGCAAAACCGCGATCCCGGCTCGAGAGGCAATGTACAGCCCGGGCAAAGCGGAGTAGAAATAGGTGTGGCAGGATAGTGTGGCTGCGCAGGCACAACTGGCTGTGTCTCGGCCACTGGTTCTGGCGCCGCTGCAGGCATATACATCTCCTCGGCAGGCGGGACAACAATCGCAGGCTCTGGCGGCGCGGACTTTTCTACTGGCTCCGTCGAAGGCTCCGCTGATTTACTCGAAGCCGCTTTGCTCGGAGTTGCAAACGAGATCCCATCCAAATCAACCGGCTCGAGAGGCGGAGGCACCACCGGACTTGGAGCCGCTTTCGCGACGGTTGTGAATTCAATCTTGTCCAAATCAACAGGTTGTGGTGGCTCTTTTGCTGCTGCGGCCTTCTGTTTGCGCGACTTCGATGATTTAGGCAATGGCAGCTCCGGCTCCGGCTCGGGCGCAATCTCTTCTAGCGCCTGCGGGGCGGCAGTTGAAACCGATTGGGGCTCGGAGGGCTCAGGTGGAGGAGGCGGTTGCACCGGCGGTACTGGCGGCGCCGGCACCGTAGGCGGTGGCGCCACTTCGGGCTCTGTTTCTGACGGTACAGGCGGCGACACGACAGGCGGCGCATCAATTGGCTGAGGAGCCACGCTGGCAGACAGTGCCTCTACGGGGATAGGCGCCGGATGGTCAGGCGGGATCTGTTCAACCGGGTCGAACTGATCGACGGGCGCGTGTTGAGGTCCTGGCACCTGTTGCTGCATTGGTGCTGGCTGTGGGGACGGCGTCTGCTGAATTGCCGGTGGTAGCGACGGTTGAACTGGCTGCGGCTTGGATTGAGCGGGCATCTGCTGCCCGGTCACCGGCTGCGCTGATTGCACCGGGGCGAGCGGTGGCTGCACCGATGGCGGTGCCATGGATTGCGCGGCCGGACTGTTCGGCACCGGCACCCAAGCTTGTCGGGATAGCGGCGCATGTTTTGGTGGCGCCACACCGGCCGCATGGGCAGCATCGAGGTTTAGATCTAAAGGTTCTTCCACTTTTTCTGAAACAGAAGCTTTGTCCCCACCCTGTGGTTGAGGTGTTTTGAACTTTCTCTCCCAGAATTGGTCTTGCGGCGCCGAGCGCTTGACGGCGTGCGCATCGGGCGGGGTATCCGCGCTGAGTAACTCGGCCAGAAGATCGGGCTCCGGTTTGGGAATTGTCGGATTTGGCGCACCCGTGTCTACGCCACCAACAGCGGCGGCGAAGCTGAAAAGGCTATCGGACAATTTGCCGGGAGCTGGTTCTGGCGGCAGCGGCTGCACCGGCGCTGCCGGAGCCTCTTCTCGGCGCGGCGCCTTCGAAATCGGTTGCGACGGATAGGGATGCGGAACGCTGGGCGGCTTTTTTTGGTCGGGCGCAAACCAATCAGGCGGCAGATCGGGTTGAGCGGGAGTGCCTGCGCCTGGTCGGACCTGATTAGGCGCAGTGGCAAACCCAGATTGCGCCGCTTGTTGCTGAGCAGCAGCTTGCTGAGCAGCGCGCTCAGCAGCGGCCTTCTGTGCGGCCTGCTCAGCAGCGACACGCTCGGCATCAGCTTTCTGAACGGCAGCTTTTTGCGCGGCAGCTTGGTCAGCAGCTGCCTTTTGCGCAGCGTGTTCGACAGCGGCGCGTTCGGCAGCGGCTTTCCGGGCGGTAGCAAGCTCGGCGGCGGCACTCTGAGCAGCTTGTTCGGCAGCGGCTTGCTCCGTAGCACGTTCTGCAGCTGTCTGAGCCGACTGTTCGGCAGCAGCACGCTCGGCGGCGGCTTGTTCAGCAGCTACTATTTGGGCGGCTTGTTCGGTGGCAGCACGCTCGGCAGCAGCTCGTTCAGCGGCTGCTCTTTGCACGGCCTGTTCGGCGGCGGCACGCTCGGCAGCAGCTCGTTCAGCGGCTGCTCTTTGCGCGGACTGTTCGGCGGCAGCACGTTCGGCAGCAGCTCGTTCAGCGGCTGCTCTTTGCGCGGCCTGTTCGGCAGCAGCACGCTCGGCAGCAGCTCGTTCAGCGGCTGCTCTTTGCGCAGCTTGTTCGGCAGCGGCACGCTCGGCAGCAGCTCGTTCAGCGGCTGCTCTTTGAGCAGCTTGTTCGGCAGCGGCACGCTCGGCGGCAGCGCGTTGAGCAGCAGCTTGTTGCGCGACAGCTTGTTGCGCCGCAGCTTGTTGCGCCGCAGCTGCAGCAGCTTGTTGCTGAGATGGTCGTCCCGGCAACGGTGCCGGAGGCGGCACGGTGCCAGGCTGTGGCTGGGCGGGGCGTGCGGGCTGGGTCGTTTGTGCCTGCACAGGAGGTCGTCCCGGCACCGGTTGTGGTGGCGCGGGGGCCGCTGGAGCCGGTGGAGGAGCGGCTTGTTGTGCCGCTTGCAACGATGGATGCGGCATCAGACGCGCATCGATCAAGAACGAACTGGGAAGCAACGCGACATCATTGAAAATAGCAGGAAAGGAGAGATAGAGCATCTCCCGAGCTCGTGTCATGCCGACATAGCAGAGACGCCGCTCTTCTTCTTTATCGCTGGCGCTCTCGGCGGGAAATAGTCCTTCAGCCAATCCGACCAGAAAGACAATGGGAAACTCTTTGCCCTTTGCTTCATGCAACGTCAGGATGTGCACTACTTGATCGGCTTCATCACCGCCTTTGACTGATGCTGCCTGAGCTTTTACGAACTCTGCAATCGTCTGATACTTCGAGGCATCTTCTTCCAGCTGCGAAAGTTTTTTCAACGGCTCATAGTTGACACCGGGAGGCACTTTCATCGACTTGTAGTATTCATTCAGCCGCTGCGTCCGTCGCAGAACAGAGATTGTCTGCGCCGGCGGCAGATTCTCCTGATTCATGTTGCGCACGATGCGCGCCAGCGTGGCAAGTTCTTTGCAGGACTCGTCCGGAACCGAATCGGCATAGATTTCGATGGCTTTCAAGTACGAAAGATTATTAGCCTCTGCAAAACTGGCAATAGTTGCCGACAGTTTTGCGTCCACTTCTTTGACGCGGAATTGGCAGATACGCTCGAACGACTCACGTGCTTTCGGCCCATCGGGATCCATGGCTAAACGCAAAAACGCCATCACGTCCCCGACTTCGTCAGGAATCATCCCTGCCTCGGGGTGCGTCGTCACGCACTCGATGTTCCGATTTGATAAAGACTCATCGATGATCAAACCGTAGCGATGGTAGCGATACAAAACCGCGATGTCCTGAGGCATGCGCCCGCCGTCGATCAGCAACGAGATCTCTTCAGCCACCCACTCGGCCTCGGCGGACTCGCTCGCCAACATCTGGGGACCTATTATTCCGCTGGTTGGCGGCATACCCCAGCCGGAGGTCATCTCTTTTTGAATACGGCGCATGGTCAGTCCGTTCAGCAGCTGCCGGGAGTGATCGACAATAGCTGGGTGGCAGCGCCAGTTTTTTTCGAGAATGTAGCAGCGGGCGTTCGGCAACTTGATCGAGGTTTCTGAAATCAGCCTGGGCAGCCCGCCTCTGGACTCGTAAATTGCTTCGTCTTCTCCTCCGACGATGTAGAGATTGTCCTGCGGAAACGCTAAGAGCCTGGCGAGAAGATCTGCTGCCGCAGTAGCTTCTTGGAATTCGTCGATGAGGATGAATTCGTATTGAAACTGATATTTGTTGCGTACCTCCTGATTGTCAGCAAGAGTGTGCGCAGCGAGCGAAATCATATCGTCTCGATCTATCTTGTTGCTTTTCTGCAACTGGTCCTCATAACCCTGATAAACCTTGGCTACGAGCTCATCGACGTTGGACTTGCATCGGTCCTTCAAATGTTTAGGCGTGATCAGATTAGCTTTGTACAGCGAAAAAAGCGATGCAATCGTGAATTCGTCCAGCTCTTCTGAAAGCTCCAACATGACTGGGTCGAGCTCTTTCTTGTACTTGGACAGGAGACGTTGTATGACCTTTTGCGGATTGCTCTCAACCTTCAGAGGCGGTTTGCGTTTGATCGCCTGAAGATTCTCTTTCAAAATCTTTAGACCGAGATCGTGCCAGGCATAGCAATTGACGCGCGGGGCCGTTTGTTTATCGGTGAGCTGCTCGATACCCGCTTTTAGGGGGCGCAGCGTTTCATTCGAATGAGATAAGACCAGAATCTTCTCAGGGCTGATGCCTTGTGCCAAAAGATGAGCAACACGATGGGTGATGCAGCTGCTCTTGCCTGTGCCTGCACCGCCCTCGATGGCAGCTGGACCGCCTGCATGCGTAATGGCAAAGCGTTGAACATCGTCATCGACCGGCAACTCCGGCATGGGCGTGGACACTTGCCCAGAGAGGACACGCCCGGCTGTTGATTTTTTTCGCCCTTGTTGCCAGACCTCCATAGCAGTATCAACGCAAGCACTGACGTCGTGTTTGATTTCTGCCGTAGAAAACCGGACGATCTGCCAACCGTCATTGAGCAAAAGCAGATTGCGCCTGGCAGCGCCTGATCCGGAGCCGTCCAGCGTAGAGATTACGTCGACCTCTATGTCCAGTTTCGGTCCGTCATCATCTCTGCGTCGTCTCGTCGGAATGTCATAGCCGGCAATGTCGAGCATGTAGTCACCGAGAACGTGCTGCGGATGCACCGGCATACCGCGTTCTTTCAGGCCCAGGTAGAGCTCGTACTCCGCCTTGAGCATCGGCGCCAGCCCTTCTTCCTTCATCTGTTGGAAATGATGAAGGTCTATTGTCATGGCCTGAATCAGCCAGAAAACTTTCTCCCAGGTGATTTTTCGGCCGGCGTATTCAATATCTTCACAGCCGGCGCCATATAGAATGAATTCGTCGTAGCCAAGCGAAGTGGTGATGAGAACCGGCTTATTAGATAGAGCGCGCGGATAGAGAACGTGGTGAAACAGATACCACAGGTGATGCGCGGCTTCCGGCGCTTCGATGTCCTTGAGAACGAGCAGATCGCTCATGCCCATCTCCAGTTCGACATTTCCGGCTACCGGCCGTCCGAATCTCGTCTTCTGGCGAGCTTCTTCCCAAAGAGTATCGGCCTGCTGATAAAGTTGCGGTCCCGTGATGACATGCGGGTTTATGCCGCGAGATTTCAAGTTGATGATGGCGGCTTCAATGACCGGTTCTAGCTCGTCGGAAAAGTCCGAAGCGAAGATGCCGCGGGAGCTCGCGGTGTATAAGCCTACGTTGTTTACAAACCAGTGAATTGCATCGCGACAATCCGCCGGTTGGCTACTCGGCATTTTGTTCGGCTGTGTGTGTGAGTCTTGACCCTGAGCCACGATGTTTCCGTGAATCCAGCGCTCTTGTGGATCCTCCTTGGAAACCACATAAGAGGCTATGTTTATTACTCCCCATTGATATCAAGAACAAAACACACATGGCGAATATTAAATTTCTACTCGCGATCGCGCCGGCCGCCGCCGTTTAGCGGATGAGCCATTTAGAAAAGCTTTCTTGACATTTTTCGCGCATCGCGTGGAATAGTACAATGACCGTTGGGTTTCTTATCTTTGCAGTAAGGAACTTTCATGGCTCGTTCACGACCAATAATTTTTTCCATTGGTCGCAACAGCACGGACCTCATGAAAGGAGAGGACATAAATGAGACAAGCACTTCTTGTCCTTGCAGCTATGGCGATGGTTACTACTCCGGCGTTCGCACAAGCTTGCGGTGATGAAGGAAGATACTTCCATTTGGCACCGCCGAGCTGGTCGATTCCGTCTGCCAGAAGACATGCGATTCACAGAATGGCCCGCGCTCTGCGCTGGTACCGTGAGCACCTCGGCAACTCGCCGATCTGCCCTGGTTCCAACATTGCTGGTATCACCGTCACAACTGGTACGACATCGACCACGACGACGACAACCACCAAAACCAAAACCAAGAAAAGCAAATAGTGCTTAGCTCATGGGCGATGCACTTCCGCATCGCCCGGAGCGTCGCGCGAAAGCTATCGGGCGCCTCGGTGCCCGGTGGTTATTGCTTACTGCCTGGTTTTAGTAGCCGATAATATCTGCGGCAGGCTGATCAATTTTGAAAGGCCTGTTTTTGGCGTCCGATAAAATTCGCCGCTTTTGTGGCCTGTACGATTTGCTTCGTGCAGGCCATTCTTGTTGCTTAGCGAATAACCGGTCAAACCTAGCGCTAATTGCATCTGCGTATTAGCCCCACTGAGTTCTCAACCGGGCGAGCGAAGCCTGATGCGCACAGCTTCACAACCCTGTCTTCTAGACACCTTCTCTCCCTAACCTTGAGATGTCATTCTTTGAGTTCTCTCTACTCGAGTTCTATCTCTTTCAACTAACTCTGATTCGGAAAACAACGTTTACCTGCTGGTTCAAAGCAGATAGATGAACTCGAGTTAGTAACTCATGAGCGTCGCATCGAAAGACAAGCCGTCGAGCTCGCGAATCGTTCGCCTGCTCTTCAATGTCGGCAGTACTTGTACTCCGGCAAAGTTTCAAACCAACTCTCCTTGGAGGTGTCATGAGAAAGTTTCTCTTGGCGCTGTTTGCCGTCCTGATCATTCCGGTCAGCGGTTATTGCAGCGATTTGAGCGCCCACCAGGCGCAGTCTCTCAAAGATATCAACGCGACTATCTCGGTGGTTCACCAACTGTCCACCGACAACCAGATCACTTCTGCGCAGGAATCGCAGATTGATGCCTTCTACCTGAACAAAGCCGCCACCGTGGTGGGTCATCCCGTTACGGCCAGCGATGTTCAGAAACTCGTCTCGAACGCTGACAAGACCCAGGGTCTCGGAGTGTTCCTGAATTTCGCAATCGTCCTGGCAGGCGTCATCGGTCTTTTGGGAGTGGTGGCGATCATCGCCTACTACCTCCGCGACGTCCTGAAAGAGATACCGGCAGAAGTCTACGAGGTGCTCGCTTACATCGGCACCGCCGGTCTGGCGCTGTGCGGCTACGTACATCCCTTCAATCTTGGCGCTGTACTGGTCGAACCCTTGTGGTTTACGGTGCCGGGCGCCCTGGCTCTGGCGGCAAGCCTCTCACTGACGCATAAGCTGCACTTCAAATCCAGCTATCGGGGCGACACGGTCAAAATGGGCCCGGGATTCATCAACTTCCCGACGGTCATGTTTGGTCTGTGCACCGCCGCCTGGGGCAGCATGGCTCTTTTGTACAGCCACATCTATCCCGATTCCGGCATTCCGAACGTTCTCGCTTTCGGTGCCGTGATCGCGCTGCAGGCATGCCTGGGCTTCTCCGCCATCACCATGCCGGGCTGCATCGCGCTTGGCTGGGAGAGAGACAGTCAGGTACCGAGGTCGGTGTTTTCGTCGTTCATCATTCTCGTTGCCTACCTCTGGCTCACCCTTTCCGGTGGTCTGACGGGCAACCTGAGCCTGTTCGCGCCGGGCGCCATCTTCATGGGCGCATTCGTGTACTACTTGGGACTGCTGGTCATGGCCAACAAGTGGTATCTATCGTCGAACAAGGGCAACAGCGGTCAGTACATGTTGATGCAGTTCATCACCATCGTCTCTGGCTTCCTCGCCTTCTACCTCGGTGGCACGTTCCACATCGGTGCGCTTCTCGGAGTTGGTGGCACGTTCTTCGCCATCTACCTGCTCGAGAAGTTCTACGAAATCCCCTGGAAGGGAATCGGCTGGGCCTGGGCACTCGTGGGCACCGCCGTGTTCTTGTACTTCCTGGTCGGCTATGCCAACACCCACAGCCAATACTTCGTCTGGGGTATTCGCTAGTCGGTACGCGCTTCTCTGAAGCTTGACGAGTCGGGGGGCGGCGTCATGCCGCCCCCTGCTCGTTGATTTTCTAAAAAAATTTGCCTACATAGGCACCATATGTGGTATCACCGACAAATTGACCCTATATGCGGTGCCGGCGAAGTCTCTGGCAAAATTGGCTCAACCAGGCGCACCGACTGGCAATCGGGGGCTGTGGTTCCGGTGCGGAGAAAGAACTCTGTTTCAGTGCTTGCCCACTATTTTCCAGTTAGCAGCGTTGAAGAGCGGATTATCCCAGGGCAGCCCGGTCTGCGCTTGATTGTCCCGTTGAATGTTCTGTACATCCGCACCATGCACGATTAGCAAGTTTGGCTGTGCCAGAAAGATCCACGGCAACTCTTTAGCCAGAATCGCCTGCACCTCCCCATACGTGGTGACACGCTCAGCCTGAGTGGTTTCTTTTCGTCCCTGTTTGAGCAGCTCGTCGACGCGCGCATTGGAGAATCCGGAGTAGTTCATTGCTCCTGCAGAACCCCAGACTATGGAGCATTCGGGATCGGGACCAGATGACCGGCTCCAGATGATGGCGTCGAAGTCACCCTTCTGCAGATAACGAGAACGCAAGGACGAGTACTCCATGATTTGCACCTCGCACGGAATCTCTATGCGCAGCAAATCATCGCAAACCACCTGGGCCAGATCGCGCAGATCAGGAAGCGTAAGAATGCGCAGCGAAAGCAACTGTCCATCCTTCTGCCA
This sequence comes from Planktothrix sp., assembly GCA_036703195.1. Taxonomy (GTDB): domain Bacteria; phylum Cyanobacteriota; class Vampirovibrionia; order Obscuribacterales; family Obscuribacteraceae; genus DATNPN01. Next base: position 27,824 of record DATNPN010000017.1, on the reverse strand, counting down.
GCCCTGCTTGGTCAAGGCATAGCCATCATGCGCCAGCGATTTCTTCGCTGCTTCCGGATCAAATGCCCAGCTCTTAGTATCGGCGTTGTATGACCAACTGCCAGGCCAGGCATCGGTGTGTGGAACCAGAGCCATTCCTCCAAACAGTTTCCCCACCAATGTTTCCCGATCGATCGCCTGACACAGTGCCTCTCTCACCCGTATGTCGCTGAACGGTTTTTTGCGCAAATTGAAACCGCAATACAATGTGCGCGATCCCCGAAAGCGATCGAGAATCAGATCGTGATCTCGCGCCGCTTTATCGCCGCCCATGAAAAGCCAGCTCGTGGCGTCGATATTGGCGACGTCCAACTCACCGCGCTCCACTGCCATCGCCAGCAAACTTTTGTCAGGCACCACTCGCCATACCAAGGTTTGGTACTGCGGGCGCGCCCCCCAATAAAATTCATTCGGCTCGAACACCAGTTCTAATCCGGATTCCCAGCGCACTAGTTTAAAGGGGCCGCTGCCGATTGGATGCGTGCTCATCGCTGATTTGCCGTGATCTGGTTGAGAGAGAAGTTTTGCCGGCAATATCCGCAACTCTACCAGACGCGACAAGAGTGGCGCACTGGGCGCGTTTAGATGCAAGATGATGTGATGACCATCGGCACATTCTACGCGCTCGACACATTCGTAGTCTCCGCGAAACGGTGAGATTTTCGATTGAGCCACTGCAATCGAGGCGGCTACATCTGCATACGTCAGGGGAGAACCATCTGAGAATCGGATGCCATCACGCAGATCGAAGGTGTAAGTCAATCCATCCGCTGCAACTGTGAACTGCCTCGCCAGCCCCGGTACGATTTTCTTGTCGTCGCCGTAGCGCACTAATCCCTCGAATACGAGTGTCTGCGCGTAATAAGAGGCGGAGTCCAGGGCGCGCAAAGGAAAGAAACCGAGCGGCTCCCACGCCACTCCAAAGACGATTTTATTTTTCGCTGATTGCGCTGTGGCTGCTGGAGCGCCCGGCTGCATACAGAGCTGCGCTGCAGCGGCTGCGATCGTTAATAAGCCAAGATGCCTTCGCACTGGATGGGCTACTTACATGCCGCCAGTCATGCCACTGCCCTGCGAGACGAAGTAGAAGCAGGCGAGCATTACGAGCATGGCGCTGGTGACCCCGAGCCAAAATCCCGCGATGAGGATTTGCCAAACGATCAGAGCCTGTCGGGCGGTAAGGCTGATCATGATGCCCAGGCGGTTGATGATGTAGAAAACAACGGCGCCGACGGTAAATAACAGCGGCAGCAGCTTGATGCCGGATGGGACGGGCACGGAGACGGCCATCACCAGGCTGAGGATGCACAAGAACACCAACGCGATCGTGACGTAGTCAGAAAAGCGCTGTTTGACGTTTTCCGCCACCGAAGCTTCGTTGACATATTTAAGGGCTTTGAAGAAGTTGGCAATGGGGGTCCGGCGCGGACTTTCGTCCTTCATATCCATGCCTGATGCATCCATTTTCGGGTTGTCGGGTTCTGACACGGATCGATCCTCTTGTAACTTCCTCTAATCTTATCAAGCCACCCATGTTATGCCCAGTTGAGCGCCCGATATACTCCATCGCCGCCATCAACCCCACCCGCGATTCTTGGCATCAGAAAGCGTGAGCGGACGTTCAGAATTCGGCGCCTGTCAGCCTCTATACTTGCCAGGAGCAACGCTTGGTTGCTGACGTGGTTGAACTCGAAATATGAAATTGAGTGCACCGCCGCAGAACTCTGCGGATTATCAGCAGTTGGAAATGACGTCGGCTCGCAGCAGCGAAAAGCCGCACGCTCAACCGCGCATTATCTTGTACTCGCTCGTTTTTCTTCTCGCCGCTTCGATTCCACCAATCCTGCGACTCTCCGGTGTGCATGCGCCTCTTACCATGGTGCACGACCTTGTTTTCACGACTGTGCTGGTGGCAGCGACGATCATTTCATGCCTGAACTCCTCGCGTGAAAGAGTATTGAGAAACCTTCTATTTGCGGGCGCAGCAGCATTTTATCTGCAACTGATCGACATCGCGTCAGGTCAAAATTTTGCCACTGATTACATGCAAGTCGTGGTGGCGGCGATGTCCTTCGTCCTGCACGGGAGCCCATATTATGCCGCGACTGACTATGTTCTTTATCCGCCGTTGTACGCCCAGCTCGTAGCTATGACCTTCAACACATGCGCCGCTTGCTGCGCATTCTTTCACCTGCCATGCGGGCAGCAGGCAATTTGGAACGCAGTTCAATACGTATTTCAAAACACTCTCTTTGCCTCGACAGTCGCTCTGATCGCGCTCACCTACCGGTTTTGTAGAAAGCTCGCAACCTTCAATCGCGTGCCGAGCATGCTCATGGCACTGGCTGCAATCGTGCCTTCATCAGCGGTTTTCTGGACTGTTCGCAAATATCAGTGCAATATTTTCGTCACAGATTTGATTTTGGCGGCAATCCTTTTAGTGGACCGCTATCCGGTTGCAGCCGCGCTTTGCGTGGCAATCGGTACGCATATCAAAGTCTATCCAGGCTTATTGGCGATTGCCTGGTTGTTTGGGAAACGCTGGCGCGCATGCGGCTGGACGGCGATATTCTTCGCACTGATCGCCGCCGCATCGACTGTAATCTGTGGTCGGCCGCAAATCTGGCCCGAATACTTTCACATTGCATCGACCTACGTCTCCTTGCTTCCAACGACGGTTCCTGGTTGGTTATTGGGCAGCCCCAATCTTCTCAATGAAACCTATCAATCTCTGCGCCTGTTTCATATCGAGAGTTTTTCGCTCGCTCAAATGGCTCAATTCGTGCACGTCGAGCAGATCGCATTTGTGGCCTGGTTTGGTTGGAAGTTCTTGCAACCGCGAACCGCGAAAACGGTTTCACACCCCGATGTTGAAACCACAATCTTGCTCGACCGTTACTGCGACCTGCTTTCGTTGATGTTGATAATTGGACCGAGCGTGCTGGCGGATCACTATGTCATGGCCATTCCGATTTCGTTGTGGACACTCATCACGTCGTTCAAGCGGGCGCCTGCAAGGCGCCCCTACGGTGCTTTCGCCGTCGCGGTAACGGGAGCGTTGTTGGTTTTATCCTGGTCGTTCAAGTCGATCGTGCCAGTGCCGCTTCAGCCGTTGGGGCTGGTGCTGCTATCGCTAGCCCGGGCTCTATAAACTCAAAAACGACACCGCTATGCTGTGCCGTTCAGAGTTTCGCGCAACTAACTTTCAGCTGACTGGCTCGCTCAATAAGCGGCGAGCGCCTGCATGCCATTCCTGGCGACTTGCTGTTTGCTTTGGGAAGAGCTTGGCCACGAATCAGCAATCACTGCCTTCTTCGTAGAACAAAGTGTATGTGAGAGAACGTGAAAAGATTGTGATAGTCCTGCAGGCTAAAACTGGAAATAGATAAATTGCTGGGCGGCCGTTGCATTGAGAATCCAGCAAAGCAAGCAAGCAGCAGCCGCCGCCGGAATTTTCACCGCCAGGCTCAAGGGTTGGAAGCGCGCCTGATACATCCGTGTGACAAATTCGCCGCCCAGACAGAGGAAGACAGCAAGAGCCAAAGAGAAGAGAATGTCGAACTGGTTGGTAATCAGCATCTGCCCAAGTTCTGCTTTCAGTACCGAAAGGTTGACCAGATTGTGCCAGACAAGCATGGCGGTAGGTATGTTGGGCGCTCGAAAGAGCACGATACCGAGCGTACCCACGGCATAAGTGAAAAAGATAGATGCGTTTCTGTAGAGCGAATTATCGAGCAATTTCGACTCCCACGCGCCCAGTAAACGGGGGCGAATCTTTGTGTAGCAGTAGTAGGCGACGAGAATACAGCCATGAAAGACGCCCCAGGCAATGTAGGTCCAGCCGGCTCCGTGCCAGGCTCCGGCCAGTGCAAAAACGACAAAAATGGTGAGCAGCGTACGAGCCAAACCGTGACGAGAACCGCCCAGCGGTCGATAAATATAATCGCGAATCCACCTGCCGAGAGAGATGTGCCAGCGCTCCCAGAAATTGCTCATGTTGGTGGCGCTAAACGGCTGATCGAAATTAAGCGGCAGCTCGATGTTAAATAGGAGAGAGACCCCGCGAGCTATGTGCGTGTAGCCCAAGAAGTCGAAATACAGCTGTGCTCTGAAGGCGGCCGCGGCCAGGTATGATGCCAGGGTACCGGCGTTCAAGGGGCTGGCAAAAACGGGATCTACGCCGGCTCCGCAGCGATCTGCAATAAGCACCTTAAAGGCAAAACCGAGGACAATCAATTCCAATCCTTTTCGGAGGCGCTCGGAAGAAGGCTTTTCGATGCCTGTCGAATATTGATCGCGCAGTTCGGAATAGCGAATGATCGGTCCGGAGATCAGGTGCGGGAAGTACATAATGTAAAAGTTGTACTGCCAGAAATTTTGGGCCGGTGGGGTTTTCCCGCGATACACATCGACGACGTAGCTGATCGCCTCGAAGGTGTAAAAGGAGATACCCAGAGGAAGAACAAAGGCCAGATGCGGTGGCAATGCTGTTTGGAAGTGAATGATTTGCGCGAATGCGGTAGCGCTTCCAAGAATAAAGTTCAGATATTTGAAACAGCCCAATACAAGCAGATTAACAGCAATGGCGACGGTGACAGCGATGCGACGCTTGGTTTGCGACTGTGTGGCATGAATGTACTTACTGCAAAGATAATCCACGGTTGTCGTGGCCAAAATCATGAGAAGAAAAGGCACACTCCAACTGCCGTAGAAGAGATAGCTCGCTATCGTGAGAACGGCTGCTCTAGCCTTCGTCGGAGCAAGCGAAAAGCACAACCAGACAATACAGAGGAAGATCAGAAATGTCGACGAAATAAAGCTCATTGTCGTTTCGCTGCCTGCAGGTATTGCACTAAAGGCGACTTGAGAAGGACGTTTGTGAGCTGCTCGCTATGCTCGATGGCGCCGGCCGCATCCTCGTGACAACAGTCATGAAAGTGCAAAGCGTTTTTATCGGCGGCATGGCAATCCAGCACATAGACATTCGGCTGTCCATGCAGTTCTCTCCTGATACGCTCAAGAAAATCTTCTGCCTGCGGAAGGTTTGCTTTTTTCTGTTTTTGCAAATCAGAGGCAGGCAATGGATACCAGGGATGCCAAACTAAAACGAGGGGAATTCGGCGGCTCTGACAATACGCCAAGATCGGCTTGAGCGGAGACGGATCAAACCAGTGCTCTCTCTCGCTTGCAGTGATAGACAGCCAGTATTCGATCTGAGCGTCAGACTGGGCGCTCTGCTGTTTTGCACTTGCCACTTCCCAAAACGGTGTCCAGCCCAGACCGGATGAGTAAGAGGCACTGCTCAAGCCTGCTTGGTCGAACATGCCGGTCGAATCGGTAAGCTGAAATCCCTCGTATCGCTGCTCGGGATGGAGAATCATCTCGGGTGCCTTAATAAGGAAAGCGCTGAGGAAGGAGCGAAAGGTGTACAGATAGCACTTGTGCATCAGCAAGCGGGCAATGATTGCCTTGGGAGAGTTGCTCGTGTCGTAGTACGCCAAACCCGTCGCCGATTCCGTAAAAAATCTTTCGTCGCCGCGGCCGTTCGCCCGCTGGTAGAACGAAATGAAGTCCTGAGGCACCAGGTCGCAAACAACCAGCGCCGGTTTGGCACCCGCTTTGATGGCCGAGTTCAACAAAAACAAACGTTCAATGGGAAGACTCAAGATGCTGCACAAGTTGCGAACATCGAAGTCGAAGCCCTGGCGTTGCAACTCGGCACTGATCAAATCGGCGTAGACTGAAGAGCTGCCAAACGATGATCCGATAAATAAAATCGAGCGTTTTCCGGCTGCCGGCGCTCGGGTAGCGAGGTAGAACTTGCGGTCGAAAAACTGTGACCGGCTCTGCGAAGGCATAAAACCGACAACTATCAGCCGAGCGAGCGCCTCGAGGGTGCAAAACATAAGCACCGTCAGCGCCACACCGATGATCAGCGGGCGCCGAGTATCGCCACTATTCGCCGGACGCGAATTGATACTCTGTGGCGCCGGTTTTTCTAAAACAGTTGCCATCCCGGCCTCATAACAAGGTCCGGCCGATCTTACGAGCTTTTGCTCAGCGACAAATTAGCCCGCACTTAAAAGACGCCGGGTTCAGGCAGCTACAAAGGGAAGCGCTCAGAGCGTTGGCTTTTGACCAATCGTTCTGAGCGCCGGCGCACCCAAATCTATGAGAGCAGTCCTAGTCTGCCACTGCTGGCACCGGAAACGTGTACGTTGGCGCGTTGTCGCTAACGGTCGTGACGTTGCCGTTTTTATCGTTCTGCACTGTGTACTTCTGCCCGTCCTTGGTGGTGACGGTACTTTCGTAGTTGCCGCTGTAGTTATTGAACTTGGTTTGCACTTCGCTGACGTTGTCCAAATTGTGCGTGTTGCCATCTTTATCGGTGACAAACATACTGCCATTGCCATCAGGGTATTTCATATCGCGGCTGATCAAGTTGCCGTTGCGATCATTACTCTCGGTGGTATCGAATTTGGTACCATGACCGCCGGCCCATTCCGGCAAGATGTTGTCGTTCAACTCGCCGCTGGTATGCCGTGTCGTACGTCCAGTTTCTCGGTCCATGCTGGACGTTTCAGAACTGCGCTCCTGGTTTACATCACCAGCCTTGCTGCCGGGCGGGTTGAGAACGTTGTCGCGATCGTTGTCGCTGTGCTCGGTGCCAGGCGCTTGCACTTTGTAGGTGCCGTCGCCACCAGGCGTCGGCATGGGAATATCGATCTTGTCTCCAGGATGAATGATGTTGAAGCTCTTGAGCGGCTTGCCTTGCGCCTTCGCCATCTTATCGAGCGTATTCATAATATCGGTATTGGATGGGTCTTTGCCGGTTTGCTGTTTCAACGCGGCTTTGACAACATCCCAGTATCTGTCGCCTTTCTGAGCTTCGAAGTGTGAGCTGCCATCTGCGTTTAGGGTAAACTGGCGATCGTTTTTGTTGCCCCACTTCTCTGTTGTCGATGTGTTGTCTTTCTTCGACTCGACTTCAGCGTGAATGGGATCGCGGACTTGCATCTGCTTGCCGTCCTGACTGGTAGTGAGCAGATGTCCGGTGCTGTCCGTGCCGACGATATTGAAGTCATTGAAGCCAAGCTTGTGCAGGTTTTGATTGATCTTGGCGGCATCTTTGTTCCAGGAGAATCCATCTTTCTGCTGCAATTGATGCATTTCAAAGATCGCGTGAGAGTAATCGCCATTAGCCTTGCCATCCTGGAAGTCTTTTACAACGCGGTCGACATCGGTAGTCATTGGAGCTTCTCCATGAATAGGAAAGAGGAGGAGGAAATTGGGTGATTGGTAGGGGGCGCACGGTTCAAATGTAGGTGTTTTTTGTTGCCACCAGGTGGCTTACTTGTGTCCGACTTGTGGCATGCCCCACCAGCTGGCGTTCCTGCATCCGTGCTTGCATAATACTGAGCGCTTGTTTCCGACTGGTGGCGAATCCGTGGCAGGGCTGTGGCTTAACCCCTCTATCCATGCGGTTTATACGAAGATGCGATCCTATTTAAGCGTGCGGTCGCGGCGAGCAATCGCATGCGACGCCCGCCGTTTACTCTGTTTCCAGCGTATCAATCTGCCCTGTGCGAACAGAAGCAATGCAACGACCCCGACTAGCGCGAAGGCTGCTAGCTAACCTCCATGGTGAAACCACCAATGACGATAGGTTTCCTTATCTATGAGCGCTAAAACAAGTCAACACTCGTTTGGGTTTCATGACCTTTTTGCTTAGGGTTCATTTCGTAACTCATATTTCACTCTCGAATCTCTAAATCACCCAGTATCTAACGCATTCGTTTTGGCTTTCCTTCGCGCATCGCGTGCTGGAGTGGTTTTTGCTCGAAAACTTACCGGAGGTCCCATGAGCGCCAATGAATCATCAATCGCAACGCTCTCTCCGGCAGGTGAGAGCAGCTCTACGTCAGCAGGAGTATCCATGGAAGAGAAGAACAAACTTTTGATCGTCGGTCGATGGCATGGCATCGTCAGCGACCAGGACAAAGAGCTGCGACGCAGCATCACCGACTGCGGTCCCGGCAAGCTCGTTTTCATTATCACGGCTGCCGATCAGAAGGGCACCAAGCGCCACCCACTGTCAGTCGGCGAACGCCGCGAAATTCTCGATGCCTTCGCACGCACGCTGCAACGCGAATACGAGATTCACGCCATCAACGACATCCACGACTCAGCAGAGTGGATTACGCACATGGCGGAGACGGTGGCGCAGGACAGCAACGGACAAACCACGTTGGATGCGGCGCACACCATCGTTGTCTCAGCCAATCCGGATGTGTTGAACCTGTTCAAGGCTGCCGGTTATCGCTACCACAGCCCGAGCTTCGACGGCAAAATGCCGTCGGATCTGCTCGACGCCATTCGCAAAGGCGGTGATTGGCGCAACATGGCGACAGCAGAAACGTTGAAGGTGTACGACGCTTACGGCATCGCGGCTCGCGTTCGCGAAATCTTCGCTGACATGCTCGTCACCGAAGACGGCGAGCTATCAGTTGGTCGCGACTTCGCCATTTACGGCGCGGCGATGGACGCAAGCCTGCAGCAGAAGGTCGATGACCTCTTGCCCTGGGTTAAACCGGGGTTGATTGTCGATAAGGGTTGCGGCACCGGTAAGCTCATGATTGAGCTCTCCAAACGCTTCCCGACTTCGCAAATCATCGGTGTCGACCTCTCCAGCGAACTGCTGAAAGTGGCGGACTCCCAGCACTATCCGAATCACAACGTGTCGGTGGTGAGGGGCAACGTCATTCCACGCCGCTTCGCCGATCGCTCCGTGGCGACCCAGATCTACTCGTCGATCTTTCACGAGATCTACACCTACAACGAGTACTCGAGAGAGATGGTGCGCCAAACCCTGCGCCACACCTACGCAGAGGCTGAGGAGGGTGGACGCATTCTCGGACGCGACGGTGTCAGCCCTGGTCAAGCCACGGTATGCATGCGCTGCGACGATGAATCGACGAAGCGCTTCTTGATGTTCGCCAACGACTTCAAGAAGATGTCGGGAAAGCCGGGAATCACTTACGCCAAGCAGCATTGGGGCGGACTTGATTGGTACGTCCTCAGCCTGCATGACGCTAACGAATTCCTCAGCAAGAAGGACTACATCAAAAACTGGGACATCGAGGTCAACGAGGAGTTCGGTGTATTCCAGAAGGACGAGTGGTGTCGCGAGCTCGAGGCAGTCGGCTTCCGCATGATCGATATCCATGCCTACGTCAACGAATGGATTCGCATCAACCGGTACGTCGACCGCGTAGCGCTGCACGCCTATCTCGGAGAAACACAAGGACCGGGTGAGCTTCTCGTGTATCCAGCCACGACTCTCCGGTGGGCAGCAGAGCGTCCGTAATCACGAAGACTGGGCAACAGGTTGTGAGAACCAGCTTGTTGCCCGGTTAACGATCAGACAACCCACAAGAGGATTTATGGAAGAGACAAACAGAACCGGCCCATCAACCAATGAGGCGGCCGAACAGCAGCGAAGCAAGCGCAACACCACCGTCTACATTCCCAGCGCCAACCGCCTGCGCACTTACCAGATGTCGCAAATCGAAGCCCGGCGAGAACGCCAGCGTGTCGCCTCGACTCGCTCGAACGAAACGGAAACACGTTGAAGAAAAAGAGCCGGTTCTCACCGGCTCTTTTTTGCTTTCATTGGCACCATATACGATACCACATATTTCAACAAAATCTCTTTTACTTAGTTGGATAGTATATAAGAGATCTAAGACTGCACTCGTACAGGCGTACCAATTAATGGTTCTCAAAACAGCCCAGCGGGAGCTGGCGAACTGCCCGTGTGCGTAGCAGCACCACTGGAGTTTTCAGTCAGATCCGTTATCCAAGATTCAATCTATTGTTGACAGTCTGAGACATGGCTAAAGATTTGATAGTTATCTGCCTGACTCTTTTATCGAGACAATCTCTACCCCGACATTTCCACAAGCCTCTGTACTCTTCGGACACCGCCATTCGGTGTCGAAGAAAGGCCCCTCTCCAGTTCAAGCTCGCCAAACGCAGAGGTTCGTCCAATTTTCTTGACGGTCACATATGCCACGCATACGCCGAAAGTGAGGTGCATTATGCCACACATTACTCCTGGTTCGCTGAGCCCCTGCGCTTCGGACGAACCGTTTTCTCTCTACGAAATCAAAACAGCGCTGGCATGCAAGGCAATAGAGCACGGATTTTTTCAAGCCATGCGCTCGTTCTTTCAGCGCATGCAGCTGGAGTGGGGTCAGTCGCAGACGGCGCATGCTCACGTGCGCAATAAGAGACCGACTATCACGCTCGGCAGAGAATTCTTCGCTGCAAACGTCCTCAACGTGGTCGAGGCGGCCGAAATTGTCTTACACGAAATTTTGCACCACGTCTTCGGGCACCTGCGTCCGGATTCGTGTGCCTATGACGGCAAATATTCGCGCCGCACAGTCAATGTGGCTCAGGATGCCTTGATCAATGCGTACCTGAATCAAGTACATTGTGCCTCGTTCATGGAACGTTTCTACGAGGATAAAGACGAATTCGCTTTCTTGCGCCCTAACTCTGCCAGTTTGGCCCATGTGTTTGAATTCGACTCATTCCTAGACGCTCATTTCGACCAACCAGCATACAAACTGCCCGAGCCGCAAACAGATCGCTTTGACTTCATACACGAGTTTACCCACCCGCTGCCAGTGACAATTGACAATGAGGCAGTTACAGAACCAAGCGCTGGTGATAATGCCTGCAACGCTGAAGATGAATCAGCCGACCGCGAAGATAACGCGAATGGCACAGGGCGCAAATCTATCACTGCTCGAGATCGCAGTAATTTCTATGGGAACTTGCAGTTCCTCAACGTCACGCTCGAGGAGGCGCTCGAATTCTTTCACGACCATTTCGGCCAAAGCGACAGTTACACACAGTCGCCAAAACAACCACTCCTCGGCAGTCACGATCAAAAATCCGATTGCGGCAGCGATGGTCCAACGGAGGCTAACAACAGCAGGCCAGAGGGATCACCAGGCAGCGAAAAAGTCGGGTCCGCTGTGAGAGAGCCAGCGAATGAGGTCGAGCTGGGCAATATCTTCGAAGGGGAAGAAGCCAGCGAAATCTCCCGTAGTTTTGGCATAAAGAAAGTTTCGCGAAAGGCGCGCAACAACTTTAGCAAGGTGATTCGGGCAATCGCGCATTCAGCAAAACAGTCAGGTAATATGCGCTGCGGTTTGCGGTACAGCCGTAGAATGCCGACCAAGATCAGCACCGATAACCTGCTGAACATCGAACGCGGTGGCGAACTCTTCAAGCGCCCTGAATTTAACGCTCGGCAGTACGCAATATTTCTGGACGTAAGCGGATCGGTGGATGCCTTCATTCCTTTCGTCAACGGACTAATGCATTCACTCGGCTGCGCCGATCGACCGTTGCGGCTGTACTGCTGGGCTGATCGCGTCGAGGAAGTGCCGATTAACAAACTTGGTAGGGAAGAACAACCTGATGTCGGCTCTGGCACAAATGGCGAGATGCTGGCTGGGTTTATAGCTGAGGCTGGAGTCAAGGAAGCCGTAGTGATCACTGACAATGCAGCGGGCACAATCAGCACCAAAATCAACGCGCGCGTTACTTTGTGCCTGTTTCCTGACTCAACTTTGTCTGGAAGTTTTCTCGACAAAACGGTAGTGCCGCTTTGCCGGGTCCATCAACTAGAGGTCGATGAGGACGAAGACGTCGACGATGGACTCTTCCAAATGGCCGCTTGGCCGGGGGTGAAATAATATGCAATTGATAGCTTGCACGAAGAACGGCGAGACCATACCGGTTCAACTTTCGCCCGCTCAAATTGCGGGGGCGGGAATCGACGCCTGGCGACTCGATCTTTTCGATACCAATCCGATACGACTCGACATCAATGGAGAGCAGATGCTCTTTCGCCGAGTCGTCAACCTCAGTTTTAGCTACCCAAAGGACGAGCGCATCGTGGTAGCGCAGCATGACGGCACGCGTGCGGTTTGTGTGCACGGCAAACCGTTGCCGAACAGCCCCGACTTGCTCGAAGACCTACGGCTTTGTGATGAGTCCTTCGAACATCACTATCGTGAGTACCTTGAGGTGTCCGAAGCCGAGAAAGTGCTCTCTCTTAAGTCCACGCTTATATGGCCGCGGCTCAGGAAGCGAACCAGTCCCACCGCCTCTGGTCCCAAACCAGCCGACGGCGTTCAGCTCCTCGGCAATCGCTTGAAGTTAGGCGCTGGAGCCACCCTCGACCCCGGCACGCTCGCGGGTTCAATGCTCGACCATCAGACACTGCCGGCAGTGGCACCTTGCCAGAGGATACATTGGCTGCAAAAGGCGCTGGCGAAGTGGAACCCGATTGTTTTTGGTGAGGCAGTTCGTAAGTCTCTCCTGGGTGAACACATTGATACCGTTCACTTTATCGTCGATCAAGCATTCGTGAGCGCGATAAGAAAGCATTTGCACGAGCAGTTCAACGTGCCCCTGACTCTCAAATCAACTGCCGTTCTCAGTGTGGTTTACACTTTCCTCGATACAAGCCGGCTGGACTTCACATTCGATGGCTGCCGCTTTATCGGTTTCAAAGCCTCAGGCAAATCGGTCTATAACTTCCTTCTCGATTCGCATGGATACAGCGTTGATGATATCTTCAGCGCCAGGGCTGGGCAGATCAGTGCCAGCCGAGTAGCACTGTTCGATATGAGCAAACGTCAAGCCCGGGCTTTGCGTGCCGAAAGCAGTAAGCAAAGCGAATTATTCACTGTGTATACCACGCTCAGTCAGTTCGATTTCGATTGGAAAAAATCATTGAAAGACGATCAGTACAAGCTTCTCAATGACCCAGAGACTGAGAAGGCTGCCGATCAGGAGTCAGGAGCTTAATATGAACATAAACGGTTGGGATCCCATTATTCCGCAGCTGGCAGCCTTCTTTGTGGTTTTGCGGCGGCGAAAAGACAAACTGTCCCCGTTCAATCTGTTTCTGCGTGGAGCACCAGGCACCCACAAGACCGAAGGAATCCTCGAACTGGCGAACTTTCTAGGATTGAGCGCACAGGTAATCGATGCCTCGACTCTCGATGACGTTTCTGAACTGGCAGGTATTGTCGATCTTCATGCGAACCGTGAGCATGGAGAAGCACGTGTGATCAAAGGAGATTTGCTGCGGGCGGAAGTACTCGTTCTTGACGAATTTCTCAATGCGCGCGCTCACGTTCTGCCTCAGTTTCGGCTCGTACTGCAGGGGTTTATGGTGATGCTTGCCCGGCGGGTCGACATGGATGTGCGCGCCATCATCGGCACCGGCAACCTCACGTCGGACATGGAGGAAGGCGAGGCTAACCTGCTCGACTCTCCGACAGCGGACCGCTTCGCCCTCGTGGTGCATGTTCCGTCATTATCGGAAATGAGCAAGGACGACATCAACGCCATATTGAACAGTGAATGCGATGGTTCATTTGCGCGCGCGTTCGACTTGGCTATGAAAGGCACCGAGTCTCACTTCGATCAGGTGGCCCGCGAGGAAAACGCTAAAGTTACTGCTTACGTCTGCTCAATGGTCTCGCAGTTGGCTGGCTCGCCCTTCACTCTAGAAGGACGCCGAGCCAAGCTGTTAAAACAGTTCGTCTTCGCTGCCGTGGCGCTGTGCCAGTCTCAGCCAGATCGAGACCTGTCCGAAACGATTTGGCAAGTTGCGCACGACTGTCTCACCTACCACTACCTTTCCGGCGTAGATCTCGATGTCGCCCAGCTAAAAAGCACTCACGCTGCAGCTTTCAACGCCACGATGACAGATAACGCCATCGAAGCTTTGATCGCAGCTGAAAACGACCTGGCCACAAAGGTGTCGCTACTAATGCAATACCGTCAGTCTGTCAATCCGATCAGCAAGGCTGGTGTGTTCGGCTCTGTCATTGCCAGCGACGACACCGCACTAAAACTGGCTTGTGTAGAACTCGTTCGTTCGCCAGCTTTTGAGGGCGAGCCCAAGGAGCTACGGTCGATGCTCGAGCGCATAGACTTCAATCAAGCTGCTCAGCCGATCTCCATCGGAACGGATCAACTGCTGGCACTGAGTCAGATGTCCCCATCCCAAGCGCTTGCCTTCGGCTTATCCGGCGGCAACCGCGAACGGATGGATGAACTGACGGCGAAAGTGCAGCAGCATCTTGCCCGCTGGCAAACGGCTGCCTGACGGTTGGAGTTACACCAAACGAATATCCCGGGCCATCCTCTGTCGGATGGCCCGGAGTCGTACCACCACCGACGGTACCATATTTAAAATTCAAAACTTTACTACTAAATACAGTATAAGTTAAAACGTCAAAACCTTTTTAGGGGACTATTTTTCCAATCGCTCCGAAACTATGAGATTAGTGCTCGACTTTCTCTTCTTCTTCCGGATAGTACTCTTCTTCGCCTTCATCGTCGGACTTCTCACCGTCCGGCATGCCACGGTAGCTGATGACGATATGACGATCCGGACCTTCGCCTTCGCTTTCGGAAGCAAGGTCAGCAAAGTGCTCTTGCAGATATTGATGCACCAGGCGGCGTTCGTACGGCGACATCGGCGGCAAGGCGAAGCGCTCCGAATCACCGTTGAGAACTGCAACAGCGCCTCTTTTGGCTGAATCTTCCAGATTGCGACGACGACGAGCGCGATAGTCGAGCACATCGACGACGAACGGACCTTGCTCACTTGTGGCGCCTTTGCACATCTGTCTGACGACGAATTGCAGCGCTTCCAGCGTTTGCCCGTTGCGTCCGATCAGCATGCGGGCATCGTCGGTCTTGCATTCGATGCGATAGCAAACCGTGGTTTCATCGAGGTCTTCCGGCACTACTTTGCCTTCGATGTCCAAGATCGCCAATATCTTCTCGAGATAAATGCGCGCTCCGTCCTCGGCTGTGTAATCGTGGCTCATGGTTTACTTCTTCTTCTTTTTGGATTTACGCTTTTCGGTTTCGCGAGCGTCACCGACATCTATCGTCGTTCCGTTATCATCACTGAGGTCTATGGTCGCTCCGGCTTTCGGCTGTCCGGAAGACTTTGATATTGTACTGGTCTCACCGCCGCTTGCGTTTACTGACTTGCGGGATGGATCCGGCTTTGGCCGTCCCGAGCCTGGCTCTTGAGGACCAGCCGGGCGTTTAACCTTGCTACCGCCACCGCCGCCTCCAGAACCACCGTCATCGTCAAGAACGATGATCTCGGGCAACGGCTGCCTCATCAACCACCAGGTCTGCCCAACCTGGAACATGTTGGAAACGACAAAATAAACGAAAACGCCGGCTGGCAAGGGGATGAAGCAAAACATCGCCGTCATTGTGATCGGCATCATCTTCATCGTCTGCTGTTGAATGAGTTGAGCCTCAGTCATCTCGCTTTCAGGCACCTTCTTGCCGCCGGTCGAGGTGCTGACCAGAGAGGAGAGATAGGTGGTGCCCCCGAAAGCAAGAATAAGGAAGAGAATGTCCCAGTTGTGCGGCTGCAAGAGCTCGAAGCCTTTAGCGATCTTGCCGAGACTGTTGATAAACAAGAAGCCATCATGGGCTGCGACGCCCGGTACTTTGGCTTCGACAGTGTATTCACCCGGGTTGGCGAAGTCGTAATGGAAACTGGTGTCGTCCGATATCGGGGGCTTGTTCGGATCGTCGTGCTGACCCTTAGGAATGACCTTCCAGCCGACTTTGACCGCGCCATCGAGTTTTCCTTGCACAGCTCTAACGGCGAAGTCAGTGCTCGTGCCCTGCACTACCGTCATCTCCCCGGGAAACATCGCCAATTTCGCCATGGTGCCGTCAGAAGAGATGTAGGGAACAGTCGATTTCGAAGTCTCGTCGCGATGCAGCTGCTGCGTTGCCGCAGATGCCGCTACGACCTTGACCGGAACGACAATCGGCTTGTCCATGAACGGCGGTCCAGAGAACGCCGCATAAAGAGCCCAGAGAATCGGCAACTGGACCAGCATCGGCAAACAGCCGCCGAGCGGGTTCATCTTGTTCTTTCCGTAGAACTCCATCAGTTTTTTCTGGAGTTGCTCCGGATCTTCTTTATATTTGTCTTGAAGAGCCTTCATCTGCGGTTGCAGCTGAGACATCTTCTTCATTTGCATGGTCGACGTCTGCACGAGAGGCGCGACAGCAATGCGCACCAGAAGCGTCAGTCCGATGATCGACCAACCCCAGCTGTGAGTTATTCCCTGCATCCATTTCAGCATGGGAAGCATGAAGCTGTAGGTCAAATCAAAATTCACAGTCACCTCTTTTATGCGTGTCGCTCTTCGACAAGAGCGGCAAGCGGCTCAGCGTCAAATGTCTGGTTGGCCCAGTAGAGACAAAACTCCTGCGGAACCTCGTCCACACCGCCCGAATGCAGGGGATGGCACTTCGTCAGCCGCAAGAGCGACAGCACGATGCCTTTCATGAAGCCGTGCTTCTCGACGCATCCAGCCATATATTCTGAACAGGATGGGTAAAACCTGCATGACGGCGCTCTAAAAAACCTCGTCGGCCGATAGCAGGCAATGGCGGCAAGCACAAGCCGCTTGGGAAGATCGGCGATCTGTTCGAGAATCAATTCGCTTTGTCACCCTTCTTCGCATGATTGCCCACTCCGAATCGCGAGTCCGCCCGCCGCAAGCAATCGGCCACCGTGTCCTTGATCTCCTGCCAGCTGCTGCCCATCGCCTTCTCGTGCACTACCCATACCAGTGCGTACCACTGTCCCAGGCTCAATGCCGCCGCCCTCTCGTCCGTGCGCAATATGCGGTACGCTTCACGGATTCTGCGTTTTGCTCTATTTCTGGCACAGGCACTCTTGCAGACCTTTTTGGCAACAACAAATCCGACTAACGGCATTTTAGCCGGAGATCTTGCCTTGACCTGGGTTTGCACGCCATTTTCTGAATGTTTCAAAACCGCCCCGTCTGCCCTTGGTGGCACCGGCTGCTTGCCGGTTTTGTTAACCACATAGAGCGTGAAGAGCGGTGAAGAGATGGTCTTTCTTGTGTTGTAGGCTCGTTGGAACAGACTGCTGCGTGTCAGCCGTTCTTGCCCGGGAAGCACAAAACCTCTATACCGAGAGCCGATACCGACCCTTGGCGCGACGAGCTTTTATGACTTTCTGTCCCGAGCGTGAGGCCATCCGTTTGAGGAAGCCTGAGCCCTTCTTCACTTTAAGAAAAGAACCGCGCAATGTGCGTTTCATTGGCTATGAACTCCTGGGCGAGCCAATCTTTAAATTTCTTGGCTGACTGCGAAATAATTGCCTATGCTATCATCCCTCCAACTTTCTTCCTCGGCTTCCCCTGGGGAGCTGACTAAAAATTTACGATCGAGGCAGCGGCAGTTTGCGGCTTTATTGTTGCGACTTGCCATCTGTTTCACCTGGTCGGCAGCCTGAGATTACGCTCATGGTGCCGGCCGTTTTGCGCGCTGTGCAGGCGGGGTAGGTTAATGGCGGTTATGGAACAGGATGATGTGCGTCTTCTCAAACCAGCGGACGAAATTTGGGAAGAGGCACTGAGACTCCTGGAGAAACGCCTGAAAGGTCCGACGTTTCACAGCTGGATAAAAACGCTGGCTCTCAAAGATATTGTCGGCGGCGAAGCGCTGCTCGCTTGTTCGAACAGCGCCGGCAGCGCCCACATAATGAAAGTGGCGCCAGAACTCGAAGATGCTCTCTTTGCTGCTTCAGGCGTTAAGCTGGCGGTCAAACTGGTGCACGATCCGGAAACGGCCAAAAAAGCTGGCTATCAACCGACAATCGGCAGCATTGTGGTTTTGCCGGAGCAGCAGGTAGAGCAAGAGGTACGCGAGTATGCGATACCGCCAGCAACTCCTCCACGCTCGCAATCGCCCCTGCCGAATTCCACCTTCGATCCCAAGTACACTTTTGCAACGTTCGTAGTCGGCTCCAGCAACCGATTCTCACACTCAGCCGCCATGGCTGTGGCAAAAAGCCCCGGACAGTCGTACAACCCTCTATTCATATATGGAGGAGTAGGGTTAGGAAAAACCCACATCATGCACGCGATGGCCCAGGAGATTCTCAAGCATTCGCCGCATACCAGCATTCAATACGTCACCTGCGAGAAGTTCACAAATGAGGTGATCAGCTCTATTCGCCAGGATCGCATGGCTGAATTTCGCAAGCGCTACCGTCGTGTCGGCGTGCTTCTTATTGACGATATCCAGTTTCTCCAGGGCAAAGAGTCGACGCAGGAAGAGTTCTTCTTCACCTTCAACGCCTTGCGCGAAGCCGGCAACCAGATTGTTATTTCGTCAGACCGACCTCCCAAAGCCATTGGCGTGGAAGAACGGCTGCGCAGTCGTTTTGAATGGGGCTTGATCGCAGACATTCAGCCGCCGGATTTGGAAACACGTGTAGCAATTCTCCAGAAGAAGTGCGACCTGGACAACATCATCGTCTCGCAGGACATACTCGAGTACATTGCCTCCGCTTTCAACAACAACATCCGTGAGCTGGAAGGCGCCCTGATTCGCGCTACAGCATATGCGAAATTGACCGGGGAACCCCTGACGATTGGCACGGTGTCCGGCATTTTGTTGCCTGGGGGAAAACCAGGCGGTGCGAGAAACTCGTTGACCTTCGAGCTGATTTTGGATGCGGTTTGCGCGCACTTCCGAGTAGAGCCGGGAGAAGTCAAATCGTCCAAGCGCTCCAAAGATCTGACCTTGCCTCGTCATATAGTGATGTACCTAGCACACCAGCTTATCGACATGAGCTTTCCGCGAATCGGCCAGGCGTTAGGCAATCGAGCGCATACTTCGGCTATGTACGGACATGAACGCATAGAAGAAGATTTGAAGGCAGTGCCATACGTAGCCGATGCCGTCAAACAAATCAAGCGCGAGCTCGGTCTGTAAGGCTTTGAGATACTCGTTCGTGGTGCTGCCGGTTGCTGCTGGACTCGTCAAAGTCCTGTTGGTTCTGATAGGCTAAGCAGCCTGGTACAACCGTCGAGGACGCTGATGAACGATCAATGGGGCGCCGTCTGGGACCGCAAGGGCAACAGCGATAGTGAGGACCGGCTCTTCCTGGGCGGATTCGATCAGCTCGATTTTCCGGTCGATTTTGAAGCAGCAGCCAAGACTCTTACTCGCATCCTGGCGATAAAGCCGGAAGACAGAGTCCTCGAGGTAGGCTGTGCTGCCGGTCTTATCGCCAGACACTTGGATTGCAGGTACATCGGTGTAGATAAATCAGAGCCGATGATCAAAAAGAACATCGCTATCAACAAGAATTCGGCATGCGCATGCGAGGCGGACGACCTCATTTTCAAAGATAAGACGTTCGATAAATCCTATGTATTCACCGTCTTCCAGTACTTTCCAGACTTAGATTATGCGCGGCGCGCCATGGAAGAACTGATTCGCGTGACAAAAAAATCGATATACATCGGCGACATTCCGAAAGAATCCCACGACAGCTCCCACTGCCTCTACACCGAGGAGTTTTTTGCCGGTTGGGAACCAGCCCCGGCTCTATATCCCAGAGAAAACAGATTTAGTATTGTCAAGCATCTCTAGTGCAGGCGTTATAGATGTTTTTTGATAGTGCTATTGCATGTGCTACCACCGGTGCGCCGCATCAGAAGTTGCCAACCCCATTCAACACTAGGTTTAGATCTAGTGCCATTAGGATTAGTGGAGAGCAAATGGCTGCGAAAATTGCTCTAATTACTGTACGAAGATAATCGCTATGCGATCGGAGCTGATCGTGGAATCAAGTTATATAGCCATATCTGACTCGTTCCTCTTAGTGGTATCTGACTGCGTGTAGAAAACTTGTCGCAAACTTGTCTGTTTGTTGTGTGCAGACCGATCAAATCGAAATATACGGTCTTACTCAATCTGCAAACTTCGCACATGGCTCTCACAGGTTTTCTACAGATCAGATCGAGCAACAATCACCACTTGCGAGGTTATCTACAGAAATTTGCCGGCCCTACTAATACTATTTGTTTCACTTGAGAGAACTGAGAGCTGCAGAACAATCAAAAGGGTAGCGATCTGGAACCGGCTCGCCAAGCGACAGTTAATCAGCAAGCACTAGGCAAAGAGTTTTCAGGAAGGTATCTTTACATGATGGGACTAAATTGGGATTCAGCATTAA
The DNA here is from genome assembly GCA_036703195.1 of Planktothrix sp. Lineage (GTDB taxonomy): Bacteria > Cyanobacteriota > Vampirovibrionia > Obscuribacterales > Obscuribacteraceae > DATNPN01. The sequence continues at coordinate 7,633 of DATNPN010000017.1, read as the reverse complement.
GCCTGGGTTTCAAACGTATATACCGGTTCCACCACCCCGTGCAGAGAGGGGTTGGTTTCAGCAACCGGCTGAATGTTAAGAGGTGAAGCTATGCATTTTGCAGTTCAAAAAGACACCCTGATGAAGGCGCTGCGCGATGTCACCAGTGCAATCGCAACACGCGCCGTTCAGCCGATATTGAGCAATATACTGATTCAGACCGTAGACGAAACGACTCTGAAGTTGCAAGCGACCGACTTGGACCTGGCGATTCAAACGACAGTTCTAGGAGTCGTATATACGCCAGGCTCCATCACGCTGCCCGGTAAAAAACTTCTGGAGATAGTCGCTAAGCTGCCCAACGAATTGGTAGCGTTTCAGATCAATAAAGAAACGTTCGAAGCAGCAGTCACCTGCCAGCGTTCTAAATTCAATATCACGGGCTTGCCGACCGATGATTTTCCAAAACTGCATGAAGCCGGCGATGTCGAAGGCGTCAGAATGCCTGCGGAAATTCTCAAAAAGTCTATCCTGCAAACGGCGTTTGCCGCGGCCAGTTACGATGCGAGCAGCATTTTGGGTGGTGTATATCTAGTTATCGAAAACGGCGCTTTCGAGTGCACAGCGACCGACGGGAGCCGTCTCGCTCATCGCCGTGAGCAGTTGCAAGTCAACGTTGCTTCCGCTCGGCGCATTGAAGTCGAGGGTGACAAGGAAGCGGAGTCGAAGTCTCAGACAGCGACCTTGCACAAACCGATTTCACTAAAAGCAATCATTCCCGCCCGCGCTTGTACAGAATTGGTGAAACTTTTGGATTCAGGCAAAGGCGCCGAGGGAGCGAGAGAGGTCCGCTTAGTTGTGGCAAATGGGCAAGTCATTTTTGAAACGGACACCCACTATCTTTCTTCGCGCTTGATCTCCGGAGAGTACCCGCGCTACCACGAGCTATTTCCTGCTGAATACAAGTATCTCTGCCACTTCAAGAGAGACGAAATCAACTCCGCCATCGATCGTGTTGCCGTCATGTCCGACGACCGCACGCACTTGATCAAGATGCACTTTGAAGGCGAAACGCTGCAAGTCTCGGCTAACACCCCGGATATCGGACGCGCTCAAGAAGAAGTCTCGATGCGTTTTGAAGGGCAAGTCATTGATGTGGCCGTCAACGTCAAATACATCTCTGACGTGCTCCAACGGCTTGCCGCCGATGAAGTGCAGCTGGAGATGACCGGACCGCTCAAGCCACTCATCTTGAAGCCGAGCGACGACGAAAACTACAAATATTTGCTCATGCCGGTGCAAGCGAAGTAATTGGACATGCCACCGTATATGGTGGCACTAAAGATAAAAAAATAATGGCCCGGTCGATAAAATGCACAGGCAAGTGCGCTTTGTCGACCGGGTGATTCGTTATTCACGCACAGGTTTAGAGAAGCGGTTTGCCTCCCGTGCGCGCTTGTCTGCCGTTTTTGCTGGTTAGATCTACGGTAGGCTGCTGGGCCACGCCGATGCGTCTCATTCGCTGTCCGACCGAAACCGCGCCGATAACAAGCATCGCCAGCAGGCAAGCCCAAGTTGGCAGGTCCGTCCTGACGATCACCAGTGTGGCGATGACGGTTAAGACCACATACAGGAATCTAGCTTTCCACATAAGATTTTCTCTTTCGCTTTCTGTTAATGAACGCCGATGTTATTGAAATGCGTGTTCGTGCGCCGCAGTAATGCTGCGATAAACGTCGCGTTGAATAGAACAAGAACCAGTCCATTGGTGAATACAAACGCCTCGGACAGTCCGACAAAGGGGCCGGTCATTCGCGTTGTCTGTGCCAATACTGGTGCCAGCATAAACGACAAATATGCAGCAACCGATAGAATCTGGCGTTGCTGGCTCAAGCTCTCGACCGTCGGATCGTCGGCGTAGAGTCTTTCTCGCTTTCTCATCACTCGGATAGCCAGGTGCGTGAACAGCACAGTCAGCAGTGTGACAATGCAATCGAAGATAAGAGTCGTCGTCATAATTTCCCTTCCGCATGCTCGAACAAGCACGCTCAAAATGCGGCGTGGCTCACAGGTTCGCGCTAGCGAGTGATGCAAGCACCTGTCTAACTGATCGGAATGCCTTACTTTTGAGTGTCTTGAAGGTCGAACAATGCCGGATATACAACTTCAGCCTCGCAGATCCTGGAGAGTGAAATCGCCCACTGTTGCGGTGTGCCAAACTATCTGCGCTAGCGTGGATGGCAGTGGCCCTGATCTGGCAGCAGAGAAAGGCATGCGTTGAGCCCTTGTTAACAGCCAGTTCTAATGCTGAGCTTGGGTCTGATTGGTATCCTAAGCGGGACTGTGGAGAGTGCAACAATTCGTTCGTCGCTTGTTTTATCAATCGCTCTGAGCATGTTTTTGCAACTGCCGTTATCGGCAGGCGCTGCGGTGGAAAGCGGTGTTCCATTTGCTCCGGCGCCGACGCTGGTGCCTAAGTCCGGACATATAGAACTGAACATTAATGATGACCCAAAGGCGGCAGAACAGCAACAGGCACCGCTGACTTTGTTGGACTTCGAACGGCTTGCGGAGACGCACAATCCGACGATGATTCAGGCCGCGCGCAGATCAAAGGCGAGCAGGGCAAAGCGCTGCAGGCTGGTCTATGGATCAATCCAGCTCTGGCATACAATGGCGATCTTTTGGGTTTGCCTGGTGCTGGCGCTGGTGAATTTGAGGGAGGCATCCTCACCCAGGAGGTCGTGCTAGGCGGCAAGCTGAAATGGAGCCGGAAGAAATATCAAGCTCGTACCGAGGCGGCAAAATGCGAGGCGAGTTCGCAGGCTTGGAAAGTCGGCAATGACGTGAGAGTAGCTTTCTATCACGTTTTAGCAACTCGCGAGCATGTGCAGATCGAGAACGAGCTACTCAAGACCATGCGTGATCGTTGGCTGACTGTAAACGAGATGTTCAATCTCGGACAAGCTAACGAAGCGGATAAGCATCAAGCCAACGTCGGGTTGGAGAAACAGAAACTGCAGGTTTTGGCTGCTCAAAACAATCTGCAGTACACGTGGCAGTTGCTTGTGACTGCCGTGGGCATCGACATTCCACAGCATGAGGTCTCTGGAAACCTCGATGGGGAAAAGAATCCAATTGAGTGGCAATCGGCACTGCAGAATGTGATGGACAACAGTCCGGAGCTGGGAGAAGCTAAACGAAAGCTAGACGCAGACATAATCACGGTGAAGCGTGAGCATCGGCAACCGATTCCGGATGTGATTTTGAGCGGAGGCGCCGGCTACGATCAGCTTGATGCAGGGTTCGCAGCCAAGGCTAATGTGAATATCGTCAACATACCGCTGTTTGATCGCAACCAGGGCACTATTCAACAAGCAGAGGCCGACCTCGCCAGACAGAGGGCGCAGGTAGAGCTCGTGCAGTTGCAGTTGAGGCGTCTGCTTGCTCAGCATTTTCGAGTTTATACAACTGCGCTTCAACATGTACAGTCGTACGAAAAGGTCATCTTGCCGGAAGCGCAGAAGCGCTATGAGGTTATGTTGCAGAGCTATAAAGATACGCGGTCTGATTGGCCGCCTGTCCTGGAAGCACAAAAAGACTTCTTCGATTTGCGAAATGAATACATCGATCATCAACTCGCTCTGCGGGAATCAGAGATTGCAATCAAAGGCTTTGTTCTGACCGGCGCACTGGTAGCGCCACCAGGTGTGACACCGTCCGGTCACATCGATGCGACGCCAAAACCGCGATAAATTGAGGTTTCTCTCCTGTGACATCAAATAAATATACACGTAGAGATTTCATCGCCGGCGGCACGGCGATCACCCTCGGCTCCTTAATGGGCTCGTCAAAGCCTGCGGACGCGATGATGAATATGGAGATGGGAGCGCCGGCGCAGCCTGAGGCGCCGCCCATCGTGCCAGAGAAAGAACTGCCGCTAAGAGAGTTTTCTCGATATCAGCCTTCTTTCGGCGGACCGCCGCAGAGCGATCACTATCTCGGTAAGTTGATGCCTGGTCTGAGAAAATCTGGGCTTCCGCCGGTGCCTGTCGAGGCGCCAGACTTGGGGAAGGTTCCTTTCAAAATGGTTGGCGGCGTGAAAGAGTTCGAATTGCGCAGCATGGCTGTAAAACGAGAGTTGCTCCCCGGCAATTTTATGAATGTCTGGGGATTCAACGGCAGCATGCCAGGACCTACTATTGAAGCCTATCAAGGCGACCGCGTTCGTATCATCGTGCACAATGATCTTCCTGAAGGCACGAGCATGCACTGGCATGGTTTGGAGTTGCCCAATGCGATGGATGGAGTCCCCGGTCTGATACAAGACCTGATTCCGCCTGGTAAATCGTATGCGTATGAATTCGATTTGCATCAAACCGGATCGTTTTTCTATCACTCTCACGTCGCAATGCAGGAAGCGCTGGGAATGATCGGCATGTTCATCATTCACCCGAAGATTGCCTTCGATCCGCCTGTAGACAGGGATTTCGCTCTCATTTATCAAAACTTTTTCATTCCACCAAATTCTGATACTGCTGATACTTCATTGATGGATTGGAATTGGCACACAATCAACGGGCGTTGTGGGCCGTACGTAACACCAATGGTCGTGAGGCATGGCGAGCGGGTTCGCGTTCGCCTGGTCAATTTCAGTCCCATGCAACATCATCCGATTCATTTTCATGGACATACATTTTGGCTTACAGGAACCGAAGGTGGGCGAATTCCGAATAGCGCCTGGATACCGCGCAACAACACTCTTGTAGGTGTAGCGATGGGTCAGGATTTCGAGTTCATTGCCAACAATCCTGGTGATTGGATTATTCATTGCCACATGGTGCATCACATGATGAATCACATGGTAAGGCAGGTGGGACCGCGCATTCGCCGTGGAGAAGGGATAGACGAATACGTTTCAATGCTGCCCAATCGTCCCGATCCGGTCGACATTCTCGAGCAATCGCAGTTTAAAACTCCCGGCTATCCTCAGGACATGCAAGGCATGAACATGAATATGGACTCCTTGATGAAAGAGATGAATAAGAGGGAAGCACGCGGCATGCGCCAGGGCTGGACGACCGGAGTTCACGGTTTGATGACTGTCTTGCGTGTTCTTCCGGACGAGCTTTACGATCGTGTCATGCACGGTAATACTGAGATTGCTCCTGGCGAGATATTCGACGCAGTCGCTTCTGGACGATATCAAAAGCGCGTGTAGGACGACAGAACAACTGTTTTTTGCAAGCCTAGAACACAAGCAAGAACCTGGTTGATTGCATCGACCAGTCAGCGTCTGATCGACCGGTCCCTCGCGAAGTTGAAACAAGTTGAAGTAAGCGGAAATTACCACTAACAGCCCGGTTATCAGTCCGTCGTTACTTGTATTAACACGCGTGAATACAAGACGGTTTAGTCATCTATTTCACGCACACTAGTCCGACGAGTACTGCCAGAGTTAAGTTATCCGCTCATCGTTGCCTACTTGAAGAAGCCACCAAGCTTCTTCGTGGCTCTGCGCGTTCTCTACTGGTGTGTGCTGAATTTTGCTGCTCAGGACTCTGAGCAGTGCAACTCGAGAAACAATCGATAGAAAGGGAGTTGGCATGAGCGAAGCAAAGGGTTTTAAAACATCATCTGGGGAGTTCGCAACCTCCGATGAGCGAATTCATTCTGCTGACGGTGGCAATTACCAGGTCGGACAGACGTACACAGCCTTCTGCGGCGCAGTTGCGGTAGTGGCTAAGCTGCACGACGGCTACGTTCACGTGACCTGCCCGGAATGCCGGGCTATCATCGAACGTCGCAATGGAAGGTAATGCCTGAATGCGCATCCGTCTGGCGTAATCCGAGCGGGGCGCTGCTTAGACGTCTGATACAAGTGAGGCGGCCGTGGCATGCCATGGCCGCTTCCTGTATCAATTCTTCGGTGAATCAGCTCTATTTTCCCCATCAAACTTTGATATTTTTCTACTCTTTTATATAGTTTTAAAAAAAGCGTCTATCGGCGGTAGCGTGAGGCAAAATCTAGTAAAAATCCTGGTTGACTCGGAAGTTCGGTGGCGGGACACTGTCTCAATCTAGCTGTTTACCGACGTTTCGTGAGGTAGTAGGCCGTGACTTACTATTCTTCATCGCCAGACCGTGCTCAAACCGTCGCACGCGCCAGCGAATTGTCGTACCGCCGACTGGCGGAGCAGGACGATTAGAATAGTAACGTAGCTTGGCGAGTAAAGTTGATTCGAAATTACGAACAAGCAAAACATCCAAATTTCCTTGCTTCTGTGCAGATTGCATTTGGCCTCGTGTTGACCTGCTCGCTGCCATCAGTTTCAGCCGAATGCAATGAAGTGGTCCGTGACGTAAATCTAGGTAGAACGGCTATGGCGAGTGGTGACTACGTCGAAGCGTTGCGTCAATTTCAGCAGGCGCAAAAGCTTGACCCTGACGACAAGGACATCAAGACGATGGTTGCACAAATACACAGCAAGATTGGTCAATTGTTCTTCCAGGAAGGGCAATTTGAGGAGGCATTGAGGGAATATCACGCAGCGTTATATTTGGATCCGATCAATGTTGTCACCTTGGAAAATATCCGGGTGACCATAAAGAAACTTGGGTTTGACCCAAGCTCACGTGAAGACAGAATCAAGCTGGGTGATAAGGCTCAGGAAAGCAGCGACCTGGTTGGTGCCGCCATCGAATACAGAGAGGCCCTCTCAATACAGCAGAAGGAAGCTCAGGCTCCAGTTTCGGCTGCCGCTAAATCCAATGCCCAACCTGCTGCGATTGCTACTCAAGTCAAAATACCGCCACCGTATGATTCTTACATGGATATGGTTCAAGCACGTTTGAAGCAGTTTTGGTTTCCACCAAAATCACAGAATAGCCTTAAAACGGTCGTTCTGTTCAATGTTAGTCAAAATGGCGATATTTCTGATTTAAAGATCAGCCAGTCGAGTGGCAACAACGAAGAAGATCAAGCAGCTGTGAAGGCGGTAAACGATGCGTCTCCGCTGCTGCCACTTCCGGATAATAGGAAATCAGTAGCCATAGCATTTACCTTTAAATATAACGTACATGAAAAACACCGCGGCGCTGCTAGCGAGGAACAAGGTGAACTTCACACATATTTGGCAGCAGTGGAAGGTCGAATCGAGAAAAGATGGCTGCCCACCACGAGAGTTAAGGATCAACTTATAGCTCTATCGTTTCAGCTCGACAAAAACGGAGCTGTCTCGAACATCAATCTGGATGTCCCTGCGACCGTGGAGTTGAATGAAGAAGTAACGCGGATCGTGCGAGAATCCGCACCATTTGGTAGTCCTCCCAAAGGAATTGATTCCGCCAGGGTGCAAATTGTTTTCTCTAATTCTTCGGATAGCCCAACGCTAGGGACTGTTCAGGTTCTGAGTGAGAGACTCTTCGGAAGCGGTCACAAAAATTACGAAGACCAAATGGACGGTTGGACACACGATTTGCACGAACGGGTGAAACGATTATGGATGCAGGCTGTCACCGGCGATCTAAGAACGCGGTAATCCGGCGAGCATGAAGTGATTCGCAACACTGAATATCTGGCGGATATTCAGGTCGAGACTGTGTAGCGAATGATTTGAGAAAGTAGCAATAACAAAAAAGGAAAGAGGTCCGA
>DATNPN010000015.1:0-78493 GCA_036703195.1 Planktothrix sp. | reverse complement strand
TTTTTTGTTATTGCTACTTTCTCAAATCATTCGCTACACAGTCTCGACCTGAATATCCGCCAGATATTCAGTGTTGCGAATCACTTCATGCTCGCCGGATTACCGCGTTCTTAGATCGCCGGTGACACCAGCTAATGGTTCTACGCTATCGCCCGTCTGATCTTGCGTAGAAAGTCGTTTTCTTCTGCCTAGTCAGATCTGGTATCGCACGCTACCAAGCCCGAGCATTTATCTGCCTGATGTGGCATAAGTAGAGATGGAGACACCCTCGATCGTTGCTAGTTCAGGAGTTTTCCTATGTCTCGCGTGGTGTCTGGGATCTTTTGGCTCTTGAGCCGCATCGTACTGAGCATCGTCTTCTACGGCACGCCGCTGTTTGGGCTGTGGCTGGCTTCGTCTTTGGCGGCTTATTTGGGTGGAGCGAGCTGGATTCCATGGGTAGCCGGACTGCTCCTGTTTCCCCTGCTTCCAGGATTGTGGGAAGCCCACGCTTACTCGCATAATCGCAGTACGAAAAAGCCCTGGTTTACGCCTGTCGATCGAGTCAGTTTACGGACGTTTGCCATCGGTCTGGTGTTCATAGTCGGTATGCTTTCGATTTATCCACAGACCGCATTCGTCGCCTTGTCCACGCGCGGCGATTGGATGCTTGACGGAAAGAAGGATAAGCAGTCTGAAAAAATTCGGCACGATTTATTTATCGCAGCCGGCGCGGTTGAGTGGTTGTATAACGCCACAAAGACTAATCCGTACAAGTCGCAAATCGATTCGCAGGCTCGCGAAGTAGCCGAAGAGGCTACTAAAGAGCGTGACAAGGAAGCTGAACAACAACGCGCGAAGCTTGCCGAAAAAGAAGCCCAGCAGAAGGGACAATCCGACCAACAATCAACCTCTGACGAAAAGCTCGAAAAGCAGTTGATCGATCAGCAAGAAGAAGCATCTCAGGTTCAGAAGGCATTGCCAAAGTGGCCATGGAAAGATGCCACTATCGATCCGATCGTGACGAAAATTCCTGCGGAAGAAGAGACGAGCATAGCATCCGTCGCGCATTACATTGCTGAGCATGAAACAGATCCGATGCTTCGAGTGAAAGCGTTGCATGACTATGTCGCTGATCGCGTTGCTTACGATAGCGAGGCGTTTTACTCCGGCAACATGCCCGATCAGAGTGCCGAAGCTGTTTTCGAAAATCACAAAAGCGTGTGCGCCGGTTATGCGAACCTTATGTCGGCTCTGGGCAAGGCGTGCGGCGAAAAGATTATCGTGGTCGTAGGCGACGCTCGTGATGATAAAAACGGCGATAAGCTATCGGGTTATGGTCATGCCTGGAACGCGGCTCGCATCAACAATCAATGGTATTTGATGGATGCATGTTGGGACGCCGGATACGTGAGCAGAGAAAGAGGATTTACAAAGAAGTACACGACAAGTTATCTGCTGCCACCACCGGAGGTGATGATTCAAAATCACTTCCCGGAAGATTCCAGTTGGCAGCTTCTCGCAAAACCACTTTCGCAAGGTGAGTTTTTGCGTCAACCAATGTTAGCACCAGATTTTCAAGCCGCTGGGCTCAAGCTCGTCGCGCCGCGCAGGTCCGTTAACGACGTGACTGCTGAAGCCATGACAATTTTAAAAAACCCACAGAAACAATGGCTGATGGTTGCGTTACAACAAGATGGCAAGCCAATCGGAGAAAAGCAAACAAGTGATAACGAATCAGCGCAGTTTGTAGTTCCGATTCCGGATAAAGGAACCTATCGCTTGAATTACTACGTCAGCGAAAACAAAAGCGAATATGCTCGGTACAAAGGTGTCGGCTCAGTCGACTTCGTCAATCGCTAACCCTTGCGCTTTAGCAATCGGCTCGCTGCGATCGTCACATCATCAAACAGAGCATGCTGCAGAAATTCGATCGCGCCGGCGCGCAGGGCCTCCGATGGTGCGTCTTCGAAGAATGCACACGACATCAACAATCGACGCATGGTGGCAAGAACAAGATCGGCGAGAATAGCGACGTCGTCGTACTTTCTAATGGTGCCATGTGCCATGCATTCACCGAGCGCCTTGGATACGAGACCGAGAAAATCGCGGCGACCGGCGCGCGTGTCTTTGTGTTCTTTTGCCATGACCATCATGTCGCGGTCCTCAACGGAGACGCGCAATGCCCAGTCGACTAGCGGAATGATGTCATCAGGGATTTCGATTGCCTGAATCAATTCACTAAACTGCTTAGCCAGTCGACTGAACAATTCCTCTCCGATGGCTGCGCCCAAGGCTTCTTTATTTTCGAAGTAAAGATAGAGCGTCCCTGGGGCAACTCCTGCCTCAGATGCGATGTCCGACATCTTTGCAGCTGTGTAGCCATCTTTTATAAAGATAGTGCGCGCCGCGACCATGATGGAGGAGCGTTTAGTCTCGTCGAGTGTACGAACCATGGGTTATTTGGATTCCTGCGAAAGTGCTTCCACATTATCGCGACCCCCTGCCGAGTTGGCAAGTGGAAGCTGAATATATTCATTATAGAAGTTCTAATCGTAAATGCAATGCAAAGGTTCTGTGAACGCCAGCCGTACGTCTCACTTGTCGATGCTGAGCCACCTCATTAACTATTTTGTAAATACCTTGCAAAATGAATCGGTTCATTTTAAGATGTTCGAGTCATGAGGAACGACCGGGCGTCGCCTCGACTGTAGGTCAGTCCCAGGGAGCCCTAACCGCATGACCGGAGGTAATGTGATAGCAGCTTTGAAAAACAGAAATCTCCAGCTCTACTTCGGCGGACAAGTTATCTCGCAAGTCGGGACCTGGATGCAGCAAATGGCCCTCAGTTGGCTTATATATAGATTGACCGGCTCGACGGTCATGCTCGGCGTCATTGGATTTACCAGCCAAGCTCCCTCTCTTTTCCTTTCTCCGTTTGCCGGTATCGTCGCTGATCGCGTCAATCGTCATCGTCTCTATATGATTACGCAGACGCTATGCATGGTGCAGGCTGCGATGCTGACACTGACTGTGTGGTTTCAACACGCACAGGTCTGGCAGTTAGTGGCACTGAGCGCGGTGCTTGGTGTCATCTCGGCTTTCGATATTCCGACGCGCCAGGCATTTCTTCCCGACATGCTCAATGACAAAGAAGAATTGACGAGTGCGGTTGGATTGAACTCATCGATCACGACGCTCACCAGGTTAATCGGTCCGTTCGTGGCTGGCATCGCTGTCTCCGCGATTGGCGAAAAGTCTTGCTTTCTGGCGAACGCCCTGAGTTATCTCGCCGTCATTATTACGATGTTGTTCGTACACTCTAAGCAGAAGCCGGCTCGAGCAGTAAAGCAAAGTGCGTGGGTGCAATTGAAGGAAGGTTATAACTATACGATTGGATTCGCGCAAGTGAGAGACCTGATTCTGCTTCTTGCGGTTGTCGGTTTTGTCGTCATGCCGATCACAGTGCTGATGCCTGCGTTCGCTCGAGATGTGTTTCACGGTGACGCAATGACACTCGGCTACCTGACTGCATCATCGGCAATCGGGTCGACGATTAGTGCTCTTTTCCTGGCTTCCCGCAGAGGTACACAACAACTCAGCCGCTGGATCATGTTTGGATGTGGCGTAGCCGGAATGGCACTGATGGTGCTTGGATTGTCCCACAGTTTGTATCTCTCATTGCTGGCATCGACAATAGTCGGACTCGGCACCATGATGGTCATGGCCGGCAGCATGACAGTGATTCAGACCATTGTTGACGAGAGTAAACGTGGACGTGTCATGAGTTTTGTAGTCATGGCTTTTCTCGGACTGAGTCCCTTTGGTTGCATCGGAGCAGGAGCTTTGGCAAATAAAATCGGTGCGGGCGCAACAACTGTTTTGACCGGTTTCTTGACGTTGCTGACGGCATCCATTTTTGCTAAACGCATTTTGAAATTGCACCAGAAAGCAACACCGATGCAGGTACAGGAAGCAGTTGCCGAAACGCAGGAAGAATTGGCTGCTGCTTAACTTTCGAAATATTGAATTGCGCGTTCGGCTATCGATTTGGTTTCATATATCAAGCTAATTGAAGGAGATTTATTCATGGGTAAGACGGCGTTGATGCTGATGGATTTTCAAAACGGAATTGTTGGGCGAGTCGCGAATGAAGGTCAGCTGCTCGAGCGAGTACAGAAGGTCAAGGCTGCCGCCAAAAGAGCAGGCATGCCGATCATTTACGTGGTAGTGAAATTTCGCTCGGGGTACCCGGAAATTAGTTCTAACAACAAAATGTTCAGCGGGCTCGCATCAAGCGGAATGCCGTTTCAAGATGGCGAGTCGGCTACTGAAGTTCATCCTTCGTTGGCGATGGAAGCAGGCGATATTCTCGTAACCAAGCGTCGAGTCGGTGCATTTAGCGGAAGCGATCTGGACACCGTTTTGCGCGGACAAAATGTGGACAAGTGGGTTCTTACCGGCATTGCCACGAGCGGAGTCGTTCTGTCGACATTGCGAGTAGCTGCTGATATGGATTTTGGTATCACCGTCATCGCCGATTGCTGCGCTGATGCCGATGAAGAAGTTCACCGCGTCTTGACTGAAAAAGTGTTTCCGCGCCAAGCTGACGTTGTCACCGCTGAAGCCTGGCTCTCAGCGAACGCACAGTTAGTCGGCAAACACTAGCACGAAAGTTCAACAAATCATTTCCTCACGTACACAGGGGACGCCGGGCGAATCATTTCGACCGGCGTCTTTAGTTCTAGCCACGCCATTGATCGGCGTTTAATGTGAGAGCTCTTGGTGCGCCTGTGTCGTTTTGAGCTTTTCATCCGATCGATATGCCACAATGAGACGGTTAGCCGTAGAGGAAGACATAGATGTCAGTGGTGCGTGCGACTCTTTTGATTTGCGTGCTGATTGCGATCATCATGGGTGGTTTTTTTGCCGTGCGAGTCAGCAACGCTGTTGCGTGGAATCAGCTAACCAGAACATGGGACGCAAGCGACGAAAAGCTGGCGACCGAATTTCCGGTGCATGCGGTGCGAAAATTCGGTAATCAGACCTTGGTTGCCTGTGATGGCTGGAAGTCCATCGATCGCGAGCATTCAACTCTGGTGCCTTTTAAGGTACCGGGAGCAGCGTATGTCTTTTCGGTGTTCGATACTGGATCAAAGCGGTATGTGTTGTGCTCGACTGATAATGGTGTCGTATTGAAGAAAGCCCAGGGAAGAACCTGGCAAGATACTAAAGTGCCAACTCCTGTCTACGCTCAACCGGAAAATTGGCAGATCAGCGCTGGTGATGACAATGTCGCACTGGTGGCAGACAAAGGTTTTTATCTATTGGAAGGAAACCAGTGGAGTAGGGTTGACACCAAAGAGAATGCCGCCGGAAATATGCTAGGCAATAGTCTTATTAAAGACGGCAAGATTTATGGTGGCTTCGATAACGGAGAGTGGGGCGGAAGCGTTTCGCAGACTGATTGCAAAACTGGTGCATCAAAAGATATCTTTAACAATGCGTTTTTTCCCGTAGTCGGACTCAAACGCGCGGCAGACGGCAAAATCTGGATTGCATGCGGCGTAAGTCACATGGGATTAGAATCGGCTGCTTTGTTTTACTACGACGGCGGAAAGGTCGTCACTGCGTCAGAAGTCGTAGGAATGAGGTCGGGACTGGGCATGGGCGCTGGTACTATCTCTGCGCAAGAAAAGCCGATTTATTCAGAACGGAAGAACTGGGATTTCGAGCCTACATGCTTTGCTGGTTTCGACTTGGATAAAGATGGCAATCCTATCGCTCTTTCTCTCGAAGAAGGTCTAATGCGGTACTCGAATGAGAAGTGGCAGCGCATCACACGGTCGTGGCATTCGGGAATGTACCTGGGCAACTTGGTAGTTGATGGTTCTACAGCAGTTATCCCGGTATGGGAGCGTGGCGTGATTATGTACGATATGAGTAATGGACGCTTCAAATTCATTCTGCCACCATACTGTAGTACGACGAAGTAGTTCGCAGAGTCATCGATAGCTTGAGGATCATTTGGAAGTGTTAGCGAAAGTTCTTAAAAATGCGTGATGTCGGACACAACGCGTTCTGATTCAAGGGTGTGTTTCCATCTGCTACTGGTTTAACTTGTGTCCCGAAAGGTCGGAGTTTCAGTCAATTGCGAGCCTAAACTTGCTAGACTGCAGGCACGATGCGAGGGATGAAAATGTCTACCATTTACGACTACAAGGCTGAGGCGCTGTCCGGCGAAACCATCGATCTAAGCAAGTACAAAGGCGATGTCTGTCTGATCGTCAATACTGCGAGTGAATGCGGCTTCACGCCACAGTACAAAGGGTTGGAACAGCTCAATAAGAAGTACGAGGCGCAGGGACTGCGTGTGCTAGGTTTTCCATGCAATCAGTTCGGGCATCAAGAGCCAGGCGATAGTCACGCCATAGCCAACTTCTGCGAGAAGAATTATGGCGTCACGTTTCAAATGTTCCAAAAAATCGATGTGAACGGAAAGGACGCCCATCCTTTGTATAAGTATCTGACTAGCACCGCTCCTGGTGTTCTGGGCACGGAAGCCATCAAATGGAACTTCACCAAATTCCTCATTGATAAATCAGGAGCTGTAGCCAAGCGCTTTGCACCCAGCGTGTCGCCGGATGATATCGGCCCCGAGATCGAACAGTTGCTGGCTAAGTAGCTACAACCCTTTGAAGGAATGATTGATGTCGTCAGCCTTCTGCTGAAATTCAACGGCCTCATTGGAGCGATGTTGCTTCAGTAGTATCACTGAATATTGGCGGTACGCGGACATCAGATTTAGTTTGGCGCGAAGCTGATCGTGGGCTGGAAGGTCGATGAGTCTCTTGACGTTTTTTTCCGCCAGATTGAGTTGTCCGCAGTTTGTCTCTGCATCGATAAGCGCCGGAAGCAAATCTGCCATAGTGTCTTCGTACGGCGTCGGCGTTCTGTTGACGCGCGCGCTGGCGGTGTCGCCTGATTGTTCTACGGTGATTGAATCGGGAGCGCGATCTGCTGGACTGGGTTTGATACCACCGGAATCAATGACAGCGAGCGCTTGGGAGAGCGCCTTTGCTGCTGCTGCGAATTTGTTCTGGCGATTGTAGTGCATGCCGAGCTGGATCAAACTGTCGATGTAGTCGGGACCACGTTTTCCCCCAGGCGACGCCTTTCTCACTGCATCCAAGAATGGCTTGTCGTCGCTGTCATCCAACCCCGGTGATCCTGGCGAGCTGCCCGCCGAGCTTCCCGCAGCAAACTCGTCACTTGCGGTAGCACCTTGCGAGTATGCAGGGGCTGTTACCACAATGGCGGTCGCCAAACTCAGTAAAGCAGCACCGTTTCTCAAACGAGTCATGATCGCAACCTCCGGTGCCTGCATTATAGTGCTGAAGTCTGAATTTCAAAATAGGAAAAACCCGAGATGCTAATTCATTGGTTGGAACATACTGACTTGGTCCGCGGACCTTAGTGCCGCTGAGAGGCACGCGTGAGCGCGCGGATAAAAGTCTATTTCGTCAGCGCGTACGCGCATGTAGCTGGAAAAAAGCTAGGGAATCACCCGGCGATACGCGTGAGCGCGCGGATAAAAGTCGGGTTCGTCAGCGCGGGCGCGCATGTAGATGGAAAAAAGCTGGGGAACCACCCGGGGATATGCGTGAGCGCGCGGATAAAAGTCTATTTCGTCAGCGCGGACGCGCATGTAGATGGAAAAAAGCTAGGGAATCACCCGGGGATACGCGTGAGCGCGCGGATAAAAGTCTATTTCGTCAGCGCGGGCGCGCATGTAGATGGAATAAAGCTGGGGAATCACCCGGGGATACGCGTGAGCGCGCGGATAAAAGTCGGGTTCGTCAGCGCGGGCGCGCATGTAGGAAAGAAGCTCTGGTGCTCCCCTCGTATGCGCCGGGCTTCTGGGAGCTTGCGACTTACTTAGCGATGGAGAACTTACACCGGCTGGAGCTGCAGAAGTTCGGATGTTTCGGTCCGGACTTTGTGACAAAGGTCGGCGTCTTTGATCAATGATTTGCCGTATGACGGAAGCATCTCTTGCAGCCGGCTTGTCCAGCCGTTTGTGACTTGCTGTGCGAAACATCGCTGGATAACATCAAGCATGATCCAAACTGCTGTCGATGCGCCGGGAGACGCTCCAAGCATGGCAGCGATAGATCGATCGGCCGAAACAATCAGTTCGGTGCCGAATTGAAGTATGCCACCATGAGTAGGATCCTTCTTCACTATTTGCACGCGCTGCCCTGCAACCTGCAAATGCCAATCGTGCTCGTTCGCATTCGGGAAAAACTCTTGCAAGGCGGCGAAGCGTGCCTCATGCGATTCTACGACCTGTCCGATCAGATACTCCGTCAATGCGATGTTGTCTCTGCCGACTGCGAGGAATGGCAGAATATTATCCGGATCAATCGAAGTAAAAAGATCAAGGAATGATCCGTGCTTGAGAAACTTCGTTGAAAATCCTGCATAAGGTCCGAACAGCAGCGAGCATTGTCCTTGAATTCTGCGCGTGTCCAGATGCGGAACAGACATTGGCGGCGTTCCGACTGCAGCTTTGCCATACACTTTTGCGTTATGCCGGCACGATATTTCAGGTTTGTCGCAGCGCAACCAGATTCCGCTCACGGGAAAACCGGCATAACCATGGGCTTCAGGGATGCACGATTTTTGTAACAACGGCAACGACCCACCGCCGGCGCCGATGAAAACAAAACTTGTTTTGATATCAAAGTGCTCGCCTGTTTTGTCGTCTCTGACGAAGACCTGCCATTTCGAATCTTGATCACGATGCAAATTTTGCACGCGACTGTGATATCGAATATTGAAACCTTCTTTGTCACGCAACGAATCCAAAAGAATGTTCGTCAGCATTCCATAATCAACGTCAGTGCCTGAGCACATGCGCGTAGCCGCAACGGTTTCACCAGGATCACGACCTTCCATGACGAGTGGCACCCACTCGGCGATCTGCTTTTTGTCCGTGGCGAATTCCATACCTCGATAACAATGGTGCGCCGACAGAGCCTCGAATCGTTTCTTCAAAAACTCGACATTGTTCTCGCCTCGCACAAAACTCATATGTGGAACCGGATGGAGGAACGATTTTGGATCTTTGATCTCCCCTTGCTTGACGAGATACGCCCAAAATTGGCGTGACAAGTCGAACTCAGTGTTAATCTCCAGCGCTTTGCTGATATCGACCCCGCCGTTTTTCTCCGGCGTGTAATTCAATTCGCAGAGGGCCGCATGTCCGGTGCCTGCGTTGTTCCACGCGTTGCTGCTCTCCTCCGCCGCGCTTGGCAGTGTTTCAAAGATTTGAATTTTAAGATTGGGCTGCAACTGCTTAAGCAGTACTGCCAGCGTGGCACTCATAATCCCAGCGCCGATGAGCACGACGTCCGTTTGCCCCAATGGGTGATTCTTGTGCCCGATCATGGCAGTTTCTCCAAGTGGCTGAAGCTGGACAATTTTAGCATCGCCTTCTGCCGGGGTGCTCACTTGCGGGCTCTCGCAACCATTCCTTATAAAAAGCGTCTAGGCGTGGAGTCAACCGTAGGAATGCATGGCAATACTGCAGGCACTGATTGCTTGGCTGATTAACTCGCTCGGCAGGGTTGTGAGTTCAGCGGTCGCATGGGCGACTTTGCTGCTTTTTGGCAAAGTGCCCGATAACCGGCGACTGGTCCTTTCTGTAATCAGCTTTACTAGTCTCCTTTGGATTGTCGCCGCGATTGGCGTGATTTTGCCTCGCGCCGGCGCATTTTTGCTTCTATTGATCAGATTGCCTGAGTCATTTGAAACCGCCTGGGTCAGCCTGGCTATGCTTATTTTGACTTTCGCGCTGCCGATTTTAAATGGGTTTTTGTCTCGGTCGCTGACGGAGCAAGACGATGGCAAAGTTGGTCTCGAGGACTTTTTTGCCATTGCGTCGAATGGATGGCGATTGACGCTCGCGCTGTCCGTCACGCTCCTGATGATGGTGGTGATTGCTCCCATTCACAAAATCAGCGACATTGCGAAGAGATGGACCTCGGAGCACATGCCTGTCGTGATTGAGCCTCAGGAGTATGGAGCGGTCACACGCGAGCTTCGAGAAATACTGGAGTCAGCCGGTATTCAGTGCACCGAGCAGAAGCCCAGCCTTGTTTCACAAGCGCCTGTCTGGTGGTTGGTGCTGTTGACCGGAGAGATGCTTAAACGGCTCGTTGCCGATCGGCTCACCAAAATTGTTTACGAGGATGGTGAGTTGGAGATTCGCCCAAGCGATCTAGTCGTGCGCGGAACGAAGAAACGCACCAATGATGTGGTCGCGCTCTTGATCTCGCATTTCGGGTTTGGCTCCGCTTATCTTTCGTGGACGGAAGAAGCCAATCTTCTCGAGGACGAGATGCGCGATGTTTGGCATTTGCTGCAACAACGAAGGCTTCCGCGCCAGGCAGCGTTGGACCTCGCGGATGACTGCTATGAAAAACTAAAGGGTCTGCACCTGGCAAAGGATGAGTGGGAGATTTTGTACCGGCTAAGCTTGAAGCTTAAACTCGACGTTTGGCAATCGATGCAGCTTCCTGAGAGGAAAGCGAGTTAAGGCCAAGCTTTGTCAAGCAGCGCGGCTCCTAGCTACTGCCAACCGTTGTTGAAAATTCGACCTTGCCAACGGGTCGCTGCAAGCGACCCCAAACTCGGTGCTGGCTACACAGACGCTGAGGAGCGCCACCCTCCGGGGTGGCACCGAGGTTTGCAGCATAACTTAGCCGATGCAGGGCGGAGCCCGGCGTTACACAAACGTTGAGGAGCGCCACTCCGGTGTGGCATCGAGGTTCGCAGCATTATTTAGCGGGTTCCACCGTCTGATCCAGCCGTAAAGCGGAAACTTAGGCGGGGCGGCGGCGGTCATAGAATTTGGGTGCAAATTTAACTCCCGGGAGACCAGCTTTGTTGCAAACTGAAGCAAAAGAATCCCGAGCAACGATGTCTGAACCGCGGCGACGACAAATAGCGATCATTGTGGCAGTACTGATTTTGGTGCCGCTTTTCGTCTTTGGCGTCTGGCTGACCAAGTTTTTGAACACCTGGACTGCGGCAAACCTGCCGGTGATGCTGTCCAAGGCGTTGGATCGCAAGGTGACGCTCAACAACATTCGCTGGTCGCTAGGATTCGATCGGATCGGCTTGCATGCGAGTAAGCTCGATATCGTCGGTGACGATAACAAGCCGTTCTTGACTGCGGACCAGACTTACATTGCTGTAGCTGCATATCCGCTGTTGCAGAAAAAAGTGGTCGTAAAAGTTGTTGAATTTAAGCATCCTGTTTTCTACGCGCAAAAGATTTCTCCCTCTCAGTGGAACTGCAGCGATATTCCTCAGCGAGAAGAGCTGCAGCATATTGATCGTGTCGATGTCACAGATGGCACTGTCCATCTAACAGACGTTTCCACTCCAAAATATGCCGGATACGACACCGTCGTGCAGAAGGTGGGTGCATCTATCGACCGACCGCTGGGCTTGCCATTCTGGAATTTCAAACTAAATTGCTCCGTGCCTCACAAGACATACGACAGCATCTTCAGCTGCGATGGAAGAGGTGATGGACCTTTCCGTGCCTGGATGAACAACAACTACAACTTTAAAATGCACGCAGAAAGGGTCAACCCGCCTGACTTCATTTCGGTAAGCGATCAGTTGGCATACATAAAGGGTCCGATAACTGCTGATGTCACCGCCCATGGTGTGCCGTCCAAACAGTTCAGCGGCAACTTCAATTTGCTCACACCGGGCTTCAACTGCTCGGCTGGCGACGTGAAGGTGTCTGATATCAAGATCGGCGCATCGCCGGCAACCAAATCTGTCGGCAAGCATGAGAGTCCTGCGGCCGCAAAGGACTCTAAAGAGAAGTCCGCTATCGTTGCGACTACTGTTAAAAATGTAGCTAGTACGTCAACCACAAGTACAGCTGCAGCGCAAACTACTTCGATTTTTGCCAAAGCAGAAATCAAACACGGTGCGGTGAGCATGCCGGGAGTGCCGCTGTCTCCGACCGATTTCTCCGGTAAGGCGACATTTGACAATGGTCTTTTGGTCTTGGACAACATTCAGGGCAAGCTGGGTAAGGGAACCTTCAAAACCAGCGGGAAGTTGTTGCCGGGAAAAACGATCGATCTTGCGTACTCAGGGACGAACATCGACATGCAGTCAACCCGCCAGAGTTTGAATGCGCTGAAGTTCAAAGTTCCTTCAATAATTGAACGCCCTATTTATGGAACGGTCAAAAAAGCTGATCTGACAATCAAGGGTAATTTCGGTCAGACGCAAATCGCACTGACTGCTGTTCCGCAAAACCTATACTGCCAGCCGCCTGGCAAAGGTCATGTTTTCGAGGTCACTGGTGGTACCTTGGCTGCGACGAACGTCAGTGCGACGTTGACAAAGCTGCAAGGAAAGATTAGTAAGGGAACCTTCGAGTTGGGCGGTACGATCGGATTGAAGCCGGGTGCACCGGTCGATCTCAATTACGCCGGTAAGAATCTAGAAATAGAGGATGTGAAAACAGCGTTGGATTCGCTCGGAATCAGCACAGCTGCGATAACGCCGGCAGTTTCTGGAAGTGTCGAAGGTGCAGTTGGACACGTGAGTGGATCCGTGCATCAACCAACTGTCACGATCTCGCTGGTTCCTCGTTCAATCATCTATCAGCCACCAGGATCAGAGCGGATGATTCAAATCGTTGGTGGACGTCTTGATATTGTCGGCCCCGTTTTGCGATTCGATCACGCCGCAGGACTCTTGGGGCAAGGGAAATTCAATCTGAGCGGAACCGTTGGGTTGGGCACGAATCACCATATTAACGTACACTTCAACGCTCAAGATCTCGATCTGTCGCATGTCAAAGTGGCGTTGCTTGAACTAAATGTACATTCGCCGTTATTGGCTGAACAGATGTTGTACGGACAAGTTGACAAAGTCAATTTGGCGGTCGCTGGAATCACGGACAACCCTAAAATCGATATGGTTTGCGTTCCTCACGATGTTCGCTATGAACCGATTGGTTCGACGCGTCCGGTGAATTTGCAAGGTGGCGAGATATCCTACAAGGACGACGTTTTGACTCTCACCGGAGTTAATGCAAAAACGCCGCGCAGTGCCTTCTTCACCAACCTGGTGATAGGACGTCTATCGCAGCCGGATTCATTTTTGAAATTATTAGACGTCAAAACACATCAGTTCGATATCACCGACCTTCATTCCTATTTGCAAGCACCACAAACACCGCCGGCGGTGCGCGATCAGTATTTATCGGTTTTAAAGGAGACGCAGATTACACCAGTTCGCGGCAAGCTCGACGGACATATCATTTTGAAGGCGCCTGAAAATACTGGTAACTACACTTACCAGTGCAACGTCGTTCTTGATGATGCTGCGGTCACAGCCTGGGGGTTGCCGGTCGATGATCTTCACGGAAGACTACGCACCGAAGGCGAAAAGCTTCACTTTGAAGACGTCAACGGCAAGCTTGGTGCGTCAGCATTTCATGCTAATGGAATGTTGTCCGATTACAATGACGCGGACAATGCGGCGTGGGATGTCGATGTAAGTTCAAAAGTGCACCCGCACAATTTGCTTGCCATGCTCTACGAAAAGGGTGCTCCAGTCAACATCAAAACCAACAAGCTCGTTGATTTCTCAGCGCACATCAGCGGTGCCGGTGACCAGCGCCAAGCCAAGTTTACCGCCTCGATCGACCCCGACGCCGATTTCGAATTGCAAGCCGGGGGCGGAGACATCGTCAAACCGAAGGGAGAGGCGGTGAAAGTTGCTGGGTCAGTCAATCTGCTGTCGACCAGCATCACGGTGCCGGATGTGAAAATACAAGCCGGTTCGAACTTGATTGATTTAAAGGGCACATACGACTTTCCTGATGGAAAAGAGCCGCAAGTCGATTTCACAATGGACATTCCCGAGTTGATACACGCGGGCAACGTCTTATCTTTTGTGCAAATCAATGGACGCCCAATCGGACAACAGGAGATCGGCGGAGAGCTCAAGGGACATCTTCATTTGAAAGGTGCGGCGAGCAAACCGGCTGTCATGGGTTTTGTCGAATTCAGCGATGTTAAATTGCCGGACTATAAGGTTGAGCATCTTACCGGGCGCATTGGTTCCAAAAACTGGCTCACCACTTCTACCACTGAACCTGCAAAAGTGAACCTGTCGTCTGTGACACTATCCGGAGTGGCACTGCAAAATGTATCGGGACAATTTGCCGCAACGCCCAACAATGATGGTTTCACCCTGAATAACATCACATCGAAGGTGGCAGGCGGAACGCTTTCCGTAAATGGCACAGTCAAGGAAGAACCTCAATCAGATCTGACGTTCAAGGTCCAAGGTGTTGATGCGAACAAACTGTGCACGCAACTATTCAATGCGCCGAATGAAATCACCGGCACTATGGATGGTGATGCAAAAGTCAGTTTCAAATTGAATGCACCAGATATTGTGAAGTCAGCAAATGCAACAGTAAATATCGCTGCTAAGAACGGCAAAGTTACTCGCTTTGGCACCTTGCAAAAAGGCATTAACGCACTCAATCTGCTTAAGAGTGGATTTTTGGATTTCAATTTGAACAATCTTATTTCGACAGTGGTGCCTTTTCAAAGTGGCGAATTTGACACGTTCTCTACGACCATAAATATGACGCAAGGCAAGGCTGAGATTCACCACTTGCGCTATGTCGGCAAAGACTTGCTGCTGCGCGCGCACGGAACTTCTAACGTCGAGAAGCAAACGGTCGATGTTGCCTGTGCGGGCAACATTCCACGCGTCAACAAGAGCGGTCCACTCGGTTTTGTTGCTCCTTACCTTGGTGTGGGAGGTTTGACGCAAGTATTTTCCTTGATTCCTGAAGCGCTCACCGGAGCCAAGCTCAGTTCATCCGCGCCGCGTGCGTTCTCCTTCAATGTCAAAGGTTCGCTAGACAAGCCGCAAGAAATTACGCAATCGGTCACCAAGTCATTCCGCTGGCTGCCCAACCAACCAACAGCCACCGCCCACCCAGCAGTCTCCGTCCAGGACAACACAAGCAACAGCACAGCACCATATGCGCCAGGTGCGCTGCCTGCTTCAGCAAAGCCTGCAGCAGCACCTTCATCGACTCAGTCCGAGAAGCCGGCAACACCATCGTCAACAACTTCAACAGCTCCGCCCGCACCAGCCTCCCCGGCAGTTGCACCGTCTGTCACGCCAACCGCTACACCGCCCGCAACACCAGCGGCAAGTCCGCCCGCTGCACCGGTCGCACCTGCAGTTTTGCCGCCTGCCACTCCGCTGGCTACACCGTCCAGTACTCCAGCCGGTACCGGAAACTGACGGGCACGTATATATAGGTACTGATGCGGACAGACATACGATTGTGAATCTTCGAACAAGGCACAGGGTTCGGGGTTTCATCAATATTCATTCGGTCTTACTTGACACTTGGGTCAATTAGAACTAGTCTAAAGCTGTACTAATTCAAATTACTGTTTCGTTCAGATGGCGACTTCTGGACGGACTGTGCGCGTAAAGTGCACTCAGTATCTCTTGGTAATTGGTTGGTCGGCTAGAGTTCACAAACTGAACTGTATAATTTGTTGGCCTGCCGGCGGTGCGTGAACGAGCGCCGAGCATAACAACTACGTTGTACCGATGCATGTCGGGCGATGCTGGTTTGACCGTTGATGCAAAGAACAAAAGGATCCCACGAAATGACAAAACGAGTAAGAAACGCAATCGTCGTCCAGTCCATATTGATGTCGATGACGGCGCTGACCGTTCCTGTTTGGGCCGATGAGAATCCGCGCCCGAACCAATTCTGGTGGCCAAACACACTCGATCTTTCGCCTCTTCGTGCAAACGCAGCCGAGTCGAATCCGCTTGGCAGAGATTTCAATTACGCCAAAGAGTTTCAAACTCTCGACTTGAATGCTGTGAAAGCCGATATTCACAAAGTTTTGCATACATCGCAAGATTGGTGGCCTTCTGACTTCGGCAACTACGGTCCTTTCTTCATTCGCATGGCATGGCACGGCGCCGGAACATACCGCGTATTCGATGGACGTGGTGGCGCCAGCGGTGCGCAACAGCGATTCGAGCCACTCAACAGTTGGCCGGATAACGCTAACCTCGATAAAGCGCGGCGCCTGTTGTGGCCGGTCAAGAAGAAATACGGACAAAAACTATCCTGGGGCGACCTGATGGTGCTGACAGGTAATGTGTCTCTCGAGGACATGGGCTTCAAGACGTTCGGTTTTGCAGGCGGTCGTTCTGATGATTGGGAACCGGATCTGGTTTATTGGGGCGGTGCCAAATGGCTGTCGAGCAACCGCGCTACCGATGGCAATCTGCCTAAGCCGCTTGCCGCAATTCAGATGGGATTGATTTATGTAAATCCGGAAGGTCCTAACGGTAATCCGGATCCGCTTGCCGCGGCGAAAGATACTCGCGAATCGTTCGGACGCATGGCGATGAACGATGAGGAAACCGTCGCGCTGATCGCCGGTGGTCATACATTTGGTAAAGCGCACGGCGCCGCACCTGCCACCAATCTCGGTCCCGCACCTGCCGGCGAAGGCATTCAGCATCAGGGTTTTGGCTGGGTCAACAAACACGGCACCGGCAATGGTGATGACACCATCACGAGTGGACTGGAAGGAGCATGGTCCGCCGATCCGACGAAGTTCACCATGCAGTATTTCGATAACTTGTTCAAATACGATTGGGTACTGACAAAGAGCCCGGCAGGCGCCAATCAGTGGATGCCCAAAGATCCGGCAGCAGCGAACTTGATTCCTGACGCGCACGATCCCAACAAGTTTCATCCGCCGATGATGTTCACCACTGATATAGCACTGAAACTGGACCCTGAGTACGCCAAGATCTCGAAGCGATTCCACGAGAATCCGGAAGAGTTCAAACTCGCTTTTGCAAAGGCATGGTTCAAGCTGGTGCACAGAGATATGGGACCGCGCTCGCGTTATTTAGGAGCTGAAGTTCCGAGTGAAGTGTTGATCTGGCAAGACCCGATTCCTGTTGCCGATTACAAAATGATCGACGACAACGATGCGGCTGCTTTGAAAGGCAAGATTCGTGCCGCCGGTTTGTCAGATCGTGAACTTGTCAAAACGGCTTGGGCATCTGCGGCCAGCTTCCGTGGCACGGACAAGCGCGGTGGCGCCAACGGTGCGCGCATTCAGCTCGCTCCGGAGAAGAGTTGGGCAGTTAACGACCCGGATGACCTCAACAAAGTGTTGACTGCGCTGAAGGCAGTGCAAACTGATTTTAACAACGGTCGCTCCGACGGCAAGAAAGTATCGCTTGCTGATCTGATCGTGCTAGCCGGCAATGTTGGCGTCGAGGATGGTGCTAAAAAGGCTGGTTACAACGTGACGGTGCCGTTCGCTCCGGGGCGAACTGATGCATTGCAGGATCAAACTGATGTATCTTCAATCAGCTTCCTCGAACCGAAGGCTGATGGCTTCCGCAACTACTTCGGCAACGGCAATCAGAGAACACCTGCGGAAATGCTCGTCGAACGCGCGAATCTGCTGACACTGACGGTGCCGGAAATGACGGTGCTTGTCGGTGGCATGCGTGCACTTGATGCCAACGAAGGGCATAGCCAGCTCGGCGTATTTACTGCCAGACCGGGGACTTTGAGCAACGACTTTTTCGTCAATCTGCTCGACATGGGTACGAAGTGGACGAAGTCCGGCACCACTGACGGTGTGTATGAAGGGCACGATCGAAAGACCGATAAATTAAAGTGGACTGCTACTCCGGTCGATTTGATCTTTGGATCGAGTTCTGAGCTTCGCGCAGTGGCAGAAGTTTATGCTTCCGACGATGCGCAAGAGAAGTTCGTCAACGACTTCGTCAAAGCATGGGTCAAAGTCATGAACGATGACCGGTTCGATTTGCGGAATTCGTAGAACCTTCGAATAATTGAAAGTGCGAGGCGGGTCTTCAGGCTCGTCTCGTCTATTTTGATCGCTCAGGTGCCAACCGTTGCCGCTTAGCTCAGAACGTCCCATTGATTTCCGTAGCACAAGATGGCATTGGCGAGATCCTGGTGTTCTGACGCCCACAAGTCATCGAAGAAGAACCATCGATGGTACCAATCCAGCTGTGGTTGCGTCTGACTCACGTGTACTGAGAGCTGAGCGATATGCTTTGAAAATTGGCTCTTTGTTTTAGAAAGATCAGCGGTTTTCTCCGGAGGACAGCTCTCTATGAACTTGGCGACATCATCACGTGTATCCAGCAGATCGCTTCCAGCAAACTTGTCGTATTGGGTTTCCATATGCATCCACGGGAGAGAGCCCATCGATTCTAAGACTGGCTCGAGATCTGGGGTGTCAGCGTCAAGTCTTTGCCAAACTGCCAAAAGTTCAACCGGCCACTGTCCCTCCTCTCGGTGGAAGTCTGGAGCTGTACTCAGCAAAAATTGCGCAAATTCAGGCAGTCTGACTCCGTCAAAACGCCACGAATATCTGTAGTCGGTCAAATTGCCGCCGTCAGGGCAGCCGATGAAAACGAAATATGTCGATCCCTCCGAATGACCGGACGGCGTGATTTCGAAGGTCGGTTCCGTTCGCTCGAAGTTGGACTTTTGGCTAAAAGTTTCTGGCAATCGCCAATCATGTAAAAGAAAAGATGCTCGGTCTGGATTGTACTCGACATAGCGATCGTCAAAAATGTAGTAAGCGAGCTGTATCTCGTCATCGTTAGTGAGAACTTGTATCACGTGCGGGTCAGCAATCAACTTCTCTTCGACATAGAGATATTTTTTCAAATATTCTCCTAGCTCTTCCCAGGTCTGCGGAGCTCTAAGATTGTTTGTTTGGATTTCCTCGAACAGCGAACTGAAGCCGTAAACGTCAAAGCCCAAGAGCTTCTTTGCGTACTCGAATGCAGCATCAGGATCAGCCGGTTTCCAGATCCTCTGGAACCAGGTCAATACATTAAGATCATCGTCGAAGCGCTTAACCCGATTAAGATTTGGGTCGTCATAAGGGCTTCGGTATACAAAATAAACTGACATGTTTTCGAACCAAGCGATGCGCTAGCGTGGGAACCGCCGCGAACAAGAAGCTTTCAATGGTATCACGGTATGGAGTTCTGTGAATATTGGTCTGAGGCCCAACTTCACGGCGCAGTGTGTTTCAAGTCGTCGAGCCATGCAGGGATCGGACTTATAGTGATCTGCTCGAACTCTTCGTCGTAAATCTCGAGGTCGCGAACCTTTCGATAGGCATAGCGAATATTGCCGTCTAGAAATACAGTTTCCTCGTGCGGCACTGAGTGATCATTTATTTTGCCAAGGCTGATGGCAAGACCTTTCTTCTTCGCCATACTCATGCGCGGAAAGACACTTGAGAGCGCCGCTTCAAGGCAGTACCACATTTCCCAAGCTTGGTTGGGGTAGGCGCCGATAAGCACCTGAGTCACGGTTTTCTCGTCCAGCGAATGAATCTGCAATGTCGTATATCCGCTAAGAACATAACGAAAACCAGATGGCTTTGATTCCTCATGCTGTATCGGATGCTTTGCACTTTGAGTGTTCGTTTTTCTCCAACGATCGAAGTTGCGTTTGAAAGTCGTGAGCTTCGTACCCAGTGTTGAGTGAACTTCCTTGCCGTTCGGTTTGCGCAGACAGTAACCCGAAGCGATCATGTACACGCCAGGAGTTTCATCGGCCGCGATCTTTAGAGTCTCTGAGGATTTATCATTGAGAGTCATGTTGACGTTTTTGGGTCTTAACTATCCTGATGTTACTCGCGTTCAGTGCAGGACGGTGAGAAGTTTCCTGAGAGAGGAACTGTCCACTGTCCCGGACAGTTGCATTTAGAGGATCATACGATTTTGACCGCTTTTTCACAAAGAACATTAAACGCGAAGCGGGTTATGATGTTCACTGAAGCCCAGCAATCATCTACGCGAGACTGCTCATGACTCGATGGCTTTCTTTTGGTGCGACCGTGCTTGCGGCCTTATGGCTTCAATCTTGCGGCTTGCATGAACAAGTCATGCTTGTGCATAACAAGTGGGGTTTTATCGATCGTGCGGGCAAGTGGATTGTGCCACCTCGCTTTGACGAAATTCAGCGAGACTACGAGTCTGGCGCATCCTCTTTTGAACCTCACGATGATGAATCGCCCATTGCTGTCCAAGAGAATGGGAAATGGGGTTATATCGATCGATCCGGAAAAATACTTATAAAGCCAAAGTATTGGTACGCTGGAAAGTTCTCGGATGGGCTGGCCAAGGTACAACTCGATGAAGAAGCTCTCTATATCGATAAAACCGGCAAGGTGAAGTTCACAACGGAAAAAGATCCAGAAAAAGCGGATGATTTCCAGGAAGGACTGGCTCCGTTTCCGAGCGCTGATGGAAAGATGGGATACGTCGATGTGGCTGGGCATTTCGTGATTGCGCCTCAGTTCATTGACTGCTCTCCATTTTCAGAAGGACTCGCGTCTGTGAAAGTCAAACTTCCCAGCGGAGTTGAAGAGACAGATTACATTGATAAGAACGGTATCGCTCATATTCGTATTCCATGGAAGGGACGAAAGGAAGTGTTCGGCAATCAGTTCAGCGACGGCATTGCCATTGTATTCTGGAGTGCAAGTAAGGACGACAGTTATGGCTATCAATTGATTGATCGAAGCGGCAAACGCTTATCGGTTCCGCCGAACTGTAAGCTTGATGACGGAAATCGAATCGCTGAAGGTATGATTCGGATTCAAACTGGTGAAAAATTCGGCTTCATGAATGCGAATGGACAAATTGTTGTACCGGTGCGCTTTACTCATACCGGATCGTTTAGCTCTGGATTAGCACCGGCAAGTGAGTTGAACGTATCCGGCAGCGAAGTTTACGGCTATATCGGAAAAACTGGGAGCTGGATCATTCCGCCGCAGTATAGTGCCGCTTCTCCGTTTGAAAACGGTCTGGCCGCAGTCAGAAGGGTCGGCATTAACAGGTACGGATATATTGATATAACTGGAAAGGAAGTTATCGAACCTCGGTTCGAAGAGCTTGGTCCATACCGTGGTGATATCTCTGCGGCAGGAATTGTCATCGGCGAAAACGGCAAGGATATACTCGAAGCGACAGAGCGTCCTACAATTCAGGATTGGGTAGAGCTTCTCTTTAAATCTCGAGCCCAACCACACCGCTGAACTGTAGGCGATGATGAATCAAACGACGGTAAGTGAGTACTGGAAGTGTGTTATGCAAGGTCTGCGTCGAACTGCTCGCACAGATCGAGCAGCTCGAGATCCCCTTTAGCATGTGCGAGCAAGGAGAAGCCGATTGTTTTGGTCTCATTGTCATTGTCAGCTAGTGGGATCGGCATCGTAACCTGTGGAATTCCGGCGAGCGGAGCAACGCAACTGATTTGTAATGTCTTGACTCGGTTCTCTTGAAACTGCTCTGGAGTGGAGTTGATCAGCGGTGGCAGATTCCACGTCGTTGGCATGCAGAGAATCGTGCCGGGCGTGAGTATTCTGTCGAAATGTTCAATGATCTGCTTCCGATGGTGGCACGCTTCCTGATATTGTTCTACGCTTACTTGCTTGGAAAATTCAAAGCGATCTTTAATTGGTTTATCCATCGAAGGCTTCGTCTTTTCCATCCAGTCTCCATAAAACTGCCATGCTTGCCAGCCCTGTATGGTGCGAAAGTAATCGAAGTACGATTTCCAGCCGAGGTCTTCTAATTGGATATGTTCGACTGGAAAGCGCTCTTTCAATTTATCGAGCATTCGTCTGTGCGTTGATCGGACGATGTCGTCAGTCAGCGCAAATGCGTCGTCAGCAATCAGCAATCTGAATTTTGTGTCGCCAATCGATTGAGGTTTCAACAGAACATTCCCAACTGATTTTAGTAGTTGAGCATCTCGCGCAAACCAGCCCACAGTGTCAAAGTCGTGCGCGAGAGGGAGTACTCCGTCAAGTGAAACCCGGCCGTGTGTGGGGCGAAAACCATAGATACCGCAAAAACTTGCAGGTGTTCGAACGGAGCCGGCGGTATCGGTACCGATCGCGAAATCGACCTGCTTCGATGCTACAGCAGATGCGGAGCCAGATGATGATCCGCCCGGGACGCGGTCTGGAAATTGAGGATTGAGTGGAACCCCATAGTGAACGTTGACGCCATCGATGCTGAAGGCGAATTCGTCGCTGCAAGATTTACCTGTCAAACGAGCTCCACTAGCCAGTAAAGACGAAATTGCTGCGGAAGTGTTCTTCGCAGGTTCGTGCGTCCTTTTCCAGTCAGGATTGCCTGCGCCTGTGACATGTCCTTCTACATCAAAGAGATCTTTTGCGACAAACGTCTTGCCGTGAAGAGGTCCTGTCTTCGAAGTGCAGATATCCAGCTTCTCAACGATACCGCTGGTTTGCGTTGGCAGCAGGCGCTGGTTTTCTGCCATTACGATTTCCCTTCAGTGACTCGCTCATCTGAACCAGTTGGCATCCCATCGCGAGTTTGCACATTATGTACTATCTTCCTCTCCTTATGCTCGTCGGGCTTCGATGCCAGGCAAGCGCCTCAATACCGATCACTTAGTCACTCATAGTCAGACGTCAGGATCTGGAAACGATCGTATGTTGACTTGCAAGGATGTGAACACTCTTCTTAAGTGAAAGGTATTGAGGCAAGCGCCTGCGCTCCCCACGCGCACGCCGTTTCCATCTAATGTATCTGACCCGTATGTCCCGCGACTTGACACAAGCCCGCCTGGCATCGTATATTAAACCCCGGGGTTAATTAACCGGCGGGTTTAATACAGATGCAAGACCAGCTCAGTCATGTATTCTCCGCTCTCGCCGATCCGACGCGGCGGGCGATTATTGCCAGGCTGTCTGGCGGCGAGGCGAGTGTCTCCGAATTGGCGCAGCCGTTTCTAAACGACATGAGTTTGCCCGCGATCACCAAGCATCTAAAGGTATTGGAAAGCGCTGGGCTTATAACGAAAACACGCGATGCGCAATTTCGTCAGTGCAAGCTAAATCAATCAGGGTTTCAAGATGTGGCCGAGTGGCTGGAAGAGTATCGGGTATTTTGGGAAGAGAGCTTCGATCGTCTTGACGTACATCTAAAGAAGGTAATGCAACAACGCACCGAAAAGGAAAGGAAAGATGCCGACAAAAAATAAATCAGCAGAACTGAAGATCATTCGCATTTTCGATGCGCCGGTCGATGTTGTTTGGGATGCCTGGACTGATCCCGAGCAGGCTGCTAAATGGTGGGGACCACGCGGATTTACAATCACGCACATCAGCAAAGACTTGCGTCCGGGCGGTCATTGGAAATACACGATGCATGGTCCTGATGGCACCGACTATCCAAATATCACTAAATACTTTGAAGTCGAAAAATATAAGAAGCTGGTTTACGATCATGGTGGCACAGAAGAGAATCCGCCGTTGTTTCGTGTAACAGTATTATTCTCCGAATCCGGCGACAAAACGAAAATGGACATGACGATGTCATTGCCAACGCCCGAAGCTGCCGAGGAAACGCGCAAATTCATCAAGAAGGCCGGCGGAGATTCTACGTGGGATCGACTGGCCGAATACTTGGAGAAGAAGACTCACGGCAAAGAAAAGTTTGTCATCAACCGTTCTTTCGATGCGCCGTTGGATGTTGTCTTTGAAGCATGGACTGATCCCGACCAACTTGCTCAATGGATGGCCCCGGCCGGAATGAAGATGAGCTGGGAACGTTGCGAACTCAAAGAAGGCGGAATCTCGTTTTATTCAATGAGCAATGGTACCGACTTCAAGTTGTACGGCAGATGCCACTATCTTGAGATCCAAAAGCCTCGCCTTGTATACAAGCAACAATTCTGCGACGCGCAAGAAAATATGGCTCGCCATCCGCTTGAACCGCGGTGGCCGGAGTATTTTCTCACTACGGTTGTTTTCACCGAAGAGGGACAAGACCGGACAAGAGTGACGCTCACGTGGGAGCCGACAGGCGAGGTTGCGTCCGATGAGTGGGAAGCGTTCCTCAAGCAGCGCAACGGCATGACCCAAGGTTGGACCGGTTCTTTCGACAAATTGGAAGCGTTTCTGGCGAAGTAGTCATCGACGTAGAAATGCCGAGGGCAGGTGCTTGTGGCGCCTGCCTTTTGCCTTCCTAACCACATATTTAATGCGTAAAATGCCTACAGGGAATAATCTGTGTGAGAAGGGCACCGTCCACTCCGCCAGGAAAAAGCGTTGGTTAGTGATTCGACTCTACATTCAGGCGCTAGCGCATGGCCGCCCGGCACACTATTGGTGGGCCGCTATCAGGTTATCGACCGGCTTGGAAGCGGTGGAATGGGTGACGTTTATGCTGTTAAACAGATACTGCTGAACAAGACATTCGCCCTGAAAACGCTTCACAAAAGCGCAATCTCCGACGTCTCCATTCGCAGGTTTCAAACTGAAGCCAAAGCAACGTTTTCTTTATCCCACCCTAACATCATCACCGTAAACGAGTTTGGGTTGTTGGATGACCAATCGCCGTTCTTGGTGATGGAGCTTGTGCAAGGAGAGAGCCTCGCTGATCGCTTAAAATCAAAAGGCACATTATCAGTAGACGATGCTTTAGCGATCATGGTGCAAGTGTGTTTCGGTCTTGCCTATGCGCATGAACTCGGAATCGTGCATCGAGATATAAAACCTAGCAACATCATGCTTGTTCGTTCAATGCCGGTCGGCACCGAGGGCAGTGTCAAAATTCTCGATTTCGGAATTGCCAAATTTACCGCTCACCCTGGTGGAGAGATTCAGGCGCTCACGAAAACGGGCGAGATCTTCGGCAGCCCATTGTACATGAGCCCTGAGCAATGTTCCGGCCAACAAGTAGACAATCGTGCAGATACTTATGCGATGGGTTGTGTCCTGTTCGAGGCACTCACGGGTGCGCCGCCATTTGTGACCGATTCTGCTTTGAAGACCATGGCAATGCACCTCAATCAGACAGCTCCCACTCTTCGGCAGGCGGCGCTGGGAGCAAAGTTTTCGGAGGCACTCGAACAGATCGTTGCTCGAATGCTGTCGAAAGATCCAAATCAGAGACCAAGCAATCTGTCAGAGTTGGCTCACGAGTTGCACGCTATTCGAATCGGGAAACAGACTGCTGATCGTGGACTCTCAGAACTCGTTGCAACTGTTCAAGCTCCGAAGTCAGTATCGACGAGGACTTTGATTGTGTCGCTTGTGCTAACTGCCATCGTCGTTTCGGGGGTGACCGCTGTTGTTTTGATGAGAACATTGCATGCAACTGATAAAGCATCTGGCTTGCAAGCACACCACCCGGTACAGGACCCATTCCAGCGATTGAGCGACCAAGTTCCAGATTTGGCGAATACTCTTCGGCCTTTATCGGTGGAAGAACTTGAGCAGGCAGATAAATTGAAACAACTTACAGCTGCTGATCGCCGAATGATTCCTCTCGAATTCTCTAAGATTGCGGCGTGCAAACGAATTAAGCACTTGTCTTTCACTGATGATCACGGCGTGAACGAAGGTCTCGAGCAGTTAAGTTCACTTCCTGCTTTAAAAACGGTGGATGTTTCACATTCTGATTTCAACGACGTTGGAGCGCAGAAGCTGGCGTTATGCAAGCCTCTGCAGAACATTACTGCAATAGACACGCGGGTGACAGACGCTGGACTTGTTTCATTATCGGCGTCGCCACAGCTCATCTTACTCGACTTGTCCGAGTCAGGCATATCATTCGCCGGAGTTTCAGAACTCTCAAAGCTTGAGCAACTTCACCACCTAAGGCTTGATCATTGTACCAAGCTGCATGATCAGTCAACGAACCGGATTGTACTGGGGCGCCTGCAATACCTCTCTCTAGAAGATGCTGATATCGCGGATGATGATTTAAATAGAATGTACGTTCCAGAACTTAGATTTGTTGATCTAAACGGCACCAATGTGACGAAAGCTGGTATAGCCAAGCTTTGCCTCAATAGTCCGGCGCTGGAGTACGTACAAGTCGAGCATTGTCCTCATGTCAGTCACGAGGACGTTGGCAGCCTAAGTCAGGGTTTTAAGAGGATTACCTTCCAAGACGTGCATCTTGCTCCGGGGACAATAATACCGCCAGACGCTAGGACTCGATGAGGCTGCTAGTAGTTTGAAGAGACAATTTCGGCGGAGTCTTGCCCAAGGCGAGGAATGAGCGCTTGGGCATAATATCTAAGCACGCAAAAGGGAATCCAGCTTGGGTAACAATACATCCGCCGGTTCAGGGCAAGGTGATTACTCGCCTGGAGCAGTCCTGGCCGGTCGTTATCGGATTGTGGAGCAAATTGGGCGTGGGGGAATGGGTCAGGTCTATCGAGTGACCCAGATTATGCTGGACAAAGATTTTGCTCTTAAAACCGTCAACAAAAATGCATTATCGGACAATTCCGTCCGTAGGTTTCAGCATGAAGCGAAAGCTTCGTTTTCTCTGGACCACCCGAACATAATTGCGGTGCGCGATTTTGGTCTGCTCGAAGATCAGACTCCATTTTTGACTATGGAACTTATTCAGGGCGCCACTCTCTCCGACTTGTTGAAAGCGAAGGGTACTTTATCTATCGACGATGCGCTCGCCATTTTTACGCAAGTTTGCGTCGGTTTGGGCTATGCACACGAACACGGCATTGTGCACCGCGACATTAAGCCCAGCAATATCATGCTCGTGCGGGGGCTTCCGTTGGGCACCGAGGGTAGTATCAAGATATTGGACTTCGGCATTGCTAAATTCACGGCGCATGAAGGAGGTGAGATTCAGGCGCTAACGAGAACGGGTGAGATATTTGGTAGCCCCGTCTATATGAGCCCCGAGCAGTGTTCTGGTCAGCAAGTCGACACCAGGTCAGACGTCTATTCGCTGGGATGTGTGCTATTCGAAGCACTAACCGGCGCCCCGCCTTTTGTGACTGAATCGGCGTTGCATACAATGGCGGCGCATGTGAATCAACCTGTTCCGACTCTCAGACAGGCATCGCTTGGAAGGGCATTTCCGCCCGCGCTCGAAGCAGTCGTCGCTGGTATGCTTTCTAAGAACGCAGAAAATCGGCCGGGTAATCTCGTTGAATTAGCAAATGAATTGACAGCGATAAGGGGCGGCAAGACGGAGTCAACACGGCAGATCACTTCAGTCGCGACGAAAACTGCTAAATCAACAGACTCTGTTTCTTTCAAGACTCTAATTTTGTCCATTGTCATTTCGTCGGTGCTCTCTTCAACTGTCACCGCGCTGATTTGCAATAAAAACCAGGTGTTTCAGCCGCCGGCATATCGGACAGGATTGATGGACGGAAATCTTTTGCCTCTTGCCGTGCCGGAAGTGGACATGACGAAAGGGGGCCCTTACGAGGATTCTCCGCAAGCTCTCGCAAAACGATTGAGCGTGCCGACGAATGATGGACGGTTTAGTTTTCCAAGTTCTGATGCGGACTGCACAGTGTTGGGATTGATTGGCAGCGCGCATTGGATCAAAGAACTCGAAATGAGAAATTGCACCATCGCCAATTCTTGCTTGTCAAAGCTGAGCAACCTGCCGATTGTTTCTATCGGGTTGTTTCAGTCAAAATTTGATGACGAGGGCGCCCGCTGTTTGTCCAGAATTCCAACTTTGCGCAAGATAAAGGCCGAGAAGACGCTGATAACGGATGCGGGTGTCGCAAGTCTTGCTCGCATGCCAAACCTTCAACGGATCGGTATTCAAAATACTAGCGTCTCTTCTCGCGGCGTTGCCCAGCTTTCCAAATGTAAATCTCTACTCGAGATTAACATGGACGATTGCAGCAATTTAAGGTCGCAGCCGATGAGCACTATGCGGCTGGAGCATTTGCAAGTACTCACTGCTTCAGGTAACGGACTGACCGATCGCGACCTGGATAAACTCGTTGTTCCAAACTTGCAGAATGTGTTTTTCGACAACAACAATATTACTCTTGACGGTATAACGAAGTTTGTGGAAACTCACCCTCACTTGCTCTATGTCAGCATGGCGGAATGCCCGCACATCGCGGTGCAGGACATTGAAACGCTAAAACGAAAGTTCAACCGAGTTGCCTTCAGAGCGCAGAAGAAGGTGCGAGAGTTGACCTTCTAGTAAAATTACACCGAGGCCCGATCGATCTCGAGCCTCGATGTAACCTACCTACGTTAAAGCTCCTGAGCTATTAACTCAAACAATCTAGCTAATGGATTATTTGAGTCCGAGTTATTTGTGCCCTGAGTCGACGAGTCACTGGAACTGCCCTGAGCGCCTGTCGGATCAAAGTTCATCGCGCCATCGTTGCTTGCAAATTGTTCGATGGCTGACATCAACTCTGATATGAGACTTTGACCTGATTGCGGTGATTGATTTTCATTTGTCGAACTTTGCTCAGTCGAATTTTGATCTGTCGGACTGTCATTTGCCGAGCTTTCATTTGTCGGACTTTGATCAGTTGAACTATGATCTGTCGAAGTTGCAGCTTCAGAGCTGGTAGAGCCATTCGCATCTGGCGATTGATTCAAGCCAGGCGAATATTCGTTGCCGGAAAACACCGGATCGTCACTGGAATTGGTATTAGAAAACTGGTATGCCTTTTGATTCTTACCAGTGGATTCGAAGTCATTGTTCTCGATGTCGTTGCCTGTCATCTGATAACCGTCTGTTTGATACAGAATGCCACCGCCAGTTGATCCGAGTAAGAAGGTGTTGCCGTCGACAACATTGTTGTCACCGCCATGGATCTGCATGGCGTAGCCGTCGCCTCCTTCATCGACGACGTTGCCGGAGACTGTCACATCATTGACGCCATCGTCGAGATAGATCCCTTTATCGGCACGGTTGATACCGGAGCCGTCGACGTAGTTGTCGCTGACTGTTCCATCGAGCTGTTCGGTGCTGCCGGGTTGCGTGATTATGTGAATGCTGCCGTTGTCGCCGTTAGGGTTTGCGCTGGTATCAGGTTTGCCGGTGGTCGCTGTGTAGTTATTATCAGCGAGAGTGTTGTTCGATACGGTAAAACCAGAGCCGTTCGTTCTGTAGTTCATCTGAATGCCGATGCCGGCTGTGTCTTGAACGACGTTGTTGGCGATGTCGACGTTGGTATCGCCATTTATATTGATCGCGCCGACGTTGTCGAAAAGTTTGCTGCCCCAGCCGGAAACATTTTGGATGTCGTTGCCTTTAATCGTGACGTCGCTGTCATATACATTATTAGAATTCGAACCGGAGTCGATTGCGCTTTGCACATTGGTGATCGAGTTTTGTGCCACGCGCACATCGCTGTCGCCTTGCATGTTGACGCCAATGTTGACGTTGTTCATGTTGTTGTATGCGATGGTATCGCCAGTCGAATCTTGAACATACACCGCCCCCGTGTTCGCATCAACGGATCCGTGTTTTTGGGCGTCGTAGATGGATCCTTCGGATGTGTCCTGCATGGAAAAGCCTTCTACACTCACATCGTTGGCACCGTTTATATTGATCAAACTATCGAGTTTGCCACCACCGCTAAGCACGGCAGGGTTGCTGGGGCCGCCCACAGAGACAAAAGACTCTCCGGAATCTGCCGACGTCAGATTCAATGAGGAGCTCATGTTGTAAGTTCCGCCCTCGACATAAGTGGTCTTGATGTCGCTGTTCTGCATGGCTTGTTGTGCCTGTTGCAGTGTTGCGAACGGATCCTCCTTGGTGCCTGTTCCGTCGGCGCTTCCACTTGATGAAACATAATAGCCGGGCGCAGACTGATCGACAGTCGGCTGTGCATTAGTACCGAATTCGGTGGCGGTGGAACCTGTTCCGGACACAGGCGATTGCGGAATGGTCGAAGTCGATGTTGAATCACTTGTTGTTGGCGAAGTCGAGTCGCTGGTCGTCGTAGACGTCGAATCGGTTTTGGTAGCAGATGTCGAATCGGACGTGTCCGTAGAAGTTGGCGAGGTGTCGCTTGATGATGTCGGCGGCTGCTTATCGGAAGTTGCTTTCTGTTGCATGTCCGTCGGGTGAGAGGCAGCTTCTATGTCGGTGTTTGTTTTCTCAGGTTGGGAATTGTTTGCCGGATTGCCGGTATTGTCTGTTCCTCCCGCTGCGGCGCCAGAGGATATTTCGGTGCCCGTTCCTCCTGAGCCCATGGCTTGAGAGCCTGTCGCTTCAGAACCGAGAATATTGGCAGCGAGCGGCAGTATTCTATTTGGATCGAGAAGCGCAGATTCCGGCGATTGCGACTGCTGAGAGCTGGCAGTGTCTTGCTCACCGGCAGATACGCCCGGAAGATGACTCGAATCCTTGGATTGAGCCTCCTGATGTTTCAGCGCGTTCGCTACTGCCTCTGGGTTCCAACCATCTCGCGCCGACGATTTGATTTTGGCGATCTCGTTTTTAAGGAGCGCTGAAAATTGATCCTGCGCTTCACTGTTAGCCGTCACTTCTGCTGGCATGGATATTCTCCCGCAGACGCCAAGCCGCAAGCGCGCTAACGCGCGCCGGTGCCGACGTTCTGCTAGTAATTTGTGTGTCTACAAAGGGACAGGGTAGGGGGTCATGTGACCACCCTCAGGGTACGCCCTTCATGTAAAAAAGTTGTTAGTGCCCTGTTGCGCGGTTCAGGCAGTTCAGCGCACGACGTGTCAGAAACCTCGCGCCCGCCTCATCGTTTCAACCTAGATAAGCGAATCAAACAGCGACTTGCTGTCTGGAGAAGAGCTCGTTCACTTCGAACCAATTGCGCACGCGCTGGTAGCCGCGGACGTCGCGGTTGTGTGGTGCGTCGAAAAGTATGCCGGTGCCGATGAAGGTTTTGAAATGACGCGCGTTGTCGTCGATCAGATAGTCGGCTCTGATAATGCTTTTGTCTCCGCAGAAAACGAAGTTCATCGGCGGGAGAAAGGGGAAGTGTGTGAGGAGCCACTGATACTTCGCTTCAAACGAAAGCGGAACTTCCATCGCCGCAGTCGTGATGAACACTTCGTGCTCCGAGCTGAGATTGCGAAGCACTTCTTGCGCACCTGGCATTACTTCCAAATTGGCGAAGAAATCGCGAGTGTGCACTAATCGGAAAGCCGCCTCGCGATGCTCCGCTGGAATCGCATCTCTAAAATGTTTCCCCATGAAGTGAGCCTTCTCGAGCTCAGCATTGAACTCGCGGTTATATCTGGAGATGTGCTCGCCGAGAGCGTCTGCGATGACCTCATCCATGTCTACGGCGATTCTAAGCATATAAAAGGACCTCCAAACGGGCGCATTCCGGCACAAAACTGTATAATACCAGCATAAACCCGATAATACCCGCAGGTCAAGATGCTTGCCAACGAGCGTAAAAAACAGATACTTATGCGGCTTTCCGTCTCCGGGCAGGTACTCGCGGCGGAGTTGGTGCGGGAGTTCGGCGTTTCCGAGGACACAGTCCGGCGAGACCTGAAAGAGTTGGCTGACGGCGGGCAGCTGAAGAAGGTACACGGAGGGGCGGTGGCGTTGACGACCGTTCCTTATGACTATTCCGCTCGTCAGGCGCTCAATATCGAAGCGAAATCGGCAATCGCCAATCGTGTCACCTCCCTTATAAGGAGCGGCATGGTGATCTTTATCGACGGCAGCACCACTAGTGCCCAACTCGCTCACCATCTCCCGGCGACACTCAAAGCGACATTCATCACGCACAGCATCGCCACCGCGATGGAGTTTAGCCGGCAACCGAATTTGCGTGTCATTATGATGGGCGGCGAGATAGTGCCGGAGTTGCTCATCGCGACCGGACCTGAGCTGGTCTCCCAAAGTCAGCGTTTTAAGCCTGATTTGAGCATAGTCAGCGCTCATGGAGTGACGATTGACGAAGGTGCAACCGTCGAGAGCTGGGAAGATGCATGCATCAAATCGATGTTCATTCGCAACAGTGCCGAAACAGTAGTCCTGGCAGGACAAGAGAAAATCGGCTTCAGCGCCTCATATAGCATCGCCGAGATCAAGGATTTTGCTTATCTCATTTCAGATGCTGCTGCATCGCAACTGACTCCGTTCGTCGACGCGGGCTTAACGGTTTGGACTGTGTAGTACGGTTGCATCTGTTCAGTCAAATGAGTGCACAGAACAGAAAAGTTTATTTGTCTGTTGTTGCTAAGCAATAAAAGGAATATTGCACAGCAACTTGGAAACGGTAACCTGCCACCATCAGTGGTGTGTCGACAGTTAGTCAAGATGCGGACAATCCTGGCCGATAAGGGTGAAAACTCGTTTTCAAGTCGATGCAAAACGGTAAACGTTCTGCTAAAACTTAGGCTGTCCTCCAATGCTCCAAGGGGGATATCCGAGTTACTAAGAGGTTCAAATGAAAGCACTCAAATACTTTACAGGAGCCTTAGCGCTCTCTGCTTTTTTAGGTACGCCAGCGTTTTCCGCTAATGCGCACAACACCACAACCGGGGTTGGTCATCCCACACTAGTGGCTGGTATCTGTCCCGGTTGCAACAGCGTTTTCAGCGGAACCAGCAAGTTCGTGAATGCTGGTTATCACACGTACTGGGTAGGACGCGGCGGCACAAATTACGGTGAAGAATCTACCCTGCTCGCCGTCACCGCCGGCAAGACACCTGCGAATTCTTGGCAGATAACACTGACTAATAGCGACGACAATTGGGAAGTCGACACTGAGTGGATGGCACCGGACGGAACCGTGGGCTACACTTACAGTGGCTACACGACGTCCACGCACAACGGAACCACCTATGTGAATTGGAATGCTTCGGACAACAGCGTGCCCGCTGGTTCCAAGTTTCTCGATGTCGTTTTTGCTGCTGCCGACTATGATGACAATACCTACAACGAGACAGTGACGAGCTTGTCTATCGATGGAGTAATCGGAGTTCCGGACCTTCACCAGGCCAAGCCGATCATCTATTGCGATGACTCAGTCACTTGCGACTCTTGATTAACTAAACTAAATTGGTGTTGATGCGGCTCGGCGCGACAATGTCGTCGAGCCGTTTCATTTGTTAGGCGGAGTATGACTATCAGGCAATCTTTCTTATCGTATTGTTCGCTTCTGGCAATGCTACTCCAGGTGCCGTCCATGGCATTGGCTAAGCCTGAGCCCGCGCTTTGGCAGAGATATTTTCAAGCTGGCGAACAGTATTATCAAAAGCACGATGAAGAGAAGGCAAAGCGTTATTGGCTGCAGGCTTTTGCCGAGATATCGAAAACCGGACGGCAAGCTGGCAATCAGCGTAGTTATTTGCAGCTGCGCGAACGGATCATTGGACTCTATCCAAAACCTGACCCAAATGCTCCTGTCTCTTCCGAAAATGTTCAGAAGCTTAGTGCGCGGGTTTCCGCTTTAGCACAATTGTCCAAGCTGGAAACACCGCGAACTTCGACAGCGCGAGGCAGAATCTATCAAATCGATACCTACGACTACCAGCTCGACTCGAAAGAGCTCGCGAAAAAACAAGAACTGCTAAAACAGCAACAGGCTGCAGCTTCGACTCCTGCGAAATAGTTGCGTCTTGCTCGCCTAGGGTCCTCTGCTGAGAGCATCATCGCAATTCTCGCAGATGAAAAACAGGGCGAGGTTCGGCTGAAGATCGCCCTTGTCTAGCCAAAAGGATCGTTTTTCATACGGGTAAGTGCAAAACTGGCTGAGCTTTTAGTTCTGTGGTAGCTTAATTACTAAGATCGTCGGCAGCGAGAGTATATATGTCTGAAGTTGCACAGCCTCCTGATAGGCCATTTTCAATCACAGTCGTTAGCGGGCTGGTATTTGCTACAGCTACTTTGTGGCTGTGTAATTCGGTCAAGCCAGGCATGACGCAGGTCGATATCCTCTTCTATTGCATGAAACCACCCGCGCATGCGATTGCATTTCCCATGTGGCTGTGGATCGGAACGCCGGTGGGCTACCTCGCTTCGTGGGCGCTCTGGGGCATGAAGAAATACGCGCTCACCATGTACTTCATCTGGATTGTTTGCGATCTTCTCGTTCTGCGCAATATTGGGCTGGTCTATGCGATTTGGCCAGTGGTCCTGGCCTATTTCGTGGTCAAGAATCGCGAAGAGATGAACAAAGGCTAGGGTCTGCTTTTGGGGTGAAACAGTTGAGAGTGGAGCCCTGATTTTGGGGCCCGACGCGACCGGCTTGATGAAATTCCAGAGTTCACTCTAATCGTGCTTGTCAAGGAGTTTTGCGCTTCTGAAAAGACGGGTAGGCATTATCAGAAGCTTTGGTTGGCATCTTTACTTCACTGACACGCACCCCTCGGAGCGCGCATATGAACTACCCGGTAGCGGCAGCAGTAGTCCTTTCAGCTGCAATGAGCAGCAGTTTTTGCATTTTTCCCAATTACACGCAAGACTGGGCTGCGCAGGCTCAAAGCGCTGCGCGCAACGGCAACATGGTCACGGCGGAGCGCTACTTCTTATACGCGCTCAGCCAGACCTGCGATTCGCCTAACCGCATCGCTCACGCCGCCAATTTAGAGCTTGCCGCCGCGTTCTACCAAGCCAATGAGCGCGCCGACAAAGCAATGAGCATGTACAAAGAAGCTATCGCGATTCGCCGCGGCTTCGACCATCCGCAGCTCGTCGCCGACCTGCGCGCTGCCGCTGATTTGGCTGAGGCTTCCGGTGATAAGCGACAATCTGAAGAGTACATGCAAGAAGCGATTGAGATCTGCCAGCGTCAGGCAGGCGGCAACACCGCTCCGATGTTCTAAGTGAGCGACTTAGCGACGGTAATCGAGAATGTTTTGATGCGCCTGGAACCAGCGGGTTGTTAGGCATTGCTGCCTGATCCGTCTTTGGGCGGAACCTTTGCGGTAGGATGTGAAAAGATTTCCGCGTGGATATTATGCCGACCGATGA
This sequence comes from Planktothrix sp., assembly GCA_036703195.1. Taxonomy (GTDB): domain Bacteria; phylum Cyanobacteriota; class Vampirovibrionia; order Obscuribacterales; family Obscuribacteraceae; genus DATNPN01. Next base: position 43,612 of record DATNPN010000015.1, on the reverse strand, counting down.
GTCGATGCCGAAAAAGTTTCCGCTCTGGCCTGGTACACCGCCTGGTGTGCGCGGGAAATATGACGAAGATCTTGTCGTCGTTGCTAATTGCCACTATTCGTACAGAGATGGTGACAATTATGTTCTCGTGGACTCCGAGACGTACGATCAGGTGGAAGTGACGGCTGAATCGATTGGTCCGCAAGTGGTTTTTCTAAAGGAAGGACTTGAAGGAATCACGATCCTTATTTGGAATAACCGGGTATTCGGGATTGAACTCCCGAGAGTAGTTGAATTGGAAGTTGTTTCGCTCGTGCATTTAGAAGAAGGGCGTATAGAGGCGCTTTTGGAATCTGGCGCGAAGATCGTGGTTCCGGAAAGAGTCAAGGTCGGAGACATAGTCAAAGTTGATCCGCGCACCGCGAAGTACGTTGCACCGCCAGGGCATTAAAGCCTCATCTCCAAGCCTATGGCGAGCACTGTAGCGGCGCTTAGCTAAACTACAGTACTCGCCGCGCGCGACAAATAGGCGACGCTCATCCGTTTTGTTGCAAATACTTCTCGGTCGCCGTTTGAATCTGCTGGTAGTACGCGTTAATTTCCGGACCAGGCTTTGGCATTGGATAGCCGACCGGTCCGCCAAGCGGGTTCACCGGAGGTCTCGGGGCCGAGTACTGGTTCCATTCAGATTGAAGCTCTTGCAGGTCATTTGGTGACAACTGGGATTGAACTTGATTCGCTATCTGCCTTTCAGTTTGTTGGACCCGACTCTGCACCAGATTATGCATAGGTAAGTCTAATGGCGGTGCGTTGGTATTGATGTCGGCGGCTGTTTCTCGTTGACGTATCTCCGCGGTCTCCTTGTTGTACTCTTTGCGTTGCTCCGGGGTCAGCTGGCTGACCATCTTTTTGGTAATTTGGTCTTGCAGCGATTGTCCTGCTCCTAATGCATCCGTCATCCCATGCCAAAGCTTGCCCAACGGGTTTGAACTTGCAGCAGGAGCGTTCTGGTCGAACCCGCTCAGACCTACTTCGGGCGCAGAAGTGGCGGTCTGAGGGATCGCATTCTCGCCTACTTGGGTAGCGGCAACCGATGATTGGGCGATTGGTGTAGTCAGTGCTTCTTGGACGGATCCACCGCAGGGCGTGGGGTTTTCGGATATACCGTTTACCGCTTCCGGCGCAGCATTGACTGTCCCGTGTGCAGTGGAAGTGGTGCCGATCTCGACTGAAGGAAGATTGTAAGCATTGCTGACAACAGGAGTTTGGCACTCTCGTGTCGCGCCTGGTCCCCATGCATTGGCACCGTTCAGCAAAGCTTCTGCACTACTGCTGCCGGCTGCATTTGTAGCATCGCCGTTAATTTCGAATCCGAAGTTGACCATAATAAGTGCTCCAATGAGAAAGTAGAAACGGAAGCCACACCATGAAAAACTGAGTAGCACGTCGTTTGACGTCTACGTTCTTGCGGTGCCTAACAGCCAATGGTAATAAGAGCCCGGTCGCCCGAAAGCGGCAGGCGTTCAGGTTTGTTGTAGTTCAATGTATAGCCGGCAGTCTGCCCATTTGAACGCCGACACTTCTTTGTGTGCGCCATACTATCAATGAGTGTCGCATCAGACGTTACAAAAACGTTTCAAGCCTGCGAGCAAATTGCTCTTGAACGTGGACGTTTGGGCTTGACCAAGTTAGGCATTTGCCGCTTACGACTCGCTTCGGACAAAACGCCAGCGATGATTGTACGAGCGGCAATTTTGGCACTTACTTTTTCTTTGGTGGATTCGGCGAGTCGGCGGCATCCTTGAACGCTTTTAGATCCTCAAGGCACTGACGATACAGCACCTGCTTGATGTATGTCTGATACGGCACACCTATCAGCTCCGCGACAGTCTTAACCAATGTTAGCTGCGCACTGCCCCAGCGAAAATTGACACGGACGCCCGCGAGCTCTTTTTCCGCAACGGCTATCTTTTTCGTGACCTTTGCTGACAAAGCAGCCGACAGCTTGTATTCGCCTGTCCGGCGAATTTTGTTGCGGTCGAATTCTCCTTTTGGCATAAAAAATCCTATCTGCTGAAGCAACTAATAATCATTATGACTTTGTCTTGTTCGAGCCAAAACCAGTACAGTCCCTCGTCGCTGGTAAACACTTCGAATCGCTGGTACTTCGTGCTTTAATGTTTAATGCGCGCCTCGAACCAGATCCGGATCGCATCTTCCGGCGTCTTACGGTGCCTCACCCAAATGTGAAGCCTGTCGGTGCGGACCTCGTCGTACTTAAAAATGAACTTGTAATTGCCATGCTCATAGGCTTCGTACCGCGCCACAAGCCATTCCTCATTTTGTCACCATGGCTGTACAATGTCAATAACTTGTATTGGCATTTGCCACCTCAGCGGGTTGTGTCCCGAAGCTTATCCGGTAATGAATCTCCCATGACTGTGCAATTCCACAGTGTTTTGATTAGATGCGTCTGAGCTGCGGCGGAGTTCCAGGGCAAAGGGGGTAAGTTTCGCCGCATAACGGGCAAATAGTGGCAGGACGGCTTGTAGTGGCAGGTTATGAACCCAACAACTCTTTCAATTTTTTCGGCGCTGGCAGCGGCAGCTTGGACTGTCTGGACGTGGAAGGACCAGCGCGAGAAGGAGCGGCAGCACGAGCATGACGAGATGTCGGTTGACTTCGTCAATTCGCTGCTGTTTATCAGTCAAAACCTGCAGAGGCGGCTGTACAAAATTTTGGAAGAAGACGAAATTTCGTTTTACCGTAAGGAATTCCCGGGCAAACACACGCCCGCTTCGCCGCCTGCTATAGAGCTGTTGCACATGATGAGTGTGTTCTTCGGCTGGGAACTGAACACGATGCGTTACGGACCGTATACGCGTGATGCGAAAATGATTTCGATCATTGGGCAGATTGGCGACATTATGGAAAGTCGTACGCGTTTTCCGGGCAATGCATTTCGATTTGCCATCGCCGATCGGCATGCGTTGGCAGAAGCTGCGCTGAGACGCGTCGGTGACACTGGACATCGACCGATGTTCGTTACTATTCCTCGCTACAAGTTTGAAGACGACATGAACGACCCGAAGAGCGAACGCGCCAGTCTTTATCAGTGCAAAACTGTACGTGACATGCTGGAAGCGTTCGACCGTGCCGACAGCGCTGAAAATCTGGAAGGACGCGAGCGCCTGATCGCTTTGCAAAACCTGCTTGTTCACTTGCTGACGTATCTCGAGCAGGAGGAAGGCTTCCGCCTGCAATTCGGCAAGCGGCGCATGGCAGGTGTCGATCACGGACCGTACACTGATGATATCGAAATCAAAGTACTGCACTCGGTGCCTGGACGCGTGCGAATCTGCGTGCCACTCGTACACGAAAATCTCGAGTTGGCATTGCATCTTGAATCGGTCTTGCATTCGACCAATCACGTGGAAAGCGTGCGCATGAATCCTGACGCCGGCTGCGCGGTGATCAATTTCACTTCGGGAATGACCCAGGATAAGCTTCTAGACATCATCGCCGGCGAAATCGACAACCGCCGCGAGCGCATGTACCATCGTCGCGTTACCGACGAGCCAGTCGATGAACCCGTCGTCGAGGCCAAAACCAAAGCCACCAAGAATGGTGCCAAAGCGAAATAGCTGTGATTTCAAATCGAGGCGGAACAGACTTGCGTAAAATAGTGCGGGAAGAGTGAGACGTTCATTTTGCAGACGCCGTCGTTGAGTTGTTCGAACTTCTTGTGGTCAGGGTCGTCTTTTAAACGGAACCGCCGGGAGTTCTCTCCGTGCGGTGTGCGCAACGTGATCATTTCTGTGGCTGCGTCAAAACCTGTTATCGTGTAGCATTCGTCCGACTCGACCAGGTCATCGAGTGTTCCGAAATCATCGCCCGAAGCAGCAATGATTGGTGAACCCGATCTGACCGCATCGCTGATGAATTTTACGAGCGATCCTTGAGTGGTGTTATTCGCGTACAGTTTCTCAGCACGTTTACCCGTTAACACGGCGAGGCAATCTTCCATGCTGGCGCTGCCACGCCCGTGAAGCTTTTCGACCAGGGCGCAGTGCAAAAGCGTGGCCCAGAGCGCTTTATCTTTCATTTTTGCAGATTCCAGCATGTGCGGCGTTATCATGATATCTTGCCCATCACCAGGAAAGCGCACGTTATAACTTCCATCGCCGGACTTGCGAATCATCGATGCAATTAGCGCTTGACCGCGTGGTATCATCGCCAGTGCCGTGATACCAGATTCGAACCAGGCACCCTGATAACATTGCGTAACGCCATTGGCTCCATCTGTTGCAATGGCACTGGCTGAGAAGTCGCTTCCCGAGCTGCTGGATGCATGAGCGGTGCCTGACGCGGGCGCAGCCCCGAGCGCGCCTGCGCTCTTCTGTTTAGCGAGAGCCTCTTTCAGTGCTTTGCGTCCTTCCTCGCTTTGCATCAGCTCTTCCAGACTTTTGTTTTTCATACTGTCAGGCAAACCTGCGGGAACTCCGGCGGGCGCAGCAGCAGCTGCTGCAGGTGCAGCGGCTGTGTCAGGAAACAGTTTGCTGGCGTACGCAGCCTCTGTGCTGGCCGAGAAGTTGGCGGTGACGTATTGGCAAAGCTGTCTTGCACGTGCAATGCGGTTGGCATTCTTGTTGGCGCAGGCGGCGTAATAATACAGTGTTGCATTTGGCGTGGACTTACGGATCAGCGCTTCGAATGCATCAGCCGACGCAGCGTACTGTCCCTTCGTATAAAGTGCCCATGCGGATTTCATTGCATTTGAGTCGACTGGAGCCAGCGCAAACGCAGCATGTGTCTGTGCCAGAGCAACGCTTGTTGCCAGGGCAAGCCCAACCAACGGCGTTGCGTGTTTTCGCCCGATAACCATCAGCTTCAACCTCGCTAAATATCCGCTTTCGCTACTTGTGCAAAGTACATCTTGAACAACGAGAGATGAATCTTGAAGACACCATCATCGAGCTGTTCAAACTTTTGGTGCGCGTCATCGTTTTTGAGTGAGAAACGTTCGGCATTAGCACCATGAGGATTTCGGATTTTTACCATGCCGCTCGCAGGTTCAAAACCGATGATTGTGTAAGCGTGCGAAGCGACAACCAATCGCGGCAAACCGGAAAGGTTGTATCCAGAACCACAAATAATCGGATTTTGTGACTTGATCGCACCTTCGATAAATCTGCCCAGCTCCTCTTCAGAAGCGCTCGAGGGCGTGATTGTTTCTGCTCGCTGTCCCGTGAGACACCCGAGACCATCCGCGAGCATGGCACCATTGTCCTCGGGAAACTTGAGGGTCTGACCGCACTCGATCAGCGTTGCCCAAAGTGCTTTATCGTGAATTCCTGTTTTCTCGAGCTTCTCTTCATTCAGTGCGTACTCCGCTCCATCTCCCGGAAAGCGCACGACGTAGCTGCCTTCCTTCGGACCATAGCGCACCATGTCTGCCATCAGTTTTTGCCCACGCGGTAGCATTGCCAATGCGCTCATGCTGCTTTCGAACCAGCAGTTCGGATAATACATTTGATCGATGCCGTTAGCGCCTTCCCTGGCGATATCCCCTGCCGTGAATACTCGCTCGCCTGCTTTGGAACCTTTGCTTTTCGCCACCATCGGCGATACCTTGGCAGATGGCCCAGCTGCCGGACTATTGTTTGTTTCCGTTTGTGAGAGCATCGACTCGAGCGCCTTCCTGCCTGCTTCCGTCTGCATCAACTCATTGACACTTTTGCCTTTCAAACCGTCGGGCACGGCCGCTGTCGTGCCGGCTTTGGCAGTTGCGAGGTCGGGAAAGAGTTTTTGCGCATAGGCTGCTTCTGGCGTTGACGGAAAATTCGTCACGATGTACTGGCACAACTGCCTGGCGCGACCGGTTTGGTTGGAGGCGCGATCTGCGAGCGCCGCATAGTAGTACAGCCGTGCGCTGGGCGGCGATGTGTGAATCAGCGCTTCGAAGGCTGCCGCAGACGCGGGAAACTTTTGCTGGTTGTACAGCGCCCACGCGTTGGTGAACGCATCGGCACTGTGAGCTGGAATAACCGATCCGGACGAAACAATGAAAATCGCCGCAGCGATCAACGTGGCTCCAAAATTGCGCATGTCAATGCCTCAATCTCATTTAGTCGAGTCAAAGATTAGAGCTGGGGTATCCGAGTAACATTATAGATTGGTCGAGCGCCCAGATGTCACTGGCAACGAAATAACAGCGGGTATCCGAGTATGTAAAGCCCAGACTTTGGGCTTTTGTACTGGTGGCTGCTGCTCCCGATTAAATATCGGCTTATGGGTTATCCACGCCGTTCCAGGCGAGCGGCGGGCGGCTGCTGCCGTCTTTGCGCTTGATTTCGACCAGCTTCTGAGCCGGTTCGCCGAAGATCGAGGTGGCCCAATCAAGCGGAACGCCGTGTTCGTCGCCCCACGCTGCTACAGAGCCAGCCTTAGGCGATTCTGGATAAATATGGTCGGGCTTGTAGGCGAACTGGAACTTGGGGTCCGGACCCGACAAAAGTTGATTTACTTGTTCGACGGGCACCATACCGGTTCGATGGATAATCTGTCCATCATTTACTTGGGTTGGCATCGCCACATCATCAACCGCAACGACCTTGCCGTCTGCATCGAACACAGGTGAGCCGGACGATCCGGGTACTGTCTGCATGTCGGCGACGACTCTTGGGCTCTTGAGGAAGCTTGTCGCATCAGCGCGCTGCGCAGGATCTTTGCCGTCTAGCGACACGCCCATCATAGCCGTGAATGTGTTGTCGTATGACAGTCTCTCTCTCGGATCTAAAAATGGGCCGTACCCTTCAAACCACATCTCTCCGCGAGTGTCGTAATGTCCCGGCGATATCCAAGTTTTTTGCGAGCCCATCGGGTGCCCGACAGCGTAGAGCTGGCTCGCTGGGTTGAGTTCGTCCGAGCTGCCCAGCTGAACTGGTTTGGCATGTTCTGGTTTAGGACCGACTATTTTTAGGAGCGCCAGGTCGTTGATGTCATCGAGGCGCTCAATCTGTGCGGGGAAGTCACCGTCTTTCGTTTTTATTGTGACGTGCTTGCTGTGAGCAACCACGTGCGCGTTGGTGACGACTTCATCGCCGTTGCGCACAAAAAAACCGGAACCTTTGCCGCCGTCCGCGACTATCTGCGCGGTGCTGTCGACCACTTCATCATACAGCCGTCTTGACGCCTGGTCCTGTGAGCAATCGCTCGGGAAGCGATCCCTGTTTTGATCCATTATCGACAGTTGTGAACACGATTCCGCGTTCTTAGCCATGTTGCGCGCTCAGACAGGTAGCTATAGATATTGTCGCCAGCTTCGTACCGTCTTCAATGGGGGAATTACGAAACTAATCCCACTCGCTGGTCGCGGCGCCATAAAGTTGCGCAACCGATGCGATCTCGTCGTCGTAAAGCTTACGGACTATTCGTGTTTACTGAACGTTTGTGCTTACGGACTGTCTGTGCTTAAAACTGTCTGTGCTTAGAACTATCTTGCCTAAGGATTGTCTGTGGTTGCGAGCAGTCTTGCACGACGTGGTTATGTCGTAATCCTATATGCGGCAATTGCTTGCAACAACCGGGAGTTGGCAGGGCGCAGCTGATAAATCGGGTATCTCATAGCAGCAAGAATTAATCTTGCACGCGGGGCGTGGGGGCTGCATCACCGGCGGGCAAAAGAGGATAGACTAGCACCAAGTGTGGCGCCGATATTGGGGATACGCTGGTTGCAAGAGATGTCCAGGACAGAATCACTCCTCTTCGGCTTCGTTACGGCGGCGGTGATCTTTTGTCAGGCGGCTTCTGCCCAGGTCAGGTCTATCTCTCCGCCCGAGGACGATTTTTATGCAAAAGAAATCGACTGCAGTGGCGTCAAAATCAAGGCACCGAATGTAGTGGCGGATGCTGCACTGGTCGAGGCGGCGAAACGGTTGCACATGATGTTAGACCGAATTCCCGAGGTCAGAGATCGTCTTATATCTTCAGGTTGCGAGCTGCACATCATTGGTCGAAATCAAGAGACATCAGATCTGCCTGATATGCAAAAGTACAAAGGCAAACCGTTCGGTCCCGATCAATCTGACGTCGATAAACGCACGCGTGGCGTCGGTGGAAAGTTTGCATCATGCGGTGAGGAAAACCTTTTGCACTTGCACCCCGACCGTTATTCCGATCGTGATATATGTGTGCATGAGTTTGCGCATACGATAATGGGTTATGGTGTTGATGATGAAACCCGACGTCGCATTGGCGAGCAATACAAAGATTCGACTGAACGCGGCTTGTGGAAAAACATGTACGCCGGCACGAACGACAAGGAGTTTTTTGCCGAGCTGTCGATGTGGTATTTCGGTACGCGGGGAGATTATGGCCAAGCAGAACCAGCACCCAAGACTGGTCCCGCGTGGTTCAAATCCTACGATCCTGCGGCATATAACTTGTTGCAACAGATTTATCACGGACCGATAACGCCGGAGTCGTGGCCGGAAGCGGCGGTAGATAAATGGCCGGCTGTGAATGCGAGCACCAGTCTGGTGGTGCTTCCAGTACATGCCGCGAGTGAAGAATCCTCGTTAAGGTCCATCGATGGATCGGTAAAAACCGTCTTGGTAATCTATAACATGACGAAAAGTCCGGTACGTCTTTATTGGTTAGATTGGCAGGGTATGCGCAAAGATTACGGCGAAGTGCCGGCATTAGGCGCGAAATCGTTGAACACGTTTGCAACGCATCCGTGGGTGGTGATTAACAGTAAGGGGCAGGTTGTCGCGATTTTCGTGGCAACATCAAAGCCATGCGCTGGGCGCGTGGTCAATTGAAAGGAATCAGCATTGTCACAAGTTGCATCTGCATTTGTTTTGTGGACGAAAGAGATCGAACCGCTGGCGCGGTTGTTGGCGGAAAAGAATCACAAGGCGTTTTGGGAGGGGATATCCAAAGCAGGAAGTATCACGGCGGAATTTGATTATTCCGGTTCTGTGTTGAACGTGTTGTTGACGTATTGGGAAGAGCACGGCGTGCAGATGCCGCTCAGTCTCGATAAACCCGCGTTCGCTTCGTTAGCTGCGCATGATGTAGGGTTGCAGGTCTGTGCGGATTATAGTGACGCGGAAGCAGCCGTGGAAGCGTTGGAAAAACTCGAGCTGAATAAGGACGAGCTGCAGAGTTACTTCAACGAATTTACGCACGATGATTGGGACGAAGCGGGCGTGGCAATGGCGGAAGGATGGCAGTATGTACTGGCTGGTTTGCGGGAAGTAGACCTAGACGGTAAGTGTTATCTGCTTTTTGTGGGCTAAGGTGATTGCCTGATTCACTACAGCATCGCCAGCGCCTAAGTTTCCTCGACATCATGGCTTCCTTCGCAATAACTCGATTGATATCGGTTTAGCTTCCCCGACCTCATGGCTTCCCGCGCAAAAAACTCAACCGATATCGGTTTAGTTCGCTAACCTCATGGCTTCTTGCGCAAAAAACTCAACCGATATCGGCTTAGTTCGCCGACCCCATGGCTTCCTGCGCAACAACTCAACCGATATCGGTTTAGTTCGCCGACCCCATGGCTTCTTGCGCAAAAAACTCAACCGATATCGGCTTAGTTCGACGACCCCATGGCTTCCTGTGCAAAAAAGTCAACCGATATCGGTTTAGTTCGCTGACCTCATGGCTTCCTGCGCAACAACTCAACCGATATCGGTTTAGTTCGACGACCCCATGGCTTCCTGGTCGACGGATAGTAGTTCAGTCGTTGCTAAGAGAAAGGGCGCTTGCGCGCCCTTTGCAATGTTGTTCGATTTTCCCGGTGCTATATCAGCACGCCGGCTTTTTTCGATTTGGTTGTTGTCGGTGCGACGACGCCTTCCATGTTGGGATAGAGGTCGAAGTGCGTGAACTCGGAGAAGCGGTCGATGCGCTCGCGGATTTCGTCCGCAGTCAGCGCGCGCAGACGATCGCAGCTGAATTTCTCTACGTTGAACGATGCCATGACGGAACCATATATGATGGCACGACGCACGCTCTGTTCGTCGACCGAATTCTGTTGTGCGAGATAACCCATGAAACCACCAGCAAAGCTGTCGCCAGCACCGGTGGGATCGATCACTTCTTCGACAGGGAACGCCGGAGTAGCGAAATACGTGTCCTTGCTGAAAAACGCTGCGCCGTATTCGCCGCGTTTTACGATCAGCATCTTTGGACCAAGCTTGAGGATGGCCTTAGCAGCTTTGATCAGATTGGACTCGCCTGCCAGTTGTCGCGCTTCAGCATCGTTGATAATCAATGCGTCAACGACAGCGATTGTTTTGAGCAGTTCGTCGCGGGTCTGATCGATCCAGAGGTTCATCGTGTCCATGGCGACGAACTTAGCTTTGGATTGTGCGCGGACTTCGCGTTGGAGGGTCGGCTGAATGTTGCCGAGGAAAAGGAATGGAGCGTTGGCTGCTTTTGCCGACAGGCTCGGTTTGAAATCGCCGAACACGTTGAGTTGAGTGTCGAGAGTGTGGGCGGTGTTCAGATCGAAACCGTACTCGCCGGCCCAGAAGAATGTCTTGCCGTCAGGAATGCGCTGTAGATCGGAGACATCGACGTTGCGTTCATGAAAGACCGCTTCGTCTTCCGCGGTGAAGTCGCCGCCAACGACCGCGACCACGCCGACATGCGTGAAGAACGACGCGGAAGCCGAGAAGTGAGTGGCAGAACCGCCAAGGCTTCTCTCACGGGCTCCGAACGGAGTCTTGATCGAATCGATGGCAACGGATCCGACTACTAACAGTGAAGACATCAGGATGCTCCTTCTTCGCAGAGTTAATTGGGCGTCGGCCGAAGATATATCTAACGGAACGCCAAGGGAGGTTTCAGCCTTCCTAGCTTATCATGGGGTCTTCTCGTGAACCCTTCGAGTTGTCTCAGGTTTTGGTCAGGCGCCCAGGTTGGGCGCTTTCGGGTCGTTCAGTTTCTTAACCTTGAGCCGGACGGCCGCAAGCGACCGGCGGACGGAGGTTTGCAGGCGTTGCACGGTACGGATTGGTGAGGACATGTCACGTCGAAACGCTTAATCTGGCGCCGATTTATGGGTTTCTTTCAAAAAACCTCATGTACTTTGTTTTGCGTCGCTCCATGACTTGGCGAGGATTTCGCGCACTTTGTTTCTGCAGCCCTTGCAGGCGCAGGGAGAGAGTGGTGAGTGGGGAATTGCGTCAATTCTTTTTGAAGCTTCGATGCGACTGTCGTTCTGCTTCTGCTGGCAGAGCGGGCACCAGCAAATGGCTTGGCTAGCGTGTCGTATCGGGGTACGGCGTTTAACTTCTGCTTCGATCTCTTCTTCGGTTATCCGATTCACCGCCATGGGACCTTTGCAGACTTCTTTCCACGGCGTTCCTAAGAGCGCTTGGTGTACGATGACTTCGAATACACGAGTGCGAACTCCGATGCCGTATGCACCAGACACTGCTCCCGCCACCACGGCTCCTGATGCAGCTTCAATCGGTGTTTCGGCAAGCCCGCCAAGACTCCCAGCTAACGGACTTGCAATGCCGGTGCCGCATGCTGCTGCAAACTGTTCGAAAAAGTGATGCCTATCTTGGTTCATGACTGGAAAACCTCCGATGGGCAGGTGTACGGACGACAAGGATTACAAGAATACGCGCAAATTTGTAGAAAGCGACTGGGTTTTACCCTGCTTTTGTTCGAGCGTAACCGGCATGTTGTCCGGTTTTGTCGCCGTCGCGGTTTGTCCGAGTCGGTTCTTTCTCTCGATAAAGTTGACGAGTGAGGTAAGAACACGGTCGTTGTTGCACTCTCGCGTCCTGCGTTGAACAATGCGAATGCCAGTGATCATGCCTTGGACGGTGCGCAACGATACACGTCGAAATGCATAATTTATTGCGCCAATCTAACGCGTTCCAGCCAAAAGCATGCGCAATTTATACTTCTTGCTTCTGAGAAACTTCCGACCGGATTCTTGCCAGAGTTTCTTTTATTGCAAGACGACATTCATTGCAAGCGCAGGGAGAGATGGCTGAGTGCGCAATTTCGTCGATCCGCCGGGTTTCTTCATCAAGAATCGTTTTGCGCCGCGCGATTTCTGCTTCTACCTCGGAGACCGTAATATTGTTGACCTGCATCGGACCGGCGCAAATTTCTTTCCATGGCGCGCCCGCAAGCCCCTGGCGGACAATGACTTCGAAGACCTGCGTTCGCACCGCGGGCCCGTAGGAAGCTCTGACTAGAGTGGCTGCGGTAGCCGCCTTGGCTGCCGTAGCCACTCTAGGAACCGCGGTGACTGCGACGGCGCTGCCCAGCCCTATTCCCAGAGAACGTGCCACTCCCGAGCCGCAGACAGCAGCTAACTGCTGGAGAAACTTGCGCCGATTTTGGTTCATGATTCTAACCTCAATGGTGCAGGGATGTGCCAACCAGAGTCATCAACAATATGCCCAGATTCGATAAAAATGACTGGGTTTTACCCTATGTTTGATGAAGCATGGGGAGCGCGCAACGGTCTGATTACGCCCTGACCTAAGGCGGGCCCCGATAGATTACGCCTAGGTAGAAGTCGGGAAGTTTCATTTACCTGAATCAACAGGCCAGTGGTAGCGCAATTGGGCTTGTGAGCTGTCTATGTACCCTTCCATAATTTCGTTACGGGTGATGATCGTTGATAGAACGGGGAAATTCCGCACGTGAGCCGTTGAGATACCATGCAACGGGACGGGGCTTGGTTGCCCAGGGTAACATCCATCCGCCGCCCTTGAAGCGGGTGCCCAGCCGCCATGCTCGGACGGTCCCGCACAAGTATTGGAACTCCAGTGAACATGTGACGGAAGAGAGCGGACCATACGGAAACCCATACGCTTCCGCCACCCCTTCAATACGGTCCGGTGATCCGAGAATATTGTGCATTTCATCGCGTGATTTGCCCTGTAAATCCATCGAATTGAACAAATCGGCAATATAAAAGCATCGAAGTTCTTTGTCCCACTTCCAGAGAAGTTGGTTCATCTGTTTTGGAGAACGGAAATCAGCATGAAACAATTCTGCTGGCTGCGCGCCGACAGGTGCCACTTCACTTGCACATAGCAGTGCGATAACGAACGAAAAAACACGTCTCATGAACCGTACCGACTCAAGTGATAAATACAAATATAACTGATCACTTCGAAGGTACGACGGGGGGATGATCGTGGTCCCAGGATTTGGCTAGGTCGTTGCATTGTTTGATTTGGGTTTCGGTGAGTAGCTTGCGCATAGCGGTCCGAGGTTCCAGGGAGCTTTTCCAGTCGAAGTACATGACGGCGATTGTGAAATACATGTTGGATTGCACGTCGTTTTGCGTAACACCGAAACCTCGATGATAGGCGACTGCGAGATTGTATAGCGCCTGTTTGTTGCGCTGGTCGGCGGCGAGCTTGGTCCAATACTTGATTGCGGACGAAGACTCTTTCGGCGTGTCTTTTATTTCGTAATAACGCAACATGTCTAGATAGGCTTGTGCGTCGAGCTTTTCCTGAATTTCGGCTTTCGCGTTCCATTGTGCAGTTTCACTTGCATAAAGCGATGCGAGTGAACGCATCGCTTGCGCATTACCGTTGTCGGCAGCTTTGCGCATCCATTTCTTTGCTTCTTCGTCGTTGCGTGGTAATTTGCCCAGTGAATATTGGTGCGAAAGCTCAAGTTGGGATAGGTTGTTACCTTGATCCGCGGCTGCGCGCAGGTGCTCGATTGGTGGATTCATGATAATGTCACTCGTGGGAAACGGAAACGGCGGGCGCTGAGGCAGCTGCTTGCTCGGATCCCAATTTGCCACCAGTTCGTGTGCTTGTTTAATTTCTTGTGGCGTCATGTACGCCTCGACGAGGCGCAAATCTTGGACCGCAGCGTTATGTCCATGCTGCGCAGCGTACAGTCTCCATAAATAGGATTGAAACCCGTCCTTCGGATCGTTGAAATAGACGTTGCCGAGCGTAGCCTGCGCATCGAGATTGCCATCCTCGGCCGCTTTGTGCCACCACTTTATAGCTTCGGTTTTGCTTTGGGCGGTTCCTGTCCCGGTATTGAATGCGGCGCCCAGGTAAAACTCGGCGGCGGCATTGTTCTGGCGTGCGGCTTTGTTGAGCCATTCGATCGCTTCCGTCGCATCAGGTTGAGAGCCGCGCATGCCTTTGTTGTATAAGTAGATGCCGAGCATCATCTGTGCCTCGGCATCGCCTTTCTGCGCTTCTGCGCGAGTTTGGCGTTCTTCGGGGGTTGTTTCTGCCATTGCCATGCGACCACCTAATAAAATGCATGCGATTAGTAGGAGTCGCCATGAGTTTTGCCATCTGCCAAACTTCATCTCGCTTGCTCCGTCCTCTTTTCGTGGTTTCATCTTGCTATAAATTGAAAATTCGGTGGGCGCTCCGCATACAGTTTTAAAATTGCTTGTAGCATTGGGTCAATTGGCGGACAATTTGGCTAAGAATTCTCTCAAAGCCGCCTGGATCAGTGTGGCATCGGCAGAATCAATATAATTGTGAGAGCTTTTGGACAGGGTAATCAACGTCGAGTTTTTGTCGGCGGCATGCAGATCTTCTGCATTGTGATAAGGAATGATTTCGTCTGATTTGCCATGAATGATTAGACAAGGCGTATCGCCCAACTGATCGCGCACGAGCATCGTCGGCGGTGGCAGAAGGAAACTAGGGTAGAGGCGGAAGATGGGCATCTTTTCTTTGGCGACACATTCCAGCGAGGTAAAACCAGAATCGATTATTACAGCTTTCACCTTGTGGAGTTTCATGATTTCGGCATTAACGCCGGTTCCGAGGGACTCGCCATAGAGGATGATTTGCTCTGGTTTATATCCTTGATGGATGAGTGCCTCGTACGCATCGTTTGCATCGTTGGCGATGGTGGCGCGTGTGGCCAGTCCCTTGCTGTGCCCAAAACCTGCATAATCCCATATGAATACGGATTGGTGGCATGCCAGTAACGGAGCAATCTTGTTAACCCGGTGCGATAAGTTGCCGGCGTTGCCATGGCTGAACAAAATAACGAAGTGGGAATTGGGAACTTGATAAAACCAGCCGGTTAAGCCGTTGCCGAATGTGATCTCGCGGCCGGCGATTCCTCTGATCGATTTTATTTGATTGGTGTCGATCTCTGTGTAAGGATGAAACATTATGCCATCAATCAGCCAGGGATTGAGGCGCGGGCACATGGTCACGTAAATCAGCGCAAACGTGACTGCGAGCATTGAGAGTGGCAGGGAGTACTTGCGCATATGCATGTTATGCCCGCGGGCCACGAGCGCAGTGGCGCGATAAACCGATATCGTTTCAATTTTCCCCGAGGTCGGCAGGTGCCGCTACTGTGAGAAAGTTTCTGTGCCACGATATAGGGGTGCCGGGCGCCAGCCAGATCGTATGCAGTCGTCGCGTGGTGTTAATTATTCATTGCGGGTGAGTGATTTGGAATTGGCTGAGAATGCGAGCGGTTGGTGGAATTTCGTGCATGCTGGTGAAAACGCGGATCGGCTGCGCTGATAGAATGGCCTAAACGAGAATTGCTGGGAACTGGGAGGAGAATATGACGTTCTCTGGTTTCAATATGAAGGATCTGGTGCCGAAGGATTTGCTGCCGAAGGATTTGCGGCAGAAGATTCACGAACATATGGGTAAGGATCCCTCGACGCTGCCGATTGTGACCGAGCAGTTCGAACGGTACAATCAACCGAACCTGCAAATTGCGCTTGATGAGCTAACCTCAAAAGATGGACGCAGCGCGACTGTGCTTGGTTTGCAGGGCGGCGTCATCAACAATTTTACCGGAACGGCGCTGTCGGACCTAGTGGCGCCGCCTTCGATCACAAGTTTTGTTGGGCTGGGCGGCGCGAAGGAAGGTTCTGTTCAATATTTCAATATTTCGCTCGACGATGGCAACAAAGTCGCGTGCGTTCAAGGCGGCTTGTATCTAATCGCCGGAACTCCGAAACTTGTGGTCCTCTTGCGCCAGACTTCCATGATGGATTGGAGCGGAGCATCTCCGATCAACGTCGATGTGATGGCTGACGATCGTTCAACTGCCGAAGCGTTTGTCAAAAGTTTGCACCGAGTGATGAGTAAGCGCAATGTCTATCGCGGCAAATTGCTGTCGGTGAACAATTCGAGCGCTGCGGGCAACGTGAGCGGCGCCACTCTCAAGTTTCATAGCCTTCCGTCGATTGCTCGTGATCAGATAATTTTGCCGGAGGGTTTGTTGAAGCGTATTGAGCGTCAAACCGTCGACGTTGGTAAATACAGCGAGGCTCTGAAGAACGCCGGGCGGAAATTAAAACGTGGCATTTTGCTGCACGGCAAGCCGGGTACCGGCAAAACTCTGACCGCCATGTATTTGTCGTCTCAGATGAAAGAACGCACCGTGCTCTTAATCACCGGAAAAGGGCAGGGTTTGATCGCGCAAACGTGTCACTTCGCGCGCTGGTTGGCACCGTCTATGGTGGTTATCGAAGATGTCGATTTAATTGCAGAAGAACGAACATCGCAGAGCAACTGCAACACTGCTCTTTTGCTGGAACTGATGAACGAGATGGATGGTCTTGCTGAAGATATCGACGTTCTGTTCGTGCTCACTACCAACCGTCCGGAGATTTTGGAACCAGCACTGGCTGCTCGTCCGGGGCGAATCGATCAGGCGTATGAGGTGCCATTACCGGACGCGGATTGTCGCAAACGAATGTTCGAGTTATACAGTAAAGGCTTGCGCGTGGAAGTGGAACACATGGATTCGTTCATCAAACGCACCGCCGGCGCCAGTGGCGCCTTCATCAACGAGCTGATGCGGAAAGCCGCCCTGTTTGCAGCTCCTGATGGCGATCCGATAGTCGTCAAAGATGGGCACATGGACGAAGCAATGCACGAAATGGTTGTAGTCGGGGGCAACCTGACAAAGAGCCTGCTCGGCTCTCGCGATATCGGTTTTACTCCGAGTGAGCTCAGCGGAATGTAGAAATGGCGCGAAACGCAAACCTCTAAATTAAGAAAGTCTTTTGTGATATAAAGTCGAGATCCCGAGCGCAGGCATGTTTTGGTTGCGGGATGAAAAGCGAGGGTTGTGAGTTGCGTCGAAGGTTTGCATTTGCGTTATCGATTGTAATACTTACGAGCGTGCATTCTGCGCGGGCGGCTGAACCAAACAACACTGTGATCAGCATCATGAACTATGCCGGACAGCTGATGGAACAGCATAGATACCCCGAATCGATAGCGTGGCTTGAACAGGTGTTCAAGCGGAATCCGGACGTAGCACTGGCGCGCACGAATCTCGGAATCGCCTATCAAAACGAATCGTCGAAGGCGCAAAGTCAGGATGAGGCTCTTGCTGATATCCACAAGGCGTTGTTGCTCGATCCGAATGACACGAATGCACGACAGGGCTTGAATTATATTTTGGCGCGATCCGGGATGACGGAATTGAAAGCGCCCGAGCGCGAGAAGTATGCGGCAAGCCTACAACAAAAAGGCGATCTGATCGGCGCTTGCGCCGAGTACATTGTCGCGGCACAGGAAGATCCTGGTGCGAAAGGGAAGATCGACGAACTGGTTAGCAACGAACAACGCGGGCGCGCGCCATCATTGGGCGGCGTGGGTGCGGTACTGTTGTTCGACCAGATCGAGATCGATCACAACAAAGATGCATCATTTAATTTCGAATGGCTGCCGTATTATCGCGGTGTGCGGCAGAAGGTGCACGCTGCCTGGAAAGCGCCGGCTGCCTTAGGTAATCGTGCGGCTGTTGTCGGATTCGCGGTGAAATCGAGCGGTGATATCACATCGCCAAAATTAGTAACTGGATGTGGTGACAAAGCGATCGACCAAATGGCGCTGAATGCCGTGAAAGCAGCCGCTCCGTTTAAGCCGTTCAGTCGTGCGGTCGCGTTTGATGTTCCGATAACGCTGACGATGGATTCTAAGAGTGATGAATCGCCGACGTATTATTTGAATGGCGTGGCTAGTCCGAACGGATTGAAGTTTAGTACCGGGTCAGAATTGTCTCCATTGAGAGCGCCCAAAGACGTGGACGCACGATTACAGGCGAAGTCTGACGCGGCGATGAGCCAGGCGAACAAGGCGGAGCAAGACCTTGCTAAGGTAGTACAGCAGTCCGGTCTGGACAGTCCTAAGTTGTGCGCGAAACTGCGGGCGGTGGCAGCTTTGTACCTGCAGGCAAACGATTATAAGACGGCTGAAGATCGGTTGACTCGCGCGGCGGCAATTGCCGAGAAGGCTAACGATGACAGCGAGCGCGCGGCGTCCTTGAGCCAGCTCGGAAGTTTGTACTACACGATAAATAAGCCAGCTGAGGCGGAATCCGTTCTCAAGCAAGCATTGGATTTGATGGACAAGGCTGCGAGCAAGGACGTCGGCGCGCAGCGGCGCACGATGGAAGCGTATGCGAAGGTTTTGTACAAGTTGAATCGGGTCGAGGAAGGGAATCAGATTTACGCGAAGATACGGGCCTTGCCGTCGAGTGGAAAGTAAACTTTCAAGCCTGTGGTTTGCTTTTGCGACCTCATGGCTACTCGCTGAAAAAACTCAACCGGTATCGGTTTAGTTTGGCGAGCTCATGGCTACTTGCCGAAAAACTAAACCGATATCGGTTTAGTTGGTGAGCTCATGGCTACTCGCCGAAAAAACTCAACCGATATCGGTTTAGTTGGTGAGCTCATGGCTACTTGCCGAAAAACTCAACCGGTTATCGGTTTGGTTTGGTGAGCTCATGGCTACTTGCCGAAAAACTCAACCGGTATCGGTTTGGTTTGGCGAGCTCATGGCTACTTGCCGAAAAACTAAACCGATATCGGTTTAGTTGGTGAGCTCATGGCTACTTGCCGAAAAACTCAACCGGTATCGGTTTAGTTTGGCGAGCTCATGGCTACTTGCCGAAAAAACTCAACCGATATCGGTTTAGTTGGTGAGCTTCATGGCTTCTTGCGAAAATCGAACCGAGATTGTTTCGAAATGCCGCGCCCGAGCTGGTATTTATTTTTGCGGTTGATCTTCGATCTTGGCGAGGCTATAGCCGAGTCCTTGCGCTTCCGCTTTCGACAGAGGAATGCGACGTTCGCCGGACGCGGGCAAACGCGATCCAATTTCCGGTGGTAGCTGCGAGAGAGTCGAGGGACGTGTCGGCTCGCCCGGGTGAACCGTGTAGATAGTCTCGCGGTCCCCGCTCGGTCCAACGATCAAAGTCGAGAAGGGAACTTCCTGACCTTCTGTGCCGGTCGTTGCTAGTGACCAGTTGCCAGTTGCTTTCGGGTCTATCAGGTTAAACAGCGTGTCGTCTGGAAGTGCATCAATCGGCGTCATGCCAAGACGTCCCGGCAGCGCTGCTCGGAAACCAACTGCGGGAGCCTGTATCACCGGATTGTTGTACGGCTGCCAGTTAGCGCTTCTGATCGCCGCTTCCAGCTGCGCCGGCGTCATGTTGTTATAGCGTGAGCCGGCGGGTTCAACTGTCCTTTTGAGCAAGGTCTTGTCCAGGTACTGAGGATCGAACGCTCGTGTCGCATCGATTGCCGAATTGATTCGCGCCGAGATAGCAGCGTCCGCTGCATCGATGGGTGGAACCGCAGATGGTGGCGCGTCGCTTCCCGATGTCGCGAGCGCTACGTTGAATGTTTCTTGCAGCCAAGCCGGCAGATCTGCTGATGAAGTGAGTGTTCCGTCGGTCTGTGCCTGTTTTGCTGCTTTCAGAATGGTGCCTAATTCAGAACCTTGCGCTACACCTGAGTTGAGAAGCATTCGTGCGTTGAGGAGAGGGACTGGTTCGTTCGCTTTTGCCTGGAGTTTCGCCCGGTACGCTGCAAGTTTTCCGAGGAGAAATTCCTCGTTGCTTCCCCAGACTTTAGGAGCCTTTTGCCCGTCAGGCGGAGTGCCAGAGATTGACCCGGTTGCATCTGCTGCTTGCAAACGAATCTTCGCTTCGATCTCGGGATTACCCAGGAGCTCGTTGAGTCTGGACGCTCTCATAGTAGGCGCGGTGTGCATCTTCATATGATCGCGGATGATAGAGACAACGGCTTCGCTGGTTTGCGGATCAACTTCCAGGCGTTGCAAGAGTGCGCGCGCCTGTTCTGCGCCAAGTTCTGCGTGACCAGGATTGGAGATGCGTCCGTCCTTTGCAATTGTTTGAGTCTGCATCTTGCCCATGTCGTGCAGGAGCGCGGCCAAGCTTTCTTTGAACTGCTCGTCAGGGCTGAGACCCTCTATGCTATCGTGCGTGTTGTTGAGAACCCTCTCGGTATGCTGCCACACGTTGCCTTCGCTGTGAAACTGCCAACTCTGCTCAGAACCAGGTCCGGTCATGGCTGCTACTTCCGGGAGCATGCGCTGCATCACTCCCGTCTTCATGAGAAAGTCCAGACCCGAAGACGGATTTTCCGAGAGGAGCACCGAGCGCAACCCGTCTCGAATTTGTGGACCTGTCAATAATTTCGCCAGGTCTGCATTCTCTTCCACAGCCCGTGTGCTGGAACCGTCCACGGTGGCATCATTCTGCGCAACACGCGTGGCAAGATCGAACAAGCGTTGAGGGTTTTCTTGCAGCCATTGCGAAGTCTTCGCGACATCCTCGGATGAGAATTCGGTAAGTCTGTTGGAATCCAACGCTTGTTTAGTCGTGGAGTTGCTGTCCGTGGGGGCACCGCTAGTGGTGGCGACGTCGATTGGTGTTTGAGTGAAAGTGACTTTGCCTAGACCGTATCCTGTTCCTGCGGCAGCCATGTCAGTGATGCCTTCGATCACGGCACCGCGCACGATCTTGCTGGCGTCAATGTGCTCGCCTGAGGAAATTTGGCGTTGCAGCTCACCGGCGCTTCCTGATACCAGACCGAATGAACCGCCGACACTCATGGTGGCAAGCATGTTGTTGAAATTGCGTCCCAGAACTCGCTGTCCGGCCGAGCTGACTCCTTCGGAGAGCTTCATGCCGAGCGGGAAGACAACCGCCCCTGTGCCCGCACCTAACAACGTGGACGCGAGTGTGCTCTTCAAACCTTCTCCGGCATGCCACTGACCTGATTGCGCGTTGTACCAGGTGCTGCTCGACAAGGTCGAGTCCAACGCTGACATGCTGCCTCCGAGAAGTGCGCCTTTCTGCCATAGCGGCGCAGGGTTTGCTGAGAACTTGTCTAGCAGAAGTTTCGTTCCTACTCCTTTGACTGCACCGAGTGTGAAATCTAGTGCCATCATATCGGCGCCGGTGCTAGGACGTGCCTGGTCGGCACCATAGAGCAGTGCGGCCGTAACGAGTCCTTTTCCTGAACCCATGAACAACGGCACCGTCTTGACGAAAGAAGTCGAAACCTGGGAAACCGTATCACGCCAATCCGCAGCCTTGTGGTCATCTGAGAGCGCTGTTTCAATCTCAGCGTTCGAGGACGCGGTTTTGCCCAATTCTTTCAAATGGGCAAGCGACCGCTTATCTTTGCCGGAGAATAGATCCAGGACGCCGTGCACTCCTTCAGCGAGCATGCTTTCGTTTGCTTCGTTGCGCTGGCGTTCTTCGATGCGGGACTCCAGTTTGACCCGTTCATCTAAGGTGACAAGATCGTTATTCGCCAACATGGCCTCATGGAGATGAAGAATGGACCGTATCTATACCTGAACAGGGAGATCTGGACAATCTCTCGTTGCGGGCATACTTGGGTGCGGATCGTGCAAAGAACTTCTAATCGGATGGACTTGCTTCAGTAAGAGTACGCGCGACCGTGGCTCGACGGCGGGTCTACCGGCGGATTGCCGATGAGACCATTGCTGCCGATAGTCCAGTAGGGACTGGCTGTGACGCTGCCGGAGGTGCCCTCGATGCCGCCTGGATTGTTGTACGTTTGCAACGCTACGCCTTCAGGCATCACCTGTATCTCGCCGGACGCTGTTTTCGCCGCGATCTGAAGTGGGCTTAGTTCGGTCATTCCCGGAGTAGTCTGTGCGGCCGCGACCGTGGCTGCGAGACCCGTCTGTGACCCTTCAATTCCTGGTTGCGCCGTTGTCAGTGCAGTGGCGTTGGCGACCGGCTGTGAAATCGTGCTCTGCTCTTGCGATGCAACTGCCGTTGTTTCGGCAATCGTCGGTTGCTGAACGGATCTGGCTACTTCCGAGTTGTGGTACCAGATGAAGAATCCGCTGGCAGCGCTGAGAAATCCGGCGACTAATCCAACAGACAACAAGAGAATTCCGTCTTGTGTTTTACGAGCTTCGCCCATGGGTTCACTGAGCCTCAAGATGCAGTCCAGATTTACTACTAAGATAAGTCATGATCAATGGGGAATATACGCTGGTTTGCTGCAAGCACGGGCAGCTGCCACGGGCGGGTGCACAGGCTCTGTCGGTCCTGTGCTCGCGTGACGTTCCGATTTACGTTAGGCACGCTGGCGATGCACAATCACTTTCGTAAGTGCTCGGCCAAAAATCGAATATGAGTATTTTGGCACACCAGGCTGCGAGTGTGTCTATCTGCGCTCGCCCCGATCCCTTGGACCGTTTCGTAATTGTCCGTTCAGTCCGCGCAATCGCCGAGAACCATGAGCGCACAGCCTAACTTGCATTGACTGCAGGCGCAGAACTGTATAGAGATGTTCGCTGGTGCCAGAGACGCGAAACTTATGCCGACGCGGCCATCTCTGTCTTGGTTTCGTCCAGAAGATAGTTGAACAGAAGTACGCAGTAACGTTCCAGCCTGTCGCTGTTTAGCGGTTTGCCCTCGACTTGCCAATCGATAAAGGCACCGTTGGCGGTGGCAGTAAACTGCATCAACGGTTTGATTCTGTCTTCAGCCAGACTCAGTCCCATTACTTGTGATGTGGGCAGAACAAAAAATTCGATCTTGCTGCCCGCTCCACGGACCACCAGGCTCAGCATGCAGGTCGAAATTCGTGCACGCAAAAACGACTTGTTCTCTGTGTGATGAACACCTGCCTCCGTCACCCACGCTGGAGGAGTACAGCTGATACGAAGCTCATTGGAGCCCAAACGATAATTAAGCTCATCGACGTACGGTTCCATTACGGCAAAGGCCTTGTTTAGAACCTCTTCCAGAGATTCTTTGAGATGCTTGTTCTCTTCTGTTCGAGGAGACACACGGGCGCGGTGTTGTTTCAAAAACAGTTCGCCAGCCAGAGACATCAAACCAACGATGTCTTTGTTAACCGCTTTCGTGTTTACTCTGTAGCCGCTCAGTAGCCCCTGAGCCAGATCGAAATGAGAAGCACTGTCCTCTTTCGTATTTGCCTGCGGCTTAGAAGGATAAAGAACTTCAAGCGAGAGCTCGGGGCAAGTGCTCTTTGAAATATCGTGCGGAACGGCCCGCCGCAATGATAACGATCTAGGTTTGCGCACTTGCTGACACCTCATGAACGATTTCATTAGATTAGAGCTTGTCAGTAAGCAATTCAATTAACCCCATTCAATGCTTCGCGCCCGATCGCCGTAGCCGTGCCAATTACACGCCCTGGCGAATCTGAGATTTGCTCAACCGATCAAACAATTAAGGTGACCAAAACCCGCCCACGGACAGCGCTTCGGACTGCTTGATATCTCGACCTGATATGCATTCATGGCCGACATAGGTTCATTTGCATATCCGTTCTGCATGTTGTGAAAGCTGGACCGATATCGGTTGAGAATTTGGGATGGAAGCCATGGGTCGGCGAAACTGAACCGATATCGGTTGAGTTTTAGGGATGGAAGCCATGGGGTGGCGAAACTAAACCGATATCGGTTGAGTTTTAGGGAGCAACCGTCCAAGCCTGCTTATTTTATCCGGGTAGAATTGACAGATTGATTTTACCCGGATAAAATACCTGTCGTTGTTGTTGGTTTGAGGTTTCCGCAGATGGACGAGGGTGAACGCAAGTGCGTTGCTTTTATCGGTGATGAGATGGTCGCTCAAGGCGACATTTGCACCGTTGCATTGAAGCTCAAGGTTTTGCTCGATGTTCAGAATCCTCCTGCTTATCTTGTGTTTGACGAGGATTCAGGGCGTCAGATAGATTTGGATCTTCATGGAAACCACACGGATATCTCTGTTCGATTACGACCGCAAGCAGGCGATCGAGATCTTTTAGAACGTTCATCGGATGAGCTTGTTGAGCCGCAAGCGCCTCAGCGTAAGGGCGTAGGTCGACCCAAGTTGGGTGTCGTCGCGCGTGAGGTAACTCTGCTTCCCAGGCATTGGGATTGGTTGAACGAGCAGCCGGGCGGCGCCTCCGTTGCCCTGCGAAAGTTGGTTGAGGAAGCGAAGCGCACGCACGTAGATCGTGACAGAGTTCGGCGCTTCCAAGAAGCGGCATATCGGTTTATGTCTGCGAAGGCGGGCAACCTTGAAGGTTTCGAAGAAGCGACGCGAGCGCTATTCAGGGCTGACAATGCGCTCTTCTTGCAAATAACTGAACCGTGGCCGGCAGATGTAAGATTGTTTTCGCGTCGATTGGCTGGTATCACCGAAGATACTGCACGCTGATTACACTGCGCAATAGAAGCTCCTCGCACTAACTTAGCGAAATATACTTCCAGTCGATCTCTGGGATTGCACTTAAGGAATCTGTTTTATGGAATACGTCAAATTAGGTCGTACAGGACTCGATGTCTCGCGCATTTGCGTTGGTTGTATGAGTTACGGCGAGCCGGAGCGCGGTCGTCACCTCTGGTCTTTGCCTGAAGAAGAGACAAGGGAGTCGATCAAACATGCACTCAAGCTGGGAATTAATTTCTTCGACACAGCTAATGTTTACTCTGATGGAACAAGCGAAGAGTTTGTCGGTCGCGCATTGAAAGATTTTGCACGGCGCGATGAGATCGTCCTGGCGACCAAGGTTCACGGTCGCATGCATGAAGGTCCCAACGGTGCCGGACTTTCGCGCAAAGCGATCATGAGCGAGATCGATCACAGTTTGAAGAGACTGGAAATGGATTACGTTGATCTTTATCAGATTCATCGTTGGGATTACGAAACACCGATCGAAGAGACGTTGGAAGCGTTGCACGACGTGGTCAGGGCGGGCAAAGCTCGTTATATCGGTGCTTCTTCGATGTTTGCCTGGCAATTCGCCAAGGCTCTCTATGTTTCCAAACAAAATAGTTGGACTCGTTTTGCCACCATGCAGAACTATGTTAATTTGCTCTACCGCGAAGAAGAGCGCGAGATGCTGCCACTGTGCAAAGAGGAAGGTATCGGCGTCATTCCGTGGAGTCCGCTCGCGCGCGGACGTTTGACACGAGATTGGGATGAGAAGACGAACCGCTCTCAAAACGATGAATTCGGAACGAACTTGTATGCGGAGACAGCCGAGTCAGATAAGAAGGTCGTCGAGCATGTTGCAGCGATTGCTTCTAAACGGAAAGTTTCGCGAGCGCAGATTGCCATCGCCTGGCTTCTGAGTAAGAGTGTGGTAAGTGCACCGATTGTGGGTGCCACCAAGTTGCATCACCTTGATGACGCGGCGGCGGCCGTTGCAATTAAGTTGGATGCGGACGAGATCGCGCAACTCGAAAGTGGGTATGTTGCGCACCCTGTCAAAGGTTTCTCCTAGAATTCGTCCGGTGGCTAGCGCTTTTCGGTGTGCAGATCTAATTTTGCTACGGTCCAATCGTCGCTTCCTTCATCACTTTCCATGGGAGCGCTTCGGGTATGGCTGCCCGCGTCGTTGCTTCCGCTGCGGATTTGCACGAGACTTTGCACGAGCGGAACATCCGGAGTGGCACTTTGCTTTCGGTTGTTGTCGCGCGTAAAGGCGGGACGAAGATCCGCTCTGGATGTTGTTGCTAGCACCTCCAGACGCTCGTCACCGAAGGCAGGTCCTTCGATCAGGTAGGTTTTGGGCAAGAAGTAAGTTCCGTGTGCGATTAACCTCGTGTAGTGCGGCTCGTCTCCATATTCAGGAAACAGCTGCGTCAGGCTGCCGTCGGCGTCGACATCGCAAACAACGATGTACACTGGACGGTCGCTGTAATTCTCGATTTTGATCAAAAATTTGTCGCCCTCTTTCATGGAAAGTGAGTTCGACGCGATTGTGAGCGGCTCAAATCCTTCCAAGTCCGGGTGATGGGATAAGGCGTCATTGAGCGTCTGGTCCATAACCACCGAAGCAGTCGCTCCTCGGTCGGCGCTCCTGCGAAGGAAGGGCACGATGGAAAGGCGCACATCGAGCTTAGTGTCGAAGTTGTTAATCGTTCTAAAAAAGCGCCACGTCGCTTCGTATTGCAGTTTGTTGCTGAGATAAAGTTCTGTTTCTGACGGATCCATAGTGGAGCGATACTTCGTTGTGTCCCAGAGCGTTCGTTTGTCATCGGTAATTACTTGAATGCCGCTGTTAGTTCCGATGATTTCGACCTGGCAGTTCGGTCCTTTTGACTTTTGAAAGTAATCCAGCTCGTGAATGTCGCAGCCTGGCATCCCTTCCAATCCCCGTTGCAAGTCTGGATTTACGTTAACCAGGCCAACACGTAGTTTGTCGGTATAGTTGTGAGTGCTCTCAACTGCTTTGAAAATCTCGTCTTTGTTTTTTGTGTCCGGAAGGCTGCCGGATATGGGCTGAAGCTCGCTACGGTTTAGCTCGATGTCGCTGACCTTAGCCAACATCAACGGTCTGGCGGAGGAAAAATTCTTCGTATATTTGGAGAAGATCTGAAACTGCGACCCTCTCGTTATTCCCTGCAGCGAGCCCGCATTGAGATGCAGTCCGTCAGTATCTTTTTGCGCAGTCAGGCTGGGTTGGCACATAACCAGATCGCTGGTTGCCATAGAAATATTGGTGTCTCCGTCCGACTGCGGCACTTGAGTGTCATCAGCAGCCCTGCCGCCCTCATCAGTCATGAGTATGGTCATGTCTGACAGAAGGTCCCCGTACGTGTATGATTTATCTTCTTTGGCGTGAGCCGCACATTGCCCAAGAGCATACGAGAAGAGTCCCATCTTGGGTGCGTTCAGCGGATATTCCGACGCGCATTGATCGGGACGGGCAGCAGCCAAAACCAAAATGTTTTTGCGTGGACTGAGAATCAGCGGTTGTCTGGCTGAAATCATCGTATTTCCGCCACGCTGTCTATAAAGTCGAACGTCTTCTGGTGCGGGAAAGCCGCGCGTCAAACCACGCGCTTTTACGTCTCTGGTGATGGTCCCGGAATAGCAGCAGTCGAACGTCAAGGTCGCTAGTTTTGGATTTGCGTTGGCAAGGCGTTCGACTAAATTGTAGATTTGGTAGTCGGGAATTTCGTTGTACATGTTCTCGCTGTCGGCGAGGTTTGCATCGCTCGGAACGATCGACTCGTCGTAAGACTCAATCTTGCGTCCGGTACTATCTTTCAAGCGAGAGCCGTGACCGGAGTAGTGGATCCACACGGTGTCTCCTGGACGAGTCTCTTTAATCAGTTCGTCGATTGCGTTGAGAATCGACTCCTTCGTCGTGGATTCGGGAGTCGACAACACTTTGATATTTGCGTCGGGAAAGCCGAGGTCTTTTTCTAATACGTTTTTGATCGAGTTAATATCGTCTTCAGTATGAAGATCGGGAATGTCTTTGTTTTCGTTCGGATGAAAAACCTTGTACTTCGAAACCCCGATGAGAAGCGCGCGCTTCTGCGGTTCGCCATGATGGCGCTCTTGTCCGTAGATTTTAGCCTGGCATGAGCTGAAGAGAGAGAGGACCGTCGCCAGCCCGACAAATGACTTCCGTACTGAAAACATGAATTTTGATTTGCAAATGGTTCAACAGCAGTTTAACAGATCATATTTGGCGGTGAACCCTGAAATTCATATTTGCGCCGCTGGGCGCACTTAGGGGTCGCTCGGGACAGGTGAAACTTGTCTTGCGGCGCCACGTAGTAAAACGGTCCGCGCCTTAAGCGCGAACCGTAAAAATCAAGGCATCTTGACTGAATTTACTTGTCCAAAAGGCTGGACAGATCTTCGGCATGTTCTTCTTCGACAGCTAAGATGTCTTCGAGCATGCGGCGCGTTGTCGGATCGTCGTTGCCTATGTAAGTGATCATCTCTCTGTATGAGTCAACGGCAATGCGTTCGGCGATCAGATTTTCGCGAATCATCGCATCGAGACCCTTAACTTCTTTGTACTCTGCATGGCTGCGACCCGATAAACTGTCAGGATTGAGATTCGGCTGACCACCGAGCTGAACAATGCGCAACGCTATTTTGTCGGCGTGATCCAACTCTTGCATCGAGTGCTCGAGAAACTCCATCGCCACGGGCTCGGAGTTGATGCCTTGAGCCATGTAATAATGGCAGCGATAGCGCAGTACGCAAACCAGCTCGGTCGCCAGTGCGTCGTTGAGGAGCTTGATCACCATCTCACGATTAGCGCGATAACCATCCGTCATCGGTCCTTTGTTTACGTTTTCACGCGCGCGGCGTCGCAGTTCTGCAACGTCGGTCAAACCCTTCTTTTCCGTGTTGGTGTCCATGTCTTACTCCTTGGTTCTGTGATTAATGTATAAGTGTGAAACTATGCTGCTTGATGCGGCGGCTGTCTTTTCTCTTCCAGCCAAGCCGGTTTATGCAGTTTGTTCAGTTTGTAAAAGCGCTGCGGGTCGACCTTCAGTCCCTCGATGATTTTTGGCAGGGTTTCTCTCAAAGAGTGTTTAGGTTGCCAGCCCAACTGACGCTTAGCCTGATCGATACTCATCTCGTAATTGTCTTCCGCGTGATCGATCATCCATGGCTTGATAAACGGCTTGTCTTTGGCAGGCAGCAACGAGTTCTCTACCCAGGCGCCGGTCTTGGCAATCGGCTTGGGTACTTCGATTGTTTTCCAATCGGTTCCGTGAATCAAACCAGCTGCTTCTTGTTGAATTTCGTCGTAGCTCATCACATCTTCTTCGCCGATATTGAACACGGCGTACTTCGGCAACTGGTCAGCTTTCTTGACCACATCCTCTACCGCATCGACCAAGTCGTCCAGATGGACGAATGCCTGGCGCACGTTGACGTCTCCAGAGTACATGTGTCCCTCGAGCTGCTTTTCATAAATGCGCTGGATCTGGTTGGCTAATGGGATCGAGTGACAGAGGTCGTCATAGACGCCGGCTATACGCAAAATAACAACGGGAATATCACCGTGATGTGTGCGTATCAATTCTTCTGTTTCGACTTTAGATTTCGGATAATCCCACGTCGGTTCAAGCGGCGACGCTTCGGTGAGAAGCTCACCCGGCTGATTTGGTTTGTACGCGAGCATAGAACTGGAAAAGATGAATTGGCCAACTTCAAACTCTTTCAGTTCACGCAGTAAGCGACCGGTTCCGTCGACGGTCAGGTCTTTGTACAAGTGGCTCTCCTTGCCGGAGAAGCTGTAGTACGCTGCCAGATGAATGACGGCTTTGATCTTGCCACCATGGCGACTGCGTACCATATGCATTGTCTTTTGCACTGACTCGTCAGAGGTCAGGTCGCAGAACAAGCAATCCGTGTTTGGCGGCGGAAACGGCGGTCCGTCCATATCGAACCCAACCACCTGGTTATCCGCATTGTCGCCGAATCGGTGACAAAGGGCGCGCCCGATAAAACCGCTGCTGCCAGTAATCAGATATACAGACTTCATGAATCCACCATTTCTAACCGTGACGCCAGTCAGAGACCGTACCCGGGTAGTGACGCTCGTTGAGGCTTCCAGTTCCCGATGGCGAGGATGAGATTCGGTTCGGATACGTTCCGTATATAGGCGAAAGAGTGTCAGCAACCCAGCCTCTGCTGTAAAATTGGGGTCGGAGAATGCCGTGATTACAGATAAACCGCCGCGAAAAATAGCAGATAAGGAAGAGTACGCTCGCAGCGACGCGATGAAATCGCTTCTTCTTCCTGCTGAGGTTCGGCTTCAGCAATGCGCTAAAGAGATCGAGCTTTTGTTGAAGTGCGAAGATCGCAAGAAAATTGAAACTGCATCCAACGAATTGGGCGCCATTGTTGCTGCGTGTTACGGCGTCAAATGCCCCACAGTGAAAGTGCTGGGTGTTCGTCCGTTGGAAGAGAATGGTGATCGAGTCGACGAACTTTTTGGTGACTACGATTTCGATTCGCAACGCATAAGATTGTGGATGCGTACGGCGGTACTCGAGAAAGCGACCTCATACGGGACGTTTTTAAGTACTCTCTGTCATGAACTATGCCACCACTTAGACGTGGTTCACTTCGGCTTTCCGCACACGTTTCACACCTGCGGATTTTACGAGCGTGCCGGGCTGCTTTACCATCATGCAAGGTCAACGCCCGCTCGCCAGCTTGTCTGGGAGAAGCAATCAAACGGAACGCACCGTATCAACTGGCCTATGACGATGCGCGGACCGGCAAAACCAATCTCTTCCGATCTGCTAGCCAGTAAGTAACGATCTGATCAATCAAAGTATGCAGTGCGAGAACCCGCATGGTTGCTTGTGAGGATTAATGCAAATTGTCCTTTGCGAATTTACCGGGCTGTGGTAGGATGAAATTCGTCGGCAGATTTCGTCGGCACACGGAGTTAGGAAAATGTACGCAAATAACATATGCGGAACAATTAAAGTCACCGGCACGGTCAAAGGCAGCCAATTTAGAGGCGGTCGCAAGACCATGCAGGCAACTACAATCCGGGTGTGAATGACGCGAAAGCTGTGTGAGTCGTCGAGCCTGGGTAAATAACCCGGGCTTTTGTGTTTATATGGCTTCCATTCAGTGTCCGGGTGGAACATCGAAGAGTGGCTTCCCATCGCGGTTGATGCTCCTGGTGTGCGCGCCAGTAGTATGCCGTTGTGTACCCTGAAAATTGCATAGAACAAATTTGTGCTCGATACGCGACTTGCTTGTCATTTGTGGACGTGATATCGCGATCGTTCGTGTTGAGCACCTACACCCGATTAGCTCAAAGGAGGAGCGGCTCTCTTACAAAGAGAAGGTTGCAGGTTCAAGTCCGGCATCGGGTAGTTTGTTGCCGCATAGCTCAAGTAGCAGAGCACTCGCCTGATAAGCGAATTACGTAGGTGCAACTCCTGCTGTGGCAACCACAGGACCGTACCTTCAGTGAACCTCGAGCGCTTCGCTGATTGAGCCCAGCGTGTGACTTACCGCGCTGGTACGGTCTATTTGCCTGCCTAGTTTAGAGGCAGAACATCGCTTAGCCAGGGCGAGGGCGTCGGTTCGATTCCGATGGCAGGCTTATTTTTTGTCTCGTGCGCACTGTTCGGAAAATTGAACCGATATCGGTTTAGTTATGGGAGCACCTGACGACCTCATGGAAGAGTTGAACCGATATCGGTTTAGTTATGGGAGCACCTGACGACCTCATGGAAAAGTTCAACCGATATCGGTTTAGTTGGCAGACCTATTGGCAAGCCACCGAATTTCGCCTGCCTAGTTCAGCGGCAGAACAGCGCTTTTCCAGGGCGAGGACGTCGGTTCGATTCCGACGGCAGGCTTTCTAATTTGAAATCAGGGCCGCCCATTCAGGCGGTTTCCACACAAACTATCGCCCGGACTGGTTGGGCGAGCTCATTGGGAGGCATGGCAGAATGGCTATGCAACCGGCTTTTAACCGGTTCGAAGTAGGTTCGATTCCTACTGCCTCCAGTGTGCCAGTGTAGCTCAATGGCAGAGTGACCGGCTTATACCCGGTAAGCGCTAGATTGGCGCGTGATGTAGGTTCGAGTCCTACCACTGGCATGTGCCGCATTAGCTCAGCGGACAGAGCGATGGGCTTCTAACCCGAAGGTCCCAGGTTCGAATCCTGGATGCGGTAAACGCCGTTGTGGCTCAACTGGTAGAGCGGCTGCCTTGTAAGCAGCGGGTTGCAGGTTCGACTCCTGTCGACGGCTCCAAGCCAACGTGGTGATTGTGGTCAACATGTGCCGCTGAAGACGGCGAGAAACTGGTTCGAATCCAGTCGTTGGCAATTATTTCTTCGAAATACCGCGCGCGGACTCTTAAGCCCTCGACTGTGATATTTTAAATGCT
The DNA here is from genome assembly GCA_036703195.1 of Planktothrix sp. Classification (GTDB taxonomy): domain Bacteria; phylum Cyanobacteriota; class Vampirovibrionia; order Obscuribacterales; family Obscuribacteraceae; genus DATNPN01. Next base: position 11,659 of record DATNPN010000015.1, on the reverse strand, counting down.
CGCTTTGCCCATGATATTGGCACCCTCAATCTGCGCGTTACCACAAATGCACTCATACGTAGAACCTGAATTCGAATCGATCAAACAAACAATCGATGCGTCCGGCGCGGTTTACAGTTTCGATCTGCTGAGGCGCTACCATCTCTCTTTAAGAACGCGCCGATTTGTGATTCTCTACGGCGTAAGCGGAAGCGGTAAGACTTTGCTGACGCGCATGTATGCCAATGCGGTGGGCGCTTATTACCAGCTGGTTCCGGTTGCGCCTAACTGGACTACTAACGAAGATCTTCTCGGCTACTACAATCCTTTGAGCAAGCAGTATCACGATACTGACTTCAGTCTGTTTTTGCGGCAGGCAGCCCGTGCTTATCAATCGGCAGTCAGCGTGGGTGAGGTGCCGGAGCCGTTTCACCTTGTTCTGGATGAAATGAACCTGGCTCGCGTTGAGTATTACTTTGCTAAGTTTTTGTCCGGTATGGAAGTTCTCACGGCTGCCGGTCACGCGCAGGTGACCATGTCCGGACCGGACGTTGTCGATCTGACCCCGAACCTATTCTTTATAGGTACGGTGAACGTAGATGAAACCACCCAGAGCTTTGCCGACAAAATCTTCGACCGCGCGCAGGTTATCGAGGTAACCCACCATAGAGAGGAAGTGGCATCACGCATCTTGTGGCCTGAACTCCGCGATCTGATCATGCCTATCTGGGATGCAGTCTCGGACGTGGCTCCGTTCTCAATTCGTGTTGTCGACGAAATCACTCGATACGTAAACGAAGCGGCGAGAATCGGCTTGCCATGGGAAGTCGCACTTGACGATCAAATCATTCAAAAAATCCTCCCGCGCATCAAAGGTACCGACATCAGACTCGGAGCAGCGCTGCAAAGACTCAGCGATTTGACAGCCAACCGGTTCCCTCGGAGCCATAGCAAGATCCAGCAGCTCAACTATGGTTTCCACAACTATGGAATCGTCTCCTTCTTCTAGGCTCAGCCTTTTTATTGAATCCGGCGCGCATATTCACTCTCCGGTCGAGGGTCGCAAATGCGGTGTCGCCATCAATGTGGCTAAGGATGCGGCACGCAACGTCTCATTGAAATTCGACGGCGTGCAATTATCTGTGCGCTGGGAAGATGCAAAAAAATGCGCCACTGCGGAATTGCCTGCATGCGGTCCCGGTCACTACGAAATTGACTTTCTTTGCGGCGACATGCATGAGCGCCGGACGATCACAGTGGTCCCTGAGCATTTCACTGAAGGTGAATTCAACACCGTAATCCATGATTTGAGGGAGATCTTGCCCAAGACGATCGCGGCGCAGCTACAAGAGTGCGGCGGATTGTCGGACACAAATCTGGCGACGGATCATCAACCGACGGTCGAGCAGGAGTTCTTCAGACTTCGTCGCCTGATCGCAGGAACGAACGACCGGCTTGGCATTCTCCAGATTTTGCCGATGTTGCAGCGCGAATGCCACAAGGAGCTTCTGCCTGAGTATGAGATTCGGAAAATCGACGATTTGCGAAGACCGGTCATATCGAAGCTTGTTCAGGCTATGGCTATTCCAGGAAATTTTTCGCCGATCGGTGTTTTGAAACGGATGTTCGACGTTACTTACGAGCACTCATACAACACATATGAAAACCGGCTTGTAAAAACGTATGTGCAAGCATTGCAAAGCCGGGTCTCGAGACTGCAAGCGAGACTGCAGGCGGACGGCGGACCAGCTGATATTGCCATTGAACTGGATGCTCTCGCGAGCGAGTTTCGCCTTGCCGGCTCGCGGACTGAGTTTATTCGCGTAGTGCGACCGTTGACTGTGGCAGGAACGCGGGTAACCATGGTTCTCTTGAAAAATCCTGCCTACCGCGGCGTGCTCGAAGATTATCTCGGACTGGCCAAGCACACCTCGGTCAGGTTGGAAGAACCGGCTCTCAGCGCACCATTGAATAACTTTCCGCTGCTTTATCAGTTCTGGATCAATCTCAAGGTTGTGAGCATCATGCTCAAGGTTTGCGCCGAACTGGGGTATCAATCGGTCAATCATCCCTGGTTCAAACGCGATGACCGTGGGCTTTTCATCCAGGCCATGAGCTACGGAGAAGCAGCGTTAGAGTTGATGAATCGGACCAACGGAAAGGTAGTTCGTATAGGACCATGGCGGATGACTGGTGCTGCGGAGGGCTCTTCCGAGCCAGCTGCCCAGCCGCCTCTGGCTGTAGCCGTCTATCCGCCGCAAAAGCCGGCGGTAATCGTTCTGTTCAGTCCAAGGTACAACGTTACGACCGGCAGTGCCAAAAAGACAACGACGAAAAAACCTAGTGCAAAAACCAAGTCGAAGAAAAGGCCGATCGAAGAAACGCTGGGCTCGATTGAGCCGAGAAAGGAAGACGTAGACCAGCTCAAGAACTGCCTGAAGCAGGTAAAAAAACCAGAAGGCGTTCGCGAGATTCAATACGCTGCGATTTTGTACCCTGGTGAGAAAAGGCAGATTGCTGCCGATCTCGACGCGCTCGAGGCACGCCCGTCGGATTTGGAAGAGCTGCAGCAAGATCTTTACGACGTGCTCAAGAAGTATCTTGCATGAGTAAAGGCCGATCCTAATCTTCGGCAGGTAAAATTTCCGAATGGATCTGGCTCACCAGCGGAGGCGAAATCGATTCGAGAGATTTCTGTTCGGCTGCGACGCCGAAAAAGATCTCGGCAACGCTTGCCAGGATCATGAGCGTTGCTCCGAGGTAGTAGCCGTACGAAAGATTGTCTCGAGAGCCTGTTTCGACCAGATGTCCGAAAAATGCCGGAGCGGCCACCCCGCCGATTAAAGTTCCGAGAGCATAGAATAACGCGATTGCCAGGGCGCGCATTTCCAAAGGAAAGAGCTCACTCACCGTTAGATAGCTGGAGCTGGCAGCGGATGACGCGACAAAGAAAATGATCACCCAGGCGATCGACTGCGTTTGCGCAGTGAGCATATCGTGTTGGAATAGAAATGCCGATATGGCAAGAAGTATGCCGGAAAGCGCAAACGTCGCAGAAATCATTGTCTTGCGCCCGACCACATCGAAAAGGCGCCCGAGCAAGACCGGACCGAGTAAGTTGCCCATGGCGAACGGCAGAATGTACCAACTGACCTGATTTGCAGGAACTTGATAAAACTTGGCCAACACCAGAGCATACGTGAAGAAGATGGCATTGTAGAAGAATGCTTGCGCGCCCATGAGCGCTAGGCCAAGCAGTGAGCGGGTTTTGTGCTTAATAATCAGGGTGTGCCAGATCTCTTTCCACGGTGTTGCCGGTCGCACCATGATTGTCAGAGGCGGTTCTGTCACTGCCGGCAGTGGCGTGCCTGACTCATCCTCAATCATCTTCTCGACGCCGCTGATCACCTCTTCCGCTTCCTCGTTGCGTCCGTGAGTCATGAGCCAGCGGGGGCTTTCAGGAATCCAGTGGCGTATATACAGAACTCCTAGTCCTAAAACTGCGGGGATGGCAAACGACAACCGCCAGCCCAACCAGTCCGGAACGATTTTCGGATCGAGCAATATCACAGTGGCACCGGCACCGAGCATGGCGCCTGCCCAGTAAGTCGAGTTGATGATCAGGTCGACGGTACCGCGCAGTCGAGCCGGAATCAGCTCGTCGATGGCTGAATTTATCGCTGCGTACTCGCCGCCGATGCCGGCTCCCGCCAAGCAGAGAAAGCAGGCATAGCTGGGGAAGTTCCAAGATGAAGCCGTGAGGGCGGCGGCAGTTAGGTAAACAATCAGCGTTATATAGAAAAGTTTTTTGCGCCCTAATCGGTCGGTGAGATAACCAAAAACAAGTGCGCCCACAACGGCGCCGATGAGGTAGAACGTAGCGCCAAGCCCGATTTCGGTTTCTGTCAAACTAAGAGCGCTCTTGCTGCGCAGAATGGGACCGAGCGCACCTTGCAGCGTCACTTGCAACCCATCGAGGATCCAGGTTACGCCCAATCCAATCACGACCAACCAGTGCCAGCGGCTCCAGGGCAAACGGTCCAGGCGCGCGGGCACATCAGTCTGCACTAGATGTGGATGTTTGACCTTGCTCAAAGTGCAGACGACCTCTTATTTGATGCCTGTGCACATGGAGTGGCCGGGCGTCAGCTGTGTCACTTCAATCTGGTTGAAACCAGCGGCGCTCAGCCACGACGCGCAGTCATCGCTAGTGTAGTCGAAGCCGCCCTGCGTTTCGACCAGCATATTCAGGCTCATCAGAAGCCCGAACGTGTTGTGCTTGCGTTCTGGATCGATCATCGCGTCGTAGATGAGTATGGAGCCGCCGGCGGGAAGGGCTTTGTATACCTTCTCGATCAGTAGCGTTTTTTGATTCATGTCCCAGTCATGCAAGATGTGCCCGAGTGTGATCACATCGCTCGACGGAATGTCATCTTTGAAAAAATCTCCGCACGCGAATTTCAATCGAGCCTGCTGATTGTTGGCTCGGGCGTACTCATCGAAAATTGGTTCGCACTGTGGCAAATCGAAGCCCACTCCATGCAGATGCTCGTGACGACGGACGAGCTCTATCGGCAAAGCGCCCTGCGCAGTGCCTACGTCTGTGAACGTTTTGTATTTGCTCCAGTTGAATTTCTCCGCGATCACCTGCGCAATTGGGGTGCTGATGCCGGTCATTGCAGAGAGAAACTGTTTCAGCCTGTCTTTGTCGGCGTACAGTTCAGCGAAAGTATCTTCGGCATTTGCAGATTCATTTTGGGGCTTGCCTGTGCGAAGCGCTTGTGTGAGCGCGCCCCAGGTCGGATAAAGACGAGCATTCGTCATCTGGAGGAAACCGCCAATGTAAGAAGGTTTCGCAGCGTCTAGAAAATAGTCGGAGTCTGGGCTGTTCCTATATTGATCACCGTCGCGTTGGAGCAGGTCCATTGAAACGAGAGCGTCGAAGAGATCGCGGCTGCCTCGGCCGTTGAGTTTGAGCTTGCCGTTGAGTTCGGCTGCAGTGTGAGGGCGCTGAGCGAGGATAGTGAAAAGGTCTAGCTCGGCGGCGGAAAGCAACGCTTTTGAGTGCCAAAACGCCAGCGCCGTCTGGAGGATTTTTCCAGGATTTACAAGAGTGGCTTGAGCCGGGGCTTTGGTCGACATAAAACCTCCAAAAGAACGCGAGTCTGACCAATGTAAACTACTTGAAACCTGCGTGGAATGGGCGCAACGCGCGCAGCCCGAATTGATCGGAATTGGTTTGAGCGTCAGAGGGGCGGTGAAACTAAACCGATATCAGTTGAGGATGTGGAGGGGGAGCGAAACTAAACCGATATCGGTTGAGGATGTGGAGGGGCGGTGAAACTAAACCGATATCGGTTGAGGATGTGGAGGGGCGGTGAAATTAAACCGATATCGGTTGAGGATGTGGAGGGGGAGTGAAACTAAACCGATATCGGTTGAGTCTGACCGGGCAACCAGGTCGGCAGCCAAGAGTAGTAAACTGGCCTTTTTTGCCATCGCAGGTGTGAGAATGATCGACCGCATGTATGTCAAGACGACTATCGAGCATCTCGAGGCCGAAAAGGCTGTGCACGATACCAAGTTCTCGGACAATCCTGCCCATAAGAACTGCTTGCCGAATTTCGAGCTGGCCATAGAACGACTCAAGCAAGAACTAGCTAAGCTGGAAGAAAACGCTGGCGCCTGAGCGGCCCAAGTGATCACGCAGGAACCAAGAAACTTTACCTCCGTCTGCTCCTGTGGAGTGTCAGCTGGAGGTGTTGGACGTGGCAGTAGCAAAACTAGGCGTGGCAAAGAAAGCCGGAAAGCGCGCCAAAAAGCCAGTCATATTTAAAGCCGACATTGACGCTGTTCTTTTTGATATGGACGGCGTCGTCACCAAAACTGCCATTGTGCACACTCAGGCGTGGACAGAGACCTTTGACGCGTTTCTCAAGGATCGCTCCGGCTCCAAGTTCAAGCCATTCAGCAACGATGATTATCTGAAGTATGTTGACGGCAAGGCGCGCGAGGATGGCATCACCAGCTTTTTGGCATCGCGCAAGATTCGCTTGCCTGAGGGAACCCCGAGCGATCAGGCAGGTTTCGATACCGTATATGCGCTGGGCAGAATGAAAAACCAGACGTTTTTAAAACTGGTTCGCAGTAAGGGAATCGAAGTATACGAAACAACAGTTGATTTGATTCGGGCGTTAAAAGAGCGGGGTTTTAAGGTCGCCATCATAAGCGCCAGTAAAAACACGGTCGAGGTTCTCAAAGCTTGCAACCTGTCGCATATTTTTGATGCGAAAGTGGACGGCGTCGACGCACAGCGACTCCATTTACCTGGCAAGCCGCATCCGGATTTGTTTTTGCAGGCTGCTAAAGAGCTGAAGGTGGCGCCGCAACGCGCGGTTGTAGTCGAGGATGCGGCCGCCGGCGTAGAAGCCGGCAAACGTGGCAAGTTCGGGCTGGTCATCGGTGTGGCCCGCAGCGGCGACAGCACGCTCCTCAAACAGCATGGCGCCGATGTCGTCGTACAAGATTTGGGAGAGGTTAGCATCGTCAACGGTTCCACCGCAGAGGCGCCTCCTCCTGGCACTGCGCTCACCGACCTTGATATCACCGATGAGAATTGGAATCTGTCGTTTACAGGTTATGACCCGTCCACCGAAGGTCGACGCGAATCCCTTTGCGCCCTGGGCAACGGTTATTTTTGTACGCGCGCGGCCAATCCTGAATCGCAGGCGGACGGATTGCACTATCCAGGGACATACATTGCAGGCGCATACAACCAGTTGAAATCGTACGCAGGCGACAGACATTTCGATTACGAAGAAGTCGTGAACATGCCGAATTGGTTGTGCGTCTCATTCAGAATAAATAACGGACCTTGGTTCGATCTAACCAAGGTCGACATTCTCAGTTACGAACAGCGTCTCAACCTGCATGAAGGTGTCTTGTACAGAAACGTGACCTGGCGTGATCAACAAGGGCGTGAAACTGAAATGGCCCAGCGCTGGTTTGTGCACATGCGCCATTTCCATCTGGCAGCGATTGAGATGAAACTGACGGCTAAGAATTGGAGCGGTGAGCTCACCATTCGCAGTGCCATCGACGGTGAAGTCGAGAACGACGGAACGAGAAAGGATCCGCGCTTGAAAATGAAGCATCTCAAGTTTATCGAACGTAGCGCCCATGGTGACAAGCTGTATTTGAAGGTGGTTACCAACCAATCGGATATAGTCGTAGCGATGGCGGCCAGGCACGATCTGTTTCTCGGACGCAGCAAGGTAAGACCGCATCGTGAGTACAGAGAAGAATCCGGCTATGTTGCGCAGGATATGACCATTGAAGTCAGCGAAGGACAGTCCATTCGCATGCAGAAGACCGTTTCGTTGTACACGTCGCGCGACCGAGCTATCTCCGAGCCGGGGCTAGCTGCGCAGACTGCCGTCGCTGAAGCGCCGGATTTCGAAGAGTTGATACAGACTCAACGCAGCTACTGGGGGCATCTCTGGGAGCAGTTCGATCTGTTTATCGAAACCAAAGAAGAGCACTCGAAGATGCAGCCGTCGTTGATCTTGCACTTGCACAGCTTTCACGCTCTGCAAGTGGCTTCGCCGAATACGATCGAGCTTGATTGCGGTATACCGGCTAGAGGTTGGACCGGCGAGGGTTATCAGGGACATATATTCTGGGACGATCTCTTCGTTTTTCCATTCGTCAATTTGCGTATGCCTGATATCACGCAATCGCTTTTGCGTTATCGGTTTCGCCGATTGCCTGAGGCTCGCAAAATCGCCAGGTCTCTGGGAGCTATAGGCGCACGGTTTCCCTGGCAGAGCGGCAGCTCCGGCGCGGAAGAAACGCCAATGTATCTGTGGATTCCAGACAAAGAGGTGTGGGTCAACGATTACTCGCGACACGAGGTTCACGTTGATGCCGCTATCGCATACAACGTCTGGCAGTACTACCAGGCTACCGGCAATCTCGATTTCATGCACGCCTGTGGGGCCGAGCTGCTGATAGAAATTGCGCGATTCTTCGCGACATTCGCTCAATACAATGAGAAAACTGATCGCTACGAGTTGCATGGAGTGGTAGGGCCGGACGAATACCACAACGCGTATCCTGGCGCTGATAAGCCAGGAATCAACAACAATGCCTACACTAATATCATGGCTGTGTGGACAATCTGTCGCGCGCTCGACTTGTCCAAAATAATGCCGGCGGATATGAAGGACTGCATGTTCAAACGACTCGGTGTCACTGACGATGAGCTGGCGCTGTGGGAACGTGTGAGCAAGAAGATGTACGTTCCTCTCTTGCGCAACGGCATCATTAACCAGTTTGACGGCTACGATAAGTTGAAAAACTATCCCTGGCGCAAAAACGGGCGCTTCGAAAAGCATAAATTGCAGGAGACGTTAGACAATAACAACTGGGTGCTCAATGATTATCGAGTGACCAAGCAAGCCGATGTTCTCATGCTCTTTTACGTCTTCTCGGCAAAAGAGCTGACGGAGATCTTTCACAGATTGGGCTACCCGTTCTATAAAGATTGGATTGCGAAAAATGTGGAATATTACGTTCCGCGCACGGCCAATGCCTCGACATTGAGCCGCATTGCGCATGCATGGGTGCTCTCACGGTTGGACAGAGGACGCTCGTGGCGCCTGATGAACAAGCTCTATGCGCATAAATCGAAAAGAGAACCTGAACTCGGTGGACATCCATTATCCTGGGACATTTTTGTCGAGGCTTTGAGCAGCGACTATCTCGATATTCAAGGGGGCACCACCCGTGAGGGCATACACATCGGTGCAATGGCCGGCACGCTAGACATCGTGCAACGCTGTTATGCAGGCATTGTCACGCGCGACGATGTTCTCTGGTTGGAACCGCAGTTGCCTGACGCTCTGACGCGGTTGTCGTTTAGCTTGCGTTATCGCGGACAGGCATTAACGTTCGTTATCACGCAAAAGGAGATGAAGATCTCAGCCCGGCACAGCAGTGCTCAACCGATTAAGATCGGTTTTCAAAAAGAGATTCACGAGCTGAATGCGGGTGAAACTTTGGAGTTTGCGCTGCGCAAGACCACGTCCAAGCGCAAACCGAGGCGCTCTTCGGAAGCGGCGTAAGCCAAGTTGATATTGATTGGACAATTTTAAGGTAGGCGGTACCTTACCCATTGATAACGACGGCTCTCGACCTTTCGCTTAGACTATCTTGTCTACTACCGAAATAGCCGTTCGGGTGTATATGTTAGGAAACCAGACCTCGACAAATGCAGCCGCCGCGCTGCCAGGCTCGGCAAAGCAGTCGGAATTGCTATCGTTTGATCCGGCGCCGGCAAAGGTGACCGCAGGGCTGCCTGCCTCCGCTGCCGATCAACGTCCAGCTGATTATTTTCTCAGCGTTGTTGTTCCTGTGTACAACGAGCAGCTGGTAATTCGCGAGTGCGTCGCTCGCCTGGTTGCAGTGCTCCAGGGCTTGGCGTGCCGTTACGAAATCATCTTTGTCAACGATGGCAGCCGCGATGCAACGGCGGCTTTGCTCGAAGAAGAACGCCTCAAACACGAGAACATCCGTATCGTCTCGTTCGCGCGCAACTTCGGACATCAGATGGCGATAACTGCAGGCATGGACTATGCGCGCGGTCATGTCGTTATCACTATGGATGCCGACCTGCAAGACCCGCCCGAACTGATACCGGAAATGGTGGCACGCTGGCAGTCGGGAAGTGATGTTGTCTATGCGAAAAGACGCACGAGAGCGGGCGAGACCTGGTTTAAGAAATGGTCGGCTGCGGCGTACTACCGCGTCTTACGCAAACTGACTGATGTCAACGTTCCAGTTGATGTCGGTGATTTCCGTCTGCTTTCTCGAGCAGCGCTGGACGCGCTCATTCGCATTCGCGAGCGCCATCGCTATCTGCGCGGGCTGGTCTCCTGGCTTGGTTTTGAGCAGTCGTTCGTTGAATACGACAGAGACAAGCGATTTGCCGGCAAAAGCAACTACCGCTGGTCACGTTCTATCCGATTATCGATTGATGGCATCACCTCTTTCTCGGTTCTGCCCTTACGAGCGGCGACCGTCGCGGGCATCGTTCTGGCTGCGGCTGCTTGCTTCTTGGCCCTCGCCCTTCTCTACGGTTTTTTCCTCGCTCACCAGGTCAATATCGGCTGGGCTGTGGTTTTGGATGCAGTTTTGCTGCTTGGCGGCATTCAGTTGATATTTATCGGCGTACTGGGCGAGTATGTCGGAAGCGTCCATGAAGAAGCAAAACGAAGACCGCTTTACGTTATTCGCGAAGTTTCTGAGTAAGTTCTTGACGGGCGCCTGATTTTGGACCTCCCGCCTGAAACTAATATCTTCTTGACATTTAATATTGGCGCCCGCCCGCAGACGGAAGAAATCGGCTCAAACTTGGCAAGCGCTAGGGTTAAGCGCCTTTTTGCTTGGCGAACTCGCTCTGCCTGATTCTGGGAATATAGTCACTCGAGACGGTCAAGAGGCCCTTGATAGATGACGACTACTCCGAACGCTACCGGCACCAAATACAGACTCGTAACTCGCAGTGATTTCGACGGTTTGGTCTGTGCCGTGCTTCTCAAACATCTGGACATGATTGACGACATCTTGTTCGTACATCCCAAGGATATGCAAGACGGCAAGGTGCGCATTACAGATCGCGACATTACTACCAACCTGCCTTACGTTGAAGGCGTGCATCTATGTTTCGATCACCACTTGAGCGAAACCATACGCAACAAAGAGCAGAAGCAGAACCACGTCATAGATGCCAATGCGATGTCAGCTTCACGCGTAGTCTATAACCATTTTGGCGGTGCCAAAACATTTCCTGCGCGTTGGAACGACATGATGGAAGCCGTCGACAAAGCCGATGCAGCGCAGTTCACGAAAGAAGAGATTCTCAAGCCGACCGGCTGGGTGCTGCTCAACTACATGATGGACCCACGCACGGGACTGGGACGGTTTCACAACTTTCGCATCTCGAACTATAACTTGATGATGAACCTGATCGATTACTGCAAAGACCACAATATCGACGAAGTCATGAAAATGCCAGATGTGCAAGAGCGGGTCGGGCTGTACTTCCAACAAGCCGAGATGTTCAAAGAGCAGATTCAGAAGTGCTCGACGGTGCACGGCAATCTGGTTGTGTTGAACCTGAAACATGAACCGACCATTTTTTCCGGCAACAGATTCATGATCTATGCAATTTATCCCGACTGCAATATCTCGATCCATGTGATCTGGGGTCTTAAGCAGCAGAACACGGTTTTTGCCATCGGCAAGTCGATTATCAATCGCAGCTCCAAAACCAATGTTGGTGAGCTTTGTCTCAAATACGGCGGTGGCGGGCATGAGAAAGCCGGAACCTGCCAGATCGAAAACGACAAAGCCGACGCTGTTCTCCAAGAGTTGATCGGGCAAATAAACAAAGACGGCTAGCAGTCTCTTGAAATCAGTAACACCGAGCAGGTGTTGTTTGGTGAAACACTGAACCAATATCGGTTCAGTGTTTTTGGTTGTGTGCTGGGCATGTTCAGCAACTGGAGGTGAAAGTCCTTACACAACCTGACGGTGGTGAAGTGTAGCGAAAGACAAGCGCTGAGCCGCGAGGCGATGCGTGAAAGAAGTCTGGAGCAAAGCTGCGAGTCGACGAACA
>DATNPN010000039.1:0-17989 GCA_036703195.1 Planktothrix sp. | reverse complement strand
GAACCAGTGTAGGCTTACGCCAACGAGTTTACAGCCCGTCTCCTTTAGCCACTCGGACATCCGCCCATCAGCCGGTGATGGGATTCGAACCCGCAACCTACGGTTTACAAAACCGTTGCTCTGCCGTTGAGCTACACCGGCACGCTGATTACGACGCGATCCCCGATTCTACAAGGTCTTCTTAAAAGGTGTCAAATGCTTCGCAAGATCAAGCTCTGTCAAGCGGTTCGTTGGGCATTGAAAATCTATAATGTTGCAAATCGTTTACTAAACTGGCTTGCCCAGCGGGTTTTCACGAGGAGCTAGTGAAGAGCCTGTTTTTCTGTCGCCTTGCTGGTTGCCTGGCGCACGCGTTCGTAGAAAACGATCGCCGCTGCCACAGATGCGTTCAATGATTCAGTCTGTCCGAACATGGGAATTTTGAGCAACAAGTCGCAATGCTCCTTCACCAGTCGGCTCATCCCTTTGCCTTCCGAGCCGATGACAATCGCCAGTGGAATATTCAGATCGGCTTCAAAGCAGCTCTGTCGTGCATCCGCATCCAGCCCCGCTATCCAGAAGCCGCTCTCTTTCAAGCGCTCCAGCGCGCGCACCAGATTGCCGATGCGCACAACGGGCAGAGTAGCCAATGCTCCCGCGCTCGTTTTGGCGACGACGCTGGTAATAGAGGCGCTGCGCCGCTCCGGCAAGAACAAGGCTTTGACGCCGGCGCATTCGGCCACGCGCACGATCGCTCCCAGATTGTGAGGATCTTCGATGCCGTCAAGAATTCCCACTACATAGTTGTTCATGAAACTTTCGGGCGCATTGCCCTCCGCAGTCCAGCGCTCGCGATCTTTTTCCAGCAACTTGAGAAAGTCTTCGAACTCCCAGTAATCGACAGGACTCAGTTGTGCCGCCACTCCTTGATGTGCCTGCTCGGCGCCCACCATCTGCTCGAGACGGCGCTTTTCGCAATCGAAGATGGGAATGTTGCGTTGTTTGGCCAACTGCTTGATCAGATCGAGTCGTTTGTCCGAGTGGGCAGTCGGCATGACGAAGAGCTTGTTGACGCGCCCGCCTCGCACGCCGCGCCGCGACACCGGCTCCGCCTGAAGAAACGCCAACACGGCATTGCGTCCGAAAATCAGCTCGTCGGCTCGGTTCTTTTCGTCCATTTTATAGGCGCTCCGTCGCCGAGAGGCGCGCTTCGCTACGCTGACTAGATCGTCGCCTCCACTCTTCGCAGTCTCTCCATTGTCTAACGGCGCGCTCCTGTCCCTGACTAAAGCTGCCTTCGGAAGTCACTGGCTGCGTTGTTGATACTGGTTATACGGCGATTAATCGCTTGGGGTCAACGCACCTGAGCAGAATCCCTTAACGCTCTGTCGTCATTGGGCAAACCACCATGGACTTTCCCCGCCTGCAGTGGTTATTTCAAAGGTGGGAAAACAGGTCCAGGCTTTCAGCATGTTGTTCGACGTTTTATTTTTCGGCTGTCCTTTGGTACTGGGCGTCTGCCTTGGCGCTCATGCCGTACGCGAGCAGCAGACGCGCTTCTTGCGTCCTTCTTTCTGCTTCATGGCGTACTGCGCCTTCTACCTGTTCGGCGGGCGCGAAGTCTTGCTCTATCTCACTTGTTGTTTACTAATGGGCGGCGCCTGGGGCTCCGTGGAAGCCGGTATGGGTGCGGGCGCTATTTAGCGCCCTTTCTTGCCGGCCGCGGGCGGCATGCCCGAGTGGCGATTCTGCTGTGCTTCAGCGAGCGAGCGCATATCGATATTGTGTTTTTTCAGCCAACGCGAGATCGTGTTGGGATCGCACCATTTGTTCTCTTCGTCTCGGTAGACGCGGGCGATCTGCACGGTCGACAGTTTTTCCTTGACGTACTTCTGGGTCAGCCAGTCTTTGTCTTGATAGAGTGTTTTTGTTCTAAGCGTCTTACCCACGGCTTACCCCCTCGCGCATTTCCGGCAGCATTTCGGTAAGCTTTCGCTGCCAGGAGTTAAATACTACATACTCTAATTGTGGGCTCTGATTTAGCTTCTGACAAGATCCAATTTCGCTTTCTGCGCGCGAGAGTTGTGGAAAATACAATTTGTATGTGGGTGGCTGATAATCGGCTGGAGGAGAGAGCGTGAAAGAGGGTAAGCAGGCGGCACCTGAGCGACGCTCACTGCCGCAGGTGGACAAAATTTTGCGTCACCCCCTGGTGGACGCCGCAGCCAGTCGAATTCGCCGCGACATCTTAGCGGAGCTCACTAGACGCCGGCTGGAATCATATAGAAAGAATCTGGCGCGCGGTGACAGTTCATCCATTCCCGACCTAGACGCTCTGGCGGCATCCATAGTTGCTGATGCCGAGGCGCTTTTAGCCGGCGGCGTCAGGCGTATACTGAACGGCACCGGTGTCATCCTCAACACCAATCTCGGACGAGCGCCAATCTCACCAGCCGTCGTCGAGCGCATAGCAAAAATCTTGCCCGGGTACTGCAGCCTGGAAATTGACCTCGATACGGGAAAGCGTGGCGAACGCACAGCCGTTTTGCAAGAGCTTCTCTCGCTTTTGACGGGCTGCCAGGCAGCCATTGTGGTCAACAATAACGCCGCGGCGGTCATGCTTGCCGTCAGTGCTCTTGCCCACGGCAAAGAAGTGATCGTTTCGCGCGGCGAGCTCATTGAGATCGGTGGCAGTTTTCGCCTGCCAGATGTGATCGTGTCCGCGGGCGGCCTTCTGCGTGAGGTCGGAACAACCAACCGCACGCGCGCGGATGATTACCGCAAAGCGATAGGTGATTCGACCGGCTTGATCTTAAAGTGCCATCGATCAAACTTCGCCATCAGCGGTTTTACAGAAGAGACGAGCCTGGCTGATCTCGTTAAAATTTCGAGCGAGACTGGAATTCCGGTGATCGAGGATCTCGGCAGCGGCGCTCTCATCGATCTTTCAGTCGTTGGTTTGAAAGAGGAGCCAACGGTCAGCTCTGTTTTGCAGTCCGGTGCCGACCTCGTGCTTTTTTCGGGCGATAAGCTGTTGGGAGGGCTGCAAGCTGGTATTGTGGCTGGCAAATCCGCCTTTGTCGACCAGCTTCGTCGTCATCCTATATATAGAGCGTTGCGTGCCGATAAGTTAGTGATCGCGATTCTCGAAGGTGTGGTGGCGCAATATCTGCAGCCGATGCCGGAGAAATCCGTTCCGCTGTTGACAATGGCCTCGCTGGCGGCGTCTGATATTGAGCGGCGCGCTCAGGCAGTTGCGCAACGTTTGCATCCGCAGTTGAAGGCGATGCGCGTCGGGGTGGCGCCGGTTCAATCTGCGTTTGGCGGCGGCACATTGCCCACCGAGCTACTGCCAAGTTTCGCCGTACAACTCTCCAGCGATGCACACAGCTCGGAGAAGCTGGTAAAAATACTGCGCGCTTCAGAACCACCGGTAGTGCCAATCGTCAACGATGGCAAAGTGTTGATCGATCTGCGAACAATTCAAATAGAGGAAGAATCTCTTCTTATCGATGTGTTGCTCACTCTAGATGAACGGTTGCAAAGCGATCGATAGGGTGCGGCAGGGGCAGTTATACTGCCGTTGCCGATATCGCCCAAAAATCAAGAGGATATAATCCCTCCAGGCATTGTGAGTGCGGCCTCTTTTCGAGGCAAGGAAGAGGTGATTATCATGTCCGAGATTACTGAGGCTGATCTGAGCGAGCTGAAGAAGAAGGTTGACGATCAAAGCCGCTTCACTCGAAGTCTAATACTCATTTGCACCCTGACGATCTGGGCAGTCCAAGTCTACACACTGACCGAGATCTTCAATAGTTTGCCCTCAGCAATTCTGCTGCACGACATGGCCAACCTGGAGAAGATCGTCTACGAATGGAACGTCATCGAATCGAATGCAGCGAAGGCGAAAGGCAGCGAGCCACCAGCGTCCGGAGCACAGTCTAAGTAGTAACAGCCAAGGCAAGTTGACGTTTGCCGGCCGCCTGTCACCACGGGCGGTTTTACTTTTTGCCCAACAGCGCTTGTCGGCGTTTTACTTCCGCTTCTACTTCTTCCGGCGTGATGTTGTTGACTGACATCGGACCGGCGCAGATCTCTTTCCAGGGTGCACCCGCCAGAGCCTGCCTGACTATGACTTCGAAGACCTGCGCGCGCACGCCGGAGCCGTAACTGCCACCAGTGAGAAACGGTGCCGTCGTCTGAGGCGGGCGTGGAATGGCTTGATTGCTTGATGCCTGCGCCGCCGCTGCCTGCTGTGCTGTCTGTTGCGCTGCCACCATTTGCGCCGGTTGAGGCGGTGCCATTGCCGCTGGTGCCGGTTGTGCGACCTGCTGTGGTGCAGGCTGAGCCTGTTGAGCGGCAGGTTGAAACAGCGGTTGACGTGCTGGATTGGGATCGAAGAGAGGCTGCGCTTGATTGGCAGCCGGCGCAGCACCGGCCGGCGACGGATCGAAAAATCCTGGGCCCGAACGCGGCTCCTCTTTCGGCTTCGCTGCTGCCGCTGCGAGCTGCTTCTGCATCTCGGTGTGCATCTCTTTCGTGGAGTCGCGCAGCTCTTCCATCTGCACTTTGAGCTGTTGATTTTCGGAGTCTTTGCGCGAAATCTCCGCTTCTTTCTCGGCGATCATTTCGTCGCGTTTATGCAGAGTTTCGGTCAGTTCGTCATAACGTGCGTTAAACTCTTCCCAGCGCGAATTCAGCAACTCCTGCGCTTCTTGCAGCTCCTGATCTTTGCCGGAGAGAAGTGTCTGAAATTCTGCTTCTCTTGCGTCCTGACGCTTCTGCAACTCTTCGATGAATTTGCCCATCTCGTCGAGCTTGCTGCTATCGAGGGTGACTACCTGCTCGGCTGGTCGTTTAGAGAGCTCCTCGTTGTGTTTGGATAACTCTTCCATCTGCTTGGACAACTCGTCTTTCTGACGAGTCATTTCAGCCTGATGCTTCTTCAGCTCTTCCAGCTCTCGCACGAGATTCTCGTCCTGTACGACTTGGACGATGGTACGCTCTTTCTCGCCTTCTTTCGGTGGATCCGAAGCTTGCACGGCATCGTATGCCTGGCGGAACAGCTCACCTGAAAGGCGCTGCGTGCCCAGGAGATCGACGAGACGCCGCAACAGATCGGCCGGGTGCTCGTCTCGGAAAACAGCCATGTATGCGTGTTTGAATGTCCACGGATCGATTGCTCCGGCAGAAAGTTGATCGGCCAGGCTCATCACCAGCGAATCAGGCGTTGGACGCGATTCTTTCGGCTGCAATGCCTTATTAGCTTCTTTCGTCTCCAGCGTCGTCACCAATGAATCGATTGCCGGCACCAGCTCGCCTACGGCTTTCATCGGTTCGACTGCCGCGGAAAGTGTCTCCATAAGATTATTGAGGTTGAGTCCCATCTCGAACATGCTCTGATTTTGCATGGATTCAGCCAGGCTGCGCAGGGTCTCGGTCTGTTCGGTGGCGATCTTCTGCAGTGCTGATAAATTCATGGCACAGGCACCCATTGCCTGGTCGATGTTGTTGAGCACCTCGACCGCTTGCACTTGTATGCTCGAATCGGCTATCGGCGCCGCCGCCTGCTTTGGCGTTGTCTCTTCCTGAACACGCTGCATGACCGGTTGTTCTATGACTTTGTCCAGATCGGCCACCATTGGTGGCGCAACCGGCGGCGGTGCAACCGCCTGCAGTGCGGGCGCCGGGTCGAGACCGAATCTGTAGCCGGCCGATTCGGCCGGATCGGGCTCCGCATAAGGTTCTGCTAGCTCGGCGGCAGGTTCGGGCGCAGGCGCAGAACTGCTGCTTTCAGCCGAAAATGATACGGCGGAGCCGTTGTTGTCAGTTGGCTGCGTCGTCTCTTCCTCTCCCATGACAGGCAGTTCCAACGTCCAGTGCGGAGCCGGCGGCGGTGCATTCTGTCCGGTCGAAATTGATTGCATGGCCGACTGCAAGCTCGGCGTGGAGGGCACAGCGATTGGCTCCGGAGTATGAACAGGTGCGGCAGCCGCCATGATTGGCGGCTCGCTGGCAGGATCGCCGGCAGTGGGGGAGGCGGGCATGTATGGATCCGGGACATACGGGTCTGGCGCGGACACTTGTTTTGCAAGTGAACCGCGCAAACGAGCCGTTCGTTCTCTCCGGGCGCTTACCGACGAATCTTCGCTAGATTTGCCGCTTGAATCCGGAATCGACGCCGAGCCGTTTCCCTCATCTTCGGTTGCCATCAAAACTCCTTGTTTGTAAGAACGGCTGATAAACCAGCACGCTCGCGGACGCTTGGCCATAGTGTCCCAAGTCTCTTCTACCCGTGCGGGGCTTATATCACTACTAAACGAGCTATTTTTATGAGAAAAGGTCGCACGGACGAAGAGCGAATTTAGGCGCAGTTGGGCGCTCCCCCTTTTATTGGACCTGTTTAATCTTAGTATATAACTGAAAAGGCAACGCTGTACAAGGGGATAACGCCGGAAAATCGGCCGTTATGCCTGCCCCAAAAAGAACGCGGGCGGCGGTAGCAAATCCCGCCCCCCCTGCGGAACTGGTTGCACTTGACAAGTGTGCTCGGCCGGACTACTATGCTCTCGTAATTGCCCGAGTATTGCTGCTTACCAGGATTTGTAGCTTGATTAGAGCCCCCGAGCCAGGGGCAAGTTTATATCACAGGCGCCCAGCGCCGTGATTTCGGAGGAACTCTCCAAGATTGGATATCCTAATCTGCCAGACTTGCGGAGCGATCCTCAGGGGCAAGAACAGCACCTGCTCTTCTTGCGGCACCATCGTCTCCAATTATTCACCGACCGCGCTGCCCGTCATGAGCCACGGTTCGACCTCGCTCATGGTACGAGTCGATCCCGATCCGCTCTTGCTCGATCGTGTAGTCGCTCGCCGTCAGGTATCCGCCGTGCTCGAGCGCCCGCAGTCTTTCGATGGCGACGGCAACGGCAATGGTCACGGCAACGGTCACGGCAACGGCAACGGGCACGGAGCGCCGGAGCCGAGTGAAATCGATTTCGCTCCGGCGCCCGATCTGATCAAACCCTCTCCGCCACCAGATGCAGTGGCATCTACCCCGGCCGCGGAGCCACCATATTCGGCATCGCCTGCGCAAGCGCTTTCCCCTTCTGTTTCTCCCTCTTCCGCCGCTATGGGAGCCAGTGTCCCGGTGTGGGCATCGGCCGCGGGCGCCGTTGCTGGTGTCGCAGGCGGTGCCATATCGGCACACTCCGCCGGACCTGTTCCAATAGTATCTGAAGCACCGTCCGTAACACCGTCGCCGTCAGGGCCCGGCACAGACGCCAGTGCATTTTTCGCTCAGGCTGCAGTGGCACCTCAGCCGGTCGAGGCGCCCAAACCAAGCTTGCCTCCCAATCCGGCGGCGCCAGCCGAGTTTTTCTCGGCACAACCGTCCGGCAGCACAGAGGAGCCGGAAGCCCAGGCACCACCTGCGCCACCAGCAGGCTCGCAAGATTATGAGCTTTCGGACCGAGCAGACTTCTTCGCTTCGCCGGCCAAGCCAAAGTCCGAAGAGACGGCTGAGCCTGCTCCAGCCGCTGAAGCGCAGACGCAAGCTCAAGCGGAAGCACCGCCTGTGACTGGGGAAGCGCCTATTAAAGTAGAAGCAGATGCCGCTCCCCCTCCTGTGGCGGACGCAGTTGAATCGCCTGCTGCAAAAGCCAGGGAAGCGGAAGAGGAAGACGACAGTGCGCCGCCTGCACAGCCGAAGAAAGCGGCGGAGCGACCGGCCAAGCCGTCGCCTGAGTCGCTGGATTTCTTCGCAGCATCGAAATTTACTCCCTCTTCCAAGAGCGGATCTGAATCCGAAAAATCAGAGAGCAAGAAGAAGAACAGCAGTTCGGGGCTGTTCTCCGACGCCCCGGCGACGAAGCCAAAACGGCGCCCCGCCCAGGACGACGATGATGATGTTCCGCGCGTCGCGGCTCCTCTGGGCTACAAAGGGAAAGATTCTTCCGCCAAGTCAAAAGCTGGCGATGACGATGAATTGGATGAAGAAGAGCGTCCTAAGATCAAGCCTAAACGGAGCAAAGTCAAAGAAGAGAAGGCAAAGCAAGCAGACGAGGACGAAGACGAAGAGGAAAACAACGATCACGACGAGGACGACGAGCCGAAAAAACCGGTGCGAAAGAAAGTCGCCGTCAAGAAAAATGACGACGATGAAGATGCCGATGTCGACAGCGAAGACTCTGATGAAGAGCCGCCCCCTCGACGCAATTTCAGCAGCTCTGGTGGCAGCAAACTAGCGGCGCGCAAAAAATCCAAAGACTCGGACGATGAGGACGAGGATGGAGACGATTCGGACAAGCCGGCCAAGCCCGGACTCCTAGGAGTTCTCGAGAAAGAAGTAAGTTTTCTCGGCATGTCGATGACCCGCATGAATCAGGTGATTCTCTGCGGCATTCTCGGATTTGTCGTTGTGGTAGTGATCAGCATGGGCGCTACTGTGATCAGCAACTTCGGCGGACTCAATGTCTCCGGGCTGGCGAGCATGGGACAACCGGCAGTAGAACTGCCTCCGCTCACCGGCGAGTGGTCGACCGACGTAGTGTTCGAAGAGGGCGGCAAGGCTGACGAGACCTTGGGCAAAATGGAGATCCGGCAGTCGGGCTCGAAGATCTTAGGCAGCGGCAACGACAAGTTAAATCGGCGGTTCGCCTCCTTCCAAATCAACGGCGATGTGCGCAACGGCAACATGATCACCTTCGCTAAAGCCTACATGCTGCGCGATGACTCGACTGGCGAAATCGTCCCGGACAAGCCGATTCAGTTCGATGGAAAAATCGTCTACGCGCCCGGCGAGCCGATGCGCATCAGGGGCGTCTGGATCAAGAAGCGGTCGGTCGGCAAATTCCTGCACCATAGAATCAAAGCGTACACCGGACAGTGGAGCGCCGAGATGATTAACGGACCTCCGGCTCCGACGACAAACACCGGCACAGGCACCGCCCAAAACGCGCCTCCAGTGGACGTTGCCTCCAACAACGGCCCGGCTGCGCCTCCGCCTGCATATCCGTGGGACGGACTGTCCATGGATCAGAAATTCTTGCTCGTTGCCGTCTTGATCGGTTTGCTCGTCATCGGCATGATCGGCGGCTCGCTGGCTCTGTTCGGACCTGGCGGCAAGATGAACATCTGGGAAAAACAGAAGTACATTCCAACGCAGTTTCGCGCTCAGCACAAGAAGATGCGCGGCGAGCTGGCAAAACCGCTCAAGGCGGGCGGGTTGCCGTTGGGGCAACGGTATGAGTGGTCGCCGTACAAGTTCTGGGAGTGGGGCGCCAAAGACCTGGCCATGCCCGCCAGTATACGCAAGCGCGATCCTCACATGCTGGTATTGGGCGCCGGCGACAAGGGCAAGACACGTCTGATCGCAAATATGATCACGCACGATATCGACGCTGGCGATCGAGCGGTGGTAGTGATCGATTCGGACGGCGATCTCGTCGAGATGGTGACACGCTGGATCGCTGCTCATCCGAAAGGAAAGGAGCTAGCTAAACGAGTCGTACTCCTGGATCCTACATATCGCGGTGGATCGCTCGGTTATAACCCATTGGAAATGCCGGAAGACGAAGATCTGCAAAGCGCCGCTTCCTCAGTCGTCTACGGCTTCAAGGCGATTTACACCGAGCCACCCGGCTCGCAGAGCCAATGGAACGCTCAGACAGCCAACATCCTGCGCAACTGCGCTCTTCTATTGATTGCCAACGGCAAGACTTTGACTGATTTGCCCACTTTGCTCAACGACAACGACTTCCGTGATGTCATGTTGGAGGCGATCGAGAAGGAGAAAGATGACAGAGCCGAGTACATAACTCTTCTCGACACCTGGGGACAGTACAAGCGGCTGGCCAGAACCGACCAATGGATCACATGGGTAGAGCCGATTCTCAACCGCGTCTCACCGATGCTCGGTGACTCTCGCATCCGCAATATCCTGACCAAGCCTGTCAGCGACATCAGGATGAGGCAGTTGGTAGAGCAGAAGAAGATTTTGTTGGTCAAAGTCGCCAAAGGGCAACTGGATCAAAACGCAAACCTGCTGGGCAGCCTTCTCGTCACCGGCGTCAAGCAAGCGGCGCTGTCGCTGGCCAATGAAGGATCGCCCAAGCAAAATCCTGTCGCTCTGTACCTCGACGAGTTCGATAACTTCATCGAAAAAGAGACAATCGAGGCAATCTGTTCAGAGACGGACAAATTCAGAATCGGCTTCGTCGGCGTCATCAAGACCTTGCAGCATTTGCCGGAAGATTTCCGCAACCAGATCGTCATCAACGTGGGTACCTGTGCTGTCTTCGCCCTAGCCAAGAAGGACGGAGATGTGCTGGGACCGCAGATGTTCCGCGTCGATGGTCGTAAGATCAAACACCAGACGATTCAGAACTTCTTCAACAAGGTCAATACCTCGCCGCAGTTCGAGCTGATTTCGGACGAAGAAAAACTGAACATCGACCGCGTTGTCGGTCAAGAAGCGCGCACCTTCTACTGTTATCGCGTCGGCACCGTTGCCGGGGTGTTTCACATGAGGGCGCACGACTTTCCCGACATAGAGGACCGCAAGATCAATGCCAAATTGATTGAAAAGATGCGCGGCGTCAAAGCTGATAAAAAGCGCCCGGCGCCCAAAGACGACGTTAAGGAAAGGATGGAATAGTTTACCGATACTGATGGACGCTGAGCCCGACAGGGCGATGTCAAAACGGGTATGATTGAGGTGGGTAGGCGCATACCTCGCTGTTTTTGCGCTGGTCCTGAATGATGGCTGTAAAAGGTAATCCACGGCTAAATGGCTGACAGAAACATATGGGAAGAGAAGATCGCCGATTTGCGGCGATATGATCTCGACAACCTCGATGTCGAACCGATCAACCCTGCCGACATTACCAGCTGGCCGGTTCCTAACCTGACGTTCGTGAGAATCGACGGCATCTTGCGCTCATGGGACATCGAGCGAGAGAAGCAACAGCAGTCTCAACAGCCGCAGCAGGACCAAGATCCAAGTAAGCCGCCCAAGCGCATGTACTTGATGGAAGACGCGCTCACTGGTCTGCACAGTCAGAAAGCTTATCTCGCCTATCTCGTCTTGGGCAATAAAGAAGGCGTTCGCTATTACATGGGCTGCTCGTTTCCCAGTGCCGAGGGCAACGGCAACGGTGACAGCGAATCGCCAACAATTTCGTATGAATCGTTGAAGTCGATTTTGCACAGTGTCTATAACGGCGTCGATATCTACAAGGACGCTTTCAGCAGCGATGCGGTCAAGTCGATGATATCGCCGCTCGCTAATCATATCGGTCTCGTCACCGGCATTCCCGCCCTCAAATCCACCGGCGGCGATACCATGGACTCAGAGCAGATCGAACGATTGGCTGCCGGGCTGCAGGGACATGATTTCGGAATGCTCATTTTGGCGGTGCCGATTCCCAGCCAGTACACGACGCAAGAAGAGTTCTCCGTCGTTGATCAGATTCAACGCGCCCAAGAAAACGAAGACCCCGAGAAAAAGCGGCGTATCAAGTATTATCTCGAGCTGCAAGATGCTTATTTGAAACACATTCAGTTAGGCACCGCCATCGGCATGTGGCAGGTTTGCAACTACTTCTTCGCTGCCGATCGCTCGGTATTCATCCGTCTGCAATCGCTCATTCGTGCCACGTACGTTGATGAGACCAGCCGTCCCACTCCGTTGCGTACGCATGAAATCAAAGGTTTGCGCCCGCACCTCGAACAGTTTGGCTTGATCAAAAATCAGCGTACCGATGAAGCGTTTCAACGGCTGCTCAGTTATAAACTGTTGACGCCGCTCAATTCGCGCATGATCTCCGGTTTTGTGCATCTACCCAAGCGTGAAATGCCGGGCTTCCGTATCAGGCGATCGGCGGAGTTTTCGCTGGCGGAGATTCCACCAAAAGATCCGACACGCGTCATCGCCATCGGCAATATCCTCGATCGAGGCATCGATACGGGCAATCTCTACTTCATCGACGTTGATGCCCTGCAAAAACATACCATTGTCTGTGGTGTCACCGGCGGTGGTAAGACGAATACCTGCTTCTACCTTCTGGGACAGTTGTGGAAGTACGGCATACCATTCATGGTGTGCGAGCCGGCCAAATCAGAATATCGCCACATGATGCTGATGTCTGACACGTTTAAAGGCGTCGGGCAAGCATTCTCTCTCGGCGACGAGACGGTCTCTCCGTTTAGGCTCAACCCGTTCGAAATCATGAAAGGTGTGAAAGTACAGACACACCTTGACGCGTTGAAATCAGTCTTCAACGCATCGTTTGAAATGTATTCGCCAATGCCGCAGGTGTTGGAAAAGGCACTCAACTCGATCTACTCCGTGCGCGGTTGGGATCTTGTGCAAAATAAGAACAGGCGCCTGCCGCCCGGCATGAATATCGGCGATCCGGATTGCCCGAACGAGATCTATCCGACGATGAAAGATCTCTACGAAATCATCGAACCGATTACCGAATCGTTCGGGTATTCAGAAAGAATCGGTCCTGACGTACAAGCGGCATTGAAAGCTCGTATCGGATCGCTGCTCATCGGCGGCAAGGGACAGATGCTCAACACGCGCCGGTCGATACCACCGGAGGTGCTATTCGGTCGTCCTACCGTCGTAGAACTGAAGATGGTGTCGGAAGACAGCGAGAAGTCATTCCTCATGGGTATGCTCCTGGTCTTCCTCTACGAGTATCGTGAATCACTCGGACCGCACGATCACTTGCAACACATCATGCTGGTAGAAGAGGCGCACCGGCTGCTGAAAAACGTGCCTACCTCACAGAGCGGTGAGAGCGCCAACCCTGCAGGAAAGGCGGTTGAATTTTTCACCAACATGCTGGCAGAAATTCGTTCGTACGGTCAGGGGTTCATCATCGCTGACCAGATTCCGAACAAACTTGCTCCTGAAGCGTTGAAAAACACCAACTTGAAGATCATGCACCGTATCGTCGCCGTTGACGACCGCGATTCGATGGGCGGCGCCATGAACCTGGACGACATTCAAAAACGCCACGTCACCGCCCTCGGACAAGGGCGTGCCATTGTTTATGCTGAGAAGATGGAACAGCCGTACCATCTTGCGATTATGTTCGACAAGACAAAAGAGGTGCCACCGCCGGAGACACCGGCGGAGTCAGATCAGGTCGTGCGCGAAGCCATGAAAGGTTTGGCCATCGTGCAAACGTTCGATCGGCACATGGGCTGTAAGTTCTGCTTGCATCGTTGCGATTCAGCTATTCTCGACACGGCGGTTCTCGTCGCCGATGATCCGTTGTTCCGTCAGGTCTACAACCGCTATGTGCTCTCGACATTGAAAGATTTGACGCAATTGGTGCACTTCCGCGCCCAGATCATTCACGAAATTCAGCGTGTAATCGGCGGACGTGCTCGATCAGGCAACATCACCGGCATCACCTGGTGCGTTTTGACACAGGCGACAGAACGTTATTTCGAACGCAAAGGCGAAGAAAACTACTGGTTTTACGATCAAGTGCGCGAGCAGCATCTGCGCTGGCTCAACCTGTTGCGACCGGCATTCCAGCCTACCGAGGTAAACCGCCGTCTCGATATCTCCGTGCTGAAACAATGGCGTGATGATTTCGTCGAATTGCACAAACGCGATCAAGGTCCACTGCCGACCTGCGGGCCGTGCACATCTAAATGCATGTATCGATTCGAAGTCAATGAAGTTGTTCGCGATCCGAAGATCAAATTCGACTTCAACTCCTCCATCAACAGGAAAGATACGCCGGCGTCGGACTCGGCTGCCTGGTTTTGCCGCCTGTTGACGGAGCGTCTTATCGGCAGAGGCGACGTCGATCTCGCTTACTGCCTGGCCGTTCATCTGATTAAAGATCAACAGCTCTCGACCGATGCCCAGCTTGTTCTTTTGCACAAAGTCAGAACGGCTCTGGAAAACTTCCAGAACGAAGCTGAAGAAGGGCCGCAACAGCCATGACGGAAGAGAAGAAGAAACGCAAACCGGGCGAGCCAGTGCCACTGGCAGAAGAGCTCGGTATTGAAGATATTCGCATGCCGATTTTTGGTGGTCGAGGTCGTCTCTTCTCGGCTGCCGGCAAAGAATCGCCCGTTGCCGAATTCAACAAAGAGTTTCTCGTTTTGCACCCGCCGGACAAACCGTTTACCGAAGCCGATGAAAACGGCTCGGAAGACTTCATGATCAAGGTCGATAAGCGCGGTATTTTGCTTGATGAGCTCGGCAATCCGAAAGTCATTCACGGCGCTCGTTATAAGGGGGCGCAGCTCTGGTATCTGGGCGACCAGAAGAAAGGCACGCTCAAGCACTACGCCGGATACTTCGATCAGCACGAGACGATTCACAAGCTCTACGTCAACAACGAACCGCTCACGTCCGACATCATCTATCGCCTCCGCAACAAAACCCACGACGGCGAAGTTTCAATCTTCCCTGACATCAAGTCTGACTAAAACAACTCAGATGCAGCGCCGGACGCCTAGAGTGATGTTGCGATCCGTGGGCGCTTTGCCATTATCTCTCACCTCCGAAATTGCTTACTCAGACAGCATTTTCAGGATCTGTGCCGCGAGTTGTCAATGATCGAGATTCGCAACATAAACGTAGGCAGTACTGTGCGCGAATGAAATAGGCTTTAACGACCGGAGACTACGCGGAAAGTCTCTTGCCGGACAAGAATTTCTTGCAGTACGTTTCCCAGTTTTCGCTGATGTCTGTGTGCACCATTTCTTGCGCCAGAGCCGGTGGCAGATCGATCTTCATCGCTTTCACTCCGCCGCTCGGCAGTGTCTCGTAGCGCACGGAGCCCGTTTCTGAAAGCTCATAGGTGAGCACGACCATCCAGCGTTCTCCTCGGAGCGTCTCCAATTGCACGCGTTTCACCTCTATCTCGGCTCGCTGCACCAGCGAATGCATGAGGCGGCAGCTCTCGGAAAGTTGTTCGCAAACTGAGCTGAGAACAACTTCGCACTCTTTCGATACCGGACCATTCGGCCTTGACTGCAGTCTGTCGCTGGGGGCGAAGTTGAGCGATCGCGTATCGTTGAATGAAATCGAGCCGTCCGAATCGTGACGCAATGTCAGCGGATTGTGCACGTTGAAGAAAAGTCGCGTTTCATTCGAGCTGAAGCGCAGAGTCGCATCTTGATTGACCGGTTCGCAACTGAAGGACGTGCGGTCGTCTTGCCGTGCTTCCATGACGTACGGTTGATCATCGAGCTTGCGATCGCCGCGGCGGCGTCCGAACGTAGTGTGCGAGTCGATGTCGGCCGGTCGTTTGGCATCGTCGGGCGATGCTGCGCCTTCGGCTCGGCGATCTCCGCCTCTGAACGCAGCGCCTGGTGATGCAGCGTTGCGCCTGTCATCGATGTACGGCTTTGTTCCTATGCCCTCTTGCCAGTGAGCGAGTGCACCGAGGTACGTTTCCGGTCCAAAGGAAAACCCGCATGCCGGGCAGACGGAGCTGCTATTAGTAATGTAGCGCTGGCAACCTGGGCACGCTTTGCTGGCAATCTCTATCATGTCGGCGACGGCGCTCGGTTCGTCCTGGTGCGACGGCTGGAAGAATTCGCTCGATTGCTGCTTATAATCGGCAATCTCTTGAGCGGTCGGCAGCAACACTTTCATTCCTCGGCGCAGCACTGCGGTGGGTGCTCCCTTCGCATCGACCGTCGTCGGCAGTCCATTTTTCTCCGCCAGCAATTTCCAAAAACGGACGTCGTTTAGTAAAGGATGTTTGATAGCGATTGAGCGCAGCGAGTCGCCTAAGCGAACTGTGCAATCGAGCTGCTTCGTCGTTGATCTGATCGGCCCGAGCAGCTTTTCTATGTTGCTGCGGCGCGCGGCCTCAAGGGGATCGATATTGGAAATGTCCATACGTTGAAATTCTCGTTGAGTTTCGTTGGCGGTGTTCGCCGATTGTGAGAGTCTTCGTTGTCTCCATTCCCGAACCTGTTTGCGGCTCGGCAGAGTTAAAACCATTCCTGCTTTGAGGTAATAGTGCGGTTTGCCATCGATCATCTTGGAGGGGACTTTGGCTCTGTTGATTTCCAATATCAATTCTGCCAGTTCTTTGTGTCCGAGACGTGCGACGGCAATGAGTTCAAACGTGTCGTTTTCTTTGACGACGTATTTCGGCTGGTAGTTGTCCTGGCGATCGAGCTCCTCCTGGCGCCGACGTTCTTCCCAGAGACGGTCCGCTCTGGCGGCATTGAGTTCATCCTCCGCATTGCGGATCGCAATGGATGTAAGCATAGTGTCGGACAGACGCTCAAGTTCATGTTCATTCTCTTGTTCTTCTTCCTGTTTTTTGGCTTCCGCTTCGCGCTCTTCAGCGGCAGTTCTGTCGGTCAAATCGCTTTCGCTCACGTCAGGACGGCTGGGAGCATATCCTGGCGCCCATTGCGAGTCGTCCATCTCGGCCTTGGTTGCTTCCATCTCCTGCTCAGAGATGTCGGCGATACGATGAATCTCCTGTTCGTTCAGAGCATCGTGTGCTTGCGGGCTGTCGGACTCGGCATCGACACCGAAGATCTTGTCGGCTGCTTCGTCGTTCGCCGGCGGCATCATCATGCTCTGCTCGGTATCGCTGTCTATCGGCGACTCGAAAGGCTGCTCGCGGCGAACGCCCGACGGCTGTACCGGGTTTGCGATGTGATGCGGGGGTACGATTTGATGCGGTGGTACGATCTGATGATGAATGCCGCTTTCACTGGGCGGTGGTGGTGTCAATTCATTAACTTCGCGGTGAGGCTCGCGAACGAGTTCGCTCAGTTGGGAGCCTTGACCAACGCTGCCGCTGCCTCCGATCGGGGGCTGTGCAACAGAGTTGGGATGAGCTATAGGACCGTGCGCCGAGGTCAACGGCGGAGGCACTGGATGAACGGGCGCTCCATTGGTAGGATTCGCGGCTGCGTTCGTGGTGGCACCTTGCGTAGCGTTTGCATTCTGCAACGTTGCCGGGGCAGTAGTCTGTTGCGCCGTGGCGCCTGGAGTTTGTGCGGCACTCGCAGCCGGTTGAGTCGATCCGTTAACGGTGAGCGATTGCGGCGCCGCTGAATTTACCATTGTTGCTGCCGGTCCGTTCGGAGTTGCACCAGATACGGTGGCTCCCGGCTGGCTGCCGGCGGTGGTAGTGATCGGATGTGCTGCACCAGGGGCGGTGCCAAGAAGTGCTGAGCTTCCGACCGCACCTGTCGGTGCAGTGCCGCTGGCACTGGCTGGCGATGCGCTTCCCGCCGCGGCAGAACCGGTCATAATGCCTGAAGTTGGCGCTCCCTGTCCTGCTGCCACGGCAGGAGTGCGTCCAGCCGCCGCGGTATTCTCTGCCAGTCGCGTCGTGATTTCGCCCAGATTAGGAACATGCACGTCACCTTGGCCGCGCGCACTAGGAATCGCTGTATAGATATCAGTGCTCGGCATGCGGACTGGCGAAACGCCGGTCAATGCTGCGTTGCCTGGGATAGCGACATGAATAGGATCGTATTGAGGATCTTGCTGCCGGAGCTGCGAAATGACGTCGATGCTGCTGGAAGATGTTGGCGAAGCCGCTGTCACGCCCGGACGCGATGGAAGCACGCCGCCGAGAATCTGTCCCAGGACTGACAAGTCGTTGCCTCCGGCAACTGTGAGCTGCGGCTGCGAAACAGTACTGCCGGACGTTGGGTGCTGGGCGGATTGAACTGGTACAGCGCCAGGAAGTGAAACCCCACCGGCTGCCGGAGTCGGAATCGAGATGCCTGCCGGAAGCGCATGTGTAGGATCTGAGTTGCCAGACGACTGCACTTGAGTCGGCACCGGGCTGGCCATAGCACCTGGCTGATTCGTCGCGGTTGCGGAAATTGCCACCGGCGTGGGTTGCGAAGTTGGCTGCGGCATTGCCGGACCAACGTTTGTCGGTTGCGAAGTTGGCTGCGGCATTGCCGGACCAACGTTTGTCGGTTGCGAAGTTGGCTGCGGCATTGCCGGACCAACGTTTGTCGGTTGCGAAGTTGGGTG
>DATNPN010000012.1:0-69332 GCA_036703195.1 Planktothrix sp. | reverse complement strand
TGGTCTGCGCGATTATGAGCATATGCTTTTTACGACATAAAATCGAGCCGAAAATATTCCTGACAGGAATAATCTCATAAAGCGGGTGCTCTTGGTCTGCGCGATTATGAGCATATGCTTTTTACGACATAAAATCGAGCCGAAAATATTCCTGACAGGAATAATCTCATAAAGCGGGTGCTCTTGGTCTGCCGATTATGAGCATATGCTTTTTACGACATAAAATCGAGCCGAAAATATTCCCGACAGGAATAATCTCATAAAGCTGGTGCGCTTGGTCTGCACATGGGCGATTGCGATTGCCCAGGCTGTGATTTGATCACTCGACCTTGATCGGAATCGTGTCGATGTGCCCGGTGAAAATCGCCTGGTCAAGCTCGAAGGCGGTGGGGCGAATGGCCAGATCACCGGCGAACGGATAGCCGAATAGAAGCACAAGCACCAGATTCAATGCAATCAAAACTGCCACCATGCAGGTCATGGTCAGCTGCAGCTTTACATTGTCCAGCCCGAAGAAGTAGGTGAAGAAGACCGTAATGACCGCCCCGATGATCAGGGTCAACCACTCAATCGCCGGCACTCCGTGAATGGCTGTACTCATGCGGGTGCGGCGGCTTTGCCAGAGTGAATCTGCGTCGGAGATCATCTGTGGGAATATCGCTTGCTGGTTTGGCGTAACAGGCTCGAGTGCGATGACTGATTTGGTTATGCCGACGGTGAGCTGCCGTGCCTCGAGTGAGCCCACGTGATGCCGCATGGCGTCCCACTCTTTAGTTACCACGACATCGGCATATCTTGAACACATCGTTTGAATGGGTTGACTCTGCGCTGCAGGAAATCGCGAGGACAGTATCCAGATATCAGCTAGAGCGTTGGCTTCTTGCTCCGTTATGTCACGTGCCTTCTGAAACGTATTCATTGAATCAACCACGACCAGACCGAGAAGCACGGCGTAGAGGGTTCCGACGACTGAGAGCAGATAACCGCCCACCTCGTGGGACTTTTTCAGACGCTCGTGCGTCACTGTCTTTCGCACTGCCAGTTGCCCTAACGCCGCGACTAGTGCAAATGCGATGACTATGACCGCACAGCCCAGATAAGAATCGAAAAACATACTTGCTCCTGATATTAGTCGCGCACGAGGACGCGCCCGCGCGAGCATATATTACTCAACCGTAGATCTGTCGGGTCTGAGAAAACGCTTACTAGGGTTTTTCCCCTACCGAGCTTCGGGGCTGTCTGCGAACAATGGAGATGGTTGGTCTTTCTTTGCCCCGCTATATAGAGAGAGGAATTGCAATGAATCCATTGCGTAGTCTATTCGTGCAGCTCTCCAGAATTCCGCCTGCCGCAATGCTGGTCGCGATCCTCGGATTGGCTGTACTGGTCACCACAATCGTGACCGACATGCTCCATAAACAAGAAGCAAACTATCTCGCCAAGCAACAAGATCTGCAAAACAGACTCGATGCAAAACAAACTGTCGTTTACGCCGTGAAGGATATTCCTGAAGGGCAAATGATTCCTTCGGAAGCCCTGGAAGAACGGAAAATTGAAGCCGGCAAGGCGCCGCAAGACGCTCTCGGCTCGGCCACTCTGGCGTCCGGACACGTAGCGAAATACGGCATCGGCTCCGGCCAGATCATTTCGCAACACGATCTTGCACCTCAACTAGCGCAAAGCACTTTCGAATCGAGATTGAAAGATGGGATGCGCGCGGTCACCTTCGCTGTCGACAATAACTCCGGCGTCGCCGGATTTGTCACCCCGGAAAGCCATATCGACATCATCGGCATGGTAGGCAACGGCGCAGAAACAAAAGCTGCTCCAATCCTTTCCGATGTGGAAGTAATCGCAGTTGGGCAGACATATCAGCGCCAACAAAATGGCAATGCGATTCCGTCTAGCTCTGTGACTGTCGCTGTCACACCTGAGGACACTCAAAAACTGGTCAAAGCAGTTGTAGCCAGCAAGCTATATCTTTCTTTGAGAAATGGCTCCGATCACACTCCAATCGCAACAGTCGACGTGACGTCGTTGTTTCCCAAAGCTCCGGCTCAGCATGAAACGAATCTAGTTGGTTTGCTGCCTCCGCCTCCCTCGCCGGCCGGCAACATCGACCTGCCACCTGCTCCGGGACAACTCAGCTCCGGCACGACCGCGGTACCTCCGCCCGCCCCGATGAGCGAAATCGAACAGTGGTCCGGCGGCAAGAAAGACGTTCTGTCTTTTCCGCACACGCGCTAAGCGATAGCTCTGTCCGTCAGTACGAACAGACCGCTCCCAGTGGGCGGTCTGTTTTGTTTAGTTGGTGCGCAAACGGTCTCCTTTTTCGCGGGTCGAACTTGCCTCGCTTTTCGATCGTCTTTGTCGGTAAGTATGTCGGTGGCAGAAGTGCCTACGTTTATGTTGCAAAACTCGATCATTGACATCCGTGCGTTCCGTGGCTGTAAATACCATCGCAGCTTGCGTTTACGGCGCTCGATGGAATAATAAAACTAGCGACGAATCGCAACATCACTCTAGGCGTTGCTTCACCTGATCCGACCGCACCCTTCAGTGTTGCTGGCGTTCGCAACACCTCGACCTGTGAAATCAAGGCGTCCGACCCGACGGTTTCATCTATATCTATATATGGATGGCAGGGTGCGCGGCAAAGCCAAGCCCAGCCGCGCCATCGAGCGGCGGGAACTTAATGGCGTCGTTTTACTTCCTACTGTGGAGCTTGACACATGTTCCACACAGGAGTTGTTGAAAATGGGCATTCTAAGTTTTATCCTCTTCCTTATAGTCGCCGCGGCTTGCGCTTATATCGGAGAATGGCTGGTTCCGGGGTCGATTCCCGGTGGCTTCTTCACCTCCGCGATCGTCGGCATAATCGGCGCGTGGGTCGGTGGCACTCTTGTTGGTTCTGTCGGTCCTAGTCTCGGTGGCGTCTCTCTTATCCCATGCATTCTTGGCTCGGCGCTCCTCGTGTTCTTGCTGGGCTTAGTCTCGCACGGTCTCAGAAGACGCAAAGCGTAAGCGGTTTTTCAAAGAGGGAAAAGATAATGAGTCACGAATATATTGAAGAGTTCAACGCTTTCTTGACGGGCGAGATTTCAGCGGTAGAAACCTACGGTTTGGCGCTCAAATCGGTTGCTTCGGAAGATATCAGACGCGCCCTGGTCGACTGTCAGAATTCGCATGCTGAGCGCGTCGACAAACTGATAACGAGAGTGAGAGACCTGGGCGGCACGCCCGCCGACAGCGCTGGTATGTGGGGACCACTCGCCGCAGCAGCCCAGACCGGCGCCGGCAATGAGACTGATGCCATCGCTAAATTGGAACAGTCGGAAGCCGAACGCCTTGTTCAGTATGAGGCTCAACAGAAGCTTGTTGAATCGCCTGTCCTCGACGTCCTCAAACAAGAGTTGCTGCCTGCGCAGCATGAAACCCATCTGACCATGAGCTCCTTGCTCAAACAGATGTTGCCCGCCGAGCAGTAAATAGAATTGCGGCTGCGACGCAGCAGCCGCCGACAGATGGTAGCCCGACGGCGGCGTTCTTCACGGACGCCGCTGTTACTTTTTGCGTGACCGTGAAAATGGGCGCCTGCAAGGCGCCCCTACGGGCGGTGGCGTCCCTCCTCGCCGCAATGTTCACCGGCGATTCTGCAATCGTACCGTAGGGGCGGCTTGCAGCCGCCCGGTGCAGATGGAATTGATCATCCCTACCCCGCCATACCGCGTGATTTGTACGCTTTGGTGGAACACTGCCGTAACACCCGCGTCAATTCGAACACGGAGCACGGTGGGAATGAGAGAGTTGAAACAGCTCCCCCTTCAGGGGGCAGTCGCCGTGCCGTTTAAGTCGCTGTGCCTTTTACGCGAGAACCATCATGTACACGCCAACGCAAAATCGAAGATTTGTCTTTCGCAAACCCAGACGCATCCGTAAGCCTGTTTTCATTACCGTTGCGCTTTTACTTTTAGTAGCGCTGGTTCCGCTCGCGTGGGTGGTTGCGAGAGCGAGCCTAGGCGTCCCCAGTGTGCAGTTGCCAACATTAGCTCAATCGAAGGCCGGCGTGGCCATCTATGACAAGAACAACAAGTACGTCTGCACCGTTTATGCAGATCGCGACAAAGATCCCGTCGCTCTGTCGCAGGTTTCACCGAACATGCGCAATGCGATCGTCTCCGCTGAAGATCACAACTTCTATAAACATCACGGTGTTGATCCAGTCGGTATTATGCGTGCTGCTTTTATAAATTGGAAGAGTAAGAAGACCGTACAAGGCGCTTCCACTCTGACTCAGCAACTCGCTCGCAACCTGTATCTGAACAAAGACGACCGTTCTTTCTCGCGAAAACTCCGCGAAGCTTTTATCGCCTGGGATATCGAGAGCGCATATTCGAAGTCTAAGATTCTCGAATGCTACTTGAACGAAGTGTATTTTGGTGGCGGCGTGCACGGAGTTGAGCGTGCGTCTGAACACTACTTCGCCAAACATGCTTCACAGTTGAACGTCAGTGAATCTGCGTTTCTTGCCGGCTTGGTTCGTTGCCCCACAGTGTTCGGCAGTACCGCCAATCGCGCACTAGCGATGCACAACCGCGATCGAATCATCGGCGAGATGCAGTACTACGGATATATCAATGCAAACCAGGCAGCCAGTGCTCGCGGCACGCAGTTAGCTTTTAAGACAGGTCCTTCCAGACTGCGCTATCCACAATACATTACCTACGTGCTCGGAGAACTTGATCAATTTACTGATGCTGACACACGTAAGCAAGGATGCAAGGTCTACACCAACCTTGATCCTAAGCTACAAGCCAAAGCAGTTGCTGATCTGACGCAGGGCATCAAGCATGCTCCCAAGGGTATCGATCAAGGCGCGATGGTGACGATATCGCTGAAAGATGGAGCAATTCTTGCCATGGTCGGCGGAGCCGGCAGCCAGAACAGCGAATGGAACCGTGCCACTCACCCGCATACTGCGGGTTCGTCGTTCAAGCCATTTGTTTATCTGACCGGCTTGATCAAGGGCGTGATTCAGCAAGACACCGCAATAGAAGATGAACCTTATTCGATCGAAGCGGAAGGCATGCCGCCATATCAGCCGCATAACTTCGACGGCAGCTACAAAGGTTGGATGACATGCCGCGATGCCCTGGCGCAGTCACGTAACGTCTGCTCGGTGCGCGTAGCAGAAGCGTGCGGCATCGACAGCGTCGTTGAGACAGCTCATGCTGCCGGTGTGCGAGCCCAACTGGATGCGTATCCGTCGTTGGCTTTAGGAAGCTGCGCCGTCAGCCCGCTTGATATGGCTAACGCTTATGCGACTCTCGCTCGTTATGGCGGTTACATGCCAGCCAGCACGATCCGCAAGGTTGAAAGTCTCGATGGCAAAGTCATCGAAGAAAACCGCGGCAGTCGCAGTCAAAATCTTCCTGCCGAACAAGTCGCTCAGCTTGTCGACGTAATGCAAGATGTTGTTCGCCACGGAACCGGCATGGCAGCAGCCCTGCCCGGTATCGCGGTTGCCGGCAAAACCGGAACCGCTGACAAAGGAAAAGATATCTGGTTTGTCGGATTTACACCAGATACGGTGACTGCAGTTTGGGGCGGCAACGACCACAACAAAGCAGTCCGCGGAACCCATGTTACCGGCGGCGGCGTCATGGCGCACATCTGGAAGAGCTTCATGACTGACTACTACCATATGAACAGACCCACGCAGTTGGCGTTTGCTCCGCCAGCCACTCCGCTCATTGCTCAATGCCCGGAATATGTCGCGACAGCGATGACGTCGAGCGAGCTGCTCAGCGCGCATTCAACGACTGACTCGCAATCCCCACTTCAGTTGGCGGCGGCGAGAGGAATTGTCAACCTCGGTGATGTGCAACAGGCTCTTGCCGAGCAGCGCAATCGGCAGATTGCTCGCGAACAGACAGAGCGCGAGATGGCCGCTGTCCTGCAACGTCAGCAACAAGTCGCCGCCGCCAACGTTCCAGTTGGCGACACCACTCAGTGGGGCGCGTCCACGATGGCCCAATGGGGTGGTCAACAAGTCAGCGCCACCACCGTCAACACAACATATTAGTGTCGACAACGTGCTGTGGAGCGCCATCCTCCGGCTGCCACCGAGTTCGTAGTGAACGTTTACTATGCCCGGCAGCAGGACCCGCGCTGGTTGATGACTGACTCTCGTCGCTTGCATTTTTCAGGTAGTTGCCTGAGCTATCCGTTCGCGACTCAACCTGCTACGCTGAAAGTTATTGAACAGTTGAGCGTGGTATGGAAGAAATTTTTCGGAAGTTGCGAATCGTAGAGTGGCTGGTGTTAGCTCTCTCAGCCGTTTGTCAGGCTGCCTGGATTGAACATGCTGAAGCAATGGACGCTAACTATAAACTATCTTTTCTATTTATATTGATCGCATTCATATGCTCCTTCTACGTTCCGCGCGAAAGGGAGACTCGTAAAGGACTGGCAATGCTGGTACTGCAAGCCGTTCTGTACGCAGGCGCGACGGCTACCGGAGCCTGGAAGTTGTTCGGTTTGCTGTTCATCTTGCTGACTTTTCGCGTTGCGCTCTTCGTCGACCGGCAGTTCACAGCCGTTGCGGTGGTGCTCATCTACATACTGCATGTTTCGGCAGAAGTGGTGAGCATGCATTTATATGCGGCTGGCTATCATCAACATTTCCAACGTATCGATCAACAGCCGATCGTTCTGGTTGAGTCTCAGCTTTTTGGATTTGCCACTCTTGTGATTGCGGCGCTTCTTGCCAGGACCTTCATTGCAGAACGCAGCGCTCGTCGACAGGCACAAGTGCTGACGAAGGAGGTAGAAGAGATGGCGGGCGCCGTCGAGCGCGGGCGCATTGCCCGGGATATTCACGATACGCTAGGGCACAGTCTGACTGCGCTCAGCGTTCAGTTGGAGGTCACCGAAAAGTTTCTTCAATCCGGCGATTTGAGCAGCACAGAGCAATCGTTGAGAGAATCGCGCCAGCTAGCGAGTTCTGCCATGAAGGACGTGCGCAAGTCCGTGCAAACGATCCAAGCGGATGATTTTAGGCTTGATGAGGCAGTTGGTGCTATCGCGGAGAGACTGCGCAACCAGAAACAAATGGATATCGCCATCGATATTGATGAAAGCGCGCTGTCCCTAGCGTCACGGCACAACATTCTGCTGCTAGTGAAGGAATGTCTGACTAATGTGCAGAAGCATGCGGAAGCCTCGCAGGTAGAGATCAAACTCGCGCAAAACGGTCCCACGGCGCAGCTCATGATTAACGACAATGGCAAAGGGTTTCGCATCAATGAAGAAATCGACGGGTTTGGCATTAAGGGCATGCGCGAGCGTGTGCTTGCTCTGGGCGGTAGCTTCGCCATCGAAAGCAGTCCCGGAGACGGAACTCGCATCAGAATCTCTATGCCTACGTAGCTTGAGCCCTAGATGCACAGGTCCGATAAGTTGGGCTCAGCGCCTAACCCATAACTGGCAGTAATGACGAGCCGATGCCCCGGCCATGACTATGGTCATGGCTAACTAGTGACCCCGGTCTGATGCGCTCGCCGAGGGCGCCACCTAAAATCGAGGCAGCAAGAGTTGATGGGGAATTTTTATGAGTTACTCGAGATTGATGGCGATATCGCTTGGCTTTGCCCTGATCAGCGTCGGTCAGTTGTCTGCCGACGCGCGTGGACGGGGCGCTGGATTGGGCGCTCGCGCGGGCTTAGCGGGACGAGCTGGTATGTTCGGCGACCGTTCTCAGTCCCTGGGATGGGGCAATGGCCCAGCTTACGGCGCATCTAGCACTGCTGGACGCTTTGGAACTGCCAACCAGTTGGGCGGTCAACGCATGGGATTGTGGAACCGTCCAACGACGACTTCCGGCACGCAGAGCGGGCTGGGTGCCGCCAGCTACAACCGGACCCTCTCAGGCTCCAGAGGCAACTGGGCGAAGAATGTCTCCGACCAGGGTACTACGGGGCGCGGCGGACAGTATGACTACAATAAAAGCGTGACCGGTCAAAACGGTCAAATCAACAAAAACGTCACGGACCAAGGTACAACCGCACGTGGTGGCACTTACGATTACGCTAAAAACGTAACTGGTTCTCAAGGCGACTGGACGAAAACGGTCACGGATCAAGGAACCACAGCAAACGGTGGCAAGTTCGATTACAACAAAACCGTAACTGATAACAACGGTCAGATCAATAAGAACGTATCGGACGTCGGAACAACCGGCAAGGGCGGCAGTTACGACTACACGAAAAACGTGACTGGCAGCAAAGGCGACTGGACCAAGACAGTCAACGATCAGGGCACCACTGCAAACGGTGGCAAATTCGACTACAACAAAACCGTAACTGATAACAACGGTCAGATCGACAAGAACGTTTCTGATGTCGGAACCACCGGCAAGGGCGGCTCCTATGATTACAGCAAAAATCTGACAGGAAGCGCGGGAGATTGGACCAAAACGGTTTCCGATCAAGGCACCACTGCCAACGGGCAGCCGTTTAATGTCAATCGCACCTATGGTAGCGGTGGTGGTGTCACGCCTCAAACACCTGACAGCAGTGATCCGACAAATTTGACGACGAACTGAGGTGCGAAATGAAATTCATAAAAATTCTTTTGTCCCTCACGGCAATGTCGTTGCTTGTGCCGGCCGTGCCGGCGCAAGCGTTCGACTACTCGACCTACGCCGACTTTAGGCGTACTGCCACCACATGCGAGCATCAGGGCAAGTGGCTGAAGATCAACTGGTTAAAAAACATGGACCAAGCCAAGGCTCGCGCGCAAACCGAGCATAAACCCATCCTTGTTTTTCTTGTCATCGGTTTTCATGGACAACCCGGCGCTGACGACTGTTGAATGGGCGGGCGCATGGCCCGGGGCAGTTCGCTCTCGGATGACAACAATATCGAAGAAATCAATCGCAACTTCATTGCGGTGGACAACAATATTAGCGACCAGGGTTGGCCCGCCAACACGCCGGCGTTAGCTCCGTGGCATCGTTGGCTTGATATGCATCCCGACAACAGCCGCAACGGTTTTACTACTAGTGTGGTTGTTTCTCCCGACGGTCAGTTTGCTCTGGGCACGTCCGGTTCTGGACACATCTCAGAGTGGCACACATCGATATGTTACGACCCGCAGAAATATTATGGTTTCCTCCAGCAGAGCCTGGAGAAGTTCGATCGATTCCAAAAAATAGCCGCAATATCCGATCCCTACCAACGACGCGCCCAGATTGTTCAGTTGCAGCAAGAGGTAATGTTGGAAAACCGCAGCAGAAATAATCCTAACGCACAGTAAAATCCGTCCCTCCGATTTGCTATAACTGTCAGTCCCTGCGGTGTGGGTGTAGCTGGAGTAGGCGAATGATCAAAGTTGTTGTCTGTGACGATCAGCAACTTATGCGACAGGGAATTGCCAACCTGCTTTCCTATCAAACTGATATGCAAATCGTCGGACAGGCAGCGCATGGCGAAGAGGCCTGCGCTCTCGCGCGAGACCACGGTGCGGACGTTGTTTTGATGGATATTCGCATGCCGGTAATGAACGGTATTGAAGCAACAAAGAAGATAATTTCTGAACGAATTAAGACCAAAATACTGATTCTCACGACGTTCGAAGATGAGGAGTTGGTGATTCAAGCGCTGGGCGCCGGCGCTTCCGGCTATCTCTTGAAAGACGCTCCGTCTGAAGAGATTGCAGCAGCCATTCGATCTGTTCACATGGGCAATACTTTGCTTGGCGCTGTTGCTGCTGAGAAAGTGGTGGCTGCTCTGGCTGGAGGCAAGAAGCAATCCATCAAAATCGACGTCGATAAACTTCTCACGCATCGAGAGGTTGAAGTTTTGAAACTGATTGGTGATGGGCGGAACAACCGGGAAATCGCGAAAACATTGCAAATCACCGAAGGCACCGTGAAAAATCACGTCACTCGCATACTCGCCCAGATAAATGCCCGCGATCGAATACAGGCCGCATTGATTGCGCGCGAACTATTCAGCTGAGATCCGCGCTTCTTAAATACGGACGTGCGCCAATACAAACCAAGCAGGTTTTGCTTAGGTTCAACTTGCGTACAATGAATATGTTACTGCCGGTCGGTCGCATTTGAATGCAGAGCTATTGGTTGCCATGGATTATTTGGTTGCTCGTCGAGCTGGCTTGTGTGACAGCGGCGATTATCACTGGGATAGTGGCTATTTGCTCGCAGGACGAGGCACGACGCAAGGCGATCGACGGGCTTCTCTTATCTGCGACTCTGGTCTATGCAGTCGGATTCACGGCGGTTCTATTGCCGCAGAAAACATCCCAGACTGTCAAGACGGCACAAGAAGCTTTTACTTTGTCCTATATCAAGCAAGCCGATCTGCAGGCCGAGTCGCTTCAAACGGCTGACAACGTCGACAAACTTGGTCAGCCCTGGCTGTGGATTGCACGCGCGGACGGAGTTCCGCCATTGGCGAGTGATCTGAGCAAAGCGGAGATATGGCTTCGCGCTACTGCTGAATCACACCCTGCCGATGCAAGTCTTGCCGCGCGGCTAGCCATCGTCGAGCACGAGAGCGGCGGTGATGCAGGCAAAGTTTTCGACAACTATATTCGCGCTACCGCTCAATCACATGCCAAAGATCCGCGCCTTGCGGCGCGGCTAGCCATCGTTCAGAACGCGACCGGCAACGATGCCGGCAGGGTTTTTGACAATTATAAAAGAGCCGATGGCCATATGACTCCGTTGTTGAATGCGCTGTCCGGTCTGTACGGACACAAATCTAACGATACTGTGGGTGATACCGCAGCGATAATTCGCGCCGGATTGCCGAAAGGTTGGTATCAGCAGAAAGCTCTGATGTCGGCTTACAAAGATACCCAAGACGCACAGGCGCTTCAGTCCAAGCAAGACGAATCAGTTCGCAATTGGCAGTTGCGCTACGCCGCCTATCAGACCGTACGTGCAGTGTGTTGTATTGTATTTTTGCTTACGCTGGGTCTCCTTCCGTTCGC
Source organism: Planktothrix sp. (assembly GCA_036703195.1). Lineage (GTDB taxonomy): Bacteria > Cyanobacteriota > Vampirovibrionia > Obscuribacterales > Obscuribacteraceae > DATNPN01. Next base: position 58,313 of record DATNPN010000012.1, on the reverse strand, counting down.
CTGGTATCGCACGAAAGTATCGATGGACGATCCGCCGAACTATGGGTTTCGCAAAGCGTACGGTTGTCTGCTCAGTTTGCTTTATGCGCAGTTCGCCGCCGGGTTCTTTTGCGGATTCGCAGTATCGGTGGCGGTCGGGTTAAAAGTCGCCACCTTCGATTCCGGCAGCTTCACAGTAATAACACTCGCCTCCGCGATTGTCGCAGGTGTCGTTGCTGCCGTCTCCACCATATATTTCTGCGTCTGCCGTCCGGCGCAAATTTCGCTGGCGCAGCTTTGGTCCGGACCTACTCCCATCACTGCCAAACGGTTGATCGTCACAGGCTTCGTCGGCTTCTGCTGCGCCGTCGGCATGAATTGCCTGACGCGCATCGTGGCTGGTTTCATTCCTAATTCGCCTCATGGCACCAACAATCCGTTGCAGTTGCACATGTCTGACGCTCTGGCCACCGCCGATGTCGGTCTGATTCTCTGGTACGCCCTGGTCGCGGTGATTCTCGCGCCAATAATCGAAGAAACCTTATTTCGGGGGTTGCTCTATCCATGGCTGCGTAAGCGAGTGGGCATTATACTTGCGGCGGTGATATCTGCAATCTTGTTCGCGCTCTTCCACTTCGACGCGCGCGGTGCCATTCAATACTGCGCACTGGGAATCATTCTCGCCCTCGTCTACGAGCGCAGCCGCAGCATTCCCGCTGTCGCTCTCGTTCATGCCCTCTGGAACGCCTGGGTCCTCGCCATCATGTCCTGGCTAATGCCATGAAACATAGGATTGAATACATGCCAAAACTTCAAGTGTCGATAATCGCCGCGCTGATGCTCGGACTCAATTGCGCGGCATTTGCTTCGCCAGCTATTTTTCGTAGCATCTCTTTCGACGAAGCTAAGAGTATTGCGAGCAAAGAGAAGAAATTTTTGCTAATTGATTTTACGGCGGCCTGGTGCGGGCCCTGTAAAAAGATGGACCAGGAAACCTGGAATCAGCAGCCGGTAGAAAAATGGGTGTCCGAGAACGCAGTCGCCGTTCAATTCGATGTTGATAAAGACCACAAACTTGCGACAGACTTCAAAGTATCTGCGATGCCGTGCATCATTGTCATCGGACCCGCGGATCAGACACACGAATTGGATCGACATATCGGTTTTGAAGATTCCACCAAGTTGCTTGAATGGCTCGATCAGGTCAAGGATGGAAAAACTGAGCTTGTACTAGTCAAGGAAAAATACGATCAAGCCGTCGGAAAAGGTGGAGAAGCGGAAGTCGATGCCCGATATAAGCTAGCCCAAAAACTTACCGAGACTGGCGACTATGCTGGAGCGCTGACGCAATTGATATGGCTATGGAAGAACATTCCAAAAGAGTCTCCTCCTATGATTGGTGTGCGAGGATCATATATGGTTCAGACCATGGGGATCGTGCTGAAGAAATATCCCGCGTCTCGAGCCGATTTTGAGAATCTGCGAGAGCAATCTGTCAATGATCGTGCCGATTGGATCACCTTAAATGCGTTGCTTGGCGAGGACGACCAAACCTTGCAGTGGTTCGACAAAGTGAAAACGGATCCTAAGGCAGTGGACCCATACTGCGCACATCTTCTCCAAAGACTTCTCGTATCCAAAGATCGTTGGTCCGACCTTGTGTATCTCTACCCGCATCCAATCGATTACCTCGACGAAAGTTTTCAACGGACCGAAGAAGTGAAAAAGGCGTCTGCTGCAATGTCTAACTTTATGACTCCCGAGATGTTGGTCGAGACATTTTTTGTAAAGCCGGCAGCGTGCGTGTACGCCGGGTATCTTGCCGCCGGTAAGGATGACGAGGCAATCAAGATCGGCAAGCACGCCATTGAACTTGTCGATACGGAAGCCATGCATAAGGCACTCGTGTCCACGGCTGCCAGGGCTCACATCAATCGTCCGGATCTCGATAAGATGTGGTCGGTAGAAAGCAAGAAGTAAGGCACTAATCAAACAACAATGCGCGCTCTGGGGCAGAACGCGCATTGTTAGCGATGTACTGAAACTTAGCGTCTGAGCAATGTACCGCTGACGTGCGAGCTGGTTTGTGATGACCCGCCGCCATAGCCGCTTCCACCGCCGTAGCCGCCGTAGGAGGCAACCGCAGGTGCGGAAGCCACTGCGCGCGGAGGCGCGAGCAAATTGCCGCGTGTACTGTGGCCGCTGGAGCCGCGAGGAGGCATGGCTGCAGCTGGGGCGCGAAGAGCTGAGGGAGCGTGTGCGATCATTCCACCGCGAGGCAAGGCTCGCGCGGGTGCAAATCCGGCATGGGGCAAACTAGCCAGGTTGCCTATTGCGCCAGCTGGAGCAGCGCTGCCACCGAAGCCGGGGGGCGGCGGCGGCAGGGCGATACTTTCTTCTGCTTGCGGCGCCTGACGGAAATCTTTGACAACGGGACGGTCATCAACGATTTGAATCTCGCGCGGCGACTCATAGAATTTCGCTTTCTCGAGTGCGTTCTTGGAGATGCGTCCCTGGGCGTTAGCTGGAGCTGCTGCGAGCAGCGCAACGACAAATCCAAACAGGGCGCCGATAGTAAAAAGGTTTCTCAAAAATGCCATGCCAAATACTCCTTCGAAAGGGTTATGGGGGTGGAGGTTTGTCAGAGGATCCCCAATCTACTGGGTGTTTCTAACAATGGCCTTAAAATCGCAAGACAGTGGCTGCCTGCGCTTTCGCCTTACTCTATGTAGGTACTGGTAAGAGAGAACTCGCTCGAAAGTGAGCGGTTTGCGGGCTGAACGGGAGAAGTCAGATGCTGTCAGATTAGCGACTTGGCGTGAGAAGGAGGTTTCGGATTTGTTAAATGTCCTATCTAATAGCTATCGCGCCGATACAGGATTGCCGGAATATCGTTCCATGTTGGAGTGTTGAGTTGATTGAAACCGAATACATTGACGCCTTTGATTCGAGATGCCGCGAGGCGTGCTTGTACATCGGCTACCTCGGAATCAGGAACGTGAATATGTGTGATCTGCTTGCGCGCCAGTGGCCCGAAGATTGAGTCGCCGAGCCTCAATTTATCCATCAGCAGTTCGCCCGGCTCTACGATTCCAGCCTTCTGCGCGTTGGCAACTGTTTCGCTCGATATTCCCAACATCGTCGGATAGCCGGGCACATAGTCGCTGGAAAGATCGGCATACGAGTAAGCGACGCCGTAATTTCGGCTGAGTGAGATGCTGCTTTTTGCAAATTCGTGGTCCACTCCTTCGCCTGATACTTGTTTGATGCCCCTGATGCGCAGCTCTGAGGCGGGAAGGAGCTGTCGCTCGCGAAATAGACTGGACAGGCTCAGCGAGCCTGTGCCGTGAAACATTCCTGGAAGTTCTTCGTTTTCTACATGTGCCATCCATTTCTTTGGCGTGAGATACATTCGATCCGCAGTATGCTGTGGGTGCCGCAGTGCTAAACGCTTAATGATGTCGTTGTGATCGTACTGAAAGTGTTCTTCCTTGGCCTTGCTGATTTCCAAGGCAGAAAGATCATAAGTTCTATAATGCGCGTTGGGCGAAGTTCCGTGCAGATCCGCGGTGATATCGATGCCTGCAAGTTTGGACAACGCAGTCATCAGATTGCCATCACGGGCGGTGATAGATAATGCCTGTCTTAAGTCTGCAACGCGTTGCGGAGAAATATCTCCCGTCGACAATTCCTGGTCGCTGTAAAAACGGAGCCCAGGCTCTTCTGCTGAGCCGTTGTAGAATCGGACCATCGAACGAGCGAACCCTTGTGAAATCGCCTTTTGGCGATCGTGAATCTCTTCTCTGGCTTCCCAGTCTTTGCGGTCTACCTGATTGAGCTTCTCTTGTTCTTCAGTCATGCTGCGAAAATAGTTTTGCATGTCTTCTTCGAACTTGGGTACTGGATTATTGTCCGCTGTCACAGCCGGATGTGGTCCTTCAATGATTGGCTCAGAACCGTGGACCATGTTGCCGAGATCCTGTAGTGGGTGGCTAAGACCTGTCCTGTCCAGCATTTGATAGCCGCGCGTGCGGAGTTTCTCGTTGAGGTCTGAGGTCATCCGATGATACTTTGACCCAGCGTTTTCAACGACAGGAATTTTGTCGGCAAGCCTTCCTGTCTTTTCCAGTCCCACGCTGAGAGCACCAAATCCCGCACCGAATGCCGCATATTCAGCAGCGCCTTCAGTTAGTTCGCCGGGCGTAGCCAGACGGTGCTGCGTGAAATAAGTGCTGCCCAAAGTATTGACGATACCGCCGACGCCCCCGGCTATCGCGTTGGTTTGCACGCGTTTGGAGAGCGATTGCTGCGCCCATTGGTTGAACTCAGTCTTGCTCGTGAAAGCAGGCAGATCCTCGAGGTACTGGTTGGCGGCGCCCATAACCGCGAAAGTCGTGCCGTCAACGAGTGCCGACTGCCAGCGTTGGCGCAGCACATGATTTGCGTCTTGGCTCGGCGTGAGGACGCCGCCGTAGATAGCACCGCTGATGAACATCTTCGTGCCGGCGCCGGCAACCGTCTTGGCGCCGCTGCCTAAAACCGGGTCGAGCACGCCATCGGTCATACGCGCCAGAATGCCGTAATCCAAGACGAAGCCTGCCAGATTGCCTGCTTTCGCTGCCAGGCTGGACTTTTGTGCCGTCTCCGACTCGAGTTTGCCGCCGCAAAGCTGTTTGACCGCTTGCGCGGGCTCTTTGAGAGCGCCATCATACAGCCCCTCGGCAAAATCGACCGGGCTGAGATTCTCCGCTATGGCACGTTTTATCGTGTCGAACTGCATGTTGTTGGAGACTTTAAGTGCTGTGCAGAAGTGATACTAGATATGATCTTTGTCGGAGTCAGTGGGGAAATTACGGCTCGGGTGTCAATTTGAACAGCTCGCACCGAGGTCGGCGCGAGTGGCGGCGCTATAATACGAGCATGGGCGGTTTGTCTTATTTCGACGCCGTAGTAGGATCGGTGCTTATGTATTTGGCATTCGTCCCTGCCTTCGTGTGCCTCGAACTAGCCTACAAGGGGATGGAACGCCGGAAGGCTCTGGCAATCGGCATTATGGTCGCCACGTTTGGGGTGCTGTTTGCCATGCTCGTGCAGATCTGGGGCATACTTTGGGCCGCCACTTTTGCTGGCATTGGCTTTTTCTTCGCGGCTTCGAGAATTTTGATTAGCCGGACTAAAAGTTGGCAGAAATGGCACGTTCGCAGAGCTCTCGATGCATCGGTCATTGGATTCATCGTGATGTTCTCGGTTTGCAAACACGGTAACATCGCTAATCAATTTCCGCGCGAGATGGAAATGCAAGTTCCTCAAGCGAGAATCGAGCACCTTGCATTTGATAGCTACATTCGAAAGCTCTCAGCCGAAGAGTTAACGCGCAGGCATGAACTTCTGCGCCGATGTCTGCTTCTTGAGCGTCTTATCGTCTGGCAATGGTGTTTGCAGAGTTTGGGAAATTACGTCGCTCTTCCTGCTTGTCTGAGTTTCGTGGTGGGTCAGACAATCGAAAGCGCTCGCAAGCCTAAAGCGCAGGAGAAGACAAAGAAGGCGTTGGCTGAAGCAAACTGAGTCGCCGATTGGCGTTGATAGGCGGGTGAGTATCAGAGCATGAATACCGCAAGTGAAAAACAAACACGACTGCGCTCTGTGATCGAGCGGGTGGTGACTGAGGGCAAGGCGGTTGCACAGAGTGACAAATCGGAGCACGAGATTTTTCCAGTAGCGGTCAGTGCAGCGGAAGGGCAGTCGTTGCGAGATTGGGTTAAGAAGGAGAAAGTTACTCGCACAATCGAAATCGGTCTCGCCTATGGTATTTCGGCGCTATTTATTTGCGAAGGTTTGCTTTCGAACGGGCTGGAAGATGTGCTACATGTTGCAACGGATCCGTTTCAGGCGGGCTTCAAGAATTGTGGTTTGCAACTGTTGGAGGAGGCGGGAGTTAGGGATTTGATTGAGTATTACGCCGAAGAATCTCAAATCTTGCTGCCAAAATTCTTAAGCGAAAATCGCGCATTCGAATTTGCGTTCGTTGATGGCAGCCACCTATTCGAGAGAGTATTTCTCGACCTCATATATCTCGGGCGCCTGGTGCTGCCAGGGCGAATTATATTTGTCGATGATTATCAACTTCCAGCGATCGCGCGCGCTGTTTCTTTTTGCATGAAAAATTTAGGTTGGACCCTTGAGGAGTTATCGCCTTCTGACGAAAACCACCAGTGGGCTGTGCTGCGCACACCGAGCGAACCGATCAAGAGATCGTTTCGCGATTATGTTGAGTTTTAGCAGGGGCTGGAACTGATGATTTCTCAATCGCTGTTGCTAAGGCATGAACTCGTCCAACTGCTAGGAGAAGCGGAAGATTCTGCAATGTTCAAACGGTGTTTAAGGTCGATTCGAGAACGACCTAACGTTGTCAATTCATACGGTTGGAAGCATATTTCGTTTTATCAAAGTGGAATTCAGCTAATTGTTGTGGACAACAAAGTGAAATGTTTCGCATTGCTGGGTCCATTCGTGAAGGGCTTTCCTGGAAACATTAGTAAATTTGAGCCGTACGAAAGGCCCATTCCATGTGATTTGCAGTTCGGCGACTTCGAGAGCAAAGCCGAGACGCTGTTGGGGACTGCAACCTCGACTTATAAGAATCTGAGCGTCTCTGATATGAGTCTGGGTGCTAACCGCTTTTACGACGACGAGGAACGGCACCACGATGTTTCCGATCTGCTGACGAGAAACCAGTTTCTCGTAGGTGATTTCCGACTTGATTTGTTCTTTGATTATGACGGCAAGCTTGCGTTCTGTCTCTTTGAATATGTCAGCGACGAAACTATCGGCCGCCTGCTCAAAAAAGAGCAGCGTTACGATGAGGCTATAACGTTTTTCAAGAAATCGCTTTCTGAGCAGCCTTCGTTGTCATGCCATCTGGTGCTGGCAGAAACCTATGAGAATATAGGAGTGCTCCATGAGGCGGAGACTTGTTACCTTAGCCTGTTGCAGGGCGGATTGTACATGGCTGATTTTACCAGCGAGGAACGAATCCGAGACGCTTACGCGAGTTTTCTTTCTCGAACCAATCGTTTAGTTGAAGCTGTGGCGCAATATAGACGACTCGCGAATTTGCAGAGAAAAAACCGGTCGTGTCTGCGCGTGCGAAGTGAAGATGCAATTCGTGAACTGTATCACCGAATGACGACTAAAAATGATTGATTAATAAAGTGGAGACGTTTCAACGGGGCGCCGCAGATGTACACACCGCAGTCGTTTAAAGAAGATCGGATAGAAGTTCTGCACGACTTCATCAAATCGAATCCGCTTGGATTGCTGATATCAAATGGAGCTGAAGGACCGCTCGCCACCGCGATTCCATTTCACTTAGTCAACGATGGTTCAGAGTTTGGTATGTTTCAAGCGCATCTGGCGCGTGCGAATCCGCATTGGCAGAGTATTGATAATCAAAACATTTTGATAGTGTTTCAGGGTACCGATGCGTACATTTCTCCCAGTTGGTATCCGTCGAAACTCGAACACGGGAAGGTTGTGCCTACCTGGAATTACATTATGATCCAGGCGCGTGGAATAGCAAAAGTGATGGATGATCCGGAGTGGATAAAGCGTCAGATTACAGCGCTCACGAATCAGCAGGAACAGGACAAATCCGATCCTTGGAAGGTCAGCTATGCGCCTGAATCGTACATTGATACGGAGCTTCGTGCGATTGTCGGGCTCGAAATCAAAATCAGTCAGATGGAAGGTAAGTGGAAATTGAGCCAGAATAGAAACCTACAAGACCGTCGCGGAGTTGCCGAAAATCTGCAAGCGGAGGGCAACACCGAAATGTCTTCGCTTGTGCGGCAGTATGGCAGGCTGGACGAAACAACGTGATGCTTGGTCGGCGCATTTTCACGCGTTACAACTTTGCGGTTTCAGGGTTCTTCCCCTCGATGATGTTTGTCAGCCGCTTGGTGAGAATGTTGTGGAAGAATTCTTGCGCGGTAAGGATATAGAACTTGTCGTTCAAGATTGCTTGCAAAACATCTTCTGCAACTTCTGCTGGTTGTAATCCGCTTGCCAGGCGTTGTTTGAACGCTTCGATTTGCGTTTCTGCTTCGGGCGATCGAGTTGGAGCAGGACCCAACTCGGCGGGGCGGTTGCGGCGTGACTCGATGATATTCGTGTTAACCAGTCCGGGGCAAAGAACGGAAATGGAAAGCTTGCTTTTGCGTGCTTTGAAGGAATGATAAAGTCCTTCGGTAAGAGCCACGACCGCGTGTTTGGAAATGGCGTAGGAGCTTGGATTGGGAAGCAGTCCCGCCATCGAAGACGTGTTGACGATGTGCCCTTCTTCTTCATTTTGCAACATGCGTGGCACGAATGCGCGAATGCCGTACAAAACGCCCATGAAATTGACACCGAAAACCCAGTCGAATTCTTGCAGCGGCATCTCCCAAATTGGGACGCCTCCCGCACCTCCGACTCCGGCGTTGTTGCACAAGATGTGCACGTTTCCGAACCGCGAGAATACCGCATCTGCTAAGGCGTTCACATCGCCTTCTTTCATGACGTCGGTACGCACTGCCAGCACTTCAACGCCCAGCGAACCAATCTCTTCTTCCGCCTCTCTCAGCGGTTTCTCCTCAATATCAGCAAGAACAACGCGCATCTTCTCCGCTGCAAACCTGCGCGCGAGCGCCAGACCGATCCCACTTGCGGCGCCCGTCACGACTGCTACCTTGTCTTGCAGACTGTTCATCAGTTTCTCCGCACAAATGATGAGCTCGCTCAAAGCTTCGGGTTTGCGACAGGCTCATGGAACGTCAGTCCGGTGGGCTGGTTAATCCTAACACAGCTCAAAGAGCTCATTCCCCGTGCCGGACCCTCTTGGAGCGCTGAGCTACTTGAATCAATAAGAATGCTTAACCGGTTGAAATAGACTGGCTAAAGAGCGTGTAAAATCATGAGAATTAGACTGATGCAGCCATTGTTACTGGGATATTCCTGCATTTAGTGCGACTGAATGGTCGGACGGAATCCGTTTAGAGGGGGCTTATGGCCGAGTTTGCACTGTGGTTTTGTGTGTTTTATACGTGGCACGTTCTTGGAACTGTGGTTGGATATCACAGATTACTGGCGCATCGCAGTTTTAAATGTCCAAAGTTTGTTGAGTACTTCTTCGTGATGGGCGGATACCTGGGGTTCGAGAGCTCGCCGATTTGGTGGGCGACAATACACCGAGCCCATCATCGCTATGTTGATACTGCTTTAGACCCACATAGCCCACGCTTTGGCAATTATCGTGCGTACATGGGCTGGATCTTCACACCCAAATACCCGGACTACCTCGATCCCCGCATCCTGGCACCAGATTTGGTCGATGACCCGCTGTATAGACTGTTTGAACGCCGCAACAACTGGCACACAAGCCATCTGACAAACACCGCTGTCGGCTTTGGCAGCAGACTCATCCTGTGGGCGCTGTTCGGATGGAAGATAGCGTTAGCCAGTGTTGTAGCTGGTTTAGTCGTTCAGCAGGTGCCGTTTATGGTGAACCTGCTGTGTCACAAGCCCAAACTTGGATACAAGAACTTTGAAGGCGAAGACGATAGCGTCAACATCTGGTGGCTGACACTCATTACGCTCGGCGACAACTGGCACAACAATCACCACGCCTATCCTGGCTGTGCGCGGGCAGGATTTCGTTGGTTTGAAGTTGATATCGCTTGGCTGTCGGTCCGCCTGTTGAGAGCGTTGGGACTTGCAACGATGGTGAACGATCGTTTTGATCTGACTCGGGCGCCAGCGCCGAGTGCGACAGCAGAACCAGTACCGGTAACAATACCGGCAACGGCGCCTGTCCAGATACGCACGACAAGCGTGCGCTAGAATCGACCGGTCGATTATTCTGGGAACTATCTTTGCGACGTTCAATTATGATTGCGCATTCCTCTAAGGCGCGAAAGCGATGGTTAACGATCGCTTCAACCTGACGGACGCACCCGCTCAAGCGATGGCTCCCGTGCCGGTAGAATCGCAGACGAGTGCTCAGCCGACAGTGATGCGATAGCCTAGCTCGCGGCGTCTTTGTGCATCGTGACCTAAAAGAACGACTTACCGCGCGACGAGTCCGGTGAGTCCAATCGGAAGCATGGCAATGAAGAATGCGTAAAGAAGATCGAACCAGAAGAAGCTGAATACTCGTGCCATTGCAAAAAAGAGACTCATGAGAGTGGAAAATATCATCAACGGGCTAAATTTGCTGTTTGATGCTTTGACCTGCTGATGAAAATTCTCGAGATCTTGTTTGCTTGGGAACGCGTGCATACCGATTGAAATTCCAACCCAGAGCAAAAAAGTGTCGACGAGTGAAGTCTTGGTGTCGTGCAGCATAAATCCGCATGATGCGGGGAAGCACACGATCATGCATAGAGCGGAGTTGATCAAGAATGGACCGACCGAGATCAAAAACGAACTCTTTAGGTCTTTGACTTGCCCATGAATCACGTAGCCAGCCGGATTGCCGACACGGTAGTAGCAGATTTTGTACACCGGTACGTGCGTTAGATCGCAGAAAAGCCGATGGGCAATTTCATGAACGATGACGCCTGGGAATGAGATGAGTGCGATTAGAAAGCCGGGAATAAAGAACATCTGCGAACACCTTCTGTTTCAATTCTATTTGTCTTCTGAATCACCATCGGATTTGGAAGGAGCTTTGTCAGTTTCGCCTGATTTGCCATCCTTGTCCGTTAGTGTGAATTGCTCGCTTAATTCGGCAGGCATGACTTTTTTCAAGCGTGCCCATTCGTGTTTATCGAGGTTGACACCAGATAAAAGAGCCATTGCTTTGTCGGTGGCATCTTCGTGTTTCATTGAGAAATAGGCTTCAGCGGCGCCGATCTTAGCGGCCTCCGCATTTGGATGTGAGTCCAAAACCTGTTCGTAATTGGTTGCGGCGGCGTTGGCGTCTCCCGCTTGGTAATCTGCTTCAGCTTTTTTATACCTGACCGCCGCAGCCAGTTGGCGAGGCACAAAGCATAACGATACAAAAAAGGCGACTGCAACAAGGCCGGCGAAAGCTTTTATCCACACTGGATAAGTGAATGGTTTGATTGGCGTTGCGTCATAACCTTCAGGAACACTGCTGCACATATGAATACCCCCGTGCATACTGTGTACCATATAGCCGAGCTGATTGATAGTAAATTCGTTTTGAATCGGTAGCCAGTTGGTGCCTGCGGCGTTTATGAAACGACGTAGTTGCAACGGCGATCCGCGCGCGCCACCCACGACGGTGTCCTGGAGCGGGTTGTAGAATGGGATTGATGAGCAGTAGAGAGGTTCTGCGTGAAGCTAAAGCTAGATTTGGGTACTAATCTTTTGCTGGACTTGAACTTCGTGGATGATGATCCGACGATCGCGCAGGTGCGAGACGAAGTTATTGCAAAGGTGCAGACATTTTTTTCTCAAATCTCCCGTGGGCATCCTGGAGCACAGGAATTAGTCCAAAGGTTTCAACTTGAGAAATCGCATATTCGCTTATGGTATTCGATTGATGGACGTTGGTTTTGTCTGACAGACTGCGCGCTTGAAAGTAAGGTCAGCAAACATAGTCTTTCGGATGGAATGATCGTATCGTCGGCTACGCCGCCGAAAATTATCGAATCAAGCGCATTCGAACATGTTCGAAAGATATTGTTCTACGAGTGGGATCCAATTTCGGTCAGCCCAAATATCAATTTGATTGGTGAATACGACGATTATGTTCCTGAGGTGATACGGCTTCTCGTTGAACATGGAACAAATGAACAACTGACCGAATATCTGAAGCAGGCAGAAGATGGAATCGGTATTAGCACGACGGATGAAAACCGCGCCAAAGTCGTTAGCAAGCTGATGAAGTACGTGGTCATCTGAGAGATTTTTGCTGTAGCGGCATATCTAGCCAATTAGATAAAATGAGCGAAATATCTAGTGTGTTATATATTTCCACATTTGGTGATATACTATGAACTGGATATTGTGGACTAAATATCTAATAAAGTAGATACGGGGGAGCAAGCGTGTACGAGAAACTCCGGAACGCGCGTCGCGCGATGCGACTGAAGCAGGCAGAGCTGGGAAAGGCTTTGGGTCTTCCGCAGGGATACATTTCTCAGGTCGAGAGCGGCAAGCACGATATCAAACTGAGCACAATGCAAGATTGGGCAAGAGTTTTAGGTTTTGAGCTCATGTTGATTCCGATTGCGGAAGTGAAGTCGATCTCTTATCTGCTCGAAGCGAATACGACAGAACTGCTGCCACCGGCTTACGGTCCGCTACCTGAGCATCCGCAATGAAAGAATCAAAAGCATTAGACGTCTACTTGAATGATGTTTTTGTTGGAGAGTTGGCGCAGCTATTTGACGGACGGACGTATTTGGCATTCGCGGAGAGTTACATTGCCGATACCGCACGTCCCGTTCTTAGCCTTAGCTATAAAAACATCTTCAATCACATTGAAGCGCGTTCGCAACCGCCGGTAGTTGGTTTGCCACCATTCTTTTCCAACCTACTTCCTGAAGGTCGGTTGCGTAAATATCTAGCTACTAAGGCAGGAGTGAAGGAGACACAAGATTTTCGTTTGTTGATTGCGTTGAAGGATGATTTGCCTGGTGCCGTTATTCTCAGGAGCAAGGAGGACACTGGTTCTGAAGGGTCCAGCGTGTCTACATCAGAATCAGAAGTGCCTTCAAACAATCAAGCGCTTCGATTCTCTCTAGCCGGCGTCCAAATGAAATTCTCTGGAAACTTAAAGGACGACAAGCTCGCCATTCCCGCCCGTGGAATCGGCGGACATTGGATATTAAAACTGCCGTCTCCAGCCTACCCGCATGTGATCGAGTTGGAATACTCAATGCTGACCCTCGCGAGAGCTATGGGCATCGGCGTGCCGGATTTTCGTCTCATATCAACTCGGGACATTGAAAATATGCCGCCTGATGTTCCCGAATCGTTGCAAGGAAATGCTTTGATTTCCAGGCGTTTCGATCGCACCGATAAGGGCGGTCGTATTCACATGGAAGACTTCGCGCAAATATGCGCGGTTCGAGATAAGTACGATGAATCATTCAACTATCAATCAATCGCGAACGTTATCTGGCAAGAAGCCGGGCTCGATGCGACTGTAGAATATGTTCGCCGACTTGTGCATATGGTGCTAACGGGCAATGCGGATATGCATTTGAAAAATTGGTCCCTCACATATCCGGATGGCGTACATGCCAACTTATCTCCCGCCTACGATTTTGTTTCCACCATTGTGTATAGCGATCTGGACAAACGACTGCCTCATAAAATAGCTGCTGTAAACGACTTCACAAAGGTAGAGCTGGAGACTTTCAAGGACTTTGCGAAGATTGCCGGCTTGCCTCAGCGACCAGTGGCAAATACCGTTCTTGAAAGTGTCGCTTCCTTGAAAGAACAATGGCTAAAGGTAAAGCACGATTTACCGCTTCCTTCATCATTTGTTCGAGACATTGACGAGCACATGAGCACCGTTCCGCTCGCCAATCAGAGGCGACATTGATGCTGACCGCCCCACCTTAGCAGCGGCGTTATGAAAAGCGTCCCGGGTCGCTCAAGCGAAGTTTTGTGCGGATCTGAACGGCTTCGACTGTACTTGCCGTCGCAGCGGCGTAGCGCCCTTGCTTTGAGTAAAGTTTGGAGAGTTTATCGAAGCACGATGCGACTACCTCTGAGTCTCCGAACGATGTTCGATAGATTTGCAAAGCCTTCAAAAGATTAGGCTCAGCACTTTGGAGGTTGCCCTCCTCCAGGTAGGTGCTCCCCAACGCTTGAATCATCTCTGCCGCGTATGTTGAACTGGATCCGTAAAACCCGCTTCCAGCAAAACGTGCTGCCCAGCTTTTCCGCAGCTAGGACGGCGTATCTACATCGCGTCCGGCGAAACTGTGGCGTGGGATTGTTCGGGCTCTTGTTCGGCTTCGCTAAGTGGTGCTAGTTCGAACAGGGCGACGCTGCGAGCTTTGAGTGTGAAAGAGGAGTTCAACTGCCAGCACAACAGTCCGACGCTTTGCGATGTGTCAACGAGCAGATTCCACGCCAATCCGTCTTTGCGATTGGGCAGCAAAAACTCGACATCGCGGTGGTCGGCGTTGCTTAGAAGCAACATCGTGTGTCCTTCGAGCTTGTGTCCGTGCGAGTCGACCTCTTCGATGCCCCGGCCCTCAATCATAATACCGAGCGCGCGCCGCTCTTGGTCGGTCCAGTCCGTGTCTTTCATGGCCTTGCCTTCCGGCTTCAGCCACAAAATTTCGTTGATGCGGCTGCCTTCGACACGGCGATAGCCTTTGAAAAACTCCTTGCGGTGAATGACGAGCTGCCGTTTGCGAATGGCGATGATCTCTTTCACGTACTCGAAAAACTGTTTGTCTTCTTCCGACAGATTCCAGTTGTACCAGCTGATTTCGCTGTCCTGACAGTAGGCGTTGTTGTTGCCCTGCTGCGTGCGCCCAAGCTCGTCGCCGCCAGATAGCATCGGTACGCCGATCGACAAGAACAATAACGCAACGAAATTTCTCTTCTGCTGATAGCGCAGTTTTTTGATCGTCTCGTCGTCTGTCGGTCCTTCGGCGCCGCAATTCCAGCTATTGTTGTGGTTTTCTCCGTCGTTGTTGTTCTCTTTGTTCGCTTCGTTGTGTTTGTCGTTGTAGCTGACCAGGTCATGCAACGTAAATCCATCATGGCACGTGACGAAGTTGATGCTCGCGTGCGGTTTGCGGCCCGAGTGCTCATACAGATCGCTGCTGCCGGTCAAACGTGTCGCTGCTTCTCCCAAGACGCCGGAGTCGCCTTTGACAAAGCGGCGAACGGTGTCGCGGTATTTACCGTTCCACTCTGTCCACAAAACAGGGAAGTTGCCGACCTGGTATCCGCCTGCGCCCAGGTCCCAGGGCTCTGCGATCAACTTTACACGAGAGATTATCGGGTCTTGCTGAATCACGTCGAAGAAGGCGGAAAGGTTATCCACATCATACAGTTCTCGTGCTAATGCGCTCGCGAGATCAAAGCGGAATCCATCGACGTGCATCTCCTGCACCCAGTAGCGCAAGCTGTCCATGATCAACTGAATGACACGCGGATGCATCATGTTGAGGGTGTTGCCACAACCGGTGTAGTCCATGTAATAGCGTGGATCTTTGGCAACAGTGCGGTAATAGGACGTGTTGTCGATGCCGCGGAAAGAGAGTGACGGGCCGAGGTGACTGCCTTCGATCGTGTGGTTGTACACCACGTCGAGAATCACTTCAATGCCTGCGGCGTGCAATGCACGCACCATCATTTTGAAGTCATGTACGGCGTCCATGTGTCCGTGCTGCACCGAAGCAAAACGCGAGTCCGGAGCAAAAAATCCCAGGGTGTTATAACCCCAATAATCGCTTACACCGCGCTCTTCAAAGCTGCGGTTGACGCTGCGATAATGAACAGGCATCAGTTCTACTGCAGTGATACCGAGATTGGTGAAGTGCTCGATGATCTGCGGACTGCCCAGCGCCAAGTAGGTTCCTCTGATATCTTCCGATATGGTCGGATGAAGCTTTGTCAGACCTTTCACGTGCGCTTCGTAGATGATCGTTTTGTTCCACGGAATATCCGGCGCTTTATCGTCGCCCCATACAAATGACGGATCAGTAACCTGACACAGTGGCGCAAATGCGGCGCTGTCTCGATCGTCCTTCACCAGATCCGCATCGGTGGCGGTGCCAATCTTGTAAGCAAAAAGCGAATCATCCCATTTGACGTCGCGCACGATCGATCGCGCGTAAGGGTCGACCAGAAGTTTACGATGATTGAAGCGCAGCCCCTTTTTCGGCTCCCACGGTCCGTACACGCGGTAGCCGTACAACTGTCCCGGTCTAATATTCGGAATATAACCGTGCCATACGTGGTTGTTGAACTCCGGCAGCTCGATGCGCTCGGTCTCGCGCTTAGAGTCGGTAGAGTCGAACAGACAGAGCTCGACCTTGTCGGCGTTTTCAGAGAAAAGCGCGAAGTTGACGCCCAGCCCGTCCCAGGTGGCGCCGAGCGGGTAGGGCTTGCCTTCCGAGATTTGCTGCTGGATGAGTACTTGCTGCATGTAATGGGTTCCTTATGGCTACGCGACGAGAACGCAGACCGGTAATGTTGCAAAGACATCGGACAACAAGAGCTGTCCATTCGTGGCTATAAGCTTATCTGATGTAAATAAATTGGTCACTTCTTTTGCCTGAATTTGCTCGGGCAAAATTACAGCGGTGTCGCCCCAGGTTTTCGCGTCTTTCAGCGCCGCGCCAACGTCGAAGCCTTTAAAACGGTCCGGATCATCCAGCTTCAGCAAGGTGGCAATCAGATGCGGAACCACCACAACTGCCCAACGACCCTCTTGTTGGCGCGCGAAGGCGACAACATGTTCAGCCTCTCTGCCTGTCACCTCCAGCGGCAGATACTTACCGCTGCTGAACAGTTTGTTGTTCTGATGGCGGAAGCGCAATAGGCAGGCGCTGAGATATAGCTTCAACTTGCCGTCTGTGAGGCTGTCCAGACATTTGCCGGCAAACTGGCGACGCCCTTCGCCGCCACCGGACGCGGGCAGTTGTTCTACTAACTTAATATGCGATTCCATCGAATCGAGAAGACTGCGGCGGAGAGAATAGTCCACCGGTCTGCGGTTGTCGGGGTCGACCAGGCTGAAATCCCACAACTCGGTGCCTTGATAGATGTCCGGCACACCGGGGCAGGTCAACTTGAGCACGGTCTGCACGAGACTGTTCGCCAATCCCAGCGGGGCAATGACCGATTGAAACTGCGAGAGATCGTCGATGAATGGATTGGTCGATGATGGCGTCAAAATGCGCTCGATGAAGTTGTTCATCGCCGATTCGTATTCATCATTCTGATTTACCCAACTTGTAAATCGCTTGGCTTCACGTGCCGCTTTCAGCATGTACGCTTGAATGCGCGCACGGAATGACGCCGTTTCGTCGTCGCCTTTCATCACGAGTGGGCAGGCGCCGATGATTGTTTGATAGATGAGATATTCGTCGTTGGCGTCGGGCATGCTTTCGTCTTGCACAGTCGCTTTCTTGGAGCGGTTCATGCGCAGCCACATGTTGATGCGCTGTTTGAACACATTGGGCAACTCGGACAGAACAGCCAACCTGGCGCGCACATCTTCAGAGCGTTTTGTATCGTGCGTTGACGACGCGAGCATGCTGTACGGGTGCCGTTGTTGGCGTTGCTGATTTTTCTGGTGAAACGCAGAGACAGTGGCGCCGAAGCGTTCAGGTTCGCCGCCTACTTCGTTCAAACAGGCGAGTCGTGTGAATCGATAGAATAAAGTGTCCTCGACGCTCTTCGCCATGACTGGGCTGGTGAACTGCTGAAACTTCATTGCCAGCGTTACCATCGCATCTCTGAAAGACTTATTCTCTTCCGAATCTTGATCGAACGGAGTGGCCATCGCTTCCAACGTCAAAACCTGGCGCACGAAGTTGAAAACAGCGGTGTTGTTCGATGAGGCAACGCGCATGGCCTTGCCGATTGCCCAATCGATGAATTGATGCGCCTGTTTGTCGGCACCATCGCCGGTGACATAGGTGCGGTAGACCGGGAAGTGAATCACGATCAATCGCAAAGCTTGACGCAACGAGTTGAGAGTGAAGTCTCGGAAGTACCAGCTCGACTCCGCCAGCTGGCTCAGGCGGTGAGCCAACACGTTCAATTCGCTGGCAAGCACGCTTTCGAGAATCGTGCGTTTGCTGGCGAGCTTCATCTGCTCGTAGTCTGATCCATGTCCGAGAAATTCGTCATAGATCAATGAGAACGCTTCTTCGCTTTCGGGGCGCACGAGAATTCCCAGGACTTCGTTCAGGAAGTCATAGCCGGTCGTGCCTTGCACAGCCCAGTCTTGCTCGATGCGCTCGAACGGAGCGAGAATTTTCTCAATGGCTATGTAGAATGGGAGATTGGTTGAATCGTGTTTCTCAGGAAGCGTTCCGCCCCCGAGCCGTTCAAGAGCCGCTTGTTGAAGCTGCTGGAAATAGAGGGCCGGGTCGAGCAAGCCATCTGGGTGATCTATGCGCAGACCGTCTATCTTGCGCTCTTCCACCCATTTTAGTATAAGGGAATGCATCTCGTTGAAAACGCGCGGATCTTCCGTGCGCACGGCGGCCAGATCGTTGATGTCGAAGAAGCGGCGGTAGTTGATTTCATCGTTAGCGACGCGCCAATGCACCAGTCTGTACGCCTGCGCTTCCAACAGCTTGTGCATGCGCTGCAGCGAAACCCTGTCACCTTCTTGCAAGGCGAACAGTTGTAAGTTTTGCTGAATGAATTCGACAACTGCCGGGCTGCGTCGGCACAGTTCTGCCAGCCGGCGCATCTGCAATTTCTTTTCGCGGATACGCTCGTTGAACCCTGCCGGTTCCATATGCCCCGGCAGATGGCTGAACGCCGTGATGATGCTCTGATATTCCATCACATCGAAGTTGTCGGCGCCGAGCCGCTCTTTCAAGAGCTCGATGCGCTCGCCTAGTACTTGTGGATAAGTCAATGGGTTGAGCGGATATTCGTTGTCCCAATAGCGCAGAGCCAAGGCACCACGCTCAGGGTAGAAGTGCAGCTTGAACTGTCCGCCGTGCAAAACGCTTCCGTAAAACTCGCCCAGAATTGGAATCGTTACCTTGCCGCGCAACTCAGGCTTGATCGGTGACCAATCGATGTCGAAGTAGTCGGCAAACTGTGAGGCAGGACCGTTTTCCAGTACGTCCATCCACCAGGCATTCTCTTTGCCGATGCCCATGTGATTGGGCACCATATCCAGTATTATCCCCATGTCACGGCGGCGCAGATCTTGCACCATGCGATCTAGCTCGTAATCGGTGCCAATCTCCGGATTGATCTGATCGTGGCTGACGATATCGTAGCCGTGCATGCTGCCCGGACGTGCTTTCAGCAAAGGCGATGCATAGACGTGGCTAATGCCGAGCTGCTTTAGATAACCGATCAATACTTCCGCATCGGTCAGTTTGAACTCTTTGTTGAATTGAAACCGATAAGTGGCATCAGGTATGACAGCCTGCACTGTTGCTGCTGCTTCACCGTCACCCTGCAGCACCGCCACGCGCTTGCCTTCTTTGCGCAAGTAAATGAGCAATTCAGCGACATCTTTCTCTTCGAAAATCTCGGGAATTTCGAGCTCGAGTTTTTCTTGCGTGCTGTAAGTCGTGACCTTGCGTTGCAACACATGTGTGCCGGCGATATCTTCCAGCGGAATGAAGACCAACCGCATCGAGCGCGCCGAGAGCATCTTATAAAACGCCGTAGCAACGTCGATCCCCAGCACGGATGCCGCCGCCGGGTCGATGGCCATATTTTCCGGAAGCAACGAACGCTTCTCTAATTTGCGCAGGAGATCGACGCGTTCCAACACTCTTTGTGCGACAACGGCATCACGCATCGTTTTATCGACGCTGGCGGACAGACCTTCCATCTGCACGTCTGCTCCCATCCAGAAGCTGACGAGGCTGTGGTCGTCCGAGCACAACGGCAAAATCGCAACAGGAATATCAGCATCTGCCTCCACATCGTCAGCGAATACTTCGCTGCCGAACGATAGTTCGGACATGACGGGCAAAATCCCGAACTTACTCTCGATCTCTTTGAAATTAAAACGTTTCGAATCTTGCAGTCGATCCCAGCCTGCCGCTAAGACCGCGCACTGCCCGCGGTGGCTTTCCAGTTTAATGATTTCGAGCTTGTCGAGAAATCCGTGCTGCACCTCTCGTGCGCGCTCGGACTCTGCGTCGCTGTCTTCAACCCAGATACGACGTTCTAAAGCTGCCACATCGGAGAGAAACACCGCTCCGCAATATCGTTGTGCGCTGCGCAGCGCATCGACTAAAAGCTGATAGCCCGTCGCCCGCAAAGCGTCTGGTTTGACGGCCGCTTCGTTGGCGTTGACCGGCAGCCCTTCAATGAGACTGGGCGGGCGCGCTTTCACGTGCTGCTCAATGATTTCCTGGTTTTGCCATGCGTCAAATCCAAACGGGTCAACTGCTACTGGCACGGTCAAGCACAGCCCCAGCGTAGCTTTGTTGGTGGCACAAAGCTGGCCAATCGCTTTCAGCTGCGAATCAACCAGCCACTGCAAATACTCGAAGAACTCGACTCTTTCCGTATTCGACTGCTCAAACTCGCGCACGGCGTCGCTATTCGGCTTCTGATACTGCGGCGGCCACGTTTTCCAATTGAACTCTTTTTGATGCTCTGCCAATGCCTCGTACAGTGCATAAGCACGCAGCGCCGGACCGCGCTCTTTGACAAACCGCTCGAACTCGCCTGCGCGTTCACTGCGCGTGCGCATATCTTCCGAGCGAAACTTCTGATACATCAAGCGCAGTATCTTCAATTTCGCTTGGCGTACCCCACCAAAATCAATCAACGGCGCCGCTCTCAGCTGTTTCACTTTCTCCTGAAAATCAGGTGCCAATGCAGTGCGCTTCGCTTCGTCGCACGATTCGAATTCGGGCGCCGCTTGCACATCTACATATGATGGATCGAGAAATGTGATCGATGAGTACGCCGCCGGTCCCGCTTTGGCTCTCTGAGCATCGCTGACTTGCGGCTGCAACGGCTCCACTGCGATGATGCCGGCGCCGCCTGACTGAATCGCACGCGTGCATAGATTAGCGAGGTCGGTGAGATCGCCGACGCCCCAGTTCGTGGCCGAGCGCAAAGTCGACAAGCGGACGAACGGTCCCCAACTGCGTGCCTCCATCAGTGGTGGCAAATAGCAACGTTGCGGCGCCACGATCAACAAGCTCGTGACGCTCTCTTTACCTTTCGCCGGGCTGCGGTTGTCCCCAACGAAAACCTGCACCTCGAGACGATAACGCCCATGGTGCAAGGGCGGCAGCGCGAAGTCGTAGCTGATCGATTCGTCTCCACCGCGTGCAGCAACAATCTGCTCGCCTGCCTGGCGAAAGTCGCTATCCCAGCCGGTAATACGCCAGGCAAATTTCCGTGCAAGCGGCGGCAGATGCACGCCTACCTTCTGCGCAACGTTGTTCGTGGCGTCCGGCAAATGGTAGGCAGGCTCCAATGCAGGGCGCACGGGCGTAGCCAGCTGTGCCGACGGCTTATTGGATTGTGTCATTTTCTACCAACCACCTAACTGACCAGGGGGCCAAAACCGAATCTGCTACTTTTGCAGTGCCTGCTGAGGACGAGTCGAAAATTAGCTTGGTTCCGGCGGGTTGCTTAATTTCTTCCGAAGAAACTTCCGTGTCGGAGAGGTTGGCAACAAGCCTCAAAGTGCCTTTGCCGGCAAACTTCCACTCGAGAATCATCAGTCCTCGCTGCCGCAGGGCAATGCGCGCCGCGGGCGGTTCGCTGCTCGCCAGGAGCGGCATGACATGCTTCTTGCGAACCTGGAGCAACTCTTTGTGCAGTTTCAACCACTCTTTGTGGTCTTTTTGCTCCAGGTCGGACCAATCGAGACGCGATTTCGCGAAGGTCTCGATATTGACCGGGTCGGGAATGGCGTTGCGTTTGGCCGGATCTTGAAACTGTTTGAATTTGGCGAACTCATTGCGGCGTCCTTCCGTGACCAATGGCGCCAACTCGGGACCGAGGTCGCAGAAAAAGAAGAACGGCGCCTGCGAGCCCCACTCCTCGCCCATGTAGAACATAGGGATACTGGGGCTTATACATAGGATTGCCGAGATCGCCTTATTAATTGAATCGTCAGCCAGAAGGTGAATGCGCTCGCCGAAGGCGCGGTTGCCTATCTGATCGTGGTTTTGCACGAACGACACGAACGCCGTCGGCGGCAGATGCTTGGAGACTTGCCCGCGAATCTCGCCGTGACGGTACGGTGATGGTTCGTTTTGATAGGCAAAACCCTCGGTGAGGCAGCGCGCCAAATGTCCGATGCCGTCATTATTTGATGTCGACTCCGCGTAATCGGCATAGTAGCCGTCCTTTTCATCAGTGGCGATAACGTGCAAGGCGTGATGAATATCATCGTTCCATTGCGCGTTGTACAACTTCACTTTGCCTTTCGCATCGCGCTCGAGCAGCTTGGCATTATTGTCATCGTTTTCCAAAACCAGGTGAATCTGCCGCTTACGGCGCGGACCTTCATTGACCGCTTCCGCGATCTCGACCAAAACGTGTTTAGCTGAGTCATCACGAATGGTGTTGACTGCGTCCAGCCGCAAACCGTCGAAGTGGTATTCGTTCAGCCAGTACAGCACGTTGTTGATGAAATATTGGCGAACAACAGCGCTCTCGGCACCGTCGTAGTTGATGCCGGCGCCCCATGGTGTCTTGTGGCACTCAGTGAAGAATGGCTTGGCATAGGCGTGCAGGTAGTTGCCTTCGGGTCCGAAATGATTGTAGACCACATCGAGCAGAACCATCATATTTTTGGAGTGGGCAGCTTGAATCAGGTCGCGCAGATCATCGGGCGTGCCATACGAACTGTCAGGTGCATAGGGCAAGACACCGTCGTAGCCCCAGTTGCGCTTGCCGGGGAAATCAGAGACCGGCATGATTTCGATCGCTGTGACACCGAGATCTTGCAAATAGTCGAGCTTCTTTTCGACGGCTTTGAACGTGCCTTCCGGCGTAAAACTGCCGACGTGCAGCTCGTATACAACCGCTTCGTGCCAAGGTCTGCCTTCCCACTTCTGGTCGTTCCATTTATATTGCGCCGGATCTACCACCATGCTAGGTCCGTGTACATCTTCAGGCTGAAACCGCGATGCGGGATCGGGCACCATCAGATCGCCGTTGATTCGATACTGATAGCGCGTGCCATGTTGAGCCTCGTCCGTCACTAGCGAGCACCAGCCCTGCGCGTCCTTGATCATCGGCACGTCTATTTGGCGCTTGTCAGCAGTGAAGAGCACTAATTCCACTTGATCTGCCGATGGTGCCCACAGATTAAAACGCACCTTTCCATCCGCGAAAACCGTGCTGCCGAACGACAGCGATTTAGCCGACACCGAACTTTGAGCCATGGTTGCGCCTGCCTTGGAGGGATAGTCTTGTAAGACTACCAGAGAAAACTGAGAGAAAGTAAAAAGCTAATCTCTCATGTCACTTAAAGCATGCGAAAACCCCTGAACGCACGCCAGGTCGGCATTGTCGGCTGGCGGAAACTCTAGCGAACCCATCCACGTCTATTCCAGCGTTGCAGGAGGACCTATGAGTACAAGACGTCAACATACACATCTGTATACCTGCCTTGGCAAAGTGGTTACCGCTCGCCGCAAACGCCTTGGCATGTCGCAGCAAGAGCTTGCTGAAGAAGCAGGCGTAGACCGTGCGTTCATTAGCAACATCGAAAGGGGCAAGCGCAACCCCAGCTTTGGCACCGTGGCGTTGATCGCCAACGGTCTCAAAATGCGTTTTACTCGACTCGTGCACAAGTGCGAAGAGTGCATGATCGACGAGAAGACCGCATAGCAGACCAGACTAATCTCCCCCCAAGCCGGTCCGGCACCGCCGTAGGGGCGCGTTGTACGCGCTCGTTACGTACGGTCGAACGTCGTTTAAAGCGAGCAGCTTGCGAATAGAGTACAACTGATCTATTCGCGGAGAACTGGTCATGAGCAAAGATCGCGGAGACGCTCAGGCGCTTAAAGTGCCGAAGGTGCTCCACAATGCACACAATTGGAAGCAACTGGCGAAATGGTCCGACGAGGGCTATTTCACTTTGGCTACCGAAGATATAGATGGCGTACCCGTTCGCATGTTCTTGACGCGCGATCTTTTTCTCGAGCTGGAAGATATCATCTACCGACAAATCGTCAACGCCACTCGATTTCCGGGCGTGCGGCAGGTCGTGATCACGCCTGATACACACTTCGGCTACGGCGTTCCTGTAGGTTGTGTCCTCGTAACCGACTACAAAGAGGGCGCCATCGCCATGGGCCCGGTTGGCTATGACATCGGCTGCGGCATGATGAGTGCTCGTTCTAACGTCGATTGGGAAGAAGCAACGCCGGAGAAAAAGCTGGCGTTCAATCGCGAGGTAATGAAGCGCGTATCCATGGGCGCCGGCGGCACCAGCCATAAGCTGGGACGAGTCTCGAACGACGACTTCGACAAGTTGATTCGTGGCGGCGCCGAATATTACGTGCAAAAGTACGGAGCTAGTTTTGATCGCAGCCATGCCGAGCGCCATCGCATTCCTGTCGATGACGAATGGGAAGTGCCATGGGGCGGGCGCGGTCGTCCCGAACGTGGTCGCGACCAGATCGGCAGCCTCGGCGCCGGCAACCACTTCATCGAATTGCAGCGCGCCGAAGAAACCGGAACTTTGTTCGTGCAAGTGCACACCGGCAGTCGTGGCTTTGGTCATGGGCTGGCGACCAACTTCTTCGACATCGCGCGGGACGAGAAGCCCGACAAAATCAAAGACATCGATCTCGGCTATTTCACGCCGGACTCGGCGCACTATCACTCCTATCTCAACGCAGTCGCTGCCGGAGGCAACTACGCCATCCTCAATCGGCTCGTCATCTTCGAGCAGGTTTCTGAAGCGTTCAAAATCGTCTTTGGCTCTGAGCTGGAGCTGATTTACGAGATTAGCCATAACCTGGTGCAGAAAGAGTGGCACCCTGAGTTTGGCGATGTCTGGGTGCATCGCAAAGGCGCCACCAGGGCGTTTCCGCCAGGTTATCCCGGACTGAAAGACACGCAATGGGAAGAGACGGGGCACCCTGTCCTCATTCCAGGAAGCAACAAAGATTGGAGCTACATCCTGCGTCCGCTGCCGGGGGCGGTGAAAAGCGCGTTCTCGGTCAACCATGGCGCCGGTCGTCGCCTGTCGCGAGGCGAAGCCACGCGCCAACTGTCGCAAAGCAAAATCGACGAAGAGTACCGTCGTGCCGGTATCCTCGTGAACACTGATGGACACGTGCCTCTCGACGAAGCGGCGCCGGCGTACAAGCCCTCTTCGCAGGTAGTGAAGTCCGTCGTTGACGCCGGTCTTGCCCGCATCGAATACCGGCTCTGGCCCCTCGCATCGCTGAAGGGGACGGAGGAGCGGCGATTCAAGAAAAAGAAGTGACTCTGGGGAGAAACCTTCGAGATGGGCGATGAGTCGCAAATTTTGATAGGTTTTTCGCCGCTCGGAACGCACATTTAACCTGCGGTTGAAATGCGCTTCACAAGCCGGTGCTATCGTTGTAAAGCGCCCACTCGGCGGGGTTTTCGCAGATTAAGCGCCGGCACTTTTGTTAGAGAGATGAGTCTCAGTGGAATGGTAGAGCTAAGACCCCAGTGGATAATTGGTGAGGGTCTTTTGACCAGGTGGTTCGCTGCCTGGTAAGTGTCAGCGCGTCTGACAAGGGGTATTCGGTATCACGATGCGCAAGCATATTTTTACAGCGCTCGCCACCATGTTGATCGGATTGGCATCCGCCGCTTCGGCAAGTGCAGAGCCAGTCTGCTCGGTAGACAGTAAGATTGGCAAGCAACTCAATCTTCCCGTTTATGAATGGGTAGACACTGACGTGCCATACCGCGGAACCATCGTCGCAGTGCATGGTCTGACTTTCTACGCTGAGGCTTACGACGATCTCGCTAAACACCTTTCCAGTCAGGGCTATCGTTTTTACGCAATGGATATGCGCGGCTTCGGTCGCTGGCGTGACGAAAGCGCTAAATTCGGCGGTGACAGCGGCATTCATTTTACGCAGAGTCAGGAAGACTTAGTAAAACTGGTGCAGACGCTGCGCCAGCAGGATGCGGATCAGAAGATTTACGCCATGGGCGAAAGTTTAGGTGCCAATATGGCGCTGTGGCTGGTATCAAACCATCCGGAGAGTTGCGACGGCGCCATTCTCGGTTCTCTTTGCTGCGAAAAACGCGTGCACCCGCAGGCCCGATGGGTGGTCGATTTCGCGAAGGGTGTGAAAAATCCGAACAAGCGTCTCGACTTGACACCGTATATAACACCATATTTGTCCAACGATAAATCACTCACTCAAGCGTGTTTGCAGGATCAAAAAATCTTCCGTGCCATGAGCCCGGTCGAGCTAGTCAAAGCAGACAAGACCAACAAGCTCGCGTTCGACTCTGTCGATCAACTGCCGGCAGGTTTTCCGATTCTCGTAATCTCGGGCAAGCTGGACGCAGTTTTTAAAACGAGTTCGCTGCCGGACGTGCTGGATAAATTCGGCACGAAGGACGTGTCCGTCAATATTTTGCCGGGCAAGGGACATCTGTTGCTCGAGCATCAGTCTGTGCAGCCGGAAATCGGTTCGCTGATCGACGGTTGGTTGACGCATCAAGGCGCCACGCCTGAAGTTGTGCAATTGCCGTAAGTTTGGTTTGAAGACCAACGAAGGGCGGCTTGCGTGTTGCGAGCCGCCCTTCGAATTTATGCAGTCAAGTCGATTTATCTACCTGAAGTCGATCTACCTACCTGAAAATCACAACCTGATCTGAAGCTGTACGCAGGTTGGCCTGGCGACCCAAGCTTGCTTCGAGCACGTCAAGCCGCTTGTTCAGATTCTTACAACCACCGGTCGTTAAACCGTCGTTGCGTCCTTTGAAATCATTCTCTTTCGCCAAGACGCCGTCGAGGTCGCGTTGATATTGTGCCAGCTGTGTTGAGTCGATCTGTCCCGACTCGAAAGCCATGTTCATGCACGTCTGAAGATTGGCTTCTCGCGTGTGCAATGAGCCAACTATGGGTTCGCCGTTCGTGAGCTGATTCTGTGCGAACGCAGGCGCTGCTAACATACAAATACCAAACCCGAGCGCAGCTATCTGTCTTTTCATAAGTGTTTCCTCCCCACCATCTTTTCTACGTGACGCAATATCTTCCAAGGCGTTCCATCGTAATCGCCAGTCGCAGTGCCGCTCGCTGGGGCGAGTGCTGGGCTGGAGGAAATCCCTTAGACCACGATTACACCTACCCGCATCTCAGCCGTTGGAAAGACACACAGTTTGCACACCTTCATTCATAAGTTCTAAGTCGCCATTACAGGGCGTCTGCGGGCGGGTGGGGCGGATTTGATGCGAAGAACCTTGAAGACGGTTAATGTGATGAATAGCCGCGAAACTCGGTTGTGTCCTAAAATTAAGGTGTGCTCCGCGGATACCGGATCAGATGCTCGACCCTATCTCAACTGTTGCTCTCTCGATTGTAATTGCCGGCATTGCTGTGGTCGCGTTGTCGCCACGTTTTGCTGAGCCGCTATATCGGGTTTTTCTGTTCGAGCCGCACAAATATCCACACGGCGAAGGTGACTGGAATAAGCAGTGGGCAGGCGCGCAGCCGTGCGAAGACGTCTCCTTCCGCACGAAAAACGGTGCCCGTCTGCACGGTTGGTTTTTCCCGCAAACAAACGCACCAGCAGCGATTCTCGTGCACCACGGCAACACGGGCAACATCGCCGATATCGATGTAATCATTCAAACCCTGTTGCGCACCGGCGTCAGTGTTTTCGTATACGACTACCGTGGTTATGGCAAAAGCGAGTCATCACCCTCGGTGGCAGGTGTTGTCGAAGATGGAATTGCTGCGTATGACTGGTTAAAACAGCGCGTCGGCGATCAACCGATTGTATTTTATGGCGAGTCACTCGGTGGTGCCATTGCCTGTCAGGTCGCATTAGCTCGTCGACCGAAGGCCCTGATATTGCAATCTGCGTTCTTTGAAATGCGCCGCATCGCCTGTGAAAACTACCCGTTTTTCCGCATTTGGCCGGCTGACCTTTTTCCACGCCCCTACTTTCATAGCGCTCGCGCCGTCAACCAATTGCAGGTTCCACTCCTGGTTCTGCATGGTGCTAAGGACTCGGAGGTGCGCGTTCACCATGCGCACGATCTGATCGCCGCCGCCACCGGTAATGACAAAAAATTGATTGTGCTTCCTAACACTGATCACCACGAAATATTCTCTGCTGATGTCGATCTCGCCGTCGCATCAATTGCCGAGTTTGTCAAATTGGTCGTTAACCCTGCACCGAATGTGGTGCCGAATCAAGCCGGCGACCCGTCTCAACTGATCGATCGCATGCGCAGTCAAATTACAGAGCCGTTACAGGCTGGTCACCAGTGACTTTGCCGTCGCATGGGCGATATGAATACTCCCCCATCACGCAGCGTCCCGATTTTGCCTGGCCCGACGGCAAACGCCTGGCGTTCTATATAGGATTGAATCTGGAACATTTTGCTTTTGGCGAAGGATTGGGCGCCTCGTTGGCACCAAGTCATCAACCGGATGTGCTCAACTACAGTTGGCGCGACTATGGCAATCGCGTCGGCGCCTGGCGCATGATCGAGATGTTCGATTCGCTCGGTCTGCCTGCCTCCGTTTTAGCCAACAGCGAACTGTACGACTACTGTCCTCAACTGCTCGCGGCTTTTCGTGAGCGCTACGACGAAATAGTAGCGCACGGACGCACTAACTCCGAACGGCAAGGGACTTTGCCCGAGGACGACGAGCGCAAGTTGATCGTCGAAACTACTGAAACGATTGAAAAACACGAGGGTAAAAAGCCTTTGGGTTGGCTGGGACCGTGGATTTCGCAGAGTGCGACAACTCCGGATCTGCTGCAAGAAGCCGGATACACCTATCTGCTCGATTGGTGCAATGACGATCAGCCGGTCTGGTTTAACACTCGGAAGGGGCGCATTCTGTCAGTGCCGTATCCGCAAGAAGTAAACGACATTCCGGCAATTGTTGTGCGCCAACACAGTGCCGCTGAATTTGCCGAGATGATCGTCGACCAATTCGACGAGATGCGCAATCAAGCGATGCATTCGGAATCCCTGGTCTGCGGCGTAGCCCTGCACGCATATGTTGTTGGACAACCGTTTCGCTTGCGACATCTCAGGCGTGCTCTTTCCCATATTGCCCAGTTTCGTGACTCTGTCTGGTTTTGTCATGCCGGTGCCATCGCCGAGCATTTTGGCGGGCTGAAATAACCTGCTCTTTACCTTGAAGCAATTACGAAATTACAGAATCTGCGTACATTGAAAAAGCAGAGCGGCGCAACAGTATCGAATCTGTTTTTAGAACTGTTTGCTGCAAAACATTTTCAGGCAAACTATCAGGGTCAGTAATAACACTGTCGATTCCCGAGACTCGGGAAGGTACCGCGCCTGGCTGAATGCTTAAAAAATTGCGCAATGGCTCTGTCTGTGCGGCGTTTGCCGACGCTCAATTGGTGAGCCCGAATTAGGGTTTGCCCCATCGCCCGAGCGCTTGACAAGCGACTATAATGTAGAAGATTCGCTGAGGGCACCGAACATGTCAAATTTCTCGCAACTGGCACTTCTGGTATCCGTTCCTATAATGATTCCGTTCGTTCCCGTTCATCCGGTTACGACTCCGGTGCACACCATGCCGCACTCGCTGGTACAGCCTGCGGTCAAGCCTGCTTCGACATTGCAGGTTTCGCATGTGATGCCCAAGCTCCAATCGAAGCAACAGCGCGGGCAACTGGTGGCGCCCGTGCAAACTGCAACGACCGAAAGTGGCGTTTGCTATTGCCACAAAGCCTATACGTATATGGAGAAAGGCAATTACAAAATGGCTGCAGTCTATTACCGCAAAGCAGAGTTGGCGATGATCAAAGAGTATGGTCGCAATAA
Organism: Planktothrix sp.; assembly: GCA_036703195.1. Lineage (GTDB taxonomy): Bacteria > Cyanobacteriota > Vampirovibrionia > Obscuribacterales > Obscuribacteraceae > DATNPN01. The sequence continues at coordinate 28,679 of DATNPN010000012.1, read as the reverse complement.
CTCTGACGTAGCGCTGATGCAGTACTACCAGGGCAACTGCCACTACGATATGGGCAACTACAAGGTGGCGGCGAACGTATACGCAACCGCTGCATCTACTTACGGCAAAACGTCCGGATCGGACCATGCAGACGTCGCCAAAGCTCTATGGGGTTTGGGCAACGCTCGCAGCATGAGCGGCTCCTACCGCGATGCCATCACTGCGTACAATGGTGCCGTCACTAACTTCAAATCGACGGGACCGAGCAAAGATTACGCGGATTGCTTACGCGCATTCGCCAACTGCTACAGCCGGCAAGGCATGCAGCAAAAAGCGAGTGCATTGATAGCGCAAGCAAATCATATGAATCACACAAGCTAAAGCTGCAAGCCAATAGCGTTAGACAGACAGGCGGCGGTTTTCGTCGCCTGTTGTGTTTGTGTTTGTTCATTGCGTCTTCATAATTCCGCAATTATTGGGGTACAGTATCCATCTTGTAACTGGCACCAGTACAGCGTTTCATTAACTGTCCGAGCGGGAATATCATCATTGTGATAGGATGCAAATGGTTGCCCCTTTCGACAAACATAGGCTGAGGAAGCACGTGCTGAGCCGCGGTTGACGCGGGGCGACCGACGTTTCTCTGGAAACCTTTTGAAAGCTTAAAAGATAAGCCAAACATGATGAACCCAAATAGTGAAGCTCTAGATACGACGATGGAACAATGGCAAAATCTCGAGCTGCTCGATGAGATGGAAGTTGAATCTCAGCCCGAGAATGAGCTGCAAGAAGAAAGTGCTCATGCCGAAGCGACGCGCGCGACCGGTTATGACGACGATTCGACCGGCGCCTTTTTGAAAGAGATTGGCAGGCACAAGTTGCTGTCAGGAACGGAAGAGATCGAATTGGCACGCGCCTGTAAGAGCGGAGAACAGTCCGCACGGCGCAAAATCGTTCAGGCTAATCTCAGGCTCGTGGTCAGCATTGCGAAGCGATATCGCAATCGCGGCATGAGCTTCCTCGACCTGATCCAGGAAGGTAGCTTAGGACTCCTGCGCGCGGTCGACAAATTCGATCCTGAGCGTGGATTCAAGTTCTCCACCTACGCGACCTGGTGGATCAGACAGGCCATTACGCGAGCTCTCGCGGACAAATCGCGCGCCATTCGTGTGCCGGTGCACATGATCGAAGTGCAGACGAAGGTGAAGCGCGCAATTCGCCAACTGGCAAGCGATCTCAATCGGCGACCGAGTATCGAAGAGATTGAAAAGGCTTCGGGATTCGGAAGAGACAAAATTCAGCAGGCGCTCGATGCAGATAAGCATCTGGTCTCTCTGGATATGACTTTCGGCGAAGATAACGACACGTCGTTCTCCGACCTGCTCGAAAGTGACAACACGCCGCGTCCGGAGGAGAGTGCCGAACACAAGTTGTTCGTTGCTGATCTCTATCAAGCGATTGGCGCGCTCTCTCCGTGGGAAGCTGACGTCATTCGTCTGCGGTTTGGACTCGGGACCGACACCCCGATGACACTCAAACAATGTGGCTCGCAGTTGGGCATGAGCGCAGAACGCGTTCGACAGCTCGAACTCCGCGCCATGAAAAAACTGAGAAAGAGCAACGACGTCGAGGCGCTGAGAGAGTACCTTAACTAGCTGGTGTGTTCATAAAGCTAGTCCTAACGGGCGACTGCAAGGCGCCCCTACGGCGGGTGTCGGCGCCGCCATCTCAAGCCGGCACCGACCGGCAAGTTGCAAACCGGTGCTGGCACGAAATACCGTAGGGTGCGCTTGCAGCGCACCGATGCAACAGAGCGGAGCTCTGATCCGAATCAGCCCTGACTCGATACATAGAAGGGCGCGAGCAGCGCCCGTAAGAGAGGGAATGGAAACCATGAATCAAATGTTTGTTGCAGGCATTGGCCTGGAAGGAAAGAGCGGGCAGCCTCTCGTGTTGCTCAACGATCAGCTCGGACAACGTGTAGTGCCGATTGCGATTGGTTTGAACGAAGCGAAGACGATTTCGAAAGCGATGCAAGGCGTTCGCTCGAAACGCCCGGACACGCACGAGCTGTTAAAAGATTGCGTCTCTGCTTTTGGATTCGAGGCGCATCACGTGTTTATCGATTGTGGTCCCGGCGATACCTACGCCGCCACGATCGCCTTGATGCCGGCTCAGGGCAAGCTGGACGATCAAGTTCTCGAATTCGACGCGCGACCATCCGACGCTATCACCGTAGCGTTAATGTACGATGCGCCAATCATGATGTCCGATCAGATCTTGAAACGCTCTAGCGTTGCATTGGTCGACGAAAACCAAGACATTGCCGAATTTAAGGACTTCGTGCAAAACGTCAAAGCCTCGGACTTCAACAAATTCAGCGGAACCGAAGGGCAATCCGCCACAGAATAATCGGTTCACTTTTGCAACCCAAAGGGCGCGGACTCCGCGCCCTTTTCATTTCGGAAAGGAGCCCGGCGCACCAGCGCCGCAGAGAAGGCTTCTTTAGTCCATACGAGTTCTTGGACGAACATTTCGAGTGACGCTCGGTGATGGCGCCGTTTCCGATGCGGCGCGGGAGCGCCGCGCTCCTTACCGAGTGATCGAAGCGCTTGAACGGTGAGGAGCGCGCGTATCCAGGCGCGCAGAAAAGTTGTTCTGCGAAACCGGCGGCGCTTCCTTAAGGTGCCAGCTTAACAACGCTGCTCATTAAGCTTTGCCGATTCACGACAGATCCACGTAAACGGCTCACAATGGCAGTGGGATGTGCTGACCGCGACTGGGCAAAATACAAGGTACGTGAGAGTTATCGAGCTGGTTACTATGAAACGACCAATCAGATTAACAGCGGCTGCATTCTTGGTTGTGCCGGCCGTTGCGGTATTGGCTGTTTCATCTGCATCCGCGGCGAAGATTAAAGGCAGTAATTTCTTCTCGACGCCGGACGCCACCAACAAGGACGTGCCTACATATACCGGCAAGGCGAGGACTGCCATGCCGCCGGATACCGTGGCGCCGGATGGTGAGATGCCGAAGTTTCAGGACATGATGGCTATTCCGTCACTAACTGGCGATCAGCGCAAGCAAATCAACCAATTTTTCCAGGACTGCCGCTCCGTCACACAGCCGTTGAACGAAGAGCAAAGAGCGTTGGAAGCGCGGCAGAAAGAGTTGAAGGCTGAAAACGATAAAGCCAAAGCTGCCGCCAAAGCTGAAGCCGATCGCCTTAAAGCAGCGAAGGCGCCCGCCGCGCCAGCCAAACTGGCTGACCAGGCGCCGATGAAAGTTTCTAACCTCGAACTGGACAAAGGAACAGCCGTGCCGACGCCGTCTGCCACTCCAGATAAGAAGGCTGATGCGGCCGAGAAGCAAAAAGAAAATTTTGAAGCTATGGCATCGCACATGTCGTCACCGGAAATAGATGCGCGTTTGCCGGTTCTCAAAACGCAGACAAAAGATGAATACAACAAATTGACGCAGAAGATTGCAGGAGTTTTGACCTCCGATGAGTTGGGCGAACTTGATCAGATGCGACGCGGAACGTTGATGATCGTCAGCGATTCGCCGACTGATGCGCCGGCGCCTTCCCCCAAGCCCGCGGCTAAACCAGCGCCTGCCAAACCCGCTCCGGCACCGCATCGTCAGGTGCACAACGCATCTTTTAACAAGCACGAAATTTGGCAATTTCTCTGGGGATTGAGGTAAGAGTATGCCGTCAGATTCCGAAGATTTCCTCGTTGAGCACCTCTTGCGGCGCGCGGCGTTCGGCGCCACTCCGGAAGAGTTGAAACGCTATAAATCAATGGGATATAACCGCACACTGAAGGAGCTGTTGCATCCGGAGAAAGTGAAAGACAAGCAGCTCGATCAGATGCTCGCCGACCAAAATTTCGACTTCACCAGTATCGAGGATCTGAAGCATTGGTGGCTCTACCGCATGATTTACACGAAGCGTCCTCTGCAAGAGAAGATGACACTTTTCTGGCATGGGCATTTCGCCACCTCCAACAAGAAGGTCGGCAACAGCTACGCCATGTACATGCAAAACGTGCTCTTCAGGCAGAATGGCATGGGCAATTTCCGGGACCTTTTGCTGGAAACCTCTAAAGATCCCGCCATGATCGTGTGGCTCGACAATAACAGCAACAACAAGGGCAAGCCTAACGAAAACTACGCTCGCGAAATCATGGAGCTGTTTGCGCTCGGCATCGGCAACTACTCGGAGCAAGATATCAAAGAAGGTGCGCGCGCGTTCACTGGTTGGCAAACCAAACCGAACGGTTTTTACTTCAATCCGGGGCAACATGACTACGGTAGCAAAAAGTTTCTCGGGCGTACCGGCAATCTCAACGGCGATGATGTCGTCGAGATTCTTTCCGAGCAGCCTGCGTGTCCGAAGTTTATCTCGATGAAGTTGTGCAAGTTTTTTGCCAGCGACAATCCAAGCAAAACTTTAGTGTCAGACGTTGCCGCAACGTACACCGGCGATGGTGACAATATTCGCAACATGCTCACGACACTCTTTCAACACGACGAGTTCAAAAGTAAAGCTTGTTATCATGCAAAGATCAAAAGTCCGGTCGAATTGGTGGTCGGAACAATCAAGTCGTTGCAAGTGCAAAAGCTCGACAACGATCTGCCCAACTCGATGGGGCGCATGGGACAAACACTGTTGGAGCCGCCCAATGTGAAGGGATGGGACGGAGGACCTGCCTGGATCTCGACGAACACGATGATGGAGCGCTTTAATTTTGCCACCAAAATCACGCAAGCCAAGTTCGATGCATTAGAAACCTTTGTAAAACCGGCAGAACTCGTCGAGCAGCAACAACTGCAAGATCCCGATCAGATGGTCGACTATTTCCTCAACATACTTACCGACGGCGATGTGCCCGAGCAAGCGCGCCTGGAGCTGCGTGCATACATGACCGTGTCGCCCAAGGGAGATCAAGTTGTACTACTGTCCAATGACAAAGTTCTCGATCAGAAATTGCGCGGGCTCGTGCATCTGATCATGACCCTGCCTACTTATCAACTCGCCTGAGAGGAATCAGACATGGACGTCAGCCGAAGAACGTTTCTCAAAAGTGGTATCAGCATGGCAGGCGTATGCCTCGGCTGGAGCCATCTCTCAGCGATCGCGGCCTACGCTGCGTCGTTCGAGCCGCGCAAGCCGGGCAGCTCGAAAATTCTTGTGGTGGTTCAACTGCTTGGTGGCAATGACGGCATCAACACCGTGATACCGTACAGCTCGCCTGCGTATTACAAGCTTCGTCCGACGATTGCGATCAAGCAAGAGCAAGTCTTGCACCTCAACAACGACATCGGCTTGCACCCTGAAATGAAGGGCATGGCGGACCTGTTCAAGTCCGGCAAACTTGCTGTAGTCGCGGGCGCAGGCTACCCCAACCCGAACAGATCGCACTTCCGATCCATCGAGATCTGGCAAACCGCACAGCCGGATAAGATCGCCGATACTGGTTGGTTGGGACGATATCTCGATCAAACGTCAGAAGGCAAAACGACGAACAGCAAGGTCTTCCCGGCGATTAACGTCGATCCCAGCCTGCCTAAGAGTCTCTCCGCCAATCGCGTTCTCGTTCCGTCAGTGACTGACGTCAATCAGTTTCGCTTCAATACTGATGCACACGCACAGCAAGATCGACAGTGCCAGCTTGATTCGTTTAAGCGCATATACTCCAACTACGACCTCGGGCGACCGGACGTCAAACTGCTTAGCGAAGTCGGGCTCGATGCTATGCAAGCCTCCGACTATTTGCTGGGTGTCGTTAAACAGTACAAAGACGGCGTCGTCTATCCCAACTCCGGATTTGCGCGCAGTCTCAAATTCATTTCGCAAATGATCTGTGCCGGTGTCGATTCTCGCATCTACAACGTTTCATTGGGCGGCTTCGACACGCATGCCGCGCAACAACGCACGCAAGCTTCGCTGCTGCAACAATTATCCGAAGGCATCACGGCGTTTCAAAAAGACCTGGAAGACCACCATCTGGACCAGGACGTCATGATCGTCACGATTTCCGAGTTCGGTCGCCGCGTCGCACAGAACAACGGCAACGGCACCGACCACGGTACGGCGGAGCCTGTATTTATCGTCGGTTCGGGCGTCAAAGGCGGCGTTTATGGTGAATATCCCAGCCTCAACAACCTGGACAGCGGCGATCTCAAATTCACCACTGATTTCAGGTCCATTTACGCCACTTTGCTTGACCGCTGGCTCAAGGGCGACAGTAAGCAGATTCTGGGTGGGCGTTTCGACCATCTCGCCTTCGTTTGAGGGCGCGGTTAAACTTAAAAATATGACATCTTCGCTGTGCTGGATTAGGCGCAGGTTTGGGCCGGCTCTGGTTTTCAGGTACTGAACGGGCACCGATGTATATGCCTGCGGGCGTTCTAATGTTTGCGCAACGCATGATTATTAGCCAAAGCGCGGGCTGGGGGGAGCTGTTATGCGCTATATTTAAGTGCTTGAAATCGGTTGCCATGGCAAAGAAGAGAGACAAATCGAGTTTTAGCCGCAACGCGGTGTTGTTGGTGACGGCGCCCGCCATCTTGTGCGCTTCGTCGCTGAGTGTCTTGGCGCAGACGAGCGCCCCGTCGTGGAATGATGTTGCTCCAGTCGGCTCTGGTCATCATTTCAGCTCGCCTGCTGCGAAAAAAGCTTCCTCGTCGCAAACGCCGAAGCCTGGTCAGGCTAAACCGGCGACACCGACTGTCGCTCCGCGCGCGACCGCTGCAGCCCCGACTGCGACCAATCGATATGCCGTCACCACCCCGACGGCAAAAGATGCTAGACCATGGCTCAAAGACGTCAGATTGCTTGATGGCAAACCGATTTACGGCCCTCCCCGACCGCCGGATTTGCAATTCGATAACACCACCGGTAGTGGCACCGATCAAACAGACAGTTCTACGTCTTCGGAACAAACACCATGGCTGGGTGACGTCAGACTTCTCGACGGCAAGCCTATTTACGGGCCACCCACCCCAATGGTGAAAACGACCGATGTGCCTGAAAACAAACGCAGGCAGCCGACTCCGGAAGAACAAGCCGTCAAAGAGAAGCCCTGGCTCGGCGACGTGAGATTGCTCGATGGCAAGCCGCTTTACGGCCCGTCCAACGATCAAGCCGCCGATGCGACCTCTGACGCATTGCAATTTTCAGAACTCAACCCGGCACAGCTTAAAGACGATGCTAAAACGCTTTTGCAGAAGGGCTTAGTTGCAGCCCACGAGGGCGACTGGCAGAGTGCTTTGACCTTCTTCTTGAGCGCAGCCAGCAGCAGCGACAATAGCGCCGAAACCTTCTATCACGTCGGGGTGGCCTGCTATCACCTGGGCAAATTCGAACACGCGCGTACAGCAGAAACGATCGCGATCGGTCTGGATGCTCAGTTTCAACCTGCATACGTAGAGTTGGCGACAATCGAATGCAAACTCGGACATTATCGTGAAGCGCGTGAGTCCATTCAAGAAGCGCTCAAGCACTGGCCTAACCAGGAAAGTTTGCAGCATACGCTTTTAAGCATCAAGGCACTGGAGAAGAAATCGTCCGCTACGATTGCCACCACTCCGTCGCAAAAAGGCGGCTTTGAAGTCTCGCCGCTCTCAAAACCAGCGTTGCTCTTCAACGCCAAAGACATCAATGGTCTTTATCATGACTCGGAATTGGCGCTCCAGCAGGGCGATCTGTTAAGAGCGAAAACATCGCTGCAGTTTGCTGTCATTCTCAATCGTCAGGATCCTGAACCTCACTGGCGGTTGTGCAACGTGCTCGAAGCCGAGGGTGATACACGAGGAGCGGTCCTGGAAGCTAAGCGCTCTGTTGCTCTCGATCCGACCAACCCGCAATGGTATCTGGCGTTGGGCTGGGCCTATTCGCGAGAAGCGAAATGGGAGCACTCGTTCGAAGCATTCAAAGAAGCGTTCAAGCGCGACTACACCCTTCACGATGCCATTGTCGGCGAGTGCTATGCATTGGCCAAACAAAAACAGTTTATTCTGGCACGCATCACTCTGCACATCAGCGATCCTGCAGCTCGCGATACGAGCTGGTTTCACGCTGCAAACGGTTTGATTCTGCAAGAGAAAGGCGAATTGATCAGCGCCTACAAGGAGCTGCAAACTGCTCTAGAGATCTCGCCCAACGATTATCAAATCAAATACGTTTTTGCACGCATTTCCTATCAACTTGCTTGCAAGCAGAAGACGACCGAGCGCTGGAAGATCGCTGCCAAAGACGCGCGTTCGCTCCTTGCAATCACTCCATACGATGTAGAGGTGCTGGTCAACCTGGGCATCTGCCAGATGAATTCGTCTGACAATGAAGGCGCCGAGAAAACGCTTGCGCACGCCATCAAGCTCTCGCCTTCCAATGCCGGGGCTCAAGCTGCTTATGCCTCGGTGCTGGCTGCCTCCGGCAAGACCGACGAAGCCAAACATCACGCTCGCCTCGCCAAGAAAATCGATCCAAGCCAGAAGTTAGCAGAAACAATCTTGCAAAAACTGAAGTAATGACTTCATCAACTAAACAGAATCCGTTGGACGAACAGAAGACGGTCAACACTCCGTCGTCGCTCGATTGGCGTTCGCTCGCCATCTTGGTCGGCGTTTTCGTTGCTGCCTGTGTCGTATTCTTTGGGCATCTAGGCAACTCTCATTTGTTCAATCCGGACGAAGGTCTCTACGCCGAACCAGCGCGCGAGATGGTCGACACCGGCGAATACGTCACCACCCTGTTGAACTACGTTGTCCGGTACACCAAGCCGCCCCTGGTTATGTGGATGATGGCAGGAATGTATCACGTGTTGGGACAAACCGAGTTTGCGGCACGATTTTTTGGTGCCGCATGTGGTGCCATTCTTTCTGTGCTCTCCTACGCTTTCGCCTCACGTTATTCCAATCGGCGCATCGGTCTGCTGACCGCGGGATTTCTTATCACGTCGCCACTTTTCTTCGGCGTAGGGCGCGCCGCTATCACCGATATGCCGCTGTCGTTCTTCATCGCATCAGCGTTGATGTCGTTTTACCACGGTTTTGCTCAACAAGAAGGGCGCTGGCGCTGGTTGGGCTATGCGCTCGTCGCCGGGGCGATTATGACGAAGGGTCCCGTCGGTCTTGTGTTGCCTTTAGTCATCCTGATTGGGTTTCATCTTTTGCGCGGCAATCTTTTGCCTGCGCTGCGGTACTATCGCCCTATTTCCGGTCTCGCATTTACCGCCTTTCTTGCCCTTCCGTGGTTTGCCGTCGAGATCTGGAAAACACACGGCGCTTACTATCAAGAGTTTATAGTGCGCGAAAATTTTCAACGATTCACCAGTGTTGTCGACCACAAAGCTCCATGGTGGTATCACATCGCTGCCGTCTTCGGTGGCATGTTGCCGTGGTCGGTGTTTATGCCCGTTGCCATAGCAACAACGTTCAGCACCTTGCGCGGGAAGTGGGAGGTCGCCGGAAAACATATATTAGAACGGATTGCGTTTTGGAAAGATGTTGACTCGACTGAATCGCTCGTTCTGTTCAGCGCCTTAACAGCTACATTTATCATCACTTTCTTTAGCATGAGTGTCTCTAAACTCCTGCCGTACACTTTGCCGGCGTTTCCATTCATAGCGATTCTGATCGCGCACTGCTTTGACCAAGTTATTGTGAGCCAGCGCTTGCGCCCGCTTACTATCGGATTCGCTGTTTTGATGAGCGCGTTTGGCGGTGGATACATGATCGTTCCGTTCGCCTTGAGCAAATTGCGCGACTGCCCGCAAGGATTGCACGAAGTAGTGTCGTCGATTTTGGCGACGATGTGCGCGGTTAGTCTGCTGGCATTGGTGGGTATGTTGCGGCGCAAGCCGTACGCTGCGCTGGCGCTGTTTGTTGCCAGCACGCTCTCGTGTGAGTGCTACTTTGGAGCCAGGGCGCTCGATGTTTTGTCGGACAACTGGGAAGGTCCATTGCAATCGTTTGGGCAGTACGCTGCCGTATCTAACTGGCCGATCGTGGTTTTTGATATGCGCAAACCGACCGTTGATTTCTATACGCATCGGCACTCGATTATTCCGCCTGACCGCGAAGCACTGCAACACGATCTTCGCCTACTCAATACCGCGTATATCTTGACTCCGACGAAGAATTTGCAACTGCTTCAGCAGCTCGGCTGCAAAACCGTGCGCACCGAAGGAAAGATTGCTCTGATTGCCTGGAGAAACCCGGCAAAGGTAGGCGGGGACCATTCGGCTGAGATTATTTCGACCACAGCCAATCTCGATCAATAAGACCGGTTGGCTCCGGCGCCGGCTCCGGGTCAGCACTGACTCACTTCCGGCAGTAATCTTTTTCAGGCATTTTTTATTACTGGCAGTAATCAAAATGCAGAAAGTCCGGAATTATTCTGTGCAGTTATATTTTTCGGGTGTTTTTCATGACCGGCGGGCTAGTGCATCCCATGAATCTCGGGCGTTTAGACACAAAATGATCACGATGACGGATTATTGTCTGAGCATCCGAGACGGATAACCCTCGCTATTAAGCCAGGCGTATAGCTGACAGCGACACCTTTGTGTCGTGGCTTTCTCGCGTTTACTACCTGATGATCACATAACGGAGACTCTTATGGTCGCCATAGATAACACGCAAGCTGCTGTCGAACACCCTCACACCGGTATGGAAAGATCGCGCTCCGGGCGGATAAACATGGCCAGCCCGGATTCGGTGAGAGACACCTTTGCGCTCTCTGACGGGCGCAACGAAGCCCTCGCCCAGCAAAGCGGCAACATATCTATTAATGATCCATATTCGGAGTCCGACTCTAGCGATTTTGGATTTCACAATCGCACTCAGCAGCTCGATCAGCCAAGCAGTGGGTCGGGCTCCGATTCGTCCGGCACCACATCTGGTGACAATAGCGATGCTGGATTGGAGCAAACGCTGCAAAGCATTGAGAAGGATCTGCAAAATCTTACGACCGATTTATCGCAGCTGCTCACCGATCTGCAATCTTTCGAGCAAGAGCTGCAATCAGGTGCTTTGACGGGCACCGCCACTAGTGGCGCCAGCAATGCCAGCGACTGCGGTTGTTCTGACGCTTCAACATCTTCATCTCCTTCTGCCACCTCGTCCGACTCCGGCTCTGACAGCGGTAGCGATGCCGCTGTCTCGGCACCCGTCTCGGCACCGGCTGCGTCGTCGTCTGATTCCGGCAGCGGCAGCAGTACGGGTGCCTCTGACGGCGGAGGTGATGGAGATGACGGCGACGACGGTGATGACGGCGATGACGACTCGTCCGACTCTTCTGCATCGTCGCCACCGGCGGTGTCCGCATCGCCGTCGACTTCAGCATCTCAACCCGCCGAATCCGCTTCGCCATCCTCTTCTACAGCTCAACCTGCCGAGTCCACGAAACCGGCGACTTCAACATCTCAACCTGCTGAGTCAACTTCGCCAACCACTACGAAATCGACCTCTCCTGCCAAATCCTCGTCGCCTTCGACCTCTCAGCCGGTGCATTCGGCTCCAACATCCGGCGGTGAAAACATCACCACTCCAGGCTCGAAGCCAACATCTTCCGACAGTTTCATCTCAAATTTGCAGATCAACGATCCCGCATTGGCCAAGGCGATGACTGACGCGTCGCAAAACATGTCTGCTGCCGGCTATAAATCGTTGGAAGCGAATGTTCAGAAGGAGTACACCGGCAACACCAATTGGTTGAGTGGTAATCCGAACTTTGACGCTGATCTGATGAAGAGTGAGTTGAGCAGTGTGAGCAATTCCGCCGATAAGAGCGCTCTGACCGCGGATCTGCAAAAGGACATGCCCGCTGCTCTCGCTTCCGATCCATTCGCCGCAAGCATCAGCCAGTCTGATCCGGCAATGTCGAAGTTGATGACCGATGCGAAGTCTCAACTCTCTACCAGCGGCTATCAGACCTTCGAAGGCTGGGTGCAGCAGAACTACACCGGCAATCCGAACGAGAGCACGGGAGCGGTGAATCAGCAGTTTCTCGATAACGAAGTGATGCACACCGCTTTGACGCAAAGTGGGGTTGACTCCGCCGATAGTGCAAAGTTGAAGAGCGTTATCTCCGCTGACATGCCTGATGCGACGTCCGCGGATATCCTCAAAACGACCTTGCAGAGCGATGATCCGCAGCTTGCCAATGTGCTCAATGATGCATCGGACAGCCTGTCCAAAGACGGCTACAATCAACTGGAAAATTACATCGAAGAGAATTCTACGTGGAACTCGCAGAACGATGCCTCGCTCATGAACACTGCACTGAGCCAGGGCGGCTTAGATAGCGCTGACAACAGCGCGCTTTCTGGCGTGCTCAAGAATGACATGCAGAACGCGCTCACCGACACGCCGAGCGCTGCAGTGCAAGCTGAAATGGCAGAAGCAAAATACAACTACCAAAACGAATACAGTTTGAAAGCGCTCAACCATCCCGACGACATCATAGGCAATCCGGGAAAGTCGGGCGATGATGGAGCCAACGACTTCGAGCAGCCTGCCGACATCACCAAAATCGGACCGTGGGCGGTTATCTCCCCGATCAATCCGAACAGCTACGACAAAGATGCGAGCGTGACAGTCTCCGATCCGTCCGTCTACTACCACCTCAAAACGGGTGGTTGGGTCGAAGCCGAGTCGCCGAGCCAGGTGGGCAGCAGCTGGTGGGAAGGACACTACAACCCCAACAACTTCGATGTCATCAGCCAGGGCAATGGATCTATCAACTCTGATGGCAGTTACACCTTTACGTCACCACCATCAGGCGAAATCGATCACTTCGGCACCCAAACGTTGGCATACGATCCGTCGCTGTACGACGGCGTGTATGAAACGATGGACGTGAAGAGCGACGATCCCAATTCAGGTCTGGCAATGAACTTGGGCGCAGACTATTACGTCAGCGATGCGGCGGCTGGCTCTACCCGTGGTGCTACACAGGCAAACTGGGTTCCGCTGACTGATTCGAACCAGGAGCTTTACCTAACTGACATGTCAGCATCGGCAATCGAAGCCGATCCGCCTCCGGGACTCTAATTTCGCACACAAGTCCACCGTACAGCCCCGCCCTACGGGGCTGTCGGCATTTTCGTTTTTCGCGACTAAACTCAATTCGTCGGGTGACGAGTTCTATGGCTGCAAAATGTCGTGGCGCCGTCAAAGGAGGAACTCCGGACACCCACGAGACGTAGGGTGCAGGGATTTTTCAGTCTGGGATAGCAAGAGGAATTTCGCCCTTTGATCGACGGTTAACAGTGCCGAATCGGTGGCAAGTATAGTAAGCCGGGTGGCAAGTATTGCTTTGCATCTTATCTGATTCGCTTCCAGAAAGTGCGGTCGAACGCGGCCGCACACGACCACAGGCGCTACAAATTAGTGAACGGCAATCACGTCAAGTGTCCTGCCGAAAGGACGATTGATTTATGAAGACGCAACGGTTTGGCTCAGTCACCATGGCAATTCTTGGAGTTGCCGTTCTTCAGGCATGCCTGTGTTCTGGCGCTTATGCCGGAAGCAATTGGACTGTTCCGGCCAAGATTGAGTACCAGCAGTCGTACGACAACGCGGGTGGCGAATTCACTCTGCAACAGACCGGCGAGGATTTGCATGGCTCGGCAACCAACTCGTGGGTGACGGCAAATTCCAACCTTTTAGGAGTTCTTGAACGCGGTGCAACCCCGCACTTTACTAGTGGTGACGTGCTCGGAGGTCGCATTGATGGCGATCATTTTACTCTCACAGTCAGATACAGAGCATCTGGCACCATTTTTGCGGGCGGCGACTACATCTATGACGGCAGTGTCAACCCTACCACAGGGCTTGTCACCGGCGAGGTTTATAACGATCTCACTCCCAAGAATAGAGTTCGATTCGCCACGACCACACCGCTCAATAGAGTAAATGTGCCTACCCAAGCGACAGCGGTGCCGGGGAATTTTGGCAGGCCGATTAGGATCACGGGCAGACCGACAAACTCTGGCCAACCGATAATGGTGGCTGCGAATGCTGGCAAACCGATTAAAACCACGGGTAGACCTACGCAGGTGGCTCAACCGCAAATCTCTACTGCCTCTACCACCAGTAGTGGCGGCGGCTTCGTAAGCACTCAGACCATGCCTAATGGAATCGGTAACGTCGGGTTTGGTACCACGACACAGACCATGCCCAATGGAGGTGGCAACGTCGGATTTGGCGCTACGACTATGCCTGACGGAGCTGGTAACACCGGGTTTGGTACCACGGCTCAGAACATGCTTGGAGGAGTTGGTAACGGTGTTGGTGGCACCACTCAGACCATGCCTAACGGTGGTAACACCGGATTTGGTACCACGACTCAGACCATGCCTAATGCAACTGGTAACATCGCATTTGGTGGCATGCCTCAGACCTCACCAGGTGGTTTCGGTACTCAAATGGGCGGACCAGGCGGAATGCAAACTAACGGACCTGGTGGTGGCATGCCAGTTACCGGACAGACAATGGCCAATTTCACCGGTAACTGGAACATCGTTGCCGCTGATGGAACAAGGTTCCTCATGGCCTTGTCGCAAAACGGAAATGTGGTGAACGGAAATTACTCTCCAAGAAACGGCATGATCTCAGGACAAGTCGGTCCCGACGGCAAACTGACATACCGCTGGCAAGATGGCGCGGGCAACCAGGGTTCAGGTCAGTTCATGCTCTCCCCTGATGGTAGTACGTGCAACGGAACTTTCAGCACCACCGCCGATCCAACCGTGGTCAGCGGAACCTGGGGCGGACCTCGCCAGTAAAATCGAGCATTGATATGCTCGCATCCAAATCTGCTTCGAAGATTTTCGTCAACGGAAGCAGTCTGGATGCGGGAGACCATGGAGGAGAGTTGGTCGGATTAATGATTGATGAACGGTGTGGTCGAATCCGCTGCTTGCTGAGCAGAGTCAGTCACTTGTTGAGCGAAAGCATTGCCCATATTTTGAACCACGGCATTGACCAGAGCCTGTCCCGAGAGCCCGGGATTTTGCTGCTGCACTTCAGCGAGCGAGTTGGACATATTACCGAGCGGGTCTTCTCCACCCTGCCAGGCATAACCAAGAGTCTGGTTGGAGTTCCATCTCGATGAAGCGCCCTCGATGCCTGCGTTGCCGACAGGAATTACATCTTGGTTGACGGCATTAACAAAATCGTTGACAAAATTCTTGTCACCACTGGCGCTTTCCAGTTGTTGAATGGCGGCAAATCCGGGTGAATTAGGATCAGACATTTCCTTAGAGACGTCGATTGAGCCCGCCATGCCCGAGCTGTATAAAGAGTTGGCCGAAATCTGCTGGAGTGCCGTTAGAGCATCGGCATTTGTATTGCCTGTCGTGGCTAAATTGGTCGATTCAGCCGGCGTGTTGAAGTTGGTAATGACAGTCGAACCATCGCCTGGATCATGAGTGACGGTATCTATTGGCGCAACGTCTGTGCCTGTGGCGCCGTAGAGCTGACTGCCACCAGTGACGAGCCCACCGCTGCCGCCTTCCCCT
Source organism: Planktothrix sp. (assembly GCA_036703195.1). Lineage (GTDB taxonomy): Bacteria > Cyanobacteriota > Vampirovibrionia > Obscuribacterales > Obscuribacteraceae > DATNPN01. The sequence goes on along the minus strand of DATNPN010000012.1, from coordinate 13,166 downwards.
CCAGTACTGCCGCCGCCACCGGATGTAGTGCCGCCATCTCCACCAGTACCAGTGCTGCCACCGCCACCGGATGTAGTGCCACCATCTCCACCAGTACCAGTGCTGCCACTGCCGCCGGAGGAAGATCCACCTTCGAGGAGATTGAGAATCTGCTGAAATTCCTGTTCTACCTGTTGAAGGAGCGAGGTCAAGCTGGTGGCCGAACTAGAATCACTGCCGGTGCTGGATGCCTCACTGCTTGTCTGCTGCACCGCATCTGTTGCAACGTTCTGTGCTGATTGCGTCTCGCCCGGGTAGATGCCGTTTAGCCCGCTGAAGTCTATGGAATTGCCATTGCTGATCGAAGCCAGATCTCTGCCACCAGATTGCGCTGACAAACCGGGAAGCCCCTCATAGAGATTCTGAATGTGAGTTTGAAAACTATTCGATTGTTCCTGGGGTTTGGTGGTCTGAGCATCGCTATTTTGCAATAAGTCTTTCATTATCATTTGCCTCTGGTGGCACAGCCGCCACTCGAATCAGCGCGTGCGTTCAGGCTGCACACTGATTGGAACTGTGCTGGGTTTTAGACTGTAGTAAATGCGCGAGCAGGTTTCCGGCAGTTGTTTAGCAACTACTCAACGAGATTCAGCGGGGAGATTCGCGTGCGCGCCACTTCGTAAGCGGAAAAAAGATCTGGGGTGGCGAGCCAAGCACGAGACTATCTCGTCATGGTGGCAAATTCGGTTCAGCAAGATGGCATTGAGTTGGCAGACAGATTAAATCGATCGACAATCGAGCCGCCTGACCTCCTGAGTCCTAATTTTGGATGGTTGCCCTCATGGGCGGGTTTTCGGACTTCGTATTTCCCCCACTGACACGGCGCAGCTATAGCCTTAATATTCAAAGAACCCACCAATATCTTCGCTCCAGAGGAATGAGACTCCATGCCTGGTCTTGAAACTCTTGAACTAGTTGAAGCAGTCGCACGCGAAGCCGCTCCGGCAGAGCGCCTGATGGAAGAAGTCAGTGCGACGAACTTGAGCCGAGTTGGTTGGTATGCGCATCAAGCTGAAACCCCAGTTGCTGGGCGCCTTGTAGCGAAGGAAGCAACTGGCTTGGAAGCTTTCGCCGCTGATCCTGGTCACAGAAGCTGGAGCGAATTCGTGAGCCGCTTCAAGCACAGTCAGGGACTTGCGAAAAACTGCGGTCCGATGGCGGTCACTCATGACCTGACCGCGCGTCCAGCTCTCACCGGTATCCTCGATAACGCGGTCGCTCGTGACAGCGAAGATTCATTCCGAGTTCGTTTTTTCTCTCCCAACAAAGGCGACGAGCCAGTTTGGGTTTCTGTCAATCGCAATGAAGTGACGCAACCGCGCGGATACTTTCTCAAGGACGGCGGTAGCAAGTTGAATGTTCTCGGACGTGATGGAACCTCCTTCATCACGCAAGATCCTGCCGATGCCGGTAAAACCCTCACGTTGCAAAACTCAGAAGTGGGCAAGTTATGGGGAATGAACGCGCCTTCAGAGCGCGCCGGAGAAGTTACGAATGAACAGATCGTCGAACGCGCCTATGGTCGTTTTCTTACGTCGGAGAGACCAACGCGCTATCATAGACTCGCTAATGGCGGCGCAATTTCGATGCCTTTCGGGCGCACGCGCGACGAATACTATGCGGTAAACATGGTTAAACCGTGGGACTTTGCCGGCGATCTGACTGGTATTAGAGATTTCGAAACGGTCTCCATGGACGGTGCGTACGCAGGAAAACTCGACGCGTTGTCTGGCAGGTTTGGCAACCATGTTATGACTTACGAGCCGGAGATCAATCACGTCAAGCAAGTGGTGACCGAGAGCAACCCCGAATTGCATGCACACGAATTTCACGGTGAGCATACTTACAGTGTTCTCGAAATCAATCCCAACCACAAAACGATCACGGTGTTGTCTTCTCTCAAAGGGCAAGAGCCAGTGACTATGCCGTATTCAGAACTTGGCGCCGCCGATCCGGACGGCGTCATCAACTCAATTCGCGTGCGCTGATCCGAGTGAAGCGGGCATTGAATCAGCAAACCAGCCATCATCAATAAAGATTGCAAAATGCGTTTCACAATAGCTCCTTCAGAGACGCCCGACGATATACAGCACCACTCAAATCCGTCACGCAGAGGAGTGACAGCCTTGCAGCTATGGCCAACAATGCCCACATTGGACAGAATAATTTTTAACCATTTAGCTCGGCGTTCGCCAAATGCGTGTTGGCAGGGATAAATGGAACCTTAGCGTTATTGGGTGACATTTGCTTTTGTCACGGCTAGGATGGTTCTGGGAGGAATCCTCCGGGAGGTTCAGATTTTGAGTAGGCTCACTTGGGTATGTCTATTACTTCTATTCTTATCCTTTCCTGCGCAGGCGGACGAAAAGATGGCTAATCAAAATAATCAAGCTTCCGTGCCAGGGTGGATTACGGAGACGAGGGACGGTGATTTCGAAGTTGGAGTCGATTCATCGGAAAAACACAGCGGCACGCGAAGTGGCTATATAAAGTCCAGTGTCGAAAACCGAAAGAGTTCGGCAATCTGATGCAGTTTTTTGTGCCTACGGAATTCTTGGGAAAACGAGTAAAAATGACCGTATGGGTGAAGAGCAAAATCACCAGCGGCAGTGCACATTGTTGGGCGCGAGTCGATGGCGATTGGACTGAAAAAGATCACGGCGTTAAAATTGGGTCTTTCGACAACATGACTGATCGTCCTATCGCGGGGACGACCGACTGGACGCGGTACAGTATTGTCGTCGATGTTCCGCAAGAGAGCACGAACTTCTGGTTTGGCTGCATGCTAATTGGAACGGGACAAGTGTGGCTTGATGATGTCGCATTTGAGGCGGTCAGCACGGAAGTACCGCTCACCGGGATTGCGAGCGGTGAGCCGACGCAAAAACAGCCATTGAATTTGAATTTTGAAGACGAGCATGCTTCTGAAAAAGCAGGCGGCAAGGACCTAGCTAATTTCGTTTATGGTTGGAATGCCGATCATGATTTGAATCATTTCGAAATTGGAATCGATCCGTCCGAAAGACACAGCGGCAGGAGATCGGCGTATCTGAAGTCTCTGACGAAGAATCCACCGGAGTTTGGCAATATTGATCAAGGTTTTATTCCATCGGAGCAGCTAGGTAAGAGAGTTCGCATGTCGGCATGGGTCAAAACGAATATTACTTCCGGGACTGCCCAATTGTGGTTGAGGATGGACCGCGCACCGCATGAACGCAGCCGTCCTGGTTCTTTCGACAATATGGATGATCGCCCAATCAAAGGAGTTACAGGCTGGACTCAATACAGCCTGGTCTGCGATGTTCCATCCGATGGCAAGCTGATCGCGTTCGGCTTGATGCTCATTGGTGAGGGACACGTTTGGCTGGATGACGTGAAGTTTGAAACTGTTGGTCAGGATGTTCCATTGACCGGAGATTTCGCGAACGACCAAACGTCGTCGAAGACAAAGCCGACTAACACGAGCTTCGAGGATTAACAGTGCCGTGCCGCGAACGAATCGGACTGGTCCGAATTTCTCTAGCTGGCGCAGAGTGCCGTATCCTTAGCGCGGCTTCCAGCAAATGGTTCATGCAACGCTCGTCAGCTCTAAAGACACATAAACTCCGCCAAGCAAGTACATAGCAGGCTGCAGATAAACCCCGCTGTCAAAATCCCTGATACGAAAAGCACCACGCCCAAACGGCTGCTTTTGCTTTTGGCGAATCGCTTGGTCCAGACGGGAGTGAAATAGCCCAAAGCGAGAAACGTTCCGGCTAATGGAAGCGCAGGGCTACTGGAAAAAAACACCATCCATATTCGGACGTCAAGCGGGTTGTTATTCACGGTGCCGGGATAAATCAGATAGTGTTCCCAGGCATCAAGCAGCGGAGGACCAATTACCGCGGCGCCTGCGATATAAAATGCGCAGCTAATGAATCTTTCTTTGAGACCAATGGACATGGGCATAGTCAAACCATCAGATGCTGATTCCATTTTACGCTCACCGTTCCATAGTAGGGTTTGAATCTCGAAGGGGCGTTTGCACGATAGTCGCCGCTATCGGTATAATCCACCAGCGAACCATCTTCTTTTGAGGACCTGCGACGAAATCTTTTCCATGTGCTTAGTATGGCATTTTACGATTTTGGTTTTATTGCATCAAGGTGCTCCATCAGCAATTAGAATCTGAAGCTATTGCCTGTCGGCGATCGACAGAATTGACGCAAGCAACTTGGGAATATTCATATGCTAGTTCTAAATCGTTCGGTCTGCTAATCTGAACTCATCCTCGATGAAGAATACTGCCATGGGCGCTTACGCGAGCTTTTTTTTGATCTCGAAGGAAGACTTCGGAAAGTTACGGGAAACTTTTCACCTCGTCCCTTTCGAACCGAAACGCGCGGATGAAAGACAACTTCGCGCTGTCCGCGGTGGACGAGCCTCAGAAGTGATCGACAGGAACAGCGCCGAGTATCAGAAAGCCAAACAATTTTGGGATTTTCTCATTGCGAACGGAAGAGTGCCGTACAAATATAGATGGTCCGGCTATGCGTTGGAGCAGTTGCTTGGCTGGTTGTTGCAGGTCAAAGGAATCGATTTGACGGCAATCAAATTTGTGGATTCCCACCACAAAGGGACCGGCTGGATTGTCCTCGATGAGACGATAAAAGCTAAGCATCTCTTACAGCTGGACCCTGCCAATTTCCGAATAGACGATTTCGTTACCACCGAGCTCCGCGAACAGTATGAACGAGTGCTCGAAGCTGAAGAACAAACGCTCAAAGAAAGGAGCGCTAAACTGAGTAACAGAGAGACGACAATGGATGAGCGCTTCCCGAAAGTGAACCGGCATCAGGCTTCAGATTCAAATCGCCTTATAGCAATGGAGGATGACCTTGCGAATCGAGGCAAAGCAATGTTGGACGGCATAGACGTTCTGCACAAATATCTTCAACTCATTGATGAACAATCGATAGTCATTCTTCATATCGGCTAGAGATTCGAGGATCTCTAATGTCGCATTTACAGTCGACACGAAAAAACGACATTCTTTTGCTGGTGCACCTCCCATGCGGATTTTGAAAGTCTGTGGTCTTGTGTTTTTGCTGCTCCTCGTCGCAGGCGCTGTACTGATATGGTTTGTGTTTTTTCGCACTAGTCCTGATTACGGATTTATTGACAAGACAGGCAAAGTGGTTTTTACCGCTAATAATTTTGCACGCCTGGATAAGGGATTTTCAGAAGGTCTGCTGCGGGTTGGGGGCGGTACCAACGGTTTCGATTTCTGGGACCTGAGTGGACCTGAGTGGACATGAAGCATTCCGTTCAGAAGAACCACTTTCGAATGCGTTGGAGTTCTCGGAAGGACTTTGTGCCGTTTCACCAAGTCCAGGAGGCAGGTGGGGTTTCATCGATAGAGAGGGCAAGTATGCGATTAAACCAAAATTCTCTAAAGTTTCTTCGTTTAGCGAAGGCTTAGCTCCTATATACCTTAACGGACGTTGGGGGTTCATAGATAAGTCAGGACAGTTCGTTATCAAGCCGCAATTTGACTATTGCTTGCAGTATTCAGAGGGGCTCGCAGCCGTTTTAGTGAATCACAGAGTAGGATTCATCGATAAACGTGGTCGGTTTCCAATTAAACCCCGATACGATGGGGCGCAATCCTTCTCTGAGGGATTAACACGTGTAACTGTCAGGGATAGACTGACCAAGGTTTTCCATTCCACCGTCATAGATATGGACGGACGTACCATTTTCGAGTTGAATAAAATCAAACAGACTGGTGAATTCGTCGTCAAACCAGTATTTCCCTTTGCAGACAGCTTTTCAGAGGGTGTTGCCGTAGTAGCAACGAATGAGCGCAAATTTGGCTTCATTGATCGGTCCGGCGCTTTTGTTATCCCTCCTCGCTTTGAAATAGGCGCAACTTCATTTAGAGAGGGTCGCGCGTGCATAGGACTTGGTCCGTACAACAGCACCGGCAGAGTCACGTATCTTTAGTGCTGGAGACTAGGCTGTGGCTAAATTACTGCCAGCTCTTTGAGCGCTGACAGAGCGTTTGGCTGAGTTGACTAAATTCTGAAGACGAAGACAAATTGGTCACCAAATAAACGGTCACCATATTTGGTATCAACGCTCGCTCGAGCCGATTAGAGTCGGGTGACGCCGCCGGGTTTGTTGCGCATGACCTGGTTGGTGATTTCCCGTAGATCCCAGGAATCCAATCGTCCGTTTCGCAGCGCTTCCCCGTTGATGGCGATATTCACGGACTCTTTGTTCACGCCTATAAGCCTGTCCAGCTCTACAGGAGCTATGACTGAATCGACTGAGTGCTGTTCGTGAAGCGCGTTGTCGAGCCCATCGGCGAATATCAGCGAGTCTCGTTGAAAGGGAAGATCGAAGTTAATTGCGGCGTGGATCGAGCCTTTGCCGTTGGTACTCAGCCAGCGATAGCCCTGCTCACCAAGGACCCTGCGCCCATTCTTGGAGAGGGATAATGAGCTGATAGTGTTTTCCCTGTAGGCAACTGAAACATTGGGATCCACGCGGAGCAGCTCTCTGATTAGTTTATTCGGGTCGTCGGTTACATCCGCGACACTGTGCATATGAACAGCTGAGAACTGAACTCCTCCAGGCTTTCGCGTCGATATCATTCCAGACTCGGAGCTGAGCAACGCATCGATTCTGTCCGGCAATTGCGTCGAGCGCGATATGGAAACTGGCGGCAAGTCCAGGGTTTTTGTTTTGAGCGCTCGAATTCCTACTTGATCGAGCATCTCTACACTGTTGGCTTGAGTGCCGATGTAGTTGGTCAGGCTACGGCCTTCGTGCATCAATTCGTCAACCGGCCGGACAAGTGATTTTACAATGTCGGCAACCGGAGTCCAGCCAAACTTAGGCGAAATTGTCGCATCCTCCAACAGCCTGGCAGCTGGTCCACCGAATGATTCCAACGTCTTCAGTTCTTCCAGAAGGCGGGGGGCAGTTTCCAAAAGGTTGAAACCGTACATCTCTGCACCTCAGATCAAATATTCGGGACGGGCAACATCATGATGCCAGGGCCTCCGGCCCCCGCCAATGGTGAAACTACGATTCGCCACAGTCTATGGCAGGGAAGAAGAAAGATAGCTGTTATGTCGTTAGGGCTGACACAGCGCCAGCCCGCGGCTACACCATTAACGTTGCACACAAACCAACATGACTGACAAAACCCCAGCTGAACCTTTGTATGAGCTGATTCGCCGTATACGGCGTCCCGCGACTTTGCGCGAGATGATGGCGGCTTGTTTGCGCAGTGTGCATATGGGCGATCCGTTTTCGTGCGATGAAGGCGGGTTGCCGCCGATGCCGCAGGAATTGATCGATCAGGTCATGGTTTCCGATACAACCATCGAGGATGTTCGATGTGCAGTCTATCGCCCGAAAGTGCACAATTCAGCGTGCCCACTCATCCTTTATATGCACGGCGGCGGTTTTGTGGTCGGATGCTCTGAAGATACCGAATACATTACGAGAAAACTTTGTCACTCAAATCAAGCTGTTGTTGTTAGCGTCAATTATCGGCTTGCGCCTGAAACCCCATACCCTGGCGCCCTGGATGATTGCGAGAAGGTATTGCGCGCGGTAATTGATGCAGCGGATAAGCTCCAAATCGATGCAAGCTCAATCCATTTCGCAGGAGATTCTGCCGGCGGCAACTTGGCTTTGGCGCTTGGTCTAAAACTAGCTGACGCTTTGCCGCTCAAAGGGCTGATTCTGCTTGCGCCATGGTTGGACATGGAAATGGAAAAGTACGAATCGTACAATCGTCTCGCCCCGACTGGCATCGTTTTCGATGCGGCATTCCTTGCTTATTGTCGCGCTTCCTATGTGGGTTTCTCCGACTGGAAAAATCCGCTTGTTAGCCCACTTCACGCATCACTCGAAAATCTGCCACCAACAATTGCGTTCATCGGCACGGAAGATTCGCTTCTGGATCAGGTTTTGCAGTTCAAAGCCAAGGCCGCTCAAATCGAAGTCATCGTATACCCCGGCATGCCGCACTGCTTCTATACGTTTCCCCATCTATTCGATGAAGAGCAAGACTGCTTCAGCCGAATAACTGCATTCATCCGCAGCAGTCTCTAGACCCTCGCTCGAGCCAGAGCCGGATATGAGATGGAGTAAATGACCCGCTCGGTGAGCGAGTAACTAGGTCGGGGCGTGCCTGGCTAGAAGCTCTGGTGCAGCGTAATGACCGCGGCTACAATGCCTACGAGGCTCCCGATGAACAAAAGTCCGAATATAAGTCCCATGGGATGGGTCCACAGGTTGGGGAAAGTCAGCCAATGCTAGCAAGAATCGGCTGACCACAACGTGGCAACTCCGTCCGCTGTGGATAAATTCGCACTAAGCTCGGACTCAGTGCTGGACGGCATTATTCATCTCGTAAGGATCGCTCGGGTCGAGGACGGTATTGAAAATCCGCTTGTCGACCGTAAAGGCGTCAGATCGTACCATCACATCTCCGGAAAACGGATCGTCATAACATGCGAGCAAAAAGATGTTTAGACCGATTGTGAGCGCAATCAAGCTCGTCATGATTGACTGCAGGCGCATGTTCGACGAGCCGAAGAAGAACGTAAATATAATCGTGGCGATACCTCCAATACCAAGCACCGCCCACAACACTAGTGGCAAGCCGTTGTGCAAAGCTTCGACGCGCATCCGCCTGTTATCACCAACAGAAACCATGCACGGAAGAATCGATTGTTGTATGTTGCTCTCAGCTTGATTCTTCGGCTGCAACTTCAAACAGGCAGACCATAAGTCATCATATGCTTTCCATGCCGCGTTGGACGTCTTCTTCTGCTGCAGCTTCGGCCATTCGTCGCCTACCACTACGTCGACATAGCGAACGCAGCGTGCACGAATCTCGTCGCGATTCTCTTTAGGCAAACCTTCCGTCAGCCTGAATACATCTCCAACAGACGCTGCTTCCTGCTGGACTGTGGAGCGTGCCGTTTGAAACCGTTGCATGGCATCCCCGACCATAAAGCCGAGCAGGACCGCAAACATCATGCCTACCACTTGCAGGAGCGGATCGGTCACGTCATGGTGGGTGGCCAAGTATTCGCTAGGAATCTTCCTGCGTACCAGCCGCAGTCCTGCTAAAGACAGGATCACCAGGAAGACCGTGAAAAATATGCCAGTGAAGACGTTGGCTTCTACCAAAATCCTGTCTCCTAAAGTTCAGACGCCCTTGATGATACCCCAGCCCTTGCTCATAGATAGGATAGGGTTTTAACCAAGCTCGGCAGATTTCATGTCGAACAGCGAGAGGACCGGTATATACCCGAAAGTGATCTTCCAGATGGCGCGCGAACCATACCTATTATTCATGGCGTTTCTGCTCAGGCTATTTAGCCCCAGGAGTTACAGATGGTGCTTACCCATGGCTTTTCCTCCGTTGTTACATTTGACCAGGCTACATACGAACAGTTGGCTACCACGCATAGAGAGCTTCCTGTAGGAACTCTAATTGCCAAACACTATGAGGTTATTTCCGTCGTCGGCACGGGCGGCATGGGTATTGTTTACAAAACCCGACATCAGCTTCTCAATAAAACGATGGCGATCAAGCTTCTTCTGCGCAGCGAGCAGTCGACTAGCCTCATTCGTTTTCAACGCGAAGCACAGGCAGCGAGCCGATTAAGGCATGCCAACATAGTGAGCGTGCACGAGTTCGGTTGTACTGACTCCAATCAGTTGTATATGGTTATGGATTTCGTCGAAGGAAGGACGCTGGCGGAAGCGCTCGAAGAGCGTGTTCGGTTGTCACTCGACGAGACGCTCGATATTTTTATTCAGATTTGTGATGCTGCCGCGCACGCTCACGCCAATGCTGTCTTGCATCGAGATTTGAAACCCGGCAATATATTGTTGACGCATAAAGCAGGTGGAGTGCCTGTCGTCAATATTGTCGATTTCGGTATAGCTAAATTGATCGATAATCCAGGGTGGGAAATTCCACCCAGTCAAACTGGACAACTCTGTGGAAGTCCGCTCTACATGAGCCCTGAGCAGAGCTCGGCAAAAGCGACCGATGAACGCTCCGACATTTACAGTATTGGTTGCATGCTATATGAATCGCTTGCTGGAAAGCCACCGATTTACGGCGGTAATTCAATTGAGACCATCTTCAAGCAGGTGAACGAGTCGCCGTGCAGCTTGCAAAAGGCTTGCGGTTTGAAATTCTCCGCTAAAGTAGAGGCGCTCGTAGCGCGAACGTTGGCTAAAAATCCCGACGATCGTTTTCAATCCGCTATCGAATTGCGCGATGCGTTGATCGATCTGAAGTTGAATGCGACTCGGACAATGCCGGCAATAGCAACACCGCCGGTGGCTACGGAATCAGGAAGACGTGTTCTAAAAATGGCGGCTGCGATCATTCCGCTGCTTCTTTTCGCGGCCATCTCGTTTTTATTTCTCAGTGGCGTACCGTTAGACAGTCGCAACGATTCTACGAGCAATGGGTCGCCGATGGAAATACCGCTGCATGTCATCAACGCTGCAAACGCGGCGGAGGCGGCGAACCTCGCTGACTCCGGACGGCTTCTGCTTCATCAGTCTGGCGATTGAAGTGCTTTGCAAAGCGCTGTACGCCTGCGACGTTCGTCCTTACGGCTTTACTCCAGCGTCAACTCAGTGCCGAGGCGGTGTCCCCAAAACTTGTACGGCTCTGCATCGAACTGCGTTTTGCACAACTCGAAAATTTTGTTCCACTCATCATATTTTTTGATGTCGACGAAGTTAACGGGCCAAAGATAGGGAAATGGATTCGTGTGCTTTTCTTTGACTTCGTTGCCATTGTCGTCCAGAGTCGTATGCCATGATTTGACGACATTGGCGCCTGTTGGCGCTTCGACAGTCATGGCGTAGTGTCCGGTAGCCACAATTTTCTGGATTTGGACTCCGGGACTGTCGCGTTTGATAATCCAATGTACCGGCCAATAACTAATCAGCAAAAGGTCTACCGGCTTATCCGTCGGTTTGACCACAACCCTTATGTACCCCGCGATATTATCGTTGTCTGCGAATTCGGAGCGACGCATACCTTCGCGGCAGCTGATCACAAAAACATGTTTGTCGGGATTATCCGCACCGACTTGCACCCCATCGCTACCCGGCATTAGAAGTTCACGCTGCTGGCTGTTCAGCTTTTCGTACGATCTTTGAATTCGCAGTGCCCGCGTGTACGCCAGGGATGGCGCCGTGGCGGCAATTGGAACTTGAGCAATAAGAGCGGCATTCTTGTTTTGAAAGGTGGCTGTGACGATCGCCACCGTCGCTACCAAACCAATTAGTGCAAAAATCCCTAGAACGACCAGTGCGAGCGGGATGTGCTTTTGCCAACTTTCGGATGGGGTCACCACCACATGCGGTGCTGACTGTGCACCCGTATTTTCTTGCGTCGATTGGCGTGACACCAACTGGTTTTCGATCGTTTGTGCTTTTTCGGTTACTATCGGCTCGACGGCGCGGTCCTGATGCGTCGTTCTTGCGAAATCTCGATTCCTGGCGCCGGACTCGGCGGTTTCAACCTGCGCCTGCCCAAATAATGGTTGCCTCCGATGCGGTTCTGTTTTCGACCAGCTCAATAACTGTTCTAAAACTTCTTTGAGCATCTCCATCGACTGGTAGCGCTCTGATGGATCCTTCTGAACACACCGCAAAATTATCTGCTCGAGATTGGCGAGCTCAGGACTGTACGTTAGAGTCGGGACTTGAGCAAACGCGGGCGGCATCTCGCTCACCTGGCGCATCAATACTTCCAACGGTCCCGTCGCTTGTATCGGGGCGGCGCCGGTGGCTAGCTCGTACATCAAACAGCCCAGAGAGTAGATGTCAGACCGGCCGTCGATGTTTTTGCCCAGACACTGTTCGGGGCTCATATACAGTGGGCTGCCGAAGACCTCGCCGGTCATCGTCAATTTTTTCATGTCGGCATCGTTCGGTGTCACTAATTTCGCGATGCCGAGGTCGACAATTTTGACGAAGTCATTGCGCCCGATCAACATAACATTGCTGGGCTTGAGATCGCGATGCACGAGTCCTTTTTCGTGCGCGTAACCGAGGGCTTCGGTCATTTGTATGCAGATTGACAGCAGGCGTTCGACCGGCAATCTCTGCTCCCTGTCCATGATCTCGGAGAGCGATTCGCCTTCAAGATATTCCATGACAAAGTACGGAGCACCATCCTCCGTTACGCCTGCATCCGATATCGAGATGAGATGCGGGTGGTTGACGACACTCATCGCGTGCACTTCTTGGTTGAAGCGCAGCACTGATGCCCTGTCGCTCACGATATGGGGATGCAACAACTTGACGGCGACGATCTTGGCGATGACCAGGTGCTTAGCCTTATAGACGGTTCCCATGCCGCCGGTACCAAGAATGCCGAGCAGCTCGTAGCGATTGTCGAGCACGCGTCCAGCCAGGCTATTTGAGTTCTCACCCGTCATTTCGACTCCCTTCAGAGCCAAGATATATCAATTGAACGGCGAAAATGCATTAAGCGGGCCGTTTTTACGCCTTCTTTACGGCGCTCGGCGCTAAAACAGGAGTGTTGGAACACGGGAGACGAACAAATGAAGACCTCGAGAACAAAACGCGATCGCAATGACAGTAATCGCCTTCGCGGATGTACCCCCGCTCTCGGAGTCGTGGCCCTGTTTGTCGTTTCCCTTCTCGCCATCCCGAGCACTCTGGCTGCCGACGATACGATGAGTGCCCGGGAAATTATGCAAAGGAAGGACGTGGGAGTAGCCGTCATTCTCGTGACGGATCCCCGTCCTGAGCAGGAAAGCAGAAGCGTCGCTGCAAACGCGCAAACGGTCGACGTCTCGCAATTCCTGCTTACTTGTCAGCCGAAGATTGAAAGATAGAAACGCTGCCGTGCCAATGCAGTGATTTCGGAAGTGAAGAGCGAAACAAAAAAGCCGGCGCGAGCCGGTTTTTCTGTTGTGTGCTGGGCATGTTCAGCAACTGGAGGTGAAAGTCCTTACACAACCTGACGGTGGTGAAGTGTAGCGAAAGACAAGCGCTGAGCCGCGAGGCGATGCGTGAAAGAAGTCTGGAGCAAAGCTGCGAGTCGACGAACA
>DATNPN010000008.1:0-142363 GCA_036703195.1 Planktothrix sp. | reverse complement strand
CTTCTTGCCGGGTGGGTCCATAGAGTAATTCAGAAATGCACTCACGCACGGAGTCACCACCGGCAACATTCCGCGTTACTGAAACAAGGCGCAACCTGCCACCCTTTTCTTTGAGAAACCAGACTTTGACTGCATTTCTCGTTTCCGCTTCTTTAACGCGAGGCGTCACGATCTTGACTGTATTATCGACCCTTTCTACCTTGGCGATTTCATGATGCATCGTCAAAACTCTGCGTTCAGTACATGCCGAAAGCGACAGGGCGGACACCAGCAGAATGGCAGCAATGGTGCCTGGCACCAGCCGCGGTGCGCAGCGGTAGCGCCTACGCGAGCGAACAGAAAGTGAATGGCGCATCGAAAAAAATTTCTTTCTAGAGCTTCAGCGGGTCTACTTGGGCAGGGAGCCTGGCGCGGCGGCGACTTGCGATTCTTCTTTCGGACACAACACCAGGGTGCCGTCAGCTAATACTTTATCTGGTTTGATCACAAACTGCGTGATGCGGAAGGCGTGATCCTTGCGATCGTATCTGCCCATGTCAAAAATCGGATTGACCAGCTCGCCGACGAACGCCGCAAACTCAACTGGGTTGGGGATGTCCGGCGACTCCACCGCCATGTCGCGCAGCCAAATGCGCTGCGCTTCGATCGTCGGTCGCCCGGAGATCTTGATCGGAACACCCGTATCAGGCGCGCCGCCCTGGGTGATGAGGACGGCATCAATCTTGATGATATTGCCTTCTTGCAATTCCAATTTTGGATTGATTATCTGCAACTGCTGCGCGCCAAGACCTGGCAGATCGAGCTTCAACCCGCGAATTGACTGGCTTACCTTCGGATTGTTCAAAGCGTTGGCAATTTCAGCCCGGTTCAAACGCGCTTTGATATTGAACATAAAGGGCATCTTCAGCCCGCGACGATGCCCATGCCAGCCGGGATCGAACCAGATCGGATTGGCGGAAGCCAACTGTAAATCCCCAATTGGAAACGCTTTAATCAGGCACTGAGCCAATTCGACATTGACCGATTGCACCTTTCCGGCGCACAAGTCAGTCAGGCTGTAGGTACGCACGCGTACTTTGATGTGACCGGATCCAAGACGACGTCGCAACACCTTTTGCGCTACCTGATTGGCAACGACTTGCCCGACGAAGTTCAATCCCGTGTACTTTTGCAGGTTGCGGCTGACTTTACCGGCGATGGGAAACGGCGGCGGGGGCGTCTTGTCCGCTGCTGCTAAAGCCGGCGAGGCAAAGGACACAGCCGTCGCCAAAGCGACAGCGGCGATCATCGTCGAGGGGTTAGGGAGCAAACGGTGCACGTGCAATAAACCAGCGCCTACTTATTAATAGACGGAGGATAGCAAAGCAGCTTCTTCACATCAAACTGATCCGCTTAAGCTTACGTCGCTCCCGATGGATGCGGCGGCATAGGCGTCTTCATCTTTTCGTTTAAAGCTTCTTTCAGCAGCTCGTTTTGCTTAAGCAGCGCTTTCAGGTGCTCGTTGGCGATTGCCAGCTCAGCCTGCAGCTCAGCCACAGTCTGCTCGTGACTGACGCCCGTCACCGGATCGCGTCCGGGCATCTTGGGCAGGAGCACATAGCCCAACTGCACGGCTTTCAGCGCAGCGGCTGTGCGGGTCGGCACTTTGAGCTTGGCGAGAATGCATTCGATATGCTTTTCAACCGTGCGCAGCTTCATGTCGAGTTCTTCCGAAATCTCTTTGTTGCGCAGGTCAAGTCTGATCAGAACTTCGATTTCGCGATCGGTCAAATTGCAGTTGGGCATCGACGTAGTCGGGCTCTGCTTGACCAGTTGCGTAATTTTGGGATCGCAGTAAGGCAGCGAGCGGGTCACCTGCTCGATTGCTTCGAACAAAGTGCGCGGTCCCGAGCTCTTTAGACAGAAACCGCGGGCGCCGGCTCTAATCAATTGATTGTGATACTTGGTCGCGTGATACGAGTCGGTGAGCACCAGAACATTAGAGTTAGGCAGCTCAGTCGCCACTCGACGGCATACTTCGACGCCGTTGAGAACATCGAGATCGACGTCGAGAACGATGAAATCTGGGCGCAAGCGCCGAATCAGCTCGGTCGCTGCCATGCCGTCTGCAGCTTCGCCAACGACCTCAACCACTTCCGATACCACCCGCTTCAAGCCGAAGCGAATCAACTCATGTCTTTCGCAAAGAACCGTACGTGGTCGAAATACAGAATGTCTTGGGGGTTGTAATGATGAGTCCAAGGAAATCTCCGGATCCTAGTTATGGATATCGTGCCAACGTGCCTTCGTTCTAATTGTAACAACGCTGAGCAAAAGCTACAGCTATTCAGGCAAATACCCCTTTTATCGCTAAGGTAAGCGAATTTTTAATCTTCGTCAAGGGCAATATCCTTCCGGGAACCGCCCACCTGGCACACCAGCGGATGCCAAGCAAGGACTTTGGTCTGAAAAGGCGAAGCCTGAATTTGCTGTTCGTCCGAAAGTTTTGCTGTTCTCGAGATCAGAAACAGCATGCCGGATCAGTCGCATTTATAAGGACTGATTGACTGAGTCGGTTGGCATAGTTGCACGAGCTGTTAGTGCGTGGATTACGAAACGCATGAAACTGCCGCACCAGCCGAAAGCTTGGCCGCAGGCGAATAATTCGATGGGAGATTTACGCAGCCCGTGGGATATCCCCCAATAGACTCTATGCCCTCCGCATCGTTAAGCTGTGCCCAGATTCGCCGTTTTATGGGTTCCCATCAGAAAGCAACACCCCTGATTTTTATGCCTAAGTCATCAATCCTTTATCCACTAACTCTGGCACTCAGCCTGACCCTCTCACTAACCGCCCAAAGCGCGTTCACGCGGGATCTCAATGCCCCGCCGCTACCCCACGAACGCGACGTCAAAGATTTCAGCGATCAAGCTGATGGCGAAACGATCATTCCCCAAACGGGAACGCGTTTCGTCCGTCGTCATGACTATCGCGAAGACGACAAACAGAAAGCTGAAGCCGACGAGAAAGCAAAGAAAGACGCTGCCGCCAAAGTAGTCAACGCCAAACAGCAGCAGGTCGACGCCTACAAACAGGCGCTGCAGACCTCGATTGACGCCAACAACCAGGCAGTGGCGCTCGGCAAACAAGGGCGATGGGAAGAAGCAATCGCCGAACACGAAAAAGCTTGCCAGTACGATCCGCGCAACAAACAGTTCCGCATCAACCTCTCCGCTGCCGATTGCGCCTACGGCGAACAACGCATGGCCAAAGGCGACTGTACATCAGCGGTGAGCAACTTCCGCAAAGCATTGGCAGCGGCTCCGGACAACGGACTCGCCGGTCGCGATCTGGTGGCATGCCTGAAGAAGATGGGCTACAACCCCAGCAATCCTGACACTCGCATTCAACTCGGCGATCAGTTGGCGGCAGCAGGCGATCTGCAAGGCGCCACGATCGAGTACACAGCAGCAATGCAACTCGAACCGTCGTCACGCACCTACATCAAGATGGGCGACATGGCGTACCGCTTCGGTCAATCCGGACAGGCGACCAACTGGTACCGCCAGGCGATCGTCAAAGATCCCGACAACGGCGCCGCCCACAGACAGCTTGGTTTTCTCGAAATGGCGACGCGCGATTACACATCGGCCGCGGCGTCTTTGCGCAAAGCCGTCATCCTCGACTCCAAAGACGTAGCCGCCGGCACAGCGCTCGTCGATCTTTGGCGCCGGCAAGTGGCAGCCAATCCGCTGCTCGCTGAAAACCACCTCGGTCTGGCTGGCGCACTGCAGTTGACCGGCGACTTCAATGGTGCTGAAAGCGAATATCGCAGACTGGAAGCGCTCGATCCCAAAAATCCCAGCCTCGAGTCTGGTCGCGCTTCTCTCAGTCACGCCTATCAACACGCCAAAGCTGAGAAACACAAATTAGCGGCCGAAACATTGTTCAACCAAGGTCTCACCCGCGAATCACTGGAAGAAATCACCCAGGCCGCGACGTTGGAACCACGCAATGCCGCCTATCAATATCTTCTTGGTGAATGCCTGGAGTCGGTCGGCGACTATCAGGGCGCACATCAGTGCTACCTGACCTGCGTCTTGATCGACCCGGAAAACAACAAAGAAGCCGCCTTCCGTTTGGCTAAAATGCAGGAAAGAGGCAGAATAAGCCCCGCTCAAAGCAGCCAGATGGCAACTCAAATCGGCAGCAGACTGGCCGGACAATACAACCAGCAAGCGATGGCAGCACCACAAGCAGTGGCACAGCCGCAAGCGATGTCCGCACCGCAAGCGATGGCACCGCGCATGTCGGCGCCCCAGGTCATGGCACCAGCCGCGATGCAACAAGCGCCGACAGCCAGCATGAGCGTTCCGGCCAATGACTCGGCATCACTCGGTTTCCGCAAGAACATGTACGAAGGCGGCAGCGGACTCTCCGCCTCGCCGGTCGGTTTCAGAACACACGATGAATCTCCTGAAGCTGCCGCAGCCGCAGCAGCCGCCGCTGAGAATCAAAGACAACAAGCGGCAGCGATGGCTCAACAGCAGCAACAACAACAACAACAACAAGCACTGGCAGCCCAGCAACAACAGCAGGCCGCACCCCAAGCCAATGCAGGCATGATCGATGCCATGGCTAAAGTGACAGATGCAGAAGCACAGAGAGACTACAACACAGCCATCTC
Organism: Planktothrix sp.; assembly: GCA_036703195.1. Taxonomy (GTDB): domain Bacteria; phylum Cyanobacteriota; class Vampirovibrionia; order Obscuribacterales; family Obscuribacteraceae; genus DATNPN01. The sequence goes on along the minus strand of DATNPN010000008.1, from coordinate 137,696 downwards.
ACTTCTGCGTGATATCTCTTCGAGCAATCTGCAAAATCCTGAAATTCATCATCGCCTGGCAGTCAACCTGCTGGCGGCAGGACAGATCTCCGAAGCGATTTCGGAGTTCCGCATCGCCAGCGCACTTTGCCCGGCGAAGAAAGCATATTCCGATGACCTCGCGCAAGCGCTGGCCATCAACAAACGGTCGCTCATGAACGATACAAGCAGCACGCTTGCCGGGCAGACGACCACGATAGGCGCGACGGGAGCAAGCAAATGAGTTTCTATTTTCAGGCACCTGACTTAGCTGAATTTCCAAGACGCTCTTACCGACGATTCTTGGAAGAGACGCTCGGTAATCTGTTCGCTGAAATTTCCCCTGTGGGCAGTGAGTTCTCACCAAGATTCGAAATCTCTTTTGTCGGTGGCGACGGCAAGTGCCACTGGAAATTCGAAGACTACGCACCCGACTCCGGTTATCCAGTTTCCTCAGAAGCCGCCAGAAAAACCAACATGACCCATGCGCGCAGAATGCTCATGGAAGTTTGGCTGCGCAATACGCAAACCGGCGAAATGCGCAAATCGACAGCATACATCGCCGACGTTCCCGTCATCACCGATCGCGGAACGTTCGTCATCAACGGCTCCGAGCGCGTCGTCCTCGGTCAGTTGGTGCGCGCCCCCGGCATCTACTTTTCCCGTCCGGGGCCGTCATCGTACAAGAGCTTGATGCTGGCAGAACAAGGTGCGCCGATCGCCATGGAAATGGAACTCGATCCAACGGCGACCAAGACCAGCCGCGCCAAATGCAGAATCAAACTGCCCAAACGCAGTTGGATCGCCTGCACTACATTACTGTTGGCCATGGGCGTCGATCTGCCAACGATCGAAAAGCGCCTCGGACCCTTGCTGGAAAAAAATCGCATTGAATGGAAACGTCTGCCCCAGAACGAAGCGCTGGCGATCGTCGGTCGCGGTTGGAAACCCGACGGCGGCGGCGGTATCTCATCTGGTGCCACGGCTCTGAAAGAGTTGACCGACAAACGCCGCTATTCCATGGGCAATTTGGGTCGCCGCCGCATCAACAGCAAGCTGAAAATCGAAGGCGAGTCGCTGCAGGTCGGTGCCGAAGATATTTTGGCCGCCGTTGAATACATGCTGGGCTTGTCGCTGGGCAACGGCACAGTCGACAACATCGACAGCTTGGAAAACCGCCACTTGCGCGGCATCGGCGAAGTGCTGACCCGGGCAGTGCGTCCGGCGCTGGCTCAGATGACCCGCTCGATTCGCACAAGATTAGAACTGAACGAAGACGAAGAAATCGGCAGCCCCAACGATTTGATCGACTGCCGCCCATTCGGCAACGCGATCAACAAATTCTTCTCCGGCAATCCGCTCGTTCAATATCTCGATCAACAAAATCCACTTTCAGAACTTTCACACAGACGCCGCATCACATCGTTCGGTCCTGGTGGCATCGACCCCAACGCCGCGCCGGTTGAAATGCGCGATGTGCATCCCAGCCAAATCGGCCGCGTATGCCTGGTTGAATCACCTGAAGGCAAGAACTGCGGTATGGTCTCGTACATGGCGACTTATTGCCGCATCGATGACGACGGTTTCATGACCGTTCCTTATAGAAAAGTCCTCAACGGCATGCCCACAGATGAAGTGCAATTCCTCACACCGGCAGACGATCAGCGCTATACGCTGGCGCCGCCTGACACGAAAGTCGATGCCGAAGGTCGCATCGTCGGACCGTTCGTCTCGGCACGCCGCGGTGAAAGATTTTTCGAAGTAGCACCCGAAGAAGTAAACATGATCGGCATTGCGCCCCAAGGTTTCCTCTCGGTCGGGTCCGGCCTCATCCCATTCCTCGAGCACGACGACGCCAACCGCGCCCTCATGGGTGGTGGCATGATGCGGCAAACTCTGCCCCTGATCAAGCCCGAGCGTCCGCGGGTCGGCACCGGCATGGAAAAGATCGTCGCCCGCTCATCAGGTCACTCGGTGGTAGCGCGCCGCGCCGGCACAGTCACTCGTGTCACCGGCAACGAGATTGTCGTTTCTCAGGCGTCAGGCGGTTCCAGGCAATACAATTTGACCCGCTACGACCGCACCAACCAGAACACGATTCTCGACCAACGTCCTGCCGTCAAAGAAGGGCAGAAGGTCGAAGCCGGTCAGATCATCGCTGACGGTCCGGCCATCGACAACGGCGAATTGGCTTTAGGCAGAAACTTATTGATCGCCTTCCTCTCATGGAGAGGGCAAAATTATGAAGATGCCATCATCGTTCGCGAAGGTCTCGTTAAGAGCGACAAACTGACGCACATCGAAATCGAAAAACATTCAATCGGCGTGCACCAAACCCTGCGCGGACCGGAAATCCTCACACCGGAATTGCCCAACGTTTCCGGCAAAGATCTCGAACACCTGGACGAACGCGGCATCGCCAAAATCGGCAGCTACGTCAACCCGGGCGATATCCTTGTTTCCAAACTGGGACCGAAAGAGGCGCGCGCCTTGTCCGCAGAAGAAGAACTGCTGCAGGCGATCTTCGGTAAAGTCGCCGAAGAAATGGCCGACACCAGCTTGCGTGTTCCCCACGGCTCCGGCGGCCGGGTCATCGACGTGCGCATCTTCACTCCGGAAACAACGCCTGAATTGCGCGCCGGTGTAATTTGCGAAATCGAAGTTCTCATCGCTCGCCTGTGCCCGGTCGAAGTCGGCGACAAGCTGGCTGGACGCCACGGCAACAAAGGTATCGTCTCGATCATCGTTCCGGATGCGGACATGCCTTATCTGCCCGACGGCACACCGGTCGACGTCGTTCTCAATCCGCTGGGTGTGCCCAGCCGTATGAACGTCGGTCAGGTGTTCGATACGCAGCTCGGACTGTATTCGCAAATTCTCAACCGCTATTACCGAATTCACCAGTTCGACGAATCCGTCAGTCCTGATGCCTCTTTCAACCTGGTCAACCAGGCGCTGGCAGAAGTGCGCAAGACGCCGGGTTATGAATGGATGCCGGAAGACGGCAAAGTCAAACTGTACGACGGCAAAACCGGCGAACCGTTCGACCGCCCCGTCCTGGTCGGACGCCAGTACATGCTCAAACTGAACCAACTCGTCCTCCACAAAATCAACGCTCGCTCCGGCCTGGGCGGACCGTACGCTGCAGTGACGCAGCAACCGGTCGGCGGAAAAGCCAACCATGGCGGACAGCGCATGGGCGAAATGGAAGTGTGGGCGATTCAAGCATACGGCGCCGCCAACCTGCTCAACGAAATGATGACCATCAAAGCTGATGATATTCAGGGTCGCCATCAATCGTATGCCGACATCGTTCAGGGCAACAACATCTCGCCCCCGGGACGCACCGCCGCTTTCGACGGCTTGTGCTGCGAACTGCGTGGACTGGGCATGGAAGTAACCCTGGGCAAACTGGTCGACTCCTTCGAGCCTCTCGGCGACAAGAGTTGCGTCGCTTCGCCGCAAGCGGAAAAACCGAAAACTCTGGAAGAAGAGTACATGGTCTCGGCTGTCGACAAGTACGAAGAAGACGGCGTCAAGATCCTGGAAATTCCCGCCGGCGACTACGTGCCGACGCACCGCCCACCAGCGGCGCCGATCATCACGTCGGTCACCAACGGCAAAAACGGTCTCAGACCACGCGTCGAGATCTCGCTCGAACCGCTTATCGACGACGTCGGTCCGGAGCCGGACGCGGCCGTCAGCGCCTTCATCGACAAAGAGATCGAAGACATTCTCGGCGTCGGACCGAGTGCCGAAGAGCTGGGAGTTGCTGCTGGAGTGCCAGTGGAAGCCAAACCTGCCGCGCCGGCGAACGGCAACGGCAATAACGCCCCCGCCCGTTGGGACTACAAACAACGCATGCTCGAGCTTCTCGACACACCGTTGTTCGATGACCTGCCGCAAGAAGATTCAGTGGCTGATGCCGTCGACAAGCAGATCATGCAAACATTCGGCAGAGCGGCCGGTGCAGACGAAACCAAGGCCGAGACGGGCGAAACAGCGCCAGTCGAAGAAGATATCACGCCACAGGGCGTTCCTGTCAACGAACGCATCGTCTCTGCCAGCCTGCTCGAGGCGTCGCCTGATTCACTGTTTAGCGACTTCCCCTCCTTGACGGAGTTGCAATCGCTGGCGTCCGAACTCCTCAGCATCAGCATGGTCGATGAAACCATCGCAGTTGGGGCTGCTAAAGGAGCCAATAATGACGAAGGGGAAGATCCCCTCGCCGATGGGAATTACGCCATGGACGACGACGAGTCCTAATGCGAATATATGCTAGAACCGCACAGAATGCGGGAATTACGAGGAAGGAAACAGATGGGAGCGAAGAGCGAAAAACAAACAAGCACGAAGGCTATTGCTTTCTCTTGTCTCGCGGCCGCCGCCATCTCGTTTGCGGTACCGCTGGCAGCGAACGCTCAGTTCGCCGGCATCGTCAAGCCGCAAAATGATATCTCCGACCAGATATCGATTCCCGCGAACACAGCACCAGCAAATCCATTGCCCCCTCCGCCTGGCGACGGCGCACAGTCACCGGCAGTAACGGCGGGAGACACCGGTGGTGCTCAAGGTGTGGCTACAGGCAACGCCAATACCGGGCCAACAACCACCTCTCCGCAAGGGACTGGCACGACGCGTTCTATCGTTCGCATCTACGTGAACGAAGGAAACAACGGCGGCTTCCGTATGGTGCAAACGATTCGTCCCGACTCGTTGCCACCGGCCGTGCAGCAGCAAGTAGCAGGCGTTTTGGGAGTAAATATCAATTCCGGCGAACCGTTCATCGATACAACGGTTACGAACGCTCAAATGGCACAGTTGAACGCCGTTCTGTTTCCTTATCCACAGACACAGAATGAAGGCGGACGTCTATTCATCAACAGTGACACTCCCGCGGCAGGTTATCCGAAAGAGCAAGCGCTCTATCAATTCCAGGGTCCCCTGCCGACCGTGAAAACATTCGCCCGATACCTGGTGTTGTTGGGTGTTGTATGTTCCACAATCTTCATGGCGCTGGCCGGCGCAGCTATAGTGCTCGGTCATCCGTACGCCGGATCGAAAGCCTTCGGTGCCGCCTCCGGACTGATGCTTTTGCTCATGGGCTACAGCATCTGGAAGATCGTCCAGATGAACACGTTCAACGCGAACAGCAGTCCGCCAGCCGTAATCACGCAGGACGCCGGCGGAGGCACTGTCAATCCGCTGCCGAACACCACCGTTCCGGGGGTGCCCAACGCAGCAGGCGGAGGCGTCGCACGCTCACCACTACCGGTGGCTCCTCTCAACGGCAACTAACTCAATAGGTAACGAAAGCGATGGCGATACGGACACAACTAACAAGCAAATTGGCGATGAGCCTGATTGCTAGCGCGTTGTTCATCCCCTCGGCCAACGCTCAACAAAACCATCAATTCTTCGATGGCGCTGGCACAGACAAACCAAAACAGGCTTCGGTTCAATTCCCGAAAGAAAAACCTGTCCAGGGCGCACTGGCGATCTGCTCACCGAAAACACCGATCGTCACTTGGTTCGAAAAGATGGACGACATGGAATACACTCTTGGCGCCACCCAGGCTGACAAAGCTCTACTGGACAGACCTCTCGAGGAGAAAGCAGATCGAGTTCAGCAATGGACTGAAACCGCAAGTAAAGTAGCGAGAAATTACCGTCTGCTGGCCACCACAATTTCCAGCACGGATGTTCCTTCAACCGCACCGTTATTAACGCAGTACCGCGGGCTGAAAGCCGATTGGTACAAAGACACTGCAGGAATCTATGAAGACCTCATTCGTCCACGCAAAGCGGCACGAACGAGAGATGAGCTAGAAACGCAGATAAACGGCATTCAACACCGAGTCGCAGGTTTGGCGGCAGAGCGCAAACAGCTTCTCACGATGGATACCGACTTGCGCAAACAGTACAACGTGCATCTCAACTTCTACACGAATGCCCTGCAGCAATACGTCAAAGGCAAGACACCGACCAGATAAAGCATTAATTCGCGCAGCACCCTCACCCCCTTAGCGAGGCAACAATAGATGGCTATCCAACTCAACGACCGTGACCACCTCATCTTCAAACTGATTGATGAGCATCAGGTCTTGCTTGAAAAACATATTTCCTGGTTTATCTCCGGCGAAGACAAGCCCGTCCTCATTCGCGATCGGCTGCGCAAGCTGTTCTATCTCGATTATCTTCTCTGCCATCGTCACGGCACCAAATTGCCGTGGTGGACGACCCCGACAAAACCGCTCGTCTACATGCTCTCGCCTATGACGCGCAGCATCGTCGGTTGTGGCACCAGCCCGCTCGATCTGTTCGACAGCGAAGTGCAACGTCACTTGTTGGAAGTAGCCAACTTGCGCATGCTTCATCTCATGGGCGTCAAAGATAATCAGATCGCTGATTTCGAATGGACGACATTAAGGGCTGACAGCGAGAGCAAAAAAATCATCGACGCCAAAGTCAGATTCAACTGCGGCGGCACCGAGCACAGACTGGGCATCATCAATCATCCCACTGCCGATGCCAACCTGGTGAAAGAACTTGAATCTGCACTGACAGAAGGCGTGCACCATGTTCTCATTGTCAGCCGCGATGAAGCGCATCAGCGAGTGCTGCAATCCCAATGCGTCGGCAGCCAGCTGCTCGCGAAGCGCTGCTTGTTCGCGACACATCATGAACTGTACAAGTCCGGCATCGTTATGACGAAGTGGCAATCTTGCGACACCAAGTGCGCCAACCTCTTCACCGTTGCCGAGCCGGTCGGTTTCATGCCCGGACTGGTCGCAGTTTCGGCATAACGAAACTGTCAACGAAATCATCAACAGGTGCCGGAATGGATAGCCCGGCACCTGTTTTTATTCGCACCGTCGCTGGAGCTGGGCAGCTTCGCTGCATAAGCCCCCCTCGGGCGCCGCGCTCCGTTCCGCTGACTTACTTGCCTTCGGTAGTTTGGCTTGCTCTGTTAGGACTGTTCATAAGCGCCACAACACTTCGCTACGCTGACTAGCATTGTCAGCAGCGAGAAACGACAGCATCGCGATGCAACAGTATTGCGACTGACAGGTTTCTCACGGCTGCGGTATAGTAAGGAAAATTGGAGCGCAGAATTTTTATGTTGTTCGAAACGAAAAGCAGATGCGCGCTGATCTTACTAATCGCAGGCATGGCAATAGTTTCCACCACGTTGCCAGCATGGGCTGTGACTTCCGCAGACGTCATGAACGCGCTCAAGGATTCGAAAGCGCTGACACCAAATGCGGCCACCGACGTTTGGATCGCCGGCAGCACGGTAGTGGTGACGACTTCGAGCGCGCTCATTTCTCAAGATGCGGCTCTGGCACAACAAGCGACGACTTTAGGGCACAGCGTCTTTTCCAGTGCTCCGGGAGCGATCAAGCAAGCGATCATCATATTTAACGATGGCAGGGACACGAAAAACACCAAGTCGTTCAATATCGACGCAGCTCAAGACGCGGATATTTTCCGAGCAGAAAAGGCAGGGCAGGTGCCCAATCCGGTTGGTCCGGTGCTGAAGGGGGACCGCAGCTCGACTTATATCGTCGGAACGGTTTCCACCAGCGTCGCGCACTCTTCAGGATCTTCGGAATCGTCAGAGTCTGCTGCCGCATCGGCGTTGCAAGCGAAGAGAAGTGCTTTGCTGGTGCGCATCAAATACCTGCAAGGACGAGGCGTTGGCGTCAAGCCGTATCTCGATCAGATCGCCACAATCGATCAGCGCAGCAAAGAGACAGGCGCGGAAGCAGCAGCGGTTGCGCTGGGGCAATTGGATAAGACCATCTCCGATCAGGAAAAGACTCTCAATGCTCGCCAGACATCCTCGCGGACCCCTGCAACCACCGCCGCGGCAGCCCCAGGAAGCGGAGCCGATGTAGATTCGCTGCTGCAATCAATGCAAGATTTCAACGGCACACCGAAAGATTATCAACAGACACTAAAGAAAGCACTGATGCAGAAAGAGTTCGGGGATCTCACCGTCATGTCCGGACCTTTCATGATTGAACGGGCGCGTATCGCCAAGCGCATTCGTGAATACGAAGGGCAGGGACGCAACATGGCAGGCTACAAGAATATGTTTCGCCAGACGGAAGCGATGATCGACACGAAAGATCCACGCAAGATGAGCGAAATCGCCTCCAACGTGAGATATCTTCAGGGACAGCTCAGCTTGACCGACTTCAAATAGTGGAGCACGTTTCAGAGCCAATCCTCGATACCAATGCCATCGAGTTACGGGTGTTATACCGAGATGATTCTCTCATTGCGGTGATGAAACCATCGGGATTGGCGGTTCATAGAGGATGGAGCCATGACGCGGTAACGGCCGCGGACATCGTTCGGGACCGAATCGTTGGGGCGAGAGTGTTTGGTTTGCATCGACTAGACCGAGCCACTAGCGGCGTTCTTCTGTTTGCGCTCAACTCCGCAACTGCACGCACGTTGCAAGCTAGTTTCAACTCCGCAAACACTCGCAAACGCTACATCGCATTAGTACGCGGACCGCTGAAAGAAGCGCAGATTTTGGACCATCCCATTCGCACTCGCGGTGGAAATGAGCGGGTTGCGGCCTTGACCGAGTTCATCCCGTTGGCTCACGTCGATCGCTGGTCATTGGTGGAAGCGCGTCCGCGAACTGGCAGGCTGCATCAAATTCGCAAACATCTCAAACATCTGAACTGTCCCGTCATCGGCGATGTAAAATACGGAAAGGGCGACGTGAACAGGCTCTTCCGAGAGCAATTCGACTTGCACAGGCTGGCATTGCACTGCTGCGAAATTTCAGTCGAGCACAATAATGAGGTCCTCAAATTGCAAGCTCCTCTTCCGCAGGATCTGGTGCAACCATTTCAAAGTCTAGGAATCTTGAACGAACTTAAAAACGAGTCGTTCTCTTTCTTATTCACATGACAAACCGTAAGAACACTGCTGAGTCGAGGTTTTATGATTCAGGCCAAACCGAAACAGGCGCATCTTGATTGCAGGTGGATCCGCCGTGTGCTAAATATGGAAATGGAGGTCCAGTATCTGTCAAAGAAAAAATACGCGGCTGGTTGGATACTGTTGTGTGCCGCAGCGATGGCGCCGAACACGCAAGCGTGGGCCATAACCAGTGAGAATCTCGTCACGGCAGTGCAGGACGCGGGCGTCACAGAGTCGCCAGTCAGCATTAAAATCGACCATAGCAGCGTTGCGGTTTCAACCTTTCTCAATAAAGAGAGAACGGACGACGAATCCAAAATCGGCGCCGCATTGATTGCGCGCGCAGTAATTGAGGCGGCGCCAAATGAGCTTAATGGAGTAACCGTTTACTTCTACAACACAACTTTGACCAAGTGCAAAAGCGTCAGTGTTACCGCCGCCGATGTTAAAGCGTTTGGTTCGGGCGCACTCAATAAGGACCAACTGTTGTCGGCGCTTAACGTGCGCGACGAGCGCCTGTCGGATTTGAGCAGCAACGTCGACACTTTCCTTCAATCAAAAGACAGCTCGAACGACCAAAGCGTAAGTACAAAAATAACAGGACCGGTAATGGAGTTATCGACGAAGGCTGAAGCCTGGATGAATGATCAGCAGTTAAAACTGGAAGCATTTCGGCTGGCTGACAAAGCGCAACAGGTTGCCTCACCGAGCGTACAGAAGATCGTAGTCAATTTTGCAGACACGACAAACCCGAAAAAGATTCGGCAGGTGACAATAGAGATTGCCAATTTGCAGTCCATTCACAACACTATCGTTACGCTGCTACAACCGCTTCCCATAACCAACCTATCTTCGAGCTCAAATTACAACGATCTAGACTGGCAGTCAGCCCAGCGGTCCACAACGGAAAAGTTCGCGGTGCAGAGCCTGGAAGCCGTACCAGGGGTAGATCTGGAAGATAGAAAAGTACTTCTTGATCGGATCAAAACGCTCGATAAGATGGGAATTGGTGTAGAGCCTTTCGTCGATAGTTTTCTCGCTATCGAAGAGAGAGCCAAGAATGGAGAAGAGAAAAAGCTCGCGGATGCGATTGAAGACCTGGGCAAACAGATCGATGAGCAGGAGAAGAAATACAAAGCGGCTCAAGAGTTTCACCCCGCCAGGACAGGAACGTTTCCGAAGCAGTAACGCCGACTCAGCGCTGAGCCCCAAGCTGTCTGACTTAAAATCGGGACTGCGCGCACGGAAGTTTGATCGCTTAATCCGGCGAGTTGATCAAAAAAGTAGCAAATCCCTCGAAAAACTCCATTAACGCTGCTTTGTGCGACGCGAACTCAGGCACCGCATTCAGTGCAACCGTCATCTCGTCGATCCAGGCGTCACGTTCTTTCGTCGCAATTTTGAATGGCATGTGCCGCGCTCGCATTCGTGGATGTCCTCGATTCAAGCTGTAAGTCTGCGGTCCGCCGGTCCGCTGTATGAGAAAGAGCGCCAGGTGCTCCTTGGGCATCTGCAAATCTTCAGGATACAGTGGCCGCAAAATCTCGTTTTTCTCGACTCCAGCGTAGAACTCGTTCACTAAGCGAAAATACGGTTCGTCCTTCTTGCCGAGAGCAAGGTAGATTTCGCCGATCGGATCAAACTGCTCTAGCTCGGGCGCCATCTTTCAATCACTCGGGGTTTCCGCTCGCAGCGGCAACTGAACAGACTTGGTGACATCACCGTTGATCGACAACTGCTTGATTCTCTTCCCGCCGAAAGAGCTTCCCGGGGCGGGTTCGAAATCTACGGAGTAAATTCCTGCCGGCAAGGTAACGTAGCATTTTCCTTGTTCGTTACTGACTGCCAGCCCACTGGAAGAAGTGGAGCGCTCCGGCTCTTTCAAAATCTCGAGCTCACCACTGCTGCCATACGGCTTATACCATACGCGACAGCGCGGTATCGGTTTGCCGTCGGCGCCCAGAACTTCCCAAACCACTCTGCACCAACCGGGCCAAATAACGTCGACACGCACGTGGTCATCATTGATTGCGATCGGCTTGGCACCGTGCAGATCACCGTGGACAGCTATTCTATACTCTCCGGGCGAGACAAAGAGGCAGTATCGCCCGTCACTGTCGGTAATACCATAGCAGATCGAATCGTCGAGACGTTCATCGCCGTTGGGCGGTGCATAGATAGCCACTTCAACGCCGGATTTACCTTTCCCCAATCCATCGGACACGCGTCCATATATGGCGGTTCCCTGTTGCAAATCGATCGGCACATGCGTATCGTTTTCGATTGATATCGTTTGGCTCCACGGTGCCATTGCTGCGAAGTCTGCGCCATCGACATTAACCGTCGGCGCATCTTTAGGGTGCGCCGTCACGATCAACTCGTAAGTTCCGCTCGGGACGCCGACAGAGAATTCACCGTTAGCATCGGTGCGCGTCATCATGTCGACTTTTTGCCCGACGCCCTGCACCCGCACGAGGCAATCCGGCAACGATTTCTCTTCATGGACGACACGTCCGTGCAGTTTATGAGCGCCTGAGAGTTGAAACAGGCGCGACGAGCTCAGGGTCAACTGCGCGTCGTTGACTTGCAGACCGAATAAGAGTCCCGATTTATCGGGTTCGATATTGATGTCATAATGTCCCTTTTGCACGTCGATTTGAAATTGCCCGTCGCCGTTGGTGTAACAGCTAGCAGTCAACCCCAGCTCGCGTGCCAGAAGGCGCTCTCGTGAATCGGCATACGACGGTGTAAGAGTGACACACGCGTTTTCGACGGGGCTGCCGGCAGGATCTTTCACCTCGCCTTTCAGCTTGATGAACTCAGAAAGCATCAAATCGTAGGTTCCGTCTGTTGTCACCTCGACAATCGCTACTTCAGTGGCGAGAAAGGCTCTCGAATCGGAGCCGTTCGGGCAGCGGAAAGCGACATGGTATTTTGCTTTCGGCAAGATCAGGGCGTAGCGATCTTCATTGAAAAGCAACGAAAATACTCTGTAGTTAGAGGGCTCGAAGCCGAGAGCAACAATCTCGCCATCAGACAGTCCAGCCGCACCGTATTTGGTGCGGACGGAGCCGGAGACTTGCACACCGGTGGCGAGATTGACAGCGACACTCTCATTAGCCGTGCCGACAGTAACGTCAACCGTCTGGCGCAGAAAGCGGGTATCACTGCCTGGCTGAATCTGCAACGCAAATTTGCCTGAAGGCACCGAGAAATTGAAGGCACCGCCGGTGTCGGTCCGCTGCACGTCGAGCTCTCGATCGAAGTGTCCGTCCATCAAGCCTGTAAACGCGCTTGGCTTGAAGTCGTGTAAATAGACATTGATGGCGGCAACCGGCAAGCCCTGATGGCGTACAACTCCGGAAAGGTTGTAAAAAACCTGCCTGCCCGTCAAGAGACGCTCCTGCCCACACCTGATGATGCCACACCCTCGCTCAAGATTTTAGCGCATTCGGGCAATCCATCCTCAACCGAATGCCAGCCGAGGAATGTCATGGTCTCCCGCACCGTGGCAAAGGAGCCGGTGGCAATAACGGGCTCCCGAGCGTCCCTGTCTTTGAGAGCGGACTCGAGAGCAAGCAGTATGCTGGAAAACGTAAAACTTTTTGCACCCATCTCGTGGGCAATTGCTGCCAGCTCTTCCTTGGAGCAAGTTGCGCGGCGCGTTGACGCTTCGCTGATAAAGACCTTGTCACCCGGTCTCACCAGGGCGCTTACCATCTCCCGGGCGTTTTTGTTGGCGAAGCAGCTGAAAACAAAGGAGAAGGTGCTCCCGGTAAACTGCTCATCGAGGGCGCTTCGCAAAATTCGCGCGCCGGCTGGATTGTGGGCACCATCGAGAACCAGGTTGAGCTCTTCGATCATCTGCATACGACCAGGCCAGTAGACCTCGCCAAAAGCATGTGGCAAGGCGTCGCCTTTCTCTGCTTTGAGCAGACGCTCGCGCAGCAGTTCTTCAAGCCATTGAGTGTTTTTTGCTGCCAGGTAGATACTGGCAAGTGCCACGAGAGCATTGGCGCGCTGGTGTGTTCCTCGTAAATTGAGTTGGCGGCAAGCAGCGTTGAATTTTTGACGTGTGGTGGTCCAGAGCGCGTCATCGATCTCTTTGGCACTGCCACCAGACTCGATGGCATATAAATGATCGGGCAGCTGGGCTGTATAGAAGTTTGTGCCGGCAGCGTGTGCTCGCTGCCGCAGCTCGTTCAAGGCTGTTTCGTCAGGAGCGGCTGTGAGAGCCGGAATACCCGGCTTGAATATGCCACCTTTCTCGAAGGCGATCTCTTTGATCGTTTCACCGAGGATGTGCGTATGGTCGAGATCGATATTAGTGACAGCGGAGCAAAGCACGTTGAGGACGACAGTGGTAGCATCAAATCGGCCGCCCAAGCCTACTTCGAAAACTGCGACCTGGACTTTTCGTTCAGTGAAGAAGCGCAGCGCCATAACAGTGAGAAACTCGAACCAGGTCAATGCGCCCAAATCAGGATGTGCCTGCGCAAACGCGTGCGAGCGTTGCCGTACATCCGTGGCGAGAGTGCAAAACTCTTCGTCGGTGATTGCTTTGCCGTCGACGTGAAAACGCTCGTTCCATCTGAGCAGATGCGGTCCGGTAAACCTACCGACCGATATCTGGCATTGCCGCAGAACAGCATCAAGAATGGCTACCGTCGAACCTTTTCCGTTGGTTCCCCCAACGTGAAACACCGGATATCGATTACGCGTGCTTTCATCGTACTGGAGAAATGCCTGCATCCGTGCCAGGCTAGGGCGCTCCAGGGTCGGCGACAGACTGTCTATATAGGCAACGCTTTCCAGATAGTTCATCGCGACCGGGACTCGTGGCTCAGTTAAGATGATACCTGCTACCATAGATTTTTCGTAGTTTTGTACAGGCACCGCAACATTTCGCCGCATTGGAGGCAGATTTGGCAGTCTTTACCACCGGGGATCGAAAGCAGTCACGCCGCGTTTACGAAGGCGGCATTATCAATCTGCGCGTCGACACTTTGGCGCACGACAATGGGCAAACTGTCATTCGGGAGCTGGTCGAGCATAACGGCGGTGTTGTAATTGCCTGTCGTCCTCAGCCAGATCAAATAATACTAATCAGGCAGTATCGTTATTCCTGCGATGGAGACCTGGTTGAGCTGCCCGCCGGTCGTATCGAGAAGGGCGAAGAACCTCTTTTGGCGGCTCAACGGGAGCTTACGGAAGAAACCGGCTATAAGGCGAAGAGCTGGCGAAAAATTGGGCAAATGTACTCAGCACCCGGCTTTTGCAACGAAATCCTTTACATGTATGAAGCGCAAGAGCTGACGTTCTTGGGCAAAAACCTGGACCCGGACGAAGAGACGGATGTCATCATTCTGGGACTGGCAGAAGCGTGGCGCATGGCGCTGTCAGGCGAGCTGCAAGACGCCAAGACGATCGCCGGACTGGGACTGTTGATGGGGACTCAACTCTCTTAGTGTGCCGCATCAGTGAAACACGCTTTGTGAGCGCTGCTTAGAAAAATGTCAGCGATGGATCTGGTATACTGCCGCACGTCGATTTCCCAAGTACGGGTGAGCGAGTCCAGAGGTAGTCAATGGCGAACAACAATAACAGTAAAGACGAGTTTCCTTTCCCCGTCGCAGCAGGTCTGATGTGCGGAATTTTGGGTGGAATAGTCGTCGGCTTGAGTTTTTGGGTGATCACATTCTGGCCGCTGCCGGCTGCCGTCGCTCCGTATTTCGGCTTTCGCATCGGTTTCGTCTGGGGCGCCGTCGTTGGCTTCGCGTTCGGCGCAATTCTCGGTTTTTTGACCGACGATTCCCACTTCCAGACACCGACCGAACTGCGCTAAGCTAACTACGAATCACTCTTTGAAAGCAGCACTATTTGTGCTGCTTTTGTTTTGTGATTACACACTGTTCGGACAATAGACAAAACCGCCCACACCAAATATGGTGCGGAGCGGTTTGCTGGTTAGTTATGCGATCGCTTAGCGCACCGTCACCGATGTCGGTCCGTGTCCAGCGGCAAAACCGCTAAACACCTTCTCGTAGGTGGCTTCGTCGAATCCAACAAGCAATGTCTTTCCTACACGCAATGTCGGTGCGCGCAGATTGCCGGTGGGACCGAGCATATACTGCAATAACGTCTTGTCGTCCGGCTTGTCCTTCTTCAGGTCGAGGTGGACGATTTTGCTGCCCTTGCTCACATAGAGTTCGTTAGCGTTGTGCGCCAGCTCTAGCGCATCTTTATCTGTAAGCCTGGTCTTGCGCGCGTCCGCTACGGTTTTGGGTTGAACCTTTTTTCGCCCAAGAAACTCTTGAGCCCGAGCACAGGTCGTTCAACCGTGTCGGTGATACATCCAATCTAAATTGGTCATGACTGCACCTCTATGACTCAAACTGAGTATACGTCAGCTCGCACATGAGACGACAACTGATGAAGTAAGGTTCAAAATCGGCAGCTGAGAATTTTACAAGGCATTACGCAACGGTTGACTGACATTCCTTATATATGGCGTCGGTTAGTTTCGACGTGGCGCCAGCTCTCGGTATGTCGTTTCCAACGTCATCTGAAACCGCGATAGGTCCGAAAAATCCCCTTTCAGCAACGACCTTATTTATGACCTAGCGCTTCTACGATCATGTAACTGGCAATGCCGAAGGCGACGGCCACATTGAGCGACTCCTTCATGCCGCGCATCGGAAGATGACAGACGATGTCGCAAAGGGCTGACGTCTCTGCCGACAGTCCCATCACCTCGTTACCGACGACAAGGCAGACAGGTGCATGCAGCAATCCCTCGGTGATCGCCTGCGAGAGAAGAACGCTTTCTTTTGTGGATTCCAGTCCGACGATTTGCACACCCACACGTTTTAGCTCTCGCAGAATAGCGATGGCACCGAGGTGATATTGCCAAGCTACGGACTCCTCGGCACCCAGGCTTGCTTTTGCGATCTGTCTGTGTGGAGGGCATCCGGTAACTCCGCTGAGGAAAACCGCGCCCGCTCCTGCTCCGTCCGCCGTGCGGAGAATTGAGCCAACATTGAATAGGCTGCGTACATCCTCGAGCAAGCAAGTGAACCGACTGGCGTGTAATGCATCGAGTTGCTCGCGATCTCTATTGCTCATCTCGCCCAATGACAGACGTTTCTCATACAGCTTGTCTAAACCGTTCAATGCGGTCAAAGGTCGGAAGCTGGCTGGTTGATGGCAGTTCGGGCAGGCTCCGCTGCGCCAATGCCAATCTGCGTCCGCCAGTTCGTAGGGCACTGCGAATGTCTGAGAGCACTCAGGGTAGGGACAGCGAGAGAGCATTTTAGAAAAGACTGTTCAATTGCACAGTGTCAGCGCGAAATTTGCTTTGTAGCATAGCAGTACATCAATTCAACGCGGGTGCGAACATGGCAGAGTATTTCGATTTGGACAAGGCTTATAAATTGAGCGATAGCTATCCGTCACGAGAGCCGAGCCCATGGCTGCAAGAATTGCCTTCTCCGCCACGAACAACCAGGGCGACGCAGTTGTCATCGGTTGTTTCGACTGAGTACAAGCCGCAACTGTCGGGCTACAACTACCAGGAGCCGCGCCGAGCAGTAAACGACGGTTTACGCCTGCAGCGGCGACATGTTTTTGCAGGCGTTAAACAGCAATGGGACCTTGCCGAAAGCGTGGTGACGTTTGTCGCAGCGGCATGGGCAGCAGACAAAGTGTTGAGTAAAATGCCTCGCACGACGGCAGTGCAAAGAGTATCGCGAGATGAGCGCATCGCAAGTGCAAGCGTCGGCGCGTTGGCAGCCGCAGCGATTGAATACACAGCTGATCGAATCATCTTGCCGAACGATCAAAAAATGCAAGGCACAGCGATCGCCGATTGGATCGTCGGTACAGGCATCGCTCTGTCAGGATTGCAGTTCAAGGTAAAACTGGGTTCAATGTTAGCCGCGCATGCAGTGGGACGATGCATCGATCACTTCCAACAACCGAAACAAGATTTTTGATCTGTGGTGTGCTGCCCTGTATTTACGGACTCCGTAACATCATTGCGCTAGATTCGAAATGCAGTTACTAAATTTCCTTTGCGGGACGATAACACCTCGTGCGGTGTTAGCTTGTCTGAGCTCCGCACAATAGCTACTTTGCTTCGCGGTACATTCTTTTCTCCAACGCAACACTATAAAACGGCAAATTCTCTGCCGCCAATTTACGCTGACGCGCACTCTAGTCGCGTTTGCAGCTTCTCAACGAGCTTTGTTCAAAGATGACGACTTTCGATCAGGTTAGTTACGTAAGCGACTCGACGACTCAGCCGACCAGCGCTAAATTTGCTGCAGAGGCAGCACTCAGCTCTAAGCCACTGGGGAAGAGCGCGCAGCAACCTGAGGTTTTGCCAAACTCTCTCGACCTTGGCAGCTCGTCCGATTTAAATCGCCTCTACGGCAAGGGCGATCAGAGCAAGCAAACGGGCGAAGCCGGCAGTAGCCTCGGTGCACAAGCAAAGGAAACACATTCACAGCGCGAGAGTGATGAGGGCGGCAAGCACTCATCCAACAAAAACCAAGCTCCAGGCGATCAAGCGCAGTCGCAACAACAAGCGACTGGGGAAACTTACCATGTAAACCAAGGCGATACGCTCAGTCAGATCGCGAAGGATCAACTATCTCAAGGCGCCTCCACGAAAGAGATTTACGACTACGCAAAACAGATTCAGCAACACAATGGCATAGACGATCCACGCAAGCTTCGTGCTGACGCCAATATCAATCTGCCCGAGCGAGAAGATGATGGCAGCAATAGTTCCAGCCCAAAAACGAAACCACCCAGCTCGAGCAACCAGCCGCAATCCACCTCGACGCAAAGCAACTCTCAAGCAGCGCCGAAAACAACTGATAAAGATCAACATCACTCAGTTGACCGGCAACCGAATCAACCGAAACAAGCACCCGATCAAAGCTCTATAGACGAACAAAACTCCTCGGTTAAGCAACCAGAAAGACAAAAAGATCAGCAGTCGGATCATAAGTCGAACCAGCAACCTGACAGCAAATCAGAGCAGCAGACGGATAAATCATCAGACCACGGCGATAAGAGTTCAGGCCATCAGAAGAATAAGAAATCAGAAACCACCGAGCACCAGAAAGACTTGGCGGAAAAATCGAAGTCGAGCGACAAGCCTGTTGGCACGGTAAACCAGGAGCGTAAAGAGCTGCAAGAGAATGCAAAGAAAATCACCAATCCGAAAGACAGGAAGGACTTCTTAGACCATGCCAAACAACTGCAGGGCAGTGCCGAGAAGCGGCATCTGTCGCAAGACGAGGTGGCCAAGACCTATCACGAAGTGAACAGGTTGATCACTGCCGACGGCACCAATGCACAGCAAACCGACCGGATGAAGCTGGCTCAACAAGTAATGCATAAAGCAGCGGATCCCACCACCGTAGACCAGGGAACTTTCAATACTTGTGGTGCCGCCTCGTTGGAATCGCGCACATATCAACAGAATCCCTCGATTGCAGCGAAGATGGTCGCAGATGTTTCAACAACAGGACACTATACCGCCGCAGATGGAACGACGGTTAAAGGCGACCAGGTCGAGCACAAAGGACAGCAGCGAGATCACGCCGACGAGATCTTCCAGACCACGGCGATGAAATTGCACTATCAGAAAACAAGCAATGGCAAGCTCGACTACAGGATCAGCGGCGATCACAACAATCCAGCTAGTCAGGAACATCTAGTCAATACGAAAACAGGTAAAACTAAAGATTTCCCGGGATTGGTGCCCGCCGAAGTCGGCGAGATGTCGAATCAAATCACAGGCAAAAACGAAAAAAACGTTGTCTTGACGCGACAAGATCTGGATCCGCCCTCGAAAGATGGCTCTGCTACGCATGTCGGTTCAGAACAGGAAATGCAGAAGAGAATCAAAGAACAGGTCGATCAGGGCAAAAGCCCGATCATCTGGGTTGATTCGAACTCTCAGCCGTTTCTCAACGACACGGGCGATAAGCAAGCCGGAGCACGCAACGACGCAGGGCATTTTGTGCGGGTAACCGGCTATCACGATGGAGAGACCCCCAAGCTAGACATCGACAATCAGTGGGGCAAGGCAGCCGATCACAACAATGTACCGGCGCACGATATTTATGAAGCGATGAATCCTGAGGAATTAGGGCGGGCGCGCGAGTTGAAGAACGACGCGGTGAAAGCAAGGCAAGCCGGGCATCCCGATCATGCTAAGGAGTTGCAAGCGATTCAGGCGCATCAGGAAGCAGGAGATTACAAAACAGAAGGAGCACATAGGAGGGCGATCGAAAATGAGATGAAACAGATACAGAAAGATTGGCGGGAAAGACCTCCGGACGAGCAGGATAAGCAGGATACTCTAGATGGCTTGGATCACGTAATCGACAACCTGAAGTACACATGGTCCAGAGAACACGAAGAAGAGTTGAAACAAAAATTACTAGGTGCGGCGTAGATTTTGAAGGATGGTTGAGATGACAGGACCGGAGATACAAGAGCTAAAACATCAGCCCATCGTGCAGATCGCTCATCACGAGCACCTGGCGAGCGAGGCGTACGGTTTTAATTCAGCCGCGGGGAGCAAAAGCTCGATGTCGATCAAAATCGGACGCATCGCAAAGATGGATGAACCTGCGGGTTGGGCGGCAGGCAAAGAAGTTGCTCGCCTCGGCTACATCGAATATCACCCCAGTTCGGATCCTCTGACTAAGCTGTACACATTCGATCGCGGCGCCCGTCTTGGAAATGAAGACGCTAAGGCTTTTGCCGACGTTTTATACAAATACGGACCGCACACGCTAAAAGCTGATGAGCTGGCGAGCTTGCAACAACACGGCATCTTTCGTGATAAAGGTCCGGATTCGGATTTCATGCCACTGATGGCCAAGACAGAAGACATTAATGGGCGTCGCGTGCTGGTTTTGGAAGGGACATTCAAGGACGACAACCTGCACGTGCGCACGGCCTATATCGACGCAGACAGCAAAAAAGATGGCAGCGTCATTCAGGAGCTGACATATCAAGCGCCCGCACCCGTCTATCTCAAAAACCTGCCGGCCGCCCGAAAAGCAGTTCAGTCGATTCTGTGGAAATAGCTCGGTCAACCGAGCCACTCTCGACGCTGGTAATCAGGGCGCCAATCGCCGCTGGTTTCCCACCATAAAAAATCGGCTACTTTAAGCGCGCTCAAGGCACAGCAAGCCTTTCACGAGTTAATATATGTAAACTCAGTCAGCCTGGCGCTGACCGAAAGTCGTGTTTACGCGCTGATCCTGCTCCTGGAGCGGGTTTGGCAATTTGCGCGGATGTAAAGAACCCTGCGGAATCCCTATTAATGTCAGCTGTCCGCTTTGGAGGAAGAGATGAAAACTGTCGAAAAGCCCGAAACCAAGAAAGGGAAGGACGACGCACAACCAGGCGAGCAGGGGAGCCATTCCACGCCTAAGGCGCGCAAGGAGATCATCAAAAAACATCCTGTCAAGGCGAATGTTGAAAACTACGAGCAGCTCTACGCGCAGTTCGGCTGGGATGACGCCAGACGCGAACTGTCTTATTTCGCCAACGGTCGGCTGAACGCCGCCTACAACGCGGTCGACAGGCACATGCACGACGGTCGCCGCAACAAGGTAGCGCTTTACGCTGTTGACGCCAAGAACAAGGTTGAGAAGTACACGTTTCAAGACATCTACGAGATGTCGAACAAAATCGGCAACGCGCTCAAGGCGCAAGGCGTCGAGAAAGGCGATCGAGTTTTCGTTTTCTTGCCGCGCGTTCCAGAACTTTATGCCGCCACTGTCGGCATCGCCAAGATTGGCGCCGTAGCCGGACCGCTGTTCTCCGCCTTCGGACCTGATGCCCTGCGCGATCGCCTGCTCGACAGCGCGGCCAAGATCGTCATCACCAACCCGGCGCTCAAGCCGAAAATCGACCAGATTCGCGACCAGCTTCCCGATCTCGAATACGTGATCGTTGTCGGCGCCGATGCAAAAACATTGAAGAGCGGCGAATTGAGCTACGAAGAGATCATCGCCGAAGCATCGGACAAATTGGAGTGCGCTCACACTAGCCCCGAAGATCCGCTCTACTTGCTCTACACATCGGGTACGACCGGCAAACCGAAAGGCGTAGTGCACGTTCATCACGACATTCTCGGCCACCACATGACCACTAAATGGGTGCTCGACCTGCGAGACGACGACATCTACTGGTGCACGGCAGATCCCGGCTGGGTTACAGGAACCGTATACGGAATTTTCGGACCATGGTCGAACGGCGCCTCTGTAGTCACTTACGAAGGACGTTTTGACGCAGCGAGCTGGTATCAGCTCATCGACAAACTGAAAATCACCGTCTGGTACACCGCTCCCACGGCGCTGCGCATGCTCATGAAAGCTGGCGACGACATCGTTTTCGAGAACAAGCTGGAAAGCCTGCGCCACATTCTCAGTGTGGGCGAACCGCTTAATCCTGAAGTGGTGCGCTGGGGCATGAAGGTCTTCGGACTGCCGATTCACGACAACTGGTGGCAAACGGAAACAGGCATGCAATTGATCGCAAACCTCCCGTGCATGCCGGTCAAGCCTGGGTCTATGGGCAAGCCGCTGCCCGGCGTTTACGCTGCAGTCGTCGATGCCGAAGGCAACGAAGTAAAAACAGGCGAGCTCGGCAAACTGGTGGTGCGCCCCGACTGGCCAGCGATCCTGCGTCAGGTGTGGCGCAACGACGAGAAGTACAATGAATATTTCCGCATGTCCGGCTGGTACTTCTCGGGCGACAACGCCTGGAAGGACGAAGACGGATATTTCTGGTTCGTCGGCAGAGCGGATGACGTCATCAACACATCCGGTCACCGCGTCGGTCCGTTCGAGGTGGAATCGGCTCTAGTCGAGCATCCCGCCGTGGCGGAAGCAGGCGTCATCGGCAAGCCGGACAAAGAGCGCGGCGAGATTATCAAAGCGTTCATCGTGCTCAACAACGGTGTGACGGAATCGCCCGAGTTGCTGGAGCAGATCAAGGATCACACCAAACGTCAACTGGCGGCGCACGCGTATCCTCGCGAAATCGAGGTGAAGACGAGCTTGCCGAAGACACGCTCCGGCAAGATTATGCGCCGACTGCTCAAGGCATGGGAGCTGGGTTTGCCCACCGGTGACACCTCTTCGCTGGAAGACGACTAACGACAGCCTATAGGTGATTGACGCTTACATTCCTTTCCGAAAGGGAACATCTGATCTGCGCGGAATTGCCACTGTGGGCTGAAGCAAGATGAGTCAATCACTCGAAACTGGAACCGCCCGAGTTTGCTGCCTTTGCCGATCGCCTGTCGACGGAGCAGAACCGACGTGCGCCGAATGCGGCGGCATGGTCCTCGATGTCGAGAACGATCCGCTTGTCGGCACCAAATTCGCGTGCCACTATCAGATCGAATCTATTGCAGGCTTCGGCGCCAGCAGCATAGTGTACAAGGCAACGCATACAAAGCTTGCCCGCCCATTCGCAGTGAAAGTGATGCACGCTCATCTCCTCACCGACGATCAGATGCGCGGGCGTTTCGATCAAGAAGCCAGAGCTTGTGCATCGCTGAACGACCCAAACATTGTTGCAGTCCAAGAATCCGGCATCACAGATGAAGGCCGAGTGTATTTCGCCATGGAGTATTTGCAAGGAGTGACTCTAGAGCAGATTCTCGATAGCGAAGGGGCACAGCCAATCGATCGCTCGGTCAAGATCTTCAAGCAGATCTGCTGCGGACTGGCGCATGCGCATGGCAATGGCGTGTTGCATCGAGATTTAAAACCGAGCAACATCCTTATTTTCAACGAGGACGGAAAAGAGCGCGCCAAGATTCTAGATTTCGGATTGGCCAAGGTGTTGGACAACGTCAAGAAAGGCGGTCCGAAGTTGACGCTGGCTGGCGAAGTTTGTGGAACTCCCAGCGTCATGAGCCCGGAAGGTTGTCTGGGCAAGACTATCGATCAGCGCTCCGACATCTACTCGCTGGGCTGCTTGATGTATGAAACCCTCAGTGGTTTGCCACCATTCATAGGCGACACGACGATAGCAACCATGACCAAACACGTGATGGAAAAGCCACCGGAATTTGAAACCATCGATGCGGACCTGCGCATTCCATGGTCTTTGACTAGCATCATCTTCCGCTGTTTGGAGAAGGATCCCGACATGCGCTTCCAAACTATTCAAGAAGTGCACGAGTGTCTGTCGCAGTTTTGATGGTTGAACGGCCCTCTCCGTGCGCGCAAAGATTTGCTTTTTCCAATTTTTGGCTACGATGGAAAACCGCATATACAGCGGACATCCGCGAGCAATATTATGAATTTTCCTGCACCTACTTAATGTGTGGTCTATGTCTTATGCTTATCTCTAACTGGAAATGCAAAACACATAGATCGGCGACACGCACGACTCCCCCCTTCGCAAAATGTCGTGTTTGCTGGCTTAGCACGAGTTGATTAAATCTCGCGCTAAATTTGAACCTTTCGCCGAGCCGCGACGTTATATAGATATGGAACACATCGCACTATCAGATACTAGTATCGAGAAGCTCCCGCCTCAGTCGCTGGACGCTGAGCAGGCTGTTCTGGGCTCACTTCTGGTGAGCACTGACGGCATGTCGCGTGTGGTCGATTTGCTCGAGCCCGATTACTTCTATCGGAAAGCGCACCAGGTTATATACGCCGCGTCTCTTGACCTGTTCGACAAGAACGAACCGATTGACATCGTCACGGTTTCCCAATATCTCAAAGATCAGGGACAACTCGAACAGGTCGGCGGAAGGCAATATATAACTGATTTAGCTCTGTCGGTCGCGACGACTGCCAACCTCGAATACTACGCCAAGGTTGTGCAGGAGAAAGCGCTGCTGCGGCACTTGATCAAAGCAGGCACCGAGATCGTTTCCTCGTGCTACGAAGAGACAGATGCAGAAGTAGCGCTCGATAAAGCCGAGCAGCTTATTTTCTCGCTTGCCCAACGCCGCAACATGCAGCAGCTGGTGCACATCAAAAATATTGTCGATGTGTCATTCCAAAAGATCGAAGAGCGCTACGAAAACAGAGATCAACTTTCCGGCGCTCCATCCGGCTTCTACGATCTCGACGCCCTCACCTCCGGCTTCCAACCCTCCGACCTCGTCATCGTCGCCGCCAGGCCATCAATGGGCAAGACCGCGTTCGTTTTGAACATTGCGCAGAACGTGGCATGCAACGCCAATATTCCGGTGGCGATATTCAGCCTTGAAATGTCAAAAGAGCAGCTCGTTCAACGTATGCTTTGTTCGGAAGCAAACATCGATGCGAACAGATTGCGTACTGGACATATGCATACAAACGATTGGACGCATCTCGCTCAAGCGATGGGACGGCTGGGTGAGGCTCCGATATTTATCGATGATTCCGCAGCAATCAGCGCCCTGGACATCCGCGCGAAATGCCGCCGTCTCAAAGCAGAGATGAAAGGACTCGGCTTGGTAATCATCGACTACATCCAGTTGATGCAAGGACGAAAAGCAACAGATAACCGCGTCCAAGAAGTGTCGGAAATTTCGCGAAGCTTGAAGACCCTGGCGCGTGAAATACATGTGCCTGTAATCGCACTTTCTCAGCTATCACGCGCTGTCGAAGCGCGTCAGAACAAACGTCCCATGCTGTCGGATTTGAGGGAATCGGGCTGTCTTACAGGCGAGAGTCTTGTGTTCTTGCCTGAAACCGGTACGTACGAAAGAATGGACAAACTGGTCGGCAAGATCGGTTTCTCAGTACTGGCAATGGACACAGAGACTTGGAAGCTATCACCTCGGAAGGTGACCAATTCATTCGCGACCGGTGTGAAGCCGGTCTTCAAAATAGCCACAAAATCCGGTCGTCTAATTCGTGCGACAGCGAACCACAAGTTCCTGGGCGTGGACGGTTGGAAGCGCCTGGATAAACTTGAAATCGGCGAAAAACTCGCTATTCCAGCGCCAGTTTCGCAGCACGTCGGGTCTGCATCGAAGCAGCATTTACTCGCAGATTCACTTAAAGAACATTCCGCAAACGTTGCGCTACTGGAACGAACAATTGACAGTGATGCTTATTGGGATCAGATCGCAAGCATCGAGCCAGATGGCGTAGAAGAAGTTTACGACTTAACTGTCGAAGGGCTTCACAACTTCGTCGTCAACGACATGATTGCGCACAACAGCATCGAGCAAGATGCGGACCTTGTGATGTTCATCTATCGCGATGAATACTACAACCAGGAAAGCGACAGACGTGGCGAAGCAGAAATCATCATAGCTAAACAACGTAATGGCCCTGTGGGAACCGTGGACTTGCTTTATCAAGCTAGCATCACGCGATTCCTGAACAAAGTGCACAACCAGTACACAACGGCCTAGCCATGACTTGCTTTGAAGTAACCACCGATCTGGACTCCTGCATGAGGAATTTCAGACTGGCGAGTCGGGAGTTGTTCAACAACCACTATCTAAACCTACCGTACGAGAACAAGCTTGTACTGGACGAGCTGTTTTTTGACGTCGAAGACGCCCTGTTTGAAAGCTTGATCTTACTTCCGACTGGCATTCCGAGAGCTGCAAGATATGGCGATGTACAGCCGGATATTTTGGTGAAATCCGCGAGGGCAGTACGCGATCCCTATCATGCTAAACAGGGAAATCGACTCCGGGTATTGGGATTATCCGCTTACGGAGCTGCGAGAAGATTCGAGTTTGCAATTCATCCAGTTTTTTGATTTCGATCGTACGGCAGATCGAGACCATCGATTTGTCAGAGTCAAGGTCGCGAACAGCGAAGCACATCCCGAGATCGTTTCAAAGCATGGATTGGTTGAAAGTTCAGACATCCGTTTCGAACTTGCATGACTTGGTGCCGCTTTCAGCTCCGGCGTTCGTACTTTCACCACTGACAGTTGGACATCAAGCAGCTACTATGCCCTCAACCGCGACGTTCTTGGAGTTAAGGCAATGGGCCTTGAAGCATTTGCAGAGCTACTTTCTACCGCCGCTCGCGCTCCGGAAGCGGAGCCGCTGGTCGTTGACATGAAAGAAGCTGCTGCACTGGCACGCACCGCAACCACTAGACTGAATTTCACTGATGGTCTTTTCGTCAGTCGAGTCGAACTGGGCGGGCAGAAAACCACCGGCATCTTTCAAGGCGATACATTTATAGGTCGATTCTCGAAAGGATCGCATGGTCCGAGCCTCGAGTTCGCCGCTCCCAATGGACCAACTCTGCGCATCGGAAAAGGCGAGACAACGTTATTCAGTGGTGATGCCAGAATCACGTCCAAATCTGTATTGCTGGGCAGCAGCGAACGATTGGTGGCAAAATTTCCTGGACAGACGATCGCAACACGCATTGGAGATACCGCAGCAACCTTCTCTCCAGTTACGGTCAATGATATAACCATATCGCCGATGGAAGCTCGCTTTCCGGGAGGCAGGTTGCAGCTGCAAAAACCGCAATTCCGCGCTGGCGTACTTGGTGATACCAGCGGCGAATTCCTGGGCGGCACCTTCAGTAAGAATCCGGAGCCCGGGCTGAACTTCAATAACACCCGATTCACCGTGAGAGGCGTCGAAGAGTACGGCAATCGAATGAGCTGGGACTGGATCTCGACTCATTTAGACAAGACCACTAACCACTTCGATCAATGGCTGGCAGGCTGGCAAAGTCGCATGCCTCAGGCGTAACGCGGACCAAATCGTAAAGTATTGATGTGTTTAAACTGTAAATTTGTCAGTCGCGAGACGATGAAATGCTCGCGGCTTCTCGTATCATGTCAGGGCCTTCCGGGAGAGATGATATGAAGATCGACGAGGTTCTTAAACAGCCCTCGATGCCCATTTCCAGTCCAAGTTATCCGCCTGGACCGTACAGATTCGTAGATCGAGAATACTTCATCGTCACATATCAATCCGATCCTGATGCAATTCGAGAAGCCGTTCCCGAACCGCTGACGCCGGATGGCAGCAACACTGTTCTTTACGAATTCATCCGCATGCCCGACAGCTCAGGCTTCGGCGATTACACAGAATCCGGCATCGTCATTCCCTGTAAGTTCGGCGATGAATCAGTCAATTTCGTCGCTCAAATGTATCTTGATTGCGAACCGCCTATAGCAGGCGGCAGAGAGATCTGGGGCTTTCCGAAGAAGCACGCCAATCCGAAGTTGTCGGTGGCCAGCGATACTCTCACGGGCACTCTCGATTATGCCGGGCAGCGCGTTGCGATGGGCACAATGGGCTACAAGCACAATGACCTGATGTCCTTGTCTCCCGATTCCGCCATATCGGCGCAAGACATGATGGTTGCAAAACTGAGTAAAACGCACGTCAATCTCAAACTAATTCCCAATGTGGATGGTTCTCTCGGAATCGCTCAACTGGTCGCATTCAACCTTTGCAATATCCACGTAAAAGGCGCATGGAGCGGTCCGGCCAGACTGCACCTCGTACCGCACGTGAACGCTCCCGTGGCAGATTTGCCGGTTAAAAAATGCATCGGCGGCAGCCACTTCATCGCCGATCTGACACTGCCATACGGTCGCGTGCTCTACGACTACTTGCTCGAACACAAGCAAAATGCGCAATCCGACCGCCAAGTCGTCTTAAGGCAGATCGCCAGTAGCACACCTAATCAGCCGGCGCCCAGATGATTTCGTCGCTTGTGTGACCGATTACGGGTTGGTGATCGAAGGCTAAACTGATTGAGTTGAACACGCCGACGGCATCGGTGGAGGCGCTGGACACGATTATCCGTTTACCGTCCGGCATCATTGTCAGTGCGCCGGGGAAGTCTACGTCGAGCGGAAGTTTTACTTCTTGCAGTTTGTTTCTTGTACTAGTGTCATAGACAGAGATCAAGTTATCTTTTGCATTGGCGACAAAGAGCTTGCTGCCGTCAGCGCTGAGCGCCATTCCGGTTGGTCCCGATCCTGTATGAATGGTGCCGATCACCAACCGTTTTGGAATGTCTATGATTGAGATCGAGTTTGCCATTCGATTAGTGACATAAGCTCGATTGCTGTCTTTACTGATGACGACCGAGTTCGGCATGGTACCGACAGACACCGCGCCGACGACACGCTGATTAGTCGTCGAGAAAATCGTCGCTTGCCCTGATGGTACGTTCAAAACAACAAGAGAGAAACCGTTGGGGCTGATCGCCATGCGTCCAGGTCCCGGAGGGACGTGCGTGCGCTCGAGCACCTTATCGGTGTCGGTCTCTACCACGGCAATATCATTGGCGGCACTTTCCGAGACATACAGTAGTTTGCCGTTAGGCAGAATTGCCAGTCCTTTTGGAGCGCTCTTCGGCTGCATATCGATGGGAGTGAGAAAAACTTTTTTCTTCACATCTAAAATCATCACTCTCGCCTTTGATTGATCGGCGATGTACAGCTTGCCGTTGCCGTAAGCCATTCCCGTCGGTGTGCCATCGGTCGGGAAGTCGATTACTTTGTCGAGCGTGCTTTCATCGAGCAAAGTGATTTTTCCGGTTCCTGGTGAAGTGACAAAAACTTCGCCTTTTCGCACAGATTCACCACCGGCAGGGGTTTTCTGCCCTGGCGACGCAGGCGTCGCTGCCGCTACAGCGGCGGTGGCGGTAGCAGCGGACTTCGATTTAGCCAGCTCTTCTCCAAAATCCGGCTTGGCAAACAGTGCGTCATCGACGACTTGAATGTCAACGTCACCAACCATCGATTTCATCGACTTCGGTATACGCATATTATCCGGCACGATCAAATCATTAGGAAACTTATCTGCCAGGAGCATCTTTTTCACCGCAGGCGGCAAACTCTCCGGCAGCGAAACTGTATTGACCACGCCCCGGCGAACGACGCGCAAGTAAAACCAGCCGTTTGAGAACGCCACCACATCAGGGACCTGGGCATTGATGGGAAACGTATCAACGACCACCTTCTTCAAGTCGGTAGTCGGCGTCGACGCCGGCACCACAGGCAGATAGATGTCACCGGAGCGAGTCTCGATCGATCCGTCCAATCGCACAGTTGCGTCGCTGAAAAAATGATTGGCTACCAGTGTCAGAGCCGGAGGCATGCGTGTTGCCAGACCTGGACGCACCGAGACCAGTCCCACGAGCAGTCCCGAGAGGAGAACACCAAATACGGTGCGCTTACTTATCCTCGCCATTTTTCGGCCTGAATGCATCAACTATCTTCTCGAAAATTGATTCTTCTTTGGCGTCCTCATCCTTCTCTTTCTCTTTCTCTTTGTCCTTGTCCTTCTTGCCGGACTTCGGACTGGGCTTAGCCTGTGCCGGCTCTTCTTTTGGTCTGCGCTCGGCTTCAGCTTTTTCACGATCTTCTTTCGAAACAGCGAGCTCTTCGCCACGCAGCTCCGCCAGTTTTTCCAGCAGCTTTTTCTCCTCTGCGTTCAGCTTGGCTGGCGTCTCCACAACGATGTGCACGACTTGGTCTCCGCGACGTTGCGGGTTATTCAAGCGAGGCACACCGAGATCTTTCATCACCATGGTTGTTCCCGTCTGAATTCCGGAAGGAATTTTCAGTGCATGTGGTCCTTCCACAGTAGGCACCAGGAGTTCGCCACCGAGCGCTGCCATAGAGTAGCTGATCGGCTGACGCACGTGGATAGTGTCGTTTTCGCGCACGAAGTCTTTATGCTCGCGCACGTGCACGATGACGTAGAGGTCACCAAACGGTCCACCCCTTCTGCCCTTGTCGCCGCCACTGGTGAGGCGCAGACGCGAACCGGACTCGATGCCGGCCGGTACTTTGACCGAGAACTCGCGCGCTTTCTTGATCAGTCCCTCGCCTTTGCAATCACGGCAAGGCTTGTCGACTTTCTGCCCCAGCCCCTGACAGGCAGGGCAGTCCATCACGCGGATGCTCTGACCGAACCACGAATTGACGACCTGCTGTACCTGTCCCAATCCGGCGCAAGTGACGCAGGGCACTGCCGTACTCCCTGGCGCCGCGCCCGATCCTACACAGCTTTCACACTCCTCCAGGCGACGAACGGAGACTTTTTTCTCGACGCCGAAGACCGCCTCGAGAAAGTCGATTTCGAGATCATACTTCAGGTGCGCACCCTGCTCCGGCCCGCCGCGCCGGGTGCCGGCTCGCATGCCGCCGCCGAAGAACAGGTCGATTATGTCGTCGATGCCGAAGCCGGCGAAGTTGCTGAAGTCGACGTTGTCGAATCCGCGTGTACTGCCTTGCACGCCTTCATGACCATAACGGTCGTAGGCGGCGCGTTTGTTGGCGTCGGAGAGAACTTCGTAGGCTTCAGCCAGCTCTTTGAACGCCGCTTCATCGCCGCTCTCTTTGTTGTCCGGATGCAGACTGCGCGCTTTGTTGCGAAAGGACTTCTTAATTTCCTCCGCCGCAGCGCTTTTCGAAACTCCAAGGACCTCGTAATAGTCGCGTTTTGACTTTGTAGACAACACGGATACCCTCACCGTTTGAATTTATGTTATTTAACGACCTGACGGTCGTAATCAGCGCGTTTTTTGGCATCGGACAGCACTTCATAAGCAGAAGACAGCTCTTTGAACGCAGCCTCGTCACCTTGCTTGTTTGCGTGCAGTGCACTTGCCTTGCTGCGGAAAGCCGCCTTGATATCTTCTTTACCGGCGGTTTTCGAGACTCCGAGAATCTCGTAATAATCGCGTTTGGGCTCTGAAGACGACACGCACACCTCATTATCTGAGATTTTTGCTTAACGCCCGACCGGCGCTGTTTCCAGGCTACTACCGCCTGGACCGGCATATACATATGTAATTTAACGCAAACCGGCTGTTTGCGCCTTGATAACGGCGCCGGACACGTACATTTTTACATGCAAAGCTGCTAATCAGTCGGACCTTCGCCCAGCTCGATCGGTCCGGACGGGGGAGGGGTGCGGCTCTTGCTCGCGGCGGTGGCGGTGCGGTTGCCAGTGTGGATGACCCGCCCCAGATCAAGAAGTGCCACTTCCAAACCGGCTTTGGACGTTTTGATCTCCTCGGTCACGGCTTTTTCCAGGGCTTCCTTGACCAACTCGACGGCACGGCTGACCTTTTCGACATAACTCTTCTCGACGCGATCGCCCCATTTCTTGATCGTTCTCTCCGCGTCAGCGCATAAAGCTTCGGCATGCACGCGCGCGCTGATGGTATCGCGCTCCTGCTTGTCCTGCTCGGCGAACTCTTGCGCCTCTTTCTGCAGCTGCTCGACTTCGTCAGGGCTCAAGCCGGACGATCTCTGAATGATGATCGAAGTCTTGATGCCAGAACCGTAATCGCGAGCGCTGCACTGAACGATACCGTCGGCGTCGATATCGAAGGTTACTTCGATGCGCGGAACCCCACGAGGAGCGGCGGGTATGCCGGCCAGATGCAGTTTTGCCAGCGATTTGTTCGCTGCTGCCAGTTCGCGTTCGCCTTGCAAGATGTGCACTTCGACCGAGGTTTGACCGTCATCGGTGGTGGTGAATGTCATCGTTTTGCTGGTGGGAATAGTTGTGTTGCGTTCAATAACACGTGTAAACAAGCCGCCCGCCGTCTCGATTCCCAGTGACAGTGGAATGACGTCGAGAAGGAGAACATCTTGCAGATCACCGGCGAGAATCGACGCTTGAATGGCGGCGCCCAGCGCTACGGCTTCATCGGGATTGACCGATTTGATCGGCTCTTTCGAGAAGTAGCGGCGGATGGCG
Organism: Planktothrix sp.; assembly: GCA_036703195.1. GTDB lineage: Bacteria > Cyanobacteriota > Vampirovibrionia > Obscuribacterales > Obscuribacteraceae > DATNPN01. The sequence goes on along the minus strand of DATNPN010000008.1, from coordinate 106,012 downwards.
TCTTGCACCGCCGGTATGCGCGTGGAACCGCCGACGAGAATGATGTGATCGACGCGATCCGGAGGCAGACTGCTATCTTCCAGGGCCTGTTGCAGAGGTCCCAGTGTCGCTTCCACGAGGTGCGCGGTGAGCTCGTTGAATTTCGCCCGGCTCAATGTAGTTTCTAAATGCTTGGGTCCGCTGTCGTCGGCGGTCAAGAACGGCAGATGCACTTCACTGAGCATCGCCGCTGAGAGTTCGATTTTCGTCTTCTCCGCGGTCTCTTTCAATCTCTGCGTCGCCATCAGATCGTTGGACAGATCAATGCCGGTCTGAGCGCTGAACTCCGCGATCAGCCAGTCGATGACGCACTGGTCGAAATCATCGCCGCCCAGGCGGTTATTGCCGCTCGTCGCTTTTACTTCGAAAACGCCGTCGATGATCTCGAGCACGCTGACATCGAATGTGCCACCACCAAGGTCGAAGATCAAAATCTTGCAGTTCTCATCGAGCTTGTTGAGCCCGTACGCAAGCGCGCTTGCGGTAGGCTCGTTGATGATGCGTTTAACGTCGAGTCCGGCGATTTGGCCGGCGTCACGAGTAGCCTGGCGCTGCGCGTCATTGAAGTAGGCCGGAACAGTAATGACTGCCTGTGTAATTTTCTCTCCCAGAAACGCCTCGGTATCGGATTTGAGCTTCTGCAGAATCATGGCCGAGATCTGCTCTGGGCTCTGGGAGACACCGTCTATGGTGACTCGATAGTTGCTGCCCATCTCGCGCTTGATCGACTGAATGGTGCGGGCGGGGTTGGTGACGGCTTGACGCTTGGCCAACTGCCCCACTAGACGCTCGCCGCCTCTGGTGATGGCGACGACGGAAGGAGTTGTGCGCATGCCTTCCGAGTTCTCGATGATCACCGGTTTGCCGGCTTCCATGATCGCTACGCAGGAGTTCGTCGTGCCCAGGTCGATACCAATTATGCGGTCGCTCATTTTTACCTGCTAAAAGCAGTACAAAGCGCTTGGCAAAAGGCTAGCTATTTTCCGTATCGGTATCGGAGATGTCGTAGACCTTCTGCTCTTTGCTCGGCTCTGCTTCCTCTACTTCCGTCAACGTATCTGTGTACTCGAATACCGGGAGGTCGGCGGTTTCGGTATGACCTTTGCCACCTGATCCTGTATTTGCCCCTTTTTTCTTGGCCGCTCCCACTGGCTGAGCTTTATCTTCGTCTTCGCCTTTGCTCCGACCTTTCGCCAAAAACGCCGCAGTGGCCGTTTGCGAGGGTTCTTCCCCGGATGGAGAGTCAGAGACGAGGCTGTTTAGAGACTCCATCAGGTCGGGAAGATCGGCGGTCTCTTTGGTTCTGCGCTCAGACTCGTTGTCGGCTGAGCTGGCGCTTGCCTCTGGAGCACTGGCGCTCTCCGCTGTAGTCTCAGTGGGCGCGGCAGGAGCAGCCGATGCTGGAGCAGCGGCAGGAGCCGGCAGGGGTTCTACGACGCCGCTGGCATTGGACGCCACATTGACCAGGGTGGGGCGCAAGATTTTGTCGCGAAACTCGTAGCCTTTGCGCAGCTCATGCATAACGGCGCCGTCGGCGAAATGTTTGGTCTCGATCTCTTGAACGGGCTCGTGCAATCGAGGATCAAATGGTGTGCCAATAACCTCGAGTGGTTTTACTCCCATATTTTCCAGACACTTCATGAAGCGCTGAAAGACAAGGTTGACGCTCTCCAAGATTGTTTTCGGGTCGGTCGATGAATTCAACGTCTGTTTAGCGCGCTCGAAATCATCAAGGGCAGGCAGAATTCCCTCAATGGCTTTCTGCATGCCGGTCCCGGCAAACTCTTCACGTTCGCGGTCGATCCGTTTGCGGTAGTTCTCGAAGTCTGCCGCCATGCGCTTGTAGAGATTCTCCATCTCTGTCGCCTTCTGTTGAGCTTCTTCCAACTCTTTTTGCAGATGAGCGCAATTTTGGCAGGGACCGTTATCACGAGGACCGCCACCGGCGGCACCCGGCGCGCCACCAATACCGAAGTCATTAGGAATGACATCTTCGCCGGCATACATGGCCCGATAGAACGCCTTGGCGGCATTCATGCGCCCAGCACGCTCTTCACCGGTGCCTTCCGACGCATTGGCGGCCTCTTCCTTCGCGGCAGGATCGCTCGAGCCTGCGCCCGTGTTCTGTTTGCCGCTTTCGTCCGTAGTCATTCAGCCGGTCTCCCCTTGTAATGTCGGCTTGTCAAATGGCTTCATCGCCGGTTGAGCGAAAGCTCGAGTTTCGTCTTCCTTGATAGCAAAGTGCTATTGCCGAGCGGATGCGTAGCCCCCTTATAATTCTATCGGCACCTTGCACGCAAAGTCGCCAATTAACAATAAAATTGACGACCATTGAAGTGGCACAGGCACCGCCTAATTCACTCTACCCAAATTGAGAGTGGCGAAACAAGCCTGAACGCCGGTTTTGCAAGGATCTTGTCGGAAAACGCGCCGCCTGTCCGAAAGTGCAAAAATCACAAGTTTAGGCGAGTGAATCGTCGTCAGGAGGACCCATGTATTTAAGCCCAAGCGCACGGCTGGCCATCTATGCCGAAGGAGAGTTCGGCAAGGGGAGATCGAAGACGGCGGAAGGGGTGCTGCGCTACGGCCAAAACCCCATCGCTGCGGTGATTGACAGCACATCGGTGGGCAAGACAATCGTTGAAGCGGTCGGCATTAAATGCGAGGCGCCGATTGTCGGCTCGATCGCCGAGGCTGTAAGCCTTAACGCCGAGGCCTTGCTGTTGGGAACCGCATGGAGTGGCGGGCGCCTGCCGGAGAGTTGGCGCAGCGACATCATGTCGGCTATTCGCGCAGGAATGCACGTCGTCAACGGTCTGCACGACTTTCTCGCCGACGACCCTGAGATTGCCAAGCTCGCGGCCCAGCACCAAAAGCTGCTTCTCGATGTGCGCCGCCCGCCGGACAACCTCGACGTCGCCACCGGTTTGGCGCTCAAAACCAAGGCCTTCATCGTCTTGACTGTTGGCACCGACTGCTCGGTAGGCAAGATGACGACTTCGTTGGAGCTCGCGGCCGAGACGCGAAAGCGCGGACATAAAGCTGCATTCGTCGCCACCGGACAGACTGGAATCATGATTACCGGCGGCTCCGGCATCGCTGTCGACAGGGTAATCGGCGATTTCATGGCAGGCGCCACAGAAAAAATAGTGCTCGAAGCTGCACCAGGGCAGGATTTCGTCTATGTCGAAGGGCAGGGCTCGCTGGCTCATCCGAGCTTTTCCGGAGTGACACTGGCTCTCATGCACGGTTCTTGTCCGCAAGCGCTGATTCTCTGTCATAAGAGTTCTCGCACATGCATACACGGCAAGGGGCTGGAAGAGTTTCCCCAGCCCGCTTTCAAGCGCATGATCGAAGTGTCGCAGACGATGACGTCATTCCTGCGACCGGCAAAGGTTGTTGGAATCGGGCTTAATACGGTCGGACTCGATGAGGCGGAGGCTCGTCGCAGAGTGGAGCAAGCACAAGAGGAGACAGGCTTGCCTGCTACTGACTGCGTTCGTTTTGGCTCCGCGCCCCTGGTTGATGCCATCCTCGCGTATCGGGAGAAAACAAAGTGACAACGACAAAAACGAGCCAGATCACGATGACGTTCGAGGATATGCTTCTGACGCCGTCGCACCCATTCGGCATCTCGTATGGAACCTCCACATCAAGCCCCAGCATTCTCGTCAAGCTAAAGTACAAAGAGTTTGTCGGTTTAGGCGAGTCTTCGCCCGCCAGCTACCACTGCGAAACGGTAGACACGGTGCGGACTTTGCTGAACGTATGGCAAAAATCCGACATTCTCGGCCACGATCCGTTCTCTATACAGGAGACGATGAACAGGCTGGACAAATCAGTGGCGGCCAATCATTCAGCAAAAGCCGGCCTGGAGATGGCGCTGCACGATCTCTGCGGCAAGATCGCCAATCAGCCCACATACAAACTGTTGGGATTGTCCGGTTTGTCGCAGCCGATCACCGATTTCACCATCGGTATAGACAGTCTCGAGATGATCGAGAAGAAAACTAGTGAAGCAGTAGAGGCCGGCTACAAGATCCTGAAAATTAAGCAAGGGACCGCATACGATAAAGAGATCATTGGCAGCGTTCGCAAAGTGGCCGCGAAAATTCCCCTGCGAGTCGATGCGAATGGCGGCTGGACGCCGAAGCAAGCGATCGCAATGTCGCACTTCCTGGCTGAGAATAACGTTCAGTTTGTCGAGCAGCCGTTGCCCAAACATTCGCACTATGAAGATTGGAAGTTCGTGCGCGAGCACTCGGCCATTCCGATATTTGCCGATGAGAGCATCAGTGGCGCTGTCGACGTTGCCAGATTGGCAGGCGCCATCGACGGCGTCGTCGTCAAATTGCAAAAGACGGGCGGCTTGCTGGAAGCGATCAAAGTAATTCACACCGCCCGCGCACACTCGCTGCAAGTTATGTTCGGCTGCATGCTCGAGTCTTCACTGGGCGTGACGGCGGCAGCACAGTTGCAGAGCCTGTGCGACTATCTGGATCTCGATGGAGCGCTTCTGCTCTCCAACGATCCTTTCCAGGGCGCCCAGTACGATGACGGATATCTGCGGTTATCCGACCAGCCCGGCTTGGGAGTAACCGCTCGCTAAGCGCTTAAAACATGTGCAGGACGTATCTGCCCATAAACACGCCCGCGACAAGAAGAATGACAAGAAACAAGGCGACATTGGCGATCGGGAATGTCGTCGCCTGGTTGGTGCGCGTCTTGAACGACTCGCTCACATGGCGGGTGTTATGAGCCTGCGCCGGCGCATCGCCGCCTTCACCGCTGTACGCTTGCGAGACGGAGGAAGGAATCCGACTGGAGTCGGCCGCTGCCGACTTCCATCGTTTGGCAGTCTCCGCTTCGTTGACGGTGTTGGCTTTAAGCAAACCAGACTTATCTTCTTGCTCGAAGCTAGCGTCTCGTGGTCTCAATTCGTAATCGTCGTTCACGGTACACCACAGGGCTTAGTAAAGAGTGGATTGTCCGCAGTATCATGCCCGGGATTACGCATTAATACCTGCGTTGAATGTTAACTCTGCCTGCTGGACACTTGGCAGGGGGCGCAATTGCCCATAAGTTGCCCTGTTTTGAAAAAGATAAAATTCGTGACCAAACGGGTTTGCCATCAGACTAGTCAACTAGCCCCACTTAGCCAGGCGATCCTTGATTAGTTGAATGGTTGAAGGCGAGTACAGCTTGAATACCAGCACTCGCTTCTTCCCGGCCAGAGGCGCCGCCAGCTCTTCGCTGGAGCTGTCGCACACCACCAGGTCGGCGTGTTTCATCACATATTCGATTTCGGTGCGCTCATCAACCAATAACGATCTGACGGCAATATCGGCACGTTGAGCGGCAACAAGCTTAGTCGCCATGCGCATTATCGTCGGGCTGAGCGAAATGAGCACAACCAGACTGCCGGCCGCTAAGGATGCCACCGTATTCAGTTCTGCGTGCGCCGGCTCGATGTTGCACACCACCAGGCGTGTCGGATCGGTGATCGCATCTTGAAAGGCGAAGAGATGGTACAAGCTCGTTACGATCAGCGCGTCAGCGGCATTCGCGCGTTGTGCCAACATCTCCTCCACCGTCATCGTCTCGATCGGAAGAGCGAAGTGCGGTTTTAATTCGCGTTTCAATATCTCATGGAAATCTATGTTTCTGTCAACAGCGATAATGCGTCGCACCGGTTTTGCATTTAAAACAGGTTCTAACCGCTGACGCAGATCATCGCGTGAGCAGCCGCTATTAGCGACGGCACCGAAGAAATCGCGCAGTACTTCATTGAGGTCGGAAGGCGCGGGTGTATCACTGGGCGCTTTGCCGGAGACACGAGCACCACTTCCTTGCCTGACATCGAGCAGGCCTACTTCCGCAAGATGATTGTAAGCAGCCGTCACCGTGCTGTAATGTATGCCCAGCCGCTGCGCCAGTGCTCTGATCGAGGCAAGCTTCTCGCCGCCCTTGAGCGTACCCGATGCAATCTGCAGCGCGATCTGCTCGATAAGTTGGTCACGGATCGGAACATCGCTCTCTTTGTTTATTGTAATTTTCAAGAATGTGGCCAAGTGCGTGGGACGGTTTCATTATAAAGTATGGAGAACATCGGCATGGTGCGTGGGTGGAATCAGCGCGAAAGTCGCTGGCAGGCCCAAATCAAGAGCTAGTGACTAAATCCCTGCATGCATAAAACGATTGCTCGACTTGCAGCCTTCAGCTACTTGATGATGTTTCCGGTGATCGGATTGCTCGTTGCCTACATCGGTTTGTGCGATCCCGATACTTGCTGGCATCTGGCCCTGGGCAGATGGATGTTCGAGCATCATGCACTGCCCCACGTCGATCCGTATTCCAGTAACATCTCGAGTTACGTGTTTGTCAACAGCAGTTTACCGCTGATGCAGCATGAGTGGCTAAGCGACCTGTTCTTTTATTCGATCTACTCTCTGGGCGGGCTCACGGGTTTGCTTGTCACCACCGCCGCGTTGTCGTGCGTATCGTTGGTTTTCCTCCCCACTCGCGTCATGCTTCGCTACCGCACACCGCGGGCGGTGATTATTTTGGCGGTCTCGCTCACCGTATATGCCTCCTCGTTCAGACTTTGGGTGAGGCCGGAATCGCTTTCGTTTGTCTGCATGTCGCTCCTCATCTACTTGAACGAACTGGCTCGCACAGCAAAAGTGCGCAATTTTACCATCATATGTGCACTGTTTTTCATCCTCTTCACTGTCTGGTGCAATCTGCACATAGTCTTCATTGCAGGCATCGGCTATCTGCTCACTTATTACCTGATAGGCATCGTGCAAGCAAAAGCCGCGGGCAGAAAACTGCCTAATCTCGCCCGTGTGGGCATGCTCATTAGCGCGTCCTTGGCCGGCACTTTCGTCAATCCGTGGAACGTACACCTCTGGCTGTACGTGTGCAAACTTCTGCACTCGCCGATCACGCACATGAACAAAGAGAATGGTCACATGATGCTGTCCGACATCAAGCATCCGACGTTCATTCCATTGGTCGCCCTGTACGTTTTGTTCTGGGTGATCGGTTGGGCGGCTTTGCGCGAGCGAGGCTCGGGCGCGCGCTCGCACTTGTTTCCCTTTATGCTTTCCGGCGTCTCTACTTTGATCGTCGTGCTCTTTCGCCGGCTGACGCCGCTGGCGCTTCTCATGAAGTTGACGGGCATCAGCAGATTTTACGAACCGAGAAGCGGACATGCCGACATGTCGTACGTATATGAGACACCGCTAGAAGAGAATTTGCGCCGGCACCACGTGCCGGGAGGCCCAGCCATCAACTGGCTTGGCTTGGGTTTTGCTGTTTTGACGTGCACTGGCGCCACGCTCTGGTTGGTTCCTCCGCAACTGCCGGCCCCCAGCAGACTGTTTGATCCGCCCTATCGAGCGATGGATTTTTTGCAGCAAAAATGCCCGGCCGGCCGCATGTTTAACGACTCGAAGTTCGGCAGTATGCTGACCTGGTATTTCGTCAAACCGCCCGATATTTTTGTCGATGGGCGTTTTGATAGCTTCGATCGCCCTTTGATTTATGACTACAACGATATGCGCTTGTGCAAATCAGGATGGCAAAGCCTGCTGCGCAAATACGACATCGGCTGGGTGTTTTTCCCGCCCGAGGCTCCTTTGATTAGAGCGTTGGAACTAACCTCAGGGTGGAAAGAGATATACAAAGATGACGCCGCCGCCATCGTGGTGCGCACTGAGGATTAGGGCAACTAGAGACCCGGTCCGTGCATTTCCTGATAGAACTTGATTAGTGAAGGTCCGAGCACCAGAAGCATCAAGGCCGGCATGATGAAAAACCAGAGCGGAAACGACATATAGATCGGCAGCTTCATGGCACGCTCTTCCGCGTTCTGGCTCTGCTTCTTGCGGATGAAGTCGCTTTGCCCACGCAAGATGCGCGAGAGGCTCAAACCCAGTTTGTTTGCCTGGTTGAGCGCTGATCCAAGTGTCTTCAACTGATCGACGCCCGTGCGATTATAAAGCTCGGCATAGGCATGCTCGCGATCGACGCCGAGGAAAATTTCGTGTCCCAGGATATTCAACTCTTCATTGAGCGCCTGACCGATACCGGAGCCTTCCGACGAAATCTTCTGAAGAGTAGCATCAAGTCCCAGTCCGGCATCAACGCACAAAACCATCAGATCAAGCGCTTGCGGCAAAGCGCGGTAGATCTCCTTTTGCCGCTGTGCCACTTTTAACGCCAGCACCGCATCCGGTGCAACGAATGCAACAACGGTCAATGCTAAAACCGCATACGGTGGCACGACGAAAAGAAGGAGCAATGTCAGCAGCGGCCCGTACACTTTGAAGCAGGCGTAGTCTCCGTAGGAGAAATTGTTGCGCCGGTTTGCTTGCATGAGCATCTTGCTGAGCCAGCCCAGGTATCCTTGGGAAGATACCGAGAGACAGGCTTTGGCTGGCTCTGCCAACCATAACGGCAGATGAGCATCGCCTTGTTGGCGCCAAGCGCTCGCCGCTATGACGAATGCCAACAGCCCTGCACAAGAGAATTCGGGATACTGAAGCAGTAGAGACTCCATGCTTATACCCTCATCGTCGACATTTGGCGCATTATAAGCACGCCGACAATTTGCAGTGCCAGTGCCAGACTTAGAAGGAATTGCCCGAGCTGGTCACGCACGAGTGTTTGCAGGTAGCCTGGGCTCATCACGTTGAGAACCACTGCTAAAACGATCGGCAGCACACCGACAATGCGGGCCGAAAGCCGGCTCTGCGCGGTAAGGACGTTGATCTGGCGAGAAAGTCTTAGCCTTTGTCTCAGGGTGGAGTTGGTCTTATCTAACAGCTCCGCCAGACTGCCACCTACTTCCGCCTGGATGGCAACGGCTCGTGCCATGAGATCCAACTCGAAAGAGCGAAAACGGCGAGTGGAGATCATGAGCGATTCCGACAACGGTTGCCCCAGGTTCATCCGTTGCAGGATCACATCGAACTCTCGCCCACAGGGTTGAGGAATTTCCTGCGAGACTGCTTTGACGGACTGCGACACGCTGTGACCGCTGCGCAAAACTGCCACCATCAGATCGATGGCATCCGGCAGTTGCTCGCAGAACTTATCGCGTGTTCTATCAGCCTTTCCCTTCAAAATCAGCAAGGCGACAAAGTCCAGAACACAGCCTGCAGCGAGGCCAATAAACACGTTGAAGCCTGAGGCGGCAGTGATGGCCAGGGGAGCGACAAGAAGAATAATCAGGGTGCCGATGAAAGTCGATAGCTGGTCCTCTATACCGGCCTCATGCAGGAGCGCCTTTAGCTCCGGCAATCCGGGAGCCTCATGCAACAAGTGCTTGATCGGTTCAAGTGAGTTCCACTTCTCTTTCTTCAGCAGATCCAGCGGCGCAGCCATCGCTTTGGCCGTTATCGCAAAAGGAGCCATGCGCGAGGCCATCGCTTCTCGCTGTTGGCGCAGAAAGCGCAGGCGCGTCATCGCCATGCCGCCAATGACGGGCACGGCCAGGAGGGCGGCAACTAACTCAGGCTTGATCATCGTCTTGGCTCAGCCTCTCGCGTGACGGTGCTTTAAACCATTCGCAGGGCAGTGGAATGCCCGCCTCCATAAACTTCACTTCGTGATACGGGCGCAAGCCGCAAGCGATGTGCGCTCCAACCACACGCCGACCGGCATCTATTCCTTCCTGGCGAAATTCAAACAGATCCTGAGTGCTGATAACGCCTTCCTGCACACCCGTAACTTCGGCGATACTGACCACACGGCGAGTGCCGTCCTGCAAGCGCTTGATCTGGACGATCAAATCGAAGGCGGAGCCGATCTGCTCGCGAATACTTCTTTGCGAAAGGTCGATGCCAGCCAGAAGAACCAGCGTTTCTATGCGGCTGAGAGCGTCGCGAGGTGAGTTTGCGTGCACCGTCGTCAGAGAGCCTTCGTGTCCGGTGTTCATCGCCTGCAGCATGTCCAGCGCCTCGGCCCCGCGAACCTCACCGACGATGATGCGGTCGGGCCGCATGCGCAGCGCGTTTTTGACCAGGTCGCGCTGACTGACTGCTCCCTGACCCTCGATATTAGCGGGGCGAGACTCCAGACGCACGACGTGTCTCTGCTGCAACCGCAGCTCCGCCGTGTCTTCGATCGTAACTATCCGCTCTCTGTCAGAGATGTAACGAGAAAGGACATTGAGAAGCGTTGTTTTCCCGGCCGAGGTGCCGCCTGAGATGAGGATGTTCAAACGCGCGTCGACTGCGGCGCTTAAAAACTGCACCATCTCCTCGCTCAACGCACCGCGACCGAGAAGATCTTCGACTGCGAACGGTATTGCCCGAAAACGGCGAATGGAAAGGGTAGGTCCGTCCAGTGCCAAAGGGGGAATGATCGCGTTCACGCGTGATCCGTCGGGCAGTCGAGCATCGACAATCGGCGATGATTCGTCGACACGCCTACCGATGCGAGCCACTATACGGTTGATCACATGCAAGAGGTGATTGTCGTCTTTAAAGCGAATTTCTGTCGCTTCCAGCATGCCATCTCGATCGACCCAAACATCGTGGGCGCCGTTGACGAGAATATCGTTGATTTCCGAATCACTGAGAAGCGGTTCCAATGGTCCCAGACCAAGCGTTTCATTGAGCACCTCGCGCACGACAGCGTGGCGCTCGTCAGCCGTCAAAGGCAATTTCTCTTCCGCGATTAAAACGTGCAGAGTGCGCTCAATCGCCGCTTCCAAAGCATCAGATTGATCGAGCAATGTCAGTGCCTGAATGTCGATTCCTTCTACCAGACGCCGGTGTATCCGGCTTTTTAAGTTTTGATAGCGGCGGCGCCGCTGTTCGTCTTCTGCGATCGCTTCATCAACTCGAGACTTGACTCCTTGAGAGAGCGACAAACGAGAGGTGGTCCCCAGCTTCTCGCTCGGCGCAGCAGCGGCTTTCCCGGCGGTGCTTCCCGAGCGCGCCGGCAGTGCGGACTGGGCTTCCTGGAAAAGAAGTTGGCGCAGGTTAGGCACGGTGCTGACCTCGTCTGAATGAATCTAACAACTGGTGCGAAAGGGTGGCGGCAGCCCGAGAGTAAGGATGATTAGGCTGGCTTACCACCAGAGGTATGCCGCTGGTGGAAGCGTCCCAGAGCGCCTGCGAGGCGTTGGGCAGATGAAAGATCGCTCGCTCTGCGAAGCAGTCCTTCAGATGATCTTCTACGCCTCTGAATCTGGAGCCCGAGCGATTGACGACGCACGTGACGCGATCTTCGGAGTAGCCCAGTTCTTTAAAAACATTCAACCAGCGCTGTGCCGCCGCCACACCAAATACGGTGGCTTCAAGCACGAGCACGATGCAGTCGCACGTGTCGGTCAGTGTCACTAAATGCTTGTCCAGATGTCGCGGCAGATCGACAATCCAGGCATCGGCGTATGAGCGCATTACTTGAAGGCTTTCGGCAACCTGGCTCAGGTTGGTCAGCACCGCCGCATCTCCACTCAATGCAGGCGAAATCAGGCGCAGCAAACCGTTTTTATCCAACAGTTCAATACAGCAGGCATCATAGACCTGCCTGTCGAGATCGCTCGTACGCTCTAACAGTTCGACGAGGGAATGCACAGGCTGTACGCCTAGTTGAATAGCAGCGTTCGGTTGTTGCAAGTCCGCATCGATCACTGTTGTTTTGACGTTGGCCATGGCGAGAGCAGCAGCCAGATTGACGGCCATCGTGGTGGCGCCGGCACCGCCTTTGCCTCCCAGAATGCCGATAACAGGTGCCTTCATGCCCGCAACCAGTGCGCCGGAATCGAGAGAGCTAACGCTTTGCGGCATGGCAAGCGCGTCAGCGCGAGGCTTTCTCGGCGAGAGCAGTCTGTTGATTATCGTCAAGGAGCCGCCGGCCGAGCCGCTAAAGTGCATTGGCAATCACCCTCCGCGGCGAGAGAGCGGGCGCCATGACAATGCCGCGCGCTCTGGCACTGATGGCGCCGGAGGCAGAGTCGTAAGTGCGCGCACTGAATGGCACTATCGGCGCGGGCATCTGCACCCCTAAATTTGTCGGTATGGCCGAGAAGCCCGTAGCACTACTGGCATTGCGCATCGACACGGACTCGCCCATCACAGCTGTGATCTGGGCGATCTTGCCGTTGGCCGGTGGTACGACATTGGTGAGCTGCAGCCGCGCAAATCCTGTCACTCGGTTCGTTGCTGAAAAGCTGGGATCAGCGGCAATCACAGGGACGATTAAAAATCTCGTTGATGGAGTACGCGCACTGTTCAACCAATTGAAAATCTGCGTTTGCTGGGCAGCGAATTTCGCATCAGCGGGATCGAATGCGTTCAGTTGACTGCCGCGCTCGACCATGGCCGGAGCGACGACCTGGGATGAACTGCCGGCTGCAAAATAGTTGAGCAGAGCCTGCAACTCGCTCAAGGCATTATTGCCCTGTGCGGCATCGTAGTATGAGGCTCCACCGTTAGTGGCCGCCACGTTTACGAAGCATCCTTTGACGTGGTTGGCTTGCGTGGCGGCGGTCGTCTTAGAGCCGACCATGTCGATGGTAATTGTGTTATGAGGCGGCGCAATATTGGCGGTATTTGCCATGGCTGCATACTGAGTCAGACTGATTGCCAGAGGAAATGCAGCGAAGCCGGCCAGTTGACCGGCACGAGTGGCATTGTTGGCGCTCCCGGGAGCGCCCGGTCCGACCCGCGATGCAGGTTGATTGACCACCTCGATACTCTCTTTGGCGGTGACCGTTGCGCCACCTTGAGGCGAGGAGGAGGGAGGAAACGAGGTCGAGAACGCAGGCAGAAAGAACTGATGCAACGAATCGCTGCCGTCTCTGCGTGCAGAGAGTTGTACGAGAATGTCTGTTGGATCGGCAACACTGCCGCTGCCGACAAACGCGATGTCAGATTGACCGAAGGAGACCGGGGCGCGCCAGAGATTGCCGACAGGTCCGACCTCCGCCTGGTTCCATCCATCGCCGCCTGCAGTCATTATGGCGTTTTCAATGTTAGAGGGCGCCGTCAAAGTCGAGTATGAACCGTCTGTGTTACTTTCCATCGACAGTCCGTAAAGCGCCGCCGTCTGCGCAGCGAACTCTAACTGATGGGCGGTTTGGAAATCACGCATCAGGTCCACGCAAATACCCAGAGTGCCAATAAACAGGGCGACAGAGAAGCAGAGAAACGGCATAAAAGAGCCGCGCGCGCCTCTTCCAGCGCAGGAGAGCGCTGTGCCGCCACGCATTCTCAACTTCGCCTCAACGTGCCGATACGCCATAACTCTCCTTCTTGCTACCTGAGAAGACATCTACCATCCACTGCAGCGGCTCGGACAGCTCGGTCGGCACCAGAGGTGGTGGCGGTGCGATGGTCGCGGTCGGGGTTTTTACTCTTTCCACTTTCGCCGGAGCGGGCTGCGCTACCTGCCACGGTGACTTTTTAGCAAAGGCAGAGGCGGGCAGAAGGTCATCTTCTCCCACTCCCGCCAGACGGCTCTGGGTGCGGCTCAATCGGTTGCGCAAAATCAGTCGCACCTTGCCAGCCTCGGCGGCTTCAGTCAGCGATTCAGCCAGGTCGGGTGCGACCGCCAGTGTAATTTTGTTGGCGGCGTTGGAGTTGTGGCGGCTTACGGACTGCTCTTTGCAAGCGACGACAAGGACCCGAGCCAGTTGAGAGACTGTTTTCGTGTATTTTTTACCGTCCTTCGTCGTCACCACCAGCGCATCGACCAGGTCGTCCGGAGCGATGGAGTGGTCAACTAGAGCGTCATCGGGAAGCTGCAACGTGATGGCTCGCTCATAAGACTCCAACGTGCCGGCAACACCGTGACGGTTGGCAAAGATATCGTCCGCCCGCAGCGGTTCGCCGGCGGCAACGAAGGTGCGGGTGGTTCGGCCTGAGGCCCAACTGAGTGATGTCACCATATCTGGTGTGACATAGATTTTTGGAACGTCGTTGAACTTCACCGAGGTAAATCCGATTTTGGCGCCGGCGGGCAAGTCATGTGCCGCTGACAAAACCTTCACCACTGCCATTGGTTTGGTTGTATGCATGGCGCGCCAGACACCTGACACTGCTAAGACGATTGTCGCCACAACCGCGATCAACAGGAAAGGATTTCTTTTTCGCGCGGGCTGCTTGAAAGAAGCATTCGCTTTTTCCCAATTAAACGACGGAGCAGTAGTTGACGACGCTGAGAGCGCAGGCATGTTTATTTCCTCAGTTTGTTTGCTGATAGACTTCTTGCGCAGCGACGGCGCTTTCCGTGATCGTAAAATTCAAAAACCTGAACGGAGTGGAGCCCATCCAAATACCCACCTGTTGTCCGCTTCCCGAGAAGGGATTGCCGAGCAGTTGGAAAGGATACGAGACCACAACTTGCACCGTGCCTGGTGGCGCATTCACCGAACTGCCGTTGTCGAAAGGAAGAATCAGCACCGCCGATCCCGTCGGCATGTCACCGGTCGTACCTTGAGACAACAGGCGGGCCGAGCCGATGGTGCTGTAAATAACCGAACCTGGATTAATCGACATCCCCGCTGTGGAAAATCCGCGCACCTGATCTCGCACGTCTTCGTTGAGTAAATTTGGGGTTCTTGATGCCACTTTTGCTCCCTCTTGCGCAGCGTGCAAGAGGATCTGCGCCAAAAGGAAGTACCGTCCGAAGAAGACTATTGCAACCAGGATGAGCATTATGAATGGCGTCGACAGAGCAAATTCGATCATGGTCTGTCCTGATCGAAGGCGCTTGTATGGATGTCTTTCGTTATTCATTAGAGCAAAGTTGCGCACATAGGGAATAGACTCAAATTGAGTGAGCGGGAGGATCTTGAAAGATCCTCCCTGGATACTCGCGTGATGATTTCGCCTATTGGGGCTGCCAGGGCGCGTTGGAGGTTCCTTGGACGCCATTGGTGAAGATGGAGCCCGGATCCGCTGACTGATCGTCTGAATCGTTGATGTTGACTAAAACCTGGCGCACCACATCAGCGCCGGCGTGACCGAGTCCGCCAAGAACCAACATGCAAACCGCCGTTACACAACCGATGCCGATCGCGTATTCGACCATGCTCTGACCTTTTCTACTGCGACGTTTCATGACGCACTCCCTTTTAAAAGCTGATGACAAATTACTAAGCTCAAAATCCAGTTCTGCCATTGATCCTCAAAACTGCCATTCTGGTAGTTGCGAATCTTTCTCATTAGCGAACGCGCTAAAGGCTAACAACCGATAAAGGCAAAGTCAATTACGTACAGCTAATATGCAACACAACACAAACCCGCTGACAACGGGCATCTTGCTCGTATTGCCGCCGGCGCCATCGTCGGCGCCGGATGTCATCCGCCAGCAAAACTTTGCGCCCTCTTGGCTAAAGCCAAGTCGCCTGTGAAATGGTTGCAGCGGCTCTATCTGCCATCTCTAAACTGCGCCCGAGCAAAATCTCGCCGTTAATCCGGTTGCGATGTATTCTCAGTAAGAAGCGACGAAAAGATGATGATAGATGCAAAAGCTTTCTCAGCTTCGAGGCGGCGATTCAATGCGCATCCTTTAAGGCTGCGTTGTACGAGCGCAGTGGCTAGTCGCAGGCGGTGACAACGCCTGCAGCCGCGTACAGTGCCTGAAGAGAGAGCAGGGTTATTGCAAATGCCGAGGAACGCTTGCGGTCATCTGTCTGTCATAGCTGAAGCGAACAGGATTGTCGCTTTGACGATCGCCAAACTGAGGTACGTTGACGAGAACGTGATGCACGACATCAGTAGAAGGATGATTGAGTCCGCCGAGAAGCAAGAGGCAAACTGCCGTGACACAACCGATACCGATGGCGTACTCGACAATGCTTTGACCGGCCGCGCAACGACACTTCATAGCCCACTCCTCAATCGTTTCCGCCATATATTATCGGAAACAGCTCATTCTGAACAACAGATACAGTCGAGTATCGAGATCAACTGCGAATGTTCTCATTAGTGAATCCGATAAAAATTACCAACCGATAATGACAAAGTCAATTATCAATCGCTAATTTATGACCGTGCCAATAACCTGACAATGCCATTTTTCATTCAATTATGGTAACTTTCCGGACGCTACCGATGAGCGGCAGCAAGCGAACCAGGCAGTAACAGCCGGTCTCGCTCTTGATTGCCCGTAAAGACCAGTAAAATTGCGGGGGTTTGACAATTGATACAGGCAAGAATATCATCGCCAGTTCTGTGCAATCATTCTCAATAAGAAGGCCAACGAGGCGATACTGGCGGAAATGACTGACCAACAGAGTTTGAAAACCAACGGGGAGCCCAAAACGCGCAAGCAGGGCGATACCCAGGAAGCAATCGCGTCCATAGTCAAGTCTCTGCCCAAAGGGACTCACATGACCGCGCCCGAGGTTTATGAAGAGGCGAAGACGCACGGTCTTGATATCAGTCTCTCCACCGTTTATCGCACACTGCATAAGTTGAAGGTGCACGGAGACGTCACGACTGTCGGCGGCGACCGCGGACTGCGGTATGAAACAGCCGAAGACGGCGAGGATCACGATCATCTTATATGTCTGGGATGCGGACTGACGATTGAGTTTTCTGACGACCTGATTCGAGGCTTCGGCAAAACAGTCGCCCAACGCAAAGGGTTCGAGCACCACTCCAGTCGTTTCGATATCCTCGGCTACTGCGAAGCGTGCCGGGCCAACGATCAGGCGCGCCGGCTCGACCAGAGCGTGAGCTCACTGGAGAGCGCCATGGAATACGCGGACACCGCCGTCGTGCAGCTCAAACAAGCGATCGAACAGTACAACGCGCGCCGGTTCAGCAAAGGCACAAACAGCATCGAGGTAGCAGTCGATAAGCTGCGCCAGGCGATTGCCGATTGCGAAACCTCGATCGCCTTGACGGCTAGAGACGCCTCAACTGCTCAGCCCCACTGAATGACAACAGTTCACGAAATCTGCACGACCTGAAGATATGAATTAGAATCAAGGGTGGGTCGCTATCGGGTGACTCACCACAGATGGTGCACGCCCATTGCAGGCGGCCGTCATGACCCGGAGCCGATTCCTTGGTAATCGATTTTGTCTTAAGCAAACGCCCGCTCGTTGTAGCGTTCGCGATACTGCTTCTCTGCGCAGGCTTCTACGCGGCGCAGATTTTGCCCTTGGAAGCTTATCCGGATATCGCCAATCTTCAAGTGCGAGTGATTACTCAGATACCCGGCAAAGCGGCCGAGGAGATGGAGCGTCTCGTGACGATTCCTCTCGAGAAGGAGCTCAACGGCATCCCACACGCCGATCCGCCTCGCTCGATCTCTATCTTCGGACTCTCCTGTATCACCGTAACCTTCGAAGACGGCGTTCCTTCCTTCCTGGCGCGTCAGCAAGTGCTGGAGAAGATCGCCCAAGCCGACATTCCCCCCAACGTTTCACCATCGCTAGATCCTGACGCCAGCCCGGTGGGCGAAATCTACCGCTATGCCGTCATCTCGGATCGCTGGTCGCCAATGGCGCGCAAAGAGTGGCAAGATTGGTACCTCGAGCGCAAATTCAAATCGGTCAGTGGCGTCGTCGACGTGACCGGATTCGGCGGACCGACCAAGATCTATGAGGTAGATCTCGACCCAGACAAGCTCCGCGCCCTCAGCCTCACCCAGGCCCAGGTCTCTACGGCAATCTCGAGCGCCAACGGCTCCACCGGCGGCAGCTACATCATCCGCAACGGACAGGATTATATGGTGCGAGGTCTCGGTCTTTTGCACACAGTGCAAGATATCGAAAATGTCGTCATCTCCACCACCAAAGACGGCACACCCGTGCTCGTCAAGGACGTGGCGGACGTGAGCATCGGACCGAAAGTGCGTCTTGGACAAGTGGGAATGAACGACGACGATGACGCGGTCGAGGGCATCTGCTTGATGCGGCGCGGCGAAAATCCGTCTACTGCCGTCGACAACCTGTTAGCCCAATGGAACGACATCGCCGCCGGCTTGCCGCCCGGCATGCACATGGTGCCGATCTACGACCGCACCGCTCTCGTGAAGAAGACGATGAACACGATCGAGCACAACGTCGGCGAGGGCATTCTCCTGGTGGTCATCATGATGGTGATCTATCTGTTTCAATTCCGCAGCGCCATCATCTGCGCTTGCGTCATCCCTCTGGCACTGTCGACAGCATTGATCATGCTCAATGTCTTAGGAGTGCCAGGCAATCTGCTCTCGTTAGGTGCCATTGACTTCGGCATTCTCGTGGACGGCGCCATCATCATGGTAGAGAACATCGTTCGCCACCTTTCGCATTCGCAAGCCAAAACCAAGGCGCAGATCATCTCGACCGTGGGCGCCGCGGCCAAGGAAGTGTTTCGCCCTGTACTGTTCGCCACCACGATCATCATCACAACGTTCTTGCCGATCCTCACGTTCGAGCGGGTTGAAGGTAAGTTGTTCCGCCCGTTGGCTGTGTTCATGAACCTCAACTTGCTCGGCGCGGTCCTCGCATCCATGACAATAATTCCTGTTTTGTGCGCCGTCGTGTTCAGCATCAGGCCGCCTCGCGAGCGCGTCAGTCCGGTCATGGTGGCAGCGGAGAATTTCTACCGCCCGATCTTGAAATGGGCGATGGCGAACAAAGGTATCGTAGTGGCGATCGCTGGAGCGCTCATCATCGGCTCTTTGTGCCTGGCACCGTTAATGGGCGGCGAGTTCATTCCCGAATTGGAAGAGGGCAATATCTGGCTGCGCGTCACAGTGCTGCCGACCAGTGTCTCGCTGCAACGCTCTGTCGAGATCGCTCACCAGGTACGCGCCTTGTTGCGCCAGTACCCTGAGGTGACAAATATAATCAGCCAGGTTGGCACCCCCGATGATGGCACCGACCCGAACAACTACAGCAACATCGAAGTGTTCGTCGACCTGCAGCCGCAAGATAAATGGGAGTCCAAGTACAAGAACAAGCAAGATCTCGTTAATGCCATGAACACCAGGTTGACTTCAGAGATGCCTGGACTGCTGTACAACTTCTCGCAATACATCAAAGACAATATGGATGAAGCGATCGCCGGCGTGAAAGGCGAGCTCGGCATTAAGATTTACGGCGAAGATCTGGGTGTGTTAAGCAGGCTGGGCAATCAGGTGGCTCACATCGTGGAAAAGGTGCCCGGTATGGTCGATGTCGCCGCCGACCAGCTTTTGGGGCAGCCACAGCTCTTGATCAGCATCGACAGAGCCAAAGCCGCGCGCTACGGTATCAACACCAGTGACATTCTCGATGTTGTCGAAACCTCTATCGGCGGCAAAGCAATCACCGAGTTGATCGAAGGTGAGCGGCGCTTTTCGGTCGTCTTGCGTTTCCAAAAGGACTACCGAACAGATCCGGCAGCATTGCAGAACATCTCGGTTGCTACACCGTCGGGAGTACGCATTCCCCTGGTTCAACTGGCTAACATCGACGAAGGACACGGCGCCACCGCTATCTTGCGCGACAAAAACCAAAGACGTGTGGCGGTGAAAGCAAACATTCGCGGGCGCGACTTGATGTCTGCCGTGCACGAGGCTCAGAAGCTCGTGGGGCAACAGGTCGTCTTCCCCGATGGCTATCGAATCAGTTGGGAAGGACAGTTCGAGCGTGCTCAACACGCGATGCTGCGTCTGGCAGTAATCATTCCGTTGACCTTGTTGCTCATCTTCTTCTTGCTCTATGCCGCCACCGGCTCCGTCCGCATTGCGGCACTGGTGATGTTGTGCGTTCCGTTGGCCATTCCCGGTGCCATCTTCGCCCTGCTGCTCACAGGCACGCACTTCAGTATCTCTGCCGGTGTCGGTTTGATCGCCCTGTTCGGAGTGTCATGTCAAAACGGGGTGATTCTGGTCTCCCTGGTAAAACAGTTGCGTGATGAGGGCGCGGCGCTCTCCGAGGCGATTTTCCGCAGCGCCATGATTCGCATGAAGCCGGCATTGATGACCAGCACGGTCGCCATGGTCGGTCTCATTCCCGCGGCCATCTCGACCGGCATCGGCGCTCAGAGCCAACGCCCGATCGCGATCGTCATCGTCGGCGGCCTCTTTCCCTCGATGGCAATGGCTCTCTTAGTCTTGCCGGCGCTGTATGAGTTTTTCGAAGAGAAGCTCGGCGGCGAAGCAGAGCGCAAGCGGCTGGAAGCGCTAGTCGAATAAGCAGTTATTCGTCCATCATCCCTTTGCCTGCCAGAATCTGCTTGACGTATTTCTCGATTCTCGTAACGCGCGTGGCCGACTGCTTTGCGGAAGAGAAGAAGAGAATGTAGGCACGCTGCCGCCCTGGCGTCAAAGCATAAAATGCTTTCTTGAACGCAGGTTTTGCCTCGAACTTGTCTTGCAACTCCGCCGGTATCTCGAGCTCCTTGCTCCTTGGGGGCGGTTTCGCCCCCGACTTCTCAATCTCAATCGCTTCGCCAATGTACGCCTTCAACGTCGAAGCGTTGCGCGCAATCTCACTGAGGCTGGTAAACTCGGTGCGGCGTCCGGCATTGCTATTCTCACCGGGTTTATGGAGAATGCCTTTCTCGTCCTTCATTAAAGCGCCTTTGAAGAAGAGCAACCCGCAATGCTCTTTGAAGCCGCCAATGATGAAGATGATGCTGCCGTCAAGCGTATAACAGGGCTTGCCCCACTTCAACTCTTCAGTCAAGTGGCAGTCGAGTGCGATCTCGCGCATCTTCTCGAACTCTTCTTTCCATGACGTGGCTTTATTGATAAAGCGATCGACGGCAGGATTGGTTTGAGCCTGAGTTCCTTGTTTCACTTTCATCTCCTCGTTGGCACGCATGGCGAACAGTTAAGCCGGCAGGCACTGGTTGTTCGTCACAATATCCGATCACTAATTAGAACGGGCACGAGCAGCCAGACTCGCGAGAGTCTGTTTATTGAGGCGCGCTTTGGAGCTTTGCAGATCTTGCTCCGACTCGAAGATAATAGTCTCGAGATAGCGCATAGAAACGCAGCGCCGCTCTTCGATCTCGGCACGTTTTTTCAGCATCTTGGGCAGAAGCTTCCAGGCGCTGTAGGCGCCTTGAACCCACGGTATGACGCGACCGCCGCGCACGACGACAACGGCGAGGTAGTAGAGCTGCCAGTACGCAATCTGCGGCAGAAACTTGACGAGAAGCTCGGTGGGAATATTTTTGATGATGGTGTTCCAGTTATTCTGCGCCGACAGACGCACCACCAGTTTACTGTAGCCACTGCCAGTGGTGCCGCAGCCGAGGTGATAAACAATCGCCGACGGCACATACAAGCATTTATAGCCAGCGCTTTGCGCGCGCAGACCGAAGTCTACGTCTTCCAGATAAGCGAAATAATCTTCGTCCAAGAGCCCGATGTCATCGAACAGTTCGTGCCGATAGATGGCAGCTCCGCCGCAGGCCCCGAGGATATACCGTTCCAGATCGAATCTGCCTGTGTCGCGCTCGCGGTGACCGATGCGTCCGGGCAGACCGCCGCGCCTGTATCCGTCGCCGGCGCCGTCGAGCAAGCCCCGATCATCGTAGGCCAGCATCTTGCAACCGGCGCTGCCGATCTCTTCATGCGTGCGCATCGCCCGCACCAGCTCTTTCAGCCAGTGGCAGTCTACTACGGTGTCATTGTTCAGCAGGGCGACGAACTCGCCGCGCGATTCAGTAATGCCGCGATTAACCGCGACGGAGAAGCCGGTGTTGACCTCGAACCGTATCAGTCGGACATGCCGATAGTTTTCCTGAATAAACTCAACCGAGCCGTCATGCGAGCCGTTGTCGATAATAACGACTTCGTGCTGCGTGTAGCTCTGCTGTTTCAGCGAGTCGAGACAACCGGCGAGGAATTTCTTGCCGTTCCAGTTGGGGATTACGACGCTGACCAGTCCAGCTTCATATTTTGACATTCGGACTCGACTGCTCCTTGACGCCAGATTCGATATTTTAGCTTGTCATCGCCGAGTTTCCAAGAAAACTGTTAACGGGCGATAATGCAACAAGGCGCTACAGACGCGGACCGACAGCCATGAGCAGTATATAATCATAGTCCCATCGCAGCTGCCGCATCAGCACGGGCGTGCAGCGTCAAAGAAAAGCGCCTTGACCGACCGCCAAATTCTCATCATCACGCTCGAGCCTGTCGCCGGAAAAATGGCAGGTCCGGCCATTCGTGCATTGGAATTGGCTCGCCGGCTGGCGCCCGAAAACGCTGTCACCGTATACAGTCCGCACGATATCTCTGCTCCGCTGACCAGACCGGAGGACGAGAAAAACCTCAGTATCGTATGTGGTGGCGGCAAGAATAAGTTGTATCTGCTTTCCGAGAAGGCCGATATTCTCTTCATTCAAGCTAACGTGCTCAAACAGTTTCCCGGGCTGACTCGAGCGGGTAAGTATCTGGCGGTCGATCTCTACGACCCGTACTTATTTTCGCTTTTAGAGCAGTACGACGAAGATCCGGTCACCGCGTCGTCCAGTTATCGCCTCATGCACCAGGTGCTGGAAAAACACATGCTCTCCGCCGATTTCTGCGTCTGCGCCTCAGAACGCCAGCGCGATTACTGGCTGGGACGGTTTTGCGCTTTAGGACGCATCTCTCCGGAAGTTTATAAATTCGATCGCTCTTTGCGTAAATTGATCGACGTGGTGCCTTTCGGCACGCAAGAGCAGCCGGCCGAGCGGACTGGACCTGGCGGCATCAAAGGCAAAGTAAAAGGTATCGGCGTCGACGATAAAGTGCTCCTCTGGGGCGGTGGCATCTGGGACTGGTTCGACCCGCTCACAATCGTGCGCGCCGTTGCGGCAGTGAAAGAGAAGATGCCTACTCTGCGTCTTTTCTTCATGGGCAGCAAATCGCCCAACCCTCAAGTTGCTGAAATGAGCATGGTGGCAAGAACCCGAGCCCTGGCAAAAGAGCTGAATCTGCTCGACAAACACGTATTTTTGCAGGAAGATTGGACGCCGTACGAAGAGCGTGCCGACTACTTGCTTGATGCAGACATCGCGGTCTCGGCGCACTTCGATCTGGTCGAGACACGCTTCTCTTTTCGCACTCGCATTCTTGATTATTTCTGGGCGGGACTGCCTATTCTCACTACGGAAGGAGACGATCTGGCCACCTTGATTCAGACGCAGGGTGCCGGCTATGCGCTTCCCTTTCAGGATGTGCAAGCGTGGTCCAATGCCATCATCAAACTGCTTTCCGATGCTGATTTGCAAGCGAGCTGCCGACGGGCATCCCTCGATCTAGCACAGCGGTTTCAGTGGTCGCGCGCGGTCGAACCGTTAAAACACTTCTGCCGGCAACCGTACCATCTGCCGCCCCATACGCGTGTCACTATGCCATCTTTAATCGAGCGTGCCCAGGCTGTTTATTCACGCGGCGGCAAAGATCTGGTCTGGCGACGGTCGAAAGAACTGCTTGGAGATCTGCTCAGGTAACACGAAATGTCATCCAGCATTCCTCCACACTTAAATCAGCGTCCCTGGCTCGAATTCGAGGAAGCAACCGCATCGGCTTTGTGCAACAACGTGGCGGGCGAACTTAAACTGATAGCGAAAAAATGCAGCGCCAAACACGTGCACGACACGCGCGTGGCGCTACGCCGCTGGGATTCCATCTGGCAGGTATTGGAACGCGACGGTTGGCGCACGAAAAAATATTGGCAGAAAGTCGGCAAAGAGCTGAAGACGTTGCGCAAACTGCTCGGCGATCTGCGCGATTGGGACGTCAATTTCGAGCTGGCTGAGACCCTGGATTTGCCCGAGGAAGTCTTGGACGTGTGGCTGAAAGAGCGAGCTAGAGCAGAGAAGAAAGTAAAGCAGGATTTGCGCTCGCTCGATATCAAACAGCTGATCAAACGGATCGACAAGTTCGTGCGCGTGCGCCCGCAAGAGTTGAGGCGAGAGATTGCGGCCACTCGTTTGCGACGATTGGCGGAGTCAGCCTACACCCATTTGGAACCGTTTCTCGACGAGCAGGAGCAGATGGTGCGCAGGCTGGAGCGGCGCGCCAATACTCCAGAAACACTGCATCAGCTAAGACTGTGCATCAAAGGGTGGCGTTATCTGCTGACGGAGTTTTTCGGGTTGACCAATCTCGAGCTCGTCAAGGCACAACAGCTTTTAGGTAAGTACAACGACGTGCACCGCGTCTTACGCTTGCTCACGGGCGACGAGAAAACGCGTGAGCTTGCCAAGGATGCAGTGGTCAAGTTAGAAGCGCAAAGCGAGCAGCTTATGAAAGAATTTACTGAGTTCAGGAAGTCGCTGCCATATGGTCTTCGCCCCTCAGTGGTTTCGCTCTCGGACGACGAGTAGCGCATTGCTGCCTCGAAGCCAAAATATAACTAATCCTGAAACTGCCTGAAATATCCTGATTAGCGCCATAAAATGTAGTGGAAGTCCAGCGATGATCTGGAATTTGCGGGCAAGACCCGTCAGTACCTGTTAGGAACAGCTCGAATGCCCATTCGCAAAAGACTCACTATTCTCGGTTCTGGCTCTGCCGGTTTAACAGCGGCGATATATGCCGCTCGCTCAAATCTGGAGCCACTGGTCGTGCAGGGCTTGCAAGCAGGCGGGCAGCTGACGATTACGACAGACGTGGAGAACTTTCCTGGCTTTCCCAACGGAATACAGGGTCCCGAGCTTATGGAAGAGATGCATAAGCAGGCAGAGCGGTTCGGCACCCAATTCATATATGACAATGCCGAAAGCGTCGATCTGAGCAAGCGACCGTTCACGATCAAGACAAGCGGTGAAGAGATAATCACCGATACGCTCCTCATCTGCACTGGTGCCTCAGCCAAACTCCTCGGACTCGAATCCGAGAACAAGCTGATGGGGCATGGTGTCTCGGCCTGCGCCACGTGCGACGGCTTTTTCTTCCGTGACAAGAAGGTATTCGTGGTCGGGGGCGGTGACACAGCCCTGGAAGAAGCAGGCTTCCTCACCAGATTCGCCACCTCGGTGACAATTATTCACCGCCGTGACGGCTTCCGCGCTTCAGCGATCATGGTCGATCGCGCCAAGCGCAACCCGAAGATTGACTATCTCCTCGATTCGGTAGTCGAAGATATATACGACGTCGACAAGCATGTAGTGACCGGATTGCGTGTACGCAACCTATTGACCAACAAGGTGGAGGAGCACGAAGCAGACGGCGTCTTCGTCGCCATCGGGCACAAACCGAACACCGAGCTCTTTCAAGGACAGCTCGAGCTCACCGAAAACGGCTACATCAAAACTGTTGGCGTCAAAACGAACATCAAAGGTGTTTTCGCTGCCGGCGACGTGCAGGACGAGATCTATAAACAAGCGATCACCGCTGCGGGCTCGGGCTGCATGGCCGCACTCGAAGCGCAGTGGCTTCTGGAATCCGAAGAGGGACAGGCTGACGGCGAGAAAAAAAAAGTTGAAGCCGCAGTCGTGACTGCCGTCCCTCCTGTTGCGAGCAAGAAAGACTGATGTCCGCGCCAGTCGCAGAGAGTGCCGCTACCCTGGTGGAAGGGTATCGTCAAATGCTTCTGGATGGCTGCTCTCAGCACGCGTGCGCGCGGCATGAGCTTTTCGACACCCTGCGGGTTTGCAATATAACGGCAGGGCAATCCTCGGCGATGCTGAAAAACTACGATGCTCACGCTACCGTTTTGCGCCGCTTGTTGCTCAAGGCAGCAAGCATCATGCCTGAGGAAGCAGCGGGCTACATTCTGGAAAACGTGCGCAACGAATACGGCAACGGCAACCCGGCATGGCGACATCAGCTCCAGCTCAAAGAGCTGGCTAAATGCGCAGGAGCAAGCGCAGAACAGTTTGCCGGGGAACCGATTCAGCCTGGCGTGCGCGAATACATCCGCCGCATCGTGCCGCTCTACTTTCCCATTCGTGCAATCGGGCTGCCCAACGGTCTTTACCGCCCGGCCGTCGCCGCCGGTGCCATCACGGCGACGGAAGTGATGGCGCTGGAGGAGTTTCGCGCCATGCAGCATGCATACCGTCATCTCGGTTTAGCCGATCATATATGGTTCGATCACGTCAATGTCGAAGCCGAGCACTCGGACGAATCGCTGGCTCTGGCGCTTCATTTCATCGAACGTCACGGGGCGCAGGAAGCGGTGATGTTCGGAATGCAGTCGGTGCTCGATGCGAACGTGCGCCTGTACGACGGACTTCTTTCCGCCCTGAAGATGATGAAACCCGCTCAGGCTGCCGGATAACAAAATTCCGTAAAAATTTCATCTGCCACTGTCACAGCTCGGACACAGCGAGCAGCTAAGGTAATCTCAAGGTTGCTCACGTCCCCAATAGCAGTTTTTATCCGCAGCGTTGAGCGGAGGATTTTACCATGGCAGTTCAGACCGGCTTTGCCAATCTTATGGCTAACCGCAAACGACATTTATTTGTCGTAGCGCCCAACGATTCGCAGAAGATGCGCACGTTAGAAGGCGAGAAGACTCTCAAATTGACGGCATTCGACGGCGAAATCACGCTGAAGATGCCGAAAGTAAGCTTCACGCCGGAGCAGACGGAAGCGCTCCTCAAACTGGCGAAAACGATCGAAGAAGCGGTGGCGACTGTCACTCCAGCGCCGCACGAATCGAGACTTCTCATCACTGCAAAACTGCCGGCGCATGCAGATCGCGTCGACATACCGAACAACTTGCATGTGACGCAGGCGCAGTATACAAAACCGCTGCCTCAACCAAAAGGATGGCATCCATTGAAGCCGTTCACGGCAGAAATTCGCAAGCTCAAGCCGGCAGCGTCCCGGCAATCGCTGCTCAATTTGGTACCAAAACACTGCCGACGCTTTAATCTCACTCTCGATCGCGCTTCCGCGTTGCGCGCATGCAAAACGGCATTAGGAACCTTCGGATTCGATTTCATGCAACTCGGCGATCGCCGGGTGATCTGCCTCAAACCGAGCAGCGCCGCAAAAATGTGTCTGGAGATTGTCATAAACGCTGATTCGCCTAGCTCGACCGAAATCTGCCTTCTTGATTACAGCCGAGGCGCCAACTGCAACGCCAACGCCATCAGGGCGATGTTGATGACAATGCAAGAAGCGATAGAGCAAGAGGCCGCCTGAAGCGGTTTACATTACAAAGCCGTCTTTCCTGCCGCCATTACACGAAAGACCCACAAACACGGTTTACACTGCCATTAGCGTGCTGAGTTGCTAACAGTGCGTTGCATTCTGCGGCAAATTTCTGCCGGGCATGTCATAAATAGTGGTGTCGGCACCCAAAATGGCGCTTTTAATGAGAGAGATGAAGTCAGTAGTGTGCGGGCTCGCAGGCGTGATGCTGGCGTTGTCGGCGCTCACTCTCTCGTCCTGCGAAAGGCAGGAGAAGACAAACACTGACACCGGCATCATAGAAAGCGGTCCCAAACCGAAAAAGGGAGCCGACAACGCCGGTGATACGGGTGATGTCCGCCAGATTCGCCTTTCCGCTGAAGCGCAGAACGAAGCCGGCATCCAGTACGGATACGCAGAAGAGCGGCAACTGGACTCAGCCGTCAAAGTGACCGGCGAAGTTTTGGCCAACGCCGATTTACAGACTCACGTGACAACGCCGGTGACGGGGCGCGTCACAGATGTACTGGTGCGTGTCGGTGACAAGATCAACGAAGGCAAAGAGTTGATCAAAATCCGCAGCACCGATATCGAGCAGTCCGAAGCAGATCTTTTGCAAAACGAGTCGCAAGTGCGCGCTGACTTGAAGCAAAATTTGCTCCAGATCGACTCCGATACAGCTACAGCTGAAGCGCAGATCAAGCTGTCGGAAAGCACATTCAAACGTATCAGCAGTTTGGTGGACGAGAAAATTGCCTCACGCGCAGATTTTGAAACCTCAAAAACGCAATGGGAGAAAGACAAGATTACGTTGGATGCGCTAAAACGCAAGCGCGAAGCGACGATCAATTTGGCGAAAGAGAAGATCGAACTGATCACCGAGCCGACGAAGACAAAACTGCGATTGTTAGGCGTATCGGACGAAGCGATAGTCGAAGTTTTGAAGACCCGCAAGGTCGACCCGTTCGTGCCTGTTCTGGCACCGGAAAGCGGCATCATCAGCGAGCGACTCGTTAACGTCGGGGAGTTAGTCGATCCGACAAAACCTCTTTTCACGATCGGCGATTATCACAACGTCTGGCTGAAAGCCGACGTCTACGAGAAGGATGTCTCGAAAGTGCACGAGGGGCAGCCGATCGTACTGGAAGTTGACAGCTTCCCCAATGAAAAGTTTACCGGGCGCTTGAACTATGTCGCCGACTCGATCAATCCGGACACCCGCACATTGACTGTTCGTGCGGAAGTGCCTAACCCCGGACTGAAGTTAAAACCGAAGATGTTTGCGCGCATGAAAATACTGGTGGGCGAAAATCGGGTGCTCACTATTCCCACTGCAGCAGTGCAAGACGCCGGCACATCCAAAGTAGTTTACGTTCCGATTGGCGGCGCCAGCTTCGAAGAGCGCCACATCCGTCTCGGCAACGATTACGGCGATGAAGTGGAAGTGCTTCAGGGCGTTCGACCCGGCGAGCGCGTTGTCACCAAAGGAAGTTTCGATCTGCGTTCTGAATCGCTCAGACAGTCGTAGATACAGAACTAGTGTCCGGCGTCCATAGCCGGATCCCGGCGCAGACCACCAGCTTCATGACGCTCAACCTGAGCGCGCAGCGCTTCCAGAAGCTCTTCCCAGTTTTTCGCAAACGATTGCCGCAGTTCATCATCGATATCGCCGACGGCGTCGTGCTGAAGAACAACTCGGGTGGCGCCCTCCTCTTTGCGCAGCCAGATGGAGAGCACGCCATGAGCGCAACGTTCTTCCTGACCGAAGTAGCCGGCTATTTTTATGAGCTGCCATTTGCGAATTTGAATGACATGCCCGAGTAAAGCACCATCTTTATCCGTGGAAGGATCTTCCCACGATTCGTAGAAACGACCGCCTAAACGCGGTTCTAAAACCAGATCGCGAGCGAGCTTACGGCTCTCCAGATGTCCTACGCCCCACCACAAAGCGACCCCGGTCGTCAGGGCAGAGTACACTTGCTGCGACGTTGCCTGGATAAGCACGTCGCATGTGATGCGCATGCTCTGAACGGGAAAAGCCTCTACTTGCGTCATTTCGGAAGTCCTCTGAAAGCTCGTCAATTATAACCAGAATGGGCGCCCCCATCACAACCGTATGATCACGCCCATGCCAACGGTTTACGACCGCGCGGAGCGGGAAATGCGGCGTCGATCTTAGCGATATCTTCGTCGTCGAGCTTGATCGCGCCGGCACCTGCGTTGGCTCGTACGTGCTCTTCGCTTGATGCTTTCGGAATCGTGAAAGTCGCATCCAATCGCACCAGAAATGCCAGGGCGATTTGTGCAACAGTAGCGCCATGTTTGGCTGCCACCGCCGACAGTGCCGCACCTTCGTTCGACTCTTGGCCGGGGAGCTTTCGTTGACCGAACGGAGTATATCCAACCACGGAGATCGATTTGCGCTTGCAGTACGGCAACAACGAGTGCTCGATCCCTCGCTCCCACAGGTGATAAAGAACCTGATTGCAGGCGAGCTTCTCTTTAGTTAGGGCTTGTTGAGCTTCTTCCAGATCTTCTACATCGAAGTTGCTCACCCCGAGCGCGCGGATCTTTCCTTGCACCACCAGCTCTTCCATGGCGCGCATCGTATCGGCGACAGGATGTGAACCGCGCCAATGAAGCAGATAGCAGTCGAGATATTCCAGCTTCAAACGCGAGAGCGAGCGGTCGCAAGCCTGAATGGTGCCGCGATACGAGGCATTTTCCGGCAGCACTTTGCTGACGATAAACAGACGGTCGCGCGGCAGCCCAGCAATCGCACCGGCGATAATCTCCTCGGAGTGCCCTTCACCGTACATCTCGGCCGTGTCAATGTGCGTCATGCCGAGCTCGATACCCAGTTTAAGGGCCTTGCGCGCCCCTTCCACAGCCGCCGCCCCATCGGGCAACTTCCAACTGCCCTGACCGACCACCGGTACCTGCCAACTCTTATCACCAAAGCTTCTTGTCTGCACTGGACTCACCTTTGACCACAGGGCGAGGAAATCTCAAAATTTTCGTACCCTGCGGCGGCTCCATCCAACTCATGTTTAATGGCAGGGCGGCGCCACTGACTGGAAGCCTGGACAGAAGCCTCCCGGGCCGGCTTAACAGTATACCTATCAACTGGATGATACGGATTTTCTGCCCACCCGGCGGGAATAATTACATAGCAAAGGTGGGAGTTACGTGACCGACGATCTGATAGCAAAACCGAAGCTCGAGATCCGCTACAAGGAAGGACAGGCGCGCTCCGCGCTCTTCCTGGTCGCGGCCCTGTCCCCTCTCTGGGCGGGCTGGGGTCTGTATGTTTCCAGCTGGCTGGCTGTGGCGGTGATCAGGGGCGGCTTGACCGACTACCTCGACTTGTTCGGGCTCCTCTGCTTTTACATGTTTTTGATTGCGCTCGGCATAACGACAATCTTTATCTGTCTGGATAATAAACTGGTCTTGACGCAAAAGGGCGTCGAGCTGCCGCGACGCTTTCTCCTGGAGATGGCGGGAGCGCGCAAGCGCGGTTGGGGCAACTTACGCAGCATAGAGTTCAAAAACGAAGACCTGACGATGCGATTTGACTTCGGCGTGGCGCGTTTTAAATCTTCAGGCATGAGCACCTCTGATTTGAAGGATCTCGTCGTCGCCGTGCGCTCGAACTCGCCCGATACCAACTGCGTCTTCGACAAACGAGCGGTGGCGCTGGGCATTCCCGGTATACAGAGCGCGCCGCAAGACGAGAGCTTCACGGCACTTTGGGAGCGTGATCTGGCCAGCCGTTTTGGCAGCACCGCTTTCGTGCCCCTGGAAGCAAAAGCAAAGCTACAAGAGGGGCGGTTGACCGTGATCGGGCAGGTTTCATTCGGCGGACTCTCTGCCATTTACCTGTGCAAAGACAATCTAGGCGAAACCGTCATCGTCAAAGAGGCAGTCGTGCCGCTCAACGCGGATTCCGCCAGCAAAGCGAAAGCGCTTGAAATGTTCAGTCGTGAAGCGAAGATTTTGAAAGAGCTCAATCATGCCAATGTCGCGAGAGTGATGGACCACTTCGTTGAAAACGACCGCCACTATCTCGTGTTAGAGCACATCAACGGCCTCGATCTGCGTGCATATGTAAAAGAGCACGGGCCACAGCCCGAGCGGCTGATCATGAGATGGGCGATGGAGGCTGCCGATGTGCTCGACTATCTGCACAGCCATCGCCCGCCGATCGTGCACCGCGATGTCACGCCGGATAATCTAGTCCTCGACCGCGCCGGCGACATCAAACTGATTGATTTCGGCGCCGCCAACGAATTGCTCACGACCGCGACCGGAACGTTGATCGGCAAGCAAGCGTACATCGCACCGGAGCAGTTTCGCGGCAAGGCAACCAGGCAAAGTGATATCTACTCGCTTGGATGCACGCTCTATTATCTGGCCGTCGGCAAAGATCCGGAAGCACTCTCGCAATCGTCACTACCGGATGAACTGGCGCAAAAGATGCCGGTCTTGAACAGATTAATTCAAGATTGCACCGCCATGGAGTTGAAAAACAGAGTTGCGTCAGCAGCGGATGTCGCACACAACTGCCGCGATTATCTAACCTCGATCCAACACGTACACTGAGTCATTGATGAGCGAAGAGAAAGAGTCTCAGCAGCAATTCGAGCCGATGGGAGCTGCATCGGCAGATACGAGCGGGAAACCGGCGATAGCTGAGCGCGATTTCGAAGATAAAGTAAATCTGCATGTTAACGAGTCGGAAAGTGCGGCGTCCGCACCAATGGTGATACCACCAGCGCCTGCGGCCGCGATGCCGTCAATGGCATACCCCGCGGGCGAGTGCGGAATCAAGGGAAACAGCGATCACGACGAAGAGTCTGACGACGCCGATGCTGAGCACGAAAAGCAGTTATACAACATCTGGCGATCCGGAACGCAGATCACCGCAGCGACTCAGCTCTTTATCTGGGTAATTATCGGCGCCATCATTGTTGTCGGCTTGGTCAGCGGCATGCATGAGCTTTCGCAGTATTTTTCGCACGGTGAAAGCAATCCATTCGATAACGAAGACTTTATGAACGGCCTGCTGAACGCGGGCAAAAACCTGAATATTCCAGGTCTCGTGCAGGTTCTCAAAGTGTTGCCGGCAGCAGTCATCGCATGCGTCGCTACTTCTGCGGCGGTAGTCTGGGTGGGTGCCAAATCTCGGTCGCGTCGAATAGATTGGACTGATTCGCATTTGATTGTTGAATGGTCCGGTCCGGTAGCGCTTACCTTTCGCTGGTCAGCCATCGCCAAGGTCGAGCAGGGGTCACAGTGGGAACTCTTTCACGGAAGACAGCCGGTATTTGTCATCACCACCAAAGAAGATAACGTGTTTCATCTCCGACTTTCGGACATCTCGTACAAACACAATATCGGCGAATTTTTCAGCTTGATCAAAACCAATGCGCCAAATGCCGATCTTCATGTCAGCCGCAATTTCGCCAGCGACAACTCGTACACGGAGCTGTGGTTGAAGTATTTCTCTGCCCCAGCGGAGCGCGAAAAAACCGGCTTGTTGGATGCCGGCATGTATTTGGATAACGGACGCTACAAAGTGGTCAACACCATCGGCGGTGGCGGACAGGGCACGGCGTATCTCGTCGAAATCAATCACGAAGTGACACCCGCGGCCTATGAGGAGACGGATGAAACGTTTGATCGAGAGCCGATTGAGGCAGTCAGCCAGCTGGAGACGGTCAACCCCGACAGCGATACTGCTGACGGGCCCGAGAGCGGCGAAGTGATACAGATGCGAGCGGCGAGCGACCTGGCTCAAGCGAAGCACATCATGAAGCCCCGCCTGGAGTTGTCGCAACTCAACCATGTGGTACTTAAGGAGTACATCCTGCCGATTCATCGTGGACATCTAACAGCCGAGCGCACAGCCGATAAACTCAAAGCAGAAGCGCAAATATTGCAGCGGTTGCATCATCCGCAGATCGTTGGGTTGCTCGATGCCTTCATCGAAGATTACCGCGGCTATCTCGTTCTCGACTACGTTGCCGGAGAATCACTCAAGGCGATTGTAGATGAGACAGGGACTCAGCCGGAGGCGGCTGTGATCAATTGGGCGCTCCAAGTTTGCGCTATTCTGCGCTATCTACACGGTCTGACACCACCGGTAGTGCATCGCGATATAACGCCGGACAACCTCCTCCTGCAAGACGACGGCGATATCAAAATTGTCGACTTCAACGTCGCCTACCAGGTAGATTCTTCCGCGACCGCAACGGTAGTTGGCAAGCACGCTTACATTCCGGCAGAACAATTCCGTGGCAAGCCCACGCCCCAGAGCGACATCTACGCCCTCGGCGGCACGATGTTCTATCTGCTCACAGGCAGAGAGCCGGAGCCCATCACCGAATCGCACCCTCGCGAAGTGAATGAAAAGGTCTCTGCCACTCTCGATGCAATCGTCGGACGCGCAACAGCATACTCACTTTTAGACCGCTATGCTGACGTTGACGAGCTCTCCGAGGCGCTGCGAGAGCTGGCCATGAGTTGAAATTCTTGACGCACAGAGCGCTTGCCAAGTTTGATTTAGTTAAGGTTGACAGCTCGATCGCCGCAGAAGCCTACGGAGAGCGGGATTTCAGCCACTTACCTTTTCTTGACAACTGGCGTGTTGCGTGAAAAGATGCAGAATGAGACTAGTGTGTACCCAATTTATCCAACGGTATGAGCGCCCGCAACGGCGCTAGATAGTTTCGCTCACCGGCGGATACAAGTATTCGAGACCGGCATCGCATATGGTGCCATACCCCCTCGTCGGTCTGTGCAAGCAGCCTGCAAGGCGGCTGCATTGAGGAGAGTTCTCGTGAAAGAGGATACGACAACAAACGTACCGCCCGTATTTCGGTGGTTGGTTTTGCTCTTTAAAAAGAAAGAGACACTGTCCGATGACCGAGGCGCGATCAACGAGCGTATGCGCAAGATTCACGCTGCTCCTACTCGAGAGCCGGGCAGCGACAGTATTCTGTCGAGAAACAAAGCGAAGGTGGAGGATTTTGACAAGGGGGATGAGCAGCGCAGTTTAGCGGAGTTGATTCGCCAGCGGTTGGATGAGACCAGAGTGAAACCGGAAGAGAGTGTGGCGGAGATTAATAAGGAGATCGCTGAGCAGTCCAAACTGGCTGCCACCGTCGAACTCTCTCATGCCAGGCGGTGGCGCAGCCTGCGCATCAAATTCGAGCCGTCGCCGACAACCATGCGAGAGTTTCCCGCGCTCGACCCGGGCTTCAGCCAACCGTCGTTGCCACTCGACTCACCGCTCGAGCAGCAGTTTGACACGGCCCAGCCGTTCGGGTTTCCACAACCACAGGTATTCGCATCACAAGAGCAAGCTGCAAACATGGAGCAGTGGATGCCTGCACAAAACGTTAGAGAGCCGCTCATCGACTCTCGAGTCATTCCTGTAGAAGAGATCTCGAACTTTCTGGATGTAATCTTCGCGGAGCCGCAAAGAGAGATGCCTGTACAGCGAGCAAGTGAAACGATTGCAGCCGGACCGACGCCGTTTCAAGTGCAGCAAAACACTTTCGGGCGTTTGCGCGCAGACGAAGCGAAAGAAGTGAAAGGCGGCAATATTACCGCCATCGGTCCATTCTTGCTCGACAAAACTTCCGAACGAGCCGTGCAAAATCTAATCACCAATGCTTCGTCTAGAACTCGCGTACTGACAGAAGCAGAAGCGGGTGAGTTGAAAGAGTGCTTAAAACCGATCGAAGCGTTGGACGGCGTCGCCGGTTGCATCATTCTCGGCTACGACGGGTTAGTAATCGCCAATACTCTGCCAAAACACTGCGACCTGGACGTGTTCTCGTCGTGGGCGCTCGTAACATACATGAATTCGCACAGCGCCGTGGATTTCCTCGGTCACGGCAAAGTGCAGCAAATTGTCAGTCGCACCATTGGTGGTATCATGCTTCTGGCAGACTTCGGTCAGGGCTTGCTGTTGGCGGTCAGTGACAAAACCACTACCGACGCAGTTTTGCCTTTGATGAGAGGAGTGCGGAAAGTGACCGCAGCTTGACGGCCAGCTCTAGCGCGGGTAGGCAGCGCGGCGTCGGTGAGCACCAAACCCCCGCTGTAGCGCGAGCGAACAGTCACTCATCGGCAGGACGAAGCGGCGCGTCCTGCCGGTCTCCTTTTTTTATTCCGCTCCGTCACTTCGCTCCGCTCGTTCCTCCGCTATCGAAGCGCTGCGCTCAGCACCCCTCACTCGGGGCGCTTCGCTTCGCTGACTTAAGCTGCCTGGCGGTAGTTGGCCGCTCCGTCGCTCGGGATTACAATAATTCGCTCCGTCACTCGCTGCGCTCGTTCCTCCGCTATTGAAGCGCTGCGCTCAGCACCCCTCACTCGGGGCGCTTCGCTTCGCTGACTTGGCTGCCTGGCGGTAGTTGGCCGCTCCGTCGCTTACCAAAAACTTGCTGGAGTCACGGGCTGCTGCAAGCAGCCCCTACGGTGAGTTAATGGGAGGTGGCGTAGAGATCGGCTGTGGAAGAATCTTCGAATTTTTGGCCCATGATTTCGGTGATGTTGGCTTCGATTTTTTTGCACAAGGGGGTAAGGGCGATGTCGTTGGCGTCGTGACCGAACGGGCGCTCGACTTCTTCGGCAAGCATCTCCAAACCGACGACGAAGTACGTTCCGCCCAGAACAAATAATACCGTCCAGTTCTCCAACGTCGGAGCCAACAACCATGGCAGAG
Source organism: Planktothrix sp. (assembly GCA_036703195.1). Lineage (GTDB taxonomy): Bacteria > Cyanobacteriota > Vampirovibrionia > Obscuribacterales > Obscuribacteraceae > DATNPN01. Next base: position 70,200 of record DATNPN010000008.1, on the reverse strand, counting down.
CCAGCAGATATCCTCCGACTCCGAGCCAGATCATGTTTTTGTACGCCCCCGCCAAAGGGCTTCCCAAGATTCTTTCGCAGGCACCGGAGACATCCATCAAAGCTCTGACATGCGGATCGAGAAGCAACAACTGCATCTCCGTCAAAACGCCCTCTTTCTTCTGCGCTTCGATGCGTTCAGATAACTGATTGGCGATCTGCAGCGGTAAGTGATCGACAGCTTTATCGAAGCCGAGAGAGGCAAGACGAAGATCGGGCGGCTCTCCTCGCAGATAGTTGCGCAGCGCGTAGGGAAAAGCGATTTGCAGACGAGCGAGCTCTTTCAGTTCACCAGAGTCAGCTATGCGCGCACGCAATTTGATCGATAAGTTTCTCGAATCGTTGACGAGTTGACCCCAGAGCTTACGACCCTCCCACCACCTGTCATAAGCGCTGTTAGTGCGGAGGGCAAGAAGAACACTTAAGAGCAAGCTGGTCAACATGGCGCCATTAGCTTCCATCAGCTTCTGTGCCGCCGCTCCATGCTGGTTGAAATATACGACTAAAGCTGCATACGCAGCCTCGATCGCCATGATGAACAAGAACAATCCCACGCGTGGAAACAAGTGTCCGAGCCAAACATTGAATTTTTTGGGTAGCGACATGTGCAAGACCGATGGCCGACTAACGCGTGGACGAAGATGATCCTACCAAGCTCGCACGCCGGTTAGCAACTTTGAACAACCGTAAAGGACTAATTGCCCGAGTTGGGGTGATTCAGCTTCATCAACTTTTCGAAATTGCCGCCGCTGAGGAAAACCTTCATATCATCATTTGTTTGCTTATAGCCCTGAGGTTCAGAAAAGAAACCGGCGTCTACATTCACGTTCGTGGCATTGATCAATTCCAGTCGTCTCTGTACAACCTGCTGACCCATGTACGCATAAAAATAGAGAGGGAAACTCCCTGCTGGGCATGGAGCACCGAGTGCTTCAACGTAGGCATTAACCCACTCGTATGGCAAAGTTAGATCATGAGTCGCTGATACAACTTCACGATAGGCGCTCAGTCGAGGAGATCGCTCAACCGCAGCTGCGTTAGGTCCACGACTATATCTTGTTAAAGACCAGCCATTTGCTTTCGTTGTGTCCGCCGCACTCCATGGATTGAACCTTGCCTCCCCAGGGTGCAATTGATCTAGCGCTGCAAAGAACTTGCTCTGCCTGAACGCTTCTGGACTTGAGTAGAATACGCAGAGTTTGTTGGTTTCGTTGTATCCAAAAGAATGTCGCGGGTCCGTAATCAAAACCGTGCCGAACATGAATACCAGTTTTACTCGTCTGTGATTGTCGTAGTACACCGATATCGGTCCGACACTCATAGTGGACAAGTCCAGTTTACTGGCCGTGAGAGCCATCGCTTGCATTTGCCCAAAGCAAAATGTGACAAGCAAAGCCACTCCGTGAGCTAGTTTCACTTTCGCGATTCTCAATATGCTGCGCTCCCTTCAGGCAAGCACAAGCGTAGCATAGGAGTTCGCCATGTGTTTAAAGCGACATGATTTAGCAGAACTGCTCAGGCGAAGGCAATTTAACGACAGCTTCTTTAAGAGCCTGTTCGACATCGCCTATGGTTCACCCGATCAACTAGTTCTTTTTCTTATCTTTCTCGTGTTGATCGCGCGGTTGTTGCGACTGAGTCGTTTTGCCCTGCTGATCACCAGTGTGTTGCGGTGCCTGGAAGAAGCGATTGAACTCCTGCTGACCCTGTCCCTGTTGCTCGCGTGTTTTCGGCTGCGGTGGCGGCGTCTCCACCTGTTGACGCTGTTGTATCTGCGGTGATGTCCGCAATGCAGACCCTTCGCTTCCACTCTGAATCTGCGTACCGGTCTGACCCCGGTAGCCACTTTCACTGCCATACTGGCTCAGGTTAGGTACTCGGGTACCCTGTCCGGTTTGAATATGCAACGGTTGTTCTGAGCGTTGAGGCAACTGCCCAATCGGTCTCTGCATATTGTTATGCTGATTGTTCGTGATACTTGTGCGATTGTTGATTGTGTTGTTGTACGTCGTTTGATTAATCACTCTGTTATTGACGGTTGTGTTGTGAATGTTCTCAACGATTGTCGAATTCAATCTCATTGGAGCTTGTTGCATGTGGTTCCACCGAGGGAGCTCTGCGCCGCCGAACTGGAAGCCGATATTGAGGTAGTTATTTTCGAAGCGCATGCAATCATCGTAGCGACCGCGGTCAAACGAGAAGCGCGAGCCGAATCCGCGCCCGAAAATAAACATGCCTTCCATGCCCATGACCGGATCGATTCGAAAACCGTTGTTCCACGTGGGCGGCGTCTGGAGCGATGCGACCAGCTCCTGGCGCGGCTGTCCGCTGTACGGGTCAGCACTGACGACAGCGATATCGGTTTGTCCCGGCATCCCTGGACCGTAATCCTGATGATATTGCACTACTTGTCCAACTGAGGGCTGCTGATCCTGACCGATCATGACTTTCTGAATCAGTTCAGCCGCAAGGCGCGGATCAGGAGCGGTATATAACTCTTGCCTCAAAAGACCGGCCGCTGCATGTGGATCTACTTGCAGCGCTTGCAAAACTGGTCTTGCCGCTAGATCCGCTTCGTCCTGATAACCAAATGGTGGCATGAGATCGCTCCTTAACTTCGAGAAAAACGCGCAGACGCCGGATCTAATCTCCTGACAGGAGAGAGAGTTTGGTTAATCGAGCTTCCGCGTGAATTGCTGACAATGTAGCCCAGCAATAGCGTCGGGGAAATGGGGCAAATACGAAGTATTTGATAGTTTTTTTATCGAGGTGAAACCCCGATCAAATCGAGTCACCGCCATGGTTTGGAGGTTTCATATATGGTCGCGAAAGTCGACATCGCGCCCGTCCGCAAATACATTAAAAGACGCGGATTTCTGAAAATCAGAAACCCGCGCTTCAGGAGTATTCGCAGTGGTTAAAACCTTACTGTCCGCCATTCCCCCAGGTGCGTCCATTGCCCCAGGTGCGTCCATTGCCCCAGGTAGTCGACCCTACTTGCTGTTGCATAGGCTGCATCCGCGCCTGTGCCCATTGCTGTTGCTGTTGCCACGCCTGGCGTTGCATCGCTCTGGCTTTACCAGGGTGCAGTTGCGCCAGAACCTGCGGATTGCCTATCTCCTGTTTATTGCGCATAGCATTGACGTCGATGCCGCCTTCGGCTGTGCGAAACGCCTCGCCCTTGTCGTACTTCTGTTTGCCGTACTCTACGTACGAGGCTACGTCGAACTGTTGATACGGCTCGAATGGTCGACTCGCCATGCGCTCATGCATCAATTGATCGGTGGTTTTGAACATGTTGTTCGGTACCCGCCCCGTCATCGCCATCGCCTGCTCAGCGGCGGCGCGATCCATGATCGTATCGGTGGTGTTGAGACGATTCTTCGACTCGAACTGCATGTCAAAACCTTGCATGCGACTTCGTTGCTTCATCTCAGGCGAATGTTGCTCGATGTGAGCTAGCTGCATCTGTTGAAACATCTGGTTTTTCTGAGTGCGCGACAGTTTGGGGTTGAGCCAGACTTTGTTCAGTTTGGCGGCCAGATTCATCTCGGTAGCGATATCTTCGGAGTGCCAGTAGCCTGGCAAGACCGTGAGCACGGTTCCATCAGCCGTCATAAAGAATATCTGCAAGTTGTGCGGTCCGGCACCGTTTGTCGTATCGACGGCATTGCTCATGAAGTCATGGCGTTCGGAAACGCCTGAGTACGTCTCGTTGGTGATGTCCTTGTATCCGCAAACGAAGTATTTCTTGAGAAGAGAGTTGGTCGGATCTTGCGCGAGCGACACGGCCCGCAGGCTATTTGCGGCACTTCAAGTGGCGCCTTTGATATCGCCCAGCATATGAATCCACATAATCATCTTGCCTTGGCGCTGAGCCTGCTGCTCAGCTGCGGACAAGGAAGTATTCCACTGGATGTCGGAGACGACGCGCGACTCCGCATCCTGGACAACCTCTCCGCTGAGAAGGGCGGGACGGGCGAAAGCGGGCGATGAGCCCAACATTAACAAAGCACTGAAGAGTGACGCCAAACATGCTCGATTCATATAAGTGAATCCTCGTATAGCCAACCTGGATATGTCGAGAGCAGCGAAGCGGGCAAACGCCGGAGAGAAGATGGAAGAACCGGAAGTCAAGCACCGCTGTTCTGATTATTGCAGGACGAGCGTGCAGCATTTGTGGATCGCCGAAAGTGCCATGGGCGCCCAAATCCGTTCGGGGCGGTCATCAAGGACACTGCACTCAAGTTTCACGTTGCCTACCTAGAATGTAAACTTATCGTCGGCGCAGGGTTTCCACCCTTTGCAGCGCAAGTTCTCAACAGAAGGCGCCGTTACTACTCATCTTCGTTCAAATGCAGGAGCGGCATGATCAAGGCAGAGGCGCTGACCAGAAATTATGGTGTGGTCAAAGCCGTCAACAACGTCTCTTTCGAGATAGGACCCAGAGAGATTGTCGGCTTGTTGGGACACAACGGAGCCGGAAAGACGACGATCATGAAGATGGTCACAGGCTACTTGGAGCCGACCTCGGGCACGGTCTCGTTCAACGGCATCGACGCTTACGAAGAGCGCCTGAAGATCCAACAAAGCATCGGCTATCTGCCGGAGAACTGCCCGCTTTATCCCGAACTGAGTGTGCTCGCTTATCTCGATTACGCCGCTGGGCTGCGCGGTGTTTCCGATGAGAAAAAACTGGAGCGGGTCACGTATGCAGTGGAAAAGACCAAGCTGGGCGCCGTGATCGAAAAGCCTGTTTCGACGCTTTCACGCGGTTATAAACAGCGGCTCGGGGTGGCGCAAGCGATTCTCAACTGGCCGAGCCTGCTTATCTTGGACGAACCAACCAACGGACTCGATCCCTCTCAAATTCTGGAGATGCGCTCCTTGATCAAGGAGCTTTCGGCCACTGCCACCATCGTCATCTCGACGCACATTCTGCAAGAAGTGCAGGCGGTCTGCGGGCGAGTCATCGTAATTAACAACGGCGAAGTGGCGCTCGACTCCGACCTGGCCAGCCTGCAATCGGCCAGTCGTCTATTGGTGGCAATTGACCGCGAGCCTCACGATTGCGAGCCGATCTTCGCTCAGTGCAATCACCTCGAATTGAAAGGACACGAACGAAAGGGAAATCAGTTCTGGTATACATTGCACGGTCAGACCGACCTGATCGAAGCGACGACACCGGATTTGGTGCAGCGGCTCGTCGCAGCCGGTTGCAAAATCTATATGATTCAGCCTGTTATGAGAGATTTGGAGACGATCTTTGGCGAGATTACAGCCAATAATAAAAAGGTGAAACCGGCAGAGATATCGGACGCGACATCATCAATCGAGAAGGAGACGGATACAGTGTCTGCCCTAGTCAACGGCGCCGATGCGGCGCAAGAGTCCAGCACAGAGGAGGGCCACTCCGATGCAAACTAATAACGTCATCTGCGTGGCGCAAAAAGAGCTAGTCAGCTTCTTTTCTTCGCTTACCGCCTTCATTTTCTTCGGATTGTTTCTCGCGGTGACGCTCTTCGTTTTCTTTTGGGTAGACGCATTTTTTGCCCGCAACATCGCCGATGTTCGTCCAATGTTCGAGTGGATGCCGACCTTGATGGTCTTTCTCGTTTCGGCTCTGACTATGCGCATGTGGAGCGAAGAGCGTCGCTCCGGTACGCTGGAATTCTTGCTTACGCTTCCTCTGACCAACACCGAGCTGGTGCTGGGAAAATTCGTCGCTTGCCTCGCTCTGGTCGCTATCGCGCTGGCATTGACGCTGCCATTGCCAATCAGTGTTTCACTCATTCTCGGACCGATCGATTGGGGCCCGGTAATTGGTGGCTACGTGGCAAGCATCTTCTTAGCCTCCGCGTACGCTGCCATCGGACTGTACGTAAGCGCTCGCACAGACAACCAGATAGTCAGCCTGCTCGTATCCGTTGTCCTCTGCGGCTTGTTCTTGTTGGTCGGAACCGATTCAGTCACCAACCTGTTTGCCGGCACCATCGGCGAGACGATGAAACTGATCGGTACCGACTCGCGCTTTCAGTCGATCACGCGTGGTGTCATCGACTTTCGAGATCTCTATTACTACGTCAGCATAACGGCCGTGTTTCTCACGCTCAATGCATGGGGGTTGGAAAAACTGCGCTGGGCGGGCAACTCGTTCAATGCCAACCATCGCAGATGGGCGCTTATTACAGTGCTCGCCATCGCCAACTTCATTGCCGGCAACCTCTGGCTGCAACAAATCGGCTGGGCGCGCGCCGACCTGACAGAGTCGCACATTTACACAATCTCGCCCGCGACAAAACACTATCTCGCTCGGCTCGACCAGCCGCTTCTTTTGCGTGGCTACTTCAGCAAAAAGACACACCCTCTTCTGGCACCATTGGTTCCGCAACTGCGTGACCTGATGAAAGAGTACGCTATCGCCGGCAACGGAAAGGTAAAAGTCGAATTCGTCGACCCCCTGGACAACCCGGATGTGGAGCGCGAAGCAGGAGAGAAATACGGCATCAAACCGATCCCGTTTCAAACTGCGAGCAAGTATCAAACTGCACTCAACAGCTCGTTCTTCGATGTGCTGGTCAAATACGGCGACCAGTATGAAAAGCTGAACTACAGAAACTTTATCGAAGCGAAAGCGAGAGGGGAGCAAGTCTCCGTCGCTTTACGCAACCCGGAGTACGACATCACCAACGCGATCAAACGCGTTTTATACAACTATCAAGGTGCCGGCAATCCGTTCGCATCGGTCGAACATCCGGTTGAATTCGTCGGCTATATCTCGGCTGACGACCGGTTGCCGGCGCCGATTTTGAAGCTCAAGCAAACCCTCAAGAGTACTCTCGAAGCACTGCAAAAAGACTCGAAAGGTAAATTCACGATTACGTTTGTAGAACCCGAAGCTGACAACAACAAAGTGGCAAATCAGCTGCAACAGGATTATGGCTTCAAGCCGATGGCGCTCAGCGTCTTCGATGCGAAAACTTTCTGGTTTTACATGGTGCTCAAAGGCAACAATCAGATCGTGCAGATTCCTATGCCTTCATCTATCTCCGGATTGAGCCTGGACAGTGACATCAAAGACGGCTTGAAAAGATTTTCCAAAGGCTATATGAAAACCGTTGGGATCTGCGGTCCCGATCCCACTTCGGCCTACAGCAGCGAGGGCTTGAAGGATTTCGCGCTGCTCAAAGACAAGCTAGCCGCTGCATACACTGTGGAAGATGTTTCGCTTGCCAAAGGGAAAGTGGATTCTACCGTTGACCTTTTGCTGCTGCTCGCTCCCGAGAAATTGAAAGATATCGAGCTGTTCGCTGTCGACCAATTCCTCATGCGCGGCGGCACGATCGTCATGGCGACCAACTCGTTTAGTGCCAATCTGCGCGACAAGATTACTTGCACGAAGGACGAATCCGGACTGAACGAATGGTTGAAGAAAAACGGCATCGAAATCGGCGATTCGATGGTGCTCGATAAGGTAAATTTCCCGTTGCCTCTGCCTGTGGTGAGGCGGATCGGCAGCTACACCGTCAATGAAACGGCTCTTTTGCCCTACCCTTATTTTGTAGATGTGCGCCGCGAAGGGTTGGGCGAGAAAAACTCGTTCACAGCCGGAATAGATGAAATCCTCATGAGTTGGGCATCGCCAATAACAGTTGACGCCCAGAAGAACAAAGGACGAAAGATAACCGATATTCTCAGCACCTCGCCAGCCGCCTGGACATCAGATTCGACGCATATAGAGCCGCATATGGAGCTCTACCCCCAGACAGGTTTTCCCGAGCCGGACAAAAGAGGCAAGCAGCTGCTCGGCGTCGCAGTCGAAGGTACGTTCAATTCGTATTTCGAAAAACGCATTCCTCCAGAGCCGCCGCCCACTCCTGTAATTCCGGGACACCCGGCGCCGCCGCAGCCTCCTGCAACTGAGCAGATGCCGAAGAGCGTAATTGGCAAGTCTCCTGAATCAGCCCGCATTATCATCTATTCGTCACCCACCTTCTTGTCGGACAGAATAACGAAGATGGCAAGCCAAAGCCTGGGAGCGCTTTATCTCAAGTCGATCGATTTGCTGGAAAACTCTGTAGATTGGTGTCTGTCTGACCGAGATCTGCTTTCGATTCGCGGTCGCAGCGCCTTTACACGCGTGCTTCAACCGATCGATGCAAAAACACAACCGATTTTCGAATACATGAACTACGCTCTCGCGCTGGCAGGGCTTTCGGCTGTCTGGGTAATTCGCAAGAGAGTCCTGAAGCGCAGTCGCAAACGGTACAGCCAGCTTCTACAGGAGTTGGCTGCGACAAAATCGCTGGAGGAGGCAAGCAAATCTTGAACGGCACAGACAAAGCTACCGTCACGAACACGCCCGCGGCAGATTCCAGTCAGCTTCCGCTTCTCCTGGCATGTCTGCTGGTGGTTCAGATCGGGCTGGCGCTTCTTCTGCGCGCCAACGCCGTACAGTATAAGTCAGCAGCGAATGAGGCGGACATCATACCAGTCTCTCTAGGACAGGTTGGCAAAATTGTCATCACCAACAATCCGCACGGCGGCAAAAAAACCACTTCCTTGTCGCTCGCGTTTCATAACAATGCCTGGGACCTCCCGGATCAGTATGGCTTTCCAGCGGCTACGCGCTCAGTAAATGCGCTGACGGAAGATCTGCACAATTTGAAGAAGGACTTTCCTGTTGCCACCACCCCTGATGCAGCAGAACGGTTTAAAGTGACCGCCGATACCTGCGATCACTCGATTACTCTCAGCAACAGCGCTAAGGAATTAGGTACGCTGTTCATTGGTTCGGCGGCCGGCACGAAAAACGTCAATGTGCGCTGGTCAGGCAATAACGATATTTACAGCGTCGAGTTTCCGCAGGACATGCTCTCAACCGATCCGGCTAACTGGTGGGATTCGGTTAGACTATCGTTCGCGAACAAAGACGTTGTCGGTCTCGAATTTCCTGATTTCAAAATGACGCTCGCTGGCACGGGTTGGACCATGTCCGCGGGTGGGAAAGACCAGCCGATGGTGCCCGAAACAAAGGACTGGGTGGTGAACAAACTGACAAACATCGATTTCAAGTCAGTGCTCGGCAAAGATGACCGACCGGAATTCAACTCGAGCAAACCAGGTTTTGTGTACAAAATCTTCCTTAGAGAGAATCCAAAAGTGCCGGTGATCTACTCGTTTTCGCAGACAAACAAAGGCGATTGGGTTTTGAAAAAATCAGATCTCCCGTTTTATTTAGAAGCCAATTCATTTTGGCTCGGCAACGTGAAGACGGTAACGGCTCCTACGGTCATTCAAGCTAATGTCATGGCGGAAGCGAAAGACAAATGGGAAAGAGCCCAAAGGGAAGCCGCAAAAGCGCAGTTTAAGAACATGCATCAAAAAAGCGGGAGTTGAGACAAATGAAAATCTCGTTGGCTCTGTCGATAACAGTAATCGCAGCAGTGACGGCAACTACGTCCGGTCTGGCTGATGACGGACCGCCACCGCCGGTGGTAGTGGGTCCGGGCAGTCCCACGATTCAGCATTTTACGTTCATAAATAAGGAAGGCAAAGAGCTTCCCATCGATGCAGAGCGAATTCTGCCCTTCCACGAAGGTGTTGCCGCTGTTAAAAAGGGCGGCAAATGGGGCTATATCGACACCAACGGCAAGTTTATCATCGAGCCGCAGTTCGAAGACGCGCGTTCGTTCAACGAAGGTCTGGCACCGGTCATGAAAGGCACCAAGATTGGTATCATCGAAAAATCAGGCGAGTTTTTGATCAAACCGACACTGACAAATGCAGGCGACTTCAACGACGGTCTCTGCCCAGTAGAGATTGACGGTAAGTGGGGTTATCTAGCAAAAAGCGGTCATATAGAAATCTCACCACAATATGATGAAGCAGCAAACTTCTCGGATGATCTAGCCGCTGTTCGCAAAGATGGCAAATTCGGATTTATCAACCGAAAAGGAAAATTCGTGGTCAAGAATGAGTACGACTGGGTGTCGGGCTTTTACGATGGCTACGCATCAGTCTCGAAGCTCTCCGAACAACCCTGAGCAGACAAGCAACTAAGAGTTTTCGCTGCCCTCGATGCCGAGATTAGGGAATTGGCTCATCGTCTGTGGGCTCGCTGAGCCTTGAAGAGAAGAGGCTAGATTGCTGGTATTTTCCGCGTTCAGGGCCTGAGCGATCTTGGCAAATGCCGATTCGACGCTTTGGACCGCGGGGTTGCTGAGGATTCCCTCAAATGGATTAGACCCGGCCATGATGACCACCTGCTTGGTAAAAGGAGAACTGGAAAGACACCGACTGGATAGCGCTAATATACTCCGCACAGGCGGGATGTCAAGCAAATATTTTGTGTCAAAATAGGGTCAATCGCCCGCAGGGTAAGCCTTTTGGGCACTTCGCCATTTGACGACAGAAGGAATTCGCTGAATCAGGCTACCAGAGCCGTTTCTTTCTCAGCCAGCTCACGCTCGACGAGTGTCAGACGGGGTATCATGACCTCTGCCGTGTAGCGGATGAAGTGATAACCGGCAATCGCTCTCGTGAGTGCATACATCCATTTGTCCGGGTGGTTGGCCCAGACCCACGTCATGAACTTCCAATAGTGAGAGCGCAGGTCATTGGCGACAAAGAGCCAGAAAAGCGCAGGCAATAGACGTTGTCCCCAGTAGAGCTGCCCGCTCATGGCAAATCGGGTGGGAGTCTTATTGGGAGTATCCTTCATCGCCTCAATTAACGTTTGCAGTCGAGCGAAGAAGTGCTCCGGCGAATAAATCGTAGACAACACCTGACGGTAGCCGCGCATCAGCGTGAGCGCAGGCAGCTTGGTCTCGAAGTTGGGCAGGTCCAGGTTATCGCCGGTGAAGTCCGTGCGCAGGCGCCCTTCGAGCTTGAGGCGGTTCCACAGCTGAGTTGTGGGCATGGCGTTCAACGTGCCGACCATTGCCATTGGAATGCGAGCCCGAGTTATAAACTCGATCTGACGCTCGAATATGTCCGGAGTGTCATTGTCGAATCCCAGGATAAACCCTGCCATCACTTCCAAGCCGAACTCTTGAATGTGGTGCACCTTGTCCAGGAGATCACCATTCGTGTTTTGGTATTTTTGAGTCTCTCTCAGGCTCTCCATCGAGGGACTTTCGATTCCGACAAATACAGAGTTAAAACCTGCATCGCACATCATCTGCAACAGCTCGTCGTCATCAGAGAGATTCAGGCTCGCTTCGGTATAAAGCCAGAACGGGTAATCATGCTCTTGTTGCCACTTTGCCAGATGCGGCAACATCGCTTTAACGTTCTTCTTGTTGCCGATGAAATTGTCATCAACTAAAAATACTTCGCCACGAAAACCAACATCATATATGGCTTGCAACTCACGAACTATCTGGTCAGGCTCTTTAGTGCGTGGTCTCTTGCCGTAAAGAGCGGTTATGTCGCAAAACTCGCAGGCAAAAGGACAACCTCTGGAGAATTGCATGCACATGTGCGCATACGCGTCGACGTTCAATAAGTCGAAGCGTGCAACAGGCGTGTGTGTAACATCAGGCTTTTCGCCCTCGGCAGTGTAAATTCTTTCCGGTTTTCCTGCTGCCAGGTCGTCGAGAAAACGCGGCAAGGTTATCTCGGCTTCATCGAGCAAGAGATAATCGACATCTTCGAATTTTTCGGGACTGGAAGTAGCATCGGGCCCGCCAACTAAAGTTTTTACGTTGGCTCTTTTCAGGCGAGCAATAGCATTTTTCATTGACGTATGCTGCACAGCCATGCCGCTGAGCATCGCCAGTTCAGCCCACTGAATGTGCTCATCAGTAAGTTCTTCAATGTTCAGATCGACTAAACGAAACTGCCAGTTTTTCGGACACATGGCCGCTACTGTGATCAATGCCAAAGGTGGCATTACAGCTTTTTTGTGCAAGAGCCTGATTGAATACTGTGCGCCCCAGTAAGTCAGCGGTATCTTCGGCCAGATCAACAGTACGTTCATCACAGGACCTCATTTCACTAGCTGTGTGCAAATCCCGCAGCTTGCAGGGTTGCGTCATGCAACTTGGCTATGCGCGAGGTATAGACTAACATAGATTTGTAGCATTTAAGCTCTTCACTACGATAGTTATATTTGCAACCAGCTCGAGCGCAACCGTGCACAGAAGCGCCAAATTACCGGCGTTCAGGTCCAAGCAAACTGTCGTACAACTCTGAACTTGCCATCTTTACGTCAATTGTGTGGGAGTCCTTCACTTTCTTCCATCCAGAGTTGGGCGTCGTTTGAAAATTCAGATCAGTTGTACGTTGGATGCTCACGGTTCGCAACCTTTTATCAGTCTTCATCAATGAGCCACTGTAATTGATGTAAACGGGAAACCCCGACAGGTCTGGCATTCCGTACATATACTCGAGCACGCCGGTGAGATTTGCAGGCGCTTCTAATCCAGCAATAGTACAGATCACGACCGGGTAATCCCTCTCGGTTTTCACAGATGCATTCGAGCGAATGCAACCATATTTGGTGCCCTGTCGCCCGAGCATTTCAATTTTGCCCAGATTATCACTGCGAAGATCCTGAAAAGTGCCTGCGTTCAGGTTGACATAGTAATATTTGAATATCGAAATATTTTTGACATCGAGCGGACAAAATATCTTGGCCTTGGGATCGACATAAAAAATCTTGGCGGTCTTGCTGTCTCCTAGAATGCACCTTCCAGTCTCGTGATTTCTGATACAAAATCCGTTCGCGTTGAATTCAACTGTATGGGGCCCGATCAGCACACTGGTCTGCTCCACCTTCCAGACCTGCGAATTGGCAGAGCCAAGACACGGAGTAGCACCAGACAAGCCTATTAGCCCGAGCAGGCATGCTCTCACGCGGATCGAACCGAGATTTGTAAATAGGCGCAGCATTCCCTAAAAATAGCAAAAAAGTTCGTCTCTATCCTCTTATAATGAAGACGTGTGTGAGTTGCTGAGGGCACAACAATGGTTGAAGTCAATGTCGTTTACGAAGGCAAGCTGCGCTGCCGCGCAATCCACGAGCCATCAGGCAGCGAGATTCTCACCGACGCCCCCAAAGACAACATGGGCGAAGGCAAATACTTCTCGCCCACAGACCTGGTCGCCACCGCGCTCGGCACCTGCATGCTCACGATTATGGGCATCGTGGCAGAGCGCGACAAGATCGACATCACAGGCACGACGGTGAAAGTCGTCAAGGAAATGGTCACCGCGCCGGTGCGCCGCATCGGCAAACTAACAGTCGAATTCAACATCAAAGGCAGCCTGACGGAGACCGAGCAGCAAAAGCTCAAAAACGCCGCCATGACCTGCCCCGTGCACAAGAGCCTGCACCCGGACGTGGCAGTAGACGTCAAATTTAAATGGGCTGAAGCGGTCCACGCCTAGATTATTTAAGAACAGCCAATCCCTCAACCACCTGCGCACCGGGCAGCTTTAACAGCTCGCTTGGCTGCATGAGAACCTTGGACGAGCGATTGCCGCCGCCCAGAACGACCTCGTCGTGGGGCATGACGGCACCATCGATGTAGATTGGCATGTCGGGAAGACCAAACGGCGTCACCCCGCCCACCTGCATCCCGGTCAGTTCAACCGTGAATTCAGCGGAAGCAAACGATGCTTTCTTCACCCCGAGAAGCTGGCAAACCTTCTTGTTCACGTCCAACTTGGTTGTAGCCAGAACTATGCAGCACGCAACTTGGGGCGGCTCGCTCTTGGATGCCACGAGAATGCAGTTAGCGGCTTGCCCCGGGCTGAATCCGTATTTTTCGCAGAAATTCGCAGTGTCTGCAAAGTCGGGATCGCAGGCATACACTTTGAACGCCATTCCCCGCCTTTCGAGGGCCTGCCGCACATTCGGTTGAACATCGTCACTCGTGTCTGTTGCTTCCATACCAGATTCCTTCCGTTGGGCTGTCACCCATTGTACGAGCAGACGCGAATAGCGGCGCTACTCTTTAGCGATGAGAAATCAAACGTTGCCTTTTAAAACTGGCGTCCGCCAGTTCTCTCATATGAGCCATAGGTGGCTGTCGTAGGCGCGGATCTGTGCTTTACCTTTGCCACTTTTGTTTTCGTCGCAGGTTGAACCGTGCGTTGCGCGTTGTTGCTTTGCTGCGCTTGCCCCTGTCCGTTGACCAGGTCGCCGGGATTGATATGTTTGTAGTGAGCTGACTCCGGCACGTGCTCTTGTGCCTTCGCTGGATGCGGTCTCGATGCGGGCTGTGCCGATCTGCGCCCGCCGCCGCTATGGATGTAGCTGTTGAAATTCTGCGCGTCAGCCGCCTGCGTAAAAATGATCGAGACTGAAGCCAGTAGAAGCGGTTGCAATTTCATCAGGGTGTAGTCCCATTTTGCTTTAGTTTCAGTGTAGCTCAACATCTTCTTTTTGCAAGATAGCTCGCTAACTTTTCGCCCGAGCGCCTGCCCCCGTGGGTTTCCTCCCTGAAATTACGGCGCTGAAATGCCGGGTATAGATTATTGGAAGAGCTAACGGGTGCAACATGTCCAGCGATATTGAGTTTTGCCCGCGTTGCAACGCACCGAAGCGTGCGGACAAATTAGGCTCAATCACGTCGTGGCTCTTCCGAGGCAGCGGTTGCACTTGCTCAGAAATCACAGCTCGAGAGTATGTTTCTACGCTGTCTCCAAACGGTTCGCTCACTAGAAAAGTGAACGACTCTTCTCAACTTACGGGGAGTGCGGGTAAGCTCGAATCTTCTCTATCGCCCGAACTGGATCAACAGCTCAAAGCGACCTATACCCTCAAAATTAAGCTGGGTAACGGGACTTTCGGACCAGTCTATCTGGCACAGCACGTCACAACCGAAAGAGAATGTGTCATCAAGTTTTTGACAGACAACTCTCGGTTAGACTCCGAGGCGCTCAAGCGCCTCGACCAGGCGATGAAAGCGGTCAGCAAAATGGAGCATGCAAATGTCGTGCGCGTGTTCGAATGCGACGTTCCTTTGACGGGAGTTGCATACATAGTGACTGAGTACGTCGACGGCAAAGACTTAGGAGATATTATCGAGCACAACGGCCCAGTGAGCGTTGACGAAGCCATTGACGTGTTTATCAACGTCGCCGCCGGTTTAGGCTATGCTCACCGACAAGGCATTCTGCATCGCAACATCAAGCCCGCTAATATTTTGCTTTCTCAGCACGGCGGTGATAGCGGCGTCAAGATTGCAGACTTCGGACTGTCCCAACTGTTCATGAGAAAAGAGCTGGCGGAGCGGGTTACAGCGGAAGCGACTGATGAGATTCTCAGCGAACCGTATTACATGAGTCCGGAGCAGTGCAACGGCGATCCTCTGGATGCGCGTTCAGACATTTACTCCCTGGGCTGTGTGATGTATGAGGCAGTCACAGGTCAACCGCCATTCGGAAAGCGCAATGCGGTCAAAGCCATTCTCGCGCACGTTAAGGAGAAACCTCAGAGGATTAGCGGAACGGCGGGAAATTTGGAAGCCTTCGAGTCGGTCGTATTAAAGTGTCTGGAAAAGGATCCAGCCCGACGATACAAAACCGCGTCTGATCTTTGCGCTGATCTCGAGCGCCTCAGACAGGGGCAGGCGCCAAAAGCAAAAGCGCCACTGCGAGCGTCTCCAGCGGTTACTGTGTTAGCACTGGCAGCGGTCTGCTTGATCGGCGTCGCTTTGCTTATGAAGTCGGCGCCGGTACTGCATCAGGACTCTCCTCAGCACAACAAGCCATCTTCGCAAGACGAGGACCTTTCAAAATTCATCGTACGTGCTGATCTTGGCAGAAACGAAATGCTGAATAACAAAGAGACACGAAATTTATCTATCGAGGCAATTGAAGAACCGAGTTCTTCCGATTTCAAATCCATAAAGAACATGCATAAATTATTGAGGCTGAATGTGCAGTATGCACATATCAGCGATTCAGATCTGCTCAACCTTGAAAAATTGCCTCTCGAATTCATCAGGATCGGACAGACGCCGATTACCGATGACGGGATGGAGATACTTTCCAGAATTCCCACACTTAGATTCTTGGACGTTCCAGGCAGTCGAGTTGGGGGACCGGGCTTAGCGGCAATCGCAAAACTTCCCGCATTGCAGATTTTGGAACTTGAATCCGACAAAATTTCCGATTCAGATCTGAAGGCACTTCGAAAATGTAAGGCTCTAAGGATCCTCGCATTAGATGGGTGCCCAATCTCTGATGCAAGCGCTAAGGTACTATCCGAAATGAATCTTGTCGCACTGTTCGTTCATAGGTGCAACCTATCCGACCGTTTTCTGGCGCAGATTGCGCGGTCGAGAACGATCAAATACCTGGACATTTCAGGCAATCTGAAAATCACCGAAAGCGGGCTTGCACAGTTGCAATCAATGCACCTGAACGGACTCTGGTTAGATAACACAGGAGCGTCTGAGAAAGGGAATCTAAAATTCCTCGCCAAGATGCATGATCTGAAATTCCTTCGAGTTGGCAGAGTTGCGCAAGTCGAGTTAGACGAAATCAAGAAAGAGTTGTCCAATGCCAAAGTGTTCGGGACCGAACCGTCCGAAAGACCAGAATTCATCGCACGATCGAGCGAATTTCCCGACCTTGTCTTCCGATAGGTATGAACGGGCAGCGCCAGTTTCCTTCAAGAATCCCTCGCCCAAGAAGCCACATAAAAGATACTCCTTTTCCGTAGTTACTGGATTGGAAGCCTCACCGGCCGCGCTCGGATGAAGAGAAAGATGAACGGAACAAGAAGCACAAACGCAAGGTTCTGGAGCCCGGAAAGGGCTGTACCATCGTTCTGGATGCAGCTCAAATAGTCGAACGCTGCGCCTATAAGATCTCCCGTTAAAAGGCGAGATTTGGCCCGCAGTCTGTGTCCGAAGCTACCACAGACCGGCGTCTTTTCGAGGAATTCTGAAAAAGCTGCAATTGCTTCAGCATGCAGTCCAAGATGCTGATAGGCTTCTCCTTTAATGAGGTATGGAAAAACCTCATCATCAGAGAGTTTCGACGTCATGTCGGCATCTGCAATGCAGTCGTAATAGCGCCCCAGGAAGTAATTCGTTAAACAGCGCCCGCAATACACAAATGGATTACGAGGATACAGTTGAACCAGCTTATTCCGAACTTCAAGTTCAGCGCCGTATCTGCGAAGCGATTGGTAACTTTGCGCTAGCGATTCCAGTATCGGACCTTCGTCCGCATCCAACAGAAGAGCTTGTCTCAGATCGCCGACGGCCTGCTCGGTCCTTCCAAGTTGAAACAAGGCTTCGCCTCTTAGAGCGAAGGCCATTCTATGGTTGCCACTGCATTGCAACGATTTGGTGCAGACGCAGATACAATTCTCCAAAAGTTGGCTTCGCAATTCCAAATATTGTCCTTCGATATAGCCCGCTGCCTGAGCGTCGTATGCCGCGCCACAATCAGGATCGAGCGAAAGAGCTTTTCCGGCGTCGTCCATCGCTTCATGCCGCTGCCAGAGTCTTCTGTGAAGATAACTGCATGCTACATACAAATATGGAGAGCGCGGAATGAACTTGATCATCTGCTCGCAGGTGTTTAGCCTTTCGACGTCTTCCACCGTATCAACGGGAGGTACAGGAAATCTATAATCTATTAAGCGTGGAGCGAGAAGTTGTACCGATTTCTCATAATCTTGCATAGCAGATTCACGCCTGCCCATCTGTTCGCAGATTAGTCCTCGGATCAAAAACGCAACCGGATCATTTGGATTACGCCTGAGCGTAGCCTGCAAATCGCCCCACGCCCTGTCGCGTTGACCATTGAGAAAGAAACACAAAGCTCTTTGCCGATAATCGTAGTAGCTTGAGGAATCAAGCGATATTGCGTCGGTAAAATCGTTGATGGCAGCAGCAAATCTTCCGAGGCAAAGATTGTCTAATCCCCGAACCGAAAAATTCTCCGAGCTCGTTGAGCAAATTCGTATCGCACGGTTGTAGTCAGTCAGAGCCCGATGGTATTGCTTCAGGCAACTGTATACATCGCCGCGCTCGCGAAGTGCGAACCACGGACCGCGCGCATCATCATCCAGAGAGACTCGGCAGTACGCCAGATCACCATAACCGTTCGAAAACAACAATTCTGACGGAAGGTCATAATGCTGCTTCGCTGAGTACGAAGAAAGAGCTAGATCCGCATCCTTAAAAGCACAGTCGTAGTCAGCTAGTTTCTTACTGCACCAAGAGCGGAGCACTAAGATTTTGGGATTATGCGGTTGCGAAACGAGAGCGCTCGTGCAGTTGGATCTGACCTGCGCCCACACGCTGCATTCCGGATCCGTGCGAATGAGCTTATCGGCCCATGCGGGCGTGAGGCAGGACATGAGAGCCAAAACTGCATAAAGGACCGAAACGGAAAACGATTTTCTCACGCCGCACCCTGGTAATCCAACCTATCTAGTCTAAGTCAATACGAGCCGGCTGCCAAGCGGGAAGTTTTGGGCAGGGAGGCAGTTTTAGGAAAGTAGCTTAGAGGTCCGAAAGCGGCGAGATTTTGGGCTGGGACGGATGTATGATTGAGGGCATGCAACTCGATTTTGACACATGCTATCAAGCTCTCCAGGCGCACGATGCGCGCTTTGATGGGGTGTTCTTCGTCGCGGTGAAGAGCACGAAGATTTACTGCAGACCGATCTGCCCGGTGAAAGTGCCGATGAGCAAGAATTGCACTTTCTACTCGACAGCAGCGGCTGCGGAGCAGGCGGGTTATAGACCGTGCTTACGATGCCGACCAGAACTGGCCCCAGGCAATGCGAAAGTAGATGCTGTGGGACGGTTGGCGTCAATCGTAGCGCAACACATCGAGGACGGGGCGCTCACGGAGGGGTCCGTTGCCACTCTGGCGGAAGAACTCGGAATCAGCGAACGACATTTGCGGCGTGTCATCCAATCTGAATATGGGGTTTCACCTCTGGAATTGGCGCAAACATCGCGTCTGCTGCAAGCGAAGCGGTTATTGACTGACACCAATCTGCCCATTACAGAAGTCGCGTTTATCAGCGGATTTTCCAGTGTGCGCCGGTTCAACTCGGTGTTTCACGACACCTACAATCTCAGCCCATCCCAACTTCGAAAAGGACGTCGGCAAGCGGCGCCGGATCAGGATTTTGTCGAATACACGTTGGGTTATCGTCCACCTTTTGCGTGGAAGTCAATTTTGCAATTCCTTGCCCTTCGCACCGCCGGTGGTGCCGAGCTGATTGATGAGGATCGTTACATCCGGACGGTTTCCACTCCGAAAGGAAAGGGCTGGATTGAAGTATTTCTGACCGATCCCACAAAAGCTGCAGCTGCCAATCTCGTGGGCATCAATCCAAAGCAGACCAGCAGCAAAAGCAAACGCCCGGCGAAACATCCGAAGTCAAAAGAGTATTCGGTGACGGTGCGCATATCGTTATCATTGGCGCGCTCGATGTTGCCGATTTTGCGCAACGTGAGACAACTGTTTGATCTCGATGCAAATCCCGCAGTGATCGCCAAACATCTAGGTTTGCTCGCCGAACCGCGACCGGGGCTGAGAGTGCCGGGTGCCTTCGACAACTTCGAGCTGATAGTTAGAGCGATTCTTGGACAGCAGGTGAGTGTCAAAGGCGCGACGACACTGATGACGCGTTATGTGACGGAGTATGGCGAGAAGGTTGAAACACCTTTTGCAGGATTGTCTCGTATCACGCCGTCGGCGGCGAGAATCGCAACAGTTGAGCCTGCAGACCTTGCCACCAAGATCGGAATTCCGCTCAAGCGCGCCGAGACGATCGTCGCGGTGGCTAAGTCCGTCGCAAACAGAACTTTGGTGCTCGATCAAATTACCGACGCGCAGGTCGTCATCGACAAGTTGCAAGAGACTCCCGGCATCGGACCGTGGACAGCGCAGTACGTGGCAATGCGTGCGTTGCGTTGGCCGGACGCTTTTCCACACGGCGACTTAGGATTGCGCAAGGCAATGAAGGAAACGAACTCAGTCAAGTTGCTCGCTGCCTCCGAATCGTGGCGCCCATGGCGCGCTTACGCTGCCATGCATCTGTGGCACTCGCTCCCAGCCGCAGCCCAGGGCGGCTAAGTTTTGAACGACGTGCTATTTACCGCGACTGCTGCGTAGCGACGCAGTCGGAAGTGCCTTCTGCACGTATCCTGCCGGCGGCTGGAATAGTGTCGGGGCAGGAGCACCTGGCGCCAAGCTCTTCAGCTTCGTTTGCACTGTGCGACTTTGGGACTGCACTATGCAGCCGTACTCATCGTCGACCCAGGCCTCGTTGCCCATTATCCTGTTCTTCCAGCCGTGGCATTTGTGCCCATCGATCGTTTTGGCGCCAAGCGGATCGAGGTTGCTCGTCTGCCCCTTAGCGACCTTTTGCTGCAGAACAAGCGGATCGTTGGGCTCAGCATGGCGACGGAAAAACTTTCCGCTGCCGACAACCCACATTGTCGTCTCATTCTTGTTGAGATCGAGAAGTAGCACAATGGAAGGGGCTTTGCCCGTGCCATTTACGTCCATGCGCACGTGCCCAGCTCCGTCGGAATAGTAAACAGACTTCTGAAACGGTCCATTGCTCGAGAAAGTTGCCGTATACGCCTTGGCGGTCGGCATGGGGCGCTCCGCAGACGGCTGTTGCTCGACGGGCTTTTGGGCCGGCGGCTCGCTGGACTTCTGAGAACAAGCGCTCAGCAGCAGGACGGAGGCAATAGCGACCGAGACTTGCTTAAACATCAATCCTCCTGCGGCACACAAGACCACATACCCGATACATCGAACGATCTAATCCTATGGCCGATTGGCTGGCAATGCAATTGTTTCCTCCGGATCCGTACCATGCACTTCGCCCCGAGCGAGAAACCGGCAGAGCATGGATCAAAAACCAGCCAAAACAGCATGGTGCTCGACATCGATTGCACTTCTGAGCGATTCACTCATAATCGACAACTGCCAAGCCGATACGTTAAAGTGTTACGAACGTACAGCACCGCCGGAGCGAACATGACAGACGACGAACTGCAACAACAGCACAAACAGCTTCTGCTCGCAACACTCCTGGCGCCGTCGATTGCTGACATCGTCAAAATCCGCGACGACGAAGTTCGCGAGAAAACAGTAACTTCGACGATACAGGTCTGCATGGCTGTAGTCGATGCCATCCTTCGGCTTCTGTAAAACCGACCCAGATTTACGATTTCATATTTCGATAGATCATTTAGCTAAGTCCCATGACATGGAACAGCGTGTCCGAGGCGCGATGAAATTTACATGAGAAGTAGACGTGTTTGCGTGGACACTTGCTAGAATCCAAACTGTTAGAAGGATGCTTTCGGTTCGCTGGAATCTCGGTGTCCTGTTCTTTGGTTTCTTCCCTAGCAGACAGTTCTGCAGCGGAAAGACAGACACGTATCACGGAGAACAAACGAATGCACGGCATTGTTCGCACTGGTTCTTTGTTGACTCTCTCGCTCAGTCTGGCTTATTCGATAATCTGCCTCGCTCCCGCGCTCGCCGATTACGTCAAGCCAGCGAAGGATCAAGCAGACGGCATCGAAAAGAAAATCGCCGATCTGGTTGCTGAAACCTATCCCAAAGCGACGGTGACACGAGATGAAGGTAAGCTTCATTTTGAACTGAGGGTGAGAAAAGAGAAGGGAAGCAGTGCCGATCAGCCGCTGTTCGTGCCGCAGAAGGGCGGAATTCTTGGGGACGTCTATCTTTCGAACGGAGAGTACACCGGACCAAACGTAGCTACTCTCAACATCGATGATCAACAAGGCGACCACACCACATTATTGATGGCGCCGTTCAGCAAGTCTCAAAACGTGCATCTGATGGCACGTCTTGTATTTCCTGAAGACGCTCCTAAAGAGTTTAGAGATGGCTTTCGTAATATCGTAGACACTTTCGATGTTCGCGGGAATACCGTCACTGACACTGCCAAAGCAGCAGAAGCTCCGCCTCCGCCGGTTCCACGAGATCTGACGCATCAGTCAGAATCATACGCACCTGCGGACAAACCGGTACCAGAACCGCCTAAACCGCCGGGCTATGATGCAGCGCTCAAACTATACAACGCACAAAAATGGGCGGCGGCAAGGCAAGCGTTTCAGAAATTCGTCACTGAAAAAACGGCGGACGCGACCATTTGGGACGAAATAGCAAACTGCGACTATCATTTGCGTCAATATCGGAAGTCGTACAGCGAGTGGTCGTACGTCTCCAATCACTCTCCGCATAATTTGACTCTTCAAGGTCAAGCTTCGCGCAATGCCAACACGCTAGCTACATTGATGTCTGGTGCCTGCCCCGGCAATTGTCTCAAGCGGAGCAGCGGCTACTGGCGCATGCATCCGGATGGCACATACTGGTATCAAATTCAAATTGGCACCGGACCAGGGGGTTGGACTCAAGAATTTAGTGAAGCGCACGTCGGACACATATTGGTCCGCGCAGCTCACATGTATGAAGATCACGGACCCTGCCCGATCTGCGGCGGCACAGGCAGGGTGAAAGCACTCAAAGATGGCGATCCATTGCCGAGTGGCTAGCACCGCCGGTGATATGTTGACCGCTAGACCTAATGCTGTTCCATCTGCTGGAGCTGGCTTTCATAGCGCAGTTTGGCTCTTGTCGAGTATTTGGTGATACCACCGCCCTCTTTAATTTGTGACATAAGGTCCACTGCATGTGGTGCAGCTGCAGCCAGCATCTCTTGATACTTGTCCAGCGGAATAGCCTGCAACACTCCTTGTTTCTCGTCCATAAAGCTAAAGCAGGAGCCGGTAATAGCTGGAAATGCGTTGAAAGGAATGAACAAACACTCTTCTGGACCTGTGACCTTGTTCAGTGCGATGTACTGGACATTGGGAATGAACATCTGACACCCGTGCCCGACTGACACAAATTTCGTCTTGTCGCCGTTAATCTCGTATTCGATCGGAACATAGAATTCCGGACCGAGATACTGAATTCTGCGCATTCTGTCTAGAAGCTCCATTCTAGCGTCGGCGGCAGACCTTCCCGTAACTATGTCCGTCATAGTGCGCCTGCCTAAAACAAATGGTCGAACAGCTCCTTCCATTGAGCAAAGTACTTCCAGTCCTCCTGCGAGAACGAGGTTCGCGTCCTCATCGACGTGCTCCTGGACCCAGCCATCAGTGCACCTAGCTTTGAACTCTTCGACGCTCAAAGAAGCGCCGTCCAGTAGAATCTCAGCACGAAATTTGCCAGCAAGCCGTTCAATAATTAGCAGTGCAAGGCTCCAATCATCAGGTGAACTTACAGAAAATACTGACACGCTAAAATCGCCGGAATTCTCACAAGCCACTTCAACGCCACGGCACGATACATCTTCAACATAGAAATAGTTGATCCCCTTCATGGGCGCGCCGTTCGATTGTGGCAGCATAGAGCCGTCGCACAAGTTGGGAATTCCAATTATGTCTATGAACTCGTCATATGTGACCGATTCAATTCCACGCAAGACAAATGTAAAAGACATGCACAATTCCTCTCGATTGCATTGCTATTCTATTCGATGAGATCAGTGCCTGGATGCCCCTGGCAACAACACCAAACATCTACTGTAGCTGCCTGGCGTGGCGGCTGTGTGAGAAACGCGCCGTCTCTCCACGTTGTTGACCGTCGTGTCACCGAGGCAGCACTACGATGCGATTCGAAACTCGGACTAATAGTCGTCTTCTATCCGTTCGTCCAAAAATTCAGATTTTAGAGGCCGCCGTCCTGATCGGCTTCGTCGTCAGATGTGACATTTCCCGGATTTGAAAAGGACGTGAGGGCAATGCCTACATTGCCACCGATCTGGTAGCCCGCATATCGATTCACCTGACAGTTTGTCAAAGTCTGCTCGACTTTGGAAGCGGCAGGATATTTGACATGCGGATTAAAGCAATGCGGTCCATTCGGACAACCTGGTTTTGATCGGCTTATGCAGTCATCACAACCGATTGGATAGACGCCGATGTTGCCGTTGCAAACCATGGGTCCTGTTCCATAGGGCGCGCAAGTGCAATAGCTCAAAGCTGCATTTCTGTCTCCCGTGAACGGATACGGTCCTGGAGCGTTAGCAATTGACGGCACCGGAATGAGCTGCCCCTGATTATAGGTTCCCCAGGGAGTCGTTGTGGTGCTGCAAAACACATAGTTGTCGCTGTCAAAATATTGCGGATAGACTGGAGTGGTGGCTAATGGCAGACTGATCGACCAGAGCGAATTAACACCGTTAACTTCGCTGATGTCGACCACTTCATCTCCTAGATAGGTGCTGTCGACATTGAGAGTCACTTCCGCGAACGTAGAGCCGATTCCAGTCCCTTCCACAGGAACTCCGTCGTGCACTCCAGTGATGCAGTTGCAGTCATTA
This sequence comes from Planktothrix sp., assembly GCA_036703195.1. GTDB lineage: Bacteria > Cyanobacteriota > Vampirovibrionia > Obscuribacterales > Obscuribacteraceae > DATNPN01. The sequence continues at coordinate 45,792 of DATNPN010000008.1, read as the reverse complement.
GGTCCACCGTGTGTTGTTTTGCCGGTGCCATTAACATAGAAGGCTGCGGAAAACGTAAGAGTCGGACTAAAGCTGACCGTGTCGTTGGAATTCAAATAGAAAAAACCAGTAAGCCCGGTTGTACCAGGGTATTTAGTTATCTTTCCTTCGCCGGAGCCGCTCACATGATTCGTTCCGCTGACCGTGAACGATACGTTGTTGACGTTGTTGTACACCTCGCTTGCCGGATATCCTTTAGGCGGAGTGAGAGTCATGAAGAAGTACCGCGTCGAGCCAGTGCTGTTTGTCAGCGACATCGTCGTAAAAGTCGTGGGCAAGCCGTCAGACTTCAATGGAGGTCCTCCTAATGGACCAACAGAATGACCGGCTATGACTTTGTAGAAACGTGTTCCATGTGCCAGCACCTTGGTCACGGGTTGTCCGTTGACGGTTAGATCGGAAATGACGCTGGAGGCGTTACTGTCGCCAACGGTTGAAATCACAATCCGGTCCACGAAGCTGTCTGGATTAACATGCAACTGACTGCTGTTCAGCACAATGTGCTTGGTACCTTGAGTACCATCATTTTTGGCGCCAGCACTTGCTAATGCCCATGTGTAGTTGAAGGCATTTTTGCCATCCATCTGCGAGTGCACTGTCACACGAATATTTTCTGGTTGGTTGGCGGAAAAAGATATCGTTTGCAGATTGGTGAAAGCCTGGGTCGGTTCAATCACTACGCCCGCATACATGCCGCGAGCCTGCGCGTCATGGCTGGCTTTAATAGCAAAGGGACTGCCTTTCGCCGCCACGACGCTTGACCGCAATTCTGCGTTGTGCGGCTTGTCGGCGGCGACGAATGGCGTGGCAAAAAATGTCAATGCCGAGCTGGGAGCTGCCTGGCACGACGGCTGAGCTAGCAGGACAGTCGAAATTGAAACCAGGAGTGAAAGCGCACTAACTACCAGCCGATGAATAGCCTTTTTCATAAACCCTCTCGCATGAGTCCACGGGCGAATCGCCGCGCGAAGTTGCACATATTAGTCGGTCTCTAAAATCCGTTCACGAAGCGGAATTCATCTCGCAGCGCTGCACTTTTAATATTTACGATTTTGATACGCCCGCTGGAGGTATATATCAGTTGAAGTGCTTGAACAGGAGTACTCGTTCAAACAGGGGGAGAAGAATGAAGCTGCTTTCGATATTTGCTGCCGGTCTGATATTGACGATGGGATTTTCTTCAGCGCCAGCGCAAGCAGCACCTTCTATTAGGGCGTTCGAGCTTGGCGATACACGTGCATCCTGGATAACCCAGGACGGACAGATGGTCCTTTCTCTTAATAGCCCTACATCACCCACTTCTTCTAATGAATGCGGCACGCAAACTGAAGGATATGTATGGGCTTCAGAGGCAGGCGCTGTAATTGCGCATGACTTCGAGTTCGATATGCTTGGAGACTCGGTCGTCGTAGTAATTGAGGGAAGATACGACGGACAATCAGGAAAACGTGTGCTGATTGATCTCACGGTCAAAACTGCAGGGCCCGGTTGGCGTCACGTGACTCTAAATCCAAGGGATTTTCGGGGTCCTGACTTTGAATTTGGCCATAATTCGCCTGACACTTATGCCACAAAGATCACTATTGTGAATAAAGGCAACAACATGCTGAAAGGCTTTAGGCTAGAAGAAACGCCATTCAATGTAATTACCGAGACTAGTCACTTGGATCCATTCAGGGAATATTTCAGCCACGCCGATGCAAATGCTGGTACAAAGACTTTCTAATTGCGTACGCATACCGGAAGTCGCCACCATATATGGTGACGGCAAAGTTCTCCGCCCCCTCGGAATGCCGCAGCGCTAATGCGTGGTATGACTGGGGGTGAGTTAAACAGGATTGAGCCCATCAGCACAACATGAGTACAATTTGGACCGAATTTGTGGATTCATCGCTATGCACTTGGCTGATCTTGTTGGCCATCTCCATTGTGGCGCAATTCCCCTTCGTTAAAGCCGTCACCGGACAACCATTCAAAAAGACGATTGTCACGACAATCAAACTCCAATTGCCGGTAGCAATTGGAGTCGTCATCATAATGGCTATCTTACTTTGCGGCGCAAAGTTTGACCGGCGAACCGTAGGGATGATCGAGTATTTTATATTTCCAACGCTTGTGATGCCCATGCAAGCTTACGTTTTAAAGACGACCAGGGAAAGAGACCTGATTTTGCTCTGGTTTGGCAATTTCACTGTAGCCATGGCATTCCTATGCGTAAGCGGGTAGTGATCGCCGCGCCCAGCCAGAATAACCACCCGCGACGACTGTTTGGTGACAGATATGATAAAGCTATGAGGGAGAGGTTCAGAATGCAACATTTTCACCATATATGGTGGCAACTGCAGGATAACGACGAGAACGATGAGCGCCTATTGCGATATTTTCGGGCCTTGAACGTGCGTAGAACTTTCTTTTTGAGCGACTATGCAATAATTTGTCAGGGTAAAGCAGCCTTGCACAGATAACCACGGAGCAATTGTGTTTGAACTACAGCCAACCTTGAGAGGCAAACTCTTAACACTCAGACCACTGCAGCTCGGTGACTATGCAGCACTTTATGCCGCCGCGTCCGACCCTCTTATTTGGGAGCAACACCCGAGTTCTGATCGCTATAAAGAGGAAGTGTTCAAGGATTACTTTGATGGCGGTATCAAATCTGGTGGCGCGCTAGGCATACTCGACTCCGACACCTCTGCCATCATAGGTTCATCTCGTTACTACGGTCTTGATGAAAATGCGAGCGAAATTGAGATCGGTTGGACATTTTTGACGAGACACTACTGGGGTGGAACGTATAACCGCGAACTAAAACAGCTCATGGTCGGGCACGCCCTCAAATACGTCGACAATGTTCTATTTTTCGTTGGTCCGCAAAACATGCGCTCTCGCAAAGCGGTGGAAAAACTTGGCGCCGTTTACGAGGACACTCGCACTCGTTTTGGTGGCGAAAGCGTTGTCTATCGTTTGACAAAATCAACGGCGCAAAGAACTCTGAAGCTTGGAGCCTCAGAGGAATAAATTCCGCTTACATGTCGCTGCAATCCAAGCACTCATTGTCTAATCTCATTTCTTCTGCAACCTCGCGGCTACCAGTCTCTGACAAACATTCAATTCGAATGGCATTGACTTCCATCCAAGCAAAACTTATCTCGTCTTGAATGAGCCATAATTGATAGCGTCGGTAGAAATCGCGAAAGGTGGCTGATGTTGAGGTCAGTAGCAGGAGCCAGAATATTAAGGAACGTACTTGGTCTAGCGGGATTTGCTGCATTGTTACTGGCAGATCAGCCGGCGCGCGCATGGAATTCATTCGGTCACGAAGTCGCAGCTTACGTTGCCTATCAGCACCTGGCGCCGCCAATCAGAGAGCGCGCAAATGCGCTTCTCAAACTCAATCCGATGTACGGCGATTGGCTCAAACAAGTGAGTCCGGATGCTGATCAGAATACCCAAATCTTCATGATGGCAGCAATCTGGCCAGACTTAATCGAGAAGGCTCCGGGCTATGCCAACGACAAAGTCGATTCCCAAAATGCGCGTCAAAACATCGGCTACGCCGATAAGAACATGCACACATACTGGCACTATTGCCGCATTCCATACACGCAGGATCAGACAAAACTTCCGGCGTTGCCGAGTCCGAACGCGAGAGAAATGATTCCCGAGTTCCGCGAGCTACTCAAATCCAACGCTTCTGACGAATTGAAAAGCTACGATCTGTGTTGGATTATGCATATGGCAGTGGACGTTCATCAGCCGCTACACTGCATTAATCGAGCCTGCGAAGAGTCGCCGAAAGGGGACAACGGCGCCCACGATGTGAGGCTAACCGACGCTGCTTCGGATCTCCATGACTTTTGGGATGGACTGCTCGGACCTGATGGTCCGGCGATTAATGCTATCGCCGTCGCCAGAACTTTGGCGCCGGCGGATGACAAACTTGCGAAGGAAAACGATCCGAAGAAATGGGTCAAAGAAAGTCACCTGCTGGCGATCGAGAAGATCTATCGCAGTCCCATCGGAACAGGCGACGGTCCTTACACGCTGACAGCTGAATACAAAACGATGGCGCCGAAATTGTCAAAAGAACGTGTCGAGCTGGCGGGCGAACGGTTGGCGAATTTGCTGAATGATGCGTTGAAATGACATCACAACGCATTTTGTTCATCCAGTCGCAGCACAGAGGCGAAGTAACTGATTGAGTGTGCCTAGACCAGCACCGGACTTTGCGTCCAGTTCGTGATCCAAACCGAACCACCGGGTATTCTGACATTGAGAAACCCGGACTCTGTGACTTTCGAGACAAAAATGGGGCAGACGAGGGGACTTGAACTGTGCACGCCGCTGGAATAGGCTGTGGTTTAGCAAATGACCACACCAAGAAGGCTTTGAGGCATTTGACTTCGCGCAGCAAAACGCACTAGATCGCAACCTCCCGTCCCTAAACCAGTACCTTTTTCCGTACCCACCCTTCACTTGAAACCAAGTCTCCCAACCGCTACCGGTGCAAATAATCTTAGGTAGGTTCGTCCCAAGCCACATCTCTGAAATCCCACCAAGCGGGAGTCTGGAGCGCAAAGGCTTTAACTTCCCCAACGTTCACTTCGTCTTTTGCAAGCCCCAAAACATCGCCCTTCGCGCGAACGCTGTAGAAATTTATGGGCGAGTCTGAGTCACAGAGCAGCTTCACCATAGTTGAAACGACAACAAAGTCGCAGCGCATTCCGAAATACACTGCACTTATCAAAAATGGCGAGAATTGAACGCCCGATTGCTCGTTGATATCACGCCATTCACGCTCGTACTGCCAGTCCTTCGACTTCGTGAAAAAGTAAGTATCAAAAACCTGTTCTTTGGCTAACTTCGAATTCTCGATCTTCCACAAGTAGAGTTCGCTAGTTTTGATGATTCCAGAGGACTCGTAGTTAATTTTTTTCAACTGGCGGCAGTTTTTATGGACTGTATCGAACTCCACACAGATTCCGCGATGTTCGTCTCCGTAGTGGCTCCACATTAGAGGACAGTCCCACCGTTCGGCGAGAACGAAAACACCATTTCTGCTCATCTCAGCGCGTATTAGGTCCTTGATTCGGGAAGTCAAAATCTGTGAATACGCTTCGTTCCTTTCGGCGTCGGTAAGGGAGGACTTGTCGCCAGGATCAGTCGATAGATATCTGGCATTCGAAATGATCTCGCTAACAGAACCGACGTCATGTACCATTGCAGAGAGCAATTTTTCCAGGGATGCCGTACCGCAATCCACTACGATTGTTGGATTGCAATCAAGGGGATCGTTGAATCTTCTTGGGTCCGAGTAACTTACTCTGTGGTTAGCCACCAAATCGAGAGCGTGAACGTCAAACGCCCTGTACTTGTACAGCTTGGGCGGCAATGCGTTCGTTGACGCGTTTGTCATTAACATCCTCCCAATGAGATAAGGTCTAAGAATCTGATAAGCAGATACATGTAAATACCACTAATAAGACCGGTCAATCGGGACTGCATTTGATTCCTGGTGACCTGCAGTCACTACCACGAGCGCGGCCGGAGTAAACAACACTGCTCCAAATAAAAGATAGGACACCCGACCAATAGCTTTGTGTGGGCAATTTGATCCCAGCCCAGTAGCTCCACAGGAGTGCTCGCGGAACGTTGGAACTTTCTCATCTAAGCAAGCCTGCTTGGCTGCACTCAGCCCCAGACACCTGGCGAAGGTACTCTAACCCGGCGTCCGACAATCGAGCACAACGCTAACTGCGGTACTATTCTCTCAAATATTCGATTGTAAGCAGTGATGAGGATCCGGTACTGATCCAAATTGCCTTCGAGAATTCTTCGCCATATCGCAGGTCGGTACCTGGCTAAGATACTTAACTCATATGAAAGCATTAGATGGATCGCAAGCGGATTTTGGATTACTCCGAGCAGTGGCGATATGAAGTGATAACCAACTATTGGTGATTGATAAAACCGATGATCCTCTGGATGCTCCCCGACATAATCGAAGAAATTTACCCCTTCTCCAATATGGGATGCGAACCCGGCCCACCTGGAATTAGCGTGTGACCCGTGCTTTTGGTGCGGCTGGTACTCACACAAGTTATCGAGCGCAAGCCCGGATTCGAGAAGATATTTTCTGGAATAATCTCCATACACACCCATGGCTTGGACGTTGGGATCGCCTGTCTGAGTGCGAAAATTGAGCCCATTGCTCGCCGGAAACAGTTCGAAGCATCTTGCATCACGGCCGGTGACTTGTTCGAACATCAGCCCAAGTTCGGGGATCCTGGCTAATAGTTCAGATACGGATATACAGAGCGTCTTCTGTTCATCTTTCACATCGCTGTAGGTCCCTGGCGATTTGCCACTCCAGGCGATTTGTTTTACTACGTCATTTGCAGTGCCTGTCCATTCCAGGAACTTCCTGTAGAAGCCCTGCTCTTTGATGTATGCATATTCGTTGTCGGGAAATTGTGCATTGTCCGCATCATCCGCTAAGTTAGCTAACCCGTGCCCCTTCTTCGTGGCTCTCTCAATTGAGTCTAAATCCGTATCGGCTGATGGCGTCGCTACTGCGCACGCAGCCGCCAGCCAGAGACAGCCGTAGTAATTTGAGGTCACAACCGCAGTAAGGCTTGTGGATGTGGCGTGCATGTAGTCTTTCGCGGTACGAATGCAATAAGCCAGAGCTTCTACCTTGGACTCAAGCAACTTGCAGTCAATCTGATCGTTCGCCCGTTGTTTAATCAAACGTTCTGTGGCGACGCTGCTCTCGTAAATAGAGAGTTGTTCCCAGATGACGGCTAACGCGTCATTCGTTATAAACAGCATCTGCCCGGTTGATTTGTCTCGTGGCATCTCGGTCGTTCCACAAAACCAGCACTAGCACTGAGTATAGACGATGAAGCCGCAAGTTGAAAGCGCGTGACTTTCAATTGCGCCGCGTATAAAGAGCGCGAGACATTATAACGATTTGTCGGCTATATTTTACAGCGGCACTGGGCCATGGTTATGTCACTTTAAAGCTGCAATCAAATTCAGCTGGAATAATTGACACCTTTTCCTTCAGAGATTCTACGATGCAGCAAGTAATTGACGTCCCGACGAATGAAGATTCGCACTCACTTCCATGGTGGTTCCAAGGGCTTAATATGCTCGCGTCGATTATCGCGCCTGTTGTCCTGTTTCTAAATTGGGCTGGATTAGCCATAGGAGCGATTTGGCTCTTGGCGCTAGGAGAATGGAAGGCTGCTGGAATCGCACTTCTATTGGCGTTGTTGGGCTGCAGACTCATCAACTGGATTACGATGATCGTATCGTTGCCCTTTCTTCCGCTCGGTGTACTCGCAGAAAGGCGCAGGAGCCTTGGGCTCCTGTTGAGCAGTGTGATTGCAACGCAATGGATTAGATATTCCATCGTGTCAATGTGGATGGTTGGAAGTTTTTACTGGTTCTTGCATTCGACTAAACCAGCGGCGCTGATTCCTGCTGCGGTGATGGGGTTCGTAGTGGCTACGGTCCCCTGGGACGTAGACCCAAACAACGAGCACACGATAATCGCTCAGGTCCCCATAAACGCGCTTGCCCTGGGTCTCATGATCGCGTTTGCCGGATTGAATGTGCCAGCGCTGCCTGCACTTTCTTGGTGTATAGGTATTTTCAACGTATTCTCATTAGTTCATTACCGAATCGTTGTCGATTCAATGGTGGGTCTCCCCACTAGTCGTGAACTTCGATGGTATGAATCGGTGTGGGCATATTCGCTCTCAACCTTTCTCCTGTTAACTGGTAGTTATCCCGCTGGACTAATCGCCGTTGCAGGCGGTTACGCTAATGACAGGCTCTTTAATAGCACCATCCCCGGTTACCTAAAATATACTGCAGCTGGCGCGGTCTCCGTGATTTGCTTTGTCTGTTATATAGGCGCATTAGTCATGTTCAGACTCCTAGAAAGGCATTAGCCCGCGGCCTACGCGTGGTGATGAAGTCGTAAACCGGTGTGTATGACACCGCATATGGTGGTAGCATTCCAGGACAGAAAACACGAAATTATCCCCGTCAGTGTTGCACCTCTGACCTAATCGCGAGCTTGCGCTAACCGCTTGCGCCACCGCCTGCGGTACTATCAGCATTCGTAGCCACTGACACCGCAGGCAGTGCCAGAAACTCGCCGTAAATCACGCTTAACCCGCTTAGCATCAGCATTCCGTGGGTATATATTCTTCAGATGTTCAAAAAATCGGCAAGCGGATCCGAGGCGGAAAATCGAAACTCATTGGTTCGCCCCGCCTGTAATGCTTAGATGCTGCTATCACTACCGCTGTCGACGAGTGCTAGTCTGTATCCTTTTGATGATCGATACGCAGTTTCTCTATTGGCTTACCAAAAGCCTCCTCGACCGCTTGTTGTAAAAGGACGCTAGATTCGCCGAGGCAATCCGGCTAACTGCAGGAATTCGGCGGTGCCAAGCAATTCGGCCCCAATTTTGCTTGGTCCGTATAAACGCTTGAAGATGGCTGCGCGGTAATAACCAGAAACGGCAGCTTTTCGAAGTGATCCACTTCGCGAATGTAGTGAAGCAACTCAAATATGCGGCAATCATCAAAATGAACGCCGCATATCACTGAGTCAAAAAGAAACACCCAACTCTGGTGGATCAAGCTCTGAATCTGCCAAAACACGTTTCGCCTGCACGAGCGTGGAGACAAAATAGAGTTGATGCGAATAGGCAAGAGTCTCCTGAACCAAACGTTGTCCGTCTGGTCCGGAAGCCACCAAGATTTTGGCCATACCGAGCTAGTAATATCAGTAAGCAGATTTTCGCTAGCGACATTACTGCCTTTGACAATCGACAGATCAGCACTGAAGAGATTTTAGAAACACCTCATGTCAAGGGTCGCAGCCGCGTGGTCAGCACCAAACGCTTTCGAGTCCATCGACATTCAAGTTCGTGAGCGTGATGGTATCGTCCGCAGTAGCAGAGCCACAGTCGCGCTCAGGGTGCAATCTCGAAAAACTCTTGCCACGAGACAGGCTAAAAGTTTGCGATTGAAGGCAAAGAGAATCTGGCAGCAATACTTAGCGCTTATCATCGCGAACGAGTCCCATCGCCTGCGGATCGTCCCTGATCCAACACCCGATCCTGCAGAATGAGCTGCGCGCTTCCTAGATTTCTGTGACAAGCGTCCTCATATGCGTCGCATTCCGGTCGCAAGGGACAGCTGACCAAGAACTCTTTCGGGTGGATCGGTTAGGAAAGTATGGTCGGATCAGCAATCGCCATGACGAGTCGTTCCCCACAAACAGTCGTAAGCGGTCAAGGACGGAGGGGTTAAATTCGCAACTTTGTAGTCTCTCGACTTCCAATGAATCTTGCGATTTAATACAATCGTATATTCGTGACAGGTGAGGTAGCTCGGCCCGCATTGAAATCTCAGGGCTTGGGTCGCTGGGACGCTGGCACAAAGGAGCTTGACACATGAATTTGGCGGAGATAATAAACGCGGCCAGCAACCCCCTAGGATTCTCAGCGCTTGCCCTAGTGCTGATCTTTTTGATGTTTAACAAATCAACTCTCAAAATAAAGCTGACTATTTTGGCTTTGGGTCTAGTTGTATTTGTCATTTGCAGCGCGCCTAACTTCGTTCAGTTTGTTGGTGCTGGGTCAAAAGTGAGCACAACTCCAGAGCAGCGACAAACTACCGCGCCAAACAATCAAGTTGTGACCGGTTCGCATAATATCGTCAATGGAAGTGGGACTCAGCAGGTGCATAACTGACATGACTAACTTCGCATCTTGTCCCAAGCCGGTTATAAAAACCTTAACCGAACCACATCAAATGACATCCACGGCTTTCTTCTCAGCATTTGCTTTGAGCATCTTTTTGATATTAAATTTCACCTGCACGAAAGTTGGCGCTGATCAAAGCGTGGCCGGTGACCGAAATAACGTCAACGGGGCAGGAGTACAGCAGGTCAATCAGAGTCAGTGGACGGCGCGTGGAGGGGTGGCACGTGCAACCGGCGGTTCCGCCCGTGCGATCGGTGGCAGCGGGGGCTCCGCGCAGTCAAGTACCATTGTCAATCTTAGCGACCCAAGGGAAATAAAACGTCGCGGCATCGAAGTTAAGTATCGCCTCGAAGAAATTGCAAAAAGGAGCGGCTTGGCCAGGAGCGACACGCTAATTCTGATCAAACCAGGTCCTGGAGAAGACCCGAAGGGTGCAGATTCAGACGCTGAAAGATTTAGGTCGCTCTTGCACAAGCACCCAGAACAGATTAGCACGATGGAATTCGAGGCACCACATTGGGTGTCCTTTGAGGTGGCTTTCGGGCTTTCGCCAAGAATCGTAATTGAATCAATCGAGTCATTATGGACCGATAACAGCCCTGTCTTTTTGTACGAAGATTTAAGGGTCATCCCCACCAGCAAGCTGGTTTATCAGCTCGAATTGGAGTCCCCAAACCCAAAGGCCTGCTTAGAACTGGAGCGCGAGATCTATAGACTGGAACAAAATGTTCGCCTCTGCCGCAAATTGCTTGTCAGCTCGAAATCTGCTCAGGAATTGGTGACTAACCCTGTTTTCGAACGCCTGACCGAACGATTGGGATCAGTCACTTCTTTAGCGTATTTAGCGAGCGAGCCAACGGTCCAGCAGGAACAATTAAGCAATCTCAAGGTGACATCTGAAGCGCTTCGATATCTTCTTGAAGAAACCAAGGCAAACATGGAGCTTAACAGCCTCGAACAAAAACTAAGGAACCAAGATCCAGCAAATGTTGAGCAACAGTCTCCTATGCCCTAAACCGAGACCAAGACCGTTGCACATTCGCACAATGGTCAACCTATACATGGTGGCATTCATATCGAGGCTGGGAAAGTTTTACGAGAGAGTGTGATCAGCCTCAAAACTTCTAAGGGGGAGACAGAAATCGTTTTGCTATCACCGAATAGATCTGACCTGCACCATTTTCTTGTACCACGTCAAGCAGAAACTGAGCACCTCGTTAAGTTTGCAAACTCCTTTGGTGTAAGGCTTCCGAGTGACCCGTGTGGCCTTGCGTTGTTGTAGTCATAGCGCCAGTCTTCGATGGTTTGTCTAGCGTCGTGAATCTCGATAAACCAATTTTCGTTCAGACATTCGTCTCTGAGTCTTCCGTTGAATGATTCACATATAGCGTTTTCCATGGGTCTGCCGGGGGTGATGAAATCCAAAAACACTCCGGTGCGCTTCGACCAGTCGAACATGGCGCCGCCCGTCAATTCTGGCCCATTGTCCATCACGATCCGTTCTGGTTTTCCGTAGCACCAGATCAGTCGGTCGAGTAACCGCGCTACGCGCTTTCCTGGAAGACTGAAATCTATCTCGATACCTAAGCACTCCCTGGTGCACTCGTCGATTACATTTAGAGTTCTAAAACGACGACCTGTAGACAGGCTGTCGCTGACAAAGTCCATGGACCAGCGTTCGTTTGGTTTTTTAGCCGGTTCCAGTGGCTTACGAAACAGTCTGCGTTTCTTTTTTGTTGGCTTGCGCACCTGCAGTTTCTCTTCGCAGTAGATTATGTAGACCTTCTTGTGATTCACCTCTTCTCCGCTTCGCTGCAAAAGCACGTGGATCCGACGATATCCGAACCGTCTGCGATATGCAGCCAGGTCCACAATTCGTCCTCTGAGTTCAGAATCATCCTGCTTCACGCTCTCATATCGTGTCGTGGAGCGAGCAATTCCGATTTCTTTAGCTGCTTTCCGTTCACTGACTCCCACTTCGCACAGCGCCTCTACTGCAGCTCGGCGCTGCGAAGTGGTCAATACTTTTTTGAGAGAGCGTTTTTGTAGCCATCGATGAGTAACGCCTGCTCACCAACGATACGCTTCAGATGAGCATTCTCATCCTCCATCGTCTTCAGTTTGCGCACGTCGCTCGACGTCATGCCGCCGTACTTTGCGCGCCACTGGTGGAGCGTCTGATTGGCAATGCCGTGTTTGCGACAAAGCTCCGCGATTTTGATTCCCGCCTCTGACTCTTTCAAGATTGCGACGATCTGTTCTTCGGTGAAACGGCTCTTCTTCATGTTGGACCTTCCTCTCTGACGAAATTGTGCCTGAATTTCGCTCAGTCGTCTACTTGACGTGGTTCAATTTTTTGGGAGCAGGTCAGATCATGGCGGATTCATCGGGTATGAAAAGAGCGGCGCACCGCTTCGGAGAATTACAGTATGTCACTTTTTGGAAAGCCAATTACGGAAATTAGTTTTGAAGACATCGAGAACTTTTGTGCCGAAAAGCATCCGGAAAACGTTCGTCTAGATTATAAGGAAGCGTTTTCCAGCGGCAGTGATAGCGCCCAAATGGCAAAGCTCGCTTGCGCGTTTGCCAATGCCTATGGTGGTCTCGTCCTCTTGGGCGTGAAAGAGGAGAAGCAAAAAGACGGGCGCGGAATACCTACCGCCATTCCCGGCGTCGCAGAAGACTTGAAGCCAGGCGAGAGAATCAAGCAAATTTGCCTGGACAATATTACTCCGCCGCTTATTCCGGAAGTCGAAAGCGTTCCCATACCTGATTCTGCCAGCGTCGTCGTTGTTGTTCGTGTAGGCGAGAGCGATCAAACTCCGCACTTTATGAGGGAAACTGGACGAGTCTATGTTCGACTAACGATATTTCGCATTTGGCGAAAGATGGCAAGGAAGCATCTCCGGCCGACATCGAGTGGCTTCGACTGAGACGGGAAAGACCAGCAACTTTGCGCAAAAGCTTGGTGGCATTGGCGGAGGAGAGAGCACAGCGCGAACATAGTAGTTATCGACAATCTTATACTGTCCACCGGTCGGAGATCGTGACCAGCTTGTCTCTCGATCGTTTGCTGGTCTCCACAGCAAACGGAGGCATGCATGCCGATCTTCCTCAGACAGTGAATCCAGAAATCTAAAGTGCCCTTAGACAGTAACATCTTGTTAGGTTGGTCATCAAACGCGAAGACCGCTTCCTCCTGCCACAGGTGGTCAAAGTCAAAGTCAGAAAGCGTCCTTTTGTAGTAGTGTGGGAAAAGTTTCTTCAGTGAGAATCGGCAACACCTGTAGCTGCGGGACAGTTGACCTCAGCTCACGAACCATGCGTGTTCATTGCCGTTATAGCCAAAATAACGTGACTTGAATTGCCCCAATGCCGCTGAATATTGCGACAGTATTAAAGTTACTTCGCTATGCTGGGGAAGGTCTTCATCCGCCAATAGGTCTAAGTATTTGATTGACGGTTCGTCCACCAGCATGTCCCTAATGTCTACTAGTAGCCGATTTAACATCTTTACTTGATATGGTGTGAGGGTTCCTTCTGGCTTCTTCTTCGTGAGATCTTGCATCTCGTTGTATGCAGCGTTCAGTAAGGGCGAGACAGTGTCGTGCTTCCCGGCCTTTTCTTTGGTTGTATATTCTGGGTTAGACTTTGGCATTCGCTCACTCCTTTTTCAACTTCTCCGGCGGCGCGGTTCTTATTGATTCCTCCGAGCCCAGTATTCGGTACCACCAAAAACCACGGCTTATGTATATGTTGTCCGATCTGAGCTTCTCGATTGCTTGGATGTACTGGGCAAGGATAAAGGTCACATCGCTGTTCGATGGGACGTCATCTAAATCGAAACAGTCAAATTCATCGAATGGTTTGTACTTCTTGCCCAAAAGCGCATTGCATCCAGCTACAGTGGCATTGATGAATTTGAGTTTGAAAGCATTGACGGCATCGCTGGGTGATTTCTTTGAGAGCGCGCTGATTTCTGCGTGATGTCCGGTCAATTGCCCCGTCAGTCGTTCAATTTCATCTATCTCTTTGCGCTTAAGTGACATACGCCCCTTCCTTCTAAATCAAGTTGGGCAGGCACGCCGAAACTGAGCGTACTTTTTCTTCAAGACATCAATGGGTAGCCGCTGCTTACTCTCAAACAGCTCCACCATTTGGGCAAGATCGGCGTCAGTCAAGGTAATGATGCAGCGTCGCTGCCCTGACCAAAGGTCAACTGTGTTTTGCCGCCGTGCGCTATTCAGCTCATTCCGGGTAATGAGCACTCCGAATCTACCAAGGTCATCTGCCATATACCGATTGAGCTGATTAATGTGGTCTCGCTCTACGGACTTTACATTTTTCAGTTCCATCACGATTTGCCGACTGCCATATTGGTCAAAAATTTCTTCCAGAAACTCATGGCTGCGGTTATTATAAAAAATGATGTCTCTTATCAACACGCCGGAATCAGTCCGACTCTGCTCGTCCGCAAAATCGAGATGCGGATACAGCAGTGAACAGATCAGCTGCCCAACGGCGTTTTCATATGCCTTGTCGGCGTTCCCATTCTTACCTGTCTTAAGCGATTTGATCTCCGCCAACTTTCGCTTGGCGGATAGAACGGGTATTTGTTGGAACAGAGGATCATTCTTGCAATCTTCGAAGGTTCGTTCTTTCTCGCTGATATATTTTTCCACCATCCCGTAATTGTCGCGGTTGAAATGGAGTACCTCAACACGAGAAAGCGGCTTCGCCGCCGGGTTTGCTTTTTCATCCTGCGGACAGTAGCTTTTGAAATAGTCCTCAAAACTGATCCAAGGTCCGAATCGAAGCCAGCGCTTCGGGACCAGTAAGAGTGGAGCACCCGATATCGGATGTACTGGGAGTGTTAAACCTACGCTTTCGTCGAATGAGTACGTTGAAGGGTTATAGAGTGCCGTTACGGTGCAATCTACTATTGGTATTTTCCATCGCTCACACTGATCCATGGTGTAATCCACTAAAAATGACTTCATGAAATTACAGGCAATATCGCTTATGCGGTCCGCTGAAATGCCGTCCACATACAACTGAATCTCTTCAAAATGGGCAAAGCCACGCTTTTCGTAAGATGGGATCTTCTCAAACAGCTCTAAAATTCCTTCGGCAGTCTTTGTACCGAAGCGTTTGCCGATCCTGTGAGCTGAATGACCCAATCCCACTTCATCACATTCGGACGCCATTACCAATTGCGAAACGGCCTGAATCTTGTTTCCATCCTTCGCCAAAAGACCAAGCCGATTAAAGCTGTTAAGTATAGAAAGGTGCAGAGCCTTGTCCTGTTGAGCAGGAGACCTCCAGAGAAGAAACGGATCAACGTAGAGGGGTATGTCTTCGTCCAGAAACGGTATAGCAAAGTCGACCTCAGTTTGAGTCACGTAAACAGCGTGATGGTCTGTGAGCCGTGGACGTATCATGCCGCCTATTTTTTGATCCTTTTGCCGCGCTCGACCGAAATGAATGCGGTCATGTAAAACCAACTTGCTCGGTGGTATCCCCGAAAGCCCCGAGCCGATGAAGCCCCCTTACTGAGAAAACCCGAAAACGCTTGCACACAAGGTTCTATAAACGACAAAAATTAAAAATGGGGCAGACGAGGGGACTTGAACCCCCGAGTACCGGAACCACAATCCGGGGCCTTAACCACTTGGCGACGCCTGCCATAAGCGTGCGAATGAATCGCAGGGAGCATATTATCACGGCGACTTGGGCGAAGAGACTACATCCGCTTAAGTTGTGAAGGAAGGCCAATTAGAGCCCGATAGCGTGGAAGAAGAATGGCAGAGTATTGGCTAACAGCCCGCCAATGAAGAAGGCGCATACCCATGAGCCTGCCCAAATTGTGAGAGCAATTTTCGCTCCGCGCTCTTTGATCATGACGCCGACAGTGGCAATGCACGGCACGAACAGCGTGATGACAATCATCGCTGTCACGGCTTGAACAGGAGTGAGCGCGACTTCAGTCAACCCGAAAGACGCAAAATCGCGTCGCACAATACCGAGAATAAATGTAGTGGCAATGCGCGGATCGCTAGGCAGATGCAACCAGGAGACTGTTACAGGCTGGAGAAGGCGGATGAAGAGATCGAGCAAGCCGAACATCTGCGCGATCGTGACGACAAAACTAGCCAAGAAAAACATCGGTGTCGCGTCATACAAGAAGTTGATCGATTTCGACCATGTTTTTTTGAGCACATTATCGGCGCGCGGCATGCGCATCGGCGGCAAGTCGATAATCAGCCCGCCTGACTTGCCAGGCAAAACCATGTTCAACAACAAACCAGTCAACGCGAGAATAAGGCTGACGACAGTTCCATAAACTGCCCATGCGGCCAGTCCGCCCGCGCGCGCGAGTGTTCCCGATACCACACCGAGCTGCGCGGAGCACGGAATGGCAACACCAAGAAGTGCGGTGGCGATTATCTTTTCGCGCTTGGTCGACAGCAAGCGTGTAGTGATCGTTGCCATCGTGACGCAACCCAAACCTAATATAAGAGGAATGATGGCGCGGCCGTTCAACCCAATCTTACTCATCAGTCGATCGACAAGCACCGCAAGCCTGGGTAGATAACCCGAGTCTTCCAGAAGCGACAAGCCAAGGTAGAAGCCGACTACGAGCGGGAAAAGCAAGCCGAGAAGATACGTGACGGTGAGCGTCACCAATCCGTATTCACCGCAGATGATATTACCCAAAGCACCCAAGAGCTTGTGAAACTTCCAAAAGTCGAACGAAACATCTTCAGGCTTAGCCGCGGACATGGCAGCATCAGCAGTTTTGGCTTCCGCAGCGGCGGCGATTGTTCCATTGGGAAAATCGAAAATTTGATTGCCGACTTTGATTTCACACGGAAGAATATTGGCGACAGTGCGGCGCACCACAGGTTCGTAGTACACCTTCATTATCTTCTTTTCTGTGATGTCAACGAGGTTTCCCGCGATCCAGACACCGAGCAGTTGATAGAAAATTGCGTAGCAGACGGCAGCAGAGATAATCGAACCGTATACCGGATGCAGGAGAAACCGTCCCAATTTTATCGAGAAGCTTACTTTCTGATTCTCTTGACTGACGCATGTCGAGACCAGTTCGTTCACTCGTAAACGTCGAGATCCATATATTGCCGCCCGATGATCGAGTTTCTCCACACCGAATTTTTGTGCGCTCGGCTCATCACCCTCTGCAATCAACAGTGCATGCGCCTGATCGATGCCGCTATCCAAAACCGGCTGCATAAGCTGCATCAGCTCGGCGCTGGACTTGCCCGGTACAGCACGATCGATGACGATGTCGGAGATGCCTTCACGCTTCACGGCTACGCATGTCGTGATTGGAACTCCCAATTCGACGCTGAGCAATTCAGTGTCAATCTTGAGCCCGCGCCGTTCTGCTTCATCCCACTGATTGATGACCAGCATCATCGGTTTGCCCATATCGATGAGCTGCAATGTCAAAAACAGATCGCGATCCAGGCTAAGAGCAGAGGCAACATTGACGAGCACGTCAGCTTCCAAAACCATCAATCGCGCGGCACGCTCCTCGTCGTTGAAGCTCGATACGCCATATACGCCAGGTGTGTCTGCGATTTCGTCGGCGCCTAGTTTGCCGCGAAAGACATCGATGGTGGTGCCGGGATAGTTGGAGACGTCCGCACCAAGCCCGGTGAGCGCGTTGAAAATGACTGATTTGCCCACGTTGGGATTGCCCACCAACGCAATCTTCTTCGCCTGCGACGCATTGGCTACAACGCCACTGCGTGTGCGATCGGATTCACGAAAAGAGACGGCCATCGGCAAACCTCAGCCTTATTGAGAAATTTTATCAATAAGCGAGATGTCAATCAATGAGCTTTGCCGATTGATAAGCCCCGTACATCTACGGTTTTACGGTTTAGAAACCTGCAAAGGCTGGTCAAATGAGGCGGAAGAATTCTCGATAAAGCGCAAATGCACAGTACACAACAGTTCGTGATCTCAGGCTAATTTACCGGCGACGTCGTCAAGGTAAGCTTACCGGGGGCAGCAGCGCCACGTTTTGGGCGTTCGGCGCCACGAAAACAGCGGGAGAGCGCGGTCCTTGCTCAATAGATTCAAACGAAAAGCCCTGGCAATCACCCTCGGCATGCTCACGTCGGTTGGCATGCTCCCTGTTGCGGCGCTGAGCAGCAGTTCGAGCGTCACTGCTACCGGTCGCCCGGTCGAGTCGGCTTTACCCAACGGATTAAAGGTTGTTCTCCTCGAAGATCATTCGTATCCCGTTGTTTCTTGCTTCGTTTGGTATCACGTTGGCGCTCGCAATGAACCACCCGGTCTAACTGGCATCAGCCATGTGCTCGAGCACATGCTGTTTCAAAACGTCGGACCGTTTCAACACGGCACTCTGTCCGGCATACTCGCCCGCAATGGCGCGCAGTTTAACGGTTATACAAGCGAAGATTTCACTACCTTTTACGAGGTACTCCATCCATCGAAGTTAGAACTTGCGCTTAAAGCGGAAGCATCGCGCATGCGTGCTGCATCTTTTGCGCCGTCCGATTTGAAGGAAGAGATCGGTCGCGTCGAGCAAGAGTTGAATGAAGATGCGGGAGATCAAACGGGTGCGTTGACGCGTGAAGTGCGCGCGACCGCCTTCCATCAGCATCCTTATGGGAACCCCGTCACAGGTTGGCGCGATGATTTGGAGAGTTTGACGGTTGGAGATCTGAAGTCTTACTACGACCGTTATTACTATCCCAACAATGCCACATTGGTGCTGGTAGGTGACTTCCGCTCAGACAGCGCGTTGCAATTGGTCCGGCAGTATTTCGGCCCGATAGCGAAGAGTGCGACGCCACCGCCGCCGGTGCGCGCGGTCGAATCGAATCAGACAGTCGAACGGCGCATTGTTATGAAACACGCCGCCAAGAAAGAGTTTGCCTACATCGCCTATCACGGTCCAAAGTACGGCGATCCGGACGCTCCGGCGACGGCCGTGCTGGAAAAAGTGTTGAACGCGCATTTCAACGGCCGTATTAAATCGAAGTTGTTAGAACCGAAGATTTGTAGTCAGGCACACGCCGCCTTCGAGTTGAAGAAAGATCCTGGTCTCTTTGTTGCATCGCTGACAGCCGCCGGCGGGGTGCCACTGAGCAAAGTCACGGACACATGGGACGCGACGATCGGTCAGTTGCGCAGTCAACCGGTGAGCGACGCGGAGTTGCGCCGTGCGAAAAATCAGGCAGAGTACGCGTTACTGAATGACAAAGACGGCCCGTACAAGATCGGGTTTCAGTTAGGTTATTGCGATTCGATGCAGACCTGGCAATCGGATTACGAATGGAGAGAGCGATTGCACGCAGTCACAGCCGGTGACGTGGAGCGTGTTGCAAAACGATATTTGAGCCCTGACAATCGCGTAGTTGGTTTGTTGTTATCGACATCATTGCCTGCGCCGAAGCCTGCCGCACCTGCGAACGCCAACGGAAAAGGTCCGGTTGCCGTGATGCCTGGCGGTTGCAAGCCGCCCCTACGGTACGTTCCCCAGTTCGGCAACGTCCGGGTAAATGGATATAAATCCAACGACGACAAAGTGCCGAACGCCCCATATGTGGTGGCACAGTTGGATATGGACGACGTCAGCCAATCTGCGATGGATACTCCGATAAAAACTAAAACTGACGGCGAGCAGGCTGAGTCGGACAAAGCTGCGCGCGGCTGGCACACACATCCCAGCGGCGTGCATAAAGCGAAGAGCGCAAGCACAGCAACGGAGCAAGCACCGAGCGACGCAACTAAATCATCGAGCGCTACCAAGTCAAAATCTGACGATACGTCAGCAATCGACAAAGCGGCAGCACCTGCCAAAGATCATCCGGCAAAGAGCGGCGCATGGTCACGGTGGCATCGTGCTGAAACACAGACGAAATCGGACGATGCCTCTTCTGGCACCGCTGCGCCGGACGCCACATCCACTGACGACAACGCGACGACCTCGGCACCGGAGAGCTCGACGTCTGGTGGTGCAACGCCGCCGGCGGGCGAAACAACACCGGCAGCAGCAGCAGGGACTCCTGCAAGTTCCAGCTCGGCATCAGTGCCGGCGCCAGATGAACCAAGTGCAACTCCATCAGCTACGGCACCGGCGGCGGTCACCCCTACAGTTCCAGCCACGGTAATTTACACGCCTTCCTCAACGGCACTACCGGCGACACCGCCAGTTTCGGAAGGTGCCTCCCAACCAGAGGCAGCGACTCCGCAGCCTGTGCCAGGCGCAATACCGACTGTTACGCCGACAACTCCGTCGGTCGCTGCGCGCACGACGCACATCACGCTTCCGGTTAAACAACGGCGACTGCGCAACGGCATGAACCTGATCGTCTTCGAAAGTCACCTCAGCCCGATCGTGCAGGTGATGGGTGTGGTGAAAGCCGGAGAGGCTTATGAGCCGGCGGGCAAACAGGGCATCGCAGAGTTGTTGACGAGCTGTTTTAACAACGGCAGCTCAAAACTTTCCAAATCTCAACTGCAAAACCAGCAGGAAGATCTCGGTTTGCCATCAGATGCGATGCTGCGTTTCAAATGTGAGGGCGATGGCATCAACTTCCACACTCGCTGCCTGTCGCGTGATTTGCAGCATCAGTTGAGCATTCTCAATTCGATATTGCGCGACCCGTCGCTGGCAGAAGCCGATTTCGATCATGCCAAACAAGAGTCAGTTTGGTTGCTCAAGCACTCAGATGAAGCTCTTGACCGCAAGGTCGAGCGGGCCTTCTATCGCAGTGTACTGGCACCCTCGTCCGGGTTTTATCCGCACGACCCGGCGGAGATGATCAAGCAGATCGGACAGCTAAAACCGACCGACGTAAAAGAGTATTCGATGCAAACTGTCGCGCCGGAGGCAACGACGATTGTCATCGCCGGTGATATCGATACTGATGTCGCGGCACGTCTGGTTGAACAATCGTTCGACGGCTGGACACACTCCGCATCATATAAAGAAAAGAGCGAACCGGCAGCAGAGCCCAACCCACGAAAGGTGACGAAATCGTTTGTACCGCTGCACGAGAAGGGCAAGAATTTTCTTTGCTTCGGCAAACTCGTACCTATTAATATGCGCGACCAGAGATACAGCTATTTGCTCATATCAGATTGCGCACTCATCAATCATCCGCTGATAGGGCGACTGGCGCAGCGTTTTAATGAGGACCCGGCGTTGACGCAAGCGTACTCCAATGATGAGATCGAGACGCGGTTGACGCAGATGGGTGCCAGCACCGCATGGTCGATCAATATGCCGCTAGAATCGGCGGCGGTGTCCAAAGCGACTAATTTGATGCAGAACGAGCTGCGCCTGTTCGGACTGAAGGGCATTACGCAGGCAGAGCTGACAGAAGCAAAACGCTATCTGACGAATTCATTGCCGGTCAAACAAGCTTCCAATTCGCAGCAGGCAGCAGACTCCTGCCTTGAAGCGGTGGAGGCGGGCGCGACGCCGAACTATCTGGAGACAGAGCTAGACGATATACAAAATGCATCTTTCGATGCAGTCAACCGATTTTTGCATACTGAGTTCAAGCCGGAGCAGGCGACACTCGTTGTCGCTGGAGACCGGCAGACCAGCAGGGATGTGCACGGTGTCAGTTTGATTGATACGGACACAAAACACTTTGGCTCCGATGCCACATCTGGTGGCACCGCGAAGCATATGCACGAGATGCACTAGGACTCGAGTTGCGTTTATATCTATTGGATCGCAGCAGCAGCCTGATGCAAAGAGCACGGTTGGTTAATGTCTTCACATTGTCATGCGAGCGATCGGCGATTGATTAGCTGCCGTTCAACTACGATCAATATCGAAGACAGATATAAAAAACTACCGTTCACGTTTGATAAAAATGAATGAAAGTGTCACTGGTATTGAGTGTCGCGAATTATCAACGCGCGAGAATCGCCGCAAGCCAAGCAGATGGAGGCTTAAGCCGATGCGTGTTCATGCATTTCGGTTGTCAATTAATTAATCTCACGCCCGGTAAGCCAGCGCCTGTTTGCGTTTGCGCATTCAATCGAGGCCAACAATCATGTTAAATCCGCACAGAGACAGGGTTTTTATGCATAGTCAAGGAGTTTGACTTTCTGGTGACGATACCGCTAAGATGCAGCCTTGGTCAGGCGGGCCTTGCATATCTAGCAGATAAACAAGCTCGGTCGTATTTGGTGGAACCGTTTGAAGGGATAGGTATTATTCCGTGGCGTTAAAAGAGATGACAACCGTACTTGATGCAGAACGAGAAGCGCTGGACTTGGAAAGCATTCCGGAGTATCTCACCGACGCGCAGCTGCCCTCACGCGAAGCTGCTGTTTCCATGACATCGCGAGTTTTCTCCGAGCGTGAAAAGCGCACTGAATCGCCGAAGTTCGACGCGAGTCCAAAGTTCGACGCATCACCAAAGTTCGATGCATCGCCTAAATTCGATGCCAGCCCTAGATTCGATGCCTCGCCAGATGCAGACGACGACGGCACGGATCAATTAGATACCTTGTGGCCCAGCGTGCACGGCGAAAACTTCATTCCGCCCATTCGCAAGTCTGCCAGCCTTCATATAACGATCGGTTTTATGGCCGGAGCATTCGTCTCCTTGATCGGCGTGTTCGCTTATTCGTCGGTGTCGCATCTGGTGGCATCCAAACCAGATAACGGCAAGATCACCATGGCAGCTAACGCCGCCCCAAAAACACCCGCAGAGCAACCTAAGTCCGAGCAGACGGCTAATGGCGGCGAAGTTTTGACACCGGCCGCACCGCAAGTGCAAGTTCAAGCCGGAGACACTCTGGCAGCGATTGCGTTGCGCAACTACAAGCGCGTCAGCCCGCGTTTGCTGGACGAGATTTGCAAAGCCAACAACATGCGCAATGCTAACGTTCTCAGTCTGGGACAAAAGCTCAACTTGCCTCAGTACCAGACTCAGCCGGCCGCGTTGCCCCCGCAAGTGGCGGGCGCCGGACAGGTGCAGTAAGAATTCGGCTCGCACAGCAGCCACTCCTCCCAGTGTGCTAACGTTCATTCGGACCCGGTTCGAATACTCGCCACAGTCAGGCTGCAAACAGCAACCTACAACTTCACTGCCGGCGACGGAGAGCATTAGGCGCAATTGGGCAACACCAGAGAACCATTCAGCATAACGGATTCTTTCATCCGACTTGCGGACGTGCTGCCGGCGTACGAGCACCGTCCCCAACAGTTCGAGCTCGCGTCTGAAATCGCGCGATCGTTCGACAAGAAGATCACCGGTATTTTCGAAGCCGGAACAGGGACTGGGAAAAGCCTGGCGGCTCTCATTCCAGCCGCGCTCTCCGGAAAGACCGTGGTTGTCTCTACCAACACGATTGCACTGCAAGAGCAGTACATCAACAAAGATATTCCAACGTTGCAGAAGTTGCTGCCCTTCAACATCGAAGCGGTGCTGCTGAAAGGTCGAGGCAACTACCTCGGCATCAGGCGTTGGGAAGACTTTATGCTCGAACAGGAAGTGGACGGCGAGCTGATCAAGTGGGCGCAAGACACCGAATCTGGTGACGTCTCCGACCTCGAATTCATGCCACCATATGAGGTGTGGTACGAGATCAACTCAAACTCGGACGACTGTTTGCGCAACAAATGTCCGAAGTACAACAGCTGTTTTTACTTCAAAGCGAAGCGCGAAGCCGAAGAGGCGGATATCATCGTCGTCAATCACGCATTGTTGCTCGCCGATGCGGCGTCGCACGGAAATATTCTGCCCAAGTATGAGCTGCTGATTGTTGATGAAGCGCACCACCTACCTGGTGTCGCTACGGATGCGTTCAGCCACGCCATGAGCAATCGCGGATTGCGTGCCGTAATCAGCCGCGCGGTGAAGAAGGTCGGCGCCCCCAGCGGATTAGCGGCGGACATCGAGCATGAGGCGGCTGCCTTCTTTGATTGGCTGATGCAACGATGCATGAGCATGAAGACTCGCTTGAGAGAACCTGTGCCTCCGGCTCGCGCTCTGGCACAGACAATCGAAGCGCTAAAAGGTTGGCTGGAAGAAGAAGAGTTCGAGCATATCCTGGACGTCGAATTAGCGAAGGAACGCGCCAAGCTGAAAGCGAAAGCAATAATATCGACGCTCAACGGTTATCTCTCCTGCCTGTCGCTACTTTCATATCCCGATCCGGGCTGGGTGGTCTGGGTTCAACGCGACATTCAAGCAACCCGCGTCGAAGTGGTGGCAGCACCGCTGGATGTTTCACCTTTCATTCGCGAGCATTTGATCGACCGCGACGAGCTTGAAGCGACAGTGTGGATGTCAGCGACGATGGCGACCGGTGGCGACGATCCATTTTCGTTTTTCAAGAAAGATATCGGCTGCGATAACCGCGTCATTCAGCGGTGCGTTTCCAGTCCGTTCGACTACGAAAAACAATCGCTTCTTTATCTGCCGAAACATTTGCCTGAGCCGAACGATCGATCGTTTCTTCCGCAAGCAGCGGAGGAGATCGATCGCATTCTTTCTGTCAGCGAAGGACGCGCTTTCGTGCTGTTCACCAGCAAAGCCTCGCTCAACGGCGCCTTCGACATGTTGGCTCATCGACTGGCATATCCTTGCAAAAAGCAGGGAGATTTGTCGCGCAAACGGTTGATCGAATGGTTTCTCGACACACCAAATGCGGTGCTATTTGGCACTTCCAGTTTTTGGGAAGGTGTTTCGATTGACGGCGATCAACTCAGTTGTGTGATTATCGATCGCATTCCCTTTCAAGCGCCTGACGACCCGGTCTATGAGGCTAGATGCGATGTGCTCAAGTCTGATCCTCAGACAAGCTGGTTTAACGATCTGGCGTTGCCACATGCAACCATGCGCTTAAAGCAAGGCGTCGGCAGATTGATCAGAACACACACCGACAAAGGCATGGTCGCCATTCTCGACTGTCGCATGTCGACAAAAGCTTACGGCAAGCGCATCCTGGAATGTCTGCCGCCGATGAAAGTCGTTCGCAGTCTCGATAATATCGTCACACTCGATTCGTTTCTCGACAAACATCTGCCGGCACAAAACGTCGAGATTGCCAAAGCATTTCCCGTATTCGAAACGCCCAGCAACTACGTCTAACCGTCGCCTTCGTCCGACAGTTTAGCGCTCGTGTCCTGGCGCACTAGAAAGAGCGAGACGGGACAGTTGGCAACGAGATAGTTGACGATGGGGTCTCGCTCCATCATGAAAAAACTCTTGCCGACACTGGCGGTTCCTACAAAAATCAGGTCTGCCTTTAGCTCGTCGTTGGCGATTTTGACGATGCTCTTCGCCACCTGCCCGACGCGCACGAGCCCGGACGCGTTCACGCCCTGCTCCTTCAGTTTGGCGACCACTTCGTCGATTTGCTGTTGCGCTTTCTCACTTGGTCGATCGCTCGAGATCAGTTGAGCAACGACTCCTACCTTTTCCGGATCAGGAATGATGCGCAGCAAAACCAGCTCCGCGTCCATTGCTTTTGCATGCTGTGCGGCTTTCTCGACAGTCTTGGCGCTGCGTTTGGGGCTGCTGAATGCTACGACGAATTTCATCCCTCACCTCAACGGTGCCACACCGCTCGCAGAATCAGATAATTCACGCAGGAAAGCGTGGCTGCCACCGGAAATGTCAAAACCCAAGCCAACAAAATCAATCTCATCGTTTTGAAGTTGAGCTTGGAGCGTCCGTACACAGGAATAGTACCACCCGCCACGGCAGAACTGAGCGTGTGGGTGGTGCTAATAGGCGCTCCCATTTTGGATGCAATCAAAATGATTATCGCCGTGCTCATCGATGCGGCAAAGCCTTGAGAGTGGCTCATTTTTTCCCTGCTGATCTTGGTGCCGACGGTGCGAATGACGCGCCATCCGCCAATGACGGTTCCTAGTCCGATAGCGGTTGCCGCCGAACACATGACCCAGAAAGGAACCTTATCGATCGTATATCCGTATTGAGCGAAGTGAGTGGCGAGAATGAGTGTAATCACGCCCATGGTTTTCTGCCCGTCGTTGCTGCCGTGGCTGAAGCTGACAGAGGCGCTCGAGACGATGTGCAACCAGCGCAACAATGCCGGATGTTTTTTGTCGGCGCTGTCGACAGGACGTTCTTTCTCTCCCGACAGTTTGAGAGCCAACCAGGTCATGCCGCAGCCGGCACCAAACCCGGCTAGTGGAGCGATAAGCAAGCCCCATAAAACCTTGGACAACTCATTCCAGGCAACACCATCGACACCAGCGGCGGTGATGCCGGCGCCGAACAGACTGCCGATCAGACAGTGCGAAGAGCTAATCGGCAAGCCGAAATACCAGGTGAAGAGGTTCCACATGACCGCTGCTAAAAGAACGGACACCACCAGAGGCAACGTGGCAAACTCGACGGGAATAATTTTGGTGATCACCTGAGCGACGGCAGTGCCTACTAACAGGGCGCCCATGAAATTGAGGAGACCGCTCATCACCATCGCCACACGCGGGCGTAGTGCTTTTGTATATATGACCGTCGCGACCGCGTTGGCCGTATCTTGAAAGCCGTTGACGAAGTCGAAGCCGAGTGCCAGGCAAACCGCTAGTACGGCGATAATCGTATCTAATGTCATTCGGCTCGAGATGCCTTTTGGGTCTACTCTTACTGCCCCGGCGCAGTATAGCCTCAGAAATACCAGGTTTCGGTTAAGGCCCGTTTAAAAGGATTGCCAGTGCAGACCTGAGTGAGTGCAGCAACTGGACATGGTTGATGCTGCGGGACTGGCAGACATCACTTTCAGCGTTTATGAGTTTATTCACCTGGTGAATATTTTCGTCGAAAAAATATGTCGTAAAAAGCATACGCTCATAATCGGAAGGCTTCGCACGGGCAACGCCGTCGCATTTCCGAAAGACCGAGGCAATAAGATTTATTTCTTATGCAAAGCGAGCTTCGCAGGGCTCGAGGTAATTAGGCTCGAGATATACCCAAAGATCGCCCTGACGCCAGGAAAGTGGCTTGTTGACTAGATACTTGTAAACCAGAAGCTGCCGTATGATTCGGCGCGCCGTCGGATTTTCTTCGCCGCGTCTGTCGTTTGCTAATCTGGTGCGCAGTTGAATAGCTTCGCGCTTTGTCCAACAATATGCGGGACCGGCGTTCGAGCCTTTCGAGCGGCACAGAACTGCTACTTTGCCCGAGGGCTGCTGCCAACCAAGAACGTAATAAGACTCTTCATACATACGTCCTCTATGATAATTGAACTGCCAAGAAAGTCCAGTGAAGCCTAGCCAATAATGCGATCGTTCGGAAATATCGTCGTCTTCCATCCCGGCGCCATAGGCGACGTAATGCTGGCTACGCCGGTCGCTTCGACCCTGAAGCTCAACTTTCCAGGAGCTAAATTGACCTATTGGACGCACCCCGGATTGCGTCCGATCCTCCTGGGACTATGCCCATTCATTGATGAAGTAGTTGATTACAAGCGGGAAGACAACTTTTTCCAGTTGGCAAAAACATACGAGAATCTGCGCTCGGACCTTTTTGTCGATCTTGCCAACTCGACAAAAAGCCATGCCATGACCTGGTTGACGCGTTCAAAAGTGTTGCGCTACGAAAAAGAATCTCCGCATATTCGTCCGATTAAACATGCGGTCACTAATTTTCTCGACACGGTGCGACCGGTTTGCGATGAGTTGCCCGACCCACTATTTCCGACAATCTTTCCAGAGACGTTGACCGACTCCGTGCTCGATCCGTTTTTCGAGCACCACGAGCACCGTTCGGTGCCTTTTATCGGGCTGGTACCCGGCGTCGGCAAGTTGCGACCGCACCGCGCGTGGTTGCACGATGGATGGCTATACCTTATCGAACACATATTGAGTTGGAAATCGCACCTGCCGGTTTTGATCGGGGGCAGCGATGAACATGAACTTTGCGCCGAACTGAACGCCTCTGCCGGCGGGCGCGCACTGAATGTGGCTGGGAGACTCTCGCTGGCGGAGACGGCTGCCGTCCTTAAACAGTGCCAGGTCGTAGTGTCGAGCGATACAGGACCGGCGCATATCGCCGTGGCGGTCGGCACTAAGGTGATAGGACTCTATGGACCGACATTTCCGCAACGCAGCGGTCCTTTCGGCTGCATGGACCTGGTCCTCGATGAAAGCTCCAACTGCCGGTGCCACGACCAAAAACATTGTCGATTCGCTCAACCACACGCTCCCGGCGACTGCATGCGCCGCATCATGCTCGAGGAGATTATCCGGACCTTGAAAATGCTGCTCTTCAACGAGCACCTTCATCAATAGTTGGGGCATTCGCCGGCGCCGAATCGCTCCTGGGAAAACATGCGGGAATTACGTAGGCGCCAGATTAATTCACACTTGGCAGCCTGGTGAAAACCGCAAAAACCGTGATACAAAATAGCATCACCGTGTGGCCAGGTACTTATAGTTGGTCCAGCATCACGAATTCAACTTGGAACAGGTTACGCCAGCGGCAATCGCCAGCGGCGCCAATCCCTTGCACGAACAGTATTTGACCGCGATCGGCGGCGGACCAGGGACAGAGGCAGTCCAGACTCCGGCTGCTGCGACTACCACGACTCGCCCGACCGACGCCAGCCCGACGACTACTCAGCCAACCGCCGCCAAGCCTGGCTCTGTCGACGAGCAGGTCGATCGCGAGTATCAGGCCGGTATGAACATGTTTCACAATCCAAACGGCGGCTCCCAGCAGCTTATGCAGACATTAGGTCAGTTTGGGACCACGCCTGGAGATGACCCGACTTACAAAGCCTGGATGGGCGGCTATACAGCAGACCAAATCAAACAAGCCGCTCTGGAAGAGCAGTTGGCTGCCGGCCCACCGCTTGGATTAGCCGCTTACCTCTTTCAAAACATGCCCGGCGTGGCTCGAGGAATCAGCCAGCTCACCCAGCAGTACGACCAGCAGGTGCAATCGCAGGCAGGTGGCGGATCTAGCAGCGACAGTACTACACAACAAACCTCGGACCCACAGCCACAGGATCAAACCGCTCAGAGCGCGGTTGACCCAATCGACGCGGCGAATCCTACTGACGCAACTGCGACTGCTCAACCAGTCTCCGAAACGGGACAGAATAAGCCTCAATTGAGACCGGCTGTCCTGCGCCGGCCGATCAACACCGGCGCGTCGCAAGACATTTTGCAGGAAGCCGAGCAGAACTTCATCACGCAAGAGCATTCACAGTGGAATACGAATGCGGATTATGCCAATAAGGATTGCGGGCCCACCAGTCTAGCGATGGCTCTCAAGCAACTGGGGGTGGTACAGCCCGGAGAAAATCCAGCCGGCGCTGAACAATTGATTTCCACAGAACGCCAGCTCATGACGAACAACGACAATCACCAGCAGGATACGGATACTGGTGAAATGGCGGCAGCGGCAGCTAGATACGGCGTCTATGCTACCAACGTGACCGGACTGCAGGGCATCAACGCTGCGCTCGACCATGGTGGCGTGGTTATCTCCGGCGGCGATCCGTCGCGCGCGTGGGGTCCGCGGTTGGGCAACGACTACCTGCGGGTGAATGGACAACCGTGGAGCGGTTCGCACTTAGTGTGTGTCAACGGTATCGATAAGAATACGGGCAATTACATCGTCAGTGATCCACTCAGTAAACGGGGCGTTATCGAAGTAACCCCGACCG
Source organism: Planktothrix sp. (assembly GCA_036703195.1). GTDB lineage: Bacteria > Cyanobacteriota > Vampirovibrionia > Obscuribacterales > Obscuribacteraceae > DATNPN01. The sequence continues at coordinate 16,286 of DATNPN010000008.1, read as the reverse complement.
AATTGCAGAATTTCTTCGGCGCGGCCACAGCGGGTTCAGACTCTACGGGCACCCTGCACGGCGGTCTCGCGCTATTCCCGCCCGACCGCAACACGCGACAACAAGCACCGATGGTGCGGACCTAACCGCCTCACATACGATTACCGTGCGCGCTTGTGGAAGCGCGCGCTTCAAAACCTCCGTTGGAGCGCTACGCTCCTCGAGTTTCTTACTTTGGTCAAGGCGCTTGTCGCTTTCTTTACGCCACCAAAAGCGATACCAGCTGCAAGGCGCTCGCAGCGCTCTACATCTACACGTTGGGCTGCATATTCATATCGGTACTCACTAAATTTGCTTGTTGTTGAATGAAGTAGTGATTGTAGTAAAAATGCCAGTTGCGGCGGAAATCTTCTGTCGCCATCTGCTCCGCGATTTCCGGCGGAAGATCAATCCTCAACAACTCGCTCTTTCCGTCACTTCGGGAGATGGTTCTCGTCGACGCTTGTGGAGTGCAGTCGTAAGAAGCAATCATCTGCCAGCAACCCGTTATCCAGGCTTGCAATTTGATATTGTGCACGACACCCTCTGCAGTATCACTTCGAAAGACGATCAGTTTGCAAAAGTCAGAGAGACTTTCGACTTTGGAGCTAGATTTCATGCTCCTTTGCAAATTCTGTAGCGTGCTGAATAATTCGCCGAATGGGCTTGGCGGCTTGCCGTCAATCACTTTAGTGCGTTCACCCGCTGCTCGATTGAGCTTATCCAACAGTTTGAATTCGGCCATTTCAGCGGTGGTTGGCAACACGAGATACTGCCCTTGCACCAGTTTTGCCACCGTCCGTCCATCTGCATCTAGTTCTGTGCTCATTCCGTTAATCTTGGCGATCAATGTCCAGAGCTGTACATCACCTATGAGCGGATCGCGCAGCGCGACAGACTCCAGCGTTTCTCCCAGCCTGACTTGATAACATCTGCGCTCGGATATCTGACTTTCATTCAGACGGTCGATGCGAATACTGTGCCGATTACCGGAGAATCTCACATCGTTGAGAATATCCGCAAGTCGCCCAGGCGACCCGACAATGCTCGGAGTAGCATCGAAATAATGAAGCGATGTTGCACCATCTTTGCCGGCAAGTTGATCTCGATCAATGAAACGATCCGCCCAGAGAACATGAGTGGGCGCCTCCACCCTATGTTTTTGCGAGTTCGAGCGCGGTCGTTCGACCTGTGGCAAGTTGGTAGTGCTACTACCGGAATTTAGTGACATGGCGTTGAAGTACAAACCCTTCCCCGCATTGCCATTTTTTGAGCGGAAAAAGTTTTTCTTGTATATGGACAGCTCGCTTTGAGATGGCAACCAGATCTGCTGTCCCGTGTACACGACCGGAACGAGCACGTCGCCTTGTTTTAGCTTATGTACTTCAGCACGATTAATGGTAACGATCAGGTCGAGGTATCGGCTATCGCCAAGCTCAGATCTCGCGATCATCTCGAGAGTTTCATTCTCTCTGACCAAGTAGAGCATTCGCTGAGAAAGAACTTTCGTGTTTTTCCTTGCCGGATTTTTTCTCTCTCTGCCGGGGCTTTCGTGTTGCTCACCGACCTTTTCCATAAACTTTTTCAGCCCGCCAATTCCGCTTGCGAGGAAGCCAGGCAGATCACGGATTTCAGTGACCAGCGTCAGTTCATGTGATGAAGATGAGTCCGTTATGTCCGCCGATTTAGGTGACAAGAAGCTCGATTTACCAGGGGCGATGAGGTTAACCAGTGCGACAGGAGCGACTGCAAAAGCAATGCAACCTCCAGGCGATCGGCATGTTGACAAAAAACTGCTTGCGTCGCCGAGCCTCGTAACAGCAGCGGTGAAACCCCTTTTAACGTGGGAAGTCGTAAACGACATCGGTGCAACCGCATACTGAACGCGCGCAGTCTGGCAGCAAGATTTGACCGAGTCATTGAGAACCAATGTCTGAGGTTTCGTATATTTTTCGGTGTTCGCTGTAACACCATGAATGAAATTGGCTGTCTTCATTTTTTTGCGAATCAGCAAAGGATATGGGAAATTCGAGTTCCCTAGATTTCCGCTTGTGCCGTGACTTCGTTGGATCTGTCCCTTAGGTGCGAGAGCGCAACCAGCCGAAAGCACAACCGAAAATTTTGAGAAAACCAAACCGGTGTTCTCTGCAACAGCCGGTTTGGTAGTAACAAAACCGCAGTCATCCTTGAGGGATGCATTTGGTTTGGGAGAAACGAAACCGCTCTTGTCCTCGATGGACGCGTTCGGTTTGATAGAAACGAAACCGCTCTTGTCCTCGATGGACGCGTTCGGCTTGATAGAAACGAAACCGCTCTTGTCCTCGATGGACGCGTTCGGTTTGATAGAAACGAAACCGCTCTTGTCCTCGATGGACGCGTTCGGTTTGATAGAAACGAAACCGCTCTTGTCCTCGATGGACGCGTTCGGTTTGAGAGAAACGAAACCGCTCTTGTCCTCGATGGACGCATTCGGTTTTGGTTTTTGGAAAGGCGCAGCAATATTTTTGGGTGTCGGTGCTGAGAGCTCGCGTGTCATAACTGCCGGATTCCGGGGGAATGGGTCAACTCAGTTGCCTGAAGGGCGTGTCGAGTTATTAGGTGGCAGCAACTAACGGATTCCGACGCCCAGATTCGCAACGTACAGGTGTGTACACCGGGTCGCCAACTTTTGGACACGATCGAAGATTAAAACGCAAAATCCGCCCCCGCCACCCGCGCGGGCTCTTATTGACAACCCCGAGACCGAGACTTATGATTCTTCTGCTTTTGCTGTCTCTACAAGAGAGTTTGATTTTTACTAGAGAGCTGACGATCAACTCGGCGAATATTATCAAAAGCCCCGTCTTTGACTGAAGACGAGCATTCCAGGGCAAATTGCAATAAGAACCAGCTTTTTGAAGGGCGGAGAAACCAGATATGGTGAACCAGAACGACAACACTGCTCCAGTCGTAGAGAAAAACCCTCTAGCGCAGCAGTCCGAACAAGATCCGTCCGGGGCTGGTCAGCAGCAGGTCAAAAACAAGATCGAGCAGTTTGACCAAGGCGGCAACGTCGAGGCGCACGAAACCGACCATGAAGCACTGCGCGTTGCTACGAATCTGGACAACCTGCCGGCATCGGGAGCCTCAGCAGCGACCGCTCACAAAGCCTCGATCGAAGCCGAAAGCGGCGAAGGCTCTTACCGCACTCGTCTCGTTTCGGTCGACACGGGAGACAAGGTACTCACGGGCGGCATGGCAGGCAATCAGCTCATCACGTCAGATGGCGAAAAATACAACGTTCAACCGAACGATCAAACCGGCACTTACAACGTGCAAAAAGTCGGCGCCAACGGTGAAGCGACTGCACCTCCGCAAGAGGGAAAGCTCTCATTGTTGACCAACGCTTTCAACCTCGACACCAACGCCCAACCGACGTTTAAACCTAAAGAGCAGAGCGAACAGCCTCAAAAAAATGAGACGGGAGACCAGTCCTCAGAGGCACCGCGCCAACCACAGCAGCAACAACAGCAACAGCAGCAGCAAAATCAGGCAGTAGACAAGCCTGTGGACGCACCGCGCGCGCAACAACAGCAAAACCAGGACAAGCCGGCGGAGGCTCGGCCTCAGCCCCAACAGCAGGACCGCGCTCCGGCACCAACCGGAAGTGGTTCGGCCGCGCCCGTGAATGGAGGCGATTTCTACAACTCCTACAAGAACGCCTCTTCCGAAGAACGATTGAATCTTGCTGGACAGTACAACTCCATGAGCGCAGATCAGCAAGCGCAATTTCGCAATGAGGTGCAAGCCGCGGCTCAGAAAGACGACCGCACGACTGCAATCAATACCATCACTCAACTGCGTCAAGACGTGCGCACAAATGCCTCATCGGGAGGTGACGGTGGAGAAGGAGGATCAGGAGGAAACAGAGCAAACGCACAAGAAGGCGGAGATAGAGTTGGCAGCGATCGTGCCAATCAGTCGAGCGGCAGTCAGGGACAGAAACAGCCTGGACAGGCAGAACAAGAACAAGGTCCGCGCCAAGAACAACAACAGCAACAGCGCGATCAGCAGCAACCTCCACAACAGCAACGCGACTTGCAGCAACAGCAGCAACAACGCGATCAGCAGCAAGCCCCACAGCAGCAGCGCGACTTGCAGCAACAACAGCAACAACAACGCGATCAGCAGCAAGCTCCACAACAGCAACGCGACTTTCAACCACAACAGCAGCAGGAGCGACAAGGGCAACAGCAGTTTCGTCCTGATCAGCAGCAGAATCGTCCGGACATGCAGCAAAATTTGCGTCCGGACACTCAAGTGCAGCAGAAGGCCGACTCACCGCAGCAACGTCCAGGAGCGCAAAACATCGATCAAACCGGACCCAAAAATCCACCTGGGCAGCAGGGGGGAAGTCCTTCTGCCGACCAGATTGGCGGTTCGCGATCGCAACTACAAAATCAGAATCTACCCGCTGATCAACCGATTGCGCAAAAGCCACCGAATCCATTCGACCAAAATCAAATCAGGCAGAACGCAGATCAGAGCCAGTTTAGACAAGCCGCCGATCTCAAACAGCAAGGACCGCCGCTCACTAGCGATTCCAAACCGCAAGGTCCGCCGTTAGCGGGAGATCAATCATCAAGAGCCGCAGCCGATGCTGCCGCCAGAGCCATTCAAAATCAACAGAGCAACGACCGCGGTCTAGACAAGGCCATCAACCCGCCTTCCGGCATTCCTATAGATAAGGTACAGCCACCACCGGGACAGCAAGTCTTCGGCGATGGCGGAAAGGGTGCGACACCCGGCTCCGACAAAACCGCAGGCAGCGGCGCCGGAGCAGGAGCCGATCGAGTCGTCGGCTCTATGGGCGGTGCCCCTGTCGGCGACAAAAGCGGTGCCGGCGCGAGCGGAGGGCAGCAAGTCCCAGGTACGGATGTTCGCGTTGTTCCGTTGACTTCCGCCAGCACAGATGCGCGCGTGCAGGGGATTCTGCAAAACAATGTCGACAAACAGGCTGGCATCGCGGGCAAAGACGCTGTTGCAGCAGAGCAAAAACCTGCCGCGCAAATGGCAGCGGAATTGGCAAGTAAGGCAACCGAACTGACGACCAAAGGTCAAGTGACCGCCGATCAGACCGCTCGGCTTGCCGACACATCAGGAAAAGTACGGCAGGCTGCGATCGATGGCGCGCTGCAGCAGACGGAAGCTGCGGCTCGCGCCGAAAGCGCAGTCAAAGGAGCGGTGTCTCAGGCGGGAGATGCGGCAACTTTGGCAGCAGGCACCACCGACAGTTCGGCCCTGGTGCAGGCACAGCGCAACGGCATTCCAGGCTTGGATCTGAAAAATCCGACAAACCTGCAGTTTGTCAACGACGCTATGAAACAGCTGCAGGGTTCGAACATCAAAGAGTTCAATCCGCAGACGCAAAGTATCAAAGATTTACTCCCAGGGCTCGACCCAACGAAAGCAGATAAGCTACAAACTCTTTTCCAGCAAGGCGCAGATGCCACTAAAGGCGGTGTCATTACGCGCGACGGAATGATGCAACAGCTGGGATTAATCTTGACCGCAAACCGCGAGAACCCACTTGCAGCAGGTCAGACCAAAGGGACAGATCGACTGGGAGCGTTGTTGAGTGGGCAGCAATCCGCTCTTACCGGTTCGAGCTTCTTGTCTGAGTTGATCAAAGCACTTGATGGTGCCAATCATCAGATTGGTGTAGAAAGCGGGCAGAACGTCATCGGCATCAACGCCCTCACTGCAAGAACTTTGGGGCAGCAAGAACAGCATGCCACCACGAGTGAAGCATTCACTGCTCAGCTCACGCCGGCGCAGGCAGATCTGATTAAAATGCTGCTCGCCATCAAGCAGGATGGCAAACCAGAAACCACTACCGGAGCGAAGATCGAAACAGGCGCAACGGGAGTGGGCGACGCGAAGGCCGGACGTGTTACGGACGCTGCTGCTGCGCTCGCAGGAGTGAAAGGCAAGGAAGATCAACAGCAACAAGGCAAGCCGGGCGAAGACAAAGACAAGGAAAAAGACAAAGAGCTGCTTGATAGAGAAAAAGAAGAGCAGGACAAAAAGAAGAAAAAGGAGAAGGACGACGAGGACGATATCACCTCTCCGGACAGGCGCAAAGCTGCATTGGCGGCACTATTGGCCATTCAGAAGTTGAAAGAGGAAAAAGAAAAAGCTCTCAAAGAAAAAGACAAACTTGCCGAGAAAGACAAGAAGAAAGACGAAGAGGGAAAGCGCACACAATACACCGTGCGCGAACGCGACACGCTGCAATCGATCGCGCTAAAACAGCTCAGAGACGTGCGGCTGGCACCCCTCATTTACGAAATAAACAAAACAGTTATACCGATCGTGCGTCAACGAGGTCGCGACTCCTTTGTTCTCAAAGCGGGACAAATTATCTGGCTGCCTTCGGTGCTCGAATCATCAGAGTTTAGAGCCAAATTGGCCGGCGCTGCGATGAACCCACCGCCGCAACAACCGCTGACCCCGCTGCAACAGGCTGTGGCAGCCGAAAACGCCATGACGCCAGAGCAGGAGCTCGCCACCAAATTTGGTACCAATTGGGACGGGGCTCAGGGCGACACCGCCAGCGGTGCCACAAACAACGAAGCAGAAAATGCACTGATGACAGAGGCAATAGACGCAGCACGAACGCGCCGGGAGAATATCGAGCGTGTGCTCGGTCCAATCGACGGCAAGAAAGAACCCGTCAGTGAGCGTATTCGCTACGTCGCTCGTCTGGGCGATACTTTAAAATCAATCGCACTAAAACATCCTGCCCTGGAAGACGAGTCGATGTGGACGCTCGTAGCACAGATCAACAATCTGTCTCGAGACACGGACGAGACTGGAGCACCCACGGCTAAACTCTCTCGTGGCACGGTTTTGCAATTGCCATCGCCATCGGAAGTGGAGACGTACAAGAAGCTGCATGGACCTCGCGAAGCGAAATGCCCGGCTTGTGGGGCATCCATGGAAAACAGTGCCACCATATGCAGTGCCTGCCATCCGCCGGAGCACTCCTCGACTTCTGATCCATCAACCAACGACACTGATGCCGGCATGATAGTCATGCAAGCAGCAGGTTTTGTCAAACCAGGCGATGTCCCAGTTGATGATGACGAACCGGGCCCGTAAGCAGGCAGTAAAAGCAGACTCAAACCAAACACCGAATCCGTGCTGACCCAATCGATAACGGTTCGCTCAGCCGGGCGCCGCGCGCATTGAGCCAGGCGATATCCGTTCATTCGGCCGGTGACCCGGGCATTGAGCGCGACGTGCCGTTCGCTCAGCTAGTTCTCAGCGGGATTCGAGCCACTCGATACCGACCCGCTCAGCCAGGCGCCCGCGCAAACTTACTCTTTCGCCATCGACTCGCCAGGCGACTGGCTGTCCGTGCGGCGGGACAGGGATTCGGGACAGGCTGGAATTAATCTAATTACTGTCTGAGAACCGTCAAATGTTGGATAGATAACAGTATTGGTTCAGGCTGAGGAGTACTATTGACATCCACGCGTGTCCTGACACTTCCCTGGATTGACGCGCGTTTTAGGGAAAGTCGCGAGGCTTCCTTCCGTTGTTCGTTTAACTTACCATCTTGCGAAAACCAGAGCGCCAGACTGTCCTCTCAGGGGACGGAAGCCGACCAAGCATCTAAAGGCGAGCGCAAAACCAGGTCGATGCCCACATTGGGTTGATATTCACGTCCATGGACAACTCGAACACACCGAATCCAAACGATAAGACCCAGCAACCGAAGCAGGGTGACAAGCCAAACACGCAGCCAGAGCAAAGCCGCAAGACCGACGGCGCCAATCTCATCAATCTCACTCGTTCAAGCGATCATGACGGCGGCAATCATGACGGTCAGAGCAATGCCGGACGGCGTCAGTCAGACATGAACTTCGCCCGGCAGATCTGGTCACAGCAAGACCGAAGAGTGGCCCAATCTACGCAAGCGTTTGTTCCTCAATTCGAGTTATTCGATAAGAGCCAAGCCGTCAGCCAGACCTACGATGCCGGTCCCAACCGAAGTGGCATCAACCCCACCACGGATGGTCCGCGCCGCACCGCGCCTGGGGCAGATTCGCAGAGAACGGTTGTGGGCAACGGCAATCTGGTGGCGACTGCCCGAGCCGCCGCGCAGGGACAACGCGTCGAGCAGCTCACCAACGTCGCAGCGCGGCTGCAAACGCTGCGGGCAAATCGAGAGGCGCAACGCGGACAGAATGGAACGGACAAAACCTCCGCCAGAACGGACAAACCCGCGGGCAAAGTTCAAGATCTCAATTTGCGCATGCCGCTTGTGCGTCCGGACTCCGCCGCGCAATCGCACGACGCCCAGATAGACGCGCAAACGCCAGGTGAAAATGCGTCGACAGAGAGCAAACAACAGACGCCCGACGATGCGACTCAAGTCACCCCAGGCAAACAATCCGAGTCGGTCGTCCAGTCCCAGGTTCGCGAGCAGCAGAACAACACAGCCAAGAGTAAAGACACGCAGCAGTTAGCCCAGGGCATCAAGATCAAGACTGGCGAAAGCGCCGGCAGCTCGCTGAGCTCGCTCACTTCATCCAATCCTCAGCCGACACAGACGACTACTTCCCAGGACGAAACCATCGATGGCGGCAGCATCCTCGCTGCACAGCAAGCGAGATCGGAAAGCATAATCCGCAGGGCGGCTCCGCCAAAATCCGGCGAAATCACGGTTGCAAATCAAGTGATTGCCCCTACAGTCAATACCGGCGAGATAACAATCGCCAATCCGGTTGTTACTGGTCCTGCGCCAAGCAATTTTGGTGAAATCACAATGCCGGTTGCGCCAGTAGCACCCGCTGCAGGCGAGATAACGGTCGCTTCTCCTATGATTCAGGCTGCCGCCACGCCAGAAGTTGTATTACCATCCGCCGTCGGCAGCTCGATCATCTCGTCTGCGCCAACGGCATATGCAAACCTGGAGCCCATCTCCGCGGTTTCTCCTCAGAGCACTATCGCCTCCCCACTGCTCGCCAATCTCGAATCACCGCCAGTCTCGCCGACAAGCAACATTCCACCGTTGGGAGCGGAAGTAGCCACTGTTCCGGTCGCCGGCAATGCGGTCCTCGCTTCTTCAGCCACCGCAGGCGAGTCCGCGCTGAGTTCGAAGCTTGATGCCACAGCTCCCGCTGCGGTTGTAGATACAAAAGCCGCTACGACGGGATATGTTCCTTCGTTGTGGCTGCCTCCGCGAGAGCAATCGTCTGCCACTGCCACCGATGCCGCAGGCAGCACCGCCAACGCTAAGCTCGCCGCCGACGCGACTGCGGCGCCGGCCAAAGTGACTGACACTACTACTGGTGCAGATGGTTCCACAACGACCAAGTACAGTGACGGCGAAGTCATGGTCCGCAACAAGCAAGGGCAGCTGACTCAGGTTACTGATGCGGAAGGGCGAGTCAACAGTTTTACTTACGCGGCAGGCAGCGATGGCAAATCGCAACTCTCCGGCGTGACGAACAGCAACGGCACCTGGAACAAGCAAGGCGATGGCTGGGTCAACGCTCAGGGGCAGGTGTTCAACGGCACGATCGCGGTCGATACGCCGCCTGGCTCGGGTGTATTCTCGTTCAAAGACAACTCGAGCGGCGTCACCAATACCTGGAGCCCGGACGGGACACACACATCGCAGTACGCAGATGGACTGAACGTGACGTTCGATAAGACAGGAGTCGCGACGCAGGCGGTCGACGCGAGCGGCAAGCAGCTCGCATTGAGCAGCGACAACAGCAGCTCCGCCGCGAAGGGCAGCTTCTCTTTTACTGACGCCACCGGCAATAGTGTCACTGTCAATGCGGACAGCACGCGCACCGTGAAGGAGCCCGGCGGCGCCACGATGACGACCGACGCGCAGGGCCGCCCGACTGAGATGGTCAGCGCCGACGGCAAGACTACGCTGCAGTACGAATACGATGCGAAGACGGGTGCCGTTGCATCGATGGAAAACCAGTACGGCTGGTGGCAGAAGCAATCCGACGGCAGTTGGAAGAGCTTGGGCGATGCCAATCAAGCGCCGATGCAGGGAACGCTCGCAGTCAACGCCGATGGCGGCTATACATTCACGAACACACAACAGCCCGGTCAGTCGTACGCTGAAGTGCAGACTGTACGCGCCGACGGCTCGCAAACAGTCAGACAAACAGACGGCAGCATCGTCACGCAGAATAAAGACGGTTCGTCGGTGACATCGCAGATGTTCGGCGGGCAGCCTGAAGTGACGAACATCAAAACGGCTGACAATCAGACCTACGCTTTTACCTACGATGGGCAAGGTCACATGACCGGCATGACCAATGCGCAGGGCAATTGGACGACGACGGATGGACAGAATTGGACGAGCACCGGCACCCCGCCGCAGACGTGGCAAGGCACGGTGAAAGTCGACGGGCAGGGCAACTACTCCTATTCCGATAAAGGCTCGGATACGACTGCGACAGTGCATGCCGACGGCAGCATCACTATGGCGAAAGTCGGTGCCACGGGCAGCGATCAGATCGTTCGAGACGCTAACGGCAATATCACCAGTACCACCGACTCTGCAGGCGATGTACAGAAATTCGGTTATGATTCGAAAACAGGGCAGCTCAACTCCGTCACCATCGATGGTACCACGCTTAACAGCAGCGATGGCGGCAAGACATGGTCCTCCGGCGATGTTACTAAGACAGGACAGATGGCGCTCGATCAGAAATCGGGCGTGCTCAGCTTTACCGATTCAACCGGAGATAAAGAAACATACAATCTGGACGGAACGAAGACATTGGCGCAGAGCGACGGTTCGACGCTGCAAATCAATGCGCAAAACCACATTACCAGCGTCACGGACGGACGAGGCGCCACCTATTCCTACGGTTATGACGCGAACAACAACATCACCTCAGTGTCGATGCCGGACGGAACCAAGCTGTCTCGTACTGATGCCAGCCAACCGTTCACCGACGGCAAAGGCAATCAGTACAACAATCTGGCTCTGGATTCGACTGGAAATCTAACCTACAGCCAGGTCGGCTCAGATGCATCAGGCAAGCAATCGACGATTGCCACCATCTCGCACAACAGCGACGGCAGCTACATGAACGTGAACGCCGCCGGACAAGTGGCAGCAACTACGGATGCAGCAGGCAGAACGGCGCAGTACACATACTCCGCCAGCGGCAAGTTGATCGAAGCGAACACATCGAACAACGGCGATTGGAAGAGCACCGACGGCGGTGTCAGGTTTACCAACGGTGCCGGATTGACCAGCAAAGATCTGGCCATCGAAAGTGACGGCACTCTTCGCTTCACCGATCAGACGGGACAGTTCACATCGACCTCGATGGACGGAGGCACTCAGCTGCGCAAGCCGGACGGCACCTTGCAGACACTGGACAAGAACGGCAACACAACTCAGCTTGTCGACACCTCCGGCAACGTCTATCAATTTACTTATGACAAGAGCATTCCGGGCGGTATTTCAAGCGTCTACAACAGTTACGGGCTGTGGACCACGACCGACGGCACCAACTGGAGCAACCTCGATCCGACGACCGGACAAGCGATCAAGAATGCAGACGGAACAGCCAAAACCTGGCAGGGGAGCGTCCAGGTCAAAGACGGCGTCTACTCGTACACCAGCGCCAACGGCGACAGAACCACACCCATTCTCGGCACCGACAATACGCAGGTGAAGACGGACAAGGGCACCTCGTACATCATGAACGGCAGCAATCAGATTCTCTCCGCCAAAGATGCAGCCGGTCAGAGCTACCAGTATACGTACGACAGCACAGGCAAACTGACCGGAATCGCTGTCAGCAAAGATGCAACCAACTTTAGTCCCGTAGATATGTCGAAGTATACGAGTGCCACCATCGGCAAGGACGGTCTGGCGCAAATGACCGATTCCACGGGCGCTGTGACGAAGTTTCACACTGATGGAAGCCTCGTTACCACGACTTCTGACGGCAAGATCAGCCAAAGTGTCGACCTGAACGGCAACACCACTAAATACAACTACGATGCGAAGACCGGCGACCTCGCATCTTTCACCACCGGCAATACCACCTGGACAAAAGCGACGGATGCCAATGGCAACGAGGTTTGGAATACCAGCTCGGGACAACAGTTTAAAGGAGCAATTAGTCTAGACGCCAGCGGCAATCAATCCTGGCAGTCTCGCGATCTGACAGTCTCTAAAACTGTGCATGCCGACGGAACATCAACTGAGCTCCACCTTTCCGGCAGCAATGCTTATGGCTCGATCGTCCAGAAAGACGCAAACGGACACATCACTTCTGTCACCGATTCGCAGGGCAATACTAACTCGTTCAGCAACTACGGCGCCAACGGACAGCCCGGCACCATGAGCGATGGCAAGTCGACCTGGACTAAATCTACCGATGCCAGCGGCAACACCGTTTGGAAGAGCAACCAGCCAGGCGCTCAACCGTTTACCGGCAACTTGACCCTGGACGGACAGGGCAATCAAGTCTGGACTAACACGCAGGACGGGACATCGCGCACTGTCTTCAACGACGGCAAACAACTTCTGCAGAACAAAGACGGTTCTGGCACACTGCTAAGTGCTGACGGCGCCACGACAACTTATATTCACAAGCCTGATTCTACCGGCAATTCCGTGCAAGTCGAGGTACATCAAAACGGCAACATCAAGATTACCAACACCGATGGTTCTGTTCTGAGACAGCAGAACGGCGCAGTCACTCTCACCGGGCCCGACGGCAAGCCGTACAACGTCAACGGACAAGTGGTCGACACGTCGAAGATCTCCGTCTCGGTCGATGGCAAAGGCGACGTGCTGTTCAACGATGCAAACACACAGAAGAGTGCTTCCTATAATATGGACGGCACCGTCACCAATCTGACTTCCAGCACTAAACAGACTCCGACCGCAGCGATCCCGACAAACGGCCAGGCGGGCGACCTGTTGACCAGCAACCGAGGATCTACCAACCGTTACTACAATCCGACAACGTTCACACCGCAACTCCCCCGAGCCGGAGCGACTCAGGCGAATGACGGCGACAACCGAAGCAGCACTGGTGCATCGGTCTACACCGGTGATAGACAGAACTCGGCTCCGCCAGTTTCGAATGCTTTCGGCGCATCAACAGATGCGAAGACGGTTTCTCTTGCAGACAAAATCCAGCAATCGCAGAACATCGTCACCTCGAGCATGCAAGGTGGACTGACGGTCGAATCCCATAGAGAAACTCCGACAACTAGCGATTCGTTCACCGCGGGATTTGGTGGTCCAGGCTCGACGATGCAGCAGACTGACCTGCATGAGCAATCACAGCAGCTCAACTATCAATCGAAGCTCGACTCACAGCTCAGCCAGAATGCGTACGCGAGCGGCGATAAATCGTCGGGTCAACTGTATCAGACGAAATCGCAATACGAAACTACGCAAGCGCAAGCCGACAACGCCAGAATCGATGCGGATCGTGCCTCCAATATGGCTCAGAACGCCAGAGGGACAGCGGATCAGCTCAAGACACAATCAGACAATCTGGATACGCAAGTCGAGAGAGCGCAAAACCAAGTCGATCAGTTGAAACAGAAGGAACAGAACATCGATGCGCAGCTCTCCAATAGTGACAAGCTGAGCGACAACCAAAAGACTCAGCTGGACGGTCAGCTCAAAGGCGTTCAGACGGATGAGAAAGCAGCGGATCAAAAGCTTGCTGATTTGCAAAGCAAGGATTCCACCGCGACACAAAGGATGGAACAGGCAGAGAGCAACGCGAGCCAACTGAATTCGAAAGCGTATCAAGCAGATGCAACAGCTACTGCACTGCAAGCAAAAGCGAACACCGATGCTTCGACGCTCAGTTCGTTGCAGAGCCAGGTCGCGCACGAGCAAAGCTCCGCCACGGTGGCAGGCACTATCTCGGGTTCAACCGTTGTAGGCGGCACTAATGCCATCGCCTCCGGTGCGAACCTGACTGGAGAAGGGACTGTAATTCACGGCGCGACATCGACCGCCGGCGGCAACTCGGTCACTATTGGATCTGGGACACCAGGTGTAGCCGGCGCTCCTGCGACACAAGCGTCAGGCACGGCCGCACATGGACCCGCGACTGGTCTAGCGGCGGTTACAGGCTCGCCCAGCCTGGAAGCTCCAGTAGCATCTTCGCCAGTGGCGGCCGCACCAGGACATAGTGCGGTCACGACTGAATCTCCGCCTGCCGCTACTCATGGCGCCACTGCAATAACAGTGGCAGGGACTGCAGGCACAGAAACAGGAACCGTTGCGACCGCGGCTGGACACGCCCCTACCGAGGTGGCGCAGCCGGTCACCACAGCCACTGTTGGAACTGTCGTTGCGGGAGCGCAGGGAACAACCGCGACCGAAACAGCAACGACGCATCCGGCGGCAGGGGCCGGCACCACGCCTGGTGCCACAGCCACTACTGTTGCAGGAGCGGCCAATCAAACGGGCACCGCAACGGTGGTCGCCGGTCAAACAAATCCGGCTACTGGAGTGACGTTGGCAGCTCCGGCGAGCGGAAATCCGGTGGGCGGCCCCGTCGTCATTGGAGGCACCACCCAGCAGGCAGCAGGAACAGTGGTTACGGCAGCAAATCCGACCGCGGCGCCGGTGCAAACTGCTCCAGTATTGAACGCTCCACCGTCGGCGGTGCCTTCTTCAGGTACGACCTCAGTAGCCCCAGTTCAGCAAGCGCCAGCGCAGAACAATCCAGTCGCCGTTGCCAATGCGCCAACTCAATCCGCGCCGGTTGCGTCCGGGTCGCTGCAAGCGACCCCTACGGTAGCTCCGGTTGCAACGCAATCTTCGCCAACTCAGGCTGCGCCTGCGGCTCCGACGCAATCGGTTCCAGCTCCAACACAGTCTTCGCCAACTCAGGCTGCGCCTGCGGCTCCGACACAATCTGCTCCAGCTCCAACACAGTCTTCGCCAACTCAGGCTGCGCCTGCGGCTCCGACACAATCTGCTCCGGTTCCGACTCAGTCTTCGCCGACGACTTCTACGCAATCCGGGTCGCTGCAAGCGACCCCTACAGCAGCTCCTGCTCCGACATCCTCTTCGCCAAGTCAGTCCGCTCCTGCCACTCCAACGCAGTCGGCTCCGATTCCGACTCAGGCTACGCCCGCTGCTCCGGCACAATCGGCTCCAGCTCCAACACAGTCTTCGCCAACTCAGGCTGCGCCTGCGGCTCCGACACAATCTGCCCCGGTTCCGACTCAGTCGTCACCGACGACTTCTTCGCAATCCGGGTCGCTGCAAGCGACCCCTACAGCAGCTCCTGCTCCGACATCCTCTTCGCCAAGTCAGTCCGCTCCTGCCGCTCCAACGCAGCCTGTTGCGACTTCAACAGCACAGCCAGCGCCGACGCCGTCGGCTCCGTTGAATCCCGCACCTGGAACAACTGTTTCCCAAGTTCCAGCACAGAATTCGCCCTCCGCTCCGGTCCCGACGCCGATATCGTCAGCTCCAGTAATAGGAACTACAGTCTCGCAATCGCCAAGTACAAACCAGGCACCATCATCGGTGCCAACGCAAAATTCGACTCCTCAACCAACGAGCGGCTCGCAATCGGTTTCACAACCGACATCGCAACCGACGAATGCTGCTCCGACAATGCCGCAGCCAACATCGCAACCTACAAACGTTGGTCCGGCCGTTCCCCAACCAACTGCGCAACCGATAAACGTCGGTCCGGCAATGCCGCAGCCAACTTCGCAACCGACGAACGTCGGTCCGGCCGTTCCCCAACCAACACAGCAACCGACAAACGTTGGTCCGACATTGCCGCAGCCAACTTCGCAACCGACGAACGTCGGTCCGACATTGCCCCAACCAACTACGCAACCTACAAACGTTGGTCCGGCCGTTCCCCAACCAACACAGCAACCGACAAACGTCGGGCCGACATTGCCCCAACCAACTTCGCAACCGACAAACGTCGGTCCGACATTGCCGCAACCAACACAGCAACCGACAAACGTCGGTCCGGCAATGCCGCAGCCAACTTCTCAGCCGACAAACGTTGGTCCGGCAATGCCGCAGCCAACTTCTCAGCCGACAAACGTTGGTCCGGCAATGCCGCCGCCAACTTCGCAACCGACGAACGTCGGTCCGGCAATGCCGCAGCCAACCTCGCAGCCGACAAACGTCGGTCCGACAATGCCGCAGCCAACTTCGCAACCGACAAACGTTGGTCCGGCAATGCCGCAGCCAACTTCGCAACCGACAAACG
>DATNPN010000048.1:0-9717 GCA_036703195.1 Planktothrix sp. | reverse complement strand
GTCGACGATGCCTATGCGCCCAACGCCTGCCGCTGCCAGATACATAGCCGCCGGTGAACCGAGGCCACCGGCACCAATTACGACGACGCTGCTCGCTTTTAACCGGCGCTGCCCTTGCTGTCCGATTTCTGGAAGCACGATATGGCGACTATAACGCGTCGCTTCATTGCTGCTCAATTCAGGCAATGATTCGGTCTGCACGTCCCTTTCCCGTGTCTGCGAGCCGGACTGCTCGCTGACCATAACTATACGACAGGCGCCAAATCTATTGGTATGGCGGGGTTTAACTCGGCTTCATTATAGGCGGATTTTGCATCATCTCGTTAAAAAGGAGGTACGAAAACTGCTGGCGAAGAATCTCCACGATCTGATTCAGCAGCTCCGGCCGCGACAGCTGGAGAAGATGCGAGACAAGTGTTAGCAGAAAGCACCCTTGTAATCACGATCCATACGATAGTGTCTATCCATCATTACATGTTTGTGTGCTGCGTTACTGCCAGCCGGTGAAATGTGGAGACCAATTCACTCTAGAACTGCAGTAGCACTCAGGAGGCTCAGTCCCGGGCGCTGTCGCGCGAAACAGGGCGTCACCTGACGTAGTTTTACTAGCAGAAACGATCTTTTCGGCAATAGAACGTCCCAACCGATCCTGGCTTTGGATTTGGTCTTTCGGTATGGCGTCCCACGCCGATAGCGCCTCGTGGCATAGAAGTTGCGCTCTGGTAAGAGCGTTTTGCTGCAGACAAATTAGCGCCAAATCTGTCTTGTCGACCGCCTGTTCGCTATTAAATCCTCGGGGCAAAATTCGGATTGCTTGCTCGAAATTCCTTTGCGCTTCCTTGTAGTTTTTCATTGCCGCTGAACAGCGTGCGATGCTCGCAAGAGTGCGGGGCAGCAGCCCGCGACAGGTTTCGGGTTTCATACAAAATGTGCCCCCGGCCTCAGCCGAGTAGTTGAGTGCATCGAAAGAGCGCTTGTATTCAGAAAGAGCCTTTTGAAAGTGTCTGCTGTATTCATAGCAAATGCCGAGATACAGTCCATCATCTTGCATGAGCCAATCCAGCTTCTCATACTTGTTTGCTGGATTGGCTCTAATAGCAATCTGAACAGGCTCGCGCCTTTCCAGAAGGCTCGCGGCTTCTTGATACCGACGGAGTTTCATCAACATATCTATCCTTCTGGAATAGCTCTGTTCAACGTCCCAGCTTTCGGCAGAGTCAGTTCTTTCGGTTAGTGTGCAGTCTGCTTCTGCTAGAGGCAGTATATCGTTGCAACTTATCCGGCCAAGTGTCATTTCTGCCCAGACCAGATGCGACAAGGCGTAGGGCTCAAAGTGTCGTTCTTCGAAAGCTGTACTGATACCGTGCCTGCGATGATCGATGATGTACGGGTTGCCGATCATTTGTTCCAAATTACTTTGCTTCCAGTCCCTGCCGAAATGGCTGACCGCTAGTGCTCTTTTCCACAGCTGCATGGATAGGGTTCGGTTTTGGAAACATTCTTTGGCAGCCATCGCAAGTGGCACGGCGTCTGACTTTCTTAGAAGGAACGGATTGAACGAAGCATCGAGCAGGGTGTTCGAGTAACGGTTCAACTTTTTGTCGTCCGCCGGAGACATATAGTGACTGGCACAATAGCCAGCGACGAGAAGCAGATTCGGATCGGTAGGTGCGTAAGACGAACTCGCTTTTGTGAAAGCTTCGTCAAAGAAATCCTTTTCTAGCTCCGGGCTCCATGAGGTGCCCCGAGCACTCTCTGAGTAAATACCAAGAGTGAGCAGTGCAGCTAATTCGGCTTCAAGGTCTTTTGCGGTGCGAGCACGCTCAAGGTCTGCAGCAAGCGCTTTATATGACCAATCAGGTGTCGAGCATTCCCGCGATGCAGAAACCTCAAATATGTGATTGTTTCTGCGCAAAACGAGATGTTCCAAAGAGCCTTTTGGTCCCTTCAGTAAGGGGAAAAAGTCTTCGCACCATAGCCCAAGGATAGGACGGCTGTCGATACACAGGATCTCATCTCCTGGTTGAATACCGCCTCGCTCAGCAGGACTGTTTTTCCTTATGAACCAAACTATCGTTGTATCAGGCTCGGTGAATTGTGGAACCAAACCAATATCGAATTCGCCGTTTCCAGCTGGGGTGATCGCGCCGATGACGCGGTCTGATGAGGTGCGGTCGAACTTTCTTCCCAACAGAACTTCCAGAGCAGAGATGCGACGATTGAACGCAACGTCTTGACTCTCCATTGAAAGCTGTTCTTCCGCCGGCTCGCTATCGAACCGTTTTGCATACATTGAATCTGCTCGATCGCGCAGAGAGCATAACCAACGCAGCTGTTCGATCAACGTTTGCTCGTTTTCTGTAGCGCTTATACTCCGGGCTATATCTGAAGCGCAATTCGAGATTAGCAGTTTAGGAAAATAGATTGGTCCTATCAGCGTATAGAGGGCTAGAGGAAGCGAGAACACGACAACAAGGGAGAATCCGATGGCTTTCCTGCGAAGACAGACCGACAAGAAGGCAGCCAACAACGCGCAAGATACCAGGAGAATTAAGATTTCCCAACCGAATGGATAATACAACATAGCCAGGAGGCGATGCTGCCAAATTATGAACCCTGCTGCCAAAGTGCACAGGGGTAACGCAAAAGCTTTAGTTGCGCTCCAATTAAGCAGGAGTTTGGGCGTAGTCACCATCTAATGATGCTAGCATGCAGCAAGATTATGGATTCTGTAGAGGTCAAGAAAAGAGAGTAAAGCTGATCCACAGCTAACCATAAACAATGCGTCTCATGCCACGTTTGCTCAAGTATTTACTCGTCGCTCTTCTCCTAAAGTTTCCAGCGGCTCTTGCTGCTGACGACACTGCTGATCGGACTGCTCTCCGTCTTAAACTATTTGGAGGTGGAAGTCTTCAAGCCTCGGACGATGGTTGTACGATGGGCTGGTCAGCTGAAACCATCAAGCAATGGAACAAACAACAGGAGCGTCAGCAACAGCTCGCCTCTTATAGCAGGGAGCATTTTTATCCGACAGCTGTTCAAAAACGGTCCCGTCTCTTACATTGCAACGTTTGGCGGCAAAAGCGACTTCGGCATGCTCAGATTAGTATCTCCGGTTTCCACCGAAGAAAATGCAACGGCGCTGGAAATTCTTCGCAGGATCACGCCCCTTTAGTACCCCATCAACGGATCTGGCCTATCGTCGAGGACTGCTGATTAGATTCAGCACTTTAGGATTGACAATTAAGCTTGCGCCAGAAAGATCATAGGGTTTCATCCTAATCGTGCTTGCTAAGATTTTGACGTGCGATTTCTAGCGTCATCCGTTTCGCGGTGGAGTCTCCAGTGAAAGACTATTTCGTTCGATCCTTCCGATACAACGCTTGGGCCAACCGACTGACGTTGGCATCGCTACGGGATTGCCCGGCAGCGCAATCTGAAGCGGCGCCTCTCATTGCCCACCTTCTGGCGGCTCAGCACGTTTGGCTTTCACGGCTGTTGGCGAATGAGCCTGGCTTTGCCATTTGGCCCTCGCTGACTCTCGGTGATTGTGAGGCACTGGCGGGTGAAAGCGAACAAGCGTGGGCTGGTTATTTGGAGAGCGTCACGGACGATGAGTTGCGCGCCTCCGTCGACTACCGTAACAGCCGCGGTGAATCGTTCTGCAACTCTGTCATGGATATTTTGACGCACGTCGTAGTCCACGGTGGCTATCACCGGGGACAGATCGCAAAAATTGTTGTCCGCTCTGGCGGAACACCGGCCGTTACAGATTTCATCGTTTTCGTGCGCAATGGCGGTGGGAAAAATTGATATGCAAAGATTGGCTATTACAGTCACAGTCGCTGTCATTTCTGTCTTCGGAACTACTGCTGAGGCCCAGCAATCTCGCACCTCGCATAGGGGTAGCGAAAAAGGGACAAAGACGTCGATTGTCCAAATGCCAGACTATGACAAACCAATATGCGCGGAGTTTCCGAACTATCGCTTGATCAGAACTAATGGCGCGGAGGTCGTAATTTGCCGTGCAAATCTTCGCAAGCACACAAAACCTATAGTCGTAGATGGGAATGTTCAGCGACTAGCGGTGAAAGCGCCCTTCGTCACAGGGTACATAACGATTCTGTACGGAGACGAACACCCGAGTAATAAAGAAGGGTACTTTATCTTAGATCTAAAAACCGGTGAACAAAAGGCGTCATTAACAGAACAGGAATGGCGCAGTGAGCTGAAACGTGTTGGTTGGGCGGCTGCGAAGTTGAGTTCGCCTCCAATGTTGTCGGAAGATTGAAGTTTTGTGCGAGGGGTGCTGGATGGGTACTGAAGTCTTCGCTAATTACTGGATCTGCATAATCTAAGGAGTTTGATGTCGGCGACTTCTTAGAAATCGCTGTTCGATCTGTCAATCTTGATATTGAGAATCTGCCCGAGTATCGGCTCGAGGATGTCGTGGGTGACGTTTGTGTCGCGTACGATACCTTTCGGATGGACGAGGATCAAACCGTAGCCTTCGTTCGGTGTAGAATGTCGCTGTCACATCGTTAAAACTGTGAGGAGGCGCCGTTCGCACTGCTTTCCGGACCATGGCTTCTGTTATTTACGAAGAGCTGTTTCAACGTACCAATTGAAATCGATAGCATGCGGCATTACGGCGAAGCCTCGTATAAGACGAGGAATGTTGTTTTGTTTTGGGGCACCACGGGCGGTGCGCTTCTTAAACACCGACAGAAATTTAAAACCAGAGGGCGATGAAAAACTTTAGGCTACACTGCTGTACATGCAGGACCGGTTGTAGGTTCCATCGCCCAGCCGTGCGGGAAACACCGATCTTTCTGGAATACAGAAGTCTTTCCCCCGCAGTTTGTTGTTGATCCCAATCGATATCCCTCATGGGTGCTTAAGCCGCTACTATAGGCAGGCAATTTCAGGACTTGTTAGTGAGG
Organism: Planktothrix sp.; assembly: GCA_036703195.1. Classification (GTDB taxonomy): domain Bacteria; phylum Cyanobacteriota; class Vampirovibrionia; order Obscuribacterales; family Obscuribacteraceae; genus DATNPN01. The sequence goes on along the minus strand of DATNPN010000048.1, from coordinate 4,774 downwards.
AATAATTACGATTCGCAGTTCTACGAAGCCCATGCATTCCATTGCCAAGCGAGCGTGACTATGACAAGATGACTAGTAAACTTCCGGCAACATGATGATAAATACTCTATGTACACCCTGCGGAAAAATCAACCTTGGAACATGATGGTTTTGTTAGCAATCATGGCTATCCTGATCCAACCATGTGTGGGGCGTGGGTCAACTGTACGCCAAGAAAGTAACTTGAGTACACCACAATCGGATGACTTTATGAGTCAATTGCAGCTTGGTGACTACTGTGAGAAGCTAGGCGACTTAGACAACGCAATTGACTGTTATAAACGAGCGACTGTCTGCCTGCATGGCGGCTGCTCGGACCAAAACGAATTGACTTTTGCCCTTGAGGGCGCGCTTGGTCATCGTCCGCTAGATCCTGAGCTTCATGTTTGCTTGGGCCAAACATTTGAACAATGTTTCGTAAAAGAAAAGGTCCGATTAGCGTTTTGGCAAGTGGCGCAGGCTGAAGCCGAATACCGGCAAGCCTCGAAACTCTGGCACGACAGTGGGAATGCCACTGCCGTGGTGCCAAAAGTTAGTCGCCACGCAAAGTCGTTCATATCAAGACTTGCTACAGCAAAGGAAGCCGAGTTCAAAAACCAAATTGCCAACGATTGGAAACCCCCGCCCCATGAAGGATATATGCTTACGCGCTGCCATCTCTTTGTTGACGAAGATGGTCGCATTCGAGGGCAACCCGAAATTGCTGTGTCTAGTGGCTCCAAGGATTTTGATCAAACAGCACTTAATGCAGTAGCATCTGCCCCGTATGCCAAACATACGAGTTTACATATTGCTGGTCTACTCGATTTTATGTGCGCGTCGGACGGAATCACCAAACAGATTGAATTTGTGGCGTTTGGACGTGTATCTGAACCTCAGACATATTGGTCTCCCTGAGACTGCGCCAGAGTGTTTTCTTTCGATCTCTCTGCAGTCCGAAATGGTTCAACCAAACGATCGAGCAAGGTCGCCCGGGCGTTGTGTCGGTGATGCGACAAATGCGCGCAGCGTTTCGATCTAATAGTGATCAAAAGCGTAATTCCGTGAACACCAGTTCTCCCGCCCAACCCGCCTCTCCGGCTTGCCCCTCTTTTTCTCCCCTGATATAGTGAACAAAACCAAACGCAACGGAAAGTGACGTTCACATGCCGGGACAAGACAGGGTTTTGACGGTCAACGAAGTCCGCGATGTTTTTCGCCTGCTCACGAACACCCGGGATCAGGCGCTCTTCGAGGCGTCTATTCTGGACTGAAAGTGAGTGAGATCATCTCACTCAAATACAGCCAGATACACAAGCCTTCTGGACCGTCAGACATGCCATGAAACAAAGCCGCGTGAAACAAATCACAACCGTTTATTCTGAGATCCCCATCCATCCAAAGCTGCGCGATCGCCTGCTCAAATACCTGGAGGATTGCCCGAAAGGCAAATGGCTCTTCCCATCGAACGTCTCGCGCTCTGGTCATCTCGAGCGTGTCCGCGCGCACTACATTCTGCGACGCGCATTCGACAGCCTCCGATTAGATGACGCATCAACTCACTCCATGCGTCGGACGTGTCTGGTCAACATGTCGCGCGCCCGCATTTCGTTGCGCACCATCCAGGAAATTTTCCGGACACTCTAGTCTGAGTCAATTGCAGCAATACCTCGCTGTCGACCCGGCAGACAAGCACAAAGCTATTAGCGCACTGAAGTACTGACGCCGCGTTAGTTAACTATTGACTCGAAGCGGTAGCTAGCAGATTTAACTGAGTGCGTTGGTGTGTAGCTTTCCGCTCTCCAATCCTGTTTAATCCTGATCGGCTCGATCAGAGATCGCTGTTCGACTTAGCTATCCTCATGTTGAGAATCTGCCCGAGGAGCGGCTCGAAGGTGTCGGGGGTGACGTTTGTGTCGCGCACGATTCCTTTCGGATCGATGAGAATTAGCCCATAGCCTTCTGTGTTGAATGTCGCTTTCACATCGTTGAAACCGTGAGGAAGAACGACATTTGGCCGGTTGACCTCGGCATCGCGCATGCTCTCCTTGTCGGATTTGATAACCGAGTCAATCGGCATGCCGTATGAGTGATCGATGCTCAGCATCAACACATCGAATTTGTCCCGTCCAACCTTTCTCTGTGCCCCCTTCACGAGGGGCATCCCGCTTGTGCAGACGTGTCAAGTCATGCTTCAGACGTCTAACATAAGTGCTTTGCCCTCGTAGTCGGCGAGCGACACGCGCGTGCCGTCAGTCGTGAAAAACCTGAAATCCGGGCACGGCTTGCCGATGACCAGACCGGACAGTTTTGCCGAGGAGTTTGCCAGCTCTCCATTTGGCGCCGGGATCGATCTGTTTCACATCGAATATTCTGTCGCTCAGTCTGACCGGCGGCGAGGCATACCATCTTTCAGTCGCATCGAACTGCAAAGGAATGCGATATCATATAATGTCAAGTGACCGTTCTTTCGAATGCTGATGCAGGCAACCGCAATGGTGTCACACTCATGATAAAAATGAGGATCTTGGACAGGCGTCGGCGGCGGCCGGAGTGTCCGGCGCCCACCGTTACACTTACTTCCTCGGATCCAACTTTGTCTCAAGCTTTTCTTGACTCCGTGCTGGCTCAAATTCAATCGCATGTTCGCATGCACACGGGGAAAAAATACCAGGGTCAGCCGCACGTTGAGATCTGTTTTTCTCTAAACCAGTCCGGTAAATTGAACAAGCTTGTTCTTAATCGCAGTTGTAGATATGCAGTTTTGGATGTGCTAGCTATTGCCACTATCAAACGGGCAGACCCATTTTCGGTTAACGCCGGTTTCCGGGAACAGGTTGACTTTATGGCGACATTTAGGTTCCCCGGTTTGACTGGACCGGAACCTGATTCCATTGCCCGATAGAGCACCGCCGCAAGCCTGTGCAATTCTTTTCCAACTCATTCTTCTACAGGTGTACGTTCGATTTTTTTGAGGAGGCAGGGATGGATGGACGCGCTTCAAGTCATTTCAAGGAACCTCGATGGCAGTCTGAACTTTTTCTGCCGGACTCCATTGTCACAACAAGCGGAATTCCAAAAGATATTTACGCTCGTATTTGATTCTGGAGGTCGAGAACGGAGGTTTCTATCAGTATTTTTGCAATCAAACAGGACCGCATGCTGAGTCTGCAGCTGAGGCACTCAAAGCGATTTACGCCTCAAAATCGTCCGAATTGACTCGGCTAGCGATCAATGTTGCCTTTCCGAACGGCTTGCCGTCTGATCCGCAAAAGCTCGAGGTCGAAGCGTGGAACTTGCCAGAAGACGTCAGGGACGAATTGGATAAAATTAGTAGAAAGTTCTTCGAACAATCTCCTAGTCTTCATGCAGATCTACTGTCCTTCGTAAAAATGCATCCCAACGAGATCGGGCTTCTGGATGTGTCAGAATGTGACTAGCAGAAATTTGTGAAGTGCGAAGATTGGCCGTTGCTGTCACAGTCTGAAATTGGTTGTCTCGAATCATCTGCCACTAAGTTTAAAGAATGAGCTGCTTTTTGTGAGAAGTATGCCTAAAGCCAATATGAAGCAAGCGACAGCCTCGGCGCTTTTGCTGATGTCGTCTTTGCTTTACTCAACAGGTGCGAATGCAAATACTCCTGTCATTACAAGTCCGGAAATGCAAGAATTTCGGGAGAGAATCTATGACGACTGGTGCCCGTCAAAGGCAATGCCGGTGGGAACGCATGTGGACATAGCATGTAGCATTGCTTCTGACGGAAAACTGTATGATGTAAAACTCGAACATAGCTCAGGAGATGCCCAATTAGACGCTGACTGTGTACAAGCCGTTTTAGGCGTGTCGGCCTTTAGGCCTATGCACGGCCTCGTTCGCGAAGGAGAACTTTGTCTCACCCAGATTTATTTCGATTCGACAACCAGAGTCGGTCACAAAAACAGCGGCATCGCGAAATATTTCGCTGCTCATCCAGAGCACGAAGCTGACCGTACAGCATTTTATAAAATGCCGCTGGATGTTCTTGAGCGATATCCAGGTTTGTTGACAGAGGACGAAGTGCTTGCTGATGGCAACATCGGAAACTTTATTTTTTCGAAGGACGTTTTAGACGGCCCGAACCACGGTCCGGGGCTTTCGGATAATACAGTGGATCAACTTAGGATTGTGTATCAAGGTATCTGGATACCTTTCTTTTTGAAGTTTCCATCTGCCACCAAAGAGCAAGTTTTAGAAGTTCAACACGGTCTCGGGGAGTGGCGGAGATAAGCGGAGGGGCGGGAAACAGGCATCGATAGCAGGGTCCCGCATCTGGTGCAAAAACACTTGCTTGACCCTCGAATCTATAAATGGCGCCAAAGACATTCGGTTTCTTTCCCACAACACACGCGTCGTTGATCAGATATCGCGTAGAGAAATTATCGCTGGCATCGATGACGATGTCGTACGAAGCAATGATGCTTTCCACGTTGTCTGCAGCGATCTTCTCTTGGAACAAGTCAACTACGATCTCTGGATTGATCTGCGCAAGGCGCTCGCGCGCCGACTCTGTTTTCGCCATGCCTACGTCCCGACTGGCGTGAATGATCTGTCGCCTGGAGATTTGATAGGTCTACTATATCGAAGTCGACGATGCCTATGCGCCCAACGCCTGCCGCTGCCAGATACATAGCCGCCGGTGAACCGAGGCCACCGGCACCAATTACGACGACGCTGCTCGCTTTTAACCGGCGCTGCCCTTGCTGTCCGATTTCTGGAA
>DATNPN010000045.1:0-86769 GCA_036703195.1 Planktothrix sp. | reverse complement strand
AAACTGTTGGGATAACGCAGTGGCAGAGAGCTTCTTTGGAGCACTAAAGAACGAACTCGTTCACCATGAGAAATATAAAACAAGAGAACAAGCGCGTTTGAGCATCTTTGATTACATCGAGATGTTCTACAATAAACGCCGGCTCCATTCTCACCTCAATTACGTTTCACCAGAGGAATTCGAAAGGAGCATCGTGACGGCATAACGGCGACTCGCTCTAAGTTACTGTCCGTGCAAAAGGGGAAACATCACTCAACTACACTGATTCAAACGAAGTTTCAGGCTTTCGGTACCCATGGTCCAAGCAAGCTGTCGACTTCCTCCTGAGATAGCCCAGCTTCAATCAAACATACCTTCAGAGCTAATCTGGCATCATAAAGACAGTCTCTGTAATCTTCTTCAATTTGTTGAAGTGCCTCTGGACAGCTGGCATTGTCCGGCTGTTGAGATCTGTTATTTTGCTCTATTTGCTCCGAATCGCAATTCGATTTGGTCCGCAGTACGCAGCTTGCGCAAGATCGGCGTAGTCTACTAGCGAGTCCCAGCAGTGATAAGATTGAACCCTACGAGGGACACTTCATGGGCGAAATTTACGAGCAACTAGTATCAATCCTAGGCAGCTCCGAGCGAGATGGATCGCTGCAAAAAGCAACATGGGTTTTGGGTGACCAACCCGAAATTGATGAGGGTAGATCCTCTTGCTTTTATTTTTGGCCAAGCTGGAACATCCAGATTGTGTTCGATAAGAGGGCGCAGCTTTTCAAAGAGCTTGTTTTCCACTTTCCCTGTGACGAGAAGGGTCAGATTGCTTCGCAGCAAAGCAGCCAGATTGAGTTTTTACATCGCATCAGCCAAAATGATTCTCCCGCAGAGGTCCAGCAGAAGATCAAACTTACGCCACGGACCTCAATACGTGCTGGCGATCATTGGGAAGTCTATCAAGTTGCACATACGCACATAACCTTTGTTTTCGACCAGATGGGCCGGATGCTGCTAGTCTATGTCAGCTACGGCTAACGCCGTTGGGCTTAGCCTTCGCACAAAAGATGCCGAATTGCAAGTCGCAATCGTCCTCCCATTCCTTTCTCAATTGATTGCACTTTCGAAAAACTTCTCCACTTGGATTGAGCGCGTGAGGAGGAAGACCAGGTTGGCTACGAGTAGGCGGCGGCTCAAACGAATACGGTCCCTTAGGATCAGGGTAGTTGTCTGGGTGGGCTAAGCAATCAAGCCACCGGTCTTTAGCCGCATCTCGGCACTTCTCGTTTGAGGCCCATGGTCCGACATACTGTGGCCAGCTATAGGGACTGCTCCTTTGGGGAAGTGCAATATTCATTGGCCATTCATTCCACGGCGAAAAATCACTTCCTATGGGAGCGGTCTTCGTAAAAGGCTCAACTAACTGACCCGATCCTGGCAAAATAATATCTGCCTGAGTGCCAAGGGTGTCCGTGGCGCCGACTGGATCATTGCCAACATAGCAGTACAGATTGCTGCCGCCCCGCTCGCTTATTGGATCTCTATTGAGCCATCGAGACAAACCGGGGTCGTACGATCTCATCCGAGCTAGGGCGAGCTTGCTCGGTGTATGGTAATACAGACCGCTAAATTGAATGTCAGCCGTCATGCTGCCTTGTATTTGCATCACATTGCCGAACGGATCGTACTCGCGCTGATCCTCGATGGTGTAGTTCAAGCTGGTCATCTCGCGAACGGATCCGAGGTGGTCCCTCGTCCAAAAGTAGGACGCCCCTGAGACGGTTTCGCCGTACGGAAAATATTGGGCAGTAATCACTCCGGAACTGGCTCTGCCTTCGCATCTCTCGCCTCCGCACCAGACGAACTCCTTAGTGTTCGTTACGCTTCCCGCTGTCGTCTCAACAATCTCGCTGTTCTTGCCGTACCCATCGTATACAAACGTGCTGTAATTGTTCGTTCCCGGATAAGTGACCTTGATCAATCGATTTTCAGCATCGAAAGCATAAGAGTTCGTGCCGTCGCTGGTCATGTTGCCGTTGAGGTCGAAGGTGTAGTTGGTGGTTGAGCCGGTGGGGATGGCGACCTGGTAGGGGTTGGTTTTTGTGTTGTTGTTGCCGTCGGTGGCGCTGACGTTGGCTGTGTTTGCGCCGGAGACGAGAGTTGGTTGGGCGAGGAAACTTTCGGAGAAGGCGAGGGTGCCATTCGCTCCGTTGGTTGCGGTGATGCCGAGAGATTGGAATTTTGCGTCGGAGTTGATTTTTGCCGCGAGTCCGGCGGCGGTTGTGACGATGGTGTCGCCGGTGACGCAGGTGTAGGTCGCTGTTTCCTGACCGCCGGAAAGCCCGGTGAAATGCACGGTCACGCTCACAGTGTTGCCAGAAGCTGGCGCACCGCCAATGGTGGCTAGGACGTTGGCTCCAATAGCGGTGCCTAAAGTAATCGTCACGTTGCCGGTTTTGGCGGCGGTCAAAGACGCTGTACTTGCTGTAGTCGTTAGAACTGAACCGCTGGAAGTAGACGTGAGACCAATCGCCTGCAGTTTTGTATCTGCATTAAACGCGGTCTTTAGCCCGGTGGCAACGGATGTCTCAGAGTCACCGGAAGCAGCCACGTAAGAGATTGACTCCTGCCCGTTTGCTAAAGACGCGTTATAAACGGTTATGGAGAAATCATCGCCCGTGGTTATGCCAAAGGGCGCGCTCACTGTGATTGTGGCATTGCCGTTGACATTGCTATTCACGGTCAATGATTCGCCGTAGCTTCCATTAATGCTGGTTCCGTAGCTGATAGGGCTGGTGACTTGGTTGATTTTTACTACTTCGGTGCTGACGCTCGCCGATTTCACTGCTTTGTTCGTCAGGCCCTGGAAGGTTGTTGGTCCGCCGGGCAGAGTGTTGACAAGTGCGTTGACGTTGTTGTAGTTTGCCGCAAGAACGCCCGTAGACGGTGCTAGAGTGAGCGTCTCGGTGGCGCTGGCGCTCAACGACGAGCTGTAAGTCGTCAGGTTTTGCGATGTTGATTTGATGTTCAAAACATTCGAGCTTGAGGTTGCGGTCACTCCTATTCCCGAGAGGCTGCTGTTGCCAGTGATGGCCGTCTTCAAGCCCGTCGCGTGGACGTGGTCGTGTCGCCGGTCACAGTCGTGTACGTGACGTTGTGGCTGATCACATCACCAACGGTGACCGTTCCGGCAATCGAAATGCGCTGAGAGATAATGCGCAGGGCAGACGTTCGATTCGCGCCCGGATCGCAGCTGTAGCCGTACCGGAGGCGGTTGCCCAGAAGTCGTAAGCATACTGAACAGTTGTGCCGTCGTGATATGGTTTGAGTCGGGCGTCCTTCCAGATGATGCTGCCAGGTCGTGACATTGTTGTTCTTAACCATCAAAGATCAAGGGAGCTATAATAAATCCAGGCTAATCCCTAGCAGGCGATTTATGGACTGGGAGAATTGCATATTAGTTGGTTCGCAGTTATCGCCCTCGCAAGTGGACGAGCTTGAGATTGCACTGATCCGTGATCCTATTTGCCTCTCCGCTCGAGCGAAGTTACTTAGTTACTACTGGTCCCATGAGCGCGAAAACGGAATGCGAGAAAAGCACCATGAACATGCGTTATGGATAATTCAGAACCATCCAGAGCATGATCTCGCAGCCTGCGTCCCTATCGAGATAGCACCCGAAGCAAATTCGGATTGGTTCGAACGCGCAAAAGAATCCTGGTTAGGGCATTTAGACAACGATTCGCGTAATTTGAAGGTGTTGGCAAATGCAGCATCTTTTTTTGGAGAGAGTGATTTTGAACTCGCACTCTCCCTATATGAGCGGGGCAAGAGGTTAGAACCCGGGAATGTTTTTTGGAACGAGCGACTGGCATTGATTCTCCATTTACGCAGTCACGGCATGCCCAACGAATTTGCGAATCGAGCGCTGGAAGAGCAGAACCAGGCGTACGAGCTTTCGGCTGGCCAAGCGAAGTTCGTCGCGTTGGTCCCTTTGCCTGAGTATGCTGTTAACGCCGGACAACTCGCGCTCGCCGCTTCTTATTCGCATTCCTTGTTGGATTGCTCAGTAAAGCATCGCGACAATCCTCTCTTCGGTTCCGCAGTTCACGAGGCAAACATAACGGTAGCTCTTCATGCAATTGTGGCCGGTGACATGTCGAAGGCGGTCACATATCTGGAGCGATCATACGCGGACACTTGTCCGCCGGTGAATTTTTTGAACGCGAATACTCGCATGTTACTGCAAAGGTTGCTCAGTGCTGGCGAAACGGGTGCCGTGCTGAAATATTTGCGTTACTGCCAAAAGCGACACACTGATCGACGCATCGTTACCTGGATTCATTCTATTGAGAGCGGCATCACACCGCAAATTGCAAGACATTTGGTTTGAATTAACGGCATTAAGTTTGAATTGGTTCGATAATCGTGACTGGAATGCTATCGGGCATTTCATCACACTCATCTTTCCATTTTTTATATTCCGCATTGATTTCTTCCATCGAAGGGATCGGGTCCGCAGAAAAAGACTTACCTGGACACTCGTTCTCCTTTTTTCTTTTTTTGATTTTGGCGTCCCGCTCTGCGATTGCCTCTAAATACCATTTTTGAGCGTCAATATAGCATTGAGCCTTCTCTGGGTTTGGAAGGTAGCATGCCGCCGCCGCCGGTGTATTTCGGCGAAATTGAACCCGAATGCCGAAGCAAATCGAACGATTGTTGTTATTCAATTTGATCCACAATGCGCGTACAGATAGTCAACGCTTCAAATTCAGGCGCGATGTCCGGATGCATAACCAATCAATCGCGCTTGTGAACCAATGCCGCTTGATAGAGCGCCTCGATGTCTGTCGCTAGTGCTGCGAACGAGCCATAAATGTCTTCGGATGCGCCGTAGTCCCCCTGGTGGGAAGCCACGAACTCGACCACTGGCATCAATCTCGCCATAACGGGAATTATCACCTCTGGAGAATAGGCCAGCTTGTTTTTGACTAATCGTAAAAATGTGCTAGCTCCGTCGCTTGAATCACATAGGGGGTCGCTGAATGCTCGCTCCGACATCAGAAATTTCTCGAAAGCGAAAATATAGAACTGGAATGGCGCTTCGAGCATATAACTCAAACATTCAGAGGCATCTAGCGGAGACGTCTCTATATATGGAAGGACTTCTTCGATCGTTTTGCCCGCAAACATTCTATGGGCATAGTCTGCATCAAGGCTTGATCGGTAATCTCCCCACTGCTTTTCGGTTGGAATTTTACGAGATTTTTCGTCCACTTAGTCATCCTAGAGCACAATTGTCTATGAGTTCTGTGCCGGCAAATTATTACGGCTGAGAGCGATTTCGATTGCACCCGCGTCCGGATCCGCCGGGTGGCTGTTATGTACACTTCTTTTTAACCGCCTCGCGTGCATTGTTAATCGCACGTTGCACATCAGGCATTCCGATCGGTCCAGGATAGATTGGATAACGCGGACCGACACCGATGTTGAGCCCACCCAACGCAACCGCATTTTCATGGCAAAAGAGATCATAGGAATCACGATGTCGATTAGGTTTACGAATAATAGCCTTCTAGCCCCCCGCACCATGGCCAGCGAAGACGCCAGAATGGAACTGGGAATTATTTAGGCTAGCTCGGAAGAGTCTGTCAAAGTCCTTGATTGCCATTTCCCCGGCTAAAGTGTACAGTGGTAATGTACGTTTTGTTCGGTTGGAACTATGGAGTCTAAAGCTCTTAGCGACATTGAAAAACAGGCGGCAGCGATTCTCGGTGTCACACCGAAGTCGATCGGCAAAACTCAGGCGAGACAAAACTTTTTGCCGCTTGTCGATGGGCTTGGAAAGTCAGCTTCCGCCATAGAAATCACTGATCATGAAAAGCCAGTCGCAATGCTGCTTAGCTACACTCACTGGCTCGCCTTGATCTCAAAATTGGCTATGTTGTCGAAAGGTGAGCATCATGACCGACCCAATCTTATTGGTTCAATTCAGATAGTCGGTGACCTGGAGCCAGCCAGCAAAAAGGCAGCCGAAAGATTCACCCGGTCAATTAAGGAGACTGGTGAGAAGCTGTGACAGAAAAGCTTCTGGTCACTGACACCCATCCGCTTATTTACTTCTTCTGCGATGGCGGAAAGCGACTCGGGAAGAAGGCCAAGCAAGCGTTCAAGGACGCTGTGGCAAATAATCCTACTGTCATATTTGTGCCGGCTCCCGCATTGTGGGAAATGTCGATGCTCGTTGAGAGCGGCGACATAAAGCTTGGCAGTCCATTTTCTGAATGGGTGGATAACCTTTTTGCGTACCCGATGATTAGCCCGTGGCCGTTTGATCATGAAACGGTCAAGCTGTTCCATGATGTTCGTTTTCACTCTGATCCTTTTGATCGCGCAATCGTAGCATGTGCTCAGCAGCTAGGCGTGCCGTTGATCTCAAACGACGGAAAGATGCACGAATCAAAACCATGCGAACTCTTATGGGATTGAAACTCTACGAAGTTAAGGCTAGACAGCGCGGATGTCGATCGACTGTGGATTAAGCTCGCCGTCCGCCTACAGCGTCAGTACGAGCGGCGCTTGGGTGTGCTGCCATCGTCCGCTCGCTTCTGCATGATCATGTGGCTGCCCTTCTGCCGTACGGTTTGAAAACCATGCGCTTCCATAATGCGGGCTATTTGTGCGCCAGAAAAGGAGCCGAGCTTAGGCACAAGCAATCTCAATGTGGGTAAACAGCGATGGCTTCTTTAATCGCTGCTTTATTTCATCCGGACTGGCAGCTTCAAAAAACCCTCGACAGCTTCTTTGAGGTTTGCGATTGCCTCTTCTATCGTAGAACCCTGGCTAGCAATATCAAGCTCCGTACAAAGCGATACATAACCGCCTTCTTCTTCTGTTAGCACTGCGCTCAGGGTTTTCATCTTCGTCTTCTTGATGGCTGATTAGATGGGTCCTGATTAATTGTACCAGCCATTCAATACAGGCGGTCTGTCTGGATGCCACTACATCTATCGGAAGAATACCGGTGGCATTACTGACCAACGCCGCCGTTTGGCAAGCCTTGGTTTACGCCACCGCCGGGTGAGTTCGGGATTGTGATAACGCCGGCTCCAGCATTGGGATCGCTATTAGGCAAGCCACTATTCGGCATTCCGTTATTCAACATGCCACCATTCAACATGCCACTGTTCGGCATTGGTGCGTAGACTGCGCCGCCGCCGGGTGCAGCGGTGAACGGGGTCGAACCCGGGACGCCAGGATATTGCATGGTGGCAGCGGGAGTTTGCGAAGAATTCGGCACCGGCTGCATATTATTCGCGGACGGACCTGCCATCGAAATTGCTCCGGACAGTCGCGCCCTATAATGCATTTTCACTCCAGCCACAAGAGGAAACATCAACTGCACAGTGACTCTATCTTGATTGGCAAGGTGAAACGATTGGCTGATGGTAGTACCACCGGTAGTGCCCATGTTGGTGAAGTTGAGCAACTGCTGCTGAGCCGTGTTGCGAAAGATCAGACGCAAGCTAGCCATCTGAACATCTGTACTCAAATCGAGTGTCATTGTCACATCGCCGGGACCAGCTGTGAATGCGTAATAATAACTCTGACCATTGAGAGCCGCTTGTCCCTCCACAGTTGGAGTGTCCCACGGTGTCGGACTTTCTTGGTTGATCGACGGCGTTGCCCACGGCGACGACGTCTGTCCCCAACCTTGCGCCACCGCAGCAGTTCTCGCAAAAACAACGAGCACCAAAGCCGCGAGTATGATCCATGGTGCTCGTTTGTTCTGCATGATTAGCTCCTACATGGCAGGTACGAAGTTCCAGCGGTATTTCGGCGAACCGTCGTCTGGTCCCCATTTCGCTTCCGTCATCATGGGCGGATTCGGCGCCACATAAAGGACATCTCCATTCGATTTGTGCAGAAGCATTCCACCTTCGGTGGGCTCCACCACAAACACCGCACCATCGCTGCTTACGATCGTTGCGGTATCAATGGCCGGATGCGGCTGCAACTTGAGATTGTCGTTGTCGCCGGCAAGCCGAATCGTGTAGCGGTTTGACGGCTGACCGGTTTTGACGTCAAATTGACGGGTGATGAACCACTTCTGCCCGCCACCCTTATTGAACTCTTTCGTCCCCACATTTTGTCCGAGGGACGGAGCGACCGGTTGGAGCGCTTCGTAGTTGCCGGAATTAGTTATAAAGTACACGCCGGTATTCGGTAGCTGATCGGGCATTGCCATGGCTACCGGCGCCAAAGCAAGCGCAACCAGCGACATTATCGCGAGAGCTAATTTCATTTTCTTTCCACCCTAAGCTTCGAACAGGGAAATGATAAACCATATACGCAGCTGTTTATCTCTTGATCACGTCGAGTTGGTTAAATCGGGCGCCTTTCGGGGGTTTGTCCTTGCTATTACGCTCGAAACGCGCCCAGTGCGGGCTTAACCTGTTAAAATCGACACAATCCGCCGGTTTCACCCCATCAACTGGAGCACATCCGCCCAATGACGCTTACCGCCGCCAATCAGGTCAAGCTGCCTTCCTTTATGTATGGAACCGCATGGAAGAAAGATGAGACCGCAAAATTGGTGAAGCTCGCGGTGGAAGCGGGTTTTCGGGCTATCGACACCGCCAACCAGCTCAAGCATTACGATGAGCAGCTCGTCGGCGATGCCCTGCAAACTCTCTATCAACAGGGCGTCACGCGCGACTCGTTGTTTCTCCAAACAAAATATACGACGATCGATGGGCAGGATCACAGATTGCCGTACGACAAAAATGCCGACTTGAGCACTCAGGTCAAACAGTCTATGGAAAACTCGCTGGAGCATTTGCACACCGATTATATCGACTCATATGTTTTGCACGGCCCGCATTATATGAACAGATTGATAGATGCTGACTGGGAAATCTGGGCAGCAATCGAATCTGTTTATCAGGAAGGCAAAGCGAAAATAATCGGCGTCAGCAATTTCAGCGCCGACCAGCTGCGCGACCTTTGCGCCAAAGCAAAAGTAAAACCGATGGTGGTGCAGAATCGCTGCTACGCCGCGATGGGATGGGATAAAGAAGTGCGCGATATCTGTCGCAAAAATCAGATTATCTATCAAGGATTTTCGTTGCTCACTGCCAATGGCAGGGTCCTCGAAAATCCGACAGTGCGCACAATCGCACGGCGGCAGATGGCAGGAATCGCACAGGTCATCTTCCGATTCGCCATGCAGATCGGCATGCAACCATTGACCGGAACGAGCAATCCGGTTCATATGGCGGAAGATTTGAAATCAGAGACGTTTACCTTATCCGACGAAGACGTCAGAGTGATAGAGTCCATAGCGGTCCAGCGCGCGCGTTTTTAGCAGAACTGGCATTGCCAGATTTAATCTTAGATGCGCAGCTCTTTAATGACTCTGTAATGTAATTCGATCAGCATAGACTCACCCCATCAATGGATCCATCTCAATGGAACGTTTCTTGCCCTCCGCGGAGCAACAGCCGCCGCGCATTGAAAATTCTGGCAATGTGGACGCCTCCCGTTTGTATCTGCCCGAGCCCTCAACCAAATCTAGTGCGCCACCGACCAGTAATTCTAGATTTTTCACACCTGAAAACATCGGTTTGATGCGTGAGACTGAGTTTTTGCATTGGGTGCTGGATCCGCTGCGCACACCCACTTCGCCGCGACAGAACTCGAATCCATCACGACGACCGAACGAGTCGAACGCGACATCCAAACTTACTAAAATTGCCAATCAAGTAGAAGCTCGAGTCAAAAACACCGAGCACCAGTTCAACCGTGAATCGCGAGATCAAGGAATAATCGGACGCAGCTTCGACGCATTGAAAGGCTCAATCGGTGCTTCAGGTACAGAGCACAGTAGTTGGAATCCGTTGTCGTGGTGGTCAAAAGTTCTTGATAGCGACACCAGCTCAGAGGCAATCACCCAAAAACTTACCGCAGACGACAAATTGGTTGGCAGCCTGAAAGCAGCCGCTGCTGCAGGCGACACTGCTAAATTTTCAGCCGCGTACAAGGGGTTGACCGGCAAAGCCTTCGACGGCAAGACCGGTAATTTAGTGCTGCAAGATCAGGCGCTCGCATCAGCATATAAGGATTCGCAGAAGAACGGCGTGGAATTTATCAGCGATACAGGGGCAGCCGTTGCGGCGGGCGTGAGTCTGAAATTTGGCGGCGAATCGCTTCTCAAGTCGCTCGCATTCAGCTTACCCGCGGGCGCTGCCATAGGCGGCGTGACAAAAGCAGGGCTGAAGGCAATCGATGGCAAATATGCATCGACCAAATCCGACTTGATTACGGGCGCCATTATGGGATTGTCAGTTCCACTAGGCGAATTCGCAGGCGCTTCGGTGAGCCGTTCGATTGGAAGCAAACTTGGATTAACCGTCACTGGTGACTTATTGACCGCGCACATTGAAACAAAGGGTGCGTCTTTAGGCGTCAGAGCGCTCAGCGCAGGATTGCGCGGGAGCGCTGTCGGTGCCACTTTCGGAGCGCTGGACAGTCCGACGCGATTATCGTTGCAGCGACACGATCAGGGCAAATCAGCATCTTGGGGCGAACTGGCAGCCAGTTCTTTCACCGGCGCACTAGCAGGTGGTATCGGCGGAGCTGTTCTGGGAATTGCTGCTGATCGAGTGTCCGCTCTGGCGTCGCATGGCGCTCCGGAAGCGGAAAGAGTCGCCGCTCCCACGTCGCGTAAGACTGCGGATGGTGTTGGAGCGGAGCCCAGTTCTGAGGCCGCTGCGACAGCAACAAGAACAAAAGAAAAGCAAGAAGAGAATTTGGTAGCCGCAGCGGAGCCCCCACGCGCTGCTGATGCTGGCACCCCGAACAACGAGAGTCAAGATTCCGTCGATGGCGTGGATCGTGCCAACGCTGCTGAGCAAGCCCTTCTTCAATCAAACAATCGATTTTATGAAGTTGATCGCGAATTTTCCGGCATTCCAAAGCTCGACGATATGATCAATAAGATCGTACAGAAATTCTCTCCTCGCGCCGTAACCAGGGGCGAGCTGAGAGCTGTCATACGCAGTTTGCCTGAAGAAGACCAGGCGTTGGCAGCGGCATTCCTGCAAGAAGGTGCGCCTAATTGCAACAGTCCCGCGCTGCGCAAAGCATTCACTGAGCTGAAGAAGGAGCTCGAGAGCGGCCAGGATGAGTGGACGTTCTATGACAATGTCTACACTCTGGGCGCAGTCTCTCCCGGCAATTTCCTAGGTTACTTCTTCAGAAAGGCAGTCGGTAAGGAGATGAGAATCCGTAATCTCGATGAATTACTGAGAAAGGTCAGTAATGGAGACATTCCGAACCATATAATTCTATTCGATGATATGACATCGGTGCCTCTTAGCAAAGCGCAAAAGGAGCTTCTGGCAAAGATTCCGAAAGTCGTAGTAGTTGATACCGGCTCCTTCGAGACGGGCGTTAATCTGGTCGACATGGCGCAAGGTCCAAAAGCCGTGGCAGTAAAATTAGCTCGGCTGATACACAGTGCCAAGACAATGGAAGGCGCAGGCGCACTCTCACCTCAAGAATTAGCCGAGCGGTATCTGTCTGAATCTCGACAACAAGCTCTCGCGCAAATTGGAGACAACGTCGAGCTGAAGACGCCGATGCGCCAGGCGCATGTAGAGATACATGGAACACCGAGCGACTCCACGATCGATCAGATTTACGACAAGCTTGTCCAAATTAAAGGCACCAAACAACAAGTTTTCAATTTCCTCACCCGTTTTGACGACGAGCAGGAGAGAGAACTGGCCGCTCGGGTGTTGGCAGACGGCGCGGACTATAAATCGTTCAGACAGCAGCTTGACCGCGCGGCCCGACTGAACGACAAGATTTTGCAATTGGCAAAATCGAAGGGCGTAGATCCCGGCAAGATCCTCTTCGTGACGGATCTTGATGCGGGCGGCAGCTCACACATGTCGAACTATCTCTACAAGCAAGCGAACAATGTGCCATCAAGTCAGTTTGTCTCGGAAAATGAACTCCGAGAAATGGCGAAGTTGGGCAATCTGAAAGACAAAATGGTGGTCTACCTCGACGATATCACCTACTCCGGCTCGCAAGGCAAAACAGCGCTCTGGAAGTTACCGGCGGCCAAAGAGATCGTATTGGGCTTTGCAGGCGCATACACCAAAGGCATCGAGGACATCGGACCGAAATTAGGAGTGAATCAGCATCTCCTCTACGTTGATCATCTGCAGGGATTGTTTGGGGACGCCAGCGAGTTTAATCAGGCACTGACACCAGAGGAAAGGATTGTCCTCAATAAGATTGTCGGGGGCCAGGGCTTTGGCACCGTAGGAGCAGCCCAAGCGATGTCCCACATGTTTCCAGACAACGACGTCGATCTAATGAAAGACTTTGCCGACCAGGTTTTAAATCTACCCTATTCGTAGACACCAGATATGGTGTGACTCGATTACTTACGCGGCATAAACGCGCCGAGCTTTTGGTCGAATCGGAAAGCTCCTGATTTAAGCGAGCTAGCGAAGACATCGAACCCGGTGCGAGCAGGCTTCGGCATCATCACGGAAACGCCGTTGATTTCCTCATACCCGTACCGCCCATCAGCGACAGAGCTCTTCAAGATGTCGCCGACAGTGCCCGGCTGATCCATGCCCTTTGTAAACTTGGTTATGCCCGCCAATTCATCCTCCGCCGCCTCCCCCCGACTGAAATACAGTGCGGCTCCGGCAAGGACTCCGGCACCAAGAGTAGTTGCGATCTTATGTTCTTTCATAGTGTCCCAGACCTGCGCGGCCAGGCTTTCTTGTGGCTCTTGGTGGAGCGAGATGAATTGAGCGCCGTCGTTAGAATCGAAGCTGCCAGACATGCTTATGTCCTCAGGGGAAAGTTTGTATGAATCTGAGAGTGCATTCCAGATAATAGTCAAATGCCGATAACAGTCAGTGGGGAAAATACGCAATAGGAGATGGAACCAGAAATTGATGGCGAAGAGCCTCGAATGGGGCGACGGGGCGAAAGCTAAGCGAAATGCTACGTTCTGGTATTGTTGAGAATCTGTCAGGCACCTTAAATAGATCATTTTCGACAGACGGGCAATCTCAAGGCCGTTCTCAAGAACCAGGCGCAAGTCTGTCAACTTTGGCCACGACTGCTCGCAAGAAGCCTTGAACTAATGAAATTCGGCTTATCTGGCTGTAAACTTGGCTGTTGGACCTTTTGTTTGTCAAGCCCGCCGGGCTGGCACTTTTGGATTCTCGATGCCAAAAGCCATAATTCACGACCACGACGGACACGTCGACGATCTGCTGAGCTGTATCTTGCTCTGGTTGTCGCCTGACGTGGAATTGCAGGCCATCGGTATTACGAACGGTGATTGCCATGCAGACCAGGCGTTCGAAGCGATGCTAAAAATGGCGACGTTTCTCGACCTGGAGGGTCCAGAGATCGGCGTCATGGAAGATGAGTTGCCCAACCCGTTTCCCGATAATTGGCGCCGCGAAAGCTATATCATCAACGAGCTGCCGATATTTGGTGAGAATGACCTGAAAAAACCTTATCAGCAGGGTAAAGGGCGTCGCTCGGATACCGTGTTTGTTGATTGCCTTTCGCATTCGAGAAGGCCCTTAACCGTAGTTACGACCGGACCGCTCACCACTGTTGCTTCTTTGCTGCGCAAACAGCCGGCTCTCAAAAAAAATATTGCCGAGATGGTCATTATGGGTGGTGCTGTAAGTGCGCCGGGCAATGTGGAAGAGAATGGGCACGACGGCACAGCTGAGTGGAACGTATACGCTGACGCTGGCGCGTTCAAAGCGATCCTCGATACGGGCATTCCAATCAAACTGATTACCCTCGACGTCACGAACGAACTGCCAGTCACCAAAGAGTTTCTCCAGCGGCTGGAAGAACAGTCTGCGACGTCAAAGGCATCGTTGCTCGCTGCAAAACTGTGGTCGCTGGTGAAAGGGTTCAACTATTACTTCTGGGATACCGTGACTGCTGCGGCAGCAATCAAACCGGAGCTGTTCACGTTCAAAGAGATGAAGATTGACGTGACAACATCCGGGAAGAGCGCCGGGCGCACCGCCACATCGATGTTCGGCGGCCGGAAAGTCCAGGTTGCCACCCAGGTGCAAAAGTCAGGCTTTGAAGAGCTCCTCTTGTCGATTCTACGAACCCGATAAGTCCTGACCAACAAACCTCTTGATCGCTGGAACTAAAGCCCAGCGTCAACGGTCTACAATGCCAGTAACTGACCCGCTCGGTCTTTTCTCGTGCAGGCGTCAGAGGCGTTGCGAGGAATCACGCAGATGAGAAACAAACTTACCACCACGCTCATCACTTCACTGAGCAATTCCAGTCGGGTTATCGCACTGTCATTGTTATTAGCGTTATCAGGAACTTACACCGTACCCTGCTCTGCAGCGACGTTGAGCACCCGCCCCAATGAATTTTCCTGGTTGCCGCTATTTTGCGATCACCAGATCCGCCAGGTAAAGCTGTCGGCGGATATACAAAAATTGAAGGACTACGATGTCGTCGTCATCATCGACAAATCAAGGTCGATGTTAGTGGAAGATTGCCAGGCTGACCTCAAAGCGAAGGCGCTGCCGATCAGCCGCTGGCAGTGGTGCCGGCGACAGACTCTCGATATTGCGCGTCAGGCGTTGGGTGTGTTGCCTCAACATTTTCGCGTCGTTACTTTTGCCAATGATTGGTCGGTATACGACAACGTCGATCCGGCGGGTGTCGATATGATATTTGGCGAGAACACTCCGTCAGGTCCAACGAAAGCGGCCGAAGTGCTTCGCAATCAGATCGACGACTACTTTGCGCGCCGCGCACAGCAAGGTGAAAACGCCAAGCCGCTTTTGGTCGCAATGATCACCGATGGATGCCCGGATAACCCGAGCGCATTCAAATACGCAATCACGCATGCAACAAGCATGATGAGCGATCCGGATGAAGTAAAAATCTCGCTGCTCCAGGTCGGTCATGACGAGCGCGCCACGAAATTGATCGCTGATCTTCAAGGTCTCGTTCAACACGGTGCGAAGTACGACATCGTCAGGACACAGACCTTCGATCAAGTTCAGCAAGCAGGTCTGGTTCGGTCGTTAGCTGACGCAGTTGCGCCCACAGCGGCGAAAGCCGATAGCGATCGTTCGCAACTGACAGCTTCAGCCGAACATCGGCCGTTCTAGGAGTTTGCGCAGACGACGTCAGTTTTTCAACTGCGGTTGAATTAAGTGCCCGGAGAGGTGCGGCAGCAAGTTCTTCCACGAAGAACGGCCCGGCACTCGCCCGGGGGAGATCTGGCTGTTTTGGTCTGAAGATTTCATCCAGTTCATCCCTCGACACCGGACGAAGCAAGCGAACGCGCTTGGCTGCAAAATCATCGCTCGGACTCAGCGACCACTGACGAGCTGATTTAGCGTCGCCGATCTCGACTTCGAAGACTTGGGTCTTTGGATAGATTTGTTGGCAAATTCTCAGTCTCTCGTCGAAGCGAAATTTTTGCGGGGCTTGAGCTGCGAGTGTACCTAGTGCGTTGCTATCCCACTCGATTGGGTGGTCAGTCACGTAAATTCCCGGTTTGACAGGGATGGCTTCCCATGCTCTCGCTGGCATATAAGCCGAGTTGCGTGCGGTTTTCCACTCGCCGGGAATCCAGCTTCCATCATCAGCTTGTTTTGGAAGAGACCACAAGACCCTCGGAGCCCACGGTGATCGACCGTGCTCGGTCAAAACCTTGTACGCTTTCGGAGTCATGCTGTTAGCGGCAGCGCCCTCTATTCGAGTCCCGTCGATAGCAAACCTGAGTTCTTCAGCAAACTTAGCACCAGCAAGTTTTAATTCTGGGCTGCCTTCAGCTGCCAAACCCACCGCTTCCTTCAGCGCAATGATTTCTCCACCCATTTCTGGCGCGAGCTCCTGGAAGTTTAAAAACGCTGGATACATAGATTACAGCAACCGTCACCACACGCCACCCGGTTTTTACGTACAGAATTCTCTTCTCGTTCGAACACGCGACGCGCTCCAGTATAATGACGTTCGTTGGCGCGCCGGCGCCATGCCTTCACGCAGCAGTATGGGTCGATTGTGTGACCGATCAAAATAAAATCTCAACAGAAGTGCGCGATTATTTTGTAAGCAACGACGAGTCGGCCAACTTCAAAAGCATTCTTTTTATCGACCGCAATAATGCTAAAGTTGCTGAAGCATCCAACATTCCGGATTGCTTTCAGGATCTAAATCTCGATCAGATCGTAGACTCGATCACGGTTGGGCGAGAAGAGTACGAACTCAAGCCACTCTTCGCAACTCTGCTGCCAGACACAGCCGCAGTCGAGTATCGCCATGAGGTGATCAAAGATTTGCAAAATCAGCGCTTAGTCAAGGCGCTCAATCTATTTTCGAATCAGATGAGCACTTTGCACGGTTTTCTCCGGTCCGCAGCGACTACACCTTACAAACAATCCAAGCAGCGTTGGTTTATCGATGCTGTGCATCTATACACCGAAGCGGTTTTGCAACTGCGCATCGCATTGCAGCAAGCCACTCCCGTATCAAAGGCTCTCTCCGCCTTTGCGCTTGCACTGAGCAACTACACTGAATCAAAACTCTTTCAAACGCTGGTGCAAGGGGCAAGGGCAGTCAAGGCGGAGCTGATGGCTGTCAGGTATAGCTTGCACATAAAAGATTCCACCTATACCGTGCGCACTTACGAGAAGGAAGTTGATTACACCTCCGAGATCGAGCAGACATTTGCTATTTTCGAACCATCCAACGATTCAGACAACTTCTGTGAATTGCCAAAGTCATCTGGCATGGGCCATATAGAAGCAACGATTCTTGAAGCAGTGGCTCGTTTAAATCCAAAACCGTTTGAGGCATTGGAGAGATTTTGCTCGAGCCACGAACGTTTTGTACTGCGAGGTTTGCACGTCTTCGAGCGAGAGATTCAGTTCTACCTGGCCTATCTCGAGATGGTTGAACGGCTGACTGGGAGCGGATTGAAATTTTGTATACCCACTGTGGCGAATGCGAGCGAATCAATTACAACCAGAGGGGCATTCGATATCTCCCTTGCCCTCAAGCTAGCGGAGCAAGGCAAACAACCAATATGCAACGACTTTCATGTGCAAGGGCAAGAGAGAGTCATGGTTGTAACAGGACCCAATCAAGGCGGCAAGACTACCTTCGCGCGTATGTTCGGACAGATGCATTTCCTCGCCGCTCTCGGTTTGCCGGTTGCGGGAAGCGAAGCTCAGCTTTTGCTCTTCGACCGTCTCTTCACTCATTTTGAAAGATCAGAGGGCGGAGGAACCCCAGAGGGAAAACTCAAGAACGATCTCGTCAGAGTGCACCACATTCTTTCTAACTGCACACCGCGCAGCATAGTAATTCTCAACGAGATCTTTTCATCGACCGGTGTCAAAGATGGGCTGCAACTAGGCACCGAGACAGTGACCAAACTACTGTCAGCAGGTGCGCTCAGCCTCTTTGTCACATTTCTAGACGAGCTCTCCGCTCTCGACCCGCGAGTAGTTAGCGTTGTCGCCGGGTTGGCGGCTGCTGATTCGGATGTACGCACTTTCAAGATCGATCGGCGAGCTGCAGATGGTGTTGCACATGCCTTATCGATCGCGGAGAAATACAGACTCACTCACGATTCATTGCTCAAGAGGCTCAACAGTTGAACCCCCGTTTAATGCACAGAGAGAATGATTTTGCGCTGGGCGGTGCGCTATGGCCAAATTACGAGTTGATCGCCAGAGATCTGGAGCTGAATTTTCTCATAGGCGCCATGTCTGGAGGTGACGATTTCGTCTCTCAGGTGGCTAGAGAAGCGCTTTTGTCAGGTAGTCACAATGACCTTGAGTCAATGCTCTACAGGCAATCAGTGCTGAGGGATTGCCTGCAGAACAGCGCCTTCATAAAAAAGATGTATGAGTTATCTACTGATTTTCTCGAGAAGAAGAAAGAGAATCGGCTGGGAATTTTTAGTCATACGCCATCCGGCGTTGTAAGAGACGGTACCAAGTTTTTGCGTTATTTGATTGATTGCGTCGCAACGCTGAAACAAACGGCCACCGGATACGAATCAAAATTCAAGTCGGAAGGCTTTTCCAACCTCTTTTCCGTGCTGAGCTCCTCACTGTCTGATGACTTCATCAGCCGAGTGACGCAGCATCTTCAGCAACTGGAGTTTGATGATGGCATTCTCGTCAGCGCGGAGCTAGGCGAAGGCAATCAAGGCATAAACTACATGTTGCACAAGTCCGGCAAGAGCGGATTTTTGCCTGGAGTCTTTGCTCGCAAATCATCGGCACAGACTTTCCGTGTAGACCCACGAGACGACGCCGGTGCACGCAATCTCGGCGTACTCCGCGATCGCGGTCTCTATGCTATCGCAAATGCGCTAGGACGATCTTGCAATCGCATCTTGAATTTTTTCCACCAGCTTCGAACTGAGTTAGCGTTTTACGTAGGCTGCATCAACCTTCATCGAAAACTGTGCGCCACAGATTCACCACTCTGCTTTCCAATCTGCGATATCGAGAATAGACTGCCACTCTCGGCTGTTAATTTGTGCAACGCCAACCTGGCTCTAAAGAGCAACGGTGTGGTGAGCAACAGCTTTGTCGCAGATGGCAAAAAGCAGGTGTTGATCACAGGTTGCAACCAAGGCGGCAAAACAATTTTCTTGCAAAGCATTGGCGTAGCTCAATTGATGATGCAGTCCGGTATGTTTGTGGTTGCCGAGTCATTCGTTTCCGACTTTTACCAGGGTGTATTTACTCACTTCCGACGCGAAGAAGACGCCACAATGGCGAGTGGAAAATTTGACGAAGAGCTGCTGAGAATGAGCGAAATCGTAGATATGCTGGCGCCGAACTCTCTGCTCCTATTCAATGAGTCATTTGCTGCGACAAACGAAAGGGAAGGCTCGGTAATCGCTAATGAAGTTATTACGGCCATTCTGACGGGGAATGCCCGGATACTTTTTGTCACTCACTTCTATGAATACGCACGCCGAGTGTGGGAAAACAACGGCAGCGACGCCGTACTGTTTTTACGCGCTGAACGGCGCAGCAACGGCGAGCGCACGTTCAAGCTGATGCCGGGTGAGCCGCTGCCCACAAGTTTTGGAACGGACCTGCACGCTCAGATCTACTCCGAGTGAAATCCGTCATTCTGCATTCCCTAGACGGTCGCATCAAGCGAGTCGCTTCTTCAGCCGGCAAGCCGGTAAAAACGTTGACCAAACGGGAACTTTTGCCGTTCGTATGAGACTGAATATTGGGAGCATGCGGACGAACCAAAGGAAAAGCAGATGAAAGCAATAATGGGAAGCGCAATACTGGTATTGGCGTTAAGCCTGAGCGGCTGCACAGCCTCCGACAAAGCGCAGATAAGCCACCTGGAGCGCGATTCCGCCAGCGGATTGAATGCATTAGGGAAAGAAGCGAGCAAAGCAGGGCAAAATATAAAGTCATCAGTCAACGAAGTGCAAAAAGACAGTGGCAACCGCAGCAAAGAGTCCAAGACGACTGCCAGTTTGCAGCAAGATGCCTCAAAAGCGATAATTTCGGTCAAACAAGCTGCTGACAAAGCAGACAGCGCAATCGTGGGTGTGGTCAAGGATGGCACTGAAAAGGTGCGAGCCGCCGACAGCGAGCGAAAAGTCAGTCCTAAGTAGCCAGATCCTCTCGATATGCCTGTAGAATTACAAGTGTATCGAGGGACTGAAGATGAAACGGTACTTTCTCAGGCTCGTATTGACTGCTTGCGCATTTGAGTTCTTGTTTCCCAAGATCCCTGGAGTCGCCTTTCACGGCAGCTTTGTCCATGCACTGTTTGTCGGCGCCCTCTTTGCGTTCGTAGGTTGGCTGGTCGAATTAATCGCCCTAACCATAAGCACGATCATGACGATTGGAACTTTGGGATTGGCGCTGATTGTTCTGGTGCCGGCATGGTTTATCGGATTTTGGCTACTGCCAGCTTTCGTTCTCAAGCTCGTGGCAAACTTTATGCCGAATACTCTGGCCTTTTCCGGTTGGACGCCGGCCCTCTTAGGGGGTCTGATCATGCTCTGCATCGGCGTGATAACCAGCGGCGATATGAGCAAAAAGATGCGCCGGCGTTAAGCCTGTCAGTGAGACCGTGCAACGTTATCAGCACCTACCTGCGCCTGATGCAGCGCCCATGTCAGCACACTGCGTTAGACGACGTGTATCTTTGGACGGCGCTTGGGATCGGTCTCGGCTTCTCTGAGAATTTCGCGTGTGACGGGAGCTGTTTCTCCTTCTCCGAGAAACAGATACTTCAGCGCATAGAATAATGGGTTTCCTTCCGTCCAATAGAGAAAGGCATGCGGTATGCTGCCGGTTTTGTTGCGGATAGCAATCAGAATGGAAGCGATCGCATTCGGTACCGCCGCGCTGTGACACTGAAAAATCTCGTATCCATCCTCTTCGATACAATGCACCAGAATCTGATTTTCGGTGAAGTCTGATGCATCTTTGATCGTGATTTCAAGAAAGATCAATTCCGGTACTTCAGCGCGATCTAAATAATGCAAATCGCGCGCTGTGGCTTCACAAGCTTTGTAGTCATGCCGCCCAGGCGCGTGAGCAAGTAAATGCAGATGTTTGCCTTTATAGCGCTCCAAAACTTCAGTCGCTCGCTCATCCATGCACACATTGCGTGTGCGCAATTCGGTCGTGCGCATGGCGCGAGAGATAAACGAGATTATAAAAATGCTGATAATGAAAAACGCTGCAATGTGCAAGCCTTCCGGTCGCTGCATCACGTTCATAACCGTGGTGTACGTAAATATTGAAGATACGCAGATGTACATTATCCGTGTCAGTATTTTCTCTTTGGGCAGCGACAGGAAAACAGCAAATGCCGCTGAGCTCATGAGCACCAAGACGCCAGTCGCGTAAGCGCCACCCTGCGCGTCGACATCGGCTTTGAACAGGTAAGTCACTACAAATGCGACGATGGCAAAGAATATCACCAGAGGTCGAGTCGCGCGTGCCCAATTGGGGGCCATGCCGAATCGAGGCAGGTACCGGGGCACCAGGCTTAGCAAACCAGCCATCGAGGAGGCACCGGAAAACCACAAAATGAAGATGGTAGAAACATCGTATATGGTGCCGTATATGTTGCCCATAAAATGATGCGCCAGATATGCGAGCGCACGACCGTTGGCGGCACCACCTTCCTTGAAGGCTTCCTGGGGAATGAGTATGGTCGTGATGAAGCTGCTGATCAATAGGAAGCTGCACATGATGACGGCAGCGCAGGTCAACAATTTTTTCGTGTTTCTGATGCGCCCGGCCAGATTGTCTTCCGTGTCGGATGATTCACCTTTTACGATCGGCATGACCGTGACGCCGGTCTCGAATCCTGACATACCCAAGGCCAACGCGGGAAACAAGATCAGCGACCTGAATCCCATGTTAAAAGGCGTACCGAACTGAGTAAACAACTCGCTTTGCCACTTCGCCCACAGGTCCGGACTACGCCAGACCTCATAGCAGCCGACGCACGAGACACCCACGTTCAACACTATGTACGAAAACACAATTACTACGGCTACTTGAACTGCTTCCTTAAACCCAAGCATGAATACTACGGCGAGCACGATAAGCAGAGCGAACGTAACGCCCATTCGATCTTGCAAAAACAGCCACCACGGATGCGCATCGCACAACATTTTCACGAAGTGGTTTTCAGCGATATGAGCGGCAGCGTCGGCAGCGGAAAGTGTGATTGTGATGATGAAATCGGTGGCGGCAAAACCGATCAGACATAAGATAATGGCTTTCCCGCCCCAGCCCGGCACGAGCTTTTCGAGCATAGCGATACTGCCCTGCCCGTGCGGGCTCTTTTCGGCCACTCGCTTGTACATTGGCAACGCACCAAACAAGGTGAGCAGAATGAGCACGATAGTCGCTTGCGGTGCCAGAACCCCAGCGGCGAGAGCGGCAATACCAGGGGCATAACCGAGACTGCCGAAGTAGTCCAAGCCGGTCAAGCACATTACGTTATACCAGGGTGCTTTTTCGTCACGCACCTTGGCGCTTGGCTTCATACCTTCGAAAAACCAGCTGCGCAGATGTCTGGTAGTTTGCTGTTGCCGTTTGTCCATAAACACCCGATGATCAGTCCACATCGTAGCAGAGACCAAGATTAACGGGCGGCTTCACCCTTTGTAAAAGTGTGCATTTAAAGCCCGCAAAAGAACGATAATCCCAAAACCAACTGAACAAGAGACGACAGATGTCACAGCCGAAAACAGTCGCGGTAATCGGATTTGGAAGATTTGGACAGCTTTGGGCTTCAATCTTGCGGTCCGACTTCAACGTTCTCGTTCACGACTCGTCCAAAGAACAGGTCGAACAAGCGAAGGATACTGACGGGCAATTCGTCGAATTGCAACGCGCATTGTCTGCTGATGTCATTTTCTATTGCGTTCCGATTTCGGCTTTTGAAGCAACAATCGTTGCTCATCGCGATGAGCTTGCACGGGGAGGAAAGCAAAAACTGCTGGTCGATGTGCTTTCAGTGAAGCTGCATGCGAAGAATGTTTTCGAAAAGCATCTGCCGTCGAACTGCTCGGCAATGCTCACCCATCCGATGTTCGGACCTGACAGTGTTCGCTCCAACGGACTGGAGAATCAGCCAATCGTCATCGACCGCTTTCGCGCCAGTGACGAAGAGTTTCAATTCTGGAAAAGATATTTCGAAGAGAAAGGAGTGAAGGTCCTCGAGCTTTCTGCCGACGAGCACGATCGCCTGGCAGCGCAAAGTCAGGGTGTCACACATTTCGTCGGGCGTATTCTGGGGGAGTTCGGATTCGGCTCCACCTCGATCGACACGCTCGGTGCAAAAAAACTGTACGAGATCGAGACTCTGGTATGCCGAGATTCATGGCAGCTTTTCGAGGATTTGCAAACATACAACCCCTACACTCGCGTCATGCGCGTGCAACTTTCCGATGCCCAAAACAAAGTATTCGATCGACTGCTGCCGGATCGAATATATATGGATCGCCTCGTCATTGGCATTCAAGGTGGTCGAGGCAGCTTCAATGAGGAAGCAGCTCGTTATTACATGAGCCGCACTCCGGACGTCAAGTTCGAACTGAGATACTTACACACGACTGAAAACGTCTTGAAGGAGTTGCACGAAGGCAACGTTGACCGGGGGCAGTTTGCTATCCACAACTCGACCGGCGGGATTGTGCACGAGACGGTGCGCGCGTGTGCCAATTATCGCTTTGCCATTGTGGAAGAGTTTTCCATCAAGATCGCGCATGCATTGATGATTGCCAAAAACGCTGATTTTGAAACAGTCGACACCATCATGACTCACGATCAAGTGCTTCGCCAATGCCGCACAAATTTGGAGAAAAAATACAGCAGATTGAAACAGACCTCGGGCGAGGGTGACCTCATCGATCATGCAAAGGTGGCGGAGCTGCTTGGACGGGGCGAGCTGCCAGCCAACATTGCCACCATGGGCAGCAAAGTCTTAGCAGAGATCAATGAACTAAAAATCGTTGAGGAGAATCTGCAAGACCAGGAATCAAATTTCACCAGCTTTCTCTGGGTTCGTCGCCCGGGGTAGTTTCTGAAGCAGCGATGGAGAAGCTGCCCCATGCAGTCAAGGTTTGAAGAAAGTTCCGCATCTTCGCGTTCATGTGACTACTCGTTTAACGGTTTGCGGATGCAAATGCGGGGAAATCGATGTGCAACCTTTTGGCAACGTTTTTTTCCTAACATCCAAACCTGAGGAGATTCAACCATGACTCGTCTTTCACATCAACCAGACGACAACATGCTGACCGCGCCGCACGAGCAGGCAGGAGGCTGCCACAACTTTGCCATTCTAAAGTAACCAGCTCGACACAGGTCCGTAATTAGACTACGGATAATTAGTAGCGCAACGCCATTCCTACTTCCCAACTCCATAAAGGAGACGTGACTATGTCACAAGCCAATGCTTTTGCCATCGCCCAGAATATGGAACAAGCTCCAACCAGCCGGGACGGGCATACTCATAATTTCGACGGGGCTTACCAACAGATAGTTCAAATGCAGCATCAGGATGGAGGGAAAGACTCTCCGCAGTTTAAGCAGGACATGCATGATTTAAATCAGAAGCTGCAAAATGACGGAACGCTTACTAATCTTCAGATCGTCGGTGTGGACGAAAACAGTCATCAGCTAGTCACAAAAGACATTGCGGATAACAAAACGACCGAGCAAAATCCATCAGCCGTCAATGACCACGGTGCACTGGGCAGCGGCAGCAGTGGGCGTGAAGCAGCAGACGCTGCTCTGGCAAATGCCTTTGGCATTAACGTAACGAGAAATGGAGATGGCTCTTACGATGTGCAAGATCCATTAGCCAACGGTCCACAAGCAGCCGGAAGCGTGATCAATGCACTGATGACTGCGTTCGAGGGTGGCGGCTCCGGAGGCGACGCTGGCTCTAACGGACCAGATGCTCCCGGATTGAACCCCTGGCTCAAACAAGCTTTGTTTGGAAGCCCCGCCGACCAGGTGCCCCAGCCTGATGCAGATCCGCCAGATGGATCTGACGATCAATAGGTTCTGAGAATGCTTAGTTTGAACTGCTCCAGGCACGGACCGAGACTCCGCCGTGGACCATGTCTTGCATGGCTGGCGTGAAGAACAGATATGGGTGCGCATTGGAGTCGAGAGCGCTTGCTTCTTCTAATTTAGCCAGCGTTTTTTCGGGAATTGTGAACTCCAATGCCGCGAAATTGTCGCTCAGTTGATTCAATTTGGTGGCACCGATAATGGTCGAAGTTATGCCGGGACGGGTGGCGCACCAATTTAATGCCACCTGAGCCGCGGTTTTGCCTGTTTCTTTGGCGGCTTCGTTCACTGCGTCCACGATTTTCCAGTTGCGTTCGGTGAATAGCTTATTGAATGCCGGATGTCCCGCATCTTTGATTACCGACAAACGTCCCTGCGCTTCGCCGTTAAAGTCACGCTTATATTTGCCGCTCAATAAACCACTCGCCAGCGGGCTCCACGGAGTGATCGCCAGCCCGAACTCCTGGGCGGCAGGAATATGCTCACGCTCAATCGTGCGCTCGACCAGCGAGTATTCCAGTTGTAATGCCGACAATTTGTGCAACGAATGCGCTTCGGCAATCGTCTGCATCTTTGCCAGATACCAAGCCGGGACGTCGGACAAGCCGAAGTACCTTATCTTTCCTTCTTTAACCAGATCATTCAACGTCAAAAGAACTTCTTCCACCGGCGTCACCTTATCCCAGGTGTGCAACCAATACAGGTCTACGTAGTCAGTCTCCAATCGCTTGAGAGATCCCTCGAGTGCACGGTAGATGTTCTTGCGCCCGTTGCCGCCGGCGTTAGGATTGCCTGGCTGGGCGTTGAAGGTGAATTTGGTGGCAAGCACTGCCGAATCGCGCAGATTTTTCTCTTTAATGAATTTGCCCACAAGTTTTTCACTGCTGCCATTGGTATAACCATCTGCGGTATCAATGAAATTGCCGCCTTTTTCAACGTAGGCGTTGAAGATTTGTCGAGCAGTATCTTCAGAACTTCCCCATCCCCACTCTTCGCCGAAAGTCATGGTGCCGAGACAAAGCGGGCTGACCTTGAGTCCAGAACGACCCAAAGTGACGTAATCGTTTAACTTCATGGCAATCTACCTGCAGGCGGAAAAAGAAGGATGCGATCTTACCGGATGCGACATTCCCAGCGAGATTAATGCGTACGCAAACGCAAAACCGCTAACAATCCTTCACTTCCAGATGCCCAGGCAATTTATCTTGACTTCCAGCAAAAGCGGCTGTACTCTAGCTAAGATCGCCCTTTTTGGCGGTCTTTACTAAACAACTAAAACGAAGCCAGCGATTTCAACGGCTCGCTTCTGCCTGCGCTAGTGCGTCTCGAACAAACGCGCACTCGAGTGTGCCGGAGTGTACCAACCTTGAAGGGATCGCCGGATTCCGCCGGTTTCCACCCAAACCTTCGACCAAATAAGGCACCATGAAGACCTTACTAGCGCCCGCCAATCGTTCGGATCAGAAGATGAGCATAAAAGAAAAGGCATTCGCATGGCAGAAGATCTTTCGGGAGAAAATTCTTCTCAATCCTAAGTTCAAATGGTACCGCCGCGCAGTATGGTGCCTGTCGATGTTGTGGGCGGCCGCCATTGCCATGCAGAGCATTCCATATTACACCGCCATCGGCGCTGGAGAGCTAGCGTTCAAAGCCGGACAGTACGCCGAAGCGGAGAAGCAGTTCAAGACAGCATTGCAAGAATCACAGCATTTCTCCGCCACTGATTTGCGGCGCGCCAAAGCACTGAACAATTTAGCCGAGTTGTATCGCACTCAAGGCCGCTACAAGGAAGCAGAACCTCTTTATGTCGCCACTGCGGAAATTGGTAAGCAGCTAGGTAAGAATCGCGAAGAGTATCCGCTCAGTGTCAACAATCTCGCCGCTTTCTATCGTGATGCCGGCATGTATCCTGACGCCGAGCTGCAATATAAACGTGCGCTGCATTTGTGGGACACTAATATACGGAAACCACAAGACGTAAAGCGCGCTGCCATTATCAGTGGGTTGGGTAAACTGTATCGCGATGAAGGCAAATACCCATTAGCAGAAGAGCTGTACAAGAAAGCGCTGGCGATCGATGAGGCGGCACTGGGTGCAAATGATTTAGAGCTCGCTGTAGTTCTCGATAATCTTGGTGGTGTTTATCGCGATCAAGGCCGGTTGAAAGAGTCCGAACAGATGTATCTGCGAGCCTTGCAGATCGACCGCAGCGGACTTGGTGCCGACCACCCATATACAGCCACAGATCTGAACAATCTGGCCGGGCTGTATCGCGACATGGGACGACTAGCTGAAGCCGAGCCGCTTTATCAACACGCTCTGCAAGTACGAATGAAAGCGCTCGGGGCGCAGCATCCGCTCGTGGCGAAAAGTTTGCTTGGATTAGGTGAGCTCCGCAAACAGCAGAACAAGCCAGTTGAAGCAGAGCGGTTTTACCAGCAGGCAATTGCAATTCAGCAAAAGGCCCTGGGCGACAAGCATCCCGATCTTGCTACGACGTACGATGCGCTGGGCACTTTTTATACATCGCAACGGCAGTTCGCTAAAGCCAAGCTGGCTCTCGACAAGGCGCTGTCAATCAGGCGCTCGGTATTGCCTTGCGAACACCCGGATCTAGGCATGACTTACATGCATATCGCTCAACTGCAGCTCGCATCGGGCAATGTAGACAGCGCTCGCCAGTCAGCGCAAAAGGCAGTCGACATTCTCAACCATGCGCTCGGAATAGAACATCCGGCAACTAAGAGCGCGCTTGCCACTCTGAGATGGACGCAAACTAAGTCTTCGTAAGTGAACAGGCTTAGAAGTTGTTCACACTGGCGGGCGTCAAGCGGGCGAAAACAGCGCCGGAGTCCTTAACAGAACGAAGTTTTGCTTAGGATCGACGGGAAATTTCCTCAAAAGAAGTTATGATCACGGTGCATTCAATAGCTCTCGCGGACTGCATCTCGCAGCCGCCGACAGTCAGGTGGTTTTATGTTAGGCTCGAAAAAAGGCAACGTGACGGTTGATCAGGTCAGAAGTGCTCTGTCGAAAGTGATGGACCCGGACCTACATCAGGACATCGTCAGCCTCGGGATGATTTCAGAGATCAAAGTCGATGGCGGCAAGGTGCACTTCAAGCTGACACTGACCACGCCTGCTTGCCCAGTGAAAGAGAAAATTGAGCAGGAATGCCGCGAATTTGTGGGCGCCCTGGAGGGCGTAGAGGAAGTCGATCTGGAGTCGGACGCCAACGTCGCGTCCTCCCGCAAAGTGGCAGGACGCGAGCCGGTTGAGGGTATCCGACAGATCGTCGCTGTCACCTCAGGCAAAGGCGGAGTGGGCAAGACTACGGTATCTGTCAATCTGGCTGTGGCTCTGGCGAAGCTCGGAGCGAAGGTGGGGATTCTCGATGCCGATATCACGGGACCGAACGTTCCGCTGATGATGGGAGTCGATGACTACCAGCCGACCGCCCGGGACAACCGCATAGTGCCGCCGGAGAATTTTGGCGTCAAAGTGATTTCGATGGCATTTTTCGTCTCACGCGACACGCCGGTAATCTGGCGCGGACCAATGCTGGATAAGGCGATCAGACAGTTTTTGCGCGACGTCGAGTGGGGTGAGCTCGACTATTTAATCGTCGATATGCCGCCAGGGACCGGCGATGCGCAGCTTTCACTCGTGCAGGCGACTCAGGTATCAGGCGGCGTCATCGTTACGACTCCGCAAGATGTCGCGCTGCTGGACGGTCGCAAAGGATTGGCGATGTTCCAGCAGATGCAAGTTCCGGTTCTCGGATTTGTCGAGAACATGAGCTACTTCCAGCCGCCAGGCTCGACTGAACGGTTCGAGATATTCGGACACGGCGGCGGGCAGCGGCTGGCAGAGGAAGCGAAGGTGCCGTTTCTCGGAGAACTTCAGATCGATACGGCTGTTCGTGTCGGCGGAGACAACGGACATCCAATCGTCGCTGCCGATCCTGATTCAGATGTGAGCCGCGCATTTATGGCGATCGCTAAAAACGTCGCTGCGCAGGTTAGCATTCAGGCGCTAGCCACAGCGAGCGCCTAAGTCAGCGCGCCACTGTCGGCGGTTTCAACCTGCTCGATGTGTGTCGATCCATTTCTCGATCACCCGCTTCATGTCATTGAGTAAAGCGGGCTTTTGCAAATAGTCATCCATGCCTGCCAACGTGCATGACTGCTTGTCCGAGTGGGCGGTCAAGCCAACAATCGGAATGCGCTTGCGTTGTTCTTTCAACTCTTTTTCGCGAATGATCAAAGTGGCATGTCGACCGTCGATACCGGGCAACCCTACATCCATGAGAATCATCGCCAGATCTTCATGATTGCGGGCGACTGCTTCCTCGCCAGTCGTGACGCCGACTGCATCACAGCCCAAGTGAGCCAGCTGGCGCGATGTCAAATCCTGCACCACCGGATCATCTTCCACAACGAGTATCAGCGGTTTTTTCATGCCATCACCCGCAGTGCTCGCTGTTAAATGGCACTTCAAACCAGAAGGTAGAACCTTTGCCGAACTCGCTGTCGACACCAATTCGTCCATCCATGAGTTCGACCAAATCCTTGCAAATACTCAGGCCAAGCCCTGTGCCACCATAGATGCGTGTCGTCGACGCTTCAGCCTGGCTAAACGGCGTAAAGAGTTTCCTGCGGTCGTCCGACTTGATGCCGATGCCGGTATCGCCAACGGCGAAGCGCAGAACGGTCGTCTGCTCGATGTGACTTTTCACCGCACAGCTAATGTCGACTTGCCCCGAACTCGTAAATTTGACAGCATTGAATGCGAGATTGAGCAAAATCTGACGCAAACGATGCTCGTCGCCACAAAGGGTGTCTGGCAGATTTTCATCACATGAGCCAACAACTTCTAAATTCTTCTTCATGGCTTCAGGCGAGATTAGCTGCCGAGCGTCGCCGATGACAGCTCGCACAGAAAACGGACGATACTCGAGCGTCAGTTTGCCTGACTGCATGCGAGTGGTGTCGAGAACGTCATTCAAAAGCTGGAGCAATCTTTTGGAGGAATCGAAGATTGAGCGAACAACAGCATTGTTGTCTGCCCCCAGATCCTCCATGGTCAGTAATTCTGTCATACCAATGATTCCAGTCATTGGTGTTCGCACTTCATGGCTAATCGTGGAAAGAAATCTGCTCTTCACTTCCAATGCGCGCTGCAACTCCTCGTTGCTTTCGGCAAGCAATCGCGCGGTTGCTTCTCTCTGTTGCTCACTCTTTTTGCGCTCCGTCAAGTCGCGTGTCACTTTCGCAAAACCGATCAGATTGCCCTGACTTAACACCGCGGTTATCACGACACTGGCCCAAAATGTGGATCCATCCTTACGAATGCGCCAACCCTCTTCCTCGTATCGTCCCTCCTTTTTTGCGACATCCAATTCGTATTGAGGATGATTGCGATCTTTAGCCTCTTGCGTGTAAAACCGCGAGAAATGCTTACCGATGATTTCGTCGGCAGAATAACCTTTAATCCTCTGTGCGCCTTCATTCCAGGTCGCAACATAACCATCAGGGTCGAGCATGAAAATCGCATAGTCCTTCACACTGCTGACGAGCATGCGAAAGACTTCCTGTTGCTTCAGGTAATCATCCTTTTCCATTTCGTGCAGCTTGCGCTCTGTCAGGTCGCGCGTCACTTTGGAAAAGCCGACTAAGTTGCCCTCCGAATCATTCATAGCAGTTATGACTACATGCGCCCAGAATTTACTGCCGCCTTTACGGATGCGCCAGCCCTCTTCCTCGTAGCGCCCAACCTTACGTGCGACTGCCAGCTCGTATTGCGGATGCGAGATGTCGCGCGCCTCCTGAGGATAAAATATGGAAAAATGCTGCCCGATGATTTCATCGGCTGCATATCCTTTGATACGATGTGCGCCCTCATTCCATGTCAGTACAAAACCTTCCGGATCAATGACGAAGATGGCGTAGTCTGTAACGCTGGCAACGAGCATGGCAAAGATCTCTTCACTCTGGGCAAGCTGGCTCGCGAGCGATTTGGATGAGTGTTCTTTTGGGTTATGCATAAATTTGCCGGACTTCAAATTAAAGCACCAGTATGGAGGAGCCAGGCTTATGATTCAAGGTTGTCTAGACGGTTGTGCCCCCATTTGGTTCCGTGCTGCCCGATTCCATTGATGAGCGCCCGCCTGCGAATGACAACCGCGGGTCTAGCTCTGCAGTATTGTGCAGAGCTACAATGAACGCAGTCGTGGGTAATCGTAGGAAGGTGTATATGAGTAAAAGAACGTTCGGTGTGTATTTGATGGCTCCAGTGGTGCTGGTTTCGCTGTTTGCTTACGCACCTTCCTGCAGAGCAGAGCACACAAAATCGTGGGGTCAGAAGGAAGGGTTTCACAGGGATACAAAAGACATCCTCAACACGCTCAAGAACAATGAAGTGACACAGTTTCAATCATTCCTCGATGCCCTGCAACAGGGTTTTGGGATGGACATCGTTTTGAAGGATAAAGGACCGTTCACCGTGTTCGCGCCAAGCGACAGCGCCTTTCAACACATGAACTCTGACGACTTCAAGGCGCTGATGGCTAACCAGAAAAAATTGAAAGAAGTCGTCAGCTATCTCATCGTCAAAGGCGAAGTGAAATCGGACAAGCTCGCCACGGAAAAGAGCGTCACAACGCTCGGAGGTGGCCAGATCAAATTGAGCAAACGCGGCGACGATCTCTACGCCAACGACGTGTTAATCACCATGACCGACATTCCATGCACCAACGGCGTTATCCACGTGATCAACCGCGTCATGTTCCCACCCGCGGCGCACTAGGTTGTTTAGGGCACCATTTGCGGTGCGATCGGTTTGCAGTTATCATAAGCTGGTAATCGCACGACGTCGTATAGCAGCCGTATATACCGAATGCTTCAAAGTTTAGAGATCAGGGATTTTGCGCTCATCGAGCACCTCAGGGTCGAGTGGACGCAGGGGCTGAATGTGCTCACTGGCGAGACCGGGGCAGGCAAATCCATCTTGATGGACGCCCTAAATACGGTGCTTGGTGGCAAAGCAGGTCCGAGCGTTATCCGGTCGGGAGCCGAGAGGGCTTACATTGAAGCTGAGTTTACTTTGCAACCAAATGTGGCGGCATGGCTAAAACAGCAACAATTGATCGAGGAGCAGAGTGAAACGTTTGCGATCTGCCGCGACATCACCAAGAGCGGCACGCGAATTCGCATTAACGGCACGCTTGTCAATGCGAACCTGGTGCAGGAGTTAGCGCAGATACTATTGACGGTGCACGCCCAACACGAAGCGCGCACACTCATGTCACCGCAAGCGCAGCTGGATATGCTGGACAGCTTGGGCGAGCC
This sequence comes from Planktothrix sp., assembly GCA_036703195.1. Lineage (GTDB taxonomy): Bacteria > Cyanobacteriota > Vampirovibrionia > Obscuribacterales > Obscuribacteraceae > DATNPN01. The sequence continues at coordinate 54,791 of DATNPN010000045.1, read as the reverse complement.
CGGGCATAAAAGAGAGTTGGAGAAACTGCGCACGGTCTACGCTCGTAAACGGGATTTGGCGGCGCAGTTAAAAGAGCTGCAGATGTCCGAAGAAGAACGTCTGCGGAAACTGGATTTTGCGCGATATCAGTTGCAAGAGCTGAGCGAAGCGGCGCTGGAGAGTCCGCATGAAGATGAGGAAATTGCGGCACAGCAATCGATTCTGGCGAATGTATCCGCTTTGGAGCAGAGTGCCAACGACGCGTGTGCATTCCTGAGCGGCAACGATTCGGAAGATTTTAAATCGGCAGTAGATCTTGTGCAAAATGCCCTGATCGAAGTAGAGCGCGGGGCGAAACTCGACCCAACGCTGGAGGAGAGCCAGGAGCTAATCGCCGGCGCACTATCGAGCTTGGAAGAAGCCACCAGATCTTTGCGCCGTTATGCCAATACTCTTGACGCAAATCCTGAGGCGTTGGCGAATGTAGAAGCCAGGCTCGCTCAGTTGGCATCAATCAAACGGAAATACGGTCCAACGCTGCAAGAAGCGATCGACAGATGCGAGGCATTGAAAGAGGAAGTTGAAAAGCTAGACAACGCTCAGTCAGCCATCGACGAGCTCACACTCGAACTTGGAAAAACCAGCGAAGAGTTGCAAAGTTTGTCCAGTGGAGTCTCTGCCACCAGAAGTAAGATGGCTAAGCGTCTATCGGAAGCTGTTGAACGCGAGTTGAAAGATCTGGGCATGGAACGCTGCCGGTTCGAAATCTCATTCGATCAACTGGCGGAGCCAGGTCCGTCGGGCACCGATCGCATCGAATTCGTCATCGCACCCAACCCGGGACAGCCGTTGATGTCGCTCGGTAAAATCGCATCCGGCGGCGAACTCTCACGAATCATGCTGGCGATAAAATCAATCTTCGCGTCCAGCGACGCGGTTCCCACAGTAATATTCGATGAGATCGATACAGGACTCAGCGGCCGTGTTCTTCAATCGATGCGAGACAAATTGGCTAAATTTGCGCGCTCGCATCAGATCCTCTGTATTACGCACCAACCGATAATCGCTTCAATAGCGGACAACCATATCGAAGTGCAGAAAGAGCAGAGCAAGACAGAAACTAAAGTGAGTGCCAAGCAACTTAATTCCGAGGAGATGCTGCGCTCGCTTGCCGCAATGGCTAGCGGTCAGGGCGACCAGGAAATCGCGCTCACGTTTGCACGCTCGCTTGTTGATCAAGCAAACGAAATTCGCGGCACGCTTTAAACTGTTGAGAACGGCATCATTGCCGCGGGTCCCGGGCGCCTGCAAGGCGCGCCTCTTATGGTGCGTCGGCAGCAAGCATTTCTTGAGCTCTGACGGCCTCGGCGCTGAGCGGCAGGATTACTAGAAAATCACTGCCCTCGCCGATTTTGCTTTCAACTTTTATGGTGCCACCATGCAGCTCAACGATGCCGCGGCAGATCGCGAGTCCGAGACCAGTGCCACCCTTCATGGTGGCATCGGTTGTTTCAACTTGTTGAAACGGTTCGAAAATTGCAACAATCTGTTCTTCCGGAATTCCGCGTCCTTGATCTTTCACACTGATCACGACAGTGGCGCCTTCCCGACGCCCGGACAGAACTACCTTTCCGCCTGGTGGAGAAAACTTGACGGCGTTCGACAAAAGATTTACCAAGACCTGCATCATGCGGTGCGGATCGCACTCCACAATCTGCTCTGTCGGTACAATCTCGATAGTGACTGCATCGGCTCCACTCTTTATTGGCACCGCCTGCGATGCATGTTCGAACAGATCCATCAATGGTGTCACAGTCGCTTCGATCGGCATCATGCCACCCTTGATCTTTTCAAGGTCAAGCATCTCAACGATCAACCGCATCATGCGATCGCCGCTGCGCTGAGCGGCCCGCAGCATAGTCACGCCCTTATCAGATAGATCGCCACACAAGCCAATCTCCAGAAGCTCGAAAAAGTTCTGAATAGCCGAGAGCGGAGATCTAAGGTCGTGCGTGACCATCTGCACAACTTCCTGTTTCATGCGCTCGGCTTCTTTCATTTCACTAACGTCACGCGCAACACAGAAAAACGACTCCTCTGATTTCGACCAATGCAGAGACCAGTGAATATCCACAACCTTGCCGTCCTTATGCCTGACACGATTTTCGATAGTGGCACTGCATTCATCGGTCTGCATCATATTTTGAATGGATTCGGATGTTTGGACCGCATCCTCCTTCACCACAATGTTGATCAACCGGCTGCCTTCCAGCTCCTCTGGTGTATAACCGAGAACCTTCAAGCATGCGGGACTGAGCAACTTGAAACGCAATTTGTCGTCTACCGAGCAGATAACATCCAGGGCATTGTCAACGACCGCACGTTCACGCCGTTTAGCCTCAATCAAGGTCTGCCCTACGTCGTGCAGCACCTTATCGAGATTAGCAATCTCGTCGCTCCCCGGCATCAACCTCCCTAGCGGTTCATATGCAGCGATCTTGTATGAGTTTTTGGTGAGAACTCCTAAGCGCATCGAGATTAGTCTATGAAAGAAATACAAGACGGCAAATGTCGCGAGCACGCTGATAGCGGCAAACACCATTAGAGTGATGCGTTGATTCCGCCTCGTTTGCTCACGCTTTTCAAACGCGTGTACCTCAATGTCTTCTTCCGTTCGATTGACTTCTTTTACAAGGTCTTCGTTGAACAGGGGACCAAAACGCTTCGTGATTTCGTGAGTTTTTCTAGAGGTTTGCAGCACCTCCTGCATATTGCCGCGTCTATAAGCCTGGATGGTCTCGACCAGCAGGCGCTGCATCTCATAGAAGTTGTTGCGGGCCCGGTTTATGGCAGCTAATTCACCGGGATCATTTTTGACGAGATCAGCCAAAGTGTTGGTCGTATCTTCAATGTGTTGAATCTCTTCGCGATACTTGAAGAAGCTGAACGTGCTGTTAGTAAATTGATCATTCTGCGTTGCATTGACCAATATCAAAAAATCGCGCATCAAACTGTTGATCGCGGTACTGACTTTTCGTGCATGCTGCTCGGCCTTGGCCTGCTCTTCCGCCTCATTTTGTAAATGAAAAAACCAGCCAATCACGCCCAACTGAATTGCCAGCGGGATGGTCAGCCAGAAGGCGGCTTTGTGAAATAACGTCAGCTTCATTGCAGCCTTCTCGCGTACGCACCAGACAGCCAAGTCGCAGCGCCAGATCCTGTATGATATTGCTGATCGCGCACAGCACAAAGAAAATGGCAAAGATTCTTCTGGTCGAAGACAATCAAGAGCAAGCTCTGATGATTTCGGAGTATCTTTGCGCCGATCATCATCAAGTCGAAGTTATTGTGGATGGTCAGCAAGGCCTTGACCGAGTCTTGTTATGCGCTTATGACCTGATAATTCTCGATTGGGAACTGCCAGGCGTAGCTGGAGTCGATATCTGCAAACAGTACCGCCAGAGCAACGGTTTGACGCCGATCATCATGCTAACAGCTAAGGGTCTCGTTAGCAATAAACTGCAAGGGCTGGATGCAGGCGCCGATGATTATTTGCCGAAACCTTTCAGCATTCGAGAGCTGGGAGCCAGGGTGCGCGCGCTGCTCAGACGCTCGTCCGGCTCGGCTTCGAATGTTCTCGAGGTCAACGATATTACGCTCGATCCACAGAAGTTTCTCGTGATCAAAAACGGCCAGCAGATAGATCTGGTCGGGCGCGAGTTCAATTTACTGGAATTTTTTATGCGCCACCCGGACGAGGTGTTTACAGCAGACGCGCTGCTGCAGCGTGTTTGGCAGTCCGGCAGCGACGCGGGTCCAGAAGCGCTGCGTACATGTTTATTCAGATTGCGCAAGAAGTTGGGCGGCGATGAATCTAGTGGCGACATTGTCACGGTGCATGGTGTGGGCTACAAATTGAAGACCCGCTGAATACCCGTGGTGATTTCACCATGGTTGCAAGCGTGATGTAACAGAAGTGCCACTCCAATGCCATGTCAAAGTAACACGGTCTTAGTATCTTATTGTCATCGACCAACGCTGCGGTCTGGCAGCACGGAATCGACCCCGACACACAATCTGATAACTGCGAGTTTTAGCTGAGCGCGCTGTGGGCCGTTGATGTCTTAGACATCAACGGTTACACACGTTTTTGGGTTTTTTCGCTGCACACAAACAGCTAAAGGAAACGCCTCTAATCCGACGTGGCGATGTTTTAGGCAAATCTGAACAAATGTGAAAGCTCAGCGGCGCTGTAAAAGCCCATACGGGGCGGCTTTGGCTGGCACAGGCAGCGTGCCTCGGATTGTTTCATTCGTTTAAAGCGGGCATTCTGTGCGGCAAGAGAGCGTGTTAGAATTCACCTTTGCCAAAAACATTGGTGGGGCGTCGCCAAGTGGTAAGGCACCTGGTTTTGGTCCAGGCATTCAGAGGTTCGAATCCTTTCGCCCCAGTGCCGCTTTTTTGCTGGCCACTCTAAACAACGCAGGACAGAGGATTATGGAGAAGATCAAACTGACCGTCAAAGCGCGCGAGGCCAAAACGCCGAATCAGTTGCGGCGCGAAGGTCAAGTACCCGCGACCCTATACGGACCCGGACAGGATTCGGAAAGCCTGCAGGTTGAAGAGCGCGAATTCGGGCGTCTGCCCGTTTCGGCGTACAGCTCCATGATCGAGCTGAACCTCAATGGCAAGAGCCAACCCGCCGTCATCCGTCACGTACAACGCAAATCCACCACGCACAAGCTCCAGAACATCGAGCTCTATCGCGTCAGCATGGACCGCATGCTGACTATGACAGTGCCGCTGAAGTTTATCGGCACCTCGCCGGCTGTCGCTGAAGGTGGAGTGTTGGTTGAAAACTACCAAGAAGCCGAAATCGAGTCATTGCCTGGCGATCTCCCCGACTTCATCGAAGTCGACCTGGGCGAATTGAAGGTAATCGATGATTCACTGCACTTCGCATCTCTCAAACTGCCTGCGAAGGTCAAACTGCTCAACCCGCCCGACGAAGTCGTGGTCAAAGTCGTGGCGCCTCGCGCTGCGGAAGCGGAAGAAGCAAAACCAGCTGCAGCCGAAGAAGGCGCTGCTGCCGCTCCAGCTGCCGAAGCAGCCCCAGCCGCCGGCTAATAGCTGCGGAAATAGAGAACTTGAAACGCGCACCTCATACAGGTGCGCGTTTTTGCACGACCGCGTCACCAGGCTCTTCTTGGGCTTGTCAACGGTCACTACAGACTGTCGTTCGACACACATAGATAAGGAACATCGCGGATGGTTGCGCGTCAAAACGATTGTGCTATAGTGATCTGAGTACAGATTGTACTCAAGCAACTACAAAACAGCTCGACTCAACTACAAATGGGCGAAAAGACATCTAATATAAGCATCCGCATCCCTGACGAGTACAGAAAACGCCTACAGGTGCAGTCTGATAAGAAAGGGATTAGCTTCAACGCACATATCCTGCGGGTTCTTGAGATTCATCTGATGAGTTGCGGGTTCGGTCCGACGGCGGTGACGTCATCGACCGGGCGCCTGTTTCAGATCAGATGCGAGCCCTACCTCGACAACGTTGATGAGACCACCTGGGCTTACTTCATCGACGAGCCGAAATACGAGAAAGAGAGAGCTTACTATCTCATTGGAATCGGTCGCACGATTCTCCGGGATTGGCAGGTCACCGACAAATCCACGGTGTCAAAAGAAATTGGATTGGCATTGCTGAGCTATTACAACAAAAAGGGATTCGAAATCGATCGACTGGCTTGGAATCAGTATCCCGGTCCAGACAACGATGGCCGCAGAGTGCTGCAAGTGGCCGAAGTTCCAGACACTTTCAACGAGTTTTTGGACATGTTGGTGGCGGACAAATGGACCGACAAATTTGTCAGCCAAGACGAGCGCAGCCAGGATATTCGCAGAGGACGGCAGGAGTCTGCTCTCTACCGATAGCCTAAGACCGGCTACAACACACAGTTTTCCGAGATGCCACGAAGCGCATCACTATGCGCACAATACAACTTGAAGGGGACCACCCATGAACGAATTTATCGCGGTGTTCGCGATCAGTTATCTTTTGCATACACTGGGAGTGACGATTGGATACCATCGTTTGATATCGCATCGCTCATTTGCCAGCCCAAAATTTGTCGAATACTTTTGGGTGTTGATGGGTTATCTCGCTTTCGAAGGCTCACCAATATGGTGGGCAACAATTCACCGTGCGCATCATCGCTACGTTGACACACCGCTCGATCCGCACTCTCCGCGATACGGCTTGCACAATGCCCACTTCGGGTGGCTAATGCATCGAAAGTATCCCAGTCACATCGATCCGCAATCGCAATCGAAAGATTTGGTCGACGATCCTCTTTATCGATTTCTCGAGCAAGGCGGCAATTGGTGGCGCGCACATGTGCTTGTCTTCGCAATCTCTATCGGAGTTCGCCTGGTAATATGGGCTTGCTTCGGATGGGTAGCCGCTCTTGCTAGCCTGGCAGCAGCTATGGCTGTTTTGCAAATTCCTTTGATGCTCAATGTCTTCTGTCACATCCCTAAGCTCGGTTATAAAAATTTCCGTTGTGTCGATGACAGCGTCAATGTGTGGTGGGTAGCGCTGCTCGCCATGGGCGAAGGCTGGCATAACAATCACCACGTATTTCCAGGCTCAGCCAGGTCGGGTATACGCGCTCATGAACTCGACGTGTCATGGCTCGTCATTTGCGCCATGCGAAAACTCGGCTGGGCAACCAGAATCAATGAGGTTTCTGAGCATAAAGTCACTGCTCGCTTGATTGAAGATCGCAAGCCACAATTGGTCAAAACACCCCAGATTCTGCAGCCGGCGCCACAATATGTGACGATTCCTATTGCCACGACGCCGCATCGCATCGCGCGACGCGTTGCTTCATCCAAACGTTGATATAAACCCAATCAACAAACACGAAGATGAGGAATCGCGAGATTCCTCATCTTCATTTTGGAATTGTTTATACAAGATCGAGCGAGGGAAGGAAAGCAGCGAGTCCAGCGCTGCCTTGCATTGCTCCCATCAACGAGCCAAGATCGATTTGTTGTCCACCGACATTTACACGCGGATGCGTAACGTCCACTTTTCCGCTCGGCTCGAGGGCTACATCAACTTTGATGCTGCCGGGCATGCCGTACGGAAGTCCGGAATCGACACAGAATTTGGCTTGACCCTGTTTGTTGTGCTCGATCTTTTGCACAGGGACGGCAATATCGCTGCCCAGAACATTCGCATGGACACTAACGCCTTGAATATGATCGAAAGTAGCCATTCCGGTCTGCGGATTGTGTCCGATTTGAAACGAGAACGTTTTGCCAATCTCGATGTGATCAACAGGCGGCTGATGAACAGGCATCTGCTCACCGTGGTCTTGCGTAACCGTGTACGTGGATCCATGCTTTTCGATCTTTTCGATACCAAGCGCATGCAGCATCGGCATTTTGGTGGAATCGATGGGAAACATCGCATCGGGAAGTACGCCGGCAATATTGGCGATGGTGTCAATGTTTTTGCGGACCAACTCAGAGTTTACGATCGCACCAACTTGAGCTTCAGGTCGACCTCTCAAATCATCGACAAAACGATTGAGTTCAAGACCTTGCTGCTGCTGTGGAACTGACTCGTGTTGCTCAGGCGCTACGATTCTGTTGTCTGACATGGCTATTCTCCTAGAAACGCGCTCGAATTGCTTCAGGCTTTATTCGAGTTCCGTGCGCGGGCGGTGGGAATGCTAAGACGATAGCGGTCGCCAACACAAAAATAAATGTGCAAGTCCGCAAAGCTTCAAGATGCTCACCCATCTGGAGTTTAGAAACGTGCGCTTCTATTGTTGATGTTCAGAAAGCGCGGAGACTTGCTCGCCGGCATTCGCCTCTATAGAAGGCAGATCTTGAACAGCACTATTTAAAGGAAATGCGATAGAGAGTGCAGCGGCGATCGATGTGAAGGAAACCGACTGACGCGCTGCCCCTATCGAAATTGGAGGGAGCCATGCCGGTCTAACTTCGGGCTCTGCAGGCAGCGCGGTATTTCGGCTCGGCAGCGTTGCCGGTCTTAGTCCCATAGCGCGTTCCATCGTCGCAGTCATGGCATCACGATCGATCTGCCGTTCGGTGATGATAGTGACAAGATTTTCCATTGCTGCATCATGCGGTTTGTGAGCTTGAAACTCGACTATATCTTCCCAAACAGGCAACTCGAGGCGCTGCATCGTACGCAGCTCAATCACACGTTGTCCTTCGATCCAGGATTCGGTTACGTTCTGAATATTTAGATCGGCAATCAGCCAACCTAATTTTCCATCTCCCAGAGTTCTCAGCGCGATCACGCTAAGCGTATCACCAGGAGAAACGAACCAGATCGGGCGAACACATACCTTATATGCATGCGTCGGTTGGGCGTTCAAGCTGATCTCCGGTTCGGGCTCAGGCTTCTCGACGACCTGACCGAGACGGCGCAAGAATCGTGCTACAAGTATTCGTCGCTTGGCTGACTTGCCCGCTTGCTCGTTCGAATCTCTAACCTTCGCAATTCCTGCAATCACTATAAACGCAGCCAGCTCGATTCCGATTAGCTCACGAGTAGGTCCGGACCTGATAATTCGACGCTGAGTAAGTGCGGCTCGTCCTCCAGCTTTCACTCCATCGTCAACGAATCTTATAAACGAGATACTGTCAGGTCGGCCGATCTGAATTCTCTGACCGTTTGCGATCAGTATCACTGCACCCCCGGATAACAGCCCGTCACCAGCCTCGCGTACAATCTGAATTTTGGCGCCGTTGGTCGAAGCTAGAGCGGTGAAAAGCGCTGGCAAAGCTGTGGAAACGAGAGTTCGATCATCGGGGAGCAAACCATCGGAGACGCTAAACGATTTAGCGGGACTGCGCGGTGAAGTGATTTCGGTTGATTGAACGATAGGCGCGACTGTAAATATATTTGCTGGGGATGAAGGTGCTATCTCGAGTTCAGGAGATGCCTTGAGAGTATTGGCAGTGACACTATAGACATTAAACGAGCCTGAGATCAAAAACTCGAACGAGTTTTGACGTTGTTGGGAATCGGTTGCGAATTCACGCTTGACCTGCAGTTCTGGGGTGAAGAGTCGCCGGGATGCTTCCGCACCGGACATAGCAGAAAGCGGGCGTGAATCACCTTGAAGGCGAGTGGACAGGTTGGATTCGTTAGCGGCTTGATTGCGAGTCAATCCGGCAAATCCTCCAGGTAGCACCACAAGCTGGCTCGCTTCAGACAAAACCTTCGACTGGTTTTCATTGAACGCCAGGAGTCTGTCGAAAACCTGCTGTAATGCAGGTGACAAGCCGTCTCGAATTTGCATGACTGCCAGGTTGGGAACAATCAAGTTGTTCGTGGCACGAGCGGCAACAAACTGATCGAAACTCGCCAATTGACGAGGAGTGAGAGATTCTCTGATTTGCAAAGCTTCTACTCGATCTTGCACCGTCGCAGACATCCGGCTCAGCGCATCGGAAACAGAAGCAGGAATATATGTAACACGGTCCGCTGCTCTGGTGGACTCTCTCGCTGCGCTTAGTGCGGCGTCGAGCTTCTGCTCAGTGCCCGGAGGCAGTGTGTCACGGATTTGAGCGTACGTAGTTTGCCAATCAGGTTTGTTGATCGCGGCATCAAGTTTTTGTTGAATATTCTGCGGCAGCGAATCACGAATTTGTGCATAAGCAGTTTGCAGATCTGGTTTACTGATCGCAGCATCCAGCTTCTGCTGTACGTTCGGCGGCAGGGAATCTCGCACTTGCGCGTATGCCGTTTGCAAATCTGGCTTGTTGACGACGTTATCGAGTTTTTGCTGAACTGCGGGCGGCAAGGAATCTCGCACTTGCGCATATGCTGTTTGCAAGTCTGGCTTGTTGACGACGTTATCCAGTTTCTGTTGAATCGTGGGCGGCAAGGAATCTCGCACTTGCGCATATGCTGTTTGCAAGTCTGACTTGTTGACGACGTTATCCAGTTTCTGTTGAATCGTAGGCGGCAGGGAATCACGGACTTGCGCATACGCAGTCTGCAAGTCTGGCTTGTTAACGACGTTATCCAGTTTCTGTTGAAGCGTGGGCGGCAAGGAATCGCGAACCTGCGCATACGCAGTCTGCAAATCAGGCTGACGAACGATGTTATCCATCCGCTGTTGCACAGATGGTGGCAGCGTATCACGCACCTGCGCGTAAGCAGTCTGCAAATCTGGCTGGCGAACGATATTATCCATCCGCTGTTGAACAGATGGTGGCAGCGTATCACGCACCTGCGCGTAAGCAGTTTGCAAATCAGGCTGACGAACGATATTATCCATCCGCTGTTGCACAGATGGCGGCAACGTGTCGCGAACTTGCGCATATGCAGTCTGCAAGTCAGGCTGGCGAACGATGTTATCCATCCGCTGTTGCACAGCTGGTGGCAGCGTATCACGCACCTGCGCGTAAGCAGTCTGCAAATCTGGCTGGCGAACGATATTATCCATCCGCTGTTGCACGGCTGGTGGCAGCGTATCACGCACCTGCGCATACGCAGTCTGCAAGTCCGGCTGACGAACAATGTTATCCATCCGCTGTTGCACAGATGGTGGCAACGTGTCGCGCACCTGCGCGTAAGCAGTTTGCAAGTCCGGCTGACGAACGATGTTATCCATCCGCTGTTGCACAGATGATGCCAACGTGTCGCGAACCTGTTCGTAGGCAGAATGAAAATCTGGTTGGTGCAGACAGTTGTCGATCTTTTCCTGCACCGGCTGAGGCAACGAGTCGCGCACCTGTGAATACGCACTGCGAAAATCCGGCTGTCGAAGCACGTTATCAATGTTCTGTTGCACCGCTTGTGGTATCGCATCGCGAATCTGCGCATAAGCTGCGTGAAAATCCTGCTGCTGAACCACATTGTTGAGTCCATCTTGCAATGACGCGGGCAAAGTATCGCGAACATGACTGTATGCCGCTTGTAGCTCGGGCTGCTGAATTACGTTCTGCACTTGCTGTTGCATATCTGTTGGCAGCAAAGTACGTGCCTGTTCGTATGCTTTTTGCAGATCCGGAGCGGTGATTCCGCCGTCCGCATTCACACCGCCTACCGGCACAGAATCACGCAGTCTCGAGTACGCGGATTGCAAATCTTGTTGAGCATTCTGCTGAAACGAGCCAACCGAGCCGTCTGACAAAACATTGCTGCCAGAGGCACCAAGTCCTGACCAATCAGAAATGTTCGAGATCAGTGGTTGGCTCAAAGCCGTCCTAACAGCGGACGCTGTATTGTCAGTGACGGAAGTCTCGGCAGACCCACTCGTCGGCGACGAAGCAGGCAAACCTGAGATGATGGCGTTCACCTGGTCAGCGCCGGGCATACCGCTGACGACTCCGTTATCATCGGTCGTGGTGGAGCTGCGGCTGAAACTCCTAGATGGAGTTACCGGCAGATTAGTAGTAGCTGTGGAATCGCTCGAATCGGACGTTGTAGTCGGCGGACTGTAGACTGGATGAAGCAACCACCACCGTTTGTCCATCGCATCGGAGCTGCCACTGGACCCAGGCGTTTCTGCGCCTTGAGTCTCTTGAAACAGTTTCCGGATGTCAAAGTCTGACATTGACCTGCCATAAACGGAAACGCCCTAGGAATTGGAGCCACAAGGCTCAGGACAGTTTGAACGGGCGCGTTGAACGTATATACACGTTGATGGCCACCTTTCGGACATCGAATTTCTGAAACAGTGCGATAACTGCCTACTCGCGTTGACATTATGCCCAAACGGCCCTAATTTACGACGCCGGGCGATACCTCCAGCAAAAATCGCAGCCTTTAACGACCAATTCTCCCGAGGTCACGCTCCGGGCGTAGTTGAAGCGTTTCCTGGTTTGCTCTGGGACTGCGCCGCTTTGACAGGACCTTTCTCGGAGAGGGGTATGCGCACGGTAAACGTCGAGCCTTTGTTGAGCTCGCTCTCCAGTTCAATCGATCCTTTGTGCGCTCGGATAATCGTCAACGCGATCGCCAAACCCAGCCCAGTTCCGCCTCCGTACAATTTGCTGCGCGTGCGGGATCTCTCTACACGATAGAAGCGATCGAAAATACGTTGTTGGTCGGCAGGAGCGATACCAATACCGGTATCAATAACGCGCACGATCGCCTGATTGTTGCTCGAGCGCAATGTTACCGTGACTTTGCCACCCGCCTGAGTTGCTTTGATCGCATTGTTAGTGAGGTTGAGAAACACCTGCTTCAGTCGGTCACCATCCGCATAGACCCAAACGTGCGTCTGTGAAACTATGAATTGAACTTCGATCTGTTCTGGAGCGATCACTGTCACAGTATCTTCGACGCTCGACAAAACATCGCGCAGATCGATAATTTCCTGTTGGCTGATGATCGCCTGTCCAGCGTCTGCACGAGCCAATTGCAAAAGGTCAGATACCAGCCGAATCAATCTTCCTGATTCATCTGATATCGTCTGCAGTGCTTCGGCGAGCAAGTTGCTGTCAATGCTCTGACCGCGCCGCAACAACAGCTTGGTATAGCCCTGAATCGACGTAAGCGGAGTGCGCAACTCGTGACTGGCATCGGCTACGAATTGGCACTGTATGTCGAGTGACTCCTCCAAACGGTTGAGCAACTTGTTGAATGCTTTGCGCAGCTCGAGCGTTTCTGTCGGTTCATTCGGATCGACATCGAGCCGCTGGCGTATATCCATTGTTGCCAACTTCGTTGTTGCTTGCAGCAATTGCCGCAGCGGTATCAGAATGAAACCAGCCACAAGCCAGTTGAAACCAATGAAAAGAGGAAGGAAAAGAAGATACCAGAGATAATCCGTGATGCTGCCATTGGTGCCGGCGATGATGAATTGGCATAGAAGAATGGCAATCACGCCAGAACCCGACATGAAAATTGTCATGCGGGCCCGCATCGATTTGGTCCATTCGCTGCTCGGCATTTCTTGTGGGTTTCCTCTCCCTCCGCGATCAGTTGGGCTGTCAATTTTACCGCCCGCGGCGATCAAATGTCGGCTCGACGCCAGTCCTCACTTCGACCGGAGCAGATCGAAAAACTCCGTATGCAGAACTCCGTTGCTGACGAGGCAACTACCTTTATATAAGGAGCTGCCCCCATCCATGTCAGAGAATTTGCCACCCGCTTCTTCCGCCAAAATCTTCATCGGCGCCAGATCCCACGGTTTCACTCCCACCTCGAGGTGCGCTTCCGCTTTGCCCTCGAATACGTGAGCGAAGCCAAGATAGTCGCCGAAGCCGCGCTGCCGATAGGTGCGGCTGACTATCTTGGCAAAACCTTCTCGATAGCCGGCATCAAAGATTCGGTTCAGTCCGCCAAACTCGAACTGGGCAGTTGCCATCTGGTCGATCTTGGAGACTGTGATCCTGTCGCCATTCTTGAATGCGCCACGCCCCTTCTCGGCCCAGTAGACGTCACCCACGGCAGGGGCCGAGATCACGCCCATAATGATGTCATCATCTTCTTCGAGGGCCAAAAGCAAAGCCCAAACAGGGATTTTGCGCACAAACCCGTAGGTACCATCAATCGGATCGAGGATCCAACGGCGTTTCTTTGTAGACTTTTGCACTACATCGGTCGAGCCGCCGGATGTGGTGGCACCCTCGGACTCGCCCTCTTCCTCGCCCAGAATGGCATCATCTGGATATCTGCTATTAATGGCTTCGCGTATCAATCGCTCGCACTTTTTGTCAGCGACGGTGACTGGAGAGCCATCCTCTTTTTCGACCGCCTCAACGCCGTTCAGATAGTAATGCAGAGCTAGTTTGGAGGCTTGCTCGCAAATATCCAAAGCGAACACAAGGTCTCGGCTGAAAGCATCGAAAAGCTGATCTGGCATGTGTCCCCCACAATAAAACACCCGACTCTGGAGAGCCTGGTGCGAATAGTCGAGCTTTTTAGCGACCGCACAAACCTCAGAGTACAGAAGGAACCCCCGTCGCAAGTGTCGGCGGGAGTTCCTAGTAGATCAGGTCAAAAATAGCAGGCGTCGTGCTTTAGAACAGGTACTCGTAGATACCGCGTGCTGCACGTCCGACACCAACTACCGTGTCACGAACGTCAATGGCAGAGCCCTTGACGAGTCGCTCAATCACGAACCCTTTCGCTCGTTCTGCATAAGCAAGACGCATATCTTGCTCAATATTCTTCTCTTCAACGGCCTTCATGCGAGCTTCCAAGCTATCAACACGAGCTTTCAGCGCATTCAATTCGTTGCGAAACTCATCGAGCAACGCAGCAAATTTCTCAAGGTCGGCTTTGTCAGCCTTCTGAGCCAATCTTTCCGTTATGCACTGCTCGTACTTGTAAAGCGCAGCAGCCAACTCGAAACGAGTTGCAGACTTCTGACCACGGAAGGTTCTGTCCGGATAACCTACTAAGATATGGCACGGATTATTGACGAGTTCTTTGAGCGCGTTGTACGCCCACTCGTTGCCGACAACATCAGTCAATTCACTGACGTTGGTAGCGCCTTGAGCACTAGCAGCTGTAGTGTTGATCAAGGTGCTCGCGCTTACGGCGATTAAGCCGGTAAGGAAGGTTGCAAACCCCTTTTTCATATAGTAATCACTCCCTTGCAATGACCCGATCTAACGAACGTCATCATAGCTGAAATGTTCCAACACTTAGTATGGATGAAACTGCCAAAATGCACGCCAGAAATGAGCATTGCTTAAAACGGGCAACAGTGGCTAATATTGAGCACCTTAAATAACGTTAATAAAGTAACATTCAATCGCCCAAAATATATCCAATGAAAACGCTGGAAAGGTCGATTGCGCCTAGCTTCATGGCAACCACTCGTCAAGAACTCGCGCGGCATTTTCGAGGAGCAAAGTTATCGGACAGCGCCAGGCATCAGCCAATCACCGCTGCACCGCCAATGGTGCCCCAGCCAAATTCCCCGCACAGCTAATGTAGTGACAAAATCTACAGTTCTCAAGAGAACAACCTTCCAGCGCAAGCCACCGCGAAGCATCAAATACGGATCTCAATAGAATAGAAACCGCCCATGGTTTGACCATCGCCCCGAGGTGTCGTCGTCAAATCGCCGTCCAATGAGAGAAACGCCCGAACGGTCGTTGAACTCCTTAACGCACATATTTATAGAAAGCCCGTCGCCAACCGGCGACACAAATCAAGCAGTAAACCGGGCGTAACTTAAAGTCTACGAAGTGAATTGTCTGGTTCCATTTCTATCCGTTCCGTTCAATTGGCTTTTTGCGCTACCGCATAATATTCATTCGAATACAGTTGTGCTCGCAGGAGTATCTTCGAGCACGAGCACAAGCGCAGAAAGTAGTTCACGAGCGTTCGCAGTGCACGAGCAATTTTCGTCGTCTATTTTGCGTAGACGGCGCACGATTCTTAATCGCTTACGCAAAACCAGCACATTCATATTGACAATTGCGGTCGTTTGGATAGAATGAGGATAGCGACGTAGTGTCGCGTCATATCTCACTGGGGCGCGGAGAAACGATCATGCTTTTCAATCGACTGGGCTGAACACAAATCCGACCGGCAGCGCGCCGGTCGATTTTGCCGCCGTCGGAAAAGCACTCATAGACGAAGCGAAGCAAGGCAGCTTCGTGACGGAATAAACGCGTGCATGCGCGTTGCCGTTCACTACGCTGTCGTGCAAGAGACTTCGCTGCGACTGCACCAAAGCATCAGCACTGGCGCCGGAAATTTGTTTGCACAGCGCCGCAACGCGCCGTACAAGCGGAAACATTCGTGCGCGAATTTTTACAGCAAAGAAAAAAATATGAACACAGTAATAACGATCACTCAACACGATTTGATGGATTTTCTTTTAAACGTTGCCCTGGTTCGCCCAGTTTTTATCTGGGGTCCACCAGGAATCGGCAAATCGGCCCTCGTGCAACAGTTCGCCGAGAAGCTGGGCATGCCTTGCGTTTCACTTCTCGGGAGCCAGCTCGCGCCCGAAGACATTATCGGTGTGCCACAAATTTCGAATGGAACAAGCAGATTTTGCCCTCCCGCCATGATTGCGCGCGAGGAAGCTTATGTCTTGTTTCTCGATGAACTGAACGCTTGCTCGCACGAGGTGCAAAAAGCGTTTTACAGCTTGATCCATGAGCGACGGATCGGCGACTATCACCTTCCGAAAGGTTCGATTGTCATCGGCGCCGGCAACCGCACGCAAGACAGCGCTATCGTAAAACCGATGTCGTCTGCTTTGATGAATCGCCTGGTGCACGTGCAGATGCGCGTGTCTCATCGAGATTGGCTTGGATGGGCTAACGAAATCGGTATACATCGATTGATTGTCGAGTACATCCAGCTGCGACCCGATCATCTCTGGGCTCAACCGCCAAAGCACGAGGAGCCA
This sequence comes from Planktothrix sp., assembly GCA_036703195.1. GTDB lineage: Bacteria > Cyanobacteriota > Vampirovibrionia > Obscuribacterales > Obscuribacteraceae > DATNPN01. The sequence continues at coordinate 38,414 of DATNPN010000045.1, read as the reverse complement.
TTTTCCACGCCGCGCTCATGGCATATGCTTAGCGACGCCATGAACGAGTACGGCGATCGCTTGACCGAGGAGATTCTAGAAGCGCTTGCTTTCGGTTGTCTTTCGCCGCCCCACGCAACGCAATTCAAGGCATTCTTCAAGCAACTTCGTTCACGCTTCAAACTCGAGAGCATCATCTGTGGTGACATGAAATGGCCATCAGCACCGGAAGATAGGGACGTACTCTATTTTCTCGTGCAGTCATTTCGTGCGCGCCTGATCAAAGAACTTCCATCTCAGAAGGAAAAATTGACAGGTGATTCTCGCGAACTTTCTCACACAGCAAAAGCGTTGATCAAAGATCTCTCGCATATCAGTTTGGAAATGGCACAAATGGCTGTGGCAAAAGAGAGCGATGACGATGCGCTTCCCACGTGGTTTTTGGCTGAGCTGGTGAGAGACCTGCCACGTCTGGTCGAAAAGAAGTCGCCGTGAAAGTCGAATGAAATGCCAAAGAGGAAATCGCAATGACTTATAGAACACAACGAATCGGTGAAAAGAAAAAGCGCCGTCCACCCAACAAACAGCGAGACGCACAGAAAGGTTTCGAACTGTTGGGGCGACATCCTCTTTTCGCACCACTTCTGCGCTGGCTGTACCTGGCGCCTCCAACCAACATGAAGTGGGACGATGATGGGTGGTGTATTCTCAAAGACGATGGCATTCTCCTGCCAAATTATTCACGACAAGCCAGTCCTGACGAGTGGTGTTATATGTTTGCCCACTGTGTACTGCATCACGCATTCGGGCACTCCAGGGTGGATGAGAAACCGATGGAATGGTCGAGTGCATCAGATATCGTTATCACTCGATTCTTGCAATCGCTGAAAGTGGGGATTGCGCCTGCTCCGTATAATGCAAGGTTGGAGTTGCCCACTGCGTCCGAGAGCGCTTTATACGATCGATTTTGCCAGGAAGGTGTTCCAGTGGAATGGAGGCATCTAAGCGCCGCCGGCAGATATCATGCATGCGTGGGGCATAACGAACCGTTCAAACGCTGCGGCAAAGTGTATGATTGGTCGCGTCCATTTGCTAGAGGATTAGAAAACGCAATCGAAAGCGCGCTCAACGTTGCGGCTGGCATCGAACCTTATCTTGGCGCACTTGATCGCGAAAAGAAAACCTCGCATGCACGCAAAGCGCGATCGTGGATAATGTCCAGTTTTCCCTTGCTGGGATCGCTGGCGGCATCTTTCGAGCTCATCGAAGATCCTGCCCTGTGCGCTCGCATGAACATTCCCATCGCTGCAGTCCATGCCGAAACGCGCGAATTATACATCAACCCAAGCGGCATTCAGAGCGAGGAAGAACATCGCTTCGTCATGGCGCATGAGTTTCTCCATGTCGCACTGAGACACCATTTGCGCAGACAGGGGAGAGATCCGTACCTGTGGAACGTGGCATGCGATTACGTCATCAACGCCTGGTTGATTGAGATGAACATTGGAGTGTTTCCCGAGGCTGGTGGTCTTTATGATGCTGAGTTGAAAGGACTTTCCGCCGAGGCTATCTACGACCGCATCGTCACGGACATGCGGCGATTTCGAAAATTGACGACGCTGCGAGGGCGATGTGACTGTGGCGATATCATAGACGGCGATCCGAAGTGGTGGAATTCGGCAGATGGAATGTCGCTCGACGAATTTTATCGGCGCTGCTTGGCTCAGGGACTCGAGCATGCCGAGCGAGATGGTCGCGGGGTGTTCGCTGATGGACTCCTGGAAGAGATCCGCTCGCTGCTGCAGCCACCTGTCCCCTGGGATGTTGAGTTGGCGCGATGGTTCGAAAACTATTTCCCCCCGATTGAAAAAATTCGCTCATACGCGCGCCCCAGTCGAAGGCAAGCATCAACACCCGACATTCCTCGTCCAAGCCTGTGCGCATCGACGCCGCTCGATGCGCGCACCTTCGGCGTCGTCCTCGATACGTCCGGCTCGATGGATCGCGAATTGCTGGGCAAAGCACTCGGTGCAATCGTCAGCTACAGCATGGCGCACGAAGTGCCATTTGCCAGAGTGATTCACTGCGATGCAGTTCCCTATGATCAAGGATATGTTGCGCCGGAAGCGATCGCATCGAAGGCCACTGTGAAGGGCCGAGGAGGGACCGTGTTGCAGCCGGCTATCGATTTGCTAGAACGAGCAAAAGATTTTCCCGACAAAGGTCCCATCTTGATCATTACCGATGGCTATTGCGATGAATTGCGGATTCGCCGGGAGCATGCCTTTCTCGTCCCCGAGTATGCACAGCTGCCATTTAGACCGAAAGGACCAGTTTTTCGCATCTCATAGCGGCGCCGCGACGAAGTCTCGGATGGCAACGCTCAAAGCCCGCATAAAGGAACGTCCACGAAGTCGACGAGCTGTCGCCTCAGTGCACGCAGGCATGTTCACAATGTTTTCACGCCCTCTAGCATAATCTGTCAGCACCCGATTACTACCAGCGCTTCTACGCCCACGGAGCTACCCCGCCATGGGAACGACTCATTTCGAGAATTTCAATCAGCCACCTTCAGCCCCCTCCTCCTTATTTTCAGATTCGCACGATCTTTTTCATCTCCCTAGCGGCAATGATTTATCAGATCTAGTGAAGCGCGGCATTTTGCCCGACCTCCATTTGTCGGGACAAGAAAAAGCTGCGGAGAATCAGCACGCCCAAAACACAGGTCAGCCACGCCACCACGGGCACCACCATCATCACCGCCATCACAAACATCATCACCAGGCGGTGCGCCCTCATCAAGAGAGCTCGCCGCATAGTGGACAACCAACTGAACGGCCAGCGAAAACTCAATCCGAACACTTACCACCAAAACAAGCCGGCCCGGAGACAGATTCACAAACGAATCGAGAGAAAACATCGCCCGACCGATCGGTTTCGTCTCCGCATCCGAGCGGCCCTAACCTCGACCAAAAACAGCTGAATCAAGATTTCGATCGCATGGCGTCTATGTCACGCGGGGGCAGCGGCTCGATGGAGAAGTTGCCGAACGGCGCCGTTTTTTTCCGAGCCGGCATGCAAATCGATGCAGATGGTGCAGCGGACGCGCGCCAGATAGATCCGACGGGAAGCAAAAATACATCTTTGCGCAATCCTGACGGCTCTTCATTGAACGCGCATGAAGTGCCATACTTCGTTTTACCGGCAGGCAAGTATCAAGGACTTGGTATCAAACCTGGTGACGTCGCCGCCGTCAGATACAACGGCAAAGTAGCATTTGCCAGGTTTGGTGATGTCGGTCCGTCGCACAAATTAGGCGAGGGCTCCATGGCACTGGCGCGCTCGCTGGGGATCAACGACTCGCCGACACATGGCGGCGTCCAGCGTGGCGTCGAGTACCTTGTATTTCCGGGTTCTGGAAGCTCGCCCACGCACACAGCTTCGGATAGTTCAAGAGTGGGCGCCATGAAAATGTCCGACTTCTTCGGCGCGTAAATTCCAGATCTGCTTCTTCAGAAGCGCTATCATTATGTGGGAGTAACCACATGACTGAACTACGCATCGCGCACCTGTACGCTCATTTTCTCAACATATACGGCGACCGCGGCAACATCATCACTCTGTCGCAACGCGCGCGCTGGCGAGGCATCAATCCAATCACTCAACCGATCGGACTGGGCGAAAACATAGACCCCGACTATTTCGACATCTATTTCATCGGCGGCGGTCAGGATAAGCAGCAAATGACAATCGCCGAAGATCTGGTCAAGCGCAAAGACGCGCTCGCGAAAGCTGTAGAGAATGGCGCTGTCATCTTATCGGTCTGCGGCGGCTATCAGCTGCTCGGGCACTACTATAAGCCGCACGAAGGTCCTGAGCTGAAGGGCATTTCGCTCGTGGACGCATACACGGTTGCGGGCGACAGAAGAATGATCGGCAACGTCATCGTCAAGAGAGAAGACGGAACCACGCTAGTCGGATTCGAGAATCACAGCGGAAAAACTTTTCTCGGCGAAGGAGTCAAAGCGATCGGCAAAGTGACCGTGGGCAACGGCAACAATGGCGAAGACGGCTTCGAGGGCTGCGCCCACGGCACTGTCTACGGCACATACTTGCACGGTTCCATTTTGCCGAAGAATCCGCAATTTGCGGACGAACTTCTGCTAAAGGCACTGCAGCGACGCAACGCCGGCATGCAGTTGCAACCACTCGACGACGCCCTGGAACTGTCGGCTCACAAACGAGCGCTGACGCTGCCTGCCTAGATTGACTTTCCGGCATTCGCCTCCCTAAATCGAACAGCGGCAAAATGCCTGAATGCGGGCAACTGTGACAGTTTCATAACAATTGCAGCCAGCCATACTTAACTTGCAAATCCTTGACAAGCTGGTATATTCCTTGGTGGAGTGCGTTTACTACCGGAAACAGCCGCCGTCTCGCACATCTCCCCGGCAAATCTCGGTTGAATATATGAAACACAACATTGGCGTTGCCTTTGCGATTCTTTTTATGCTCGGACTTCCGGCGCATAGTCAGCAATATCATTACCAGTACAACGGGTCTCGAGTAGTCAATCAAAACCAGATTGGCTTAAATCACCCCGCCCCCACCCAAATAACCAGCGTCACCCTGAGCCCGTCGGCGCAGGGCATTCAGCAAAACAGCGAGCAGAGCAACCCCGGATTGCCGAGAGTGCCGTGGGGCTCGCATGTGACGACTCCTGGAGATGTACAGTACAGCAAGAATTTTTCCGCTGCGCCGCAAGGGCAAGGGCAGTTGATTCGAGTCGCGGGAGGCGGACAGCCGACCATGGTGCAGCCAATTATGGTTGCACCCGCTAACGCCGCGCCCACAGCCAATAGCGGATTGCCAGGAACGCCAATGGGTTCTCACATCGGCACAGCCGGCGATGCCATTCGCAGCGATCTCCACCCTGAAGTCAATCGGTACAACGATGCCTGGTGGCACCCAGTGGTGAGAGCGAGCAGCAGATCATCCTATTCGGCACAACCCCAACAGTACAGGGGCAGCGGCTCTTCCGGTGCTGCCACCTATGACGATGGCCAGCAAGGCACCCACAAGCTCACTTACTGATCGATTCTCTCCAAGACAAGATCTCCGGGTGAAACCGGCGCTGATGGACGCTTCATCAACATTGCCGAGGGCAGTGGTACACTGATGGCGTTTGGCGTGCCGGCATCGGACCGGCTTGAGAGGGCTCTTTTATGAGTAAGTTTGTCGTACTTGGTGGCGCAGGCGCGATGGGTCAGATCATCGTCAGAGACCTGGCTGAATTCGCAGAAGGGGCGGAGATTGTTGTCGCCGATTTCAACAAAGACAAAGCAGAAGAGTTGGCTAAACGAGTTGGGAAGGGCAAAGCCAAAGGCGTTTTCGCAGACATCAAAGACAAGAAAGCTCTTGGGGAGCAGTTGAAAGGCGCCACAATTGCGATCAATTCGACACCTTATTATTTCAACGTGCAAGTGATGGAAGCGGCTTTGCAAGCTGGTTGCCACTACCTGGATCTGGGTGGACTCTTTCACGTCACGCGCGAACAGCAGAAATTAAACGACCGCTTTAAAAAGGCACAACTTCTAGCTGTATTGGGAATGGGCGCTGCGCCCGGCATGACGAACGTCATGGCGGCGGCTGGTGTGGCGCAATTAGACACGGTCGAGTCAATCGACATTGTCATCGGCTGCATCGATTTCGTCGAAGTCGATCATCCGCTCTGTCCCCCCTACGCACTCGACACAATTCTCGATGAGTACACCAAAGAGCCGATGGTTTTTGAAAACGGGCAATGGCTGGCTAAACCGCCGATGTCCGGCGAGATTGAAGTGGATTTCCCCAAGCCAGTCGGTAAGTGCAATGCGATTTTGACGTTGCACTCGGAAGTGGCCACTCTACCCGAGACATATCGCGACAAAGGCGTGAAAGAATGCACTTTCAGGCTCGGATTGCCGATGCCATTCCATGAGAAGCTGAAACTTCTGGTTGATATCGGTTTTGGCGGCGCCGAGAAAGTCACCGTAGATGGTACCGAAGTGACACCGAGAAAGATGCTCGCTAAACTTCTGGAACGTTTTCCAATGCCTGACGCAGAGCCCGATGACTGCGAAGTTGTGCGCGTCGATATCAAAGGTGTCAAAGCCGGTATGCAGCAGATCGTGAGATTGGAAACAACAGTTCTGGCGGATAAGAATTGGAAAGTTTCTTGCGGCGCTCTCGACACCGGAGTGCCACCATCAATCGTCGCTCAGATGATCGCGGGTAAGAAGATCTCTGCCACGGGAGTGCTCGCTCCTGAAGTCTGCGTGCCGCCCGAGATGCTGTTCGCAGAGCTGACAAAACGCTCAATCAAAATGCGGCAGGAGATCATCAACCAACCCGCAGTCGCCGGCAGCGCCAGATAGGAAAATCAAAAACTGTTTCTGTTTAAATACAAGAGCAAGTCGTCTTTAGCCTTGTTCAGATAGATGAAGGCCTGGCTGTCGCTACCAGATGGCGCTCCTGCGGCGCGGGACTGAGTTTGCCACGCAGTCATAACCGCCTCGCGTGTTAGCTCTCCAGGTTTCAAACCCAGAATCATGCATGCCTTGCGAATGTCGGCAGGAACCTTTCCCGCATCCATGAGCGACTACTCTCGCGCAGCTTTGAGCTGGCTGACGAGCTTGTCGAATCTGGCGGCGCGGTCTGTCTCCGGCAGCAATACGACCTTGTGATTGTGAAACGAGTTAGCAGGAGTTTTTTCGATAAAATCCGGCTGCACAGTCGAGGCGTTATCGTAAGCCCAGGGCTCGCATGCAGAGCGGCGCAGGGACTGCAACATCTTTTCGGTACTGGGCGATGGGATTTGAAAATCCAGTTGCGCTACTTTCGTATGTTCGCTCAATCCCTCGAAGTTTAATTTCACCGTCCACCCGGACCATGCTTCTTCAATCAAACCTTGATAGCGCGGATCGTAGTTGCCGAATACCGCCGCCAGTGTGACAACAAGCGCACGTCCAGCCACATCGATAAAAATTGCATCTTGCGGCAAATCTTGGCCGAGTTTCAACTCTGCCACCGAATATGGTTTGCAGCGATCGAGCACTTCGATCAACTTCGTGCCGCCGAAAACGTAGTATTCGAGCGGGGCATCAAAGCCAATATGTTTGAGCGTGCCATCGCTTTCCTTGATGCTTAAGAGCATACGTGCACGTCCGGCCGTATGGCACGAATACAACTTATTCGGGTCGAATTTCTCGTAGGAGAGTTTGCCGAGGACGCGTTCGCGCGGCACGTCGAGCGCATCTGCGATATCAGCCATTCCATGGTAGGCCCAGTTGACTTTCCATCCGTCCCAGGCGACGCGGGCCAGGCGCAGCCACATGTTGCGCAGATCAGGCTCACTGCTGATGGATTCGCCACCGAAAACGAGCAATGTGCGCTTAACCGCATCTACGACGGCACCGCCCTCGCACCAAGCAGTGTCAAGAAGCAGGTCATCGGCTGATCCGCGATCCAACGAGCGAATGAACGGAATCGCCACTTCAGATCCCCAGAGCAGATCGTCTTCGACGTGTTGCCCGCCCCAGTGCGAATAATAGAGTTGCGTGCCGTCTTCTGTGCGGACGGCGTAGGTGGCTCTGCTGCCCATAACTTCCTGGTGAAGTTGGTCGAATTCGGACTATACCATATCCCTATCGGCTTCCGTCGCCCGGCAAGCACCGTATGCGAAAGTTTCATTCACGCGAGCAAGGGCGTCAGTCCGCGTCTCAAAGGGGCTTGCTTGCCGACGCCCGATCAGAGGTGCAGGAAAAGCGCTCGGGCGGGGCATAGAGTAATTGGGAATAGTTTCATATAGAGACGTTTAAGCAAGATGGCCGAGTTTCAACTGATCATTCCGTACCGACCGCTGCAGGCACGCCTGCAAGTTTTAGCTGTTTGCGTGATGTTGCCAGTCTGGTCCTTTCTTGCTCCGGCACTGCTGGCGGCTTTTGTTTGCATGATTTTATTGAACCCTAACTCGATTGCGCCGCTATACACGGCGATGATCATCATTGCTTTTTTGGCAATAACGGTGGGTGGCGCCATACTCTCGGCGCTGAGCGAAGACAACAAGATACACGTCTCCAAACACGGCATCAGCTTTCCTCCGTTTCTCCTGCCCCGGCTACGATTCCGTCGCAACTGGCTATGGAACCAGGTTACAAGCGCTACGATCCTGAATGGGAAGGGCAAAAAAGATGTTCTCTTGCTGGGGCTGGCAGGCAACAAACTCCTTCCGTTGAACACAGCCAACATCGATGCCGTCAAGGTTGAGGAGCTGTTGCTCGCAGTAGAGCTCTGGGCAAGCAATTGCCAACGCTCGCCAGAGCTGATTGCATATCAAACAGGACTGCAAAACAACAACAAAGGGTTGGAGCACAGCCAGACCAAAATGTGGCAAGAAGAGCTGGGGAGACGATTTACAGCAACTACTTTTCTGCCGCTCGAACCAGGCCGAACTCTGCAATCTCACAATCTGAAAGTTGTGAGGCAACTAGCTTTCGGCGGACTGTCAGCAATCTACCTCGTGCAAAAAGGCCAGGGGGATCTCTTGGTACTGAAAGAAGCGGTAGTGCCGCAGTCGGCAGACCCACAGGCGAAGCAACTAGCGGAGCAGCACCTGGTGCGCGAAGCGAAAATGCTGTCGGTTTTGCAGCACAGCAACATCGCACGGGTGCTCGACCACTTCGTGGAGAATGACCGCCATTACCTACTGATGGAGTACCATCTCGGACAAGACCTGCGCCAGTACGTCAAGCAGATCGGTCCATGCAACGAAAAACAAGTGCGTGATTGGGCTGTAAAAATCGCCGAGATTCTGCGCTTTTTGCATGCACAGGAGCCGCCAGTCATCCATCGTGATCTGACACCCGACAATCTGGTTTTGAAAAATGATGGCACAGTGATGCTCATCGATTTCGGTGCATCGAACGAATTTGTCGGCACCGCCACTGGTACCTTAATCGGCAAGCAAGCTTACATCGCTCCCGAACAGTTGCGAGGAAAAGCGGTTCCACAGAGCGATCTCTATGCGCTCGGCGGCACTCTCTATTTCCTTCTCACCGGCCGTGATCCGATGCCATTATCCCAGGCAAATGTAAGAGAAGTGTTGCCGGACATCTCAGAGGAGATGGAGCAGTTGATCAAATCACTGACTGCATTCGATTACAAAGATCGCATGAGCAGCTCGGCTGCATTGGTCGACCACCTCAACAAGTCCGACGTAGCAGAAGCGGGAGGAGTAGGACGATGAGCTCGTCAATCGACGGCAGCAAGCAAAAAGTGGAGACGACCCACGCCGAACCCGATTTTCCAGAGCTGAAGGTGACCGACAGCAATTTCGAACTCGCTCTAGTCGAGGAGCCGCCAGAAGAATTAAAGACTGCGCCGAATCGAGCGTCAGCGCCAGCACAGCCGGACAAACCGAACGCGCAAAAAAACTCGCGCAGAGAGCCGCTGCCACCAGTCGGTTGGGGCCTTGTTAGCGGACTGGCGACAGTGTTTTTTGCCTCGGCCACCGCGGCAAATTTTCCTTACTACTCCTACACAGGCTCATCTTGTTTCCTCGTATTCGGCATTATTGCATTCTGTGCGGCTGGCTTGCACTTTACCTGGTTCAACAACTCCTTGCGCAAACTTCGCAGTCGCACCGAGCAGCTCTTGCCCGCATGTCAATCCAGCTCCGCTCAAAACTGGTTGCTGACTTTGCTGCCACTCTCATGGGCGGCATTGTCGGTTATTACCGTTCTTCGATCAACGTACGCGACCGTGTCCCCGATACTGACTGTGCTGCCATGGCTCTTCCTGTTCTCGGTTATCTATTGGTTTGCCTCTATGTGGCGGTGGCCATTTCAACTCGGCAAAATTGGTGCGACAGAACGACGGGCAATCTTCTGGGACAAGAGTAAGTCCTTCGATGTCAAAATCCACGCCGCATTGGTTGAAATTAGCAGATACGCCAATCCTGTAATCACTCTGCCACTGTCGCTCTTTTTTCTTGGCGCGCCGACCATCTGGAGCTGGAAAAATGCAATCGAAAATGCCGATCCAGGCAATAAGTCCGCCAGGCAAAACGAGCTGGCATCAGATAAGAACCGACTGGTAATCCGCTACAGGACCTTCGCTGCCACAGAGCGCTGGCTGCGCCAACGGCTAACCTCCAACGCCGGTAATCGATGGAAAAACGGACTTATCGCTTTCACATCGATTGTACTTTTCTTCGGCGTGGGCTCGGCGCTCATTGCGGTGATATCGCCGATAATGGCGCAACACATGGAGTGGTTGCAGGCGTTTTTCAAAGATGCACGCAACAGTGTCGCTGCGCCCGGTGCTTTAAACGCTCTGTACAACGCGATCGTTATCAAAACGATTGCCGGAGTTGCCTTGCTCTTCGCAGCTGCCGCAGCTTATGTGTACAGCAAACAGCCTACTCACTTCGAGTTCGATGAACAAGGATTTCGCTCGTTTACCTGGCGCAAAGGGACAAAGACGCCCCGGCAGCAGGTCTCGTGGTCTGCTGTTTCGGATGTGCGCCTGCTGCAGAATACCAAGAAAACTCAGGTCGACGACATGGAGATCGAGTTTGTGCGCAAGTCTGACCGGACCGTGCGACTCAAGCTTGGCTCGATTGAATCTACCGATGATCGCGAAACGATTTTGCATGCGATAGAACGCTGGGCACCGCATGTCCGCCGCGACGCGCACCTCGTGCAGGCGCTCCAGCCGCCCGTCGACCAGAGCTACACCGAACTATGGCTGCAGGCACTTTCAGCTCCGCCCAAACGCGACAGGCTCAATCCTCTCACTGAAAATACCACTCTTGCAGAACACCGCTACCGCATCAGGAGGGCACTGGGTGTCGGCGGACAGGGCGCGGCCTATGAAGCTTATGATGAGAAAACAGAGTCGTTAGTAGTGCTGAAAGAGTTTCTCCTGCCTATCTATGTCGACGTCAGCGTGCGCAAAGAAGTGCTCGAGCGGTTTGAAGGAGAAGCTCGCATCCTCAAAAACCTCAATCATCCGCAGATTGTCAGGCTGGAAGATTACTTCGTCGAAGATCACCGCGCCTATCTCGTTCTCGAGCACATCGACGGTCTCAATTTGAGAGACACAGTAGCAAAAGAAGGGCCGCTGTCGGAAGAGAAGGTCAAAGGTTTGTGCAAACAGATGTGCTCGATTCTGACATACCTGCACGAGCAAGAGCCTGCCGTGGTGCACAGAGACTTTACGCCGGAAAACCTGATTCTGCGCAAAGACGGCACCTTGAAGTTGATCGATTTCAACGTCGCCAGACAAGTGGAATCGACGGTCACTTCTTCTGTTGTCGGTAAGCCAGCATATCTGCCGCCCGAGCAGTTTAGAGGAAGCCCCGTACCGCAAAGCGACATCTACGGTATGGGTGCGACACTGGCATTCCTCGTCACAGGCAAGGATCCCGAGCCAATTAACGTTGCTCACCCTCGAGAGTCGGGCGCAGCGATAAGCACGAACATGGATAAACTCGTAGCACGCGCTACAGCAATCGAGGTACGTGACCGCTACCAGAATTGTGCCGAGATCTTGCACGACCTTGATTACGAATTGGAGGAGCAACAAAGGACCGAACCGCCCGCAGAAGAGCCAGTGCCGGTGCAATTCAACTCTTCGCCAGAGGTGAGTTCTGCCAAACCGTCGTTTGCAGAAGCCACCGAAGACAGTGTCACATTGAAAGAGCACTCCGGCCCGGCTGAGCTCATCACTGAAGAGCCTACCGATGGACAGAACAAGAGCAGACCAGCCAAGGAGGAGAGCCCGTTAGCCCATTCAGCCAGCAAAGCAGGCGGCGTGCTCGCATGGCTAATGGTGGCGATCGTCACCATGCTGGCGGTCGTCCCTGATTCAATCTGGCTCTTCGACCCCCGAGCTGAACAACATCGGCTGGAACTACAAGTGACGAACTCCCGGATGGAGCGAGACGACGCAGCAACTTTGAAGCTCTGCGATCAGCTTCTGTCCGTAAATCCCGAAAATCCGATCGGACATTTCACCAAGGGGGAAGTCGCCTACGGTCCATGGTCCGGAAGACACCCAAACCTGCCCACCGCGATCACAGAGTTTGGTAAAGCAGCCGCAGCCGATGCCCACAATAAGTATTATTGGATCTGGTACGCCCAAAGCCTCGCGCAGGCAAAGCGGTGGAACGAATGTGCCGCCGCCATGGAGAAAGCGTGCAACGCTACCGACATAAGCCTTCCACAACTGCGCAGCGGCTTTACAGCGGCTATTGCCCCCGATATCTACCGACGCTTCCAGGCTCAGTTGGAAGAGCTGAGAGGCATCGCGCAAGACAACGCAAAAGGCGCATCGCGTCCGTTTACAGTGTCACGGTTTGATTAGCCGGCGGTCTGCCCGACAAAAAGCTCTTTCAATGCTGCCACGGTTTGGCGCAGCGTAGCCGCGTCGTAGACGTTATAGATCTTGGCTGATTTGTCGATTTTTTTCACCATTCCAGCCAGAGCTTTACCGGGCCCAATTTCGACGAATATGTCGACGCCTTGCCCGAGCATGTTTTCGATAGTGGCACACCAGCGTACGGAGCTGTCGATCTGACGAGTCAGTTTTTCTTTGATCGCTTTTGCTTCTTTTGTCGCTTGCGCATCGAAGTTTTGCACGACGTAGCAGGCGGCGTCTTTGCATGAGGCTTTCTCGATATCGTTGGCAAACTCTCTCGCTGCTGCCACCATCAGTGGTGAGTGAAACGCACCACCAACCGGCAGTGGTATCACTTTTCCGCCCTTAGCTTTGGCCAGCTCACCTACTCGAGCGACCGCATTCGGATTGCCCGAAATGACAAGCTGCTCTCTTGTGTTGAAGTTGGCTACGATTACGCATGCTTCATTATCACTGGCGCCGCCGCACTTTAGCTCACCACTGGCTTCAGCGGTGGCAGCTTCGAGCTCATCGGCAGCGACGCCGAGAATAGCCGACATGGCACCACGAGGGCACTCTTCCATCAGGCGGGCTCGTTTTTCCACGAGACGAACCGCATCTTCGAGCGAAATCACTCCGGCTGCTACGAGCGCGGTAAATTCGCCCAGACTGTGCCCGGCGACGTAATCCGGACGAGGTCCGCCCAGGGCTTCATAGCAACGCCAGGCAGCTAATGACATGGCGAGAACTGTCGGTTGAGTATTGATGGTCCTTTTCAGCTCGCTTTCCGGACCTTCGAAACAGAGCTTGCTTAGAGATCTTCCGGCGATGTTGTCGATGGAAATGAACGTCTCTTTCGCCTGCGAGAACTCATTAAAGAGATCCTGTCCCATTCCCACGCTCTGCGAGCCTTGCCCGGGAAACAGACACGCTAATTTGCTCATTTCCTTCTCCTCACAACGGTCCGTGCTCAGCTTTCCGCAGAAAGCCGGATTCGCAGGTGCGAACGACCAGTCAGTTTAACCTTGCTCAATTTTAACATCGCCCGCGCTGGTTGCAGCGCTTCGAGCTGTCACTCTCTGCGCTTTCAGTTGTAAAATGCAGTGGCAAACGGGGCGTTGAAGGATGACATAGCGGCGCAAGCGGCGACCAGATAGTAACGACGTTTTTGCAAGAGACAAGCAAGTGATTAACTTTTTTGCCACGGCCCAACATATAAATCCGATCCGCAACTATCTGATGGATTGGTCCGACGACCTGCGCGTGCAGATCGACATCGCCACTTATGAAGGTTTTGCCGCCGGAAAAATGTCTATCACAGCCGGCACAATCATATTCGGCGATATTGAGCGGTTGTCTCACGCGGGCATCCGGATGGGCGCAGGACTGGCGGATGCGGCCCAAGAGAAGGGCAGGACCGTTCTCAACAACCCAGGCTTGGTGATGAGCAAGTTCGAACTTTTGAAGAAGTTGCACCAGCTTGGAATAAATGATTTTGCTGTCTACCCAGTCGGAATAAAGCCGAAAAAATGGCCCGTGTTTGTTCGCTCCAAACACGATCATGGCGGGCAGCCGCCACTTCTTCACAACGCCGATGAACTAGACGCGGAGTACGACAGGCTGGCTGCCCTGGGCGTAGATCTCGACAACATGATGATCACCGAATATATCGACGTAAAAGAGAAGGGCTATCACCGCTCATATTCGTTCATGCGCATCGGCGACACTTACATTCCCAGACACGCGCATTCGTCAGACAAATGGATCGTGCGAGGCAGTCCCGTCGAACTCGCCGAAGAGAGAGATCGACACGAACTCGATTTCGAAGAGCACTTACACCACGACCATCTGCCGCTTCTCAAGCCGATCTACGACATGGCTAATATTCAGTATGGACGCATCGACTACGGCTTTGCTGACGGCAAGTTGCAAGTTTTCGAAATCAACACGCATCCGATGCTGGTGCTTCTCAAAAAACGTGTTGCACCTGAGCGCGTCACACGCGCGACACTGATGAGCAACAGAATCAGCGCCGCATTCAACGCACTGGTCCCTGAGCAGGAGCCGGTTTTGCCCATGCTCGACTTCAAGCCAAGCTCATTGGATAAAAACGTGCACGTGGCCCGAACGACTCGATAATCAGATTATTTGCCATCACGAGCGTCGACGGCGGTCCATTTCACGATCGCGGCGCCCCAGGTCAGTCCGCCGCCAAATCCGACAAGAGCGCACGTGGCCGGTGTCTTTATCTTCTTGTGCAGCAGTGCTTGCCAGAGAGCCAGTGGTATCGAAGCCGCCGATGTGTTGCCGAGCTGATCCACGTTGCTGACGATCTGCTCGGGCTTCATGCCCAACCGCTCGGACGCAGCTTTGATAATGCGCACATTAGCCTGGTGGGGCACCAGGTAATCGATGTCTTCCACACGAACGCCGGCTTTGGCAGCAGCGGCTCGCACGGCTTCAGGAACGGCGTTGACGGCAAATTCATAAATGGCACGACCGTTCATCTGCAGAAAACGCTCTCTCGCTTTTGGTGGCGTAGTGCCACCATGCGGATACGCCGATCCGGTATTGGGAATATGGAGAAGGTGTCCGCCTTTGCCGTCGGCGCGCAGATAAGTGGCCAGAATTTCATTGCCATCCGGCGCCGCTTGCATGATAAAAGCGCCGGCACCATCACCAAAAAGAATGCACGTATTGCGATCTTCCCAGTTCAAAAAGCGCGAGTGAACATCGACACCGATCACCAGGACAGTTTTATAAGTGCCACACGCGATAAACTGCTGTCCGACAGAGAGCGCATAGACAATACCGGAGCAGGCCGCCTCCATATCGAAAGCCGCGGCGCCGGAAGCACCGATAGCCGCTTGCACCATGCAAGCCGTCGAAGGATACAGATTGTCGGGGGTAGACGTTGCCACGATGATCAGGTCGACTAGACTGGCATCGATATCGGCATAAGCCAGGGCATCTTTCGCAGCTTCAATCGCCAATCCTGAAGTGCTTTCATCCTCGGTGACGATACGTCGCTCACGAATTCCGGTGCGCGTAGCGATCCACTCGTCGGACGTGTCGACCAACTTTGTTAAATCAGCATTTGTGACAACACTGGCGGGGATCCCTGCACCGACCCCGACAAGCTTGGCTCCAATTGGAAAGTTCACTTAGTACTACCCGCTGGGCTCAAAAAAAAAGAATCTTCGATCTTCTGAATTATCTTCGCCGCCACCATGTCTTTAGCAACACGGATGGCGTTTTTGATAGCTGTGTGCCTGGAGCTCCCGTGGGCGATGACGCAGACACCTTTTACTCCCACCAGAAGCGCGCCGCCAGCCTCGCTGTAATCGACGCGGCGCTTCAACGCCTCAAAGCTATTTTTGCCGACTACTGCAGCAATTTGTCCCTGAACTGAATGCGTCAATTCTTGTTTTAGCATGACACCGACCATCTTAGCGATGCCTTCGGCCGTCTTTAACGCCACGTTGCCTGTAAAACCATCAGTGACGCAGACGTCGACTTTGCCCATAGGGAAGTCGCGTCCTTCGACAAAACCGACGAAATTGATATTTTTGTCGTCCTTGAACAGTTTGAATGTCTCCTGGACGAGCTGGTTGCCTTTGGTCTCTTCCGTTCCGATATTGAGAATTCCGACACGCGGCTCTTTGATATTGAACAGCCCCGCCGAGACGATCGAACCCATGTGGCCGAACTGCCAGAGCTGGTGCGGGGTGCAGTCGACATTGGCACCGACGTCGACCAGTATGCAACGACGGGGCGTGTAGGTAGGCATGGAGCAGGCGATGGCGGAGCGGTCGACATTGGCGATGCGACCAAGCTCGAACTGCGCCGCTACTGCTGCTGCCCCTGTCGAACCGGCACAGACGATTCCGTCTGCCAGTCCGTCGGAGACTCGCTTGGTGGCGACGACGATGGACGAATCTTTTTTCTTGACGATGGCACGGCTGGGTTTCTCGTCCATCGATACCACTTCTGATGCGGGCACGATGGAGATATCCAGACCGGCGACTGAATGTTTTTTCAGCTCCGCGTCGATCGCTTCGGGATTGCCGACCAGTTGTATGGCAATGCCGTATTCGCGAGCCGCAATCACGGCTCCATAAACGACTTCCCGGGGGGCGTAATCACCACCCATGGCGTCGACGGCTATACGAATCATGCCTGCACTCCGAGCATCAACTGCGGCGCTCTGTCTTCTACGGTTGTGTAATTACATTCCAACCAGGCTGTCTCTGCGACGTGCAGGGCGTCCTCTGTAAAAACCACAAACGATGCAAACCTGGTGCGGGCGCGAAGGCGAGCCGCAGTTGTTGCATTTGCCCAAGGGCGTCAGCTCAGCTTTCCAGTGTGCGCGCCGTTGGTGCTGCTTTTGGTGCGATGTCTTTTTCTTTGGCTGAGCCATGGGTAAAGAACCCCTCCTAAGGATCAGAACTGATAATTATCTACGACTTTTATTGGGAATCTTCATTTGGAAAGAGAGTCTTTAAGTTCTTCCAGCGGGGATCGATGGGCGCCGTGCTCTCTTTCTTTTTGCCTCCGGGGCTCGAACCCGGCACGGCAGCCGCGTTTTGCTCTTGGCTTTTCGGTCCGGGAGGACCCGGACACTCGTCCCCACAGAGGCAGTAAGAAGGTGTCGCGAGCGTTACAGCTTGATACACAACGTCCGTGATGTCAAGAATACCGTCATTTGGCACCGGCTCCACGAAGTCATCGCGCAGAAGCTCACGTAAGTTCACATCCCGTTCGTCAGGCAGATGCGATGCAGGCACGAACCGTTCTTCGATGTCGATGGAAAGCGCCTGGAAGTACGGGCGCAGGCAGCGGTCGCAATGCAGTTTTAAAAGCGTTTTAACCCGTCCGACAAGTTTCAACCCGGAGACGCTGTAAGAGAGCGTCAGGTCGCCGACCACCGGTTTGATGGCGGCAGACTGCTCCAGGTTTTCATTGAAATCAAAAGTGAGCCTCTGCTGAGGCAATGCTTTCAACTCATCGATGGTGATTTTCATGACAGAACGTCGATTGGCGCCGACAACCGGCGCAGTAGCGTCCTCACAAGCCCATGCTTGTTTGCCCGAGAAAAAGCGAAGTCTCGCAGCCGGGACGATGGATAATATTACAACACGATTGGCAAGTAGATCCTTGTCGAGGTCAAGAGGTTGGCGCGGGTTGGAACGGCGGGCGGCGGAGAAGATTACTGAAAAGGGACAGCCGCAAGACGGGCAACGGCGGCTATTGTGCGCCCGCTGGGTTGTGCCGATGTGCGGACCGCCGTTGAAAGATGCTGCGGTCTTGGTGGAAGGACGCCAGATCAAGGACGTCCTCTTTAAGGACCAGGTGGCCGAGAAATACTCGGGCGCCCAAGCGAGCAGCCTTCTGCGCAACGCATACGACTACGGCGATGCAGTAATTCTGCCTGGTTTGATTAACCTCCACACACATCTTGACTATTCGTCGATGCGTTCGTTCGACGTGGAGTCGGGGATGTTCACCTGGATTCGCGGGCTCGTCGGCAAGGCGTCGTCATGGACACCCGAGCAGTGGCGGCAGTCTGCCCTGCACGGCGTCAGGCAAGCAGCGCTGAGCGGCACCACAATGGTGGTGGACAGCTCCTATACCGGTCTATCTATTAAGGCTTTGGCGCGAGTCGGGTTGAGAGCATTTGTCGGTCTGGAACTGTTCGGGCTCAAAGATGAAGAGTCAAATCTCGCTTGGGGCCAGTGGTTGGCCAAGATGGACGTCTTGCGCAATCAAGATGAAGGAGAAGCGCGTGTGGCGCTGGGGACCGGCAAAATTCGCCTGACGGTAGCGCCGCACGCACCATATACGGTGTGCCCCACCTTATGGCTGAAAGCCGCCACATGGGCAACTGAGAAAGATCTGCCCTTGCTCGCGCACGTAGCTGAATCACGCGAAGAGTGCGCCTGGATCGCCAAAGGCAACGATGTCGTGGATGAATTTCTCGGGTTTGTGCGCAAGACCAAGGACCCAGCTAAGATTCCGGACATGACTGACTCTTCCGAACAGAACAAGATCAAATGGAAAGGTCGCGGGTTGAGCCCTGTCAGGCATCTAAAACATTTCGGGCTTCTCGATGACCACCTGTTGGCGGCTCACGCCGTACATCTCGATGAAGGCGACATCAGTCTTCTCGCTGAGTGCAAGAGCAAAGTGGCTCACTGCCCCCGCAGCAACGCGCGCCTGCGCAACGGCTGTGCGCCATTGTCGCAACTCCTCGCAGCTGGAGTGCAAGTCGGTCTCGGCACCGACGGGCTGGCATCGACCGATGATCTTTCAATCGTGCACGAGGCGCAGTTCGCCCTTAATCTGCACCGTGCCATCGATCCTAAATTCGCTGTCGATTCAGCCGACATGCTGGCAGCCATGACCATCGACGCCGCCAATATACTCAATATGGGTCATCTAATCGGCACATTAGAACCAGGCAAATTAGCCGACATCGCCGTGTTCGGCGTCGATATGTCCGATCTGCTCGTCAGTGACAATCCTTACGATCTGTTGCTGCACGGACCCAGTCATATCGTCGATCTTTTTGTCGAAGGCGAAGGCATCGTCAAGGACGGACAACTTGTAAATGCGTAATGCCCTGAACTCCTCTATACTGTCTTAGAGGTTTTTTCGCCCCTCAGGCGTGGCAAATTGCTTTAGTTAGGTAGCGGGGCCAGATAATGTCAACCGAACAACGGCGCAACGATCATATTTGCAGTGGCAGAACTTGCATGTTTTGCCGTGTGCTCGAAAACAACCCGAAAAAGGGTGCTCTCGGCAACAAAGCGTTGATCGACAGTCAAGTCATCGAACGGGTAAAGGAGCTCGAGCAGCGCTCTTTGCTCACGATTACCGAGACCCGCATGACCGCCATCAAAGGGGAAGAGATAGAACGGTTGGCACTTCTCGACACTTTGACCGAGCTCTATAACTCGCGCACGTTTCTCAAAGAGATGAAAGACGAGCTCAAACGGGCCAAGCGCTACAAGCGCCCGGTGGCCTTGTGCATGATTTCGATTGACGGATTCAAAGACATCAGCCGGCAGTACGGTGCGTTGACATCAGACGCCGTTTTGAAGGTGATGGGCACTGTTTTGCGCGGCGCCATCCGCGATGTGGATATTCCGGCAAGATACAGCGCGGAAGAGTTTGCCATCATCTTCCCCGAGACCAACGCTTCAGGCGCCTCCATCGTGGCTGAGCGCATAAGACAGCGCATCGGCTCGCAAGCAATTACACACAACTGGCACAATCTGAAAGTGACTTCATCAGTCGGTCTAGCGGCATTCCCGGCCCACGCGCGCGAGCACGATGAGCTATTGGCTCGCTCGATCCAGGCTCTAGAACTGGCAATGCAGCGCGGCGGCGACCGCGTTTGTACGGTTTAGTCGTAGTTTCGCAAGAGTAAAACCAAGACGCCCACGCGATCCGGGCCACTGCAAGTCGCCCCTACGGTGCGCAGGCACGCCCGCGCTGCATTAATACATTCACTAGGGCTCATGGCGTGGCTGTAGCAGCGCGCTAGAATGTGAATTCGGTCGTGCGCGCGTTAATTTCACGCATTGGCGCTACGATTGAACTCGTTGTACGCGTACATCGCCCCCCAGAGGCAGCAAACTCAATGGCAAGACAGCAGTGGCAGAAGCAGGCAGGCAACAATCTTTTCAAGGACTGGAAGCCATGGGCGGTGATCATACTTCTTGCCTGGTCGTTGTGGACCTTGATCAAGGTAGAACCCCAGTCCACGGTGGATGACTGGGCGCGGCTTGCTCAAATGAGTCCTGATGTCCTCAGCGCCGAAGTGCAAACTCGGATGAAGAAGCTGCCGAACTACAAGGATATGAATGACTACGAGAAGGAAGATTTCATCAAGCAAGAGTATGCTCTGGCTTCGATGGCGAACAACATTCAGATTCTCGGCCACGTTAAAAATTACGTTCTCTACACCAACTTGACACTGGGCCTGGATTTACGTGGTGGCAGCCAACTGTTGCTGCAAGCCTTGCCGTCGAAATCGGTGCCGGAAATCACACCGGAAGTGATGAACGGCGTACAAACGGTGATCAACAACCGTATCAACAGTCTCGGCGTTTCCGAAACAGTCGTGCAGCGCGCCGGCAAAGATCGGCTCCTGGTCGAGCTTCCCGGTATCAAAGATCCGCAGCAAGCAAAAGACCGCATCGGTACCACGGCACTGTTGGAGTTCAAAGAGCTTGACGTGGGCCCGGATGGCAAGCCGATCTGGACAGACGTCGGTTTGACCGGCGCCGATTTCAAGCATGCCCAGCCGATCCCTATCGGCGGTGGCACCACATGGCACGTCAACTTCGAGTTCAAACCGGATGGCGCCAAAAAATTCGCGGCGCTGACATCACGCCTGGTGAACAGATACATCGGCATCTTCCTGGACGGAATGCCGACCGAGCGCGGACCTGACGGTCGCCCGGTGCCTGCAGATCAGTATGCAGGCATCCGCGTCAAAGAGCCGATCTTAGGCGGCACAGGCGAGATTGAAGGCAACTACACCAAAGAACAAGCAGTTGATCTAGCAGTAAAACTGAATGCCGGCGCTCTGCCGGTGCCGATCAAAATCCTGGAAGAGAGAACCGTGGGTGCAACGCTCGGACAAGACTCGATCAAGAAGAGCCTCGTCGCGGGCGCAGTCGGAATCTGCCTGGTCATGACCTTCATGCTACTTATTTATGGATTGCCGGGATTAGTGGCGGACATAGCGCTTGTGCTGTACGCAATCTCCACTCTCGCTATCTTCAAAGCTTCGTCAGTGACATTGACCTTGGCCGGTATCGCCGGTTTCATCCTATCTATAGGTATGGCTGTCGATGCCAACATCCTCATTTTCGAGCGCACGAAAGAGGAGCTGGCAGCGGGCAAAAATCTCTGGGTGGCAATCGAGCACGGCTGGGGCAGGGCATTTACATCGATTCTTGACAGCAACGTCAACTCGTTGATCGCCTGTTTCGTCTTGATGATGTTCGGAACATCGATCGTCAAAGGTTTTGCCGTCACGCTGGCAATCGGTGTCGGCGTCTCCATGTTTACAGCCATCAGCGCCACGCGCGCCTTGTTGCACCTGGTACCGCGAGAGCTCGGCTTATTCGGACACAGGTACGACAAAAAAAAGCCCCCCGCGACCGGTAGCACGTCCGGTCTCAGCACCAAGACAACGGCATAAGACGATAAAAACCCAGACGTTGAGCCTAAGGAGGCTGCGTGAAAAGAGTCCACATCGATTTGATCAAATACCGCTGGATCTGGTTCGGCATCTCGCTTGCCATTTTGATTCCAGGCATTATCGGTATCTGCGCCTGCTTCTTCAGATTCGGCACACCATTGAAATTGGGCATCGACTTCACCGGTGGCTCGATACTGCAGTACCAATTCGACAAGAAAGACGTCAATCTGGACAACGTGCGTGCCATCCTCGATCGTGACGGATTCCCCGGCTCGCAAGTGCAGCAGGCATTCATCTCCGGACAAGAAGTGATCGTCATGCGCACCAAGGCAATCGACGATGAAAGTCTAAAACGCAAATTGGACGAAGATCTCACCAAAGAGGTCTCGCCCTTCAAGACATTGAGCGTTGATAAAGTGAGCGGCATGATCGGGCCTGAGTTGCTCACCAACGGGTTGGTCGCTCTGCTCATCACGTTCGCTGCCATGGTCATTTATATCAGTTGGCGATTCATGGCTGACTATGCGGTTTGCGCCATTATCGCCTTGTTTCACGACGTCCTGGCTTTGTGCGGAATCTTCGCCCTGCTAGGGCTTTTCCTCGGCACCGAGGTAGACAGCATGTTTATCTCCGCCGTGCTCACGGTCATCGGTTTTTCCGTGCACGACACCATCGTGGTCTTCGACCGCATTCGCGAAAACGCCAAATACGTCGGCAGCAAAGCGGTGGACCCAAAAACTGGACAGGAGTACAAGAAGACCTTCGGCGACGTGGCCAACGACAGTGTCAATCAGACCTTGGCGCGTTCTATCTATACATCGCTCACGGTTATTATCACCCTGAGCGCCCTTTACCTTCTTGGCGGCGTCACGACGAGAGACTTCGTCCTGGCGATGCTAATCGGTATTATCTCAGGGACTTATTCGTCGATCTTCAATGCCAGCTGTCTCCTTGTCTTCTGGCGCGAACAGAAGCAAAAAATGAAGTTGAAACCGAAACCGGCAGTAGGCGCGGCCTGAACCTCTCCAAAACCGGCTCGGCACGGTATACAACTGCCCGGGCATAGTAGAATTTGGTCGGGACGGGCATAATGAACCGGTACAGCCCAATTTTGTCCGGCACGCTAAACTAATTCTGGTCGCAAGCGGCACCACGGGACTACTGACATGGATGAATCCAAGAAGCAGCCAATAACCGATGAGGACAAGTGGGAGCTGCTCACGCGCCCCGAGAAGCTGGGCGAGATCCTCCTCAAGCACGGCAAAATCACGCTTGGCCAATTAGAAGAGCTGGTGAAAGAGCAGGAATCGAGCGGCATGCCGTTTGGTGAGCTTGTCGTCTCCAAAGGCATCATGTCGCGCCAAGATTTGTTCACAGCACTTGATTGGCAGCACAAGAGCGACCAAGTGATAATCGATTCGCTGACAGAATTGATCAACAAGCAGAAAAAAGAACTGCCGTAGTAACAACTTTTCTAAAATTCTGCCACTTGGCGCAGTCTAACTACCAAGCGGCATGCTGCCATGCTTCTGAGCTTTCGGTACAGTTTGAACTGAACTATTCGCACTACGGAATTGGCACAGGACGCATGGACGCCCGACACTAAAAGTCTGCATTTGCGCCTAAGCTTCTTGCCGGGATGAGACAGATCGTCCACAATGAAGTTATTGTCGAATTTAGATTGGCGCTAGGCAGGAACGTACCCGATGGGAAATCCGGTCAGGGTTCTGTTAATTCAGGACAAAGAAGTGATTCGAGCAGGACTTTTCGCGCTGCTCAGCAAAAGACCGGAGATCACCGTATGCGGCCAGTCCGCCTCGGTCAGCTCGGCACTGCATTTGGTGCGCAAGGCAAAACCTCATGTCGTTATCATGGATTTGAAGGCCATGACCGTAGACCAACTGGAAGCGCCGCGGGGTGTACGTGAGGCGCTAGCGACAACGCGCATCCTCATGATGATAGACAACGACGAGAGCATGGTGTTCGCTTCGCTGGCAGCAGAGGCCGATGGTTATTGCGCCAGAGAGGCGCCCTTCGACCGCGTTCTCAAGGCGATATTAGCGGTGGCATCCGGCGAGTTCTGGCTGGACTCCACCATCGCCAAGAAAGTGGTGAAAGCGCTGCTCGGCACGATGGCGATTCTGGCATCGGAGTCCGACGCTGCGGACATCGATGATGACGACGAAGACATCTCCTTCTCGCCGCGCGAGCTGGAGGTCCTCTCACTGGTCTCACAGGGACTGTCCAATCAGAAAATCGCTGAGCAGCTCGTCATCAGCGCAGAAACGGTCAAAAGTCACATTCGCAAAATTATGAAGAAGCTCGTCGTCAACGACCGCACGCAGGCAGCAGTGAAAGCGCTCAAACGTGGCTTGATCTGAGCTACTTGCGCTTTTTCTTGAATGGTCCTTCGGTCTTCAACTTTTTCTCAGCTTGAGTCATCAGCTTGGAAGGCTGCATATCCATAGCTTCCGCCAGGCGAGTGAGGTTGCGAACGCTAATGTTTCTTGATCCCCGTTCGAGGTCACCAATATACGACCGATGCAAGCCGCTCAAACGAGCCAGCTCGCTCTGCGAAAGGCTCAGCCCTTCTCTTCTTTCACGGAGCACCATGGACAACGCTAGTATGATTTGATCTTCGAGGGTCACTTTTTTCACTCCACCTTACTTTAATGATCTTTCCACTGCATGAACGTAATGGGATCACCCGGTTGGGTGATCTTACACCAACTGGATCAGTACTGGCGCGCGCCGCTGCCAAGATGCTTTTAACCGGCGTCTATCACTCAAACGAGCGGTTTTCAACAGCCGGCAATGACAACTATGGTAATCATTTAAGGACTCCAATTGATCAAGATTTGCTCAAATAGATTTCATTCAAGGCGATGCGTCAGGTCTCTTACCGCATCGCGATCCCGTTGAGAAACCGCCCAAGATGCGTGTTCTCGCAGCATCTCGTCAGGTTCGCTCTGGGCAAAGTCTTCAATCGCCCTGACAATCCGATCGGCACGATCAGCCTGGGATGCGGTTTTTGACATACGCGCCAGTTGGTTACCAAGTACGACAAGAACATTTCGTTGCAATCCTTTTCTCTTAGGTCGCCGCAAAGGCGTGTGCGAAAACCGGCTGAAAAACTGCTCATCAGTTTTGATCTGCAGCACCGAAAGCAGATCCAGATAGTGGCCGACACCTCGTTCAGGCTGAAACTCCGGCCACAAAGTCGAAGGCGGGCGCTGATTGTAGGGACAAACTTCCTGGCAAACGTCACAGCCAAAAACCCAATCGCCCAACTTCGCACGCAGCTCCATCGGAATGCCACCTTGATTCTCGATAGTGAGATATGAAATGCACAGCCCGGCATCCAATGTCGATGGAGCCACAATCGCATCGGTGGGGCAGGCAGAGCCGCAGCGAAAGCAGGCGCCGCAAGTACCTTCATAAGGCTCATCCGCTTCCATCTCGAGATCGGTGAAGAGCTCTGCCACGAAATAATAAGAGCCTGACAGTTTGGGCCCGATAATCATGGTGTTCTTGCCACTAAAACCGAGTCCATGACGAGCGGCGTATGCCTGCTCGTACAGAGCAACGTCGTCTGTATACGCCTTTGCTAAAAGCGGTCGGCCGATTGCCGACTCGATCCGACTTTTGAGCTGACGCAGCTTGGCGCGCAGCACGGCATGATAGTCCAGCCCGACTGCATACCTGGCTACACGCCCGAAGCCGGGCCCAGGCGGCTCTGGAACTTCAGTGTAATAACTGGCAGAAACGATGATTGCCGATCGGCTCTGCGGAAATAACATTTGGGGCGACGTCCTCAGCTCGGTATTGCGCTCCAGATAGCCCATCCCGGCAGCAAAGCCGTGAGACAGCCACTCCTCGTATCGAGCGCGCTCCTCCTTCATCGGCGCCAATGAACCAATAACGGTACGATGAAAGCCAATCTCATTTGCTATCTGTACAATTAGTGATTTGATTTGACGCACCCAACCTGTCACCCGAATGATATGAATCCCAAAGAAGCCAGCGAGCAACTGCGCATCGAAGAGTTCGAATACGACTTGCCGCCTGAGCTCGTCGCTCAAATGCCCCTGCCCGTCCGGCACGAATCGCGTCTTCTAGAGCTGGGACGCAAAGATGGAGCGATCGCCCATCGGCGTTTTGCAGATATTGTAGATGTTTTGCGCCCGGGCGATCTGCTGGTGGTAAACAATACAAAGGTGATTCCCGCACGCGTGATTGCGCATCGCGCTTCGGGAGGCACGATCAAGCTTCTTTTATTGAAACCGCGAGGGGCGGGCGCCACGATTTGGGAAGCGTTGGTGACGCCGATCAAGCGCATCAAGCCGGGCGAGATCTTGTCGGTCAATGCATCATCGGGTTCGGTTTACGATCTGCGCGTAGTAGATATTGTCACCGGTGCGGATGGATTCAAGCGGTTGATCGTCGACCTGAAATCACAAGGCGACGTTTATGCGCTGCTGGCAGAGATCGGTCAAGCACCCTTGCCGCCGTACATTCATCGAGACGTAGCGCAAGAGAAGCAGTTGGACATGGAGCGCTACCAGACCGTCTATGCCACCGCCCCTGGTGCGGTGGCCGCGCCCACCGCCGGTCTGCATTTCTCGCCTCAGATACTGGAGAAGCTGCAAGAGAAAGGGGTTGAACTGGAGCAGATAACGTTGCATGTCGGTGCCGGCACTTTCAAGCCCATCGAATACGATGTGCAAAGCCACACCATCGAACCGGAGATCTACAGTATCGGCGACGGTGCGGCAGCCGCCGTTAACAACGCTAAACGCGATGGGCGGCGCGTCATCGGTGTCGGCACTACGACTTTGCGAGCGTTGGAGTCCTCGGCGTTGGAAGACGGTCGCGTGCAGGCAGCGGACAATGCCGCCACGACCTTGTATGTCAAACCTGGTTTTCACTTCCAGGTTTTGGACGGGATGGTGACGAACTTTCACCTGAGCCGTTCCAGCCTGCTCGTCCTCGTTGCAGCCTTTGCCGGTCGCGATCAGATCATGTCCGCGTACAAAGAAGCCATCGCAAGACGGTACCGCTTCTACAGCTACGGCGACGCGATGTTGATTTTATAAGGCGGGCGCCTAGACGCCGTCCGGTGTTTCCGGAGCGTAGCAGACGCTGTTGCCGCCACGTTCTTGAGCGTTTTCGGCTGCCAGATC
This sequence comes from Planktothrix sp., assembly GCA_036703195.1. GTDB lineage: Bacteria > Cyanobacteriota > Vampirovibrionia > Obscuribacterales > Obscuribacteraceae > DATNPN01. The sequence continues at coordinate 11,594 of DATNPN010000045.1, read as the reverse complement.
GGCTTGCGCGATCAGCGCTTCGACGTCGCCGCCGTGACCAGGATAGTAGGAAATGCCGATGCTGCTTGTGATGTGCAACTTGTACCACTGATGTGGAATTTCGATGTTGGAGAATTTCTTTCTGATTCTCTCGGCCAGAACAGCGGCGCCAGTGCCGGGGGTTTCCGGCAACACCAGCATAAAACGATCTTCGCCGTAGCGACCGACCATATCGACGTCGGCCCGGCAACAACGAATCAGTGTTTCGGCGGCTGACATAAGGGCGGTATCGAGAGCGAGGTGACCGCTGTCGGCTAGAATCTGCTGCAGTCCGTCGACAATGACGATGCAAACCGAGAGCGGACGCTTATAACGGTGCGCTCTGGTCAACTCACGGCGAAACGACCGCACGATATAGCGGAAGTTGAACGTCGGGCTAAACATGTCGAAGAAGGCGCGTCGATCGACTTCTTCGTCGCTGATCTGCCGGTTGACTTGCACGTCCTGAATCTGAGCGACGAACGGATTAGGTGAGCCTTTCAGCTGCGCGCTCTTGATCAAATCCAGCGCTTCCGCTTCGTTGATGGTCGCGCCCATCTTGGTGCGAATCTCATCTTGGCGGCGATTGAACATATTATGTTGATTGAGCCACTCGTTGTTATCTTGTCTTGGCATTGCGCATTCTCGGAAGCGTGTCTAGCAGCTATGCACGAATTTATCATGCGATGGGACGCCGGGATACCAAAGGATTTAGTCTAATCCCTTTGCGATGAAAAGCAATAGATCCGACCAGCTTCTTGTGCCCGCTTTTTCAAAAAATGAACCGCAAAAATCGCACCCGAGCGGCTCAGGATGGGCAATCTTAATCATGACATCACCAGCCAATCGGTTAGATAAAAGCTGACTTGCGGATACATCGCCACAAACTTAGCGGCCAGTGATTTGCAACGAGCTCCGAAGCCGGAGCGGGCAAAGATGCCGGCGCTCCCAGATGGATTTCCACACGATGATTTCACGTAGCGAAGTCAGCGAGGATATTGCGGATTGAGAAGATACAACCGCACCATATTCAGTGCCTCACTGGCAGTGCGAAATCGGATTTCATTGCGCGAGAAGTTTGCCGGCAAGAGGAATTTATTGCTCCGGTAAAAATCATCGCCGGCAGAGATTCCCAGATAGACGAGACCAACGGGCTTATCTTCACTGCCGCCATCCGGTCCGGCGATACCGGTCGTACTGACGCCTACCGACGCGCCGGTCAAGCGGCGCACCCCTTCGGCCATCGCTCTGGCGCACTCAGCGCTGACTGCGCCGTGTTCAGCTAAGAGCTCTTCACTGACACCGAGCAGCTTCACTTTCGCTTCATTGGAGTAGGTTACCAGGTTCAAATTGACGTATTTGGAGCTGCCGGGTATATCCGTCAATCGCGTACTGATGAGCCCGCCAGAACATGATTCGGCTGCGGAAATAGTGAATCCGCGCTCGATCAACAAGCGACCGACTGCTGTCTCGAGCAGATCATCATCGGTGCCGTACAAACGATGTTTGCTGCCCCTGCGAATCTCTTCCACGACGGGCATCGCCACTCTTTGCGCTTCTTCAACAGAGGAGCCCCGAGCTGTTACTCTGAGACGGCATTCACCCCGCCCCGCATATGGTGCCACCGTCGGGTTTTCCATATCGAGCAGATGCCTGTACTGCTCTGCCAGAGCCGATTCGCCGATACCGTAGTGCTTGAGTTCGCAGGACCATAACGTCGTGCCACCGAATTTCTTGAACAGCAGGGGCTCGGCCGTCTCGCGCCACATCCCCTTCATTTCACTCGGCACACCGGGAAAGGTGAGAATCAATCGCGGCGTCTCAGCCTTGATGCCCACCTGGGACAGCCGCTCAGGGGTGAGAGCGAAAATTATTCCCGGCGCGGTGCCGATGGGATTGGGCAGAATCTCAGCTCCAATGGGGCGCAGTCCCTGCTTCGCGTTGGACTCTGGCATCGGATATCCGCGCGTGCGAAAAAATGCGCGCACTCGCTCTACCACCGTCTCGTCCATCTCCATTTTGGCTTCCAGCAGTTCGGCGATGCATTCGGTCGTCAGATCATCGGGCGTCGGCCCGAGCCCGCCCGTGGTTATGACGATGTCGCTGCGCTCCAGCGCCCGCTTCAGACACTCTTTGATGCGCTCTTTGTTATCGCCGACCGTGGTGCGGAAAAACGAGTTGAGTCCCAGACGCGCCAGTTCGATGGCCATGAACTGTGCGTTGGTATCGAGAACCTGACCGAGAAGCAGCTCGGTTCCTATGGAAAGTACTTCAGCCGATGGCATACCTGTCGCCTTCCGGATCGCCCGACCCTGGCGGTTTCAACCAAAGCGATTAGCCGCCGTGTCCGCCCGCAGCGGTAGGCTCAGGAGCGTTGACGTCGTAGCAGAACTTCGCCCAGACGCCGATGCCGACCACCGTTACGATGAAACACACGAAGAAAACGATCAACCAAGTTTTGCTGGGATCTTTGTGTGCCGGCGCCGCCATAGTCATCTCTCCTTCTGGAAACCTATCAAAAGCTTTTGATTGAATTCAACAGATTCAATGTTATCTGCTGATTGTAGGTAACGTTACTGTTTTGCAGGGCATAGATAAGAATGTTTTTTCGCCCGCCTTTCTGCGGAATTTGCATGCAACCGACCATGCCCTGTCCCTTTTCGTCAGTCAGCTTGTTAACCGTGTCGCCAATGATGTAACTCATTTCATGTCCGGCGACGGTCATTTTGGACTTCTGCTTCAGGGTGACAAACTTGGCGCAGGTGTTGAGCATGAACGGTCCTACCGAATAGCCCCGTTCCAGGAGGTCCTGCACGTCTTCGCTTTCACTGGCGTCGCTGCCGACGCAGATAAAGGTCGTCAACTGTTTGTCGGGATCATGCTCGACCGTGACTGCTGCGATGCCTTCGGCGCCCAATGCCGGCAGGCTCAAACCGACAAGATAATGGTAGCCGTGAGGGAGCGGCGCTGGAAATTGAGCGATGTCATGCGCGGCACCGGCGACATACGCCGGATCGTTCATCAGTTTGCCCAGCCGGTCGATACCGTAAATGGTCGAGATGCCGCCGGCAAAGAGTGCAGCAAAGACGAGCACCACCAGGGTGATAAGCGCCCTCGACCAGAGAGGCAGCGGCTTGTTCGCAAGTGTAGTGGAACCCGTCATGCCACCAGATTATATACGCTCTAAGCCCTCCGTCGGCTTCGTGCCGCTGCCTGGCACTGCGCTTAATTCTGCTGACTTGAGATTATTAACCATGTTCTCGAGCATTTTCGTCATAGAACTTAGAAATGTCCGAGTCATTTGTTGAGAAAATGCACCATGTGGCGTTTAAAAAGGGCGAAAGAAAATGACAACTACCGATTGCACCAAACTCGCACTGGCTGCGGTCGCCATCCTGGCGGTTGTTGGATTGCCGACTGCCGGCATTGCCAGAAGTGCGTCCCGGCTAAAATCGTGGGCGGGAAAATATCCCAGCAACGGCAAGTTTTTCTCCTTGCCGGAAGTGCGGCAGCCACTCGCTCAAGTGTTGAAGCCACGTGATTTGAAGTTGCTGACGCAAGAGTACGGAGTGGAAACGCCGATCAAAGTGATCGGTAACTACATATCGGCAAAAGTTTGCATGCCACACAACTGCGGAGACGAAAATGCGGCATGCGCGATCAACATGCAGACTGACGAAGCGTATGTCCTCATGCACGACAGCAACAAAGACCGCTGGTATCCCGCCAACAAGCGCTCGCAACTGCCTCAGGCAGTGCAGAACTACATGAGCGACTTCGCCGCGCAGTAAGTTGCAGTGCGTTCAACTGGCGCCTGCAGGCGCTCCATCTACGACACTGACGTGCGGCGGATCTCGGTCCGCCAGTCATCGTTTGGCCCGCTTCGTTGAAACCAACTACTGCGAAGGATCTCGAGAACACCTAACGGACCGCTCCGCGCCCCTCGTTGAAATTAACTAATGCGGCGGATCGGGGAACACCCCGTAGGGGCGCCTTGCAGGACGTGGCGATGATCAGGGTTTATTCCAACAAGGCAAGCAACTCACCAACATCTTTGGCTCTTTGGTCGAGCGATTGTTGCGTGCACAGGTTGATGATTTTTTGCAACACCGGATCGACCACTCCGTCGCCGGCAGGGAGCGAGAGCTCGCTCATTGGCGGCGGATCTTCTCCGCACAAGAGGAAATATAAAATGGCGCCCACCGAGTAGAGATCACTGGCTGGGCAGGGAGCGCCGGCGAACTGCTCTGGCGCCACGTAGGGAAGATTTCCTATGAGGAAACCGTCCGCATTGGCGATCTGCATCGGATGATCGCTGAGCCTGAGAGTTGAATCGGCCTGGCAAATCAATGAATCAGGGCTCAGTCCGCCATGCACTACCGGCGGTGAGAGCGAGTGCAAGCTCCGTACGATGCTGAAGATACTCAGGCAAACTTCTTTCACTCTCTCTTGGCTGACCGCAGTTTGCTCGGCAACAAACTCTCGCAGGCTGTTGCCTCGAACCTGTTCTATCACGAGCAGGGCGCGCCTGTTTTCCACAAAGAAATCCTGCACCGCGGCGATATTATTAGAGCTGATTTCTTTCAGCTGGCCAGCTCTTTTCCGTAAATTATTCGTGTATGCATCCTGGTCTGGCGGGCGCAACAGAACGGGCAGCGGATGCTCCTTCATGAGATAAGTGACGCGTTTGCTTGCGTCTTTATCCGCGGCAGCTTCATTGCCGTCGCGCAGAAGTTGCATGATGGTGTAGGACCTGTCAGGCATTGCTCGTGTCAACTGCTCTCTCACTGCATAAGTGCCATTTTTCAGAAGAGAGCGAGGCGCCAGGGGCAGATAGTTATCAAACTGCGGCGGTGCCGGCAGATTGTCGAGCCACGGCTGAGTGTAATGCGCATCGGCTATATGCGAAAGAAGGCGATAGAGGCTGCGATCGAGTTCTACCTCCGGCGCGTGTGCGTGAACAGATTTAAAAAACTCAGCCCAGATTTTGCGCTCCTTGGAAGTTCCCTCGGGTGCCAATTTGCTTTTTCCTTCTTTCGTGACAAAAACGACCGCATCGTTTGCAACCGAGTGCTGTAATTTTATTGCCGCAAGCTGATTCCACTTCAATCGTAATATCTGCCCACTGCCGACCACTCCGCCAGAGCGGTAGATGCGCAACTCGTCCGCATTCACTGCTATGTGAGTGGGCGGCAGAACGCTTCTTCGTCGCAATAACAGAAAGATCAGTCCGACGCCGGCGGAGTACAGGTAAATAAAGCGCAGGTAGAAAACCGCTGTGTCCGCGCCACGCTCGATCACATGACCAGCCGCTTTGCCCAATGGCGGAATCAGTGTGAACAGCACCTGGGCACAGGCGCCAAAACCGGCCAGCCAGAAGAGCTGACGGAATGCCAGCAACCAGGGAGTGAACCAGCGTTCTTGCCTGCTCTCGCTGTCGCTCAAAACAGCAAAGATGCTCTCGCTGGTATTTTGACGAACGCTATCCATGCTGCACCGTATTTGGTTCTACAAGAGTGATAGCTTCTCGTATCCGCGACGAGGCCTCACGGGCCGAGGTGATGCGCTCGGAAGGATCTTCACGAGTCAACTGTTCGTACAGCGCACCTGCCCTCCCTTTCAGTTTGCACTGCACCGTCGCCAGTGGGAGCGGATCTGATCCGGCAACTAAGAAGTACAAGATACGACCGAGAGAGTACAGATCGTTGGCGGGCGACCGTTGCCCTCTCAGGCATTCCGCAGCGACATATGCGCGTTTGCCGGCAAAGCCGCTGGTGATTGTATTGAGGTAACGGTTGACGGTGCCACAATCGGTCAAAAACAGTTGTTCTTCTTTGACGATGAGATCGTCCGGACTGAGGTTGCAGTGCACGATCGGTGGTTGATTTTCGTGCAGGGCGGTGAGAATTTCGGCAATCTGCGCGCACCAGCCGAGCGCCTTCAGCTCGCTGACCGGTCCTGATTGGCTGACAATCTCTCGCAGAGATTCGCCGGAGCAGTATTCGTAGACGAGATAATCGCGCGATTGCTCCCTGAAAAACTCTACCGCGGGCATGATGCGTTGCGATGCATCGGCCAAAGGAGTTTGTATTTCACGCATCATGTTAGATCGAGCTCGACGGGAAGCGGCATACGTAGCCTGCGGCAGCACCAATTCTTTGATGATGAACAAGGCGGAATCGGACTGTTGACCGAGATACGTGGCCGAGAACTCTCGCGAAGAGAGCAAGCGTCGCACAACAAAGCGCCCCTGCTGCAACTGCGCGTCCGCTTTTAAAACGTTATAACTGGTACCGTGAAAGCGCCTATTGACGCTCTCTTGCCAAAGTTCGATCGGATCTCGTCCTCGTGCCGGCGCCGCTCCTTCGATGGCGCCGGCACCACATTTGACACCAAATGCCAGGAGCACCAGATGACGCTGCTGCAAAGGAATTACCGGCAGAGCGATCAAGGCTGAGCCTTTCGATTTGAAGCGAACGCAGACTTTATCGCCGCCTTCGATAGAGACTGATTCGATGTCGGACCAGGCGCGGCGCAGCCGCAGTGACGCAGTGAGAAGAGAGGAGACGGGCAGAGAGAGAAAGTCTTCGCTAAACTCCAGGTGCGCCGCCGCCAACACCGGAAACAGCACCTTATCAATCAGTTCTAAAGTAAACGTGACGAAGAGGATAACGCCGGTGAGTAGAGCGAGCCATTTCCATTCACTCAGCCCCATCGATTCGGACAGAGGACTGAGAAGCGGATTTGGTCCAGCGAACAGGTTGGACAAACCGGCAAAGAAGAATACGACAAGGATGAGGACATACGCCATCCACAGCGCGCGGGCGGTAGTATCAAAACCGCGCGCCGCCTTGGCAATTTTTATCAGCGGAGTTTCATAAGGTATTTGCAGTTCGTTGCTGGACACAATTGCACAGTCGCAAGTATTCCACCCAGGAAGACTATACCCGATTAACAACCGGGTCCGGGCGATGCGTCTCTATTTGACGCCTTTGCGCATTTTGTACGCGGTCAAGGTATTCGAGAGGAGCATTGCAATGGTCATCGGTCCTACACCGCCAGGTACCGGTGTAATCCAGGCCGCTACCCGCGAGGCTTCGGCAAACTCGACGTCGCCGCAGATCTCGGACTGGCCCTGCTCATTTTTGTCATGGTGAATGCCGACGTCGATGACGCAGGCGCCAGGCTTCACCCACGAGCCTTTGACAAACTGCTTGCGCCCAGCGGCAACAACCAGGATGTCGGCGCTGCGACAGATCTCGTCCAGCTGCTCCGATTTGCTGTGGCACACCGTGACCGTGGCATTGTGCTGCATTAGAAGGAGCGCTGCCGGTTTGCCGACCAGATTGGAACGACCGACTACTACGGCGCGCTTACCGCTGATTTCCACCTTGTTCTGTTTCAACAACTCGATGACACCACTGGGAGTGCAGGGACGCAATCCCGGTTTGCCTTCGAGCAGCCGGCCCATGCTGATCGTGGTCAGTCCATCCACGTCTTTCTCTGGCGAGAGCGCCTGCAAAACCCCTTCCGCGGGCAACCTGCCCGGCAACGGCAGTTGCACGAGAATGCCGTCGACATCATCCGCTTGTTGGCTCAGAGCCTGCACGCACGCAGTCAACTGCTCAAGAGTGATATCGGCGTCGAACTTGTGAAAGAAGCTCTCGATGCCGACTTCCTTGCAAGCTTTGATTTTGTTTTTCACGTAGAGCGCACTGGCCGCATCGTCACCGGCCAAAACCACCGCTAAGCCGGGTCGACGGTGTCCCTTGCCGACGAGCGCATCGATATCTACTTTCAGCTGTGCACGTATAGTTTTTGCTACAGCCTTGCCATCGATGATTTGAGCAACATGCCCTTGCTGACTGCCTTGAACTACCATCTCATTTCTCCCCGAAAATCTTGCCCTATCTAGTCAAACTTGATCTGTTGAAACGACTTGGACATATCCAGTGCCGGACCGCCTCCCTCTGCGCGCTTCAGTTCAATCTCCCGCGAAGAGGTGACTAACCCGATCTTTTTGTACGGATTGTCAGGCTCCCCCTGCCATTGCTGCCAGACCGCAGCCGGCAACGTGGCGACGAGTTCGTAATCTTCGCCGCCGTACAAAACCCAATCGTCCAGTGAAGCGCAGGCAAGCTTCGCCACAGAGCGCGTCTCGTCGTGCACCGGTATGGCATCCAGATCGATGACCATGCCCACCTTGCTTTTGCGCGAGATCTGCACGAGGGCGTCGGCGAGCCCATCGCTGGCGTCCATTAGAGCACCGCGACTGGAAGTCTTACGGACGAGCGCCCACGATTCGCACACTCGCGGCAATGGATGTTCGTGACGCCCCAAACAGTGAGCAAACCTCTTGCGCGTGGGGGTGTCACAGCCGTTTTGCAACAACCAGAGACCGGCTCGACTGGCACCGAAATCGCCTGTGACAACGACCACATCTCCGGCGCTGGCGCCCGTGCGTGCCAGGCAGCCGTTTTCGTGCACGTGCCCGAGCACCGTCACAGCGATGACGAATGACGGCCCTGTAGTCAGATCGCCGCCTACGACTTGCGCTCTGTATGCGCGAGCGCAGCCGACGAACGATTCGTAAAACTCTCGAAAGTCCCCTTCTCTTATGCTGGATGGCACTGTCAGGCTGGCGAGAACATAGCGAGGGCGTCCCGCCATGGCCGCGATGTCGCTCAGGTTGACGGCACATGCCTTCCAGCCCAGATCACGATAGGATGTCCAGCCCGTAACGAAATGCGTCCCTTCCACCAGACTGTCTGTCGTCACCAACAGTCCGCCCGGCAGGACAGCACAATCATCGCCAATGTATGAATTATCCGCCCATCCTTTGATGGTTTCGACCAACCGTTGTTCGTTGGTCAAAACGTCAGTGTTGGCGGACGACATTCGTACCTCAAGACTGCGCGCGCTTACAAAGGGGATGCTACAATCCTGCTCAGGGAATGTCCACAGGTCTTACAGTAAGTACGAAGTTTTAAAACACTAACGGGTGAATAGCCGTGTTTGGTATTGCACATGTAGTCAGCGGTCTGGTTCAACTAATCAATTTGCTGGTCATCGTTTGGTGCCTGCTCAGCTGGTTTCCTAATATTCGCTGGCACGATCAACCGTTCAAGACGCTGGACTCGATAGTTCAACCGATTATGGCGCCGTTCAGGAAGATCATTCCTCCCATTGGAAACATCGACATCTCGCCGATGATCGCCATATTCGTTCTGCAGTTGATTGCCGGCGCCGTTGTCCAATATCTCCCATAATTGTCGACGAGCTCTGATCGTCGGAAGCAAGCTTGTGCCCGCGGATTGTGGGTGCATTATTGTTGAGTCTCCCACGTGTCTTCTCAGCGCCGGCGCGATAGAATTGGCAGTTGGCTGAGGATGACTGCTCCACTCTCACAGTGCGAGCGAATATGGAGCGTTATATGACTGATGGGCGCCTCTCACGCAGGTTTTTCCTGCTCTCTTCGCTTGCCAGCGCCGCCGGCTCTTACTGGTCCGCACCAGTGGCTTGGGCTTCTAAGCATGCGCCTCTAGCGTCCGGCCCCCGGCCTCTGGCGCGCCAGGATTGGGCACCGGCAATCGTGCCCGACCATATCGGTGTCGACCGCGGCTATTGCATCTTCACTGATGAATTCGGACGTCTCGCTGTTGTCGACATGCGCAAACCGGACAACCCGAAAAGCCCGCCCCACGTCGTGGGCGAGCTGAGCGGACTGGGCAAGAAGGTGGTTGATTTCAAGGTGGTGCCAGGGCGCGGGTACGGCGTGGTGGCAAAGAGCAATGATTCGCAAGACGCCGAGTTGGCGCTGATTTGCGTCCAACTGACAGCGCCTGCTGACCCGGCGGTTGTCGGGCAAACCGCACTGGATAAGTTTTCCGAAGTAAGCAGCCTTACCGTTGCCGGCGATACCGTTTGTGTCGGAGGAACATCGTTTAGCGGCGATAATTTTGTCGCCATTTACGGCGTGCCCAAGAAGGGGCGCCAGGTCGAACCGGTGATGTACTCCAGTTGGACTGCGGAAACGCCGATTGTCGCGATCGATCTGCAAGATCGCGTGCTGGCCGTACTCGAACAATCCAAACTGACACTCGTCAATCTTCTCGACCCGCGCTCACCGCAAGTAAAACAGAGCATCAACCTGGATGGCGACTGCAAAGCGCTGGCGCGCTTCAAAGATACAGCGCTGGTAGTCGGAACCGCCGGCGGTGGCGCTTGCATGGCCAAAACCGTGGCATTGGGCGGTCAACCACACGTGATATCAGATATTCCTCTCGATCCGATTGCCACTGTGCTCGATGCTGCCGCCTTGAAAGACCGTTTTGTCGTTCTGGGCGAAGGCTCGTCCGACCGCTACGTGGCGTCGTTGCCTTTCGACAAAACGCATCGCATAATCGGCCAACAGATATCGCCGTTGCCGAAAGAAAAGAGCGGCGGCTTCGGTCTCAAATCAAGCATCGTCTTGAGCGGGAAATTTGCCTATGTCGCCTCCGGTTGGACGGGCGTGCAGATCCTCTCCTACAACGGGTCGGACTGGGATCCTGTGTTCAAGTACACCATCCCCCGTCTGCCCGCCAGCAGTATCGCCACCTGGGGCGATCGAGTGGTACTGGCCGGTTCTGATCTAAAACTGTACGACATCGCCCAGCCCGAGCGTCCATCATTAGTGACGACCGCCACCTTGACCAGCGCCGTGCGCTCAATCGTGGGAGCCGGCAGCTACGTCATCTGTCTGGCGCACGACGCCATCAGCTTGCGCAAGATGGACAGCCTCGAGACTGTCGTCGCTTCATCACCGGTCGTTGGGCAAGAGCTTTGCTTCGATACTATCGATCAAAAAGCATACGTCGTCCATGACGATCCGAAGAAGACAGTGTTGACGCGCTTCAAAGTCTACTCCAACGATATCGCCAAAGAGCAAACATTCGAGCTTCCCGGCTCTTTCTCGCGCGTATCGGCGCACGCAGGAAGCATCGCTGCCAGCGGTATCAACGACATCACGCTCTTCGCACTGACACAGAGTGCTGATGCGGTTGGGACAAGACACTTCGAGAATCTCGGCATACGCGATGTCTGCCTGCTCGATGACTTCATCGTCGCCACGGCCGTGGACCAGCGCTCGAAAGGATTTTTGCTGATTCTGTCAAAAGATCAAAAAGATCTGCGCGTTCTCGGTTCGCTCGACCTGCCCCATGATGGCGTCGCTCTGGCCGCTCAAAAGACGCGCGTGGTGACTGTCGGCAAGTCGGCCGAAGGCAATGACGTCGTCACCATTGTCGACATCACGGCGCCGGCGCTACCCAAAATTCTGGTGACGATGCCGGCCGTCGAAGCCGCATCGACGGTAGCGATCAAAGACAAACTGGCCATCGTCGGCGGGCGCGGCATTGAGATTCTCAGTCTGACATAGCGAGCCGTTGCGGCCCTTTGCCTCATTCCTGGGACGAATGGAAAAGGGCGGAAAAATATTCCTGGCAGGAATGACTTGGCACTGGAGCCAACCTTATTCCTGGGACGAATGGAAACGGGCGGAAAAATATTCCTGGCAGGAATGACTTGGCACTGGA
>DATNPN010000023.1:0-146260 GCA_036703195.1 Planktothrix sp. | reverse complement strand
TGCAATCACTCCTGGAGCGATACAAGCAGACGGCACTGTGACTGTCGTTGTTGAAGGACAACAAATCCTTACCGTACCTGGCAAAGACCCACAGGTGCGCACTGTGAAAGTGAACTATCTGTTGACTCAGACTGCGCAAGGTGTGCAAATCGCCGGAATAAGTGAGACGGGGCCCGGTTAGCACCATAGACAAAAGGTCTTTTTAGATAAACAATTCAGAAAACGTGCGGAGTTACTTAAATGGGTTGGAAGCAACAAATCGGCGACCACGGTCAAATCACTCAGTATCGGGATACTGATACAGGCGAAACCCTGAGTCCGAAAGAGTTTGAACGGCGCATGCAGATGGGCCAGATACAGATGGCAACGACGCCAGCGCCACAGATGCAAGCAATGCCGTCTTACGGCGCCGCTCCGCAGCAGATGGGCGGCGGCGGCATGGGCGCTATGGGAAGCGGTGCGGTCTACGGACAGAACGCCAATAGTGGTGGTGGAATACAGTCTCAGATGATGGGCGCGGCGCAGCAAGCCGCGGGCGACCAGTTGGGCGCCGCCAACAACGTCATGGGCCAACTCTCGCAGATGCAGCAGCAGGCTGTTCCTTCCGGATATCAGCCGGTACAGAGCGGTCCCAATCCATTGATTCAGCCCGGCGCCCACATGCTCACAGGCGGCGGCTCCGGCGATATGCTCAATCAGTCCGCACCGACGGCACCCCCTGAGGGGCTGGGCGCAGCAGGCGGAAGCCTCAACTCGGTCGGAACCGCGATGGTGCCGACAGCCGGCGACTCAGATCAAGCGAAAAGTTTGCGTCTAGAAGGTGTGAAGGGACATGGCTCCTCCACTATGGGTATCTCGCCATACAAAAACCACGGCTTCCTCGACGCCACATCTATAGCAGTCTTACTGCCGACATTGGTTTTGTTGGCGTTGATTATCGCAGCAGCACACAAAAAACGTTTATTCCCCTGGCAGACAATCAGAACGTTCAATCCTCCGTCCGGTTTGATGAACCCGCGCGATTACGAGCGCTCCTTCTTGTGCCCGCCTAACTTGAGACGGCACGGTCGTCTGGGCAAACGCAATCCGAACGCCACATGGACCGAAGCTGACGGCGTCGTCATTCCGTTCGGCTTTCTGGCGCGCACGCACTTGCCGATCACAATCCCGATGGGCAGACTACCGAACAAAAACATGTTCATCGTAGCGCCATCCGGTTCAGGTAAAACCACTTTGATGAGAGCCGTCATCAAGGCGTTGCTGGCAAAACCATGCGTCATCATCGCGTTAGAAGCGAAAGCCAACGACCCCAACCTGGACGAACGACGCGAAGGTTTTAAATACACAATCTTGCCCGAAGCACAGCACGCCGGATTTGACACACTGTACTTCAACCCGTTGGATCAAAACTCGGTGCACTGGAATCCGATCGACCTCGACGCGATCTCCTTTGCCTCGTCGATCGTTCAAGATATCAACTCGTTGGATGCAGAAGAGCAGCACTGGGCAGAGCGCGACCACGGTTATATCTACGGTCTGGCACAGCTGCTCAAGTGGGGCGCCGTGCAAGTCGTTTCGGAAGACGAAAACGGCAACGTCGAGACAGCACCGTTGCCATGCAACCCGCGCGGTCTCATGCGCCTGGTCAACAACAGAAGAAACATTGTCGAGTCGTTGCGCCGCTTGAAGAACAATCCGGAAGTCGATGCTGCCGAATTGAGCGAAATGACGCAGACTCTTTCCTCCATCATCCGCACGGACTCGGATTGGGACAAGAACATCCAGGGTGTGCGCGGTCGTTTGAGAATGTTCAAAAACCCGGGCGTCATGCGCGTGACGGAAACATCCAACATCGACCTGAAAGCGGCCATGCATCAGCCGTCATTGCTCATCTTCGGCGCTCCCGCCTCGATGGGTCCTGACGCAGAATCGCTCGCATCATGCTTCGTCTATCAGCTGCAACAAGCATTGCACACCAGATACGGTACCAAGTCGGTACTGCCGTTGTTCGCGTTCTTCGATGAATATCAAACCTTGAACATGGACATTGCCGGCAGACTGTCAGCTATCGTCCGTGGTGCCAACGGCGGATTGACTGTTATCTTGCAGAACATATCGCAGATCGAAGGCTCGTCCGGCGGGCATGCATCGCCTGAATTGAAGACGATTTTCTCCAACAGCGCCATCCGTGTTTGCTTGCATAACTCAGACGAAACCACAGCCAAGTTCTTCTCGGAAGAAATCGGCAAGCATGCAGTGGTCGTCCCCGGTATCGCCGACCACTACATGGCCAACGGCTTCGGGATATTCCCCACCAGTTGGAACAGAATTCACTCGCAACAGGTTGTCGCCCGTGTCGATCCAGATTCCATCAAGCGTATGGAAAAACACCACGCGCTCGTTTATCTGGCTCCTGCCGGTGACCCGGAGTTCGGCGAGACCAAGCCGTTTATGGTCGACCTGCGCGGTATTGAAGAGATCGCCAGACTGCACTTGTTGCACAACGTCCAAGGTCGCAGACCGTCGAGTCCCGACGAGCATGGACCACAAGATCCCAACGGCGGCGGCGGTGGTGGCATCAACCCCATCGATGGACAGCCGGACGGCGGGTTCCCTGTGGGCGACAACTCTCAACCATCAGGCGACGTGCCGCAGATGCCGCAACTGCCTAACTTCTTCCCCGGCGAGACTCTGGCTCCGCCGCCACCATTCCCGGTGTCAGCTCCAGCTCCGCGCCCGGTCGCTGCCAGCGCTCCGGCTCAGCCGGCAGCAGCTGCTGCTGCTCCAGCTGCCATCAGAGCGTGCCCGACCTGCGGAAAAAATCCCGGCAAAGGCAAATTCTGTATCGAGTGCGGCTCTTTCGTCGGTGCCTCGACACCAGCTGCTCAACCGCAGCCGGAGCCGGCGGTGGAATTAGTCACGACAGCTGCAGTTGTAGAAGCACAGCCAGCGGATTCGGCACCGCCGACATTCCCGACATTCGCACAGCCTGCTACCGCTCTGGTAGCAGCGCCGCCGGAGCCTCAACCGGCGTTGCGTCGAGCCTCTCTGCTGGAAAGCCCGCAGCAAATTGCGGAAGTGGCTGGTAGCGCATATGGTGCACCTCCTTCAATCACCAAAGACGCCCCGTTGCAACCTGGCGTGATCCAGGGCTCAAAGCGCCAAACGGTGACGGGTTTCAACCTCGACCCATCGCGACTGGGCTATCCTTCGCCCACGCAACAGCCCGCTAAAGGCGGTCAAGGGATCGAGTTTTAACTCGCACTGAACGAGATATTGAAACGGCGTCTCCATGTGCACGCCGTTTTTGGTTAGTTGCCTCTTTCCTGTTTCGTCAAAGCTAAAACCGGCTGATTACATCGAGTCGGCAGCGCCGTCGGGTGGTTGCGACAGAGCCATTTGACCGGCTGGTCGTTGCGCCAACGGCTGCCCGTTCACCCACATGGCAAGCCGGTTTATGTCAGTGCAAAACAAAAACGCGAAACTCTCCAATCTTAATCATCTCTAGTCGCCCACCTTGCTCTAGAATCATATTTACGGGGTAGTAATTCGGCTGGTTGATTGCTGGCAACTCCGACAAAATAATGGAAACACTGGATTTCACCGATGACTGACAAAACAGCCAAACTCAAACCGAAGCGCAAGAGTTTGGTTTTAATGGAACGCGACATTTTAGCGCTGGTTCAACTCTATTTGCACCGGACGATCTCATCCAGCCAGTTGGCTCGGCTGTGCTTCGCCGACATCAGTTATGAGACGGCGCGCAAGAGGTTGAGACGGCTACAGCAAGCTGGGTTTACCGGCTCGTCTTCCAGTGGGCGGATGGAAGGACGCGGACGTCCCGAGCTGATCTACTTTCTCACGACCGCGGGCGCCAAGGCGCTCGAGCAAAACCGAGGCGTTTCCTGGGAGACAATACCGACCGGTCCGCCCCATACATACCATAAAGAGCATTTCCTGCGTCTCGTCGATGTCAGGTTAGCGATGGAAGAAGCTGAAGGGAAGCAGTTTGTCGAGGAACTCGAGTTCACCACCGGTCGAGAGTTTTGGAAAGAACTCGCCGGCGACCTGACGAATCTGGAAGAGCAAGCGGATGCAACGATCGGCTTTCGCTATCCGAACATGGAGCCGATCAGGATTTTGCTCGAGATCGACACTGGCAATTTCCGTCAAACAAGACATTGGGAACCGAAGATTAAAGCCTTTCTCAAGACAGGTTTTCCGATCTGGGTCGTCACCGGCAGCTCACCGCGCATTGCTACTTTGCGCAAATGGACTCAACCCCTCCTGGAAGAAGCAGGAGTGGGACCGGGTAAATGCGTTTTCACTGTCTACACCGAGCTGATAGAACGCGGAATATTCGGTGCCACATGGCAGCGAACCGACGGCTCGATCACCGATCTACGCCCCAAACTAGCGACTTAATTTATATCCGCTCCGTCGCTCGGTACCAGTATTATGCGCTCCGTCGGCTTCGTTCCTCGCCTCCTCCACGCTTGTACGCTTCACTCCGCACGGCTCACTCGCCGTGCTACGTTCCGCTTACTCGAATGCGCTACGCTGACCTGCCAGCGGAGTGATTAGACGGCTCATTGGCAACTAAGGCTGCTTGGACTTCGCCAAAGCCAAGCACTTTTTGGCTAGTTCGTTTTTCGGATCGAGCTTGAGCGCTGCTTGGCAGTCAGGCACGGCCTGTTTGTACTGTTTCAAATGTATGTGCGCCAGCGCTCGATGGGCATAGACGTCGGCTTCTTGTACGCCCGCCTGTATTGCACGCGTGCACTCGCCCACCGCTTCGCGATCTAGTCCAATCTGAAGAAATGCCAGAGCGCGAGCCTGGTACGCACGACCGTAGTCCGGTCGAATTGCCAAAGCGCGCGCGCAATCCATGACGCCGTCTTTGGTTTGACCCATCTCAATCTCGGAGGTTCCTAAGGTGGTAAACGCTTCGGCACTTTGAGGGTTAGCTCGCAGTGCGGCTTGCGCGTCAGTTATCGCCTGCGAGAGCTGGTGCAGAGCAAGATGCGCCTCGGCCCGATTTTCATAGGCATCGGCGCTCTGTGGCTCTAGCTCGATCGCTTTGCTGGCGTCCTTGATCGCATCGTCGTACTTTTGCGTGTAATTATCGATATTGGATTTCAGGGCGTAGGCTGGAGCATACGACGCATTGAGCTGTATGGCTTTGTCGACATCGGCATAAGCTTTCACATAGTCGCGCGTCCACAAATAAGCGTTGGCGCGCTCTTTGTAGCGACTTGGCTCAGAACTATCCAACTCAATCGCTTTCGACAAATCCTCGAGTTGCTTGTCATATTTTCCGAGAAAGCTGTAGGCAAGCGCCCGTTCGCTGTAGGCGGCGATGTCGTTTGGATTTTGCTTGATGGCATCGGTCAAAACATCAATGGCGTCAGTAAACCGGCGGTTTCTCATTAGTTCATATGCCTGGTCGTCCAGTTTAGAGCGCGCCGCCGGCTGGTGCGGCGGCGAACAACTGGAAATCGACACAGCTAATGCCACAAGAACACAAGAACTACGAAGCCTATGCATCTCACCCTCGAAAACGGTGATCACATTTTAGCGCCTCTGTAGTCCGCGGATACCAAGAGTGGTCAGTTCGCTTCCGCCTCTTCAGGCGGTCCGACGGTGCGGTCGCTCAAGTCAACCAGTTGCAAAAGTTGCCACAGCTCAACTTTGAGAGCGGAAGCCAATTTCCACAGAACAAGAAAACTGGGGTTGCTGACGCCACGTTCGATGTCACTCAGATATGTACGGTTCATCTCAGTATGTCCGCAGACTTGCTCCTGCGATAAACCAATTTCGGCTCGACGCTTTTGAATTGTTTCGCCGAGACGAGCCAACAAAAATTTGTCGTGGCTTAGTGATGAGTCTGCGAGAGCAGCTTGTTTGCCGGTTTTTCGGGTGGGTTTGTCTTGCATTTGATTGGTTTTTAACATCTCTTTTGATGTCTCATTAAGTTCGCAGATTTGACAGCGAAATGCAGTCGGATATTGCCGACATGGCGCTTTCCAGTCTTATGCTTAGTGAGTTGCGACATACATTTGCGAAATGCATGTACTCCTTTGTTGTAACACGCGGCCTATTTTGCAACTGCGAGTTTGCCGGCAAATTGTTGCTGGAGCGCATTCTAACCCGGCTAGGAATCGCAAGAAGGATGCCGCCCATAAGTCCCGGGCATTCGCAAACAATTGCAAATAGTCTTAGTAAATGTAGGCAATACACACTTGCGGCTCAGTTCGAGTGCATCATTTTGCGTCTTTGCCCAATGCAAAATTCTTCTCGCCGGGCAGCATAGTCTCGGCAAAGTGGCAGGCAGACTGGTGTCCAGGTGTTATTTCACGCAAAAGGGGCGTCTCGCTGCGGCAGAGATCTTGAACAAGCGGGCAGCGAGTGTGAAACGAACAGCCGGAAGGAGGGTTGGCTGGGCTGGGTAGATCGCCCTGCAAAATAATACGCTTGCTGCGATCGACTTCAGGATCCGGGACTGGCGCAGCACTGATCAAAGCCTGTGTATATGGGTGCAGAGGAGTGGAATAAACGTCCTGGCATGCGCCAAGCTCAACAATTTTTCCGAGATACATCACGGCGATCCGATCGCTTATATAGCGAACGACATCGAGATTGTGAGCGATGAATACGTAAGTGAGATGAAAGTCGCGACGCAGATCGATGAGCAAGTTGAGAATCTGCGCCTGCACACTGACGTCCAGAGCCGACACAGGCTCATCGGCCACAATTAGTCTTGGCTTCAGCGCGAGCGCACGAGCGATGCCGATGCGCTGTCTCTGTCCGCCCGAAAATTCGTGAGGATAGCGGTCGGCCATCTCAGACGACAATCCGACGAGCTGCAGCAGCGCCAGAACCTTTTCTCGCAGCTCACGACCGACTGCGACTTTGTGCACTTCAAACGGCTCAGCGATGATCTGCCCCACCGTCATGCGCGGATCGAGGCTGGCATATGGATTTTGGAAAACGATCTGCATCTCGCGGCGCAAAGACTTCATCTCGCGAGAGTCAGCGGCGAGAACATTCTTTCCGTCAAATGTGACGGTTCCACTAGTGGAAGGAAGAAGCCGGAGCATCACTCGTCCGAGAGTCGATTTCCCACAACCGGACTCCCCGACCAGTCCCAAAGTCTCTCCGGCAAAGACGTCGAGATTGACACCATCCAGTGCGCGCACAGCACCCACTTGCTTGTTGAAAAAACCTTTTTTGATTGGAAAATGTTTTTTCAGATCGCGAACTTCCAGAAGTTTGTCGCCGATGGGCGCTCTCTGCGGATGGGTCGCGGGACTGGGTGTCGGATTTTCGTGCGTCATGCTGTTCGATAAACTCAGGACTTGGCAAGCGAGCGGCCACAGCCGTTATTAAAACAGTTTTGCCGGAGCAAATGCCCCGGCAAAACAACCCGCGATACTTTTTTCGTGTCCTGATTAGTAGGACATTCTCAAGCGCAACTCTTCGATCGTTTTACGAACGCCAAGTAATATCCGAGAGCTCATATCCTGGTCAGCCTGTTCGTCCATCACCCAACCGTACTGCAGATAGGGATTGCGACTGATCCTCGGCAGTTTAGTGGAGCGGTGACTGGCAGGAGCATCGCCATAATCGCTATACAGATTTTCGTTGAGAGACATCCACTCAGCACGCGCTTGCATCGGCAGCGTCGGATCTATTTGACCGCCAGAGAACTTCTTGGAGCCTTCGTATTGGCCCCACATATTTTCGCCGACGTGAAACGGCTTCGGCTCACGGATGAAGATGTACCAGAAGACTGTATAGAGGAAGGACAATTCGATGGCAATAACAATGTAGGCGAACATGACCGCCTCCTGGCCTTGCGGCCTGGTGAGGATTCCAATATCGGCAGCGACGAATTTATGTTTGCTTAACGTTGGTGTAATTCTAACGATTGGTAAAAAAAATGCTAGTGGTTTCTCATAATTCTCCGATTGTCAAGTGGTTAATTCCGAAACCGCTGAATCCCTGCCAATTCAAGGGTTTGAAAGGCAAGACAAGTTGGCAAGGGCGATGGGGTTTACGCCAGAGATAACAAGCGGATCGCACAATTGTTTGGTAAGTGGGCTGGCAATTTGCTGATCAAGGTGTTACTGGTACACAAGCGGTATCACATTCAGTGCGTTCCCAGTTGCCAGCAGATTATTGAAAGCGAGCGCAGTAAGCCGCTTACGCCACTGCCGCACGCAAATGAGCGATAATGTTTCGCTTCGGGATCATGAGAGGACAAGTGGATGCAAGTCAACCGTGTAGCCGTTGTGGGCGCAGGAACAATGGGCTCATCAATTACGGTAGCGCTGATAAGCCGCGCATTTCCGGTCATTCTCAAAGACGTCGATGACAATGCCGTAAAGGCAGGATTGGCTAATATAGATCGGTTGCTCAAGTCGCGCGTCGACAAAGGACTGCCGGCGCATGAGGCGGAGAGCCAAAGAGCGCTCGTACAGCCGACGACGGATTATTCCACATTTGCGGAAGTGGACTTTGTTATCGAAGCAGTTCCTGAAACACCTGAATTGAAACGGAAAATTCTGCAGGATCTCGATGAGTGGTGCAACGTCGATGCCGTCTTCGCAAGCAATACCTCCAGCCTCTCGATCACGCAGCTGGGCGCCTTTACTCGACGGCCGGACAAAGTCGTCGGTCTGCACTTTTTCAACCCGGCGCATCTGATGAAATTGGTCGAAGTAATTCCCGGTTTGGAAACTTCCGCAGACACCGTCAATACCGCCGTCGAACTGGGACAATCGCTGGGCAAATTAGCAGTGCGCGTAGAAGAGTGCGCCTCGTTTCTCGTCAACCGCTTGCTTGGTCGTTACATAAACGAAGCGCTCTGGGTTTTGCAAGAAGGACAGTTGTCGGTGGAAGAGATTGATAAAGCTGCCACCGAATACGTCATGCCAATTGGACCTTTGGCTCTGCGCGACATGAACGGAGCTGACGTGGGGCTGTCCGTCGCCCGCTACAATTTTCAGGAGTATGGCGACCGCTTCGTTCCGCCGCCCATATTGGAAGAGATGGTGAGAAGAAATCTTCTCGGGCAGAAAACCATGGCAGGATTCTACAAGTATGATGAAACCACGCGCAAACGTGCAGGAGCGAACCCGCAGTTGGGCGAGATCATCAGTTCAATGAACGGCGCTAAGAATGATGCCCCCCCGTTCAGTGTCGAGCGTTTGTTTATGCCCATGATTAACGAAGCGTTCTTGGTCTTGCAGGAGCGGGTCAGTACCGCTGAGGATCTAGACCCTGCTCTCATGGCTGGTTTGGGAATGAAACGTGGGCCCTTGACGCTGGCCTCCGAGATTGGACTGGCAGAGTGCCTGAAAAAGATCGAGGACTTGTATCGAATCTACGGCGAGCGATTTCGCCCGGCGCCGCTATTGAAACGCTACGTCTGGGCGCGCCGCACATCGGTTGTCTAGACCGCGAAAGAAACTTGCCCGGTATTTCTTACAACTGACCGACCGGGCTAAGATTTTTCGTCGAAATATCTTACATTTCGACGATTCCATTAGGGGCAGTAATGACCCCGGCTGTATGCCCGTCCCATGTCTGGCAGTCATCGAAAACACCCGGAAATTATGACTCCCAGTTATAAGTTAGGCTGGGCGCCAACCCCATAACTGGCAGTTATCAAAAATGCCCGAAAAATATTCCTCCCAGTTATAAAAACCTCGAAAAGCCAGTTCTATAACTGGGAGAAATACTTTTCGCCTCATTTCAATTACTGGTAGGAATGACCTGGTCAACGCAAGAGAGTTAAGCGAAATTTCTTTCAAAGGCGGCGAAAGATGTCTTGGCTCTATATCTTACAAACGCTTGGCAGCAAGCAGTGAAGCCGTTTACGGAACATATAAAGGAAGCGTGCGCAGAACGTCCCCGAGGGCGCGCCCGGCAGAGTGACTTCTCGACGAAGAACTGTTGGCTGCGTTGCGCAGGTGCACGTTGTAATCGAAGGAAAAGCTGATGAATACCTTCGGCACGTCGCCCGCAGGCAGTGCCGAAAGCGGTGTGCTGTCATGCACCGCCGTGAGAGCAGCCGCATCGACGGTGCTCTCTCCGGACGGTCGCTCGATTCTGACGTGAGAGAGTTGACCACCGTGATGAATTGAGAAAGTGACAGAACAACTTTTAGACTCAGACTCTTTCGGCGGATGCCAATTCGCTTTTATCGAATGTTGCAGGTCTGCCATGTAGGCTGAGAAATCAACGGTGCTTTGGTTGCTCGGTTCAGTGGACCAGCGTGCACTCTGTTGCTTCGGTTTGTCAGCAGTCTCGCTCATTTTCTTCTGCAATATGGCGAGATTTTGAATCTCTTGCTTCGTTTGGTCATTGTCCCCACCAAGTTCAGCTCGGCTCAAATCGATCGCCGCATTGAGATCGGATTCGCCCTCTTTTGTTTTGCCCGCCTCCGACTCGCTGCAGGCGCGATTGTTGTATGCCACTGCCAGGCTCTCTTTCGCCCACTTATTAGACGGATCGATTGAAAGAGCCTTCTGCAACGTTTTTACTGCTTCATCGAGGCGATTTGCACGCAGCTCGTCGATACCATTTGCGGTGGCAACGCGCGTGCGCTTATGCTTCGTATCCCCGTCCAGCTGATCGGCTTCGCTCTGTTTGCCGTGCTTGCGAAGGTAATCGATATACGATTCTTCCATGGCAGCGTACTGTTTATCTGCATCCGAGTCCGGCCAACTCTTGTAGATCTCCATCGCCTTCTTGGCCAACTCTTCGCCCTCGGGCTTATCCTGTTTCAAATAAACCTGCGCCAAGCCCGCGGTTGCGATGCCGGAGTCGATCAATCCTGCACCAAAACTATCGTCGTAAATCTCGATTGCTCCGCGATAACATTTCTCTGCATTTGCCATGTCATCTGCTTTGAAATAATGTTTTGCTTGCGCCATCAAATTGTCCGCGACTTCCGGGCTCTTCGAGCCGACACTGTCGCTGTACAGTTGTGCCGCGTGCTCATACGATGCCAAAGCATCTTTGTGCAGCTCGAGTTTATCCTGCACATCACCAAGATCCTCGACCGCGTCTGCCAGAGCTGGTTTCCATGTCGCCCCCAAGGGATAGTAAATATCGATCTCTTTGCGAATGGTATCGAGACCATCGTTCAATCTGCCCTGCCTCACCTGAGACATAGCGACAATGTTCAAGCAGATCGCCCGCGCTGGGTCATTCGGTTCGAGCTTATCTGCAGCCTGACGCGCTAACTTCTCTTCCTCGACGTAATCTCCAGTCGCCTTTGCCGCCGAGGCTTTCTGTTTCAACTTGAACCACTCCGGCAACTCCGGCGCCGCATTAACCTGCGAGCAAGCCACCAGAGAGAGAATCGAAAACGCCGTCAAAACACGCGTAGCCTTCATATCGCCTCCCACCTTCGTGCGTATTTCGTACCCAGTTTTACACCAGATTTGCACGCAGTTGGGGATAGAAGCAGAGTTAAACAGGGTGGCGCTTATTTCTTTGCTCGAGCGCTTCTTTTAAAGCCTCGTTTTGCCTGAGAAGCGCTTTTAGATGCTCGTTCGCGATTGTCAGCTCGGCTTGCAGCTCAGCCACTGTTTGCTCGTGGGTGATGCCCGTGACAGGATCTCTGCTGGGCATTTTTGGCAACAGGATATAGCCCAACTGAACCGCTTTCAGCGCAGCAGCAGTTCTCGTGGGCACCTTTAATTTAGCCAAGATACACTCGATGTGCTTCTCTACCGTGCGCAGCTTCATATCCAACTCTTCCGCCAGCTCCTTGTTACGGAGGTCCAGACGGATCAAAACTTCGATTTCGCGATCGGTCAGATTGGCATTTGGAAGGTTAGTCGTCGAAGCTTGTTTGACCAGCTGAGTGACTTTCGCATCGCAATAGGGCAAGCCATGTGAAACTTGCTCAATCGCCTCAAACAAGGTCCGTGGACCCGAACTTTTCAAACAGATTCCACGCATGCCGGCTCGAATCAATTGATTGTGGTACTTGGTTGCATGATATGAATCGGTCAGGACAAGAACATTTGCCTGTGGCAACTCGGTAGAAACGCGCCGGCACACTTCCACTCCGTTCAAAACATCAAGATCGACGTCGAGGATAACCATATCCGGTCGCATACGGCGAATGAGCTCGACAGCGGCCATCCCATCTGGTGCCTGACCAATTATTTGTAGGACTTCTGAAAGTACTCTCGTCAATCCGAAGCGAATCAATTCATGCCTTTCACAGAGCAAAGCACGCGGGCGAAAAACATCTCTGACGCTCGTCGCGCTCACCTTCTCGTCAGCACCCCTTCCTCGAATGGAGTCTTGTAAGCGAGAGGGAACTGGAATAGATTTCACAAAACCTTTTGTCCGTTCGGACAACTCGCTCACTTCCTTCCATGCCTGTGCGCACGTTGCACACTGAGCGAGATGACTGCGCGCTTCAGTGCCGAGGCGAGCGTCCAGCTCACCGTCTAGCAACAGCTCGAGAAGAGATCTGACCTCACTGCACTGCATCGTCGGCTCCCCTCGAATCTCTCACGGCTCGCAGATGTAAAAGCAACTCTCTCAACCGAGTGCGCGCCCGACTCAATCTCGACATGACCGTTCCCTTCGGTATGTCGAGGATGTTTGCGATCTCTTCATAGGTTGCCTCGTACGCTTCGCGCAAAATAAGGGGAATGGCAAGCGTTTCCGACATGGTTTTCAGCGCAATCGAAAGATCCGGATCGATTTCGTCGTCGCACAGAATCTCTTCAGGTCCGGGAAATGTGGGCACATCAGCACCATCTCCGAGAGCCTCATCCAGATCGACTGCCTCAGCTCGATGGTTCGATCGCCGATAAGCATCGCGTATCGTGTTGATAAGTATCTGGGTGAGCCAAGCTTTCATATTCGTCCCAGCGCGGAAGTTACTGATTGAGCGAAACGCCTTCAAGTACGTTTCCTGAACGGCATCCTCGGCATCGTGGGCATTTCCCAGGCGAGCATACGCAATGCGAAACAGAATATCGGCATAGCCGATGGCTGAATCTTCGAAGCGGCTGTCAGTCTCGTTTTTGCTCAGAGCCATTGCCCACTCGATAACGTACTTTCATCCAGTTAAACGTTTAACCTGAACGGTTTATTCCATTATCGAGAAAAATCCACCACTATAACCTTCAAATTACGACTGAGGTGGCAATAATTTGCACAATGTCAGTTTGCGGGAAACCTAAGAGAGCACGGTGCGCGCCAGATTTCGACGGAGTAAACCCGTTCATTAAATTGAGCCGGCCGCGCACGACATCTTGAATCGACGCGCCGAATGCAGCAGTTTCAGCGCAAAAGCAAATGACCATGCTCATCGCTCGGTCGCAGCGAAACAATGAAATCAAACTGTCACGGGCGCGCTGTCTACTCTGCTGCTTTTGGGAGACACCTTATAGCTCTGTTCGATGACGAACTGGCCGATTGAGCGGGCCACGTCTTTACGGCGCAAATCCAGAGTGAGCACGTGGTCGCATCCGCTGACAAAGAACACCGACTTATCATTCGTGTTCAGCAATTTGCAAACTGCGATCGCGTTTTTGTGAGTCGTCATCGAATCTTCAAGACTGTGAATAACCAGAGCCGGGCACTCAATACGGTGCGCGTGCTTTTTGAATTGATTAACAAGTTTGTGCAGTTGGCGCAGCGAGCCGCAGTACGTGCGAAACAAACCAAAGTCAGTCGCTTCGCCTCTTTTGGCTGCTTCGACTTGCTTGGTGATCTGCTTTTGCAGGCGCTCGTCTCTCAAGCCATAGGGCGGCTCTTCAGTCCACCAGAACATCTCGCCGATCACTCGCGGCCACAGATCGACCAGCGGCAAGAAAACTTGCAGCGGCGATGAAGCACGCCCGTCGTATTTCAGCGTCGTAGACATCATTATAATTCCGCTGACTTTTGCATTATCGACCGCCGCCATAGCCGAAAGCAGTGCACCCATCGACAAACCGCCGATGACCACGTGATCGCACTTAGTGGACAACTCATCCAATGCATTCTTGGCGCCGCTTACCCAGTCCTGCCAGGTCGTCGCTAACAACTCTTTGTGTCCAGCACCATGACCGGGGAGCAGAGGGCTTTCGACAACGCAGCCCATCTGCGTCAGATATTTCTGAACGGGGCGCATCTCGGACGGCATGCCGGTCAAACCGTGAAGCAGAAGCACCCCCGTCCTCACGTCTGGATTAATGGTGCTCGAAGCTTTACTACCATTCATGGTCAAAGGAGTCCTCTCCGGATTCGTAGACACGGCCTTGAGCGATTGTACATTATTACGAACTCAGCAAGCCCCAACGAGAAGATAGATAGTCTATGAGACTTTGTTATGGTTGTCACTATGCGGGCATTGGCAATGGTATCTTGAGCCCTACAACCAGCATCGTGCCTGAAGGAAGGCAGTTTACAAATGAGAATTCTCCTGTGTGAAGACGACGAGCTGCTCTCCGATGGCATTTCGAAGGCATTGCGCCAAGCCGGCTACGCCGTCGATCAAGTGTCAAGCGGGCAAGATGCCGACCATGCGCTGGAAACAACCAGTTTTGACATGTTGATTCTCGATCTCGGACTGCCGAAAGTGGATGGGCTGGAGGTTTTGCGCCGTGTGCGCCAGCGCAGTCAGACCATGCCAGTGATGGTAGTGACTGCGCGCGACCGCCTGGAAGACCGGGTCACCGGGCTCGATCTGGGCGCCGACGATTACATGACCAAACCGTTCGATCTACCCGAGCTCGAAGCTCGGGTACGTGCACTGTTGCGGCGTGGACGCGGCGGAGCCACGGGAGTGGAAGTGGTGTACGGACCGCTGCGTTTTGATACAGTAGGCAGACGGGTGACGGTGAACGATCAGGCGATCGAGCTCTCCGCCAGGGAGTTGGCAGTGTTGGAGGTGCTACTGCAACGCGACGGCAGTGTCGTCAGCAAAGAGCAACTGATCGAGCACATGTACGGCTGGGACGAGGAAGTCAGCCACAATGCCATGGAGGTCAACGTCCATCGATTGAGGAAGAAGTTGGAACCGTCGGGTGTGAATATCCGCACAATCAGAGGGTTAGGTTACCTGCTCGAGCATCATCAACCATGAGACGACTGACACCATCGATTCGTACGCAACTGCTTTTCTGGCTGGTGATACCAATTCTGGTGCTGCTGCTCGTCGGTGCAGGGCTTTCCTTCGGACTGGCGATGAGCCTGGCAACGGACGCTTATGACAAAGCGCTGATGGACTCTGTTTACACGATTGCACGATGCGTTCAGCGCAAAGGCGATAAGTTGACAGTCGATGTTCCGCCCGCAACGCTGGCTATGTTGCAGGACGACATCACCGACAAAAACTTCTATCAAGTTCTCGACCAGAACCTGCATCTGTTGGCGGGCGACCCGGGCATGCCCGCGCTAAATTTAAACGAGGATTTGAAAAACGAGCTCTCCGCCTGTCGCGACGGAACAATCAACGGTGAACAGATCCGCATCGCCTCGATGAAAGCCCAGTTGCCGGGTGAGCCGCAGAAGTTCGTTTACATTCAAGTCGGTGAAACTCTGCATCAACGTGAACGGATGGCAGATCAAATTTTGATCGGCGTTATTTTTCCGCAGTTCGCCATCCTGGGCCTATCGGCCCTGCTCGTGTGGTTTGGCGTCAGTCGCGGTCTGGTTCCGTTGAGCAAGTTGAGAGACGCCGTTGCCAGCCGCAGCCCTGTCGATCTGAGTCCCTTGCCGATCGCCGATGTCCCTAAAGAGGTGCGCCCGCTCGTCACCGCTATCAACGAGCTGCTCGAACGTTTGCAACAAGACATGCAGGCACAGCGTCGTTTTATCGCCAACGCCGCACATCAGTTGCGCACTCCCATCGCCGGACTGAAGACCCAGAGCGAACTGGCCTTGCGCCAGAAGGACACCGAAGAGATTCAGCATGCGCTCGGACTCATCCATACGGGAGCCGAGCGCGCCGCCCGCCTGGCCAATCAATTGCTGGCTCTGGCGCGAACCGAGCCGGGAGCAGTCGATCCGGCGCTCTGGCGCGATGTCGACCTTAACCTTATAGGCAAAAATGCCTGCAAGGATTTTATTCATGACGCACTGGCGAAAAGCATCGATTTGGGATTCGAATCTTGCGACCAGCCGGCTGTGGTCGTCGGCGACGGTATGAGTCTGAGAGAGTTGATCTCCAACTTGATACATAACGCCATTCTGTACACGCAACAGGGCGGCAGTGTAACCGTGCGCATCGAGCGCTCGCATGTGGCGGGCGAAGAGATTGCCAACCTGGTTGTCGAGGACAACGGTCCCGGCATTCCGGCGGAAGAACGGGAACGGGTATTCGAACGCTTCTACCGGCTCATCGATAAACAGACCGCCGGCAGCGGACTGGGGCTGGCAATTGTGCGAGAGATCGCTCACTTGCATGGCGCGACGGTGACGCTCGGTGAGGGACCTCGCGAGCAAGGCGCCCGAGTAACTGTGAGGTTTCCCGTGTCCGGCTCCAAGGGCTCCGCCGGTGATGCACGCCGGGACACCTCTAGTGGCAACTTGCTCAGCGCCGGCAGGAGTTGACACGATTTTGTCCTCTTCACAATCTACACAAAAGTTCGCCAACCGCCCGCACTATTCGGGCTTTCGAAAATTCATTCACATAACCTGCACGAGATTTTGTATAAGTTAGTAAGGGTGGTCGGACGCTGTGCACAGTACCTCAATCTCAAGCAGGAACAATCGAAATGAGCAGGCGTCTTTCAGGTCAGGTGGGGACAGGTGCACCCAAACCAGTCCGCAAGATTGTTTTGCCTCGACTCAGTGGGTCTAACGAATGAAACCATCGGCAAAAGTTGGTCATACCGCACTGGCTCTGCTCCTGGTTTTGAGCAGCACGATGCCGGTTTTCGCCGCCACTGATCCGGCGAGCGATCAGCTGGACAAATATGAGACCACCGTATTTGGTGCAGCGCACAAGTCGATGGGCACCAACGAACGTATAAGTGGTTTGGAAAAGAGTCTTTTCGGCAAGACGAAGACGGGCAGTACATCTCAGCGAATGGCTGCGATCGGCAAATCATTGGGCGCCGGCAACTTTTTGATGCCGCCGATGGCCGGCAAAATGGATACAGCCAGCGCTTCGGACTCGTCGCCACCGGTGGCACCGGAAGGCGCGTCGAACAGCTATCGCTCCGATCAGATCGGCAGCGCCCAAGATGCGGACTCCGATCGAGAGAAAGAGACCTTAAAACAAGCGATGAGTCTTTACTCCAAAGGCGATAGCGAAGGCGCTGAACGCGCCTTTAAACAAGTTGTCGCTATGGACAACAAGAGTGTCGATGCTTATTTCAACTTGGGCGTCATCGCCGAGGGGAAAGGCGATCTGCAGTCAGCTCTGATGAACTATAGATCCGCTTATCATCTGCGTCCGGCAGACGATGATCTAAAAGGCGCAGTCTCTTCCGTAGAGCAAAAACTCTCGGAAAACAAGGTAGCTTCTCAGCAAGCTGCCGAACAGGCGCATCAGCAGCAAGCAGCGGCAGCGCAAGCGGCGCAGCAAGATCAGTTGCGCGATCGCTTGAAGCCGTTGACCGAAGAAGCGTCGGCAGCGTTCAAAGCCGGCAATTTCGATAAAGCTATCCAGGATCTGCAAAGAGTGGCCGGTCAAGCTCCCTCGGATCCCGACGTGCAATTCGCTTTAGCGCAGGCCTATCGCGGCAAAGGGCAGACCCAGCAAGCGAAAGTGGCGCTCAGTCGAGCCCTTTCGCTCGATCCGAACAATCAGATGTACAGATCGGCAATGAATCAGCTTAACGACCAGTTGGCGCAATCGGGCGGAATGGCTGGCGGAGCAGGATTGCCTGCCTCAGCTCCCGATTACAACAGAGGCAGCGCCGGCGCTTCTGATGGGGTCACCGCATTCAATAATGATGGCGCCGCCCAAAACCTCGGGCAGAACGGCGCAGCGGCTGGGCAGTTGACGCCATTTAGCAGTCAGGGTCAGGGTCAGCTGGCCCAGTTTCAACAAGGTTATGCATTTCACGGCTCCGGTAGCGGCTTTGGTGGATTCCCAGGTTTTGGCGGCATGGGTATGGGTGGCGGATACGGTGGCGGCTATCCTGCATCGACCTCGACTCGACTGAAGCGAGCCGCTCTCAGCGCAGGAATTGGCGCCACGACTGGTGCGTTGATGAACGGCATGATGGCTCCTCGCGGATACAAGAGCCAGTACGCAATGCGCGGTGCCATGACTGGAGCATTGATGGGTATCTTTATGGGCGCGCTCAGATAGGAGAAGACAGAGTCCAATGTTGAGCAAGGGAGTCCTCCGGCGATTGGCATTGATTGCGCTTCTTTCCCTGAGCAGCGCGCTGACCGTATCGGCTGCACAGGCGAAGGTTTTGCAAGGCAACGTCGAACAAGAGGACACGCGCCTCTCTCGACCGAGCAGCGATCAAAGCGGCAACGCACAAGAAGACGGCTTGCGCATCGAAAGACCGATGCCGGCTGTGGCACCGCCGATCAAACGAATGAACGGGCTCCTCGATGCGTCAGCATTCAGCAGACCGCTTTCCGGCAACGTCAATGATAACGGCGGCAAACTTGGTCTCTTGCAGCCTGCCCAATTCGGCACTATTCCCGCCAACAAGTTCGATCTAGGGGCCGATCGCGGCTCGAAAGAATTGGTGCTAGCCTGGGAGAAATGGCACCACCAACTGTCGGGCGTGATCTACCAGCGGTGGAGCGAAGTTGCCAGCGTGCCGGGCGAAGCGACACTGCGAGTGACGGTCAGTCGCAATCGACAGTTAACGGTCGTGATGGTGCATTCAAGCGGCAGCCCTGCTTTCGATACGGTTTTGCTGACGACCGTACAAAGTCTCAATGGTAATCCCGGTTTGACCTTCCCCGCCAAATCCGAGCGAAATTCTGTCACGTTCGAAGCGGATTATGTCGCTGCAACAGACATCCAACCCGGCTACAGTTGGGTGAAAAACGACTACGAGAAAGTGCGAGAGAACTACTAGCGAGCGCCTTCTTTTGCTGCTAGTGCTCGCTGGCAATGCCAGTCGATCCTCTGCTGCCAATCTGCCGGCGGCCTCTTGTACAAGCGAGTTTTCGCGCATGAGCTGAGGCGCTCTTCGATGCTTTGCGTGATCGATTGTTTGCATACGCTTTCAATCCAGTGAATCAGAGCAGGGCTCCAAGACACACCGCCTGTAGTATCATATCGTTCGATCTCCAACGCCGCCCTCAGCAAAAATCCGTCCACGATGTCGATCGCTGTACACGGGAATGCCTCGAACCCTTCGGCATCTCGCCTCTCTCCAGTGGTTTCATCTTGAAGCCAATCAATTAATGCTTTCCTTTCATGTTGGCGCAATCTCTTCATCTCAACGCAGTTGTCGAGAATCAGCCGATCGAGTTCTCGCTCCTCATGCCGCAGCTGCTGTTGCGCTTGATGCAAAATGTGCAGTGAGTTGAGAGCGGTTTGTTCGGGAGCGGTTTGAAACTCTTCTAAATTCAACAACAAGGAGCGCCAGTGCAAACAGGGCGAAAAGAGCGTGTTCAACGTGTCTTTCGCCTGAGCGCACCGCTCGGCCGTTGCCGCTATCGACTCTCGCGTGTTCAGGTCGAAGGTAAATAGAGGCAACCGTTTTACATCGCCCACCTGAACGTTGATTGTCGGGTTGTACAACTTGCTCATAGCGCGCATTAGCGTGCTGTTTAGGTATCCGAGAAGGAAGGCGCGCTGCCCCTCCTCGATGAAAATCGCAGAAGCGGCGACATCGAATATGCAGCCGGCGGGCAGAAGTCGCACAGCAAATTGCTCGGTGCTGACGAAGGAGAAGCAAAGTCCGGGACGAAAGTAGTACTGCTCGTTTTTAACGACCCAAGCTGATTTACCGGCGAGGTATGGGTATTTTTCGACCACGGCTTGTTTTATCTCGCGCCCATTGTCGGCGAAGTTGACGACATGAAGTACAGGACTAGACCAACGCTGCGTCCCTGCTCCTTTGATATAGGGATACCAGACTGTGCCGATCTGATCACGTCGCACTTCCCACCAGTATTTGACAAATCGCTGATTGTCGGTGGTGGCCAATCCCTGTCGTACATCCGCTACATCATTGAGAGTAGAGCATTGGTTGATGATGTCGAAAAGAAAAGATGGCGCCCGATATTGGAATGAAACATTCGCCAGCTTGAGAAATACGGATGAATCTCGCAGGTAGACTTTGTTGCCGCCACTCTTGCTCGGGTTGAGAAGGTCGTTCTCTTTGTCGTCGCTATCTGTCAAATCACGGAATTCGGTAACGGCATTATCCGTTTGCCGGGGCGTTGCTTCTGCCACCAAAAGAACACTGTTTACTTTTTCTCCGGTTTGCAGAGGAAAAACACCGCTGCCGAGTTCCACCGCGCTCACAAGAGAGCTGTCCACAACGAGCCGGCGCCGCAGCTCCGTATAACTGGGCAGGGAAAGGATTGAAGATTGAGTGATCAAACCGAGCCGGCCACACCTATCTAACAGCTCCAGACCCCGCACCACAAATGGTGCCGATAGATCGCTGCAAGCGGCAGGATACTCCTTCTTCAGGGACTGTTTCATCTCGCGACTCATCAGCTTGCGACCGATATAAGGCGGATTGGTCACGACCGCCAAATACTTTCGACTGAGAAAGTGCGAATCAGCAAAGGACCGATCGAGACTGCCGAGCAGGCTCGTGTTCACGTTAGCAACGTTGTTCCATGGTTGATCTGGAAACTCTCGCGCATGAAAAACGTAGCGCAGCAGAGTTGAGAGCGACAGTGCTGCAAGGGCAAAACCGTCGATATCGGCACCGAACAGTTGACTCAAGGCAGTGCGCGCCGCCGCCGAACGATTAGAGCCGTTGCCCGCATGATGCTCGACCAGCCGATCGAAGGCCGGTATCAAGAAGTGACCACTGCCACAGGCAGGATCCAGCAGAGCAACAGGTTGTGATACCGTGGGCAATGCCAGAGCATACGACAAAGTTTGTCCCAGTAAAAACTCGACCACCCATGATGGCGTGTAGAGTTGCGTGAAAGAGACTATCTGCCCTCGACTCAATACTTTGTTGGCGGTCTGTATCGCGCGCTGGCTCTGCTTGCGTTCTGCCAGAGAGAAGAACTGATAGACATAGCCAAGCAAGCAGGGATGAGACCAGAGTGTCTTCAATTCACTGGCATCTATTAAGGCAGCGCACCGCTCGACTGCGGTCGCATCCGGTGGCGGCAGAGCTGCACATTCGCCTTCAGGAGCAAAGCTGTTAAGCCGGGCAAAGAGCGCAGACAACGGATTAGAGTGTTCTTGCTGCGAGAACGCTTCGTGCAACTGCCAGTGGTGCAGCAGTTGCATGGCAAATGAAAACAGCACATCTGAGAGCTGTCCGGCAGTATCTCTCGAGGCAGACGCAGCGGAGGCTTCCCGGCGACATTGCCCCACGAGCGCAGCCAAGCGACGCATCAGCTTAGGATCTTCCAACCGATGGCGCGACGCTGCTCCGACTGGCACGCTAGTGCTGTGCAACTTTGTCAGGCGTGGCTACAAAGCACTTCATCAACTCTTCTACGTAAATATTGTGCCCGTAGTTGTTCGGGTGGTTAAGCCCGTTGACCAAGAGAATTTCAGGGCGGATGCCTTCTTTCTGCAAGTGGTCCCAGCGAGCAAAAACATCGGCTACCGCTACGAAATCGTTGTTGCGTCCAAGCTCGCGCAATACTGCCAGATACGGTTTGTCTTTGACGCTGTTCCAGTCCGTGGTGCGCGCCATCTTTGGTGCCGCCATGTGCGGCGTGCAGAGAATTACCGCGGTGTTGTTCTTCTTCGCGTCATCCAACAGCTCTTCGTAGACTTTCGTAATTTCGTGGGCCGGCAACGACAGATCATTGACGAACTCAACGACGATCAGATCAGGCTTCAATCCGAAAACTTCGATGTCGAGCATAGGCAGCCGTCCGGAGCTGGTGCTTCCGCCGATGCCGAGGTTGGAGACAACCAGATTAGCTTTGGGAAATTGCTTCTTCAACTGCTTGCAGAAGCTCAAGACAAAACCGTCCTGCTTGCTGCGGGCATCCATGCCTGTCGTGACTGAGTCGCCCCAGAACACGAGGTGTATGGGATCGCCGGTGTTCAACTTCTTGATGATCGGTTGCATCGCCTTCAGATTGTGTTCTATCTGATAGGGATTGCCCTCGAACTTCTCCGAGATTGGCATCACGTCGGTCTGGGCGATCTCGCCGTCGCCCCAATCGGAGTAGACATTGGCCAGGGGTAGCAATGGTGGCGCCACCACGGGCGGTTCAGGACCAGAACGCGCAGGTATCCCTTGCACGAGGACAAAGTTGTTGTCGGTCGGGTCGAATGCAATGGTATCGAGTCGCCGGCGCCATGTTTGATAATCGGCAAAGACTTTCTCGCCAGGCTTGATGCTGCCGCCAGCGTTGCGAGTAAGGGCGCCGAATTTCAGGTCGACCGCATAATCAATGTCCGGGGTCAAGCCCGGTCCGTCATGCCCTGGCTGTGACTTCAGTTTGAGGGTGCCAGGCACGAGAATGTTGCGCAGAATCGTGTTATCGATGTTCGATGCGCGACAGTGCGGCAGAACGACTGTGTCTGCAGGCTTGCCT
Organism: Planktothrix sp.; assembly: GCA_036703195.1. Lineage (GTDB taxonomy): Bacteria > Cyanobacteriota > Vampirovibrionia > Obscuribacterales > Obscuribacteraceae > DATNPN01. Next base: position 123,610 of record DATNPN010000023.1, on the reverse strand, counting down.
GCATCCTGGAAGCGCACGATCTCGTCATCCAGATCAAGAACGCCGGCCGGCGGAACTTCCACTTTTGTCGGCTGAGCGATTGTTATCGCTTTACCGTCGATCTCGAGTTGACCGGCACCGATGACAATCTTGCGATTGCGCACGCGCAATTTGAGCCCTTCCTTGACAGCAGGATTGGTCAGCACAATGTCTTTTGGCGGCGGTGGAAGCTCAGGAGCCGGTGTTGCCGCCGTTGTACCGGAGGAAGTGCCAGGGGTGGGGCTGCTTGTCGGAGTAGAATCGGACTCCGTCGGTGCCGCATTCGCAGACGGCGCCTCGATAGCTTCGGCGCCGGGCGTCTGGGCTGGAGCCGGCGCGAACGATAGCGACACAGTCAAGGCGCAGGCGAGATAGGCGAAAAATTTGTTCAAAGTGGAATTACACAGGCTTTCGGTGACGTGCTCATTATAAAGGGGTTCTCGCCTTCAGTCCCTCGGGCACCTGGCATCCTTCAGCTTTATTTACCCGTGGGGCTTATGCAGCAAGATGCCCGGCTCCAGCCGCTGGCGGGTCCCGCCTCCAATCAGCAGGCGGCAAATTAAACAGTCATAAGCCTGTTTCCAGCAAAGAGGCGCGCACCGTCCAAATATCGCTCACCCACGCGAGGCGGCGTGTTATCGTCCACGCGGTGTACCGGTCGAGCCAAGTTGAGGACAGACTATGTCGCTTTGTTTTGCAAACGGGCGAAGTCCAGAGTCAACTGCCAGGCATCCTCCGCCGCCTCTCGGTCGTAGTGCGGGCGCTGATCGTTGAAGAAGGCGTGCTCCGCTTTCTCATAGACTTTGATGCGAAAAGTTTTGTCGTTCTTCTGCAAAAGAGCAGCCAACTGTTCGCGGTGCTCGCCGGTGATAAGCTCGTCTTTGCCGGCAAAGAGCCCCAACAGCGGGCATCTGAGATTGCCCGCATAGTCGATCGGATGTTTCGGTTTTTCCTTGGAAATGGCACCGTATTTGATGCGACCGTAGTAGTCCGCCACCCAAGAAAGTTTGCCCTCGCTGCACGCGAACATCAAGGCGATCGCCCCTCCCATGCAGTACCCAATCGCTCCAATACTTTCAGGGATCACAGCAGGATACCTCGCGGCTGCATCAAAGACAGCGTGCATCTCTGCGATCAGCTCGCTGTCATCGATCGAACTCCAAACTTCTCGCATCGTCTTCAGGTCATTGCGCCTTTCGGGATCGGAAGGGAACCGCTCGCAGAGCGCGAACAGATCGGGAGCGAAGGCGCGAAAGTTTTGTCCGGCAAAACGTCGCGCCACATCTTTAATGTGCTCGTTCACGCCGAATATCTCGTGCACAACAATCACTGCCGGCAGTGCCACTGGCGTGTCCGGACCAACGGCAAATACGGGCGTTTTGCGCCCTAATCGCTCGACGATAAACGTCTCTTCCTTCAAGACAGAATTATTTGACGTGGGTGCCATTGTCAATCTCTCTCTGTAGCCGACAAGCGCAATAGCTTAGCACGCGTCATTTGGCTGCGGAGGAGAAGACGCGGCGGCGCTCTGCCAGGAGGTGCGTCAACTTCGGAGGCTCGGGTCCACGATGAAACGCGTGTACACGACTTTCCAGAGCCAATTCATCATTGGTGATGCGGTTGCGCAGCCGCAGCGACTCAGCCCACGTGTCAACGATAAACGATTCGATGTGCACTCCGGGACGCGTCAGATCCACAAATAGATGCCACTGAACGGCACCGTTGCGGCGTCGTTGCAACTCCAACTCCGAGATCGCTTGCAGAAAAGCTTCCACGTCGTTCGGTTCGACGATGTATTCAACTGTGAGCTGCACCGGCCCTCGCTCCGGATGCGGCTCTACCGCCACTGCCGGTGCCGGCCAGGGACCGGACGTGCGCATATCGAGCTTCTCCACCGCTTCCAAACTGTACCGGAGCATGGCGAGCAATCCCAGGATAAGTCCGCCGGCGCCCCACAACAGCGCAGTTTGCATACCGATCGCCTGTGCTATAGCGCCCCACAACAGACTGCCGAAAGCGAGACAGCCGTTGAACACGAGCAGATAGACGGCCACTGAACGGGCACGCACCCAGGCAGGTGAGGCTTTGAGGAGACTGGAGTTGACCGCGGCAGAGACGATCAGCCAGCCTATCCCAGCCAGGAAAAGCGCAGAACAACCGGCCGCGTAGACGTTTGTCGAAGACAGCATAATCATGGCCAGGGCGTACATGATCGTGCCGACACCACAGAGCCAATCGAGGCTGAGCGATGATTTAAGACGGGGCATGATCAAAGCGCCGACCATCGTACCGACCCCGAAAATGCTGAGCGCAACGCCGTATTCGCTCGAAGTCATGCCATAGACCTTTCGTGCCAGCAACGGCAAAATTGCCCATATGCAGCTGCCACAGATGACAAAAATGGCTGTGCGAGCAAGCACGGCGCGCATCGTTACTGAGTGTTGCACATAGCGAACGCCGGCTTTGACTGCGCTTCCCCAGCGTTCTGCCGGAAATTCGCGCGGCAAGGGCTCCCGCTTCCACCGAAAAACCGCGACACACATGCACACCATGCAAGCGGAGTTGATGATGAACACCCACCCGGGGCCGAGCTTGAAGACAAGGTAGCCGCCCAATGCGGCGCCTAACCCGCGCGCGAAGTTAAAACTCGCCGCACCGATGGCGATGGCAGAGTCGAGCTCGCGGCGCGGCACCAATTCTGGTGGCAAGGCGTTGAATGCCGGACCTTGAAAGGTCTGCCCGAGTGCGACGACAAGAATCATCGTCAGCAACAACCACGGCGTCATCACCCCGTAATTCGTCAGCAGTCCGAGAGCCAACGCGGAAAGGCAAATCCAAAGACCGGCGCCCACCACTTGCAGGCGACGGTCGATGACGTCAGCGAGCGCACCAGCAGGCAGAGAAAGCAGAAAATACGGCAGATAGGTAGCTGTTTGCATTAAAGCCACCATCATCGGCGACGGCATCAAGCTGGTCATCAACCAACCGCCAGCAAGGTCTTGCATCCAGCCGCCAATTGCGGCCACTGTGCTCGTCCAGAAGAGTGCGAAGAAGACTGGCCTTTGCAAAGGCGACAGGATAGATGGCGATGTTACCGCTTGTGCGTTGCCGGTCATAATGCTCCCGCGCCCTTTTTCGGGCTCAAACAATTATATGGCCGATAAGTCGCCAAATTCGGGGCAATCGCGCTCGCGCATGGGGTTCCCCCCACGTAGATTACCTGCCGGTTTTACGCTTCAGGCGACTGTGATCAAGTGCGCCCTGATGTCACGGTCTAGCCCGCCTATCGTTGGAAGAAAACCCAGCGCTTTTTCTTACAAACAAAGACTTGATTGCTGCCTGCAATCAGATTTGGCGGAATTTGATTGCAACCAGCAATCATTTCGCCGTATGGAGCTGTTGATTGCTGGGTGCAATCAAAATATTGGATTTTTGATTGCACCCAGCAATCGCTTGGCGCCGCCCGCAATCGTGAGAGAAAACCCAGCACTTTTTCTTTCAAATGAATTCCCATTGCTGGCAGCAATATTTTCGAGCTGTTTTCAATTGCCAACCAGCAATAAACAGCATCAGACGCCCAAATAATTGCTGGCAGCAATAATTTTGGACGCATTTCAATTGCTACCAGCAATTGAGCTGATCTTGAAAGAAAAAGCGGTGATTTTCCTTGCCTGCTTCGGCGATTAGACCGCGGCTTTGGTCATGTCGAAGGTGATGGCATTCTTCGCCATGCGATCAAAGGCTTCTTGCAAGCGCTCGGTGCTGCTGCAGAGCGACATGCGAAAAAATCCCTCACCGCCGGGACCATACGCTGTGCCGGGCGGAACGACGATGCCGGCTTTATCCAACATCTGCGTGCTGAACTCCGCCGAGGAGACGCCTTTGGGCGTCGGCAGCCACATGTAGAAGGTCGCTTTGTTCGGTTTGACTTTCCACCCGAGTTTGCCGAGCTCTTTGACGGCGAGATCGCGGCGCTCGATGTAGAGCTTGTTGCAACGATCGATGTCATCGGTAGGTCCGTTGAACGCGGCGACAGCAGCGAGTTGGACGGCTTTGAATATGTCTGTGTCGACATTGGATTTGATCTGTGCCAGAGCCTTCACTGCCTGCGGATTGCCGATGGCAAAACCGATACGCCAGCCAGTCATATTGTATGCTTTTGAGAGAGTGTGCAGCTCCATAGTGACGTCTTTGGCGCCCGGAATTTCCAAAATCGACGGCGCTTTGTAGCCGTCGAACGTCATCTCGGAGTATGAAAGATCGTGGCACAACAGGATGTCGTACTTGCGCGCGAAGGCGACGGCTTTCTCGAAAAACGCCAAGTCAGCAATGCCTGCAGTGGGGTTGTTCGGATAGTTGAGAAGCAACAAAGTCGCTTTTTCTGCCACCGCTTTCGGTATCGCATCCAGGTCGGGAAGGAAATTATTTTCAGGCTGAAGCTGCATGAAGTGCGGGATTCCGCCTGCGAGGATGGTGGAAGTTTTGTAGACGGGATAGGCAGGATCGGGGACCAAAGCGACGTTGCCTTCATCGACGAAAGCCATGATTGTGTTGTGCAGACCTTCTTTCGAGCCGATCAGTGAAGTGACTTCGGTGTCCGGATCGACCACAACGTTGAAACGGCGTTTGCACCAGTCAGCGGCTGCCTGCTTGTACTCTTTCATGCCGCCGAACGGTGGATAGTGATGGTTTGCGGGATTGTCCAGAGCCTTGTGCATCGCATCAACTATATGTTTAGGCGTGGGCTGGTCGGGATCGCCGATGCCGAGGTTGATGACGTCGACGCCACGAGCGACCGCTGCCTGGCGTTTTTTGTCGATCTCCGCGAAAACGTAGGGAGGAATAGCCTTTAATCGTTGAGACACTTCCATCTGAACAAAACTCCGGTAAGAGAAGAGAGTCTGACCTTAACACAGACAAAGACGCGGAACCCCGCCTGGCACTGGAGTTGGAACAATATTACACATATTTATTCGCTCCGTCGCTGGAGCTGGGCAGCTTGCTGCATAAGCCACTCAGCCTCACTCCGCTCATCTGACTTGCATTTCAAGCTGTGAGGAAGCTAGAAGTTGTTCAGAATCGATGCTGTTTGGCCGTTCGGGAAACAAAAATGCCCGAGGAAGTGGACTGTTTTTTGGTACAAGGAGTTAAGAGATAACGTTTTTAGCGTGGCGGAGGGTGCGAATGACCAGAAATCTTCGAAGCGTAAGCCTGCGGGCGGGACTTTCGTCAGGGATTGCCTTTTCTTGCCTGCTGCTTTTCGCCTTAGGCGCACCCGCATTCGATAGCCCCGCGTACGACCAGGGCTGTAATGAGATGAACCGGGGCGACTATGACGGCGCCATTATCACCTTCGGGGAAGCGATTGGTTTCGACATGACCAACATGCGCGCCTACATGAAGCGCGGGCAATGCTTTTACAAACTGAAGAATTACGAAGAATCGATCAAGGACTTTAGCCACATCATCGAGAACGAACCGCACAACTCTAATGCCTATCTCTGGCGCGGCACTGCCAATTCGAAACTCGGCGATCACGACGCCACTGTCCGCGACTACCTGGCCGCCATCAGGCTCGATCCACAACTGGCGAAGCAGTACCAGGAGAATGGCGGAGCGGATGCAGTGCAGGATGGCAATACCGGCAAGGGCCGCCAGCCTGGGACCAAAGCGAGTGAAAACAAAGCATCCGTGAGCGCGTACGAAGAAGCGATGGCGCAATATTTGAAACAGAAAGATAGCGATCGATTGTCCGGCGGACAGACCGAACAAGCCATGCGCACAGCTGCCGAGGATACACGCCCGGAAGGCAAACGTCGTCGCACACCTGAAATGGATGCCGACAAGAAAGCGGCCAATGAGCGCCTGCCAGACGACAAGGACGTGTTGCGAGATCGCATTGCCAAGTTGAACAGTGCGGTCGAAGCCGACAATCGCAATCCACATCTATACTTCCGTCGGGCTTTGCTGTACGCGAAGATGGAAAGTTATGACCAGGCGATAAGCGATCTGACTAAGTCATTGGACTTGGATCCAATGAACGCCAACGTTTACATTGCGCGGGCGCGCGTCTATCATCACCAGGGACAACCGGATCTGGCGAAAGCAGACCTGGAGAAAGCACGCTCCGTAGACCCCACGGTGCCTGCAAAAATACGACTTGGCGATTGATTCGCATTGCCTTCCGCAAACGCACCGCATTCGGTGGCACCGGTTTTTCGTGCCAATTTGCTTGATTGAGCTGACCAAACTGTTGTCACGAGCGCCCCTGTCAAGAACGACTTGAGACCTGAGCCCGCGCTTGTGGTCGTTTTAAGTGCAGTGGTAGTCAAGCCCAGTTGTGGATAATTTGTGAAGTTTCGAACAATTGGCTGATTCAATCCTCAGCATCAACATCGAAATCTCAGGCACAGAGCCGCTTTACTGCGCTATCATCTCGGTGGCGCGCCAGACAAATACGCAAACAACTTAAAATCATTTCGCACTTTTGAACCTGTTAAAAGGTCGTTAAAATAGCGCGCACATATTGTAAAAGCCGCACAAGTTAAGCGTTTTCGTCGGATGACAATCTTTCACACAGAGACGCCGTACTGTCAGGTTGTTACTATAATGTGAAAGCATCGGTTCATTTTGGAGTTTCACACAAATGAAAAATATCATTTCACTCGCTTTGGCATTGGGAGTCTTCAGCGTAGGTTCGTCCGTGTTGGCGCAAAGCACCACCACCTCGACCAGCACCAGCACCCCGGCCGCTACCACGACCAAGAAGACGACCACTCATCATCGTCGCCGCACCGTTCGTCACACTGCTAAGAAGCCTGCCGCTGCTACAACCAGCACCACCGCTCCTGCAGCCAAGTAGATTAAACCCCTGGTTTAAGTACTACGAAAAATTGTAAGTCCTCGCACTCAGTGCGGGGACTTCTCGTTTGTATATGCGCACCATATACAGTGGCAATGAGACTCGATCTTCCCCTGGCAGGATTGAGAAATTCCCTCACTGCAGAGAAAAACGTAGCCTTTTTCACTCTTTGTTGCAGTGCCAGTGAAGCGCTGGAAGACACATCCGCCAATAGTTGAGCACGTGCTTAACTCTGGGAACCGACATGTGAGTCCCGCGTCCTCAAGCTCGTCTTAATTTGAATGGTGGGAATATGCGGAAAACACAACTCGTCGCACTAGGTATTACCACTGGAGTGCTCCTTTGCCTCGGCCCTTCCTGTCGAGCAGACAGTGAGGCGGATAGCGCGTCGAGCACAAACCAGGCACCCACTGTCGACGCGGTTAAGAAAGAACAGAGCGACCGGAAAGAGCAGATCACGAACAGCGCTCCGGCTGACTCGAAAGTAGAATCAGGTCTGCCAGTGGGAGGCACCGTTCTGTCGGCTCCAGCCCAGAAAAAATCAGCGTCAATGGAGTCGGTTAAGATTATCAGCGATCAATCGCGCAAGACCATTCCGGCAGTGAGCGCGGACGGAAGACCGACCGTTGCCGTCGCCCTGGGCGGCGGGGGAGCGCGAGGCGCAGCGCACATAGGCGTTCTGAAGGTCTTCGAGAGAGAAGGTATTCCGGTCAACTACATAGTCGGCAACTCGATGGGAGCCATCGTCGGCGGCTTATACTCGAGCGGTATGACGCTGGACAGCATCAGCGAGCTCCTGGAAGACGGCTCGTTGCGACACGCTTATATGCCGACAGCGATTGTGCCCAAAGTCCTTATCGCGCCCCTGAGCAGACTGAGCCTGCACCCTCATTATGCGGGATTGTTCAGCGGTAAAAAGTTCACCCAATATCTGCAATCCGTCTTGCCGAAGCCAGATATGGACGTAAGCGCAACAAAGATTCCGTTCAGCGCCGTTGCCACCAATCTGATCGACGGCAAGGCGTACACATTGAGCGATGGTTCACTTGCCACGGCGATGAAAGCCAGCTCTGCCATATCGCCGCTTTTGCAACCAGTGGCGGTTGGCGACAAAGTCTTTGTCGACGGCGGCGTGCGCGCCAACATGCCGATTCGTGCGGCGCAAGAGACCGGAGCCGGAATTGTGATCGCAGTTCTAGTCGACGAGCCCCTGGTGCCCGTGCCGGCAAAACGTTTCGTGCATCTCAAAGGCATCGCGTCGAGAATGGCTGACATCGTGCTCGCTGCCAGCGACGAGCGTCAACTCGAATACGCAGATGTCGTGATCAACCCAGATGTGAGCAACATTCCCATACTTTCGAAAAATGGAGAAGACGCGGTGAAAGCGATCAAGATTGGAGAGGCAGCCGCAGAAAAAGCACTCCCAGCCATCCGTCGCCTTATGCAAAACCCACCGCACAACCACTCCCGCGTCGCCGGTAAGCAGCAAGAAGTTCAGTAGAAATATCTTACGTCTCGTAGTTCTGTTCCGTCATTGGGCGGGGTTTTAACAGCATCTTCTTTTCGAACCAACAAACGAATTCAGCGTTTACGCGATTGAAACCAGCCGAAGCGTCAGGTTGTAATTGGAATTTGTACAATCGGCAGTGCGGGAGGGCAAATCTCCTCAACAATTTTGTGCAACCACGATGGTATCCATGCGACGATTTTACGGCTAGTGAGCGCGGCAGCTTTTATCAACGGAGCCTCGATTGCAGGGCGGGATCCCTCGCACGTCTCGTGTCCTAAAAACCAGAGTGCGCGTAATACTTTGCCAAGACTGCTATCGCCGAGCTGCAATTTGCGCTTACTCGATGCTTTCAGATATATGTACTTTCCGTTGAAGAGGAACTGACTCGACCGCCCATTCACTCTAAAAACGATGTCCTTCTTGCGCGAAGTACATAGACCCAACTCCTTCGCTTCATCTGCGTGATCGCTCACCAAAGTCTTGCCGAATGCCTTTGCTTTCATCTCCGCAACCGCACGCGGACTGGGTTCTTGGTCTTCATCGTTCGGCGGTCTTGCAAAAACACCGCGCGCAAATCGAACCAGCGTTCCATCTCTTACCAACCTCCATAGACTCACATCGACAGAACTTCGTGTTCCGAAGTGCAACATGTGGCGCGTGCAAAACAGCTCACCCGGAGCCAGTTTACTGACCGATTCGTGAATCGATTGTGCCGTCGTTTTGGACATTCTCATGAACCTCCGCAATGGAACTTTGCCTTCTTCTTATTACGTTCGCGGGAGCAAAAAAGTTCAAAAGGTTGGGCGCAATATTTTTCACGCTTCGCTTGCAAAGCGCTTCCCTACTCAATTACAAGATTTTTCAGCTCAATTTCTTACATTGGTCGGAGCGACACCCTTACGCCGCCGAGCGCAGCGCTAAAAGAAATAACGCCGAGTTTTCTTACATTGTTTGGGAGAAGGAAAGGCAGAAAGATATTTGGTCAAGATTTCTCACACATCGGTGAGTCCGAGGCAAGCAAACGGTTTGGAAACTGTGTTCCGTCGGGACAAGGGAAACTCCGACTCGGCTATGTTGAATGACAGGCAAGGGCGTCGTCATGAACAAAGCACTCAAAACCGTAGTTGCCATTCCGCTGCTAATCGGCGCCGGGTTGATCCTATATATGGCTGTCTGGGCCGTGCAGTATCGGCGGGCGGCTGAGCCTCTTCAAGTGCTCGACTTGCGCGCGCAGGCGACTGACAAGCCGTACTACGTTATTTTGTGCGCAGCGCTTGCCGACAACCCAATTGGCTTTCCAGGGCACTGCTATGTTGCTTGGAGCGAACGCGAGCCCAAAGACATTCTCGCGCTTGATTCAGCGGGCTTCGTCCCAATGCATCTGCACGATCAAGTGCCCTCGCTCTGGTCTAACGTACAAGGAACCATGGTCGATCACGCAGCCATTGGCAACACCCGTAATTTGAATGCTCTAGTTGTTATCGTCGACGCAGATAGATATCGCAGTTCTCGTAAACTAAGTGAACGCTGGCGACACCGGCAGTTCCAAACAGGCGTCTCCGACTGCGTTGCCTATGTCGACGACATAGCCAAGGAGCTTGCTGTGAAAACGCCACCGCGGTCGCATAAGTTTCCCCAAGACTATCTGCGAGATTTGAAAGCAATAAACCAAACTCAAAGTTGGGAGAGCATTGCTTATCATGGTTTCCTCGACCGCAACCGCCTGATGAGGCATGGCGCTGCTACCGCATCGACCTACCCGCGATAAATAATCGGTGGGAGCGATATTTTTCCGCGGTTTTCAATCGCTAGGGCCGATTATCAAATGTACTTACACTAGCCAATCGGTGAGAGCGATATTTTCTAGCTGTTTTTAATCGCTACGGCCGATAGGGACGGAGACTCAGATTTCTTGGCTCCATTTCTTACATTAGCCAACTTCGACCACCTAGATGCCGTCCAGGGCGTGGGTGTTGCGCCAATCAAGGCAGACTTCGAAGGCTAACATCGCGGCGATGGTAAAGGCGCCGAGAAAGAGTATCTCAGGCGACGGCGAGGCGTTTATTGCACTGAGCACGCCCAAAACCGCGACAATCGGACGAACGAAAGTCATAGGTCCAAGAATGACTGTGCTGGTGACGCTGCGCACATCGACAGACGGGATGAGCCGCACTAACAGCGCGAAAACAAACAGACCGGCATATGGAAGATAAACAATCAACATTCCTAGCGACGCCACATCCAACTCATCGATCAATGTCGCCGGATCCTTCGAGATTACGATACCGAATATGGTGACAGAGACAATCACCGCCAAAACGAGATGTCCCCATCCAACAGCGCTGTATATAGACCGCCGAAAGAACTCAGTCTTGTCTAAAAGCGCGACGCGTCCGGATGCGGACCGATATGCACAGCAGGCAAAATCCATTATCGCGAGAATGTACAACATCGTCCAGCTTGTCATTTCCACTCCTCGAGTTGTACTGCATCTGCTCCCAAGTGCCGCACAAAACCTTCTTTCAACGCCGGTCTTATACCAATCAACGTTTGCATGACACGCCGAAATGGTGTGTTGTAAAAGCGTCTCCCATACATCGCCGAGACAAATTCGGGCGCTCCTGCTCGGCATGCTTCCAGCAAAACATCACCCGAATGCGCTCGGGCAGCGGATAGCACACCGTCATGTCGCGACAACGGCTGGCGCATGCGCATGACGTGAAAAATCCACGAGCCCAGCGGCGTCACAAAGGACGGTTGAAAATCAAAATGAAAAAACGCCTTGATTGTATCGCTCTGATGATTCTGGAAGAAACCTCCTAGACTGTCGCGAGTATTGAAGTGATGGACAACGCCGGTAGAAATGCAGATCGTGGCCGGCTCTTCCAGATGGAAAGCGTTTCTCACATCAAACCGGCACGCCAATTTTTCTGCCTCGGCCAGTTTACCCGCCTCAGTCACGAGCACGCGATTGTAGTCCGCTCCGACAAGTTCCACATCTTCGCCCAACGCACCGTACTTGCTCAACCAGCGAATGACGAAGCCCATACCGCAGCCGATATCGACAACGCGAATTGTGCCCTGATGACCACTTTCCCGCAAAGTGCTCAACACCGGCAATAACATCATGCGCACGCGTTCGCCGTGGTAGAACTCCTCGGACAAGCGTTGCAGCTCGCAATGCGCCGTCAAAAGTAGCCGGTCGACCGATCGCTCTTCCAAAATGTCGTTGTGCGCACGAATGCGCTCGACAATTTTGATTGCTTCGAGATTCTTGTATCGTTTAAACTCCTCGATGACGGCACTCTTACGCACAGGCAGGCGCGCCAATGTATCCTGGTCGAATGCGACGATCAGGTCCGAAATCTCTGGTCCGTCTTTGGCATAGATAGTTCGCATTTCGATCAAAGCTCCACAGTTAGCATCTGTTTTATGGCCGTCGGCGCAGACGAGCTGTACAGGCTCCGCACCAGCATGTTGCGCAGCCCTACCAGCAGCGGACTGCGCAGTTGTCCAAAACTGCCAACGATACGAGCCTGGCGAATGAAAAAGTTGGCTCGCGGCAGCCTCCTTCGTTCATACTCCATCAACGCCTCTCGCGTATTGGTTTCACTTCTCAAACACTGAGCCAATACGACTGCGTCTTCCAGGGCCAGGCATGCGCCTTGCCCGAGAACCGGCGCAATCGCATGGGCCGCATCGCCGAGAAGCGTCACACGTCCACGCGTCCAACTGAGCAGCGGCGGACGATCGTATACCTCATTGCGCAAAATCGCTGACTCTGAGGTCCTTTCGATTAGTTGCCTCACCGGACCTCGCCAATCTCCAAACCGCTCTAGAAGCAGCGCCTTTTCGCCATGAGGAGCGCGCCTATGTTCTGCCACATTGAGAGTAGCAAACCAGAGCGTCCGTCCTTTCGTCATGGGAATATAACCGAAGCGGCCGCCCGGCCCCCATCTCTCGCCGGGCTTCTCCTCGTCCAGCCGATGTTCAACGATAGCGCGCCAGGCAGTGTAGCCGGCGTAAACCGGTTTTTCCACGCCGAATAAATGCTCCCGTACCACAGAATGCAGGCCGTCCGCACCAATAATAAACTCTCCCTCGACGCGACTGCCGTCCTCGAATGAAGCCACAACCTTATCGCCGCTTTGATCGATACCGATGCAGCGCGCACCGTATTTGATGCCATCTCTTCCATACGCATCTACCAGCATATCGAGAAGCTCGCCCCGATGCACGACTGTCGCGACCGGGTTAAACTCAGCACTCAGCTGACCGCCAGCCAGCAGCAGTCGTCCATCGCTGTCGTAGAGAGATGCTCCGGCAGGGCACGAAATCTGGTCATACGCCCGCCTCAATCCAAGCCGTTCAATCGCCTTAATCGCATTTGCCCAAAGCGTGATGCCTGCGCCCGCCTCGCGCGACTGAGGCGCTTGCTCGAAGAGGCGACAATTAATGCCGGTGTTGCGTAGCGCAATCGCAGCGGCTGTACCACCGATCCCCGCGCCTATTATCAATCCGGGCAGTTGCATTGGACTATTCTACATCGTACGAATAGCTAACTTCAGCACGGCGTTTCTGTTCGATAATTTGGTATAGTTCTCACTCTAAATTAACCGCCGAGTCGCATTGGGAGTGACCGTAATGAAGCATGACGAGTTTACGCCGCGCAAAGAGGACCGCTTTACATTCGGTTTGTGGACGGTTGGCAACCGAGGACGCGACCCATTCGGCGATGCGGTGCGCGAGACGATTACGCCGGTAAACATAGTGAAGAAACTGTCGGAGCTTGGCGCCTACGGCGTCAATCTGCACGACAACGATCTGGTGCCGTTCGACGCCACGCCTGCCGAGCGCACCCGCATAGTAACCGAGTTTCAAAAGGCGCTTGCCGAGCACGACATGAAAGTGCCTATGGCGACGGTCAATCTTTTCTACCATCCGATTTTCCGCGATGGCGCCTTTACCTCCAACAGTAGTGATGTGCGTGCCTTTGCTGTGCAAAAGACGATGCGCGCTATCGATCTCGGAGTGGAGTTGGGCGCCAAAACTTTCGTCTTGTGGGGCGGTCGCGAAGGAATAGAAGTCGACGCATCCAAGAACGCGCTCGACGGTCTCAAGTGGTACCGCGAAGCGATCAACTATCTGTGCGGATATGTACGCGAACAACGCTACGATATGAAATTTGCCCTGGAGGCGAAACCGAATGAGCCGCGCGGCGATATTTATCTGCCGACGACCGGGCACATGCTTGCATTTATCTCCACGCTCGACCATGCGGACATGGTCGGCGTCAATCCTGAAGTGGCCCACGAGCACATGAGCGGACTTAACTTCTATCATTCGATTGCTCAAGCAATCGATGCGAAAAAACTGTTCCACATCGATCTCAACGATCAAAAACCGGGTCGATACGATCAAGACTTGCGCTTCGGCAGCGAGAGCTTAAAACCGATGTTCTTCCTCGTCAAACTTCTGGAAGACTCGGGCTACGAAGGACCGCGTCACTTCGATGCGCACGCATACAGAACAGAGAACGAAGAAGGCGTCTGGGCATTCGCTCTCGGTTGTATGCGGACGTACAACGTGCTCAAGCATAAGGCGCGCCAATTCGACAACGATGCGGAGATTCAGGAAGCTCTGGCAGAGATTCGCTCCTGGTCGAACAATACGCATTCGCTCGCGAAGTTCAGCAAAGACGGTGCGCAGAAGCTGCTCAATCATTCGTTCGATACTGCAGCTTTAGCAGCAAGCGGCCACGGTTATGAACATCTCGATCAGCTAACGACCGAGTTGCTCCTGGGAGTACGCGCCTCAACTGCCAAAAGCGCGGCAGAGAAAGTACTGCAAGCCGGACGCAAAGCATGAACGTCCGCACACGCCTCTCCGAAGCGCTCGCGGCCAGCAACGACATACTCGAATATGTAATCAGTTTGAATCCGCACGACTTTCAGCGCTTGCGCAATCCGACCATGCGCAAGGTAATGCCCCCGCGTATCAGCCTGGGACGGATCGCCAACATGGTGGGCATATCGCAGCAGGAGTTCATCGACAAAATGAATGAGCTCGCCGGTTTACCCCGGGAAGATGCTAACGGTGGCAGCGCAGAAGCAGCGCTGCCTGACGCGGGAAAAGAGCGCCCCGAGTGGCTCAGGGATGTCGACGAGCACAGCATTCACTGGGTGGATGTGACACCTCTGGACGCAAAACTCGAAGACCCGATGCCGCCCATCAATATCGCCGTCAATACGAGCAAACCGGGAGAGATCGTCGGCATCCAGCACCAGTGGGAACCACAGCCGCTCTACGATATTTGGAGCGGGCGAGGATTTAAATTTTGGTCACAACAGATTGAGCCGGACCTTTGGCATATTTTCGTGTATCGACCGCAGGATTAGTTGATGCCAAAGTCATTCCAGATCGAGGCGTTTCTCTCGCACTGCCTCCATGCTCATCCTTTCCTAAAGCCGGAATGAAACACTACACTGCGACATCACCTACAAAATTCTCGTATCCTCGCCCGACAAGCGCTAGGACTTAAGCAATGTCGAAAAAGACGGAAGTAGCAGTGATCGGCTGCGGCATAATCGGAATGACGACGGCGCTGCGCCTATCTGAGGCAGGTTGGAGCCCTATCGTCATAAGCAAAGACGATTATTCGTCAACGACCTCTGCCGCGGCCGCAGCTTTTTGGTACCCGTACCATGCGGAGCCGGCGATCAAAGTGTCGGCGTGGGCGGAAAAATCGCTGGCCGTTTATCGCATTCACAACGACGATGCAGCAACGGGCGTCAGGTGGACAGAGTTTACCGAATATTTTGTGCCGGAGGCGAGCGACCCGTGGTGGTCGAATCTCGTAGACAACTACCGTCGGCTGGGATTGGTCGAGCTGGCAGCCGGATCGAGGAGCGCAAGCTCGTTTGCGGTGCCTGTCATCGACACGAGTGTGTATCTCAACTATGTGCACGACTTGTTGCGGTCGAGGCAAGTCCAGTTCGTCAGCAGCGACCTTTCATCTCTAGAGGAAGCATTGGCATGGGCGCCGTCTATCGTCAACTGCTCGGGCGTTGGAGCCATTCAGCTAGCAAAAGATTCGGATTTACATCCGGCGCGCGGTCAGATCGTGAGAATCAAAAGACGGCCTGACCATGCGGGTTTTGTCGACTTGACGCAAGAGCCGGCGATTGCCCACGTGACACCGCGCACTCACGATACTGTCCTCGGTGGCACATACGAAGCGAACGTTTCCACTCTCGCTCCCGACTGGGACGAAGCGGCACGCACACTTGAGCGCTGCCAGGCAATCTGCCCCGCCCTGGCAAGCATCTCCCTGGAAGACGTTCTCGGCATCTCTTGCGGGCTGCGCCCGGTGCGCTCCAGCGTGCGAGTCGAAGCAGAACACGTGAACGGACATCCGATCGTGCACAACTACGGGCACGGAGGCGCAGGCTTCACCCTTGCCTGGGGCTGCGCAGAAGAGGTTTGCCTGCTTCTCGACAAGGCTGTTCAGCAATCAGTGTAGTAAGATCATGATTTTGCGATTGAACAAGCATGGCACAAGGACACAAAGAGAAAATAGCGGCTGAGTTGGGCATATCGCCCGCCCAAGTCAGCGCCGTCATCGAGCTGTTGACTGAGGGCGCCACTATTCCTTTCATCGCCAGGTACCGAAAAGAAGCGACCGGTTCACTCGATGAAGTTGCCATCGGCAACATTCGCGACCGGCGTGAGCAGTTGGAAGAGCTGGACAAAAGACGGGCGGCCATCTGTGAATCGTTGAAA
Source organism: Planktothrix sp. (assembly GCA_036703195.1). Lineage (GTDB taxonomy): Bacteria > Cyanobacteriota > Vampirovibrionia > Obscuribacterales > Obscuribacteraceae > DATNPN01. The sequence goes on along the minus strand of DATNPN010000023.1, from coordinate 107,438 downwards.
GAGAGAGAGCTTCTCAGCGACGAGCTTAACGCACGTCTCACCGCCGCCGGTACCATGTCCGAGCTGGAAGACATTTATCTGCCTTTCCGTCCCAAACGCAAGACGCGAGCCTCGGCCGCACGCGAAAAAGGTTTAGAATCACTGGCCAAAGAGATCTTCTCAGGCAGGTCAAACGCACCGGAGCGCGATGCGCAATCATACATCAACGCGGAAAAGGGCGTAGCGACAGGGGAAGAGGCATTGGGCGGAGCGCGCGACATCATCGCCGAATGGATCAGCGAAGATGAGAAGTTGCGTAAAGAGATGCGCACTTTCTGGTCACGCAAAAGCAGTTTCACATCCACCGTTGCAAAAGGGAAAGAGACTGACGGCGCCAAGTTCAAGGATTATTTCGACTGGTCGGAGACGACGACTTCGATCCCTTCGCACAGAATATTGGCGATGTTGCGCGGCGAGGCAGAAGGATTTCTCAAGTTGAAACTGGCGGCGCCGGAAGAAGAAGCGATAAGTATCGTTGAGCAGCGCTTCGCCCGCGACCGCTCCCCGTCGTCATCCCAGCGCAAACTGGCGGCCAATGATGCATACAAACGGCTCCTGGCGCCGTCCCTCGAAACTGAAATCAGAGCTGCTCTAAAAGAACGCGCTGACGAGCAAGCCATCGACGTCTTTACACGCAATGTGCGTGAACTCCTCATGTCACCACCCCTGGGGCAGAAAGCAGTCCTTGGAGTAGATCCGGGATTTCGCACAGGGTGTAAAGTCGTCTGCCTTGATCCCCAAGGCAAGTTGCTGCACAACGATGTCATCTATCCGCACACCGAAGGGTCCTCGTCAAACAAATCTGCCACCAAGGTGGTGCAGTTGTGCAAAAAGTATCATATCGAGGCAATCGCGCTGGGCAACGGTACGGCAAGCAGAGAAACCGATGCCTTTTTGCGCGCCATCGACTGGCCATCTCACGATTTGCCGAAGCTCCCCATCGTGCTCGTCAACGAGAGTGGGGCGTCTATTTATTCGGCATCAGAAACGGCGCGCCAAGAGTTTCCCGACTACGATATCACCGTCCGCGGTGCAGTTTCTATCGGACGCCGTTTGATGGATCCATTGGCAGAGCTGGTCAAGATCGATCCAAAGTCGATCGGCGTTGGTCAGTACCAGCATGACGTCGATCAAACACTCCTCAAGCGCGGTCTGGATGACACAGTAATGAGCTGCGTCAACGCTGTCGGGGTAGAACTGAACACAGCCAGCAAACACCTTCTCTCCTACGTCTCCGGCTTGGGTCCGCAGTTGGCTGCTAACGTGATCAAACATCGAGAGGATAACGGTCCCTTCAAATCGCGAAGTGAATTGAAAAAAGTGGCGCGCCTGGGACCAAAAGCGTTCGAGCAGTGCGCGGGATTTTTGCGCATTCACAACGCCGCCAATCAACTCGACTCTTCTGCTGTTCATCCCGAGCGTTATGCACTGGTAGAGCGCATGGCTAAAGACTTTGGCACAAATATTGCGGAGCTGGTGAAAAATGAAACGATACGCCAGCGTATCGACATCAAAAAATATGTCGACGCCGAGGTGGGTCTGCCGACTCTGAACGATATCATGACGGAACTGGCGAAGCCTGGACGAGATCCACGAGCGCAGCTCGATCCGGTGAGTTTTTCCGAAGGGGTACACTCAATTAATGATTTGAAAGAGGGGATGCGCTTGCCCGGAATTGTCACGAATGTCACCGCATTTGGTGCATTCGTGGATGTCGGAGTGCACCAAGACGGGCTGGTTCACGTCAGCGAAATGGCGGATCGATTCATCAAAGACCCATCCACCTTCGTCAAAGTGAATCAGAAGGTCGACGTGACTGTCTTAAGTGTCGACAAAGATCGAAAACGCATCGCCTTGAGCATGAAACAGAAGGCTAAGTCCTAGGCTAAAGCCCGGCGAGAAAGTCTCTAAACCACTGGGGCAGTATCGGCTCTCTTTTCACTTTGTCAGCGCAGTAATTCCACTGCGCTTTGTCGGTTTTTACGCCGCCCGGCATCTGCTCGTCACCGATATCACAGGCTTCATTCGGCATAATTGGAGCAGCTTTCTGGCGCTCCTGTTCTAACTTATCTCCATTCATACCTGCCTCCTTCCTTACGGTTTCAACGCCTCGCCAGTCGACATCGGAGCGCGCTCGTCGCAACGATCGAAGCCATCGAGCTCGTTCAATTCCTCTACTGTCAAGACACGAACGTAATGCTTGATCTCAGCAGCTTTCTTGGCCAGCGCATCTGAAAGCTTATTCAGGGACGACAGAATTTCACCGCCATTATCGGGCGCCCAGCTTCCAGCCACCGTCGATGGATCGAACTCTTTCACTGCCTGACACAGGTGCTCGATGCTTTGCGCGCACAGTCCTGAGTTGAGTTCACTGGTCGGCTCGTTCATAATTCCACCTCATATTAGCGGCTCAATAGACGAGAGACAGCCGCATGTTGAGCCCTTTCCATCAGACAAGTTTTACGTAAATGTGCTCAAGCAGATCAATCTCTACACAAACTGCCCGGCAGCGTGTCCGGATGCCCAGGCCCACTGGAAGTTAAAACCGCCCAGCTGCCCAGTCACGTCGACGACCTCGCCGATAAAGTACAGCCCCGGTACTCTCTTTGCTTCCATACTCTTCGACGAAAGCTCGTCAGTATCAACACCACCACGTGTCACTTCTGCTTTGCGATAACCAACCGTACTCTCGGGCATGAGCTGCCACGCCTGAAGCTGGTCTGCCAGCGTGGCAATCTCAGGTTCTTTAAGCTGATTGACACGTGATTGCCAATTATTCATCAGACAAAATTTTTCGCTGAAGCGGCGCGGCAGTTTTTCCGCCAGAAAGTTTTTTACTTCCAGCCGCGTTGCATGCGCTTTAGCTTCACTCAGCCACTTATGCACATCGAGGTCGGGCAAAAGATTGATACTGACCGCGTCGCCCTTCGACCAGTAGAGAGATGCCTGTAGACTAGCCGGGCCGCTCAATCCGGTGTGAGTAAAGAGTATGTTCTCGCGAAATTGCGCGTCGTTGCAACTGACGACTGAATCAATAGAAACACCGGACAGCTCGGTAAACTGCCTGGTATCGCCATCGCTGAAATTAAACCCGTCCAGTGCCGGTGTGGTCGGCACGACATGAAGATCGAACTGTCTGGCCACCTGATAACCAAACCCGGTGGCACCAATCTTTGGTATCGACAGGCCGCCGGTGGCGATGACGAGCGATTCGCAAGTGAAGCGTCCCCGAGTAGTCTCGATCACGAAACGCTTATCTTTGGCAACGCTTTTTACATGACAATCGAGGATAAACTCAGCCCCAGCTTTTTCGCACTCGTAGCCCAGCATGTTGACAATGTTTTGCGCCGACTCATCGCAAAACAGCTGACCTAACTTTTTCTCGTGGTATGCAATTCGATGCGCTCTCACCATGGCGATGATGTCATCGGGCACAAACCGAGAGAGCGCAGACTTGGCGAAGTGCGGGTTGCGCGAAACAAAGTTGGCCGCGCTAGTGTGCACGTTAGTGAAGTTGCACCGCCCGCCACCGGAAATCAATATCTTGCGACCGACTTTGACGGAGTGATCGATCATGGCCACGCGGCGGCCCCGTCGTCCGGCATGAATGGCGCACATCATGCCGGCGCCGCCGGCTCCTAACACAAGTACATCGAAAGCTTTTTCAGTCAATTCGGTCTTTGTAACACAATCGAGTTTTTCGCACTATTTAAGCGTAAGCCGGCTGATGATTCCGCCCGAGGTCGTTATCATATCAGATGCTTATTTTAGCTACCTCGTTCTAAAGAGCTGTCGGACAAAAGGAATAACGACAAGAATGTCTCATCGTCGTACCACCGTATTCGGTGCCACCTTGTTGGCGTTGCAGTTATCCATGCCGTTCTCCGCGCTCTGCGCCACCCCGGTAAGAGCGCAGGTAAAAGCCGACCTTGTTCTTCTCGGCGGGCGCGTCTACATCATGGACGCGGTCCGCAGCAATGCAGAAGCAGTGGCCGTATCGGCAGGCAAAATTGCTTTCGTCGGCAACGACCAGGATGCGCAAGCGTACGTCGGGGCGCAGACTAAGGTAGTCGAGCTGGGCGGCCGCATGGTCTTGCCTGGCTTTTACGATTGCCACTGCCATCTGATGGACGGCGGCATGATCATCTCGCAGTGCGATCTCGACAATGCTCAGACTAAACAGGAGACGCTCGAGACTATTAAGAAGTATGCCGAAGCGCACAAGAAGGAGAGCTGGATCCAGGGAGCGGGATGGTCGCTTCCTTTATTCCCCGACGCCAGTCCGCGAAAAGAAGATCTCGATTCAGTAGTTGCCGATCGTCCGGTTTTTCTTCTCTCGCAAGATTGTCACTCAGCCTGGGTCAACTCGAAAGCGCTTCAACTCGCCGGGGTGACAGCGAAAACACCTGATCCGCCACGAGGACGAATTGAGCGTGACGCCAAAACCGGTGAACCGTCCGGAACATTGCGCGAATCGGCTGTCGAGCTCGTCCATCAGGTGGCTCCGAAAGCCAGCGACAAGGAGCGAGCGGACGGACTCGAGCGCGCCGTCGAACTCGCCAACAAGTTTGGCATAACCTCAGTGCAGGACGCCGACTGCAACGCCGACGTCCTCAACGCCTACCTGGAGGTGCAGAAGCGTGGCAAGCTCAATTTGAAGGTGGTCGCCTGTCTGCACACCGATCCCTCTGAAGGTATCGCGCAGCTGCCCCGACTGATTCGCATGCGCGAGAAATTTTCGCAGGGACGATTGCGTGCCACATCCGCGAAAATATTCGCTGACGGCGTCATCGAAGCGCATACCGCCTCGATGCTCGAGCCGTATTCCGATCGTGCCAATGAAAAGGGCATTGCGAACTATACTGCCGATGAACTGACGAAATTAGTGAGCATGCTCAACCTGGCTAAGTTTCAGGTGCATATTCATGCCATAGGAGACCGCGCCGTGCGAGACGCGCTCGATGCATTCGAGACTGACGGCGGCATCAAAAATATCGATCTGCGCAACGAGATCGCTCATCTGGAAGTGGTTGCGCCCGAAGATATTCCCAGGTTTCGCCAGCTGGGCATCGTCGCTAACTGCCAGCCGTTCTGGGCGTACTCCGACCCATACATAAAACAGTGCACTTTGCCTTTGATAGGCGAAGAGCGCGCGAAGCGTCTCTACCTCTTTGGCAATCTCTACCGATCGGGCGCCTCGATGTGTGGCGGCAGCGATTGGCCCGTAACGACTCTGAATCCGCTGGACGAGATCCAGGTGGCGGTGACGCGCCAGGCATTGGGCGATGAACGGGAAGCACCGCTTTTGCCTGAACAAAAGTTGGAGCTGCCGGACGCAATCGCCGCGTACACAATTAACGGCGCTTTTGTTAATCATGAAGAGCACGAAACCGGGTCTATCGAAGTGGGCAAAGCAGCGGATTTGATAGTGGTGAGCAAGGACCTCTTCACGCTGGATCCGCATGAAATTCATAATGCCAAAGTGCAATTGACGCTTCTTGACGGGCAAGAAGTCTATCGAGACGAGAGTTTTCCGCCTCAAGACGTAGCAACGCACGTGGAGAGCCGTCGATGAGCAAAACAGAGTTGAGAGAGATAATCGGCGCCCGCGTTGTGCGCGCCCACAGCAGCTTGAGTAAATTTGCCATCGAACTCGAAGACGATCGCGGAGTGGTGCTGACAGCCAGCGAAGGCAGCAAAATTGCAGCCGAGATCGTGGAGGCGAGCGCCGTTCCTTCTCTGAGCGAGGCCGTTTGCAGCGTCGATTGGAGCTGGATTAACGGTTCGGTGTTCGAAGACGTTCAACTCTCGGCCACCGCCGTCCGCTTCAAACTAAATCCCGCCGGCCCTCTGACAATCTCGTCCGGCGCCTGGCAAGGCTCGCCGTTTCTTTCTTTCATGCCGTACAAACCAGCGCCCAAACAAGCTTAGTGCCGGTGGCGCCGTCCCCAGCCCCATCTTCCAGATTTTGAAAGAAAAGCCGCTTGAACATCTTTCGAACCAATGGCAAGCCGCCCGCTTCGTTATCGCTACTAAGAGGCAATTGCTGGCAGCAATATTTTTCGGCTGTTTTTAATTGCTACCAGCAATCGCTTTCTCTCTTTCATTTTTTGAAAGAAAAAGTGGCGGAATATCTTTCAAATCCTGGAAGAAGGACCCAGCGCCGAAGCGACTTAGTCCGGCAGAATATCGAGCATTCGATGCGCGATGAGAAACTGCCGAAACAGCTCGTGCATATTTTTGCCGGCTTCGCTGTCCACCGGCGTATAAGGTTCGGTGCGGGCGACCGTCGCCTCGTTACGCGCCAAGTGTGTGGGCGCGCCCGCTGCGTCGAATACCTTAGTGGAAGATTCCAGCTTGAGCTCGCCGGGCGCAGCACGCGTGTACGTCGTGATGCTCTCCTGCTGAAAAGTCTCGGTCACTTTGCGCGTTGTTTTGTTGACGCGAATCACCGTAAAGTGGGTGCGCATCGAAATGTGCGTGGGCGAGCCGTCCAGACACTGCTTCGACGCCACTTGATGGTATTCGGTGAAGGTGGGAAAGTCAGTAGCAGAGCAGTACGGCACACCAAGAAAGTGCCAGATGCCGCCTTTGCGATCCGTCTGCTTGCCGTAGGTAAATCGGCTGCGCGCCTTGAACGGCATCACCGAATTATCGGTTGTGTTTGCCCTGTAGTCATGGTGGTAGACACGCGTTTCTGTTTCCACGAGCCAGGTTCCGGCCAACCAATCGGGAATGCGCACCCAAAAATTTTGCGGCTCTTCCTCGGTCGCGCTCAAGTTGAACTGTGCGCCGGCCTTTAAAGCAGGATCGACCGACGGCATTCTTTCAGTGTGCTGAATCGACGCTTTCAAAGGAACGGCCTGCGTTTGCAGCTCCGCCAGTGGCGAAAAGAGAAGGCAAATGGAGGCGAGCGCCCTAAAAATAGCCCGTCCCGGCGTGGGAGAGATACGCATGCCTTAGTAATTTCCCCAATCGACCAGTTCTCGTTACAAACGTATCATCTTGCCATCAAGGCAACCCGGAGAACTAACCGTGGACACGCAAACGATTCTAACCAGCGACCTGAGACAGAGCAACAAGACGACAGTTGAGCACACGGTCTCGACTAAGCTGCCCGAATCTAACGAGATGCCGAAAGCAGATAACTGCAAGAACGGCGTCTGCTCTTTGACCTGGAAGCCTCAACGTCCGGCAGCATAGCTGCGCGCGTCCGATGTACAGCACCGGCAACAATCTATCGGCTCTGGCTGGCGTCTGAGCTAATTTTTGGCGGATTTTTCAGCGTTCTTCTGTTCCAGCATTTTGTTCTTCAGCCGCTTTTCCAGTTGGGCGGGTGAGAACGGATACGGGCACCACCCGGCACCGTTCACCGGACAGGTAGCGAGAACGCTCGCAGTTTCGTTATTTGACCTTTTGCGCTTGGATGCCGTAGGAGGAGCTGTTGTGGATGCTCTCATAATGCCTCCTTTTGCCTAAATACTGTTCTACCACCTTTTGCCATATTGGCCGAGAGGCGACTAAAACTGCGGCTGCCATCCGCATGATCGCGGGCAGCACGCTTTTCGCTGAATGCATCAGGCATTCGAGCAGATCGAGAGAAGCGGCTTGCACTGCCCATCGACAAAGATGCAGGATGACTGCAACATTAATTCTGCACGAACTAATACGCAATCGAAATTGCGATCTCGGCTCAAGCTGCGGTTTAAACGTGAGGCAGATTAATTGTGCCTGGACAAATTATCATCAGTCGACTGAAGACGATTGATCTCAACCTGCACACACAGCAGGTTTCACACGACCAAAACGGCAGAGATTAATTATCACCGAAATTTTCGCGCTCGATCTAAGAGTCAGATGAGGCTAGCCATCGCCTCACAGCTCCCCGATATCCTCTTTCCAGAGAAGTGGTTGTTCTTCGGCGAATTTTTTCATCAGGTTATAACAATCGTCGAGGTCGAGATCGATAACGGTGATACCGGCGGCCTCCATGACTTTGCGCGAGGAGCAGAACGTGCGATTTTCTCCCGCCACTACTAATGGAATTTTGAATTGGATGCTGGCACCTGCGCACAACGCGCACGGCATCAAGGTAGAGACCAAAATCGTGTCTTGATATTTGCCGATGCGCCCAGCGTTTTTCAAACAGTCGATCTCGGCGTGAGCGGTCGGATCGTCATTTTGCACGCGCCGGTTATGCCCGCGACCGATCACTTTCCCTTGGCGGAGAAGAACCGAACCGATCGGAATTCCACCCTCATCGTAGCCTTTTCGCGCTTCCGCCATAGCTTCTTGCATGAAGCGTTGAAGCTCTTGAAGATTGGGCTGTTCTATAGTCACACTCGTATCTCCTCAAATCGCCGCTCAAGTGTATCGCGATTTTTCATGAGAAAACCCTGAGATTGGCGCAACAGCCAAGGTTTCGACGCGGTGGCGGAGGCAAGTTCACTGTGGTTGGATCAATCAGGGCTGATTACATGCGCGCTCGGTTCTCCCTACAGGTCGGTCGATTGCTGACGGGCGCTAAAGCAGATAGTATTATTCACGGCGGTGGAGCACGGCTTTTACTATGGAAGAGAAATCAGGCGCAGCGAAAGCAGTCAACCGCCACGCCGACGGACGCGTGGAGCTCGAGGACGAAAGCTGCATCACCTCGAGCCCTCTCTACAATCATGACCTCGCTCCCATACCGGTCAATCGCCGCGACTGGACGACTTACAACTACGCCACTCTGTGGGTGGCGATGTCAGCCTGCATACCTACATATATGCTGTCGTCCGGTTTGATGGCCTCGGGCATGACCTGGTGGCAGGCAATCGGCACAATCTTGCTCGGCAACATCATTGTGCTCGTTCCCATCCTGGCCAATTCGCATCCGGGCACCAAATATGGTATCCCTTTTCCCGTTTTCGCTCGTGCCGCTTACGGAACGGCAGGCTCGAATCTACCCGCATTGATGCGGGCGCTAGTTGCCTGCGGTTGGTTCGGCATCCAAAGTTGGCTGGGCGGCTCCGCGTTGTACACCCTATTCTGCGCGATTATACCTGGTTGGGCCACTCTTCTCGCTGGTCCATTCAACGGACACAGCGGCAGCGAATGGCTATCCTTCTTTATCTTCTGGGGTTTCAATATCCTCATCATTTACAGGGGAATGAACCTGCTCAAGAAAGTCGAGGGACTGGCGGCTCCGTTCGTCATGCTTATGACCCTACTCCTGACAATCTGGGCGCTGACACGCGCAAACGGCGCCGGTGCTTTGATCAACGAGCCCGGCAAGTTTCATAATTTGAGCGAATTCTTACCGATTTTCATTCCATCGCTCACTGCGATCATCGGCTTCTGGGCGACTCTATCACTCAATATGCCGGACTTTACTCGCTTTGGACACAGTCAGAAAGAACAAACAATCGGACAGGTCATCGCCTTGCCCTCGGCGATGACGGCGTTCTCGGCCATGGGCGTTCTCATCACCTCCGCTGCCGTTCTTATCTATCCGCACGCAAAGATGACCGAGTTGTGGAATCCAGTCACCTTAATCGGCATGTTCGACCAGAAGTGGATCATCGCCATCTCGATGTTCACGGTGGCAGTGGCGACACTCTCCGTCAACATCGCCGCCAACGTTGTCTCGCCGGCAAACGATTTCGCCAACGCGTTTCCGCGCTTCATCAGCTTCAAGACGGGCGGCCTCATCACAGGCGTGCTGGGCGTCGTGATGCAACCGTGGTATCTCGTCGCCGACCCCAACGGTTATATCTTTCAATGGCTGGTCGGTTATTCCGGTGGGCTGGGCTCGATCGCCGGGGTACTGATCGTCGACTATTGGTTTGTGCGCAATAAAGAGTTGGCACTGGCAGACCTTTACCTGACTGAAGGCGAATACACATACAAGAACGGATGGAACATGAAAGCCGTCATCGCCACCATCACCGGCTGCATCTTCGCCTGGATCGGCGCCGTCGTTCCGCTGTTGAAACCCTTATACGATTACGCCTGGTTTGTTGGTTTGCTAGTATCCGGCCTCTTGTACTACGCCACGATGAAGAACACCGCTAACACGAAAAAAGTCAGCGAAGCTCCGCGCGCCGAGTGAGGCGTGTGGAGCGGAGCGTGGTGGCGCGGAGGAGGCGAGGGACGAAGCCGACGGAGCGCATATAAATTGTTAGGCTCGCTGTTTTCATCCTCAACCTGACAGTCGAAGAACTGTTTAGAGCGCTCGTTTCAATCACCCACGATTCGCTAGCCTATTAGCAGAAAGAAATTACTGAAAGCCCCGGGCGGACCGGGGTTCTAGAGGATGCTGAAATGAAAACCAAACGCTTCTTGCCCGCCCTGGTAGACCGCAAAAGCTGGTGGACGTATGCGATCCTCAACTGGATCGACACCATCGCAGTGAAAAGACATTTTTGCGACGTCCATATCGAAGGGCGGGAGAAGCTACCGCGCGGCTCGTTCATCTTAATATCGAATCACTCGTCACGTTGGGACGGCCCCGTGGTTCAACAACTGCTCGGACGCCCCGCCAACTGGATGGTCACTCCCAACGAGTTGCGCGGTTTGCAGGGATTGCTCCTGCGCGCGTTTGGTGCGTTTCCTGCCGATCCCCGCTCTAATCTGATCGAGTTCATGCGCTTGCAGGCGCGAAAAGCCGAGCCGATCGTCATTTTCCCTGAAGGCGACATTTATCGCGACGGTTCAACGCACAGCTTCAAACAAGGCGCCGCGCGCTCGGCGCTGATGTGCGCCGCGGCTGGACTGAACGTTCCGGTCGTTCCGATCGCCGTGCAGTACGGCGGAGCTAACCCGGGTGTAGTGCGCATCTCCGTCGGCGATCCTGTCGATGTCTCGGATCGATGCGTTGCTTTCCAGGAAAACTCCACGCAGGCAATCCGCAATCTAACGCAGCAGCTTCACCGCGAAGTTTGTCATCTGCGTGCGGCACTCGGGTCTAAACGCGATCGCGAGACCGTCTTCGACGGAAAACCAGTACGATTTTGGATGCCCAGATCTACAGATGGAATCGACCAAGCAGCGATGGGGCGGAGCTGAACAGACGGTTAGCCGTTGTCGATGCGGCAGCAGCGGCGGCGTTGGGCGGGTAGTAGCCACCACCCGGATAACCATAACCGCCACCGTATCCGTATGGGTTACCATATCCGTAGCGGGGCATGCCGCCCATACCGTTCATCATGCTCATTCCGAGCATGGCGTTTTGGTTAGCAACCGATTTGGCGAGGAGCGCTACACCGACAACCGGCAGCGCCACTCGGGCCGTGGTTGCCGCGACGTGTCCGACTGTAGCGGCTGCAGTTCTGATGGCTCCGCCTGATCTGGCGACCTTGCCGAACTGCTGTGTGGCTGACGCCCCGGACGTTTCGGTCGGCGCTGATTGAAATTGATTAGAGCGGTCACTCAATAATTGGGACTGACTGATTGCTTGCTCCTGCTGCTCGAACGCGCTCAAGCTGCCACTGCCGGTCGACGTAGGAGAGACAAAACTGGCGTACGTTCCCGGTGCCATCTGCCGCGCATTCATGTAATTCTGCATTGAACTTTGCGGAGCAAAATTCTGCTGCGGAGCGAAATTCTGTGCCTGTTGCATGGGCACGAAGCCCTGTGACTGTTGTGGCAACAAGGATTGGGCTTGCTGCATGCCGTTACCGTAGTAGGCGCCTGTCGTCGAGCTGTACTGGGGCATTTGCCCTGCTTGCTGGGCAAGTGCCGGAACAACAGAAGTAAGAACTACACCGATGGCTAGCACCGGCGGAATCAGGTTTTTCATTTCACTGTGCCTAACTGGTAATGGACTGCTGCCGCAAGAATAGGCTCATCGATCTTTGATGTCAAGAGCCCGTCTCTGTGGGGCTTGGATCACTCAGGACAAAGCTCGCTCACTGACCGACCGGGGACCGTTCGGAAAGCGGGACAAGTGATGCGCGTACTAAGTGACTACCATTAGATTATGCATTTCAATTTTGGCAATTACGTGACATCTGGGTTAATTTCTTCAGCAAATCCGCGCCGGCAGATGATGTGGACCAGGACAGCCTAAATTCCGGGCGCGGAAGTCAATAAGGCATACTGAGCGATACGAGCGGGTAGGAATCCAGGTGGTCGGAAGGGACTAAATGTCTCCGGAAAAGATCAGGACAGAACACGGGCGCACAATCGCACTGCGATTCATAGTCGGCGTGCCCCTTACTGCTCTCGTGATAGTGGCAGTTGCTCCTTACTTCGCTTCTTCTGCCGGTCCCAACGGCAGTCCTCCTCCCGGTGCCGGTCATAACAGCGCGGCGCCGAAGTTTAATACTCATCTGGCACCGCACACCAGACCGTCGGAAGGACCCCGCCCGGGCGGCTCAGGCACGAGCAGCAATGCTGTGGTTCACCCCGATGCACCGACGACGCCTGGCGTGGTGACAGCGGTAAATCCTACAAACCCTGACCTCGTCACCCAGCCAGGGCAGATTACCGACATTACGCGCCCGACCGAGCCAACTCGCGTGACTGAGCCGACGCGGCCCACAGAACCGACCAGAGTGACTGAGCCGACACGACCGACGGAGCCGACCAGACCGACCGAGCCCACGCGGCCGACGCGCCCGACCACACCGACAATAACGCCACCCAGCCCGACCAACCCGACTCCAACCAACCCGAATCCTACGTCACCGACCGCAACACCGACACCTGGCACTACCATCATTAATAGGCCGCCAATCGTTGTGCCTACCGACGTGACTCGACCGTTCATTCAGATGCCCGCCTACTTCCCCAACCTCGTACAGATGGGCGCTCTGGGCGGCATCATACCGATCAGTCAGATGCCTACGGAGGCCGACGCCAAAGGCAACAGCGAATGGATTCTAGTGCGGTTCGAAAACGGCAGCCAGTACAAGCGCCCTAGCCCATACACGGTAGATTTCACCACTGGGCGTATTCTCGTATCGGTAAAAAAACCTTCCAACCTGGCGCTGGTCAAGTTGCCGTTGGGACAAGCCTCGATCAATGCCAACGGCGATGTCCTCTTCACTTATACTGATGGCGTTTTGCGCATAGACAATCTCACCGGCACCGGACAAAGCGTCAAAGTGCGGCTGGCAGAGGGTCCGTTCGCCAAAGATCCCAAACAAGTCTCGATAGCGCCCGGCTATGAAGTAATAGCGGGCGATCACAAGTTGACGGTACGCGACTTGCATCCGCATGACGGCATAGCTCGACGCAAATTCCGTATGCTGCAAGACGGCAGTATGGCGGTGAATGAGTTCAGCGTCGAATCAGCTCTGCGCAATGTTTCGATGATCGTCGAGTTATCACAGCAGAGCAACGGCGTCAAGGAGCGTCGCATCCTGGGCGACGTGTCGAAGATGGCGGCCGTACTTAATTACGTTAACGGCTCGGAAGGTTATACGGAAGAGAAGTAACGCGCCGAACATCGACCTTGGCACCATATCCGGTGACAACTCGCTTCGGCGCGTTCTGTGATTAGTGCGACATGATGCGTGCAAACGCGGTGGGATTGAAAACCCGCTCCGCATCATGTCGCAATTCTCGGGATGCCGCGGCAATGACTGCACTTGGTCGGACTTGGTCTTTCTTTAATTACGAGCTAACCGCTCTCAGTCGACGCGAAGATCCGAACGTGCTCTGTGGACAGACAGGCTCTAGTGTGTGCGAGTTTTCCGCTCCGGTCAACAACTTTTTTGTGAGCCAACCGCTCTGGGGTTTGACGTAGAGTGAGGAAACCTCTGGTGCTGTGTGATGAAGACTCCTTGTTGCTGCTGGTTTGCGTCGTGCTTTCTTTGATGAGCTAACCGCTTCAAGTTGACACAAAATCCGTACAGCCTTTAGGTGACAAGCTTCCGGGACACCAATTCGATCAGCCGCAACTATAGTTAGGCGGCATGTGTTTGTCTGAGTTAAAAAGATGGCTCAGCATTGTATCAATGCGGGCAATTTCGTAGATCACCGAGTATTTACCGAGATCTTCCAGTTGATCGAGAGAACGAACCACGTAGTCGTGCGGTTGCATAGGATTGGAGTTGTGCCGAGATGCCATTGCGGTCCAGTGGTGCATCGTATCCATGCGCGAAACCTCCCGCCGTTCGGTCATCTTGACCGGGCGTTGTGCTCTTTGCTTGACATCGAAATCGTAGATCCAAAATCCTAGCATGGCAATACAGAATGATTTAAGATTTTCGCGATTTAGGCGCCTAAAATCCCTCAATGCCAGGCCGTTCGTGCGCTCTGCGTCTGCATCGTAAAGTGCCCACTGAACCCTGATGATTCAACAGTCTCCGCAACATGCTCGACCACTTTTTCGCCACAGACCCTATCCGCTTGTGATACCATATGCGGTGCGATGCCCACCGGCAAGGCATCGCCGGATCGAGCGAAGAATTGACTGACCGACCGGATAAAATATATCCGTCGTTAGCGGCTGGCAATCGACGGATCAGCGAACCGCACAAATCGGAGATCATATAAACAGTGACATTCAACGTCAGCGATTTTGAAAAGTTGGGCGTGTTCTACCTGGGCAGGCGCTACAGCATGTCAAAAGGAGCTCCGACCGACGAGCTATTCCTATATGACTCCAAAGACTTGCTCACCCATGCCGTTTGTATCGGCATGACCGGCTCAGGCAAAACCGGATTGTGCCTTGATCTTATCGAAGAAGCCGCCTTAGACGGCGTGCCTGTCATTGCTATAGATCCGAAAGGCGACATCTCGGATCTTTTGCTCACCTTTCCCTCACTGAGCAAAGAAGAGATTTTGCCCTGGGTGAGCGAAGAAGACGCGCGCCGAGCAGGACAATCCATAGATGAGTTTGCCTGTGCGGAAGCGCAGCGCTGGCGCCAGGGACTGTCCGAATGGGGAGAAGACGGAGAGCGCATCGCGCGCCTCAAGCAGAGCGCGGAGTTCGCCATCTACACTCCCGGCTCGACCGCAGGCTTGCCTGTCTCCATCGTCGGCTCTCTGGAAGCGCCGCCGGAGGAGATAATCGAAGACGCCGACGCACTGCGTGAGCGGATAAACTCCACAGCCCGGCCGCTTTTAGCAATGCTGGCTGTGGATACGGATCCACTGCGCAGTCGCGAACACATTCTGCTGGCCACGATTTTGGACAAAACCTGGCGAGCCGGAAAAAATATCACTCTCAACGACCTGATTCAGCTCATCCAAAAGCCGCCTGTGACAACTGTCGGCGCACTCGACCTGGAATCGTTTTTTCCCGCTAAAGAGCGTTTCGCATTCGCCATGTCGATCAATAATCTCATCGCTGCTCCAGGTTTTGACGTGTGGCTTTCCGGCGAACCGATGTCGGTGGATCGCTTCTTCTATACGGAAAACGGACGGCCCAAAATCTCGATTTTCTCCATCGCCCACTTGAGCGATGCGGAGCGGATGTTTTTCGTCACTCTGTTGCTCGGGCAGATCGTCTCGTGGATGCGCACTCAATCAGGGACGACAAGCCTGCGCGCCATCCTCTACATGGACGAAATCTTCGGATTCTTTCCGCCGGTAAAAAATCCACCGTCGAAATTGCCCTTGCTCACTTTGTTAAAACAGGCTCGCGCATTCGGCATAGGAGTAGTATTGGCCAGTCAAAATCCGGTCGATCTGGATTATAAAGGATTGTCCAATGCAGGCACCTGGTTTATCGGGCGTCTGCAAACCGAGCGCGATAAGATGCGCGTATTGGACGGGCTCGAGGGCGCCGCGGCCGAAGTCGGCAGCCAGTTCGATCGCCAGAAGATGGAGCAAACGTTGGCTTCGCTGAGCAGAAGGATTTTTCTCGTCAACAATGTCCATGCCGACCATCAAGAGATTATCGAGACGCGCTGGACTCTCTCATACTTGCGCGGACCGCTGACCAAAGCACAGATCAAAAAATTGATGCATAACTCGCCCACGAAGATCTCGGGTACGGTCGAAGCTGCGCGCCAGTTGGGGGCAAAAGCACAAGCGCAGAGAGAACAGAGCGGCGAGAGCTCCCCAGCCTCGACTACTCAATTCAAACCTTCGCTACCGCCGGAGGTGCCGGAGCATTTCCTCGGCGCCACCGCCCATGGTGACATCGTCTACAAACCTATGGTGGCGGGCGCGGTTGCGATCAGATTTGTCGAGCCTAAGGTAAAACTCGACCAATCGATCGAGAGAGTTTTTCTGGTGGAACCGAAAGAAGGGGCGCTGCCGGTTGATTGGAGCGAAGCGAAAGAGCAACGTTTTGCCATCAATGCACTAAAAACGACAGCGCCCGAGCCGGGAAGTTATCTGGCAATTCCGCCGGCAGCCAGTAAAGCCGCCAACTACAAAGTCTGGGCCAAAGATCTCTGCGCCTGGACCGTGGCATATCAGAAATTTTTCCTTCTGCAAAGCCCGTCAACGGGCGAGTACTCTCAGATGAACGAGACCGAGAAGTCGTTTCGTATTCGCCTGAATGATGCGGCTGCACGCAAGCGAGACGAAGCGATGAGCGAGCTCAGGACCAAGTATGAACCCAAGGTGCACGCTCTGGAAGAGAGAATGCGGCAAGCGCAGCAACAGTTGCACCGAGAACAAGACGAGGAGCGTGAGCTCGAAGCGCAGACCGCCATTTCCATCGGCGCCACCGTATTCGGTGCAATTACCGGACGGCGCACTCTCGGTCGTGCCTCCACTGCCGCCAAGAGTGCGACCAGAGTGGCGCAACAGAAGCAAGAAGTGGAGAGAGCCGAAGAGACGGTGATGGCAAGACAACAGCGTTATCAGGAGTTGCAAGATGAACTGACACGTGAACTTACCGCGCTGAAGGCGAAATTCGATATGAGCACCGAGAGTTTTACAACCGCCACATTCACGCCTAAGAAAACCAACGTGCAAGTACGGCTGGTGGCACTGGTCTGGGCGCCTTATGTGCGAGGCGCCGACGGCACTCTTTTACCAGCCTGGGAAAGGTTAATGCCAGCTGTGGTGCAACTCTGAGACGCCCCACGTGTGGTGCACTTCCGGCGCCCCCCAGGTGTGATGAAGATCTTCTTGCTTATCTACCCGTTTGATTTTCATGGTCTGCTCGCGCACCGGCAGCACCCTTTCGGAAGATGCAGCCACCAGGGTCGGCTCTGACTTTTCCTTATTGACCAGGGCCGGTTTGACGTCCGGTGCCGGCGCATATTCGTCCTGTTTTTTCGGAGTAAGAGCGAAGGTCTCATCCAGCGGCAGCTCCAAAGGCGTCGCCGTATCTTCACCGTTCCATCCGAGATTGAGCAGTATGTCGCTAAGGGAGACACCACTCCACCGCCAGTGGTGCAACGCCACTACTGCTTGATCGGTTGTGAGCAATTTCTCCTGGACGAGCAGATGGCAGCGAATCGCTACCTCTAATGTGGTTTCGTTGATCAAGGATGATTCGAGCAAGACGACAGTAAAAATACTGGTGCCGATAAACATCAGCAGTCGCTGGCAATCTTCACTGGTGAGAAGCCCTGCCAGGCAGAGCAGCTGCATCAAACTGCCCATCTCGTCAGCTCGCAGTTCAGGCTCGACCACTTGCGAAACCGCCTGCACGAGAGTCTGCCCATGGCGAGCCACTAGATCCAACGCTGCCGTTGTCTGCATCGGCGTCAACCGGCAGTTATTGACGAGCGCCTGCAGTCGCAGCGCCGCCTCCAAAACTTGCTCGTCAAGGAAGCCGAATTCGATCAAAGCTCTACCGACTGGCTGCCCTTCTACCAGCGAGATCTCCAGAGCAGTGAGGAGGTCGGTTTGGGAGACCAAGCCAGCCGTGACGAGTATTTCGCCCAGGCGCATTTTGTTTTCGAAAGCCACCTTCTCGCAGCCGAGCCGGCGCAGCGACTCTCGTATGCCGACGTCGCAAAGGCGCATCGTGCGCAGAGCTTCCAGGGCCTGCGTGCGATTGATGCGTCCGTCGCGCATCAACGATTGTGCCTCCAAAACCGATTCTACCTCGTCTTCGCAGAGCCAACCTTTGAGCACGAGAATGCGCCCCAACGGCAATCCTAAATGCTGGCTGGTGTTGGTGGCATCAGCAAGCTGATCGAGCGAGACAACTTCTGCATGCAGCAATAGCTCACCCAACTCGCTCGTCGCCGAATTATTATCGTCAAGCACACCGACTTGCCGGAGGGCATCGTCAAAATCGCAGCGTTGGGCGGAGACGACACAAAGAACTTGCAAAGCCGTTTCCGGCGTAATGAAATGCTCCCGTATCAGGTCTTGCGCGTCGGTGGCGGCCTGCACCATCTGTGGCGTTACCAATCCCAGCATCGCCAGCGCTCTGCCTACCGGTAAACCAGTCTTGGCCGCAACCTGCTGGGCGTGCGCCTGGTCGGCGGACGTGACCAGTCCGGCATTGCGCAAAAGATCGCCAACGTAATCCGTTGCCATTCTACTCATGGATCCCTCTCTCTCATGCGACAAGGCATCGCAGATGGCGCGCTAACGCGCGCTCAGTCAATCTAGTAAGCGCCGGGGAGGCGCGTTTAAATCAGGAAGGCCCGAGGGCCTCAATCGCCTGTACTTACTATCATTCCGCTTTTAGCGAAAGCGTGTGCTAGGAATGCCTATATGATTTGGCAAGAAATCATATATTCTTTTGACTGCGACCCGCTTTCTTAGCTGCGTTTCATCAAATTCGCTTTATTCGCTGTCGACGTGATCGAGCACTTCCTTCATGGCAAGCGCTGCTCCATCGGTGGGATCGGAAGAGAGGGCACGCTCGACACAGTCGCGAGCGCCCGCGAAATCCTTGTCCGATGCTTTAACCGTGGCCAGATGCAACCAGCCCCCGACATAATCAGGATTGATCTGCAAAGCGGCATCGAGAAGTTCTTGTGCGCGCCCGATCTCGCCATCCTGCAATAGGAGAATAACGAGATTGCCGTATGGCCATTCAAAATCGGGAAACTCTTCGATAAGCTCTTCGAACATCTGTCTGGCGCCTTCAGCGTCGCCAGTCACCATCAAGTTGAAGCCCTCGATGTTCTTCTGTTCAGCCAAGAGCGGCACAGGAAATCGGGGCAGTTTTGTCCTGAGAAATCGGCGGGCGGAAGTGGCCGTATCCGGGTCATTGCCCTCGATGGCAAGCGACATGGCGTCACGGGATTGCTCGGTCCAACCGAGCTTTTTGTACTCCACGCCCAGCTGGTAATACTCTTTTGCCGTCAAGCCCTCCGGCACGTCCCGAGGCGGCTGTTCCATGGTAGTCCTCTGCCAATACAACTCCAGTATACGGCCTTCGTCAAGTTATGCACGCGGGCGCACGGCAGGCGCCTTTGGCGCAGCAGCGCCGCGCATCAAACGGGTCAATCGAGCACAGACATTACTGACCAGCGCCTCGTCAGAACGCGGCTCCAGTGGGTATGCAAGAATACCGCGTCCTCTATATGCTTTCGGTATTGCGTTGGTGCGCGGGATTAAGTGCACATGAAAGTGTGGCACAGCCTCAGCCAAAGTGATTGTGTACACGCGCTCAGGATCGATCGTGCTCTTGATGGCAGTCACGGCAGAGCGCAGCAATGGCCCGTAGGAAGCGCACTCCGCATCGTTTGCTTCGGAGAGATCAAGGATGTGGCGGCGCGACTCGATGAGAAGGTAGCCGAGAATGTTCGTCTCGCGCGAATGGCGAACAGTCCACTCCTCGTTTTGAAACACGACAAACTTGTCTTCATCGCCTAGCGGCCGGCAGATCACACAGTTATTTGACATCGCGTTCCTCCTGGAATCGTCGCATTTTAATGGAGAGCACGCTCATGGCGCCTGACGATTCGATAATATAGAGACTTCATTTTTGGAGAGCCTGAATTGCAATTCAAGAGCACGCTTGCCGCCCTCGTCTTCGCACTATTGGCGGTGCCGGTTTTCTGCGCTTCATCCGGCGCGGCGGAATTGACAGAGACCTGGACCGATACCATCCGCATGCAGCGAGACGGCTCGCTCGACGTGACTGAGAATATAGCGCAAGATTTCGGTACGGCGAAAAGACATGGCATCATTCGCACTATTCCGGTCGATTTCGAATCGCGCGACGGCAAACCGTATCGCACGGATCTGCGGCTTTTGAGCGTAGAAGACGGGCAACACGACAGTCGTCAGTACACGATCGCTCATCACGAAAATGACATAGTGATCACAATCGGCGATCCCTCCGAACTTTTGACGGGGCGCCAGACCTTCGTCATTCATTACACGTTGAGACGTGCCATTCACTTCTTCGATGACAAACCGGAAGTGTATTTCAACGCCATCGACGATCAGTGGAAATTCCCTATCCTCTCGGCATCTGCGCTCCTCTATCTGCCGCCCGGAGTAGATCTCACCAAGCTCAAATTAGATGCGTGGCAAGGTGCAGCCGGCAGTGAGAAGAGAGCGGAGATCCTCATCGCCGCAGACGGTGTCGCCTATCAGGCACGCAATTTACAGCCCGGCGAAGGCTTGACGATTGCGGCGCAACTTCCGGCAGACTCGATGCCTCTGCCTTCACGCGCACAAGAAGCGATCTGGTTTTTAGAAGATTGGTGGACGGCGTTTCTCATCCCATTAAGTGTCTTCACCTGTATGTGGCTTGTCTGGTGGGGCTCCGGGCGCGATGACGACGCGGGCAAACCGATCGCCGTCGAGTGGGAACCGGTGAAAGAGCTGACACCAGCGGAGGTCGGCACCCTCGTCGACGAAAGAGTGGATATGCAAGATATTCTCTCTATTCTCGTGGACCTGGCAGCGCGCGGCTTTCTCAAAATCAAAGAGATTGAGGACACCAAACTCGTCATGTTTACTACGAAGGACTACGAATTTACCCGTTTGCGTGCAGCCGGCAGCCCGGAATGCGAGGCATTGACAGAGTACGAGCGGCTTTTCATGCAATCCGTCTTCGGGATGGGCACAGCAGTGGGTACGACTCGACGGCTTTCTGATCTGAAGGGAAGTTTTTCCTACGACCTCAACAATATTCGATCGGCGATATATCGCGCCATGGTGACAAAGCGACTGTTTCACAAAAATCCCGAGGAAGTTCGCAGCGGATACGTGGGCATCGCCATTGCCGTTGTTCTAGCGGGAATCTGCGCGTTGGCGGCCAAACACTATCCAAGCGCCTTCGGGCTGCTCGCAGGCGCGCTGGTCATCTTCGGCTGGGTGAGAGCGATGCCGGCGCGCACTGCAGCCGGGTCGAAAAAGACGCGCGAAAGCCTGGGCTTCCAACGCTTTGTCCGCATGTCCGAGAAAGAACGCATTCGCGTGTTGGCAAAAGACGACCCGACAATCTTCGGTCGTTTGCTTCCATATGCCATGGTTTTGGGCGCCGCCGATCAGTGGGCAGAGGCATTCAAAGACATAATGACGCAGCCGCCCGATTGGTACGAGCCATACGGCTATGGCAGTCCTGACTACTCTTTCAGCACGCACGGTTTTGTTCACGACCTGGGGGGAGGTTTGCACACAATGGAGCAAACTTTCTCAACGCGTTCAGCCAGCGCCGCTCTCGAAGGGACCGAGCGACGGAGCGATTGAGTTAATGATGCGAGCGCTGCCGATCTGATAAATTCGATATTGCCTTCTGCTCTTTCTCTTCGAACAAAAAGCCGGGTGTTCGAGTTGAGAAGAGGATGCGACCGGTGTCGCGCGTGGTACAAGGGATCTAAGACGGCGGAATGAGGGGTTGAGATTGTTTACTCGTAAGACTGTTAAGCGATTGACAATGGCGCTATCAATCGTATGCGCTTCTACGTTCTTAAACTGCAATAGTGCGCATGCTCAAGAGTGGACCGTGACACTGATCAAGTTTTACAACAAGGGCGTCGACGCCTACAATCACGGCGATTGGCCGACCGCTAAAGAAAATTTCCGTGAGGCTATCGGCGCTCAACCGGACAAACACATTGAATTTTATCTTGGTCTCATGCATACCTGCATGCAGAGTCAAGAGTGGGATCAGGTTTCGTTTGCGTGCGAAAGAATCGCGCAGCTGTTTCCCGAGCACCGCAACGAGATTTCATACGATTACGGCATGGCCCTTTATCGGCAACTGCGTTATGCAGATGCCATTCCCTGGTTGAAGCGCGCTCTGGCTGTAGACGAGCCGTCCAAGCCGTATTTGCCAGAAAAAGTGGATGAGAAGATACTGTTAGGCGAAATGAATTTCAGCACGCCTCCGCCGCAGACACAGCAGACCGCACCACAGCCCGAGAAGCCAGTGGTTGTGCCTAGGGTCAAGTTGGACACCAAAGATTATCTGACGTTCGAAGAAGCTATCAAGTCCGAAGAGATCGTTCTCGCGAAATACGAAGGCTATGAGAAGGGAGACATCCATTACATGGATCCTCCGATCGCCGACTATCACATCACCAAGATTCTCAAAGGTTCTGACGCCAACCCGACCTTGCACGTGTGGTACGAGTTTCACGACAAGGTGAACACGGCTCCGCCCAAAGACTGGAAGTTCAGCGAGAAAGAGATGATGCCGAAGAAGGGTAGTGAGTGGATTCTATTCATCGAATTCCTCGCCTCCAAAAACGGAGCCTACGAAACTTATCAAGGAAGCTACGGCAGACAGCCAGCTACCGAAGAGAATCTCAATACCCTCTATGGGTTGTTGGATAAGTACAACATGCGCAAACCCAGCAACATGTAGTGTTCGAGTGGAGGTGGAAATGATCCGAAAAGTTCAGCATCGGACAGCGATCGCAGTAGCCTGCGTCTGTTTTGGTGGAGTAGCCGTTCCCAGCGCTAGCGCTGATACGCAAAGAAAAATAGAGATCCACCGAGCTCTGGCAGACATCTACGAGAAGCTTGGACAGGCACCATCAGCGATGGAGCAATACGCGGCTCTCTCGCAGCTCGCCCCGCAAGATGCAAGCGTTCAAGTTCAATTCGGAACGCTATTGGCTCGACAAAAACAGTACAAACTGGCCATCGATCACTATCGCCGAGCGGTTCAACTTAATCCTAGCCCCGACAACTACGGCGCCCTCGGCGACGGTCTTTTCTGGGCTCACGATTACAAAGGCGCGGTTGATGCTTACACGAGAGCAGGACAGCGCTGGGCACAAAAACTGGGAGTCGCTCGCCAGTACTACCAGAATCAAATCGATCAAGAGAACTACAACAAACAGATGAAAGACCGCGACTAATTGCAGTCTGGGAGCGCCGGCATCCTTGCCGCCTCCGACGCTGAGAATCATATTTTAAAATGGCGCTTCTAGTACGAGGCGCCATTTTTTTGAAACGGCGGCGGTCTGCGCCCTGATGCCAGAGATCGCACATTCGCGTCTGTTTCAAGGCGAAGCTGTCGGTGAGCGCGCGCCTTTAAACCGTTTGCGATCGACAGCCGGTTTGCAACAAATTCGTCTCGAGGTTGCCAGTGCAGAGCTTGCAGCAGTGACAGCTTCGCCTTTTAAAACGCTGCTCGTTGCTCCCGCTTAAGCAGTCGGCACCGGATCATCGCGAACGATGCGTTTGCGTCCGGCGCGTTTTGCCTCGTACAATCTTTTGTCGGCGCACTGAAGAAGATCATAGACGCTGTCGCCGTCTTCGGGGTAGCTGGCCATGCCGCCCGAAAAGCTTACATTGAACTGTTCTCCGGCATCACCGTGAAACGTCATGGCGCTGAATTCATCTAAGACGCGCATGATCGCTTTGTGCATCGTCTCCTTGTACTCTCTTCTGAAAGCCAGAATAAACTCCTCACCGCCCCATCTGCCGCGCAGGTCGTCCACGCGAAAACGACGCGACAGGAGCGTGCCTAGCCCCGCCAAAACTCGATCGCCGGCCAGGTGTCCGTACGTGTCGTTCACTTTCTTGAAGAGATCGACGTCGAGCAGACAGACGGTAAAAATTCCTTTCAGGCGCTGCGCCTCTGCAATCATCGCGGTAAGATGCTCTGAGAATGCGCGTCTCAAAAGAAGCCCGGTGATAGTGTCTTTATCTGATCGCTCTTTCAACATGCGCGCGCGATCGAGTCTCACTTTTACACGCGTGAGCAACTCTTCGTTGACGACCGGCTTGGGCAGGTAATCATCACCACCCGAACGAAAAGCCTCAACGCGCGCTTCCACACCTGTCTGACCAGTGAGAAAGATAATCGGCAGATCTTGCCAGCGCGGCACCTGACGCAGCATGCGGCAGACTTCGAAGCCTGTGACGCCAGGCATCATCACGTCAAGGAGAAGCATATCCGGCGGAAAGTCTTGCATGACGTCGAGAATCTTCGTGGGATCAAGCAGCGTCTTCACGATCATTCCTTCGTTGCGCAAAACCAGTGCCACTGTTGATGCAAAAAATTCGTCATCGTCGGTTATTAACACGCGCGGTCGTCCGCCCTGCCTGATGGCGACGAGGTGTTGAACAGCTTTCTCCAGCGAGTCTGATTCCAGTGGTTTGTCGAGATAAAGTGACGCGCCAGCGTGCGCCGCCTCCACGCGGTCTTTCATCAGAGCGTTGTCGGAGATGAATGCTAACGGCAGATTCTCGTAGCCGGGCAACTCTCTCAATTGGCGAGCCAGCCTGAACGACTCTTCGGGCGAGCCGGCTATAACATTGACCAGGGCCGCATCGAGCGGGTATAGACAAGCTTTGTCCAGAGCTTCCGTGTAATCGGTAGCACGCACGATATCGACTAAGCGCTCGCGTCCTAGCTCCTCGACGATGTCGAGAAAGCCGTTGTCGGCGTCCATGACGAGGATGCGCGCCATCGCCGGTGTCTGCTGTTGGGGCGAGACGTCGTCTTTATGCTGAACGACGAGCGCCACTTCTTTCGCCTCAGCTTCGCCTGCTGCCTGCGCCTCGAGAAGTTTCGCATCGATTTGCGCCCAGAGGAGCAGTTGCTCTTCTCTAAGTTTTTCCGGCATTGAAGAAGAGGTGTTCTCGATAAACGCCATAATCTCGCCGACCTGGCGAAACCCCAGGGAGCCACCGGTTCCTTTTATCTTGTGTGCCTGACTGCGCACTTCGGCCGCCAGTTCTACATTCTCCGGATTGGCTTTGGCCCTTTCGATTGCGGCTGATAAATCACTAAGTTTGCTCGGCAAAACTCGGGCGTATTTGCTCACGAGAGCCAAAAACATGGTCTCGAAATCCTTCAGCTTGGCCGTCTGTCCGCTGGCATCGGACGACATCTGCGTCTCGACTTGCGCACCGAAGACGAAAGGAATCAACGGTTTGTTGACGACCAGGGTTACGCCTAACTCTCTACTCAGCCGCTCTCTATGCATCTGAGCGTCTTCAGCCGTCGTGCCGACGAAAACAGCCGGCACTTTGCTGCCCGACTGGCGCAACTCATGCAGCCACTCCACTGAAGTGCCGTCTTGCATCGGTCCGCAGGCGATGACGAGATCAAGCCCTTCAGAAGCGACGATGCTTTTGCCCTCGGCCCCGGAGTGCGCTTGTAATACCTTGTGTCCACGCCCTTCCAGCACGGATGCAATCAATTTGCAAAACGCTTTATCGTCATCCAGCAGGAGTATTTGCTTACCCATGTTGCCTTTATGCGCCTCTACTCCCTATTTACCCGATGAGAGCCCGGCGAAACTCGCCATGACGCCACTGCGCCTCGTGGAGCTGGGAAGCTTGCTGCATAAACCGCCTCAGGCGGCGATTGCATTTCGCTTGGACGGTGATAAGCATCACGAAAGTCCCTCGTGCGCATGATGCCACCGCATATGGTGCCAACGTTTTACTTCAACGGATTGGGCCAGCCCAGTTCATCGAGCGCGGTCTCGAAATCAACGCGGCTGCGACTGCAATAGTTGAGCGCGATGATGCACTGCTCGGCTTTCATTTTGTTGTCACGGATGAGCGGCACACAAGTCGAAGCTGCCTTAAATGTGGTGGCATCGAGCTTGTTGGCGGCTTGCAGAATCTGCACCATATCGCCGCCATGTTTGGAGCGAACCTGAGAGGCGCTCTTAATGTCGTCTTCCTTCAACAATCCCGCTTTCTGCAAGAGATCGAACGCAGCTCGTTGCTCGCCGATATCTGCGTTGGATGAAGCACCCCTGTTCGGCGCTGCAGAAGCCTGATTGGGTTTTCCTGCACCTTGCATATACTGATCGATAGAGCCACCCATCGAATGCAGTCGTTTAAGCGTCTCCGGCGCATCACCGGAGGAGAGCTTCTCTTCTCTCACCATCTCTTGCACTTTGAGCGCCGCTTCCAGAGTCGTATGGTTGATAAAACCAGCTTCGAAGAGCAGCGTACCGAGAAGGATGTTGGCTCGACGAGTGTTGATGTGATCGGTGGGCAGTCCACCTTTGGCATAGTTGAGCTCGGGCGGCAATGCACGCGAGGAAGCCTGTTCTTGAGGAGCCGCCGGCTGATTTTGCTTCCAGACGTTGCCGTCAGGCGGTGCACCGGCGGGAGCGCCTTGCTTCCAGATGCTGTTATTGTCTGGCGGCGCGGGCTGAGGCGGCGGATATGCAGCAGGGTTGGGCGGAGGATAGCCACCGTAGCCGTACCCGGGAGGAGCGCCTTGATACGGCGGATAGCCGGGAGCGGGATATGGAGGTGGATAACCAGGCTGCGGCTGTGGCCACTGGGCCTGACCTTGCGGGGGCGGATAACCGGGCGCGGGCGCGGGAGCAGGTGCTGGCGCCGGTGCAGGAGCGGGTGCCGGAGCCGGCGCCGGGGCAGGTGCGGGCGCTGGAGCAGGGGCTGGAGCGGGCGGCTGACTGGCGGCTGAATGGTGGCTGCCGGCGCCGGTCATCGAGCCCAGGGCCGAACCACCCAATCCACCGCCAGAACCGGAAGATGATGACGGCGAAGAAGGCGATGCACCGGCAGAGCCAAAATCATCTTTCGGTCGCAACGAATCAGGAATTTTGCTCGAGCTGGTGGAATCACACGACATCGCCATGATGTCGTACAGCATCTCCACTTCGCTCGGGTTGAACGGCTGACTCCAATGCATTTTGGACGCATCGCCGTCTTCTTCGTACAACGTCCAAACAGGATATTCAGCCGACTTATCCCACTGCACCATGAGATTGAAATTCTGACCGGGTCTCGAGCCGCTCCATGGCTGCTCGATGATGGCACCGACCGTCGTACGGCGCAGGCGAGCTTCGTCGAGCTGATTCTTCATCTGCTTCACGCTCGGCATTGCCGAGAGCATCGGCAACCTGACCTTTTGACTGGTCTCTTGCGCGGGCTCTTCCTTTTTCTTCTGTGGTTTGAACATATGCCAACTTTCAGCTTCCGCCGTTGTCAATCCGAATTTTGCCAGTTAGTCAAGAACAGTTCGGCCGCCAGCCATCACAGTGCTGCGCTTTGCTTATCAAGTTCTATTCCACGAGCCATAAGTAGGCTAACAGAGATTAGATCAGGTGTAACCTGAGAGCTCATATAGTATCGTTCTTTTATGTCCAAACAAAAACATGTGGAGCGGCATTTCACTGCAAGCGCTACCTTGCGTGATGTGGTTATCGGCATTTCGGACGGTCTGACCGTGCCGTTTGCACTGGCAGCAGGTCTGACAGGTGCGGTGGCCAACTCTTCCATCATCGTCACTGCCGGCATGGCAGAGATCGCAGCCGGAGCCATTGCCATGGGACTGGGCGGATATCTCGCCGCTCGCGATGAGGTAGATCATTACGACCGCGAATACAAACGAGAGAAAAAAGAAGTTGCCGAAATTCCCGAAGAAGAGAAGAAAGAAGTACGAGCAATTTTTCGCGACTACGGTTTGAGCGATCAAGAGATCAATCCCATCGTTGACACTCTTTCCCAACGGCCGACGGATTGGGTGAAGTTTATGATGCGCTTCGAGCTCAATATCGAGCGACCCGACCCTAAACGCGCGGCCTCGAGCGCCGCTACGATTGCAGCGTCATATGTGGCAGGCGGGTTGATTCCACTGCTTCCCTATATCATCGTTGCTAACGCTTTTACAGCACTGCTTTACTCAATCGGCGCGACGATGGTGGCACTTTTCGCCTTCGGCTTCACCAAAGGAAGATTTACCGGCATCGCCCCCGGCAAAAGCGGAATGAAGACATTGATCATCGGCAGTCTGGCTGCCACGGCTGCTTTCGCAATGGCCAAACTGGTGTCACACTAGAAGTTATTGCGGCGGCGCGATCGCCGCGACGTCTTTTTTCTTGTAAATTTCTGGTCTTTGCGCACGCATTTCCGCAAGCGTATCAACCATCTGCTGATGAACAAAACTACGCATCTTTCCTGAGCTATTTTCGAACTGGTCGCCCGTGAGCGGCGGCAAAATTTTCACGCGAATGAGATTGTGAACAGCCAGGGTCAACTTCCCTTTAGGCAACAACTCCGAAGTTCCATCGATGACGATCGGAATCAACGGTATTTTGGTGTCCACCGCCAGGCGGAATGCTCCATCGCGAAAGGGCTGCAGCTCCCCATCTCGAGAGCGAGTGCCCTCGGGAAATATCATAATGGATGCGCCTTCGTTTAACCAATTTTTGCAAGTTTGCATCATCTGTTTGATACTTTTCATGTCGCCGCGTTTGATCTCGACGTACTGATTGAGAAACATATTCCAGCCAATGATAGGCGTTTTGAACACTTCCTCTTTAGAAACCCATTTGTAGTAGCGGTGCAATCCATAGAGAAGAAGAATGTCGGCCAACGATTGATGATTGGCGATTAAGACGTAAGTTTTGGCCGGATCGATATTCTCCAGTCCTTCGTAAGAAAGCTTCCAGCCTGGATTCATCAAAAAATAGTGGTTGCCCCAATAGCATGAAAATGTATGCACCGCACGACGCAACGGATCGAACGGAGCGACGAGCAAGCAGATAAAGCAGTTGATGGTGAAAAGAACTGCACTTGAAGTCCAGAAGTACACCGTGAAGAAGATACTCAGTAAGGCGCCCATCAACCAATCCTCGATTCCGCTAACAAGATTCCATTCTCACTTCGAATCCGGATGGAAGTGTTTCTGCAAATCCTTCCAGCACGACATGTAGTCTCTCTGCAACAACCCTCCGTTGACGGCAAACTCGGTGGGAGTAAATGTCAATGAACTTTCAAACATGAAAGCAAGAGTATCGCCCATATAGAGCGGTTTCAACTCGGCTGCCGACGCCTTGTCGAAAGTCTGTTTGTCCGGACCGTGCGCCGACATGCAGTTGTGCAAACTGGCTCCGCCAGGCACAAACCCTTCTTCTTTAGCGTCATAGACACCAAGAAGCAGACCCATGAATTCGCTCATCATGTTGCGGTGATAGTACGGTGGTCTAAACGTTCGCTCTGCCACTGACCAACGCGGAGGGAAGATGACAAAATCGACATTGGCGAAGCCGGGCACCTCGGAAGGTGAGGTCAGAACGGTAAAGATAGACGGATCGCAGTGGTCGAAGTTGACGCTGTTTACCACCTGAAATAGAGAAAGATCATATTTGTACGGCGCATAATTCCCATGCCACGCCACCACATCCAGTGGCGAATGGTGCAATTGAGCAGACCACAACTTGCCACCATATTTGGCCACAAGTTCGAAATCACCTTCCAGCTCTTCGTAGGCTGCGACGGGGGAGAGAAAATCTCGCGCATTGGCCAATCCATTGGCTCCAATCGGGCCCAGTCCAGGCAGTTTAAAGGGCGGTCCGTAATTCTCACAGATATAGCCGCGCGCCGATCCCTCCGGCAGACTGACTTGCAACTTCACTCCGCGCGGCACCACCGCGATCTCTTTCGGTTTTACCAACAAGGCACCGAATTCGGTGCGGAGGAAAAGAGAGCCGCTCTCCGGCACAATGAGGAGATCTCCGTCGGCATCGTAGAAATAGCGACTGGTCATCTCTTTATTGCAAGCGTAAAGATGTACCGCGCATCCTCTCCATGATGAATCGTTGCCGTTGCCGGCATACGTCACCAGCCCTTCAATGAAGTCGGCGGATTTTTCAGGCAGTGGAAGAGGATCCCAACGCAGCTGGTTGGGAGTGGCCATATCGATAGGGAAAGGGCGACCACGCAAAAGCCCTTCGGATAAGGGTTTGAACTGGCTATGTCTAACGGAGGGCAATATTCTGTACAGCCAACTGCGCAAATTGTCAGCGCGGCTAGCAGTGAAAGAACTACCGCTGAGCTGCTCGGCGTACAGTCCGTAAGCGGCTCGTTGCGGATTGTTCTGCCCTTCAGGAAGGGCACCGGGCAGAGCTTCCGTCGCAAAGTGATTGGCGAATCCACTCTGATACTGAATTTGGTGCCGCGCTTCGGGATAGGAAGATTTTCTTTGCTTAGACAGCTCTTTCAACTACAACCAACCTATTTTCTCGAGAAAATAACCAGGGCTTTGTAATCCATTTTCTCCGCCTCTTCGTCGCGCCCAGCGCCTCGCAGCATTTTGGCGTAATTCTCGAGGATTGGGATTAAATCGTAGCTCACAGGACCTACCTGAGAGGTCTTCACAGTCAAAGCGCGCTTGTAAAGCGGCTCGGCCTCCTCGAAGCGTCCTTGTTGGCGGTAGCAATTGGCAAGATTGTTGAGGGTCAGTGGCAGCCGATGGTCTTCCTGTCCAAGGGCTTCCGCGTGCACGAGCGCATTTTTGAAATCCCGCTCGGCATCAGCCCACCGGCCAGCGGCCATCGCATTTTGCCCTGTTACGTAAAAGCGCTCCCACATATTGAAATCCGGCGTGCTACTCCCCTGCAGCCAATTCGACAGCTTCAGTATCGCTCAAAATTGCGAAAGCTGAAAGCTGGAGCGGCGACCCTCCGCCCATGCTTGACATTCTACCGGACCGCATCGCCCTCAGGGAAGCCATGCAGCGCACATTCTCTAAGCTAAATTTGGCCGGCTAACGGCAGAGTAAAGAATTCCTTTGCGATGGGCGCGATTTGCTCCCGGACACTTTATCTTAAAGGCGTCACTTAATTGCGCGTGGATATGAAAGCACTCAACAGTAAGCAGAAATTTGGTCTCTGGCTTGGCATCGCCATGGCCATCGGTATCGGTATCAACCCACCCTGGATAGAGGGAGGACCAGGCGGAGCAGCGGGTCCGTACGCCCCCATATACGCCCCGCCGCCGTCACAGCCAGGGCATGCCCCGATGCAAATCGATTACTCGCGAGTTTTGATGCAATGGGCCATGGCAGCATTCGTCTCCGTCGGTCTGGTTCTGTCCGGACAGGCTAAGGAGGAGCAAGGAGAGAAGAAAACGGCAGCGCGCAGCCAGCAAACTTCAACACCGCCGGGTACAGTGGTGCAGTCGCAGCCTGCCGTGGCAATCGACGTTGAAGACGCTAGATATCTCAAATTCAAAGAGAGCCAGCCGATCGGCGAAATAATGATTGAATCTTCGGAAGACCCGGACTATTGGGACCATTTAGCAGAGGCGAAAGGTCGAGTGGAGCTTCCTGCTAAGGGGCGCATTCAGTTGGAGGTCCGCAAAGACAGCGCCGTCGATTTGGGCGTCTTGGGCAGACCGGAGATGATTGAGATTGTCTCCGTTGATGCAAGTGACAGCCAGGTCACCGACGACGACGTTAATTTCATTGCTTCGCTAAAACATCTGAAAGAGCTCGATCTCTCCAACACACAAGTAACGAACGCGGCGCTGAAGCACATCGGTCGACTGCGCGAATTGGAAAGGTTATGGCTCGATGGCACGAAAGTGACTGCGGAAGGACTTTCTGAACTGAAAAACCTGAGCCAACTGCAGAAGGTTTCACTAGCAGATACGGCAATAAGTGATGACAATGTGATCAGCCTGAAAGAGGCAACCCAGTGTCAGTTCGTCTTCACGCACGAAGCTTGATTTCAGCGATCACTGTCCTATTTCTTTAAGAGGCGTTCGATACCCTGGCATGATCTGATTAACCCTGATGTTCGGCACGGCAGCATGCAATGCGGCGATTTGCTCCGGTGACCATACCTCTGTCGCCACCTGTAATAGTTCCAGATGCAGTCCCTTCAGCACGGATATGAAATGTTCCGGCTTATCATTGATGCCGTTGATACGCAGGGTCTTCAATTCCGACAGAGGGCTCAGATGCTTGAGTCCCTTGGCGGTAACCCCGGCACATTCACCTAGATCGAGGTCGTGGAGATTCTTCATTGAAGCAACGGTTGCGAGATCGTCGTCAGTTATGTCACAACTACGCAGACCCAATATTTGAATCGCCATTGAGTTCTTCAACTGACCGAGAAGGCGCTTGGTATGGGTAAGACTAGGGGCGCTAAGGCGTCTGAGCTGCTTGAGATTCTTGAGGCTAACCACTCCCTCGACGTCGACTTTAGTGCCGATGAGAACGAGATCGCGCAAATTGGGCACGTGTGAATTTATCCAACCTATCAAATCATCTTCTAATTCGACATCCGAATCGAAATTGAGAACCGCAATATCGTCTCGCGGTTTTAAGGTCTCCAACTGTTGCATGCTCATATCGAAGCATTGTCCGAAACGCAGTCCATACAACTCACCTTCCCTAAAGTGATTAATATCGCGGATACAAGGCACTGAACCCATGTTAAGAGTCAGTATGAGGGGGGTGAAATCCTTGACCAAAATGTCGCCATCCGCAATACACTCTTGACCTTTGCTTCCAACAAACTTCCATTGGTGATCAAGTAGCGCATAGATCCTCGTTCTGGTAGAGTCGCAAGAGATCGTTCCGAGTTGATGGGGAAAGTGAAGCAACCGAGCCGAGAGGTCGCCCGAGATTTCAGCCGTCTGCCCCTGAGTCAACATTCTATCCAGCTCTGAGTTCCAACCAAGGTCAGAATTCAATGGAGTAGATGGAGCCGATCGAGTGGACGCAGGCGGCACGCGCTGCACCGTATCAACTCTTTGCTCTAAGATGTACGCGATAAGTACCCCGCAACAAACAACGATTGCCGCCAGCAAGAAAAACCTGCGGATGGCATCAGACATTTTGGCATTGGAGATGACAGCCGGTTTTCGCCCGCTGCCGACCAGCTCCAGATCTTTGCTTAATGCGGTCACCGTCTGATACCTATCTGACGCGCGCTTTTGCAAGCATCTGCTTAAAATCGTATTGAATTCCGGCGTTACTTTGCTGTGCAAATTTGATTTGCAGAGGTCGCGCGGCGGCTCATTGATGTGCGAAAGAATCACTTTCACAGGATTGCGATTAGTGAATGGTGGCGTGCCAACAACCATCTCGAAAAGCACGCAACCAAGCGAGTAGATATCAGATCGCGCGTCCAATTCATCACATGCGCACTGTTCAGGACTCATATAAAATGGGCTGCCGGTCAACTCGTCCGCTTCCGTCAAATCAGAACTAAAGCGAGAACTCATTATTTTGGCGATACCGAAATCCACAACCTTCACCGTACCGTCATCGGCGACAATGATATTGCTGGGTTTCAAATCTCTATGCACAATGCCCTTTGAATGAGCGTGCTCCAGCGCATCGCAGACCTGCCGCGCAATATCGATCGCTCGAGCTTCCGAGAGTGAGCCCTCGCGATTTACTATCGAGGCAAGCGGGTCGCCTGACACGTACTCCATCAAAATGTACGGTGCATATTCGAGAGGCGCACCATGGTCCACAATAGAAACCAAATTCGGGTGCAGTAGTTTGCGCACCGATCGTGCTTCTTGCTCAAATCTCTGCAGCGCCCTGATATCGTCAGATCCGCCTGGATTTAGAACTTTGAGAGCGAACTGTTTGCCCGTAACACGCTCTTGAACGCGATATACCGTTCCCATGCCGCCTTCTCCAATCTTTTCTAAAAGCTCGAACTGCTCGAGCAGCTTAGGTGCTAAAGGCGGAACGGATAGGTTATCACCGATCCCTATCGGTCGGTTGCTCCGAATGATTACAGTCATTGCCAGATCATCTCGCGACGGCAATCGATGGCCCGGGCTGGCGGAAGGCGATGCCTGATTCGATGCTGTTTTCGGTGCTTTGCAGTTGCACGTGGTGCCGGCTCGCAACCAGGAAGTCATCGCTCCTGGTCGCAGCATTTTGACTTGCTTACCACAAACTCGGCAGAATGTTGGGGAAGTGTTCATGTCAGTTCGTCTTCACGCACGAAGCTTGATTTCAGCGATCACTGCGCAAACGCATTCAGCTGCTTTCGATAACCGTCAATAAGCTGATTAACTCTGATGTTCGGTACGGCAGCGTGCAAGGCGGCGATTTGCTGCGGCGGCCATGCTTCTGAACTGACCTGTAGCGCTGCCAGGTGCAGTCCCTTCAGCACGGGTATGAGATGTTGCGGCCCGTCGCTGATACCATCGATACGCAAATTTTTCAACTTCTCCATATGGCTTAGGTGCCTGATGCCCTTTGCGGTGATTTTTTCACAATCACCCAAGTCGATTTCGTAGACATTCTTCATCGAAGCCAGCGTAACGACATCGTCGTCGGTTATGTCGCAACCATGCAATGAAATTTTCTTCAATATCGTTGAATTTTTCAACTGATTGAGAAGGCGCTTGGTATTGGTGAGGTTGGAAGCGCCAAGGCGTTCAAGCTGCTTGAGACTCTTGAGACGGAGCAGTCCATCGGTGTCGACCTTAGTGCCCGTGAGGACGAGATCGTTCAAATTGGGCACGTGAGAGTTGATCCAAACAATCACACCATCGTCCAACTCAATATCCGAATCGAAATTAAGAGCCGTAATATCGTTGCGCGGGTTGATGCTTCCCAGCTGTTGCACGGTGAGAGTGAAGCACTGAGGAAAACGCAAGTTGTACAATTCGCCATCAACAAAGCGATTAATACTGCTAATGGAGTCTACGGTGCCCAGGTTTAACGTCAATGCTAGTGGCGTAAAATCTTTGATTATAATGTCCCCTTCTGCGATGCACTCCGAACCTTTGGAGCCAAGAAGCTTCCAGTGTCCGTCATGCATTCCATAAATTCGCGTGCCCGAACTCTCACAAGCGATTGTTCCGAGTGCATTCGGAAAGTGATACAGTCGAGCGGAGAAGTTGCTGGAGCTTCGGGGCAACTTGTCCTGAGTAAGCATTTTCTCCAAGTCAGTGCCCAGACCAAAATCAGACTGAGGCGGTGGCGGCGGCGGCGGTGCAGCGGCAACAGGCACCGGAGCGGTGTACCGTCCGAGCCAGAAGGTTGCGATCAGTGCTGCGATGGCAAGAACGACTATAGCCGCCACATGCACAAGATCTAATTTTCGCTCAGCCGAACCATCAGATCTTCCGATCCAGGAAGAGAGATGTTTACCCGAGTGCTGCCCATCTCGAATCGCTGTCAGATCCTGCGCTACATCAAACAACGAAGCGTAGCGCGCTCTGGGATCCTTTTCCAGCATGCGCGCAATGACGCGCTCGAGTGCATCGGGAAACTCTTTGCCTAGACTTCCCTCCTTCAACGTCGGCGCTTTTTCAGTCTGATGTTTCATCATCGTTGCTAATGCAGTTTCGCCCATGAATGGCGGCAGACCTGTCAGGGCCTCGAACATCACACATCCGAGCGAGTAGATGTCGGAGCGCTTATCGAGCGCGGTGCCCAGACACTGCTCCGGACTCATGTAAAAGGGAGTACCGAAAATCTCCCCCGTGCGCGTTAAGTTGAGAGAATCTCCTTCTTGCGCCGTCAAAACTTTGGCGATACCGAAATCGACTATTCGCGTGTACGTCTTCGACTGTGAGTGGTGCTGCTCGGGGGTTGCCACCATGATGTTGCTGCTTTTGATATCGCGATGGATGACACCCTTCTCGTGAGCATAACCGAGTCCGTTGCACACTTCGATAAACACATCGAGTGCGCGTTCTAGCGGCATCGGTCCGTGCGCTTTGATGATGTCGTGCACGGTATCGCCGGGGAAAAGATCCATGACGAAAAACGGTTGACGATTTTCGATCAACCCGAACTCGTGCACCTTAATGATTGTGGGATGATTGAGAAGTTGTGCCGCTTTCGCTTCCTTCTGCAAACGCAGCCACGCCACTTGTGACACCTGCGTCGAGCTCAGCGTCTTCAACGCATAATCGTGACCATCTTTCAGGTCAGTGACGCGATAGACACAACCCATGCCGCCTGTGCCCAAAATGGACGCGACACGGTAGCGCCCTTCGATAGTTTGACCGGGATTAAGAAAGACAGTCGATTCGAACGCATGCGCAGGCGTCGCGGGAGGCTCGGCTCCGCCTCGTCGTGGTTGCATGTCATCCCGTTTTTGCATGGTTAATATAAGCCACTCGTTCTATCTATGTACCCAGGCAGAGCATTTTTCTGCGAGCGAGCAGCAGTTGAGCCACCGCCTGCTGGAGGCAGGTGGGTGCACAATTTCACTTCGGTGGAAACCGTTTATTTGCCGCTCTGGGTGTTAACCAGTTCTCGGGCTCGCTCGGCCGCCTTGACCACAGCTTTGATCAGCGTCACGCGCAGCTTTCCTTCCTCCAGCTCCATCAAACCATCGATAGTACAACCCGCCGGAGTGGTGACCATATCTTTCAACAGAGCCGGGTGTGCCTTCGACTCGAGAACCATGCGAGCTGCTCCGAACATCGTCTGCGCGGCCAACAGTGTGGAAGTTTCTCGCGAAATTCCCAGCTTGACGCCGGCTTCAGCCAGAGACTCAATGACCACATACAAATACGCGGGACCACTTGCGGACAGCGCCGTCACACCGTCCATCAATGATTCGTCGACAAACACCGTCTCTCCCACGCTTTTGAAGACGGCTTCCGCCATCTCAGCATGTTCTTTTGAAACATGCGCACCGGCGCACAAGCCCGTCATGCCGGCATTCATCACAGCGGGAGTGTTAGGCATGGCGCGAACCACCGGTATGCCTGATGGAAGCCGCTCTTGCACGAATGAGGTTGTCACTGATGCGGCTACCGTTATCACTAATTGATTCGGCTTCAAGATGGGCGCGATCTCTTTAACGACCTTGTCCATGTTCTGCGGCTTTACCGCCAGAATGATCAGATCTCGTCCCTCGACTAATTTCTTGTTATCGAGCAAAACATCGATTTTGAGCCGCTCGCGCACTCGTTCGATAGACTCTGCATGTCCGACACTACCGGCGATATCAGATGTTTTTAGATCGCCCTGTTTTAGCATCCCCGAGATGAGCGCTTCGCCGAGCTTGCCGACACCGACGACGGCCAGTTTTTTCCCTTTTAGCATGCCTTTCCTTTCTTACTGCGCCGAATGATCTTCTATATCGACGTGGGTAAACTTCCGCGCCTCGTCGCCGACGTAATCAGCAACAATGTGCCCTTTTCCCACGACTTTATATTTGTAAGTAACGAGCCCTTCCAATCCCACCGGACCCCGTGGGTGCAACTTGCCCGTGCTTATTCCCACTTCCGCGCCGAAGCCATAACGAAAGCCATCGGCAAAGCGAGTTGACGCGTTCCAAAACACGCCGGCGGAGTTGACCTGGGCAAAGAATGTATCGAAGGCGCCACGGTCTGATGTGATGATGGCTTCGGTATGGTGGGAGCCGTACTTATTTATATGGACGATCGCGTCGGAGAGGGTGTCGACAGTTTTCACTGACAGAGTCTCTTCTCCATACTCAGTGGACCAATCCTCTTCCTTTGCCGGTTCCAATATGAGAGGGAAACCTTCAGGAATGAGCGCCATTGTTCGCTTGTCGCACAGAAGTCTGATCGCCTGATTGGTGCTCTGCAGTTCGGCAGCCAGTGCCTGCATAAAGGGCAGCGCCACGCCTTCGTGCAGGAGCAACGTCTCGACTGAATTGCACGCCGCCGGATACTGAGTTTTTGCATCAATGGTGATCTTCACAGCCATGACGATGTCCGCCTTGCGATCGACATACATGTGACAGATACCTTCCGCGTGTCCAAGAACCGGAATGCGTGTATTCGCTTGAATGTAGCTGACAAGCTGATTAGAACCGCGTGGAACGACAAGATCGATCAGCTGATCGGCATCGAGCAGAACTTTGATCGCCTCTCGTGTCTCAACTAAAGCAATTGCATCGGTTGGTAATCCGGCTTTGTGCATTCCGGCACGAAAGCAATCGAAGAGAACGCGATTAGTAAGACGGGCTTCGCTACCGCCTTTTAGAATGACACCATTGCCGCTCTTCAAACACAAACTTGTAATCTGAGGCAACGCATCCGGTCGCGATTCGAAAATAACAGCGATCAAACCGATCGGGCAACTAACCCGGTAGAGCGCTAAACCCTCGTCGAGCTCCCGAGAGAGAGTCACGCGCGAGAGTGGATCCTGCTGCTCCGTCACCTGAGTGATTCCCACGATCACATCGCGAAGTTTGGACGAATTCAGTTTTAGCCGGTGCAACAGTGAATGATTCAGTGTCCCCTCTTTTACCTGCTTTTCCGCTTGCGCCAGGTCACCTTCATTCGCCTCGATAATGGCGCTCTCTCGTGCTGCGAGGTGTTCGGCGGCATTTCTCAGCGCGCGATTGCGCTGCTCGTGAGGCAACGCCGCTAAGGTTGCCGACGCGGCTTTGCCCTTTTCAACGGCGCGAATGACCGCTTCGTTCGCAGCCGCAGTATCCATTGTGTCGCTTGTTGTGCTCATTGACCTTCGAGAAATGCAATGTTATCGCGCGTGATAAGCGCATCGTAGTTTCTTTGTTCCACGTGCTCGCCGATTGCTGCGGAGTGTAGACCGGAAATTTTCTTCGCTTCATCACTCGAGTAGTTGACGATGCCACGGGCGAATTCGCGACCGTCAGCATCGATAATGCTGACCACATCGCCTCTATCGAACATTCCCTTCACCTCAGTAACACCAGCCGGCAGCAGGCTTGCTTTCTTCGCGACGAGCGCATTTCTGGCGCCCTCATTGATAGCGACCGATGCGCGTACAGTAGTGGCGAATGCGATCCATCTCTGCTTGCCTTTCGGCGTTGTGCCAGGGAGAAACAATGTTCCCACCTCTTCACCGTGAAAGACTTTGTCGATGACGCCGGGAATTTTGCCACCGGCAATGATGGCAGCACATCCTGACTGCGTCGCCACTTTCGCCGCAGATAACTTGGTCTTCATGCCTCCGCGCCCGACTCCGGCGGTTTCACCCTTGCCACCATCAGCCAATCGTTCGATTTCCGGCGATATCTGTTCAACGATCGAAATCAGCTCCGCTTGCTCGTCTGAGCGTGGGTCGCCAGTATACAGACCGGAAACGTCGGTGAGAATAACGAGCAAATCCGCTTCTGTTTTATTCGCCACCAGGGCGGAAAGCTTGTCGTTATCGCCGAAATTTACCTTCACGCTCGCGTCCGATTTGAGCGCTTCCAACTCCGCGGTAGAAACGGCGTCATTCTCATTGAATATCGGCAGCACGCCATGCTCCAGCAATTCGGCGATGCAGCTGCGCAAGTTGAGATAGCGCTGGCGGTTGGAAAAATCTTCTTCTGTGACGAGAATCTGCGCGGTGATTATGTCAAAACGCGCGAAGGCATCGGCATACATCGCCATCAAGTGTCCCTGTCCCACGGCCGCGCATGCTTGCTTCTGCGGCAACAACTTCGGCTTTTTCCCCAGCCCAAGCCGTTTTGCGCCGAGCCCGACCGCACCCGATGTGACGAGCAATACCTGTTTGCCCTGCTGCTTCAACGCTGCGATCGACTCTACGAACGAATAGAAGCGACTGAGCGCAATTCCTGACTGATCGTCTTGCATCAAAACCGCGGTGCCGAGCTTAATGACAACTCGCTTCGTTCGCTCCACCAACTTTTTTCTGTCGACAGTTGTCATTAGTTCGTGATTTTCTCTGATTCCAGAAACCCGGACAGGTTGGAGCTTTGCGGCACGGTTAGGGAAATTCCCATTTAGTCGAAAAGCTATCATCTTAAATCTGCTTGAGTTTTTTGCTGAGATCAATTTAAATTATGTTGCGTTGGTTCTCAAAGGTTAGTCTCGTGAAAGACCTCGATAGCATTCAGCTTCGGTCGTCAGCCCAGCTCGGCTCTCTGGAAGACAGCGCGCACGTCAAGCGATTGACGGCCACCCAAATCAGAAAGCTTCGCTCGCAGGCGCAACAACAAGAAACTTTGCGCTTTTCCTTTGTCCGAGCCGCAAGAAAGACATGGTCCGACCTTGTCGAACAAATAGGTATCCTGCTCTCTCAACGGCACGAGACTTATTGCTCGCAAAACGGACACTCCATGTTCTGGCATTCCGGCACCTACATCTGCCGCTACTGCGGCTTAGAAAGCGCGACTTCAGAACACGTCGTTAGCCACTAAACTGAAGCTCTCCTGTCGAAATGATCACTTCGCTCTCACGTAAGCGCGCCCATCCACCGTAGGGGCGCCTTGCAGGCGCCCGTTCGAGCGACCCGAAAACCATAACGCCGTTTTCGACAACACTGCAAGTCAAATGTTCGCAGCTGACTACCGGGCACTGCGAACAATAAATACACAACTCAAAACGGTGACGAAGAGAAGTCCCGGCAGGACGAATGGTAGACTGAAAGCCCCAAATAAGCCGATGCCCAGCAGAGCTCCGAGAGTGCAGTCCAACGCGCCGTAAAGCAATTCGGAACATTTGCCCCCGCACAAGCGATCAAGATGGAAGCCGTAAGCCATGCCGAAAGCCAAGCTAAAGACTCCAGCCAACATGCTTAGAGAAACTATGCTGAGTTTTTTAAACACCGTTCACTCCCGCGAGCGTCCTTCGTTTTTGAGGAGCTGCGCAGGCAAAATGTTCTTGTGCAGAGGATCCATCCCACCCCTTTCGTAAGCCTCTTCAGCGCCTTTGTAATCTTTATTCCACATCAAGCCATCGCCCAGATGCTTGTAGTTCTCCTGTGTGGGTGCAAGATCCACTGCTCTGCGGAAGTGCTGCACAGCTAGTCTAAACTCCTTCTGACGCGCCAGGAGCATTCCAAACCGCACTTGCACATCAGAATCCTGCGGACACAGCATCCCGAGCGCGGCGTACTGTTCCATCGCTTGCGGAGCCTGACCCATACGCTCATAAATCTCTGCCAGCGCTCTGTGAACATCTACCTTTCGAGTGTCTGCATTTGCCGACATGGGAAGAACAAATTGTGCGACTAAAGCCACAGACATTCCGGTGATTGCCACTCTTCTCAACATGAGCAGTCCTCCAGGCAGTTTTACTAGTGTGACACAGATTTCCCACAGCGGGCAGTTGCGCAGCCGCTTTCTCATCTTCGAGCACCGATTTATTAAAACCGTTAGAATGAAACCAATGAGCCGACAGGAGTTCAGAAGTGGAAATTCTGGGTGGAATCCTTGTCCTCACATTTGTGATCCTGCTATCGGGAATCAAAATAGTCAGAGAGAATAACAAGCTCGTAGTGTTTCGGTTCGGAAAAGTGCTCGCATGCAGAGGACCGGGGCTGCAAATGATCGTGCCGATCATCGATCGCGGACACATGGTCGATACGCGCATCATGGTGCTAAAAATTTCCGAAATGGAAATTTTGACGCAGGATGATCAGCTGTTCAAAGTCGCGGCTTTAGTTATGATGCAACTCCACGATCCGCTGCGCGCGCTCACACGCATCGATGATCCCACAAAAGCGACCGTTGAAACAGCTCAAGCCGTTTTGCTCTCAGTGCTGAACAAGCACAGCGCCAAAGAACTTATTCACGACCAACGCACGATCACTCGCAGCTTGAAAGCAGACCTGGAAAAGCGCACTAGACATTGGGGTATCCGCATCAAATCGATCGACATCAACTATGTCGTGCTGCCGTTAGAGTTAAAAGAGCAGTTGGAACAAAAGCTTGTAGGCGCGCCAGACAATCAAAACAATGGCAACAGCATCCAGAGAATGGAACAAGAAACGTACAAGTATCACGTCGAGATCTAAAAAATGAGAGCGAGGCTTGGTCATGATTGTCTTTGCATGGTGTCCTCTATTCTCAACGCCCCCCACCCCACGAGAGCTGTTTGACTTCGGCACCACACTAGCCGGCGTGTTTCTATTCGTAACCGTAATAATTGCAGCGCTCTATTTCTTCGCGGCTAGCAGAAACGGCTAATTCAATATTCCAATTGCAGAGTACCGTATAGATCCCAAACATCACGCCGTGACACCCGGATCGTGATAGCCGAGGTTGATGGGCGGATTCTTTTGCAAGAAGCGAAGAACCTCTTCCGGTTCGTCGGAGATCATGATCATCTTCGCGTATTCATGACCGACTGCTTGTTGCGCCAGGCATGAGTAGACTTGCGATTGGAGATAATGCGTCGTGCCGAGAAACATCATCGGGCTGCAGAAGTTGAATACAGCGTAGTGATTTTGCGCCGCGTTGATGAAAACTTCTTCGATGGTGGCAGCGCTCCCGGGCGAGAACACGACACCGTAAGTAGAGATAGCGAGCAGACCGTCTTCACGAATACTGTTAGAGAAGTACTTGCCCACATGACTGGCAAACATATTCACCGGTTCATGCCCGTAAAACCAGGTTGGCACCGCCAGA
Source organism: Planktothrix sp. (assembly GCA_036703195.1). Taxonomy (GTDB): domain Bacteria; phylum Cyanobacteriota; class Vampirovibrionia; order Obscuribacterales; family Obscuribacteraceae; genus DATNPN01. The sequence continues at coordinate 65,088 of DATNPN010000023.1, read as the reverse complement.
CTCTCTGCGCCTTTCTCGTACTGTTTGAGCACCTTCAGCGCCTGACCAACGTACCCGGGATTGATAGTTCCATTAGGCAGCGCGAAGTTGGGCACTGCAGCGAGAATCTCGATGGCACGATCGATCGCAGTATCATCTGCGGTGGCAAGGTAGGCGCCAAGGTTCGCCGCTTCCATGATACCGGGACCGCCGCCACTGACTGCGAAATATCCTGCTCGTGTGCACAACCGCGCTAGAACAGCGGTTTTTCGATAGTGCGGATCGTCTCTGCGAGTAACGTGTCCACCCATGAAGCCCACCGCTTTTCGCGCCGGCAGTCCTGTGACAGGATCGGTTTTCAGCAGGCGTTTCATCGCCGCGTCCATCGAGTAATCGTGTATACGCTGCACGAGCGCTTCGACGATATCCGCATCGTGACCGCCGTGATCTTGAAAGTGACGATAAATTTTGGCATCGAGGCTGCTGTATATATCGCCTCCGTGCTCGTAGCCCAGCATCAACTCAGCCGGAGTGTAGAGCGACGTGCGATAAGGGTTGTACGGCAAACCGCTGAAAGCGGCGAAGAAGTGCGCACCTTTGCGGCGCAATTTGATCTCTTCATCTATACCGGCGAACGTGCATCCAAGAAAAAATGCATTTTCAGTGTCGACTGTTTCCCAATTAACACACATGAGTGAGACATCGATTCCTTGAACTACACAATTTCTCAAAGAACCCGCCTGCAAACGTTGCGTAAAGTCCTCAATCGTCTGGACAACGGTGTACCTGTTGTTGATATCGACCATGCTCTTTGTTTCCTGTGCCTTCTCATTTCCAATCAAGACTTAAGATAGCAAAGTTAATATGATAAATATTGCCCGCGTGCGCCTCCCGCTTAAATGAGTTGACTATCTGGGTATGACTATCGAGTAACGGCTCGGCGAAAATATTGGAGGCAGATAGATGCGGAAAAATAGCAGTAATTTATTGCTGGCAATGGCAATGACGGTTCTTGCTATGCCGTCTGCATTTGCCCAAGGTGGCCAGCAGATTTTTAATGACGAAGGACAGATGATGCAGCTGGACAACAGCCGTTTGCATCAAGAAAAGCAAGCAGATGCGACCTACAAGGCTGACGTTGCAGCAGATGACGCGAAAGATCAATCGTTTCGTCTGTATGCCGAAGAGCGGATCACACAGTTGAAAAAGATCCGCAATGCACACGGTTCGCCTGCGCTCGAAGCTGCCCAGGAAAAACAGCTGTACGCTCTGCAGGATTGGTTGGCTAAAGACGACAAGGTGAAAGATGAAGAGAGAGCGCATATCAAGCAGCTCGATCAAGCAATCGTCAACCTCCAGGGTCAGCGCAGCGCAGCGTTCTCCAATATGGGATCCGACATCCAGGACATGAAGCAAAACCAGGAGCGCCTCGCTGAGGATGATAAATTCAATCAGATGATGCGCGTCAACATGTTCAATGAATTGCAAAGTGAGATGGGAGCTGCCTCTTGGGGCAGACCACCCACCGACGGCACTTACAACAGCGTGGGCGGATACGGCTTCCAGGGTGGTTATGGCTACTCTATGGGCGGTGGTCGTCGCTGGTGGTAATCGACCTGAGGCGAGGCCAAGCAGCCAGCCGTTGGGATTTCAGTAGAAAACTTTTTCGGCATCAGAGCTTTATATCTGGTGCCGTCAATGTTCTCATGGGTAGATACTAGGAGAGCAGACGGCAGGACCGGGCCCGCAAGGCAATATGTATAAACCGAAGAAATACATCAAGCTCGATTCTCTGTCGGCGATGCCGTCGTTGAACGACTGCAAAAACCTTCTCATCGCCGGCAACAAATCAAAAGGTTGCCTTGTCGAACAGCCCTTCAAATCCGAGAAAACAAACACCTTTTACAGTTTGACCGTCAAGATCGAAACCGGCGGTAAGGAGCCTGTCTGGACCCTTTATGAGGGTGAAGGCAATCAGTCGCGAGTAGTGTGGAGTTCGCCGTTTAGCGATATCCACCTGATGAATGATGTCTTGCATTTATCTTTGCCCGGCGAAACAGGCGTTTGGAGATCCGAAGGCGGAGACGCAGACATTTGGAAATCCGATTCCAATCAGGCAGGCGGAGATGGAGAAGGTGCTCAGGGCGAAGAGGTTTTTGCCACCGATCAACGTGACTTGGTGCCACGCCCCGATCAGGGTCCGGCGTTTTTCTCCGGTGGTGCGGAGTTCAACGGCAACACAGGACCGAACGTCCAACTGCCTGCATATCCATCGCCAGTGATCACACCAGTAACTCCAACTGTTGCAAAAGAAGCTCCAGCACCAGAGCCGCCCCAGCCGGTAGCTCCGGCACCCGATCCTATCTATCCGCCGCCTCAACCCGGCTATCCGTATCCGCCCGGCTATCCCGCTCCTCCTTACGGCGCCTATCCGCCAGGATACCCGTATCCGCCGCCATATCCTCCATACGGTTATCCTGGCTATCCACCTCCCGGCGGCTACATGCCTGGTTATCCACAGCCTGTCGACCCGAACATGTATCGTGCTCAATCCGTGCCGGTGCAAGGCGGTGCTCCCTCTGCGCCGGCGTCGTACGAGCCTATGGCACAAATGGACCCTGAGCTTTTGCGCAAGGGAACCAATCTGATGTTGGGCAGCATCCTCACAGAAGCAGGTCTGATTCCGGAAAGTACATTGATGGCGGCGTTGCGACTGCAGGAGATGGTGAAGACCGGCATGATCAAGACATCTCAGGCTGCCGAGGCAGTGCGCCGCGCGCACGAACGCGGCGGCTCGTTCGATCCGAGTTTTTTCACTACCGCAGCGGTTCCCGTTGATCCGAAAGATGCGGTCACAGTGGCGCCTCCTCTCGGCACGATTCTTGTGGAAGCCGGTTTGATCGGTGCCGCAACATTGAAGGCAGCGCTCAGTCTGCAAAGCGTCGTGCGCTCCGGCGCAATGACGAAAGAAGATGCCCTGACAGCATTCATCAAAGAGCATTTTGGCGCAGAAGAAAAACCAGAGGCTAAGAAAGAACGCGAAGCAGAACAGACGATCGACCTGCTCAAAGAAGGTGGACTGATTAGTGCCAAAGACGTGATGGCGGCTCGTGCCGTTAAACAACGGCATGGAGGCAACATCTCGAAGATTCTGGTGGCAGCAGGAAAACTCGATCTCAAAACATTCGAAGCAGCAACAACTTGCAGACAGCTGTTGAAAGAAGATCGTTTAAAACTCGAGCAAGTCATGGTCGTGCTCAACTACTGCCAGCGCAGCCGTATGACTTTCGAAGAAGCAATCGACGAGCTCGGCTGGGACACGCCGTAACACCAGCTGTGGTGCTCAAGTGGCGGTACGATGTTTGGGTGTCTTGAAAGGAAACTCGAACACCGTGTTGCCCACGTAAACACGCAGCAGGACGTGCTCGCAACGCGGGTTCATGTAAAACAGCTCTCCCGTACGGGACTCGAACGGCTCGAGTGACACTGGAATCAAGCCGAGAATTCTGTTGTCGTTGGTGTGCACCATGCCTGGATCGACGATAACTTTTGCTTGCTCTTCTACATTCTCCGGCGACGGCTCCAAGGCAAACTTCTCAGGCAGTACACGGGCGGAAGCACCCCACTCTCCGTAAACACCAAAAATATTGGGACCGCGGAAAAGATCATGTCCGTGTGCAGGCACCAATCCGCGAATGTTTCTCGTCTTCTGCATGTTGGCGAGCCAGGGCTTATTCGAGGTCAAACGCCAGATATCGATTTCGCGCCGCACGCGATCTATATGGGTGGGGTCTATCAGCTCTAAAGGTTCTGCCTTAGGATCGAGAGGGTCTCCGCTGGTGCGCACGAACTGCACTTTGCCTAATCCGATGTCCTGGCGCCTATCACCGACGTTGGTGACGGAGATGAGAACACCGAATAGTTCCCACAGATCGATCACTGTGCAAGCAACGCGAACGTTATTGCTGCAGAAATACCGCAGTGGAACCTCGGGATCTGGAATCTCCTGCGATCTGGGCGAGCCGTCTTCCCACTGAAACCGCACCCTCCCTTTCACTTTGGCGGTTTGGTCGAAGTCGACGCTTTTGTCTTTGATGGCGTAGCTCTGCTGAAACAGCGGTTGACCATCGCCTTTCTCGCCCATGCGATCTTTATATATGGCAGTCAGGCGCAACGCATCTGCCAGATCTAGCTGCCTCACTCCCGGGGACTCGGACAACACGGATAATCCGGCCGAGAAGAACTTCGCCGGTTCATCGACAAAACCTTCTCGCGAGAGAATACAACCCATCAAGATCAGACTTTGGCCGTATTCGCGACTGTGCTTGCCGAGCAGCTTTGAACGTGTCTTGACTGCATTCTTGCAAAGCTCGTGCGCTTCGGAGTAACGTCCCTTGATCAGATAAACACTGGCGAGGCCATGCTCCGCATGCGCCTCTGCTTCAGATTCGGCGCCATCTTCATGACGCGCAGCAGCTACGCACCATAAGTAAAGTTTTTCAGCTTCTTCGATTTTATCGTTGGCGTAATAGAGATCTGCCAGAGTGTTGCGAGAATCGATCAATTTGCGCTCTGCATTTCCGCCGTGTTTGGCTGCTTTGATCGCGCCCAGCAGCGACTTTTCGGCGTCTTCGTAGCGGCGATTTTCAAACTCATCGCGTGCGACTGAGTAAAGCTTTTTCCATGAATCGAGATCTATGCCGTCGAGCAGATCGTCGGGCGAACTGTTCTTTTGCGTGGGGATCGTCGCTGCTACGCGCGAGTCCGAATCATCAGGCGTTGCAGATGCGCCAGCGCCTGAGTTTTCTGCGCTCGGCCAGTCTTTTCCGTCTACGGCGGAGCCGTACGCCAGTGTGCCGCTAAAAGTGCTGCACACCAACATAAACGCAACTACGAGCCTGGGAATGTCCATAGTAGACCGAAATATCCACGGCGATGCGCCCTTTATAACACAGGTAGTGATCGTTAGTCAGGTAAGTGAACTAAGCTGTCAGTGGTCGGCAGACGCCGCGCGGCACGGCTCACCAATCGCTCACACATTTCGCATAACCTGCGTTCATTGCTCAGCCCAATCTTTCATTGGGTTTCTCAATTACCACAAACCTAACTCCCCTATCCCGCAGACGCAGACACACACGCGCGCTGCTGCAAGAGCCGCGCGTTATGGAGGTTTATCATGGGTGTAAGCACTGAAGCAAACGTAACAGACAAGGTCCAACAACAAGTTAATAGCCCAAAACAAACCAATCCCGACTTAGCCACGCAAAACCAAGGGGGCGTTTCTGATAAAACAAGCACACCCACGACCAAAGCTGTAAATCAAAACGGTACGATGAACTTCTCGCCGGAAGTCTTCCATTCAGATACCGATGGAGTAAGTGGCTCAGTATCTACATCTCCTAAGGAGTCGTGCACCGGCTCTTCGAGCGACAGCAGTTCATCCAGCTCTGCTTCGAGCGATGGCGGCAAGAGTTCTTCCACTAGCGACAGCGGCTCAGGTTCAAAATCGTCCTCCAGCGATACTAGCTCCAGTTCTACGTCCGGCGACTGCAAAACAACAACTTCTTCTTCCGGCGATAACAAGTCCGGTAGCACTGCAAGCGATTCCGGCACCACCACTTCATCATCAAGCGATAGCGGATCGAGTTCATCTTCCAGCGACAGCGGCTCCTCTACGTCGAGCAGCGATTGCCCCAAACCACAACCGCAACCGAACCCTGACTGCAACAACACACAACTTCAGCAGCTGCAAACCGAAGTGAATCAACAGAATCAGGAGATCTCTCAGCTGGAAAAAACAGATCAACAGACCAGCAACGAAGTTTCCACGCTGACACAGAACGTGCAGCAGCTGACGAAAACAGACCAGCAAGACCAGCAAACAATGCAGCAGCTTGAGCAGCAGAATCAAACGATTCAACAACAGAATCAGCAGTTGGAAACGCAAAATCAGACGACCCAACAGCAGAATCAACAGTTGGAAACGCAAAATCAAACGCTGCAACAGCAGAATCAACAGTTAGAAACGCAAAATCAGACGACCCAACAGCAGAATCAACAGCTGGAGCAGCAAAATCAAACGCTTCAACAGCAGAACCAGCAGCTCGAACAGCAGAATCAGCAAAACCAGCAAAATCAAAAACATCACCACTGCGAACAAAACGCGTCAGGCGGCGGTAGTGGAGACAATACGCAAAGTTCGAGCGGCACCAATGGTGGAGACAGCACTCAAAGCTCGACTGGCACCAATAGTGGTGGCAGCGACAGCAACAGTGGCAATAACGTCATTCAAGATGTCGAGCAGTTCTTCCAAAACCTGATTCAAGCGCTTGAAGGTGGCTCCTCAGGTTCATCCGGCTCCACGTCCTCAGACACGGGGACGGGTACAACTTCCGACGGATCGACGACAAGCAGCAGCTCAGGCAATCCGATCACTGACGCCATCAACGGTTTTCTGAACGCAATTGACGGCGGTTCTAGCTCCGGCAGTTCCGGCAGTTCGGATCAAAGCCTGGCCACGAGCACCGGACAGCTCGGAGGAGATCTTACCAACGGCGCCATGAGCTTAGCTACCGGCAATGTGGGAGGAGTGATTCAGAGCGCTGAAAACGTGACTCAAGATGTGGGCAGCATCGCACAACAAGCGCTCAGCCCGATTACCAGTTTACTAAGCAGCCTCTAAATCAATAGAAAGGAGAACACCGAAGTGCACGGGCCGGAAGCCGTGCACTTCAACCTTTTTATGCTTTCTCTTTCTCTTCGATCGTCGAATTCAACTTGATCGTTTGTGGTTTTTCTTCCGGCTTGCCGCTGGCGAATTTGACTGCTACCGGCTCGTAAGCATCGGCATTGTCGATACCGAAATAAGTTTGTGGATGAAATCCGAACGTATTCGCCACGAGCACAGTGGGAAACTGCTCAGTCATGCTGTTGAACTCTTTTACATTGGCGTTGTAGAAGCGGCGCGCCTGCGAGATGCGTGTTTCCGTGTCGCCCAACTCTTTTTGCAAGGAGGTGAAATTTTCGTTCGCCTTCAACTGTGGATAAGCCTCGCTCAACGCCATCAGTTTAGTCAGGGCGCCTGTAATCATGTTTTGGGCCCCGGCTTGCGCTTCGGGAGTAGCCGCTGTCGATATCGCTGAATTGCGAGCTTTGATTACGTCTTCCAGAGTGTCGTGCTCGTGCGAAGCATACCCCTTGACGGTCTCTACCAGATTGGGAATCAGATCATAGCGACGCCGCAGTTCGGTATCGATCGCAGACCAACTTTCGCGCACGTTTTGCCGCATAACTACGAGCCGGTTATACGAACCGATCATCCAGACGCCAAACAAGCCGAGAACGATTAATACCGCCCACAATGTCATTGGTAAAACCTCCGAAACACGATTCGATTATACCTGAGCCAGCTATACTGTTAGGCAGAGTACTCTTTTCTTCAGGCTCACTCCCTTATGTCTACAAAACAATTAGTCAGCAGGTTAGTTCTTTCTCTGCTCGCCTGTGTTTTCACGGTCTGCGCGGCGCACGCAGATACAGTCGACTCTTTCGTCAGCGACATCCATGTCTCCCCAAAAGGCATCTTGGACGTTAATGAAACAATCACTATCGACTTCGGAGCCGCTCGCAAACATGGAATATACCGCTTCATCCCGGACGTCTATCACAGAAGTTTTGGCGTCTACAACACTCCCATCAAGCTTCTCGACGTCACTGACGGAAGCAACAACGCATTGCACTTTACCGAGTCTTCGTCAGGAGGTCATTTCCAGTTGAAGATTGGCAGCGCCAATACACTTCTCACCGGCGTGCACACCTACAAAATTCACTATAAAGTAGATCGCGCCGTCAATTACTTCAACGACGCGGCCGAAGTATATTGGAACGTCACAGGCGACGAATGGCCGTTCACCATCAACTCAGCCGTCGCCCGCGTCTATCCTCCTCCCGGAGTGACTACTCAAGGAGCGAGGGCGACATCTTACCGCGGCGAGATCGGTTCAACCGCAAACGCACATCAAAAGATTGCTTCTAACGAAGTCACTTTCACCGCAACAAACCTGCACCCGGGCGAGGGGTTGACGGTTGTTGTCGGCTTGCCTAAAAACGCGGTCAGTCTACCTACCGCCGCAGATAGACTGGGCGACTTTCTCATGGACTGGTACCCGGCACTTCTTTTGCCGTTCGCTACATCAGTCGCTCTCTACTATTATTGGCTTTTTTACGGTAAAGATCCCGACAGCGACAAACCGATCAGCGTCGAGTGGGAGCCTCCCACGGAGCTCAGTCCAGCTGAAGTCGGCACCCTCATCGATGAGCGTGTCGACATGCCGGACATCACATCTACAGCAATCGATCTGGCAGCGCGCGGATATTTGAAGATCAAACAGATTCCGTACACAGGAATCCTGATGATGTCCAACAAGGACTATGTCTTCGACAAACTGGTCCCGCCTGCAGACGCCCCGCCGTTAAAGCCGTTCGAATCGCAATTCCTCAATGCGATGTTCGGCTACGAAACGAAGCAGGTGACGCTCTCGAGCTTGAAGGGTAAATTCTATCCCTATGTCGAGGACGTGCGTCAAGCGATCTATGACGCTTTGCTCTCGAACAAATACTTCGCCCGCGATCCCAACATAGATCGAACGGCGTTCGTCGGTCTGGGTGTAGTGATTCTCATTGTGGGATTGCTGGCGGCGATGCTGATGGGTGACGACAATCGAGCCTCTGCCGTCGGCATGTTTTTCTCCGGTGTGATTGTGGCGTTATCTTCTAACGCGATGCCGGTAAAAACAAAAAAAGGCTCCGAAGCGATGCGCAAATGTCTCGCTTTCAAACGGTTTGTCAAAGCGGCAGAGAAGGACAGATTGCGAGTCCTGGCCAGCGAAGATCCGACAATATTCGGACGTCTTCTGCCTTACGCAATGGTTTTGGGATGCGCTGATAAATGGGCAGTGGCGTTCAAAGATCTGCTCGCCCAACCGCCGGACTGGTATCAGCCGTACGACACAAGCAGCGGCTGGGACTCCTTCTTCTTTTACGACAGCCTTTTCCGCGGCATGCACTCCATCGGCAACACGCTCAGCACACCACCCGTGCCGGTGTCGTCAGGCTGGTCGGGCAGCAGTGGCGGCGGCTGGGGCGGAGGCGCTGGCGGCGGATTCTCCGGTTTTGGCGGAGGCGGCTTCAGCGGTGGCGGATTTGGTGGCGGCGGCGGTGGCAGCTGGTAGACGGATAGTTATTTCGACGTCGTCTGTTTTGCCAACTGCAGCTTCGTAATCTTCAGGGTAACTTTGTTCAACGATTCGTCGATTTTGCCCTGATCTTTGTAGCTCAGTTTGCCGCCGTTTTTCGCTTTTGATTTGGCGATTTTGCTGTCGATATCGGCCATATCATCGCGCAAGCCATCAGCTTCTTTCTTGGTCAGCTCACCTGACTTTTCGAACTTTCGGATGCGCCCGTTTTCAACGTTGATGCGCTGACTGATTGTCAACTTGGCTAACGCCGCATTCGGGACCAACACACCAACGGCGAGAGCTGCAGTGAGGAGCGCCACTGAAATTCTCTTGTTAATCATAAAATTCACCTTTCTGTCTTTCCGTTAGAAACGGTTGATTGAATACCATAGTTTGGCGAGCAAAGAAAGCATGCCCAAGAGGCGGACGATAGAAGTTGGCTGAAAATGGGTTTATTGATCCATAATGGCAACCAGGAGCTTGCAAAGACTTCCGCCTTGCCTGATAGACAAAAGGAGCTCACGATGAGCCGAGCCGCTTCCACTTTCTGCATCAGGCTCAGCTTGGTGACCGCGGTGATCGGCATATTGTTCCCGCCGATGGTCCCCACCTGGGCGCAAGATGGCGGCATGGCGGCGGACATTTCGCACTGCGAATCAGTCCTCAAAGGACAGAGCATGCCGGAGGGACCGGCAGAAGAACGCGTCTCGAATTTAGAGCGCGGCATCTTCGGCAAGACCTCGAAAGGACCGCTCGACAAGCGCTTGCAGAAAATCCACGAGGCACTCGGCATCAAGGGCTCGAAATTCGCCGCCCCAGATTATGGGGTGAAACCTTCGGTGGCGAGCGAGGCGCCACAGAGTACCGTTGCTCCGCCTGGTGCGAGCACGAACAGCACACCGGCGCCGGAGCTTCAAGCAACAGCGAGCGCGCCCGTTGCTCCCCCTGCCACGGCATCGAACTCGACCGCTCCCAACGGTATGACGACGAAGCAGCTGCTGCAACTGGGTGCGCAAAAGTTTGCCAAAGGCGATACCGTTCAGGCAGAAAGTCTGTTTCAACAAGTTCTGATGCGTGACCCGAATAACGTCGACGCATACTTCAATTTAGGTGCTCTGGCAGAGCGACGCGGTGATCTCTCAGGGGCGCTGGACCAGTACAAAAAAGCGCAAACGCTCAATCCTTCGGACAACGAAATCACACAGGCTGTCGTATCGGTACAGGATCAGCTCGTAAAAAAGCCCGTAAGAGTTACCGGTAAGGGTCCGTTAATTGGCAATGCCATGGTCAACACCGACAACACTCCTCCATTGGTGGGAGCGACGCCGCGGTTCGGCACACCGATTTTGCCCTCGGTGCCACCGCCCCCCGCCATAGGTACTGTCGGCACGCCGTATCCGCCTGTCGTCGGCATCACGCCCAGAGGCAAAGGGTTTATCAAAGGTGTAATCGGTGCGGGACTGAACGCCGGTTTGATGGCGGCTCCCGGATTGCACTGCCCGATCTGCCGCCTGATGGGTGGCTTCTAGTGATCGAACGAAGGCAGCGCGCGGCGCTGGCGGCACTGTTTTGTGTCGTTGCTCTGGCGCCGGCTGTCGCCGCACAAGAGGCGAGCACTCGCATCGCCAGGCCCGCCAACTCACTTCTTTCCAGCGCGCCCGCCTCGCAATGGTTTCAAAAAAAATTAGATCAGTACGCCTGCCCGGATCTCTGTCCGATGGTCCTTTGCAATGGCGCATGCTGCGGGCGTGACGATGCCTGCGCACCATTTTCCGGACATCTCGTTCTCGATCCGCATCGAGTAGGCTGCCTGGTGACGGAGCGCAGCTGCACCAACGTTATCGCACCGCCTGCAGTATCAGCTGAAAACTGCTCGACTGCCTCTTGCTGTCAGGGCGAAGCCACCACATGCAGTGGCGTGGTCGATATGTCCAATCTTGTGCTCACAGGCGAGAAAGCACGCTGAAAGAACTATTTTGACGGATTGTCCTTCAGTTCGCTGGCGTATTTATCCAACAATTCACGGTGTACTCGATCGGAGAGCGCGGTGGGATCATCGAAGATCTTCTGTGCATCGGCGCGCAGCTTGGTCACCAGGTCGGCGTACTGCACCGTGGTGGAGTTCTTGCCGTTGCGCTCCAGAAAACGGGCCGCTTCCAGTCTGTATGCTACCGGAGATCCGAGTTCGAGCGCCACAGGCGAGATCGAGTTGTTGTCAGTCTGCACGGCATCGGTCAGGTCGGTTTCGCCGGTATTCCACTTCATGCGACCGAGAGCTCTGTTCTCGACTTTATGATCTTTCGCTTCTTTTTGCGCTCGTTGATCGGCTTTGGCAATCGCTTCGAGATAGAGACAGGTAGCAGCAAGAACATAGTCATCATGCGTCTTTAGATTAGCCATTGCGTCTTTGGCAGCCACGGCTTCATGACCGGCGGCGGGGGTCTTCTGCTCTTGCTTGATCTCGTTGTTGAGCGCGCCAAGCTTGAGAGGTTTGACTTTGGCCCCTTCATCGACCAGGTGCGACTGAGTCATCAACGCGTCAGCCATCGACACCCATGCCTGCGGATTATCGCTTGCATGCTTGTGACGGATTTTCTCCTCGAACCAACGCATGGCGCGGTCTTGCATATGCAAAGGATCATCGTGACCAAATGCGCCTGCGGCTAATCCAATATATGTAATATCACCGAAATAGCCCATGAAGTCGCCCAGTGCGCTGCTGCCGCCGCTGCTCCCGCCACCGCCGCCTCCGGCGGTTGTGGTGAGGACGTCCGGATTGACGTTGAGCGCCAGGTATTGAGTTGTTCGCTGCACGTCGCGAATGGAGTTCAACTCGGCAAGAAAGCCGTGCGAAGCTACAGCACCAGGCTCGGCCGCACCGAGTTCGAAAGCGCTATTGCCCAGGCCGGTATTGGCTCCCCAACTGGGAGCTTCCAGAAAATCTTTAGTCATGCGCGGTTAATCCCCCGAGTTGCCTCGGTTAAGTGATTAGCCCAATAGTAAGCACTGCCGTTGGATCAGTCAGTAGTGTAAGTACGCATGAGGCGGGGGAAATACGCACCAATTTATGAGATCGGGCAATACGCCGGAAACCAAGAGCACATAATCAAACAAATTTTCGCTCATTAGGGCTCCGGCGGAAACATTCGGGTAAGCAGAAAGTCTATTTGAATAGCGGCCGAAATCACTGCGCATTGCCCTATATGTACGCAACGGCCGCCTGCGTACAGTGCGAACTGGGGGAGTTTTACCCATGCGAAAAGGTTACTATCACGGTGAAAAGTCAGTCGGACTGGCCCCAATCGTTCTTGTCCTGGCAGCAGTGACCGCTGTTAGTTTCGGCACAGTCTATTGTATGTTCAGCCACCAGGTGGCATCAGTAAATAGCGAAGACGATTCGTCTGCGTCAGTTCAACAGACGTCGACCGTAGCGGCGCCGGCTAAGCCCCGCGCTCACGGCAACGTTTAAGAGCGCTTTTGGTCTTCGATCTCAGTCCATGAGGCAAACCATTTTATGATTTGCCCATGGCTGTCGCGCAACGCCACCGCTCTGCAGAGATGCCAGCGATATGCCAGATTGCCGCGCTTGTTCGTGCCGAACAGGGCTCGTTTGAGGCGGAATTCCGTTTCAAAAGAGTCACCGGTCATGAGCGCGTGTTTCCAACCACTCATATACTCATCTAGATCATCAGGATGAATGAGGAGCTGCCAGCCGTCATTTTCGCTTTGCTCCGTCGTCAATCCGGTATATTCGAGCCAGCGATCGTTAAAGAAATCGATCCGCCCTCCCGGTTGCGCCGTCCAAACAATCTGCGGAATGGCATTTGCCAGGGTATTGAAGCGCACTTCGCTCTCGCGCAACTCCTCTCGAAGCTGTTTGGTGTCGTCGATATCGATAGCGGTGCCGAAATAGTGCACCGTATCGCCGGCGACCAAGGGTGTACCACGAGAAAGATGCCAGCGATATTCACCCTCCTTCGAGAGCATACGCAGCTCGATTTCAAAACCTTCTCGGCGCGAGGTCGCATCTGCGATTATTCTGGTGACGCGCTCTAAATCGTCGGGATGGACGGATTTCGTCCACAGCAAGCCGTCCTCCTCTTCGCGCGTTCTGCCTGTGTATTCGTAAAAGCGGCTATTGTGATAAATGACTCGCCCCCCTTCGCCAAGCCAGACGATGTTGGGTATCGCTTCCGCCAACATGCGAAACTTGGCTTCGCTGGCGCGCAACTCCGCCTGCAGGCGTTTGCGATCCGTGATGTCAATACAGAAAGCAAGACAGTCATTGCCAGTGCGGTCGGCAGCCACGACGCCAATCAAGAGATTTCGGCGCGTGCCATCTTTGCAGATGTAATGCTTCTCCCACGGTGGTGCCTGTCCGGTCGCGCGAATGTGGTGAATGGCTTGTTCGTCGAGATGCAAATCTTCCGGTGGAGTAATGGAAGTCCAACGCAAAGCGCCACTGAGAAACTCTTCGCGCGAATATCCGAGGAGATTGATCATGGCATCGTTGACTTCGTAGACATTGCCATGAATGTCACAGCGGAAAATCGGTATCAGATTCGAATTGAAGAAACTGCGAAGATTAGCGTTGCTTGCATCGATTCGCTTCTGATTGGAAGACTCAATCCCGCCGGGGCTTTTGATTGAACTCTTCTTTTTTAGATTAGCGATCTCCGCTTCCAGCTGAGCGATGCGCGCTAATTTGGCGGCGGCCTGCGGGTCTCCGTTGGATTTTGCATGCTCTCTAGAACTGGGCGACATTTTACGACCTCAATCAACATCGTCACCAAATATGGTGCTACTTTTTCTTCTTCTGTTCGTCGATCTCGGTCCAGGTACCGTACCACTTCAAAATCCTGCCGCTTCGATTGCGCATCGCTACAGCCCGGCACAACTGCCAGCGATAGCCGTTATTATTTTTGGAGAGACCGACCGCGCGCTTGAGACGAAACTCGCACTCGTAAGTCTCTCCTGACTTGACGGCATTCATCCAGCCGCTCATGTAACCGGCAAAATCCGACGAATGAACCAACAGCTGCCAGCCTCCACTGAGACTCTGTTCCACGGAAAGTCCGGTATATTCCAGCCAGCGGTCATTGAAGAAATCGATCTCACCGTCCGCGCTCGCTGTCCAGATGATCTGCGGAATAGCGTTGGTCAAAAGCCTGAATGATTCTTCTCTTTCTCTCAGTGCCAGTTCGATTTTTTTCTGCTCGTCGATATCAGTGGCGGTGCCGAGCCATTTTGAAATAGTGCCGTCTGCTCGCAGGATAGGAACGCTGCGAGTGAGCGTCCAATGGTAGCTGCCATCACGGTGTTGTTGCCTGAGCTCGGTCTCCATAAAACCGCTGGAAGAGGCCTCTTGCGTGGTAGATCCGATTAAATGATGATCGTCAGGATGAATTTTGCTCATCCACTTCTGTTCGAGCGCGAGCTCGGCACTGAGTCCGACGTAATCTTCGTACCGTTGATTCAAATACTCGACGTTCATGCCGTCGGCATCGCAAATGTAGACAATCTGTGGTATCGAGTCGACGATCTGGTGAAACATCTCTTCGCGCCTGGCAAGCTCAATCTCGGACTTGCGCAGTTCGCTCAGATTGAGGAAAAGCGCAAACACGTCTTCGCCGGTATTGTCGGCGGCTGTGCAACATAAGATGACGGTGATTCGGCTGCCATCTTTGTGGATATACTCTTTTTCGTACGGCTGTGATCGACCTGTCGCTTTGATCTGACGCACCGACTCCTCATCGAGATGTTTGTACTCCGGCGCCGTCAATTGACTCCAGAGCACCTCTCCGGAGACTAGCTGATCATGCGTATAGCCGACCATGTCGCAGTACGCTTGATTGCAGTCGAAGACGCGGCCGTTTACTTGCGAACGACAGATGGGAATGAGGTTAGATTCATAAAATACGCGCAGCAGACTGCTCATCGAGACCGACGGCGCCGTATCTTTCAGTTTCTGCAATTCTGACTCGAGTTCAGCAATGCGTTTGTCCATTGCTTCATCGCAACTTTTGATCTTCTCCACGACACACTCCTCGGCTGTTGACGTAACAGGCGATAGTTATTTAAATAAAGCCAGCTAAGGTTGCGATACCCGACATGATTATTGTACCCATTTTAATATAGATAATCATGTTCGGTTGTTGGGTTAAGAAGACAGGCGCCGAAAATCGCCCGAACGTCATGATAGAGACGTTTACGAAACGAAATTTTCGGCGCCACTGTTATCGATTGCCGACTAGCTATTCAGCATCAAGCGCTGGATCACGTCGGTCATAGATGATAGGCGTGGTGGTGGTGCGTTCTTGCTTGACCATCTGTGTCGTAGACGCGGTCTGCGTCGACGCTGCCGCTGCCCGGCGAGTGACATTGTAGTCTCTGTAGGCTATACGGCGAGGATGATAGGCGACACGGCGCGGGCGATACACTCGAGCCGAACTGCGCGAAACGTTCACCGAAGAGGCGGTGCGGGTGACGGCCGGAGCCTGTTTGACCGAAACGGTCTCTTCAGTTTTCTCGGTCGGAACCATGACTCGCTCTCTGCGCTCCTGCACCAGTGGCGCTTCAGTAGTCGTCGCCTGCCCATCTTGATCGACAGCGTGCGTGGTCTTCACTACGGTCGGCTGCATCCAGCTGTCGATGACCTGTGGTGCACCAACATCCGTTTCCGACGTGTGGGTGTACGACTTGACTTCTTGCGCACCAACCGGCAACACGGTTGCCAATGTAACGGCAAGGGCGCCCCAACCTGCTAACTTTTTCATGACCTTATTTCTCCCTCTTCCCAACGCTCAGCACTGGGACGCTGCTGCCAAGCTCTGGTTCCCGATTATCAGCCGCCTTAATAATGGTGATTTTTGCCCGGACAGTTGAGGAAATCCGTTCTATCCGTGGAACAAATGCAAGGTAGGTGAAGTTTACGGCGGGAGAACGTCATGAACCTTTGTATTGAGAGTCAATCGGCATCCATTCATTGCCAGCCAGATGCTCTGGACACGCTGGTAGATCGCCTGGAGCGCCTCGGCTACGAGCCATTACTGCGCAAAGCTGCGCACCACTTCTCCTCAGTTTTCAACGCGACCGCCGAGGATTTGCTGCAGCCTTCCGACGATGAAGATCATGAAGAAGCTGCCTTGCAATATGAAGATCGGCGCCGTCGTCTTCTGCAGTTAGAGAAGCTGGGCTACAACTGGGGTTTTGACAGCCTGCGCAGCCAAGCAAAAATCCCCGAAGTGAAAGGTGAGCTTTTCTTTACGGACGACGGCACAGGCATTTTGTTCATCACCATGGTCGAAACATCGACCGGCGCCGGCGACACCGTATGCAAACTGCGCGTCGGCTCCATGGGAGATTCGGCGGATAAGAACACCATGCAAGAGCTGGTCAACGCCTGCAGTCAGAACCTCGATGAAATGGGCGTCGACTGCGAATGGATGCCAGATGACCTCTGCAACCAAACTTATCAAGAACTTGCCAAGGCAGGACAAGATGGAAATCTTCACCCTGCCACATCGATCACCGAGAAAGAGCTGCGCGCAGCCAGAGCGCTCGAGCACAGCAACGTCCGCGAAGTGGCGGGACTGGTGCGCCGAGCTGGTGTCATGCTCGCCAAAGAGCTGTTGCGTCAGAAAACAGATCAACCAACCGACACCATTAAACACGTAGATCAACTGCTGCAAGCAGAGCTTGCTCATCAAGAGTATGTAGTGGTTTGCTCGAAGACCGGCTCCCATGTCAACCGCGTCGAGTCGAGAGAAGTAATCGATCAGATGACGCGCCTGGGAGTTCTTTGCTCTTGCGGCAAACCGATCTCTGAAGAGCAGATAGAAGGATTGCTGGCCGCTGATCCGTTGCTGCCAAAAATGATGGACAGAAATTACTGGATGGCAGCGATGGTTGTGCGTATGCTCAACTCGCTCGATATTCCATCAGACAAAATACTCGTCAACACCAGTCCGAGCAGCGAAGACGTGGAAATCTTTGCCGACGTCGACGGTACATTGATAATGATAGAAGTGAAGGACATTGAGTTCGGCTTGAGCCAGGCATACTCGCTCGGCACTCGAGTGAGCGTGCATCGCCCGCAGATCGCCATCGTCATCTCTACACGCGGCATCTCCAACGATGTGAGAGAGCATTTCAAGCGCATCAAACCGGAGACTCAGATGGTTTACGTTCCTAACCTTCTGCAGATGGAAGCCATCGTCAAGAAGGTGATTGAGACAGTTCGCGCAGCCAAAGTGAAAGCGTGGCTCAACTACTTCCAGGGCTTGCTCAACTTCCCGTTGGCAGCGATGCTGGTACCCAAACTGTCGTCCGGAAGCACAATGGAATCACCGCATGTGGTGACATCAGTGCAGATCCAACCGGAAGCGCACTCATCAACACCGGTAGCTGCCTCGGCGCCGATGCCGGCACCTGTGGCCGCCGCCGCTCCCATGCACGCTCAATCCTCAGCTGCGAGTCATGCCCCTCTGGCACCGCCTGTACCACCACCGGTATCCGGCTTGCCCTCCATGCCGGCTACTCCAGCGACGCCGCCTGCTCCGGCCGCAGCGCCGACGTTGGCACCACCCGTGCCACCGCCTGCAACTCCGGCTAACCCGCCGCCCGGCATGCTCGTGCCGCCTCAGCCGCCCAGCATGACCGTGCCGCCACCGCCGAACGTTCCTATGCACAGCGGCTTGCCCACGGCTGCATCGTCAGGCGCCAGCGCACTGCCCACAGTGCCTTCGTACAGCTCACCGCCGGACGACGCCTATCCCCACATGCCGCCCAACCCAAGCACCGCTCTCCCCTCGGGACTGGGAGCCTTCGGTATGGACGACGATGAGTTCGGCGAATTCGACACCGAGGAAGAAGACGCTTCTTCGCAGAGCCCCGCCGTTCTCTAAAAGACGTTTCGAAAAATCGAAAACACGCCTGAGAGATCGGGCGTGTTTTTGTCAGCTCTGAGATCTGCACCACATGCAGTGGCGATCATTTGGTCGCTTTGACTTTAGCCTGAGGCTGGTCTTCATCGTCACCAAACATTGCCCGAATCGTTTTTCCGGACTGAGAATTCACCACCAGAGACAAGGTGCTCACTCGCTCGTAGCCGGAGGGCGCCGTGAACATTCCGGTCGTAAGCGGCACTTGATACCACTTTGTCACATTGAAATCAACGCTGGACTTGCGCGCCCCAGTCCGTTTTTCATAAATGGGCATGGCGTTGAGGTAAACACACGCGCACAAGATGCTAAACAATTTCTCCTGCTCTTTGCCGCAGGGTAAACTGTCCGTCACGTAATACTCCATCGTAGCCGGGACTTGAGCCGATCTAACTTGCATATACATATCGTCTATGACGCTGTTAAAACTGGCGCGGCGGCAAGGCACTTTTTTGAAAACCACCATGTCTATTTTGCTATCGCTCGGGAGATAACAAGGCTCGGAGAATAATCCGGATTTTTCCCAAACGGCGCGCGGCAGAGTGCAATAAGTGCGACCTACATCGGTAAACACAGTGGCGGCCCAATCAGGGCCGTGCGCGACAACCGTATATCCCGAGTGAATCTCGACCCTGATCGCGTTTTCGCTGAAGTAAGCGGTATAGCCACCGCCGGCGAATGATCCAGCCGTTGCTTCAACTCGCAGAACAGAGCTGTTTTTCCGTGGCGTAGCGAAGGACTCTGGGCAAAAAAATGCACATGCCACCGAACTCAAAGCCAGTATCATCGCCAGTTTTCGGAAGTTCATTGTCACCCGCCTTGACGCGCTGAAGACAGGACTCCTGTTCTATTATATGCCTGAGCTAACAACCGCTGGTTGGTGTAAAACAGCTCGAAATGCTTCAATTCGTCACGGGTGGAGCATTTCTTACCCTTGTCGGGGATAAAATACGTGATAATGGTTGACTTCGGAGACCGGAGACACGAATAACCAACCGGAGCGTTAGTTAGTGACTCTAATAGAGAAAACCTGGGATGCTCTGCGGCAAGAAGCGGAAGACTCGCTCTCCCAAGAAGACTTCCGCACCGCGGAAAGCTCACTGCGAGACGCTCTAAAACGCGCGCACGAATTTCACGAGGACGATCCGAAGGTCATTTACACGCTCGAGCGGCTGGGCGACGTCAACGTAAAATTAGGCAAAAACACTGACGCAGAGATTTTCTATCGCCAATGTCTGGCTAAACGCCAGAAAGTCAAGGGTGACAGCCATTTGAGCCTGACCGACTGCCTGTCCAAACTGGCAGAACTGGCCTACGAGCAGTGCAACTACAAACAGGCTGAAAAGGACTATTCGCGCGCTCTGGCCATCTACGAAAGCTCCCTTGGCAACACTCATCCTGCGGTCGGTTTTACCGCCAGCAAGCTAGCTCGGACGTTCATGGCACAAGAGAAATTTCCGGGCGCAGAAGCCTATTACGATAAGGCGTTGGAGATTACCAGCACAGCATTCGGTAAAGACAACGCCGGTGTCATCGCCATTCTCGACGAATATCTCGACTTCCTTGCTATGTCAGGAAAGACAGAAAAATTCAATAAGCTGAGCGAGTCATATCAGAGAACCACAAATAGCTGAGAGCAGAACATTTCGTTCTGCTCTTCACGCTCCTCGCTACTTTTCGCTGGCGATCATTTTCACTTCATCGGTCACTTCGAAAAGCGGATGCTCGGTTCTGTACTGCAATGATGGAGTGTTGCTCCAGAACAACTTGCCGGAAGTGATTGGAAACGCATCAAGAAGAACGAGTTCATGGTGTTTGTCGAAGGCAAGAAATACGAGAGCTCGCCCGGAGCTCGCCTGGCAGTTGCCGCCTCAACCTTTGCCGGTATAGAACGTGAATAACTTCGCAGGGTTGCCCTTGACGTTATCCACAATCCGTCCGTCCACCCTGTAGGCATAGCCCTTGGCGGAGCAGATACCGGGACCGGCGAGCGCCGTGATCGTGTTCAGATCGGCGACCGCGACGACGTTGGCACTCTTGATCAACCTTTTCTTGTTCAGGGCTCCGCCGTCATACTGCATAAAACCAAGTACGAGGAGGGAGAAAACCATAAGTACGATAACGCGAGACATAGGTAAAACCTCGAGTTAATTGCTGTGAGGGGCGAAGAGGGATGTATCACCACTATAGCCAACCACTCGACAACACGCGTCCAGGTTCATCAATCCGTAATTATTACAGCCAACTGCGCAGTCGCTAAAGATTCGACGAGTTCGCCGACATAGGAATAGACAGAACTACATCCGTGCCCTTTCCCAGCGAAGGCGATGGCGATACCCAGGTCAGACTTCCTTTCATGAGCTCGGTTCGCGCCCTCATGCTATCGGTTCCGTACGAACCTGAGCGTGCCGCCGACTCAATTCCGCCTTCAGGCAAACCTTTTCCGTCATCAGTGACGGTAATGACGAAGGCGGAGTCTTTGATGGAAAGATTGATGATCGCCTGACTAGGTTCGGCATGAGCAGCGGCGTTGGCCAGGGCTTGCTGCACGATACGATAGGCGGGAAACCAGTTGGATCGGGCCAGTTGATTGATTTTTTGGTCGGTCTCGTCCCGTACTTCCGTCGGCATCTGCGAAGATTTTCGCTTTGCCAACTCTTTTACGAGCTGCAAAAACGTAGCGTTTTCATCTTCGAACTCGGGCGGATAGAGATTGTGCATGATGCGGCGCAGTCCGGCGAGTCCTTCAGAGACAGCGTCGAATGCACGTTTAGCATTGGCATCACCTTTCTCGGACATCGGTTTGATCATGGCTTTCACCATCGAGAAATAATCCTGAGTTTCATCATGTATCTCAGTTGTTACTCGTTTGCGCTCATGTTCTGCTCCACTTTCAAGAGCGCGCCCGAGCTTGTCTTTGGTGCTGGACAGCTCGGTGTTGGCTTGCACTAGTTCGACATTGCGTTTGCGCACGCGCTTGATATGCAAATAGGAATAAAACAGCTGCAACACAACGAGCGCAGGTACAAAATCAATCCATAGCTTGCACGACTCGAACGAGATCAGGCTGATCAAGAAGGCTACAACGGGGATGCCTACCAGCGATGCTAAAGGAATGATCGTCTCGGCAAAGCGAAAACTTATGAAAGCGAATAACAGTCCGGCAAAAATTTGCAAGACGAAGACCAGATAGAAATCCGGTTCGAAAATTCCACCGTGCTGCAACTCGGTTTCGATTGCCGATGCAATGACGATGGCAGACGGGAGCATTCCTACCGGCGTCTCGATTGTGTCTCGCCCGGCTTTGAAGGTTCCAGCCAAAATGGCAATTTTGTTCGGGTGCCCATCGCGAGCAGCAAGAAGCTCGCTTAAGCCGCTCATTTTTTTACTGCGATAAAACGACAGCACGTCGCCGCTGGAAATTTCGCTATCAATCGTTCGCTCCGGCGGTCCTGCAGTCGCGCTCGCAACGGAAGACGAGGCTTCATCTGTTTTGATAAACCTGAGAATGACCTTATTCTTCTCAGGATGATCTAGATCTCGCCCGAATTGCCTGGCCACGCTCCACGGCAAAGAAGGAATCATCTCTTTCGATCCCCTTGTTTGCGAGGGCACCATTCGGTAATAACAGCGCACCACTTGATCGGGATCGCGCCAAAATTCATCAGCACCAGCTGACGAGTTCTGCTCTTCAATCGGCAGTCCACCCGCGACAAGGCTGGAGTCGATCTGCCCGTGAGAATGTGGGCGGTTTTCGTCTGAAGGCATGGCGCCCCAGATAATCGGCACTCCAACGTCGAGCGAAAGCAGCTTTCGAAACTTATGATCGGTCGTGTCGAGATCAACAACGACGGCGCGAGGATGTCCGGCTGCGATGGCTTTGATCAGCTCCGCCAGAGCATCAGGATCCAGCGGGCTTTTACCATGAAAAATACTCTTGTAGTCGTTTTCATCGATGGCGACAAAAAACACATTGTCCGGTTTGAGTGGACACACCTGCTGAAAGTACGCAGTTGTGGCGTTTTCAAAGCCGGAAAACCAATTTAGGTTATCCATCCAGATCGTCAGCAAACTAGCCGCGATTATCACCGGCAATGTAGCGAGAATGTCGCGATTGATCTGTTGGTTGGAAGCCGAGGCCATTAACGATAGCTCGAGAGGGCGAAGTCGCACAGATTTTAGCAAAATCAAGGGCTCGGCGCGCCGAGCGCCGCCTTAACGAGTACAATGGAGCCAAACATCTCTCAGGCAGGAAAAGAGTATGGAATCTAGTTATGCCACGGAAGTATCGAGCCCGGAAGCACGTTTGAAGAATGTGCTCATAGCTGATGACAAAGATTACTGGCCACGATTTATGAAGGAAACCCTTTCGGCGGAGTTTCCCGGGATTGGCCGATTTACCCTGCTCAGCAAGGCTAGTGAAGCGCTCTCATGCGCTCTGGCGGAGAAGCCAGGTCTTATCGTGCTGGACATCGAGTTTAAAAACGAGGCGGACACGGGCATCAACGTCGCCGAAAAGATCTGGCAACAACACAAATCTGCTTTGATCATTATTTGCTCTAATCACACAGCAGAATCCTATGTGCGACAGCTTTATCAAGCCATGCCGGAAGGCGCATCGTACGGCTATATAGTGAAGGAAAATATTCCCACCTATCTAGTTAAAGCCGTCAACACGATACTGGAAGGCGACTGCTTCATCGATCCGGAAGTGCAGCGCGTCGTGCAGAAGTTGCAACACTCCGAGTACAACTTGACTCAAGGTGAGTTCGAAGCGCTCGTCTGCGCCACGCTCGGATATACCGACGATACAGCGGGCAAACTTTTGCACATTGGCGACAGAGCCATGCAAGCGCGTTTGCGTAGTGTCTACTCTAAATTCGGCATTCCTGACAAAAACAGTGCCGACGCAGGTTTGCTCAATCCCCGTGCGCGAGCTTCGTGGCTGGCGCTAAAACGAGGCATGCTCACACTCGCTGATTTGAAAAGCTGGGCAGAAGGGTTTGCTGAAAAATCAGCAGCATGCGGAATCAGCATGGATCTGCGCTGAGCGTACTGCGAAAAAGCAGCTGCATAGACTGATCGGAAGGCCGCATATTTGTTGACCGGTGCACGCATAACAAAATGAGGGCTCCTCGATGGCGAAGCCCTCATAGTTTATGTTGCAAGCAGGCTTACTGTGCGCAAGTCCAGCTGAACGACTGTCCTTCGTTCAAATAGATTGAACGAGGTCCCCAGGTGGTTTCTGTTCCGTTGTCGAACAGAACTTTTCCGTACAGAGTTACGCGTCCCGCTGTGAACGGCATATCAACGTAGCACCACGGCGAGAGAGTGCCCTCGTATTCACCATTCGTGTAAACATGAAGGTGCCACGGCGTGTTGTTGGCTACGCGCACATCACAGACCATTCCGCGTTTGCCTTTTCTCGGATCTTCCGATTTGGCTTTCGGATTGTCGGCCTTAGGTGCATCTACTTTGATGTTCGTATCCTTGGCCTCAACCTTCTTGGCAGCGCCGCCGGCATCAGTAGCTTTTAACTCTTTGTCTTTTGTGGCCCCGGTGTCCGCTGCATGCATAGGAACCGTGCTCGTCATCGCCCCGGCGCAAATAACTGTCGCCAAAACTGCTAATAAACTCTTTGCTCGCATTTCCGTTACATCTCCTCGTCAGAAGTATCTGGACGTTTAATTATCGCTGCATGACAAATACGCATTCTACAAAAACGCCAGACAACCGCACCTGAAGAATGTACAGCGTGCTCCCAAAATCCCGAGCCTGCGGTGCTTTTCAGGCAACGAGTCTCAACAGATTAAATCGACATCTCAATAGAAAAATGAGGGCTGCCGTTGAAGCAGCCCTCATCTGAACGGCTCGCTATCGCTCAAAATCTGGTTGACAGCAGCAATCTGAGAGCCATCGATGGAGCAGCGAAACCGATGTTATTTCCATCGGAACGTCCTGATTTGATGACGCCGAGCACGTTGCCCTGGGCGTCTAGCAACGGGCTTCCGCTGTTGCCGTGTGAGACCGGCGCTGTCACCTGGATCGAGCCGTCTTCTCTGATCGAGGCTAACGTGCCGGCGGAGAAGCATCCTTCTAATCCAAGTGGGCTGCCGGCGACGAACACGGCCTGACCGATGCTCGGCTGATATGTAGCCAATTTCAGAGATGGCGCGTTGGTTCCTGGAACATAGAGCACCGCCAAATCTTGCTGAGGATCAGTGGCTACGACTGATGAAATTGCAAAACTGCGGCGATCGTTAGCGAATCTCGCATAACCGGAGGCGAAGTTATGAATGACATGGAAATTCGTGACGAGAGTATCCTTGGCCACGAAAAATCCGGTACCGGTGGCAGCGAGATTTCCGTCGGCATCGTACATATACAAAGTGACCGTCGAGGCAAGCGCTTGCTTGGCCAGCTGTTCACTGGACATACCAGCGCCGGTGTTGGAGTTGGAATCTACTTGCAAGCTGCCTTGCAGCACCGGCGTTTGACCGTATGCAAAACCAGGCGTGCTCAGTGTCGCCGTCGCGGAGGCAACAGCAAGGATGACCGCATTGACGCGGTTGATCTGGACTCTTGTAATTTTCATTTCTTCTGTTCCTCTAATTGATTGCGAGCCACAATGCCAGTTTCTCAAGAACGGACATACGGCGGAATGACGAAAACCGAAATCGATCTTGACTTGAACAACAGTTCTGTACGTCTGGCAAACTGAGGCAATAAACCAAACAGCGCGACGGCGGTCGCGCTGTCTTAATGCGAAGCATCACATCCTCCATAAGTGCTTCGCTGGTTTATTGCACACACCGAGATTGACGTCCTGCATGCGCCAATCTCGGGCAGCCTCGGTAAAAACTAATCGTTCTCCTTGCGCAGTTTTTCCAAATAATATTGCGCTTTCGGATAACCTCTTCTGGCAGCCATATTCAATAGATGCAGCGCACGTTTGCGATTCAGTTTTGCCGAACCACCGCAGAGATGGAGCATTGCCAGGTTGAACAGCGCTCTGGAAGATCCCTGCTTCGCGGCTCGGCACAACCATTTGGCTGCCTTGTCGTAATCCTTCGGCAGACCATTGCCCGAATAATATTTAAGAGCAATGTCGACCTGAAAATTCGGATCAGAATCTTTCGCGACAGTGGTGTACCACTTCTCTGCTTCCACTTCATTACGCACCACACCGTCACCGTGAGCATACATGTTGGCCAGGCAGAGCTGCGCTTTTCGATGACCCTGGCGGGCAGCTTTTTGAAACCAGGAAAACGCCTTGTTCACATCCTGGCCAACGATATCTCCGTTCTTGAAAGCGCACGCCAGGTTGTACTGCGCCTTCGCCAGTCCTTTCGCAGCAGCGCGTTGATACCATTCGAATGCACGCTGATGATCCTGCATGCAGCCGTCGCCGCGCTCATACAATACTGCGACGTTGTTCTGTGCTTCCGCCAGACCTTGCTCACCCGCTTTGCTCATCCAGTACAACGCTTTGTTGGCATCGCGAGCGACACCGTTGCCGGAGAGATAGAGCAAACCAAGGTTGAACTGCGCCTGCGCATGACCAGCTTTGGCCGCCCGGCTAAACCAGATGGCCGCTTTGGCATAGTTGGTTTGCACCATCGCCGAGTCGATATAAATCAATCCGGCTTGAAATTGACTGATCGGATCTTTGCACTCCAGCGCTCTCGTCAAAAGCTGCTTGCGAACGGCTTCCATCTGACCCGACTGAAGCCGTGCGACATGTGTCGAATCACCAATGCCTGGCTGCGCCGTGTGTCGCGACCTGTATGAATTTGTCATAACTACCTCCTCTTTCGTTTACGGCTTCCATACATATCCTCGGACAAAAGGGAGGTTCGGCTAATGCGGCCAAAGCCAACGCCGTTTGACGAAAACGTCAATTCAAATTTGCGCAGTCATCGGCAGCTCCAGCGGCGGCAAACGCTGCCTTCTCGATAAGATCTGCAACATACAACGGGTCGCTGCAAGCGCCCCCTACGACATTCGCATCCAGCACCGAAAAACACGGTTCCGTTTTTAAAACTTGCTCGTTTACCGGGCGCCTGCAAGGCGTCCCTACGACCCGTCCGCAACCCGCTTGCAATGCAGGTTTCGACAACCCACCGTAGGGGCGCGTTGTACGCCGCGTTGTACGCGCCCGTTTGGAACTTCCCTACTATTTCGCCGGAGGCGTTGGCACACTGGCTTGTTGTGCCGGCACCGTCTGCAGTTCGAATACATCCGTCGACCAGGCTACGTCTTGCGGTGTGTCTTCGCGCATGGAGCGTGTGGTGTCACTTACCGACACGAGCAACTGACTGATTGGATTTGGATCTTTCTTTACCACGTCGCGAGAGACCCCAGCCGTAAACAACGGTGCCAGACTGGTCGGAGTCGAAAGCGCAATCAGCTTCAGTTTTTCCGAGCCGAACGGCGCCGTCACTCGGAAGAGATAAGGCGGCGTCGGCAGACGTGTCCACTGACCATCGGGTGGAATTCTGTTCTCATTGACGAGTTGGTTTTTCGAGTAGGGAAACAACGCCTGCACCGTTCCATCAGGCATGAGATCCAGGATCGTGATGTAAGCCTCGACCGGTCCTGTGTTTCTTACTTCCAACCTGTACCACTCGTTTTCGCTCAGCCTGACGCTTTTTACCGCTTCTCCTGGAACGGTTTTGTCTTTTACGTATTTATAGTGTGGATGATTCGGTTTTCCGGGGTTTTCCACTTTCTCTACTTCGACCGGCACCACGCGAAGTTGAACCGCCATCGAATCGTTGTCAGGCGTCTTATCTAAGGTGCTGAGAAACCTGCAGACCAGATCGGATTTCAACTTACCAACCAGATCGTTGGCATCAAATGTAGCGGCGCCGCCAGCCGCAATACCAGCAGGCGCAGGTTGTCCGTCCTCCTCACTACCGCGAGTTGGTGTGGGAGCGGAGGTACTCTTGACCGTTTTCAGTGTGCGTCCATCGGGACCTTCCATCAACAAACCACCGGCGTGATTTGCATCAGGCGCCAGTTTTACATCGTAGGGGTTTGTTTTGCCACCGGCATCGACAGCATCTCTGATAACGATTGCTTTGTTCTCACTCAGCTGCTCTCTGATCGCTTCGCGGGTCTCCTTGCTCAGGGATGGGTCCAATGAGACGAGCAACTTCGTATTGTCGGCAGCGTGATCAGTCTCTTGTGCGCTCGCCAACTGGAGCGTGCTCAAATCTACCTTGGCACCTTTGGAGGAAACATCGAGATCTGACGTAGTGAGATGCACCTCGAGAATCTCAGCGTCAGCGATTTTATTCTTCTCGTTGAATGCATTGGCGCCCAGAGGGTAGATTGCGAATTTCGAGCCTTGTGTCATCTGCTGCATCGAACCGGCTTGCAGCTCGAATCCACCATCCTTCTGCACAACCTTGATCGCTGGCGGTTTGGCCACCGCAGTCCCGGTCAGAACGGCGTAATCGGCTTGGCCCTCCAGCTGAGGATTTTGCACTTCGCCGCCGTTTTTCTCAATCATTGCCTGCTTGATCTGACCGTACAACTCGCCGTAGGTCGTTTTAGGGGTCGCCTCCTGCAATGCCTTCACGAGTGCCCAGGTAAACAAGCCCATCGAAGTGTTGCCGATGTTGGCTTCGTGCGCCACTTCATTTGATTGCGCAGCGGAAAGAACGACCAGATTCGAGTCCTTCTTGTCAAAAAATGCTTTCACTTCCGACATATCGGTGCCGCGAGTAGTCTGCTTTCGCATACCGGGGTGCGGATCAGGATACGGATAGTTGAATCCGCGTCCCCTGAGCGTCACGAACGGCCTCGTGATCGAGCCTGAGTGACAGCAATCAAAACTCATCGTCACCAACTTTGGCTCTTTTTTCATCAATTGATCTATCAGCGAGCCAATCTCATCATCAATAACGAAATTCAAATCGTGCTTTTCGTCTTCGACTTTATAGTCTGATGGAACCATCGCTTCGTTCCAACCATCCACTTCGTTCCACGTGCTGGGCGGTCCGTGCTCCGGCACACGACTGCCATGTCCGGAGTAATGGAAATAAACGATATCGCCAGGGTGCGTGTCCGCGATCAGATCTTGAAACGCCTTGACGATACCGGCGTGAGTAGTCTCTTCCGGCTTGTCCAGAACAGTGATATCTTCGGGCTTGAACTGATATTTCGACACGAGCACCGATTTGATGGCCAGTACATCGGGAATTGTATGCAAATCGACCGGATCAGATTGGCGCCCGTCAAAGTAGCTGCGTCCGTGATTGTATTTTTCAATCGCGATCAACAGGGCATGCTTGCGAGCGGAGGCAGACTGCGTCGAGGCAGCGCCCGCAGTGACTGCCGTTGTCGAGAGAGCAAGAGCAAGCAAAGAAAGGAAGAGTCGCTTCAGCATCTTCATGCCACCATTAACCTCGATTGGTTTCAACTTGATTATTGAACTGGGTTTGTCGGAGTGGCAAACAGTGAAACGTCGCCACCAGTCCATCGGCTGTAGTTCACGATCGGATGCTGCTCGTGCATGCGTACGCGAGCAGCGGTGATGACCGACTCCTGCATATCATCGAGCGACGGCTTGAGAAGCCCTTTATGTTTGTCGAGGCGATCGAGTAGATACGAGGTGAATAGACCATTCTGCCGGATCGGGTCGTCGAGTGACGTCTCTTCAGCCGCGCAGGCAGTGACGGCAATCTGACCAAACCCCATAGGATCGGCATTGCGTCCCATTCCTCTCGTCGTGAGGTTGCCGGAGAAGCAGGTATCGGCGATGACCACGACACGGTTGGACTTGATCGAGCGCTTGACCATCTCTCCGAGCTTTTGCATGCTGATTCCAGTGCCACCGGGATTGTGCCAGTCGAAGTCATAAGTAACGATGTAGTTGTTCACTTCCTGCGAGCCTGCGCGGTTTAGCGCCACCGGCACTCCGCTGGCGTCAAGAGCGATTGGGTCACTGCCATGGCTCGAAAAATAGAGCAAAACGAGGTCATCTGGGCGTGCCACTTTTTGCAGCCAACCTGCGCCCATGTTGTAGGCGATATTGTCATGGGTGGCGAAGCGATTGATCAACAACCTGACGTGATCGGGCTTAAAACCAGCCTTATCGATGAGGAAGTCGCGCAGATCGCATGCGTCTTTAACCGTATAAGTAAGCGAATTAGTGTGGCTGGCGACTAATAGACCCGGTCCCACACTGGTTTTGACGTACTGAGTTTTGACATCGATAGAGGGAAACTCGCCCACTCCGACGATCAGAGCCCACTTATCCGTGATTGGTTTGTCAGCCTGAGCCATGGCTTGTAGATTCAGTGATCCGAGCACCGACACGAGCAGAACTGTGAAATACCTGATCATTTTGCTATTGCGCATAAATTTCTGTCGCCCCGACCGGTATGTTTTTTGGTGAATAACTGCCGATTATAACTTTTTGGCGGCGTCAGTCGAATGAGCACCCCGGTGACGCCAAGCGAACTTCTTCAGACGCCCACTCGATCACGCTTCGTAAGAAGATGCGATAATCCGCCTGATTATTATTAATTGGCGAGCGCCTGGAGAGACAATGATTAACACACGACGAATCGCAGCCGCCTTGTCACTTATATGTGCGCTTGGAATGTCGAGCGCAGTCAAAGGAGCGCCATCCTCTTCTCTAGATCTAGTAAGAAAGAATCATGACGATATCGATTCCAAGACATTGCGCACCCTCTCCGTGCCAATCGAGTTCAAAGCAGATAAAGCCGTGACGCGCGATTTTGACAATACCGTGGCTGACGCGCAGTTGCAGGCGGTCCTGAATAAGTTAAACAACGGACAATATCAAGATGCGCTCGATTTGAGCAATGTGGTCCTGGGTCATGAGCCAAAGAACGCAACGGCACTGGCTGCGCGCGCATTAGCTCGATACCAACTGGGAGACCCGGATTACGCACTAGCTGACGCGAATACCTCTATCAAAGACGACGGTAAATGCAAAATGGCTTATGTAGTTCGCTCGCTGATCCAGATGGATCAAGGGGACTACGATGGCAGCTTAGATACGATCGGCGCTGGTTTGAAATTGGGAGACGACTCCGAGCTTATGGGAATCGCTGCATTGGACATGTTCTCGGAGCGCAATATTCATGGCGCCTTTACACTTGCTTGCGATGCAATCAAATTAGACCCGTCCAACACATTCGCCTTAAACGTACGGGCGCTGGCGGAGCTTGCCCTTTATGACGACTCAGCCGCCCTCGAAGATTTCGACAAGCTTGCACGAGCGAGACCTAACAGCTCGGTCTGCTTCCTCAATCGCGCCAGAGCGTACATGCAGAGTGAACGCTACGATCTGGCACTGGCAGATTTGAATACGTCGATTCAAAACAACGCTAACTCGCCCGACGCCTACATCATGCGGGTGCTCGTCTATGGCGCATTGCGCGACAGAGCCGGTGCAATGAAAGATGCCGACAAGCTCGTAAATCAATGGGGCTCGAGCGCAGCCGCTCACCGCATGCGCGGATACGCACTGGAAGACACCAACGATTTCGCCGGCGCTTCCAGTGAGTACAAGACGGCAGCTTATCTTTACAAGAAAGAGCATGACGATATGGGTGTGATGGAGATGATCAGCAACGTCGATCGCTTAAAAGATCGAATCGGCACCGCTTACACTCCCGCTGCCAGCACCACGAGCGGTGCTGCGAGTGAGGACAGCATGCCCGAAGCGCAACCTATCAGACA
The DNA here is from genome assembly GCA_036703195.1 of Planktothrix sp. Lineage (GTDB taxonomy): Bacteria > Cyanobacteriota > Vampirovibrionia > Obscuribacterales > Obscuribacteraceae > DATNPN01. Next base: position 34,208 of record DATNPN010000023.1, on the reverse strand, counting down.
ATGACCGCTTAAGTCGCAAGACCAAAGCGGTGCATCAGCTTACGCCGTCTTCTGCAGCACGACGAGCCGTTCTCGAGCGGCGCGCGCGTTGTCGGTTTGCTTTAGCGCCACGAACAGATCTTCCGCTCTCTGCAGATCGGTCATTGCCTTCTTTTTCTCACCAAGTAGCTCGTATATTATGCCGCGTCGATAATAAGCTTCGGCATCTTCATGATTTCTCGCAATCGCCAATGTGTAGTCCGCTATCAACCCTTGCTTATTATGGAAAGCGAGATGAATCTTCGTTCTCTGCTGCAGCGCCTCGAGATTGGTCGGATCGATAGCAAGGATAGCATCGAAGTCTTTCAGAGCCATACCAAAGTTGTTTACTGACTCATAGAGACAGCCACGGGCAACAAGCGCATCGATACTTTTCGGATCGACTTCGATCGCCTGATTTAAGGCTTCCATCACCTTAGCCACACCATCGTGCTGATAATAGAAAATCATCGCCTTGCACATGTATGGCATGGCGCTCTTCGGATTTGCCTTGATCATTTGCTCTACGAGAACCAGCGCGGCGTCGAACTCTCCGGCTTCGCACTTTGCATAGACCGCCTTCTGCATTTCCGCATCAGACTGCGGCTGGGCGGAGCTAGCAGCGGGACCCTTCAACTCTGCCGCTTTCACAGGTGTACCGGCAACCACGCCGATATTGGCAGTCACTAAAAGAGCAGTAGCAATGAGTCTTCTCTGTATGTTCATCTCCGTTTCTCCCGGTGTGTTTCCATCTCGTCGTCACTCTTCCAGTCTGTCGCATCGAGGAGAGCCGAATAAGCGCATCATTGCCAAGGGCAGTTGACGAAAACCGAAGTTGGAGAAGAGAGCTGAAAACGCAATCGCCCTGGCGTGGGTATCACACCAGGGCGTTTACTTCGGCTGTGCAAAACCTCACTCAGGCAAGCTCCGAGATGCGAGAATCCGCAGCTTGCATACCTTCGGAATTTTCGACATATGCGTACAGAGTCTTAGCGGCTTTAAACTCTTTCATCGCCAGGTCGCGGTATCCAAGAATTTGCAAGCAGCGACCTTTGGCATAATGAGCATCGGCATCGCGCGGATCGATCTGAAGCGCTACGATGTACTCTCTTTCAGCCGCTTCGATCTGATTCATCTTGAAGAGAATATTGCCACGTTGCGTGTGCGCATCACCTATGAGAGGCGCCTTCGCAATCACGGAATTCAAATCGGACAGCGCATTGTTTTCATCGCCAGTGGCGTCCTCGGCAATTGCCCTATCCAACAACGTACCGGCAGATTCCGGGTTGAGCTGCAGGGCGCGGTTGTAGCTGGCAATCGCTCGGGCGTAGTCGCCTTTTATTGCAGCGGTCAAACCATCCTGGTGAAACACTTTGGAGAGAAATACACGAGCAACGTCGTAAGCGTCCTTATCGTTTAGCTCTTGAAACCGTTGCATCACGTATGTCAGATCCGTCTCTGCTTTATCAGTCTTACCCATAGCGTAGTAGCAGCGTCCGCGCCAGTAAGTAGCACGCAACCCCTGCTCTTTGTCGTTCATCGCTATAGCCAGGTCCGCCAGTGCGTCTTGATACAGATGCTGGGCGAGAAATATCTTCGCTCTTTCCACGTGGGCTGCACCAAATTTCGTCGATAACTGAATGGCCAACGACAGATCCGACCGGGCGGCGGACAAGTCACCAAGATATTCATGCACCATGCCTCTGTCGTAATAAGCCTGGGCATTGTTTGGATTGAGAGCAATAACCTCATTGAGTGTCTCGAGAGCGATCTCCATATTGCCGGCATACATCTGTTGCACGGCAAGCTCTCTCATCTTCTCGTCTGCGCGAGCGCTCATCGGCACAGGTCCGCTGCCGAGAGGTCCAGCGAACGCCTGCCCACCGCAGCTCAGACTTGCAGCGATGACCATGCAAGCAGCGGCGACTATTCTAGTTTTGCTTGTAACTTTCATTTTGAAGAACCTCACGAATGGCTTTGACTTGCTCAGCGAGCACAATGTCATTCTGTACCGCGTGACCCCATCTCCCCATGGCCAAAACGTCAAATGCACGTGACGCTTCAGCCACAGTTTGGAAGACTCCTCAATCGCGAGGCAGAACGAAGTGATACCACGATCGCGGAGCCACCGCCAGGAGGGTGGCGCTCCACAGGCGAAATCAGGAAACGCCGGAATCTTGTCGGCACCGCTCTGGGAACGCCGGCATCCTGCCGGCACCGACTCTACGGCCAAGTTCTTCGCACTAGAAACACTTCTACTTCAACTGCGAAATAGTTTCCGCCGCAGGGTTCTTACTCAATGCAGTCAAATAACTCCGCAGCATCCCGGCGCGCGAACTGCCCGGACTGAGCGTTCCATAAATAGCGGTTTGTTTTACAGCTTTGCGATAGAGCCGCACGAAGGTCGAGTAATCTTTGGCCGCAGGTATGAAAATTAAGGCTTCGTCGAGTTGGTCAGGCAACAGAGTTGTGTGCGGAGCGGTGACAGAGATCTCGTAGAGCCCGGGCTGTAGATCCACATCTTGATCTGCACATGCAGATCTGCCTTGTTTAGTGACGTTGAATTTCTGTGACGGCTGGTTGGCGCCGTTGGCTTTCACTTTGACGACATACTTGCCATTCGGAAGGTTGTTCATGACATCGGCAAAATCGAGTGACCCATTCTTCGAGCTCATGACGCCGTCGAGCAAAACCACCGGACTAGAAGAACGGGCGCCGGTCCATATCCAGCCGCCGCTCTGAGAAACGATCGGCAAAAAGGCGCTCCACCAACTGTCTTTGTTGTGGTGCCATCGATTCAACGACAAGACGTCACCGACATGCAGCTGTCCCGGACATTCTACGCTGCGCTTATTCACGAGCGCCAACTTGATTGTGCCGTCGTTGGAATCGCGCTTGAGCGTCCAACCTTCGAACACTTCTTCGCCGTCGCTGAGACTTTTCTGCTCGGCACCATTTTCAATGTGCCACTTGCCTGACATGTCGACAACAAGCCCGATGGCCAGATGTGCTGCCTGACCGCCAACAGGTGCTGTCGTCACGCTTCTCGGTTTTGTCCTGTCGACATCAGCGTTGGCTGTGGTTGCACAGAGAACCAGTGCGCATATCGTCATAAGAGATTGGCTGTTACGTTTCAATTTCGATCCATCTTCATCTCGTCGTGTCCATCTTAACAGACAGTCGCGCCAGGATTACAAACACACGAGAAAGAGAGCCCAAGGGCTCTCTTTTCGTTCGCTCGCTGGTCAAACTTTGAGCAATCACTTAACGCATTGCATTAAGCGGCTTGTTGAAGCTGTTGGATCATCGCCAGGGCATCCTGAGCGTACTGCTGCTGATTGAGTTCTTGATACTGTTTGGCAGCAACCTGCAGCTCGGCGATAGCGTTCTGTTTGTCACCGAGGGTGCGCAGAACAATCGCCAGATTGTAGTGAGCATCCGGGTTGTTCGGTGCCAGCTCGACGCATTTCTGCCACGCCACTTTGGCGTCATCCATTTTGTTCATGCACTGAAGTGAGCATGCGGCGTAGAACCAGTTGCGTGCATATTCCGGGTGCAAATTAATTGCTTCTTTCAGGTCATCGATCGCCGCGGTGTAGTCCTTGGTGGCGTACTCAGAACGTCCTTTGATGAAATATGCTAACTCCATTTTGGGATCGAGCCCAATTGCTTTGGTGGCATCAGAGATAGCCGCCTGCGGCTGATTGGTCGCAACGTACGCCAGTCCACGGAATGTCCAGGTGAACGCATCTTTGTCATTGATATTCAAAGAGGCGGTCAAGTCTTCGATGGCTCCTTGCGCATCACCTTTCATCAATTTGGCGGCGCCACGGCTGCCCAACGCGAATGCATTTTTGGGATTCATCTGAAGCACGCGATTGTAATCGGCAATTGCGGCATCATACTTTCCGGCGACGCGTTCGGCTTCAGCCTGCTGATAGACTTGTTCTTCCTGCGATGGAGCATTTTGATATTGCTTGGTCGGTGTCGGTTCAGAAGACGCGAGAGTGGCGCAGAGGACCGGCTGTCCGGCGATAATGACGGCACCGAGTGCGAGGGTGGGGAGGATGTAATTGTGTTTCATGATTGATTCTCCTTGATGTATTTCTTGTTTGTTTGAGTTGTTTTTGAGACCATCGCGAACAGTCGATTATCTTTAGCCAGCGGTCTTAGCGAGCGCATATCGGTTGAACTGTTCGGACGTCATTCAGGATTCAAAACTCTCGTTTGATTTCCATGCCACTAACTTATCGCCAAGGCAAGGTCCCTCGCGACTCGTCCAACACCAGACGTCATTGACGAATACGTCAAAAAGCAGGGCGCGATGCGATCGCGATCATGTAGGAAACAGGCACCACAAGCCCGCCATCACTCCTACTAAAGAAAACGTGAACGGTTCGCGAATCAACGTTCCTTATAGAGAGACCAGAACGGTCGCAGTACGAATCACATCAAAAATCGTGGCTAACTTATGCTTGCGCGGTGCAATTACCCGAGCGTTTTTCACTGAGTCGGCGTTAGCAGATTAAAGGCCTAGATCGACGTACGTTTTTGGTACATTTTCATAATTCAAACTTAAATCCCAAAAGGTAGATTCCGCATACGTCTTCAGACTCGACGAAAGCGGTTGTCAATGCACCGTTTTAGTGCATGGATATAGGCGCACTCATCGAGGCACCGCGAGCGTCATTACGAAATGAGGCACCTTAAGCAATAAACTACTGCTGCGTGCTAGCGTCCGGTATTTGCGCCAACCTCTGCATCGCCATTTTGCGGCCTTGCTCGTCGTGTTGCACGGCGAACAGATCAACGGCGCGTTGGTATTCAGTCTGAGCGTCCTTCGCGCGTCCCAAAGACATATAACACTCAGCCAGAGTGTAATGCCCGTTGGCAAAACGCGGTTGTTGCTGAACCAGTTTTTGCAAATCCGGAACTGCGGCATCAAGCTGTTTCAAATCTATATAAGTAAGAGCGCGTTGCCACAATCCGTCAGGATTGTTAGGCATAAGACGAAGCGAAGTCGAGCAATCATCGACAGCACCGTTATCATCATGCAAAATGCGTTTGACGGATGCACGCCTTGCCAGAAGCTGGGCCCCTGCATCTTTGCCGGGACGCAGATCCAAAGCCCGATTATAACTGTTGAGGGAAGCTTTGAAATCAGCGAGATGGCACTGGCAGCTGCCTTTTTCACCGAGAATTGCGGCGTCTAACGCGGCCACGCGATTCTGATCAAAGTCGCTAATTGCGTTAATGTAATCACCCTGCCGCTCGCGAATTAAGCCACGGAAAAAGAACGCTTGAGGATTGAATGGATCACGAAGGAGCACCTCATTGATGGCAACGAGCGCACCGTTATTATCACCGGCGTTGTACTTATCTAACGCTTGTTGCATAACATCCAGCGCTCCTGCGACCGGCACGGGAATTGCTTTGCTCTGCACGATATCCATGCCGCCCCGCGTGGCGGTTTCCTCTGCCGATACTGCTTGCGAGCAGATCGCCAGACTCGCGATCGAGAGAAGAGCTAGTGCAGTCTGCTGAATTTTTCTTTTGATGATCATTGACCTTGCTCGCTGAGGTTTTTTCACACTTAAACTATCTGGTGTATCTATTTAATCGGATACTCTTTTTGTGCCATGTCTTCGTCTCCTTTGGAGAGAACGTTGTTTCTGGTGGCATAACATGGACTGGCTTTGCCGGTGCGCAGTAAAAATGGGTCCATTGGATACTGCATAATCGATGTCACGTCGACTGGTCCGAGCACCGTTCCTTGCGTCGCCTCAATCGAGGCGAGCTGCGAATACGTTTTCAACGGCAGCCAACCTTGAGTGGTGGCAAAATAGCTCAGCATTCCAGGCAAGCGACCGTTGCGGTCAGCCATGAATGTGCCGTTGTTGTCGAAAGTAATTTCGTATCCGGGATCGTCCAGCCATCTAAATTCGCTGCTGCAAGCCGCACCCGGATGCTCGTGTTCATGCATAAAACCGATTGCATGACCAAACTCGTGCAGCACGGTTCCATTAAAGCAAGCTCTTGGATCGTCCCAGTGAGCGGGCTCGAAATTCATCGACTGCTCGCCTGGCTTCACTGCAGTGATCGATTGCCTGCCGTAAACTGACCAGTAGCCATCATGATTGAAGGCGATTCTCACATCGGCTTTGTACGATTTATCTTTCGCACTCCATTCACGGAAAGTTCCAGTTTTCGGATCGATGAAATCGAATTTGAGATTTGCATATTTGCCCCAAGTTGGCGCAAGGTCAGCAATAAACTTACGTATATTGGAATCGCCGCCCAAGAAGGCAACGGTGATCGTGTGTCCATTGGGCCATTTCACTGAACCGTTGAAGAAGGCACGACCATCTTTGACTTCCGTTACCTGGCTCACTTTTGCCAGGTTTTCCGTTACGAATGTCCGCTCTCCCGACAATTGATCCAAATCCGCCGCCTTATCTTTGTCGGTCGTTTTGTCTGTTTTGTCGGCACTGCCACCAGTGTCATCAGAAGCTATCGCCATATCACGCGTATTTGGCTGATAGATACCGGCGGCTTGATTGAGTTCTTTCGCCAGTTCTGGCTGTTTCCCTGAGACCAATCCTGCCGCGCGGTGAAACTCACTTGCGGCGTCACTCTTGTTGCCCAAGAGCACCATCGCCTGTCCCATCAAAATATGCGCTGGGGCAAAATCCGGGTTGATGACCAGCAGAGCGCGAAGCTCATTTACAGCCTCTCTGTATCTGTTGATATCAAGGTAGATTCGAGCACGTGTCCACCGCGCTTCATGATCGCTTGGATTTTTGAAAAGCGCATAGTTGGCATCTGCCAAAGCCTGGTTGTAATCAAATTTTTTGACGGCGGCATTAGCGCGACCATTCAGAGCGACTGTGTCGGCGGCGTTGTTGTTGAGAGCCTCACTGAAGTCAGCGATGGCAGCGTCCGTGTCTCCCGCCTCCAGCTTTTTCCAGCCGCTGGTGTCAAGCGCCGAAGGTTTCGGCGCCGCTTGATCCATCGATCTGGTGGTCTCCTCGGGCATCGATATCGGCATCGACTCCGTGTCCAGTCCGAACAACATAGAGTTGGCGAATGCCGGTTGCAAAGCAAGCGAACACGCCAGAGACGACACAACCAACGTCAAGATTCGATTTGCGCGGGAATACATGCCACCCTCCGAAGCGCCTACATTGAGAGCGTAATATAACAAGTCTTTTAAGCGAATGCCACCGCAGAGCAAGTAAAGCGGTGGAAGAAGCTCCCGCCGACTGGCTCGACAAAATTTGTTGACAGGTGGATGAAACGCTTAGTTTCGATCTTTCAAACGAGCGCCAAGAGCGGGAGCGGTTCCAACCTTGTCAGTCGAGCCCTTTGGGACCGCATGTCCGACCTCGACAATCATCTGTTTTACCGGCACACCATCACTCCATTTGCCCATGTACCGCTGCTGGGGAGTATCGCCAAGCGCATACTCACGATCCTTGCCGAATAATGCAGCGTCTTCCAGCGCGTCAAACAGTTTCCACGTGCCGTAATAATCGAGCGCATCGATCATGCGAGCAGATTGATCGGTTGAGGGTGCCCCACCCTCGGTGTCACTCGATTCGCCCCCTTCTCCCTTCATGCGTTGCATGATTCGTTGTCTGAGCATCCCGCGAAAGCGCCCCTGCTGCTGCGTGCCATCGCTATTTTTCTCGTCGCCTCCCGCATAATCTGCGGCTTTGCCTGCAGGCGCTGCCGGAGCAAAGTGACTGGCGACCAAATGTGGTGCACCGTGATCGTCAGAAACAAGCGTCACCAAATTCTTATTCTGCGCAGGCACATTGACACTCTCGTTGATAATTCGGCAAGCATCGATGTCTCGCACGATAGTGTCTTGGTCGCCAACAACGGCTAATAAAAGTGTGGACCTCGGCATGCCACTCACACTTTCAAGCGGGATGTGCCCGCGATTTGGGCCCCATGTTTTTCCCGGTTCTACACACATGACTGCTTTGAACGGCGGCAGTCCAGCGCTTACTGCCTGAGCGGCCATACCTGCGCTGATATTGCCACCGGCAGAGTGTCCTACAACCGACACTTTGTCCAGTTGAGGTCGCACATGATTTTTTCCACCCTGCAATTCCTCCAGAGCAGCCTTCACTGCTTTGATATCGTTAGAACAAAATTCAGGAGGCTTGGTTATGAGACTTGCCTGATAGCGCGGGTAAATCACTATATTGCCGCGCCGCACGATGTGATTGATCCATGCCATATAACCGTGAGGATTCATCGCGCTCCAGCCGTGATTGAAGACAACGACAGGCGCCGATTCCGGCTGAGGAGACGCGGGCTCGAATAACCAGTACTGCAAATCACCCTCACCATAACAGTGGGCGACCACATCTGCATTTGAGTATTGAGAACCACCAGGGCCGCTCTTAGGCTGCTGCGGTCCGGTAATTTTTTCCGACGAAGCACTGCGCGCCAAACTGTTGGATTCCACAACGAAAACCAACAAGAGCAACCCGGCACAAAGTGCCTTAGCAATTTTCATAGATTTTCAACCTGCCAACCATCTATCTATATGTACACCGAAGACTCCAATTGGTTTCGTTCTATATTCCCAATGTTTAAAGACAACAACGGACCCGCACCAATCGGATGCGGGTCCGTCGCGTTAAGCAAAACAAGATTACGGTTTTGGGATGATGAACGCACCCTTCTCTGGACTGCCCAGGCTGCGAATGATGCGCTCCCACTCATGGCGTACCCGGTCGCTGGCAATGTCTTCGACATTCATGCGCGTCAATGTTAGCGTCACCGGCTGGCCGTGCCGAAGCAGTGTCACATCGGCAGCGGTTCCTGCCTTGTCGAGCTCGATGGTCCATACATCTGTGGTGGATTGCAAATCTTTGAAAGCATCGTCAGCTTCTTTCAGTACAACGTCGCCCTTGCGAATTCCAGCTTCGGCGGCAGGCGATCCGGCGTAGACATCAGTTATTTTAGAGTTTTGCCGATTGAGTGGACGGTACGATTCGAAGCCGAAACAACCGACGCCAAGATCCCTGTACTCCTGCGCCGATAGCCGAAAACCCTTTTGCAACTTTTCCGCCGCCAGCTCGTACGGGATGTTGGCATCAGGAGCAGGTTTTTCAGAATTGAGCGTGGCATCATTTTGTGACGCCCCTGCCGACTGAGATTGAGAATTGTCATCACCGCGTCCCTCGGTCTGGTCACGCCGGGAAACTTCACCACGCAAGAAGCTCGGCGAGTCCTGGGCGACATTGGTCGTACCGACAATGGGAGTATCCTGTTCAGGAGTTTCCATCTGCAAACCCGTCGAACTATCCGCCAGAGCGGCGATCGGCAGTTGAAGCATCAAAGCCACGACGGGCAAAACCGAGAGCAAGCCACATTTCTTCAGCATAATCCGCACCCATTCACCTCTGTCTCATCCATAACGGACGCCCCTAACCTTTTTAGGAGGGGGCGGAAAAGATGAACCCCCCGGGGTGAGCGGGGGTTTCAAGGTTGCGACGTGGGTGTGTCTCACGGCAGGCAGCGGTTTTCCGCGCTCTTATTTAACGGAGCACATTAAAACCAGGATTCCGACCCAACCGATTGGTCCCATGAAGAACAACAGTATGCAGATTGGGAGCAAAAGTAGTTTCATGACCATTGACCTCGCTTGAACCTTACGACTTCAATTTACGAAAAATCACTGTTCGGCAGGCTCGCTGGGAAGCCATCAGTGGTTGACGTTTTCGTCAGACGCTAAGCGAGGCTGCAAATACTCAGTCGCGCGCTAGCCCACCATGTACAATTTGAAGTTGCACATAGAATGGAACCTCGATCGGTGGAGAATCCAGACGCCCGTTTTGACGCGAAAGCAATCGATCTGCACTACCAGGATTTTCTGGAGACGCTGACTGCGACAGGATCCGGTGATAACTCGGTAGCCGAGGCGGCGGTCGAGCGCATGTACGAAAGCGCCGGGCTGGAGCGCCCTGCCATCATCTGGTGCCGCAGTTTCTACCAGCTTCTCACCATGCCATCGCTTTTGATCGGCTTGCTGCACAGCGACATCTGGGAGTTGATCGCAGGAGATTTGACCTCGCGTGCAGCCAAAAAATCATGGAACAGATATTGGAACAGAATTTGGCCAGATATTTGGGTCAACGGCGGACAGCCACTGCTCAAAGGCATGAATACAACCAGCGCACTGCCTCGCTCATATTCTGCGATTGAACCGGAAATGATCTCACAGGCGAGAAATCAGTTCGGCAAAGCGTTGCACTCCGGTCGCCTGGACAACATGCAGCACAAATTGAATCGCGAGATGTACAGGCGATTCTGGGCGCCTCATACAAAAGAGATCGCGAAAGACGTGTGGGTCAGGCTAAAGAACGATATTTACACGCAGCTGGAATATCTTAACAGTCACAACGCCGATTGGTTCGGCTGGGATTTAATCGGCGAACGCGATCGCGATGCAGACGATTTTGGCGAAGGTATCGCTCAATTATTCGATTTTCTTGCCGATCGACTGGGCGGCGAACCCAGAGCACAAGCCGGTGTAATCTTGGATCTTCCGGCCGGCTTACCATGGCTTGGCACCGCCACTTTATTGCGAAAGATCTGGCCCGATCAGTTCAAGCACTGTGACGACGATATCAACATGTGGCTCGATCTCGCAGAAAACTGCAGCGCGCTGATGTCGCTCGAAGGTGTTGCATTTTTATGCGAGAAGCCGTTTTCATTCCACCTCAACGCCGATCGCATCGCTCACTACGACACTGGACCATTCCTGGCGTACTGCGACGGTTTCGCTGAGTACGCATGGCATGGCGTACTGGTTCCGAAAATCTTCATTGAGGATTTTGATTCGATAACCTGGCAGCGGATCGAAGAGACAGACAATATCGAAGTGCGACGAGTGATGTTGGAACGGTTCGGGATGAGCAGATATATCGAAGAGGCGGGAGTGGAGCCAGTCCACGAAGACCAATTCGGCACACTATTTCGGCGCGAGATGCCAAACGACGAGCCGCTTGTGTTGCTCAAAGTTCTCAACTCTACTCCCGAGCCCGACGGATCGATCAAGGAGTACTTTCTCAGAGTGCCACCAAACATTCAAACAGCACGAGAAGCAGTCGCCTGGACTTTCGGATTCGACCCAGAAACATACGACCCGCTAGTACAGACGTAGTTGCTCGTAAGATCCGTCCAGCCCCATCGTGTAAACTGGTAGAGGCAGCCGTCTAAAACAGAGCGTTATGGGGGTCTGCGAAGAATGAATAGAAGAATAGCTGCAGTAGTGGTGGGGCTATTGTTAGCTGTATATTTTCTCACTCTGAAGTCTATGCCGCACACCGACATGACTTATTCTCAGCTGCGCGACCAGATTGCAAAACAAGGTTCTGCCGATAGCAAAGAAGCAATTGTTAGAGTCATTTTTGCGAACGACGATGATTGTGTGGAGGTTCAGACTGGTGATGTCGTTGAGAAGGTGCCTATACCGAAGGAAGATCGGCAATCGTTGATAGAGGATTTGAAGAAGGCACATGTAGCGATCGATGCTAAGGAACCTGATAGAGCCGGTTACTGGTTTAAACTAATCTCTTCATTCTTTCTGCCAATTTTACTATTGGTCGGATTCATGTTTATGTTTAGATCTGCTAAAAAGAGCAATACAAATTACTCGTTTGCTCCCAGCCAGGACATTGCTAAGCTTCAGAACGAGGTTAGTGAGCTGAAAACACAGGTTTCAGAGATTAAAAGCTCACTGGACGCACTGAGCGATCGATTATCTTCCAACAATCCGTAAACTGTTGCGGAACTTCAAAACGTGTAGTGATTAGATCTATGCTGGTTTCATACATTTGGAGTTGAGACCATGCTTGCTTTGCAGATCGCGTTGGGATTCGGAATAGCGATGTTGATGCCAATGTTGGCATACTACGCGACTCGGTGCATCTCGCCCAAACATCCGATGGAGCCGACTAAAGAGAAGCAAGATTTGCGTACGCGGCAACAACAAAACGAAAATTACATAAAAGAGCAAAATCAATTTCAGAAGAAGCTCTTCTTCGTAGCTTGCTCTCTAGGTTTTTGCGCCTTGGCGGCGGGGCCGTTTCTCTCGGCTAAGGCGGTAGGAACCGGACTCATGTTCGGTGGAGTGTTATCAATTATGGAAGGAGTTGGCTGCTGCTGGAAAGAGCTGCATCCAAAGGCAAAATTCGGCTTCCTTTTAGTGACAATGATTGTCCTTATTGTGATTGGCTATCACAATCTGTCTAGCTAGCTAACTTTCCGGCGGGACGAACTTGTAGCCGAGCGAGTGCAACGTTTTGATGACACTATTTTCTTTATCGCGATCGATTCTGTCTCTGATACGCGTTATGTAGACACGGATTGTATCGGTGGAAACCTCTGATTCTTGCGACCATACACGGTCGAGCAGATCGTTGGATGAAAAAACTTCGTTGGGATTGCGCATAAAGAATTCGACTAACGACATCTCTTTAGCATTGAGTTTTACTGGCTGGTCGTCTTTCAAAAGAACTTTCGCTTTGCTATCGAGCTTCAAATAACCGCACTCGATGATTGCCGCATTGGAAGACTTTGTATCTGCAGCGGTTCTGCGAGTGAGCGCCCTCAATCGGGCTGACAACTCCTCCGGGCTGAACGGTTTGGTCAAATAATCGTCCGCTCCAGCATCCAGCCCAGCCACGCGATCGCGCACTGCTCCTTTGCCGGTCAACATTATGACTTTGGCCACGCCGCCAGAATCTTTGTATTGGCGGCAGATTTCAGTCCCTTCCAAGCCGGGAAGATTCCAATCGAGAATCAAAACTTCGAAATCACCCTCTAAGGCTCGCTTGAGTCCTGCTCTGCCCTCGGCTAAATGCTCGACATGATGCTCTTCACCCACGAGCCAATCTTCCAGCGCTCTCGCCAGACGAACGTCATCATCAACAATAAGAATTTTAGTCAACTGCCGTATCTTTCGCCCCGACGAGTTTGACATGGTACCGCAGCTATTTTAACGCGTTTCACCCTTAACGACAGCCGTCAGGCAGATGGCAGAGTCAGCCAGAAGGTGCTTCCCTTTCCGTCTCGCCCCTTGACTCCGATGCTGCCACCGTGCGCCTCTACGATCACCTTGCAAACCGATAACCCTAAGCCCTTTCCCGGCTTTTCCAGGGCACCCGGATTGGTACCCCTGTCATATGGCTCAAATATTCGCTCCTCTTCGCCGGGTTTCACCCCCGCTCCTGCATCGCTGATTTGTACGAGAGCCCGATTGGCTGAACTAGTAACAGAAACTTCGATCTTGGAATCATTCGGTGCGTATTTTATGGCATTGTCGATCAGATTGACGAGAACGCGGTGCATTCTGGCACGGTCCAGGTTAACCTGGAGTTCGCTTGCGGCAACCGTGATACCAATAGTTTTCTGCTCCGCCAGAGGTCGCAGCGACGACACCACATTTGCTACCAATCCACTCAGATCGACTTCCTCTTTGTTCAGCTTGAACTGTCCGGACTCGAGCCGATCGGTTTCCATAGTTTCATTGATCAAATCAACCAGACGCACAGCATCTTCCTTGGCGTCGGCGATTCTCGATTTACCCTTGTCCGAAAGCTCTCCGTATAATCCTTTCGCAGTGTTCGCGAGCACCGCTTGAATCGCCGCAAGCGGCGAGCGCAGATCGTGATTGACCATCTGCACGTATTCATCGCGCTTTCGCTCGGCACTGCGGACAGTATCAACCATCTCGTGAATGTGAGAGTCGAGATCCGCGATCTCGTCGTGTCCGCCCACAGCTTTATTCAACTCCTTGCGTTCGACAAATTTTCGACAGTTATCCGTGAGCACGGTCAACCTGCGCGTCACTCTCTGACTGAAAAAACTCGCCATCCATAGAGTCACGACCACATTCATCGCCACCCCACCGAGAAGAACATACGAGAGAAAGTCCCTTTCTCTCTCTTCAACTGCAGGATTGAGGCTTTGCCTCTCCTGCTCTTCTCGCGCAATTGCCCCGGTCTCAGCGAAAAAACCTTGATAAGCGTCCCTGAGTTTTTGTTTGTAAACGGCCGGATCCATTAGAACCAGCATAGCGATACCTGTCGGTTTTCTGAATCCGCTAATCAACTCGAGAATTTGCCTGCCGTTTTTCTTCAGAGCATCGACATGTTTTTCGCGCTGGGGATCGTTGGCACTGAGATCCGTAAGCTTGTGATAGATCTGCGGAACACCAGCGACTATCGCGTCATATTGCTTGGAAAATTCGTCACTTCTCGTGGTTTTCCATGCGCCCAAACAGATGCCCGCATCGAGAAAATCTTTCGTGAGATCGATAACCTGCGCGACGAACTCACGTGACCGCGCGATCTCTTTTCGCTGCTCATCAATATACCCGAGCGCCGTCCACAGAAAGGCGACGAAAATAATCTCGCAGATCAGAGGGATTGTGATCAGGAGGAGACCTTGATTGGCTATCGTGAGCCTAAATTTCACAGTCGCACCATCGCCAATCGTCTCTGAATCTTGACTCCTTGCTCTCGTCCAGATGATAGCATTAATCGAAGAATGTCCAAGAGGGCGAAGTGCGAACGATAAAACCAGTTTTGCTGACCGTAATGCTCACCCTCATCGGTACAAGATCAATCGCCGCCCCTACTGGGGAGCAGGTGCAAGCGCTCTTGAATCGAGCCACTCAGCTGCGAAAAACCGAAGACTTCCAGCAGTCAAACCAGCTCTGCCAGCGCGCATTGCAACTTGATCCTCACAATGCTCAGGCTCTTGGCATTCTTGGGGAAAATTACCTCCTCCTGGGAGAGTACGGCAAGGCTCTTCCCGTCATTGAGCAGCGGACTAAGTGGCATCCAAGCGATCAACCTGATCGTCTGCTCGGATTAGCTCTCGTGAGCATGGGACAACAGCGCGGTGTCCCAATTCTGGAACAATCCTACAAGACGGTGCCTGACCACTTAACCCTCCTCTGGTTGACCGACGCCTACCTGCTTACCGGTCACTACACTCAGGCGCGTACTACCGCTTATGAGTTTAGAAACGCATTTCCAGCTCTGCGCGCAGGAAATGAGGTGTGCTCGCTGGCTGACGCTCTGGCACAGCACTACGACGAGTCCATCACCAACCTCGGTCGTTTTGCATGCGAAAGAATACGCAAACGATCCGAACTGGATGATTCTCATAATCCGCGCGATGAAAGGACACCTGTCGACGAACACTTGATCGACGGCGCCATGAGCAAGATTGAGCGCGACAATTTTGTAAAGATGTTGGAGGCAAAGCACCAACAGATGTCGCCGGCGCAGTTAGCATTCGTCAAAGCGTTGGTTAGGATTTTCGCGCACGATTATAATCAGGCTATCTCTTTGGCGAGCAGCGCTCCTGCGAACGCACGGCAGCCAGATGCGGATTTGATTGTCATCTATGCGCTTATTCTCAAACGAGACTTTCCCGGCGCGCAAGGAATACTCGATAAGCTGATGGCGCGGTATCCCACCTCAGCAAACGTACTCGATGCAGTTGATCTGTTTCACTATCAAGCTGACAGCAGACAGGCAGGAATTACGTCACTGAAAAAACTGCTGGAGAAAAATCCCAAAAATCTCGCTGCGCAGGTAGAACTGATCAAAATTTATCGAGACATCGATCGTCCGGAAGAATCCCTCAAATATTGCAAACTGGCCTTGGCGCAAAAACCGAGCGATACAGAGTTGCTTATGCTGCAATCCGGCATTTTCATCAGGCTCGACAACGATTCGGCGGCCATGAGCACCTTAAACTCGGCATTGTCTTCTAATAAAGACAATGGCGAAGCATATTTCATGCGCGCATCTATTTATACGCAGCAACAGAAATGGAACGAGGCAATCGCAGATTTGAGCCAGTGCATAAGGTTGAGGTACGAGGTAATGAAATCATTGCAGGCAAGAGCCGCCTGCTATTCCGCCTTACATAAAGATGCGCTGGCACAGAAGGATTATCTGGAGGCCCAAAGAACCGACCGCCGGGTTAAGCACAAAGAGTTTTGGGGTTACTAGTGCCAGGAATACCCGACCAGTTGGCATTTTCGGGCGTTACACGTTTTTTAAACATAATCCGCCTTCGGCAGTCGTATCTTGTACACACCCAAGCAGCCCCGGTCCACTTCACTCAGAACACCATAGTGGCGTTACCCAGTGTACTGAGACTTTCGAAAACAACAAAGATTTAGCGTAGAAGAGAGAGTCGTCGGTGGGGCATCTGCCTGACTGCCCCATCGCGCCGCTCTTCTTATCAAAACCGTTGCCTCTCTCATACTCTCAAAAGCACAAAGTTGGCGACTTTAGAAATTGATGATCAAGGCAACAACACACAGAGATTTAGCGTAGAAGAGAGAGTCTCGGTGGGGCGTCTTTCCGACTGCCCCATCGCGCCGCTCTTTCTAAACTATGGTTCCTCTTACTACCTCTTCCTCCATTCCAATTCTGCGAACTCCAAACGAAGCACGTTACTATGTCATCTGCACCCGAACACTTACTAAGTTTTGCCTAGGAGATAGAGTTCTGGTGGGGCGCCGCAGCGTCCCGCCAGCCGCTCTCCCAGTACGGCACTGATTATGAAACTGTACCGACCAGTTATATGGCAACGCTGACAGCACACCGATTGATATCGCAGGCATCAAGGTCCATTAGCATTAACCGAAGAGATGGCATAGCGGGATGCATAAGCGTGGCGCTATCCACATTTCAGCGCGGTTGTAACTGCGTCACTGTGCAGCGCTAACGAAGTTCGCGAATAATTCGGTAGAAAAATACCGTTCCATTCGATCGGGAAACACGGTCACCACGATCGTTCCTTCGCCAAGCTGTCTTGCGGCCATGACGGCAGCTGCGAAATTCAGCCCAGAGCTGGGTCCAACTGGAAAGCCTTTGCGTATGAGTTTCTTCGTCGTCTCGAGAGCGAGGTCATCTTGCACTTGCAGTTCAACCAGTCCAGGCAGGTCTGCTTCTTTGTACAGTTTGGACAGACCATCGACCACACCAGGTATGCGGCAACTGAAGCTGCAACACTCCACGTGCATGCCGTCGCCGACGGAGATAGGAAGCGCCAAAAACGGCTTCGCTGGACAGCCTTCTTCATTTAAGCCCTGATAGAGCCCGATCAGGGTGCCACCAGTACCGACACCACTCACAACACCGTGCACGGTGCCGCCGGGCATCTGTCGTAAAATCTCCTGCGCCGTCGATACTCGATGCGCTTCCGGATTGTCTTTGTTCTCGAACTGCCTGGTAAAAAACGCTCCCTCAGATTTTTCGATCTCCTCGGCTTTCGCTATCGCGCCCAAAATGCCGAGCGACTTCGGTACTTGCTCAATCTTTCCGCCGTATGCGCGAATCATCCACACGCGTTCGCTGCTCACGCCTTCGGGAAGCACAGCGGTAAATCGCAACCCCATCTGCGCGCACGCAAGCGCCAGCGCGATGCTGGTCGACCCGGACGACGCCTCCACAACCATCGCACCAGGGCGCAGCCGTCCCTGCCGCCATGCCTTTTCCAGCATGTATCTGGCTATGCGATCTTTCGTCGAACCGCTCGGATTGAGAAATTCAAGCTTGCACCAAATACTCGGCTCGCTCTCAGCCAGCTGCACAGCCACCAACGGCGTCGGCTCAATGCTGTGAATAAACCGGTTCTCTCTCGGCAGCGGTAAAGTAAAAGTCATGGCGACCTCTGGTCTGTGCAACCGTATTTTAGCGTTCGGCCAGTTACTTACTACTTTCCCCGGATTCCAGGACATAACGTACAATCGAGATAGAACGTGTGGTCGGACATTAATGCCAAAGATAATCGAACTGCTCCGTAAGGTTGTGACCTGCTTAGTGGCTACGGTCATAGCTCCGATTCTTGCGAGCGCGGCTCTCTCGGTCGTTCTGGTTGTCTATTCGATCGTGCGCTTCGGAGCAATGCCCGAAGCCTCATACGATCCTGTAATCATGTGCCTGATGTTTTCGCTCATCTTCGTCGCTGTGGGAATCGCATTACTGCCTATCTTTGCCATAGTGCATTGGTTGGTTCCATCGTTTTTGCCCCCCGGCAAAAGACAAGCAGCGAGGCGGTATTGGCTGGCAGCTTGCATCGGTTTTGCGCTCGCTCTGAACATCGAGACGTGTTTATCGTACGAGTCTTCTGGACCAGATTATTCGGAGAAGTACGAAACGAGTCGGGGCGTGAGCCAGTATGTTGTTTTGGAATCGGGAACGAACTTGAGCTTCACGTATCCTGGAGCGCACATTGCTGCAGGCAAGGTCGTTACTGATCCGACTCGCATGAGCGCGGTCACCGTAGTTTGGAAAGATATACTATGGCGATTGGCGCTGTGGCTGGACCGACCGAGAGTACCCGGACGAGGTGCGACAGAGGCGGATTTGGCCGGACCATTTTTAACAGCCTTCCTCGCAGCGTTCATCGCCTTCATGCGTGATCGTGCTAGAGACAACAAGAAGCCTATGCAGGCTGGCACTATTTAAAACTTGCGCCCAGAGAGATTCGAACTCCCGACATCTTGGTTCGAAGCCAAGCACTCTATCCAGCTGAGCTATGGGCGCATACCGGTTATGCTACCGCCAAGGATACTGCACGTCAAGTTTCGGCTCTAATTAAACATCGGCACTTTGGGTATAAGGGTTCAAATGGTCTTTGTAGACCATGTTATTGAAAGAGTCGGAAATGAGCAAAAACGATTCTCCCGCGTGCTAAAGTGACTTATCCTCGCTCCAACGGCGTTTTCCCATGTACCGCCTACTGATTGGGTTGTTTTCGCTTCTCTCAGCCTCCCTCGTGTGGAAGCTGATGCCAAGGCTGTCCGAAATGCGCCGCGAAGGGCGCCTTCAGCTCGACAACACGAACAGCCGCCTTCTCAAGACGCTCGATGAATTCAACAAGTTGTACCACCAGGCGCCGTGCGGTTATTTTTCGCTGAATAATGACGGCGTCATCATCGCCATTAACGCAACTGCTCTTGATTGGTTAGGCTACAAAACTGATGACGTGGTCGACCGACTGACTTTCGCCGACATTGCCACCGAAGACAGTGGCATCAAATTTCGCAGAATATTTCCTGCTCTGAAAGAGAACGGACTGGCACGCGAAGTCGATTTCGAAATCGTCCGCAAAAACGGCTCAGTCGTACCGGTCTTGTTTAGTGCCATCTCGATCAAGCTAGATGCTAAACACTCGATGACACGCTGCACGATCTTCGACATCACGGAGCGCAAGAAAGCAGAAGCGGCTCTGCGGGAAAATCAAGAGATGACACGAGCCATTATTGAAAGCGCGAACGATGCTTTTGTGTCGATTGACAGCGACGGCAAAATCACAGATTGGAACACACAAGCGGAAAAGATATTTGGATGGACGCGCAGCGAGGTGCTCGGGCGTGGTTTCATGGAGACGATCATCCCGCCACAATCACGCGCCGCGCACGAGGCTGACCTGAAAGATTTCCTCACCACCAATGGCAAACCTAGCGCCAACAAACGCATCGAAATCAGCGCATGCCGCAAGGATGGACACGAATTTCCAGCTGAGCTCGCATCTTTCCCGGTGCAAACCGCCAACTCCATGAAGATGTGCGCGTTCATCCACGATATAACCGACCGCAAACATTCGGAAGAAGCCGTGCGTCGGGCTCGCGATCAAGCTATCGATGCATCAAAATTCAAATCCGAGTTTCTCGCCAACATGAGCCACGAGATCCGCACTCCAATGAACGGCATACTCGGCATGACAGAGATGCTTCTGCGCAGCAATCTGGAAGAGCGCCAGCGCGGTTTTGCCACTACTATTCACGAAGCCGGCAACTCGCTTCTGGCAGTCATCAACGACATCCTCGATTTCTCGAAGATTGAAGCCGGAAAGCTGACAGTCGAGATCGCGGAATTCGAGCCAGTAAGAATCGTGGAAAGTGTGGCTGAACTTCTCGCTCATCACGCGCGCAAGAAAAAACTCTCACTTCTAACATACATCGATCCTGCCATTCCTCCTTTGATGCGTGGAGATCCGGGACGGCTGCGTCAAATTCTCATGAACTTCGCAGGCAACGCCATCAAATTTTCAGAAAGCGGCGAAGTGGTGATCAGAGCGACTGTGGAATCGGAAGAAAACGACACGGTCAACGTGCTCTTATCAGTATCCGACTCCGGCATCGGCATGACCGATGAGGAAATGGCCAAACTGTTTCAACCGTTCGTGCAGGTCGATGGCTCCATCACTCGAAAATACGGTGGCACCGGTTTGGGGCTGAGCATCTGCAAGCGGCTCGTCGATCTTCTCGGCGGCACGATCGGCGTGCAAAGTATAAAGGGAGAAGGTTCGACCTTCTGGCTGTGCGTGCCACTGCAGAAAGCACCCAACGTACACAACGCCACACGTCTACCCCGAGACATCGCGAAGATGCGTGTTCTCGTTGTCGATGACGAGGAAACCTCCCGGGAAATCTTGCACGAATACGTAAGTTCGTGGGGCATGCGCGGAGGAAAGGCCAAGGACGCAAAAGAAGCGTTGGCAATTTTGAAAGAGTCAGCTCGATCAGATCCGCACTCAGTGGCATTGATCGATTTGTTCATGACCGGCACCAACGGATTGGAACTCGGCAAAGCCATTCGCGAAGATGACGATCTGCGAAAGATGAAGTTGATTCTCGTGACAGCCTACGACAATCCAGGCGCGGGAGAAGACGCTATCACTCAAGGTTTTAACGCATACCTGACGAAGCCGGTCAAGCAGTCGCAACTGCTCGACTGCATCACGACTGTGGTAAGTGAAACGACAGAAGACTTTGCTGCCCGCACCACGAGTGAAATTCCGCCGATTCCCGCGTCGGCGAGACTGACTCTACCTGACACCGCACCAGTGCGCACAGAGCTCTTGCTTGTAGTAGAAGACCATTCAATCAACCAGGAAGTGGCACTTTTGCTGCTGAAAGATCTGGGATTCGAGGCGCACGTAGCAAGCAATGGCCGCCACGCACTCGATCTGATGCAACGTTGCAGCTACAGTTTAATTTTCATGGATTGCCAAATGCCCGAGTTGGACGGCTTCGCCACAACAGCAATTGTGCGCAAGTCAGAAGCCCACACCGGCAAACACACCCCAATTATCGCTATGACCGCGCATGCGATTGAGGGCAGCAAGGAGCAATGTCTGTCAGCTGGTATGGATGATTACATCAGCAAACCGATCGACCCCAGGCAGTTGGAAGAGATGCTAGTAAAATGGCTGCCAGCGCCGGTGGAGGCGCCGCCATCAAATGGGAGCACAATTGAGGTGTCTGAACAACATCCTTCAATCGATCTCGATGCGCTTTCGCGGAAGTATGGTGGCAAAAATGTAGATCGGCTCATACAGGCATTCCTACGAGATGCACCAAGACAGATCGAAGATTTGCAGGTCTTGATAAAAGAGCAAAATATGCCCGAAGTCATGTCGACTGCGCACGGGCTTAAAGGCATCTCGGGAACAGTGCAAGCTCGCGCCATCAATCAAACTTGCAAGGATATCGAAGAGGCTGGTCGCGCCAAAAACTGGGAAGACCTGGCAAGACTGGCTCCGAAGCTACGAAAACAGTTCGACGAGCTCTCCGTCGAAGTGAAGAAGCACTTCAACTAAATTTGGCCATTCAGACCGTTGATTTAGCAGAACGAAAACGCATCAGATCTCGTTTAAGCTGTCCGACGGTCTGCTGACGTTCTGCCGGATCTTTGGCCAGTGACTGGAGAATGATCTCGTCCAGCTGCTGAGGAATGGTGCCGGGTGGCATCAAGCTGCAAATCGATTCAGGCTTCGTGCGGCAGTGCATGTACATGGCATCGATTGCGTTATCCGCAGGAAACGGAGGAGCGCCGGTGAGCGCCTCGTACATGACGCAACCAAAAGAGTAGATGTCGCTGCGCGCATCCAGCTTCAACGCTTGGCACTGCTCGGGACTCATATAACCCGGGCTGCCACGAACAGTTTGGTCTTGAGTGAAATTGTTGTTGCGCTCAGGAGCAGTAAACTTGGCGATGCCGAAGTCGACGAGTTTGATAAAATCGCTGCTGCCGCGCTGGTTGATCAGCACAACGTTGCTCGGCTTCAAATCGCGATGAATAATGCCGTGCGAATGAGCGTGCTCGAGCGCATCGCAACATTGCAGAAAGATGTCGACAGCTCGTTCGACAGACAAAGTTTCTACCTTGTCGAGCAATATATCAAGGCTGGTGCCTTCTAAAAACTCCATGACGAGAAAAGCTTCACCGCTGGTGGTGAGACCGAAATCGAAGATCTGAATTACATTAGGATGTTGCAACGCGCTGGTTGCTTCAGCCTCCTGGCGAAATCGCTTCATGTTATTCAGATCAGCGAGCAAAAATGGATGCAAGATTTTGATCGCGACCTGCCGGTTCATAAACTTATGGCGCGCTTTATAGACGATGCCCATACCGCCCTTGCCGAGAAGTTGGATGATCTCGTATCTGTCGGCGAACGTTTGCCCAATCAAGCGCTCTTCGGAGGCGCGATCGAGCGCTGCACCATCCCATGGACAGGTGTCGAATATGGGATCGAGATCGCGCTGACAGACCGGGCACCATTTCGTCAATCCAGGGACGTCTTTGAACATCTCTTTGCGTAGATCCGCCAGGGCAGCCTGCGCGCGCTCGGATTTGGAAAGCTTCTCGACTACGTCATATAGACACGTATTTACGTCATCAACACCCATGCCGAGCTTGGAGCTGATCTGATCGGCATTCATACCTTCGACCATCAGGCTGAGCACGTCGAGCTGATGGGGCGAAGTCGGCGTCTGCGGCCTTGGATCTGTCGGCGCAACAACTGAAGGAAGCTCTGCTGTCACCTGCAACGAGGGCGGTGGCGGCGGTGTTTGATAAGAGCGCAAAACCCGACCGGCCACTCGCTCGTCCAGCCAGACAGCACCGTCATTCACTGTCTTGATAGCCTTAACCAACTGCTCGGCGCTGACATCCTTCAGGCAGTATCCATCAGCTCCGGCCGATAGCGCGGCGAAGACAGACTGGTCGTCGTCGTGATCGGTAAACATGATGATGCGAGCGGGCAGCTCTTTCTTGATCAAAGTCGCCGCAGCGATGCCGTCAAGCTTGGGCAGCCCGATGTCCATCAAAATCACGTCCGGCTTGAGCGAGACCGCCTCGGTTACGGCAGTGACGCCGTCCGCGGCTTCGCTAATCACTTCGATTTCGGGTGCGGTCTCGAGTGAAAGTCCCAACCCGATTCGAACGACTTCCTGGTCTTCGACTATAAGAACCTTGATCCGTCGGTCCATTCATCCTCCGGCTCTGCAAGCCGTTTAATCTCCACAAGTCTACAACATTATGCCCGAGATTTTTCTTCTCGATCCACTGAGGCGCGAGTCCCCGAACTACTCATCTGCTGTGCTTTTCGACTCGCAAAGAGCAGACTCTGCCGCGCGAGCGTACCATTCATGCGCCTTTGCCTCGTCAACCGGCATGCCTTCGCCGTCCTGGTACATTTTGGCCACGCGCAGCTGCGCATCCACGACGTTTTGATGAGCCGCTTTGAGCATCCACACCGCTGACTCGACATGGTCGAGCGGCACTCCCCTTCCGGTAGCGTACATCTGGCCAAGATAGTACTGCGCACGGGAATGCCCTTGTTGAGCGGCAAGCCTGTACCAGTGAGCCGCTTCCTCGGCATCAACCTCTACACCTTTGCCAATCAGGCAAAGTTTCCCCATCAGTACTTGCGCCCCGGCATGACCACTCTCGGCTGCCTGGCGACATTTGCGCGCAGCCAAGCGAACGTTTTGCATGACGCCGTCGCCAATCTCATATTTCTCAGCCAATTCGAACAGGGCGTCAACGTCGCCATCGTCGGCGAGCGCCTTCAGCTCTTCCATGGACCGATCAGACATTCTCTTGCCACGCCCCCACAGACTCTTTACCACGCCCGGGCGCGATCTTTCGGGATAATAGCGTTTCGTCCGCTCAGTCCCGGTGGTATTGTCAGGACAGGAGAAACGTAATGAAGTGGCGAGAGATATTAATTGGCGCGGCTTCACTTTGTCTGATCTCAACCGGACGGCTAGCGATAGCAAAAGAAACTCCGGATGAGCAGCTTATGTCGGCATCTGAGGCGCGGCAGTTCATCATGGATATGGTCAACGAAGAGAGGCGGTCGATGGGTTTGCGACCGGTCTCCACCGATGCGGTCGCCGCCCGAGCTGGCCAGAGGCATGCGGATGAAATGGCCGAACGCGTGTACATGGCTCACTGGGATTTGCTCGGCAAAAAGCCGTGGGAGCGATACAACCAGGTCGGCGGAACAGCATCGGTAGCAGAAAACGTAGCGTACGTCGGAACACAGATGCCGGACCAACCGACGCCGCAGGCACTACCGTTGGTATCACCACCGATGTTTCCGCGCAAAGACCTTGCCGCCATGGAAGAGGCGATGTTTACCGAGCGGGCACCAAACGACGGCCATAGAAAAAACATTCTCGATCCGCATCACACCGGACTCGGTATCGGTCTTGCTGTCTCGGCGCAAGGCGGTTGGAGCCGAGTCACTCTCGATGAGGAGTTCACCGACAATTACGGCAGGTTTCCTCCAATAACCTCCAGTTTGCAGAAAGGACTGGAAGTGTCGGGAAGTTTAGATCCCCACGTATCGATCGACAACGTGTTGCTGGAGTACGAGCCGACACCACATGCGATGCTGCCGGCGCAACTGAACAAGACCCACTCGTACGATTGGCCAACGACAACTTTGAGTCAAGCGTGGACGCCCGGATTTCACACCGATGCTCCGCTCAAGGTGATAAAAGCTGGGGGGCGACAGAAATTCGATACGACACTGCCGGCGATGGCGTACGCGCAGCCCGGTATTTACTATGTCGTGATATGGGCACACAAGGACAGTTTGCCGGACGACAAATTCGTCGCTTCAGTGCGAACAATTTCTCGCGGTCCCAGAGCATCAATGCCGATCCTACCTAAAGTCTCACCGGCGATTGTCCTGGCTACGCAGCCAAAAGACCAAACCTCTCCTTCTTCGCAACAACAGCAGCACGCCACCGCCACTGGCGCGCCCGACATGAAAACGCTGTTTTTCCATCCTGAGCTGTTAGGAAGCAAAAGTGTGCCAGCGACCGTTGACCGTGCAGGTCCGCCCGAGCTCTCGAAGCTGTTTTTCCAACCAGCAGCGGCAGCAGAGACCCTGCCCGTGAAACTACCGACGCCACGAAAACACGGCGCAGATGCCAGCGACTTATTCTTCGATCCAACAGGCGCCAACGCCGGCAAAGGACAAGCACCAGTCTCGGACAAAAAGCCGAAGGCCGACGTGCGAGATCTGTTCTTCCACCCGTGATGAGCGCGCGCTCCGACGGCGGATTGTAGAGCGCCACCCGCCTGGGTGGCACCGAATTCATAGTGAAACATTTCCGATGCCGGCAGGCGTCAGGCGCTATGCGCGCGCCGTTTTTAAAGCTCTTCCGGCTCGACAACTTTAGTCTTGCGGTGCACGAACGAGAAAATTAGCGGCACCCAGAAGAGCGTGAAGAATGTGGCGACGACCAATCCTCCGATGACGGCTCTACCGAGAGGAGCGTTCTGGCTGCCACCACCGCTGCTACCGATAGCCATCGGCACCATGCCGATGATCATGGCAGCGGCAGTCATCAATACTGGTCTGAATCGCGTTGCACCGGACTGCAAAGCGGCCTGCATCGAACCTTTACCTTCGGCTAAACGCTCGCGCGCAAAACTGACAATTAAAATACTGTTGGCGGAAGCCACACCTATACTCATGATCGCTCCCATCAAAGCGGGCACGCTGAACGTGGTTTGTGTCAAGAACAGCGCCCAGACGATACCGCACAGCGCGCCGGGAATCGCCATCAAGATGATGAGCGGATCGGTCCACGACTGGAAGTTGATCACCAACAAGAGGTAAACGAGCACGAGCGCCAGCACAATTCCAGAAAGGAGTCCGGTGTAAGCGGTTTGCATGCTCACCATCTGCCCGCGCACATCGAGGAAGACCCCGTGCGGCAAATGCCCTTGATACGAATTGACGATGGCATTGACTTTCTGTGCAACTGAATTCAAATCGGTTCCTTCCACATTGGCGAGAACGTCTATAACGGGTTGAACGTTGTAGTGGTTGATAACTGTGGGAGAGTAATCGCGTTGAAACATCGCCAGGTTGCCCAATAGCTGCGACTTGGTTCCATCGGCGGAGGTGACGACCGTATTGGAAAGATCCATCATGTTGGAAACAAGGCGCTGTGGCGTTTGTACTGCAAGTGTGTAATTGACGCCGTTTTTCGGATTGACCCAGAAGTTTGGCGCCGTCTGAAAACTAGAACTCAACGACACGAGCATCGATCCCGCCACGTCCCTCTGCGTAAAACCCAATTGAGAAGCCTTCTGGCGGTCGACTGTCACCTGAATGACCGGACCGTTGATCGCCTGTTTGATGTGCACGTCTACGGCACCAGGAATCGCTTTCACCTGATCGAGTATCTTCTCAGCCAGAGCATAGTTGGTAGCCATATTGATGCCGCGCACTTGAATGTCGATCGGTGCAGCCAGACCAGCATTGAGGATCTGGGTGACGATGTCGGCGGGTTGGAAGAAAAATACGCAGTCCGGATACAGTGCGGGCAACTTATCGCGCAAGATATTTTTGTAATAAGTCCCGGAATGCGAGCGCTTCGCCTTCAAGTTAATGAGAATCTCTCCGTCTGCTTCCGTGTAGTCGACGCTATCACTCGAAGAGAGGTTGAGACCGGAGTTCGGTATACCCATCAAGTCGGCAACGCTCTCGACTTCCGTCGAGGGAATGAAGTCTGCGATTTTTCGTTCGATCTTTTTGATCAACCGTTCTGTCTCTTCCACCCTCATTCCTCTCGGTGCACCGACGTGCATACGCAGAACACCGGTGTCGATTGAGGGGAAGAAATCTTGACCGAGAAAAGGTATCAGAGAGAAGCTGATACACATGAAAACGACGACCGCGGCCGCCACGAAGATACCGTTATGCAGAAGCCCGTCGAGCAGTCGCTGATATTGATTGCGAAACCTATCCAATCCTCTATCAATAACTTTCGACAACGCGGTGATTGCGCCGACAATTCCCGTAGGTTTTTTATGCGCCGGTTCTGCGTGAAATCCGAGCATGTACTTGGCCATCACAGGCACGACCGTGCGCGACAGAAAGTAGGACGCCAACATCGAGCCCACGACAGCAAGTGCCAATGGACTAAACAGCGATTTGGCCGGCTCGGTCAACAACAAGACCGGCATAAACACGATACAGATCGAGATTGTGGAGACGAAAGCGGGAACAGCGATTTCGTTGGCAGCATCCAGAATCGATTGGCGCACCCACTGTGCCGTTCTTCTTACGTCATCGATGCCACCCTTGTCATAAACTGCGGTCCGCTGAGCGCGCACCATATCGAGGTGTCGGTGAATGTTCTCCACCTCCACTGTGGCGTCATCTACGAGCATACCGACTGCGAGCGCGAATCCACCCAGGGTCATAGTGTTGAGAGTTTGTCCGGTCACCTTGAGAATGATCAGACCAGCAAGCACGGAGAGTGGAATCGAGATGGCCACGATCACGGTGCTCTGCCAGTCACCAAGAAGCAGCAGCATTAGAAGAGCCGTCAGTCCTGCAGCGATCAAACCTTCTTTAACGACATCGTTAACTGACTCTTGCACGAAAATAGATTGGTCGTTAAGAATTTTGAGCTCAACGCCGGGAGGCAGAATATTCTTGATAAAAGGAATTTGAGCCTTAACGCGGTTAACTACGTCGATCGTAGAAGCGGCGCCCAGTTTGACGACGTTCTGCAGGATGGCTCGAGAGCCATTTTCGTTGACTACGTTTGTCTGCACAGCCAGTCCGTCATGAATATGTGCAACGTCTTTCATCAAAACCGTTGCACCGTTGGACTGCTTGACGGGCATTTCGTTGAGCTGCTCGAGCACGGTAGGACTGCTGTTGAGCATTACGTAGTACTCAACGGTTCCCATTTTAGCCGTGCCTGCGGGAAGAATAATATTTTGTGCATTAATGGCGCTAGCGACATCAGCCGCCGAGACGTTCTTGGCGGCTAGCTTTTCCGGATCGATATCGACCATAATCTGACGCGCCGATCCGCCGTACGGCCACGGCAATGCTGCACCCTGGACAGTAGCTAACTGAGTACGTATGAAGTTATTAGCGAAGTCGAACAACTTCGTTTCCGGCATTGTCTTGGAGCTTATACAAAGCTGCATCACCGGAATATCCGTAGCACTGAAGGCGGTGACAAGAGGAGGCGTGGCACCTGGCGGAAGTTGTTTTAAAATCGTCTGGCAGATTGCACCGAACTCAGCCAACGACTCTTGTGCATTTGCATCCTGGTGCAAATACAGTTTAATCACGCTTGTGCCCACGAGCGATAGAGACTCGATGTGCTCGATACCAGTAACAGTCGTGGTGGAAGCGCGCTCCGTCACGTTTGTGATTCGGCGCTCCATGTCCAGCGGTGGCAAGCCACTGTATGTCCAGACGCAAGTGAGAACCGGAATGTTGATGTGAGGAAATATATCCACCGACATCTGCTCGACCGAAAGGGCTCCGAAGAGCGCAATCAAAATCGCGACTACCACGAAGGTATACGGCCTATCAAGCGCCAGACGAACGATCCACATACAAGACCCTCCAGCCGCTCATTATAAACATCCTTGCCACGCTTGCGCGCGCCACTTTGAACGAATGTGGCATTCGGTCTATAATGTATACACGCGTTGATTTGCGATGGCGATTGTCAGTGCGCTGAACAAACCCAATCATGGCGCTATCCACTCATAGCGGTACAACAAGTCCAAGACGCAAAAAGAAAAATAGTGCAAACGGTCTTGGGCACGGTATCCCGGAAGATACTCACTGAATGCAAACAGAGCGAACATCCGACCAGCCATACGCAGAACGCAGCGGACAACAGCCTCCCCCCGGAGATGGAAAACCACCGCAGCAGCAGCCGGCCATGCGTCACCAGGCCGTCCTTATCGTCTGCGCCACTATCATTATCTCTGCTCTAATAGTTTTCGGCGCCTTGCCGAGAATTACGCAAGAGCGCGCTCTGGTGGACCATACCAAACAGCAGGTCGGGCAAGCTATGTCGGTTTCAGTGGTCCAGGCACAGCCCGGCCCGGCTATCGAGACTTTCACGCTGCCTGGGTCTACGGAGGCGATTCAAGACGCGCCCATTTACGCACGCGTCAACGGATATCTGCACCAACGCTACGCCAATATCGGCGACGTTGTAAAAAAGGGTCAGATACTCGCCGACATCGATACGCCGGAAGTAGATCAACAAGTGTCGGCCGCAAGCAGTAATGTCGAGCAGGCTAAAGCGGCGCTGGACAATGCCAAAGAAGCATTAACCAAGTCGCAAGCAGACGAGCGTACTGCATCGTCAAACGTAACCAAGGCTAAAACCGATCTCGATTACGCTGCGGACGAAGACAGACGGTATAAAGAGCTGGCGAAGCAGGGCGCCGTCAGTCTCGAAGATGAAGACACACGACATCAGACATACAACGACGCAATGTCTACGCTCGATGGAGCGCAATCAGCACAACGCAGCGCGCACGCCAGCGTCAACTCTGCGCGAGCAGCCGTGCACGTCGCGCAAGCCTCTCTCAACGCCGTGCAAGCTCAACTGCAGCAATTCCGCGCTACGCAATCCTTCAAGAGAGTGGTGGCACTCTTCGATGGCGTTGTGACGAGGCGCAACGTCGATGCCGGTGCGCTGATCACATCAGGCAGCAACAGCAGCAACAGCATTTTGTTCGAGATCGCAAAGACCGATGTTTTGCGAGTAATCGTGTATGTGCCAGAACAATATGTGCCGTACATCAAGGACGGTGAAAACGCACATCTGCGCTTCCAGGAATATGCCAACCGCGAGTTTGACGGGACGATTGCCAACGTCTCCGGTGGAGTCGATCCAACATCGCGCACCCTGCAAGTAGAGATACACATTCCCAACTCGAAGCACGAACTGCTGCCAGGAATGTATGCGCAAGTCTCGTTTCAAGCACCGAAAAAAGTCAGACTGCCCGTCGTGCCCGCCACCACACTGCAGACACGTGCAGACGGTGGCTTCATGTATACGGTCGATCAAAACAACATAGTGCATATGCACAAGGTCGAAATTGCGCGTGATCTCGGCGGACAGTTCGAAGTCATGCGCGGCATCGGAATCGGAGACCTGGTCATAGTCAGTCCATCCGATCGGCTGCAAGAAGGCATGACAGTCACGCCGGTAAAAACCGCCGCGTCGCAAGACGAGTCCGGCAAGCCTAAGTCGTAGTAAACGGCTGTCCGCGTGCCCGCACACGAACATAGACGAAGTTCAGGCGACCATCAATTCGCGACCAACTTGTCTACTGCCCGGCAGGCATCGTCATCATTTGCGTCGGCGCCGCAGAACTGGCGGTAGGGGCGGACTGGCTTGCAGGCGCTGTCTGAGCCTTCGGCGCTGCAGCCGGCGCTTCCGTACTACCCGGAGATGGCGCTTCGCCTTGCGAGCCTTGAGGAGCGACGAGTCGCATCGGCGTAGTATCGTCTCCGCCTTGCGCCGCTTCTTTCTCTGCATTCGATTCCGGCGTCTGCTCTTCTTTCATGGATAGCTGCTTGTGGGGATCGCCGCCATTGTCATCACCGGTAGTGTCAGCGACCTTCTTATCGGCATCGCTCGACGGTTGCAACTCTTTTGCTTGCTGCAGGTAGTTGTTGCCGTCTTCGGTTTTTCCATCGGCAACCAACTGGTTGCCACGATCTTTGAGCATGCGGATCAACCGGCGCTTCAACATCGAGTCACTAGCATCTATCTTGTACGCTTGCTGCAACTGCTGAATAGCATCGTCGGGCTTGCCCGATTTCTCGTACAGATCGGCGGCAAGCTGCAAGTCTGCAGGGTTGCTTGATTCAGCCAACTTGCCGAGGTAGGCCAAAGCCTGCTCGTCGCTCTTGCCGGATTTGTCGGAAGCTAGATTTATAGCGAGCTTGCGATAAATGGTCGCCAATCTGGCCGGTGCTTCGCCGGCGCGACTGCCATCATTGAGTTCTTTCACTTCTTCCCAGCAACGCAGGGCCTCTTCCAGCTTGCCATCAAGCATTAGCTGATCGCCGTACAGCGCATCCAGGTCGGACAGTTCGCCTTTCTTGCCCTCGACATTCGCCTGCGCCAACGGACGCAGCAGATCGACTGCCTTTGCGAATTGACTGCGCGCTCTGTAATAGTTGGCCAGGTCGCTTGCCAGTTGCGGTGCCGAGGCCAAGCCCATGCCCTCTTGCTGCGCACGCGAGACACACTCCCAGGCTTTGTCGACCTGGTCAATGCCCAAGTAAGCTTGAGCCAAGGCTACTGAAATTTTCGGATCTTTCGGGCTTGATGCTGTCGCTTGCTCGAGCAATTTTACTGCCGACGCATAACGTCTGCGGGAGAGGTCCTCTAGTCCTTGAGAGTACAGATTTCCGCCATCACCGGCGCGCGTGAGAAAGAAGAAGGTGGCACCAGCCGAAAGGGTCGCCACAGCAACCGGCACGAGCACTTTCAGTTTGACCTTGTGATTGCCTGGCGTAAATGACAGAAGAGCGAATTTGCGCTTGCGCCCGTCGGTATCATCAGACGAAGCCTCTTCTTCCGCAAATGGCACTTCCGGCTCGAGAACATCCGGTTCAACAGCACCGATACCATCGCCCCAATCTGTCTGCGCTGTTCTCGCCGAGATCGTTTCGACAGGGTCAAGAACGGTCACCGCATCCGGCGCTTTGCGCCCTGAGTGGTGATGATCGAAAACACTGGCAGCGGGTGCAGGGGCGCGGCGAGCAAAGTCCTCTTTCTGGGCGTGACGCTCTTGGCGCAAGGCCTCTTCGCGCCTGAGAACTACGTCCTGCTCGATGCGTGCCGCCGCCTTGCGAGCGCGCGCATCTTCTTGTTCTTTGCGCGATGTTTCGTGTAGGCGAGCCTTCTGAGCCAGGTCATCATTCTTGCGCATCACATGCTCTTGCTGCGCAAACTTGAACATCGCCTCCTGTTGCTGCTGTTTCACGTCGGCTTCTTTCTGCCGCCGGGTGCCCTCTTGTTCTTGTTCGCGTCTCAATATCTCTTGCTGCTGCTTGAGCGCCACTTCTTGTTCACGACGAGCGGTCTCTTGAGCTTGTCTCAACGCTTCTTCATGCTCGAGTCGAGCCGCTTCCTGAGCCTGTTTCAACGCCACATCCTGCTCGCGCCGGGCCGTTTCCTGAGCTTGTTTCAAGGCCACGTCTTGCTCGCGCCGAGCCGTTTCCTGAGCTTGTTTTAGCGCCTCTTCGTGCTGGCGTCGCGAGGTTTCGTGCGCCTGTTTTAACGCTACTTCTTGCTGGCGCTGCGCTTCTTCTTGCTGCAGCAATTTCTGCGCCGCTTCTTGCTCGCGCCGTGTCGCTTCTTGAGCCTGTTTCAACGCCTCTTCCTGGCCGTGCTTCGCATCCTGCTCGCGACGAGCTGCTTCTTCTTGAATCTTCTTCGCGGCCATTGCCTGGGCAGCGATCTCTTGCTCTTTGCGCGCCGTTTCTACCTGAATTTTTTGAGCCTCTTCAGCCCGGCGAGCTACTTCTTGCTCTTTCTTCGCCGCCTCTGCCTGAACTCGTTTCGCCTCTTCCGCCTGACGCGCGACTTCTTGCTCGCGTCTCGCCGTCTCTTCCTGAGCCAGTTTTAGCTCAGCCTGCTGCTGAGCGATGGCTTCCTGAGCCTTCTTAACCAATTCCTGCTCGCGCGCGGCAGATTCTTGCGCCTTGCGCACTGCTTCTTGTTCACGCGCAGCCGCTACTTGAGCGGTTTTCACCGCCTCTTGCTCGCGAGCCGCCGCTTCTTGTGCTTTGCGAATCGCTTCCTGCTCGCCGGCAGCAGCCTGTTGCGCTTTCCTCACCGCCTGTTCTTGAGCCGCCTCCGCCTGCTGTCCGCGCTCAAAGGCAGCTTGCTCACGCTGCTGCGCCTCTCTCGAGGCTTTTAGCGCTTCTTGCCCCTTGGCTGCCGCTTCCCAGGCAGCCGCCAATGCAGCCTGCTCTTTGGTGTTCGCTTCCTGAGCTTTACGCACCGCTTCTTTTTCTCTGTACGCGGCTTGGTGAGCACGTGCAATCGCGTCTTGCTCGCGAGCGGCAGCTTCTTCCGCCTTGAACCTGGCGTGTTGTTCACGCTGAGCCGCATCTGGCGGCGCTTGATGCGTCCCCGCGGCGGGTGCCTGCTTCGCCGGAGTGGACTCTTTTCGCTGTGTGGGCGCTGGCTGAGCGGGCTCTGGCACAGGTTTATGCAGCGGCCGCTCTTGCTGCCGCGCTACAGGCGCTTTGTGGGCCTGGCGAACCGGCTGCGCCGGTTCCTCATCCTCTTCTTCATAATGGTCGTCCTGGTAAGTATCGAAGGGCTCATTGGACTTCTTGAACCACCCGAAAAGCCCTTTTTTCCCGTGTTTGGGCGCAGCGCCGCCACCGTAGAGCGGTGTCTCGCAAGAGACACAGGTGTCGTATGAGCTCGGTACGACAAGCCCACATGTCGGGCAGCTTATCGAGTTTTGCGCCGAAGACCGGTTTGGTTTGGGGGATGTTTTGTTCATTCGGCGCATTATATTGAAAGAACATCGTGACTACCTCAACCAGCGCTAATGTCCCCGCCCTGGGGCTAAAAAAAGTCAAGGATTAGCCGTTTTTGCCCCCCAAATTAAGTTGGGCTTATAAAAAGAAGCGCGCGACTCACGAGGAATCGCGCGGCGTTGATTTCTGTCTAATGCGTTTTACTCTCGGACGTCAACACGCACTTTTCCAGGTAGATGTTTCAGTTGATCGAGGCGGCTTTGCTTTTCGTAGACGATTTTACTGACGCCACCGGCGAGGTCCACGGTCATGCTCTCTAACTCGCCCTTGGGCGTCTCCAACATATGGATATTCGGTGTCTTTGCGCTCTGCAAGTCGCGAGTGGCTTCCTGCTTCTCTCTGCCGCTCAGCTGATTGTATTCGGCGCTGATGTCTACTCCCTGACTGGCTTCATGCACCAGATGGTCCGTCAGTCCCGCAATCACGAGCATAGGTAGGTCCTTCTGTCCAAAAACCTTCTTCTCCTC
>DATNPN010000049.1:0-1623 GCA_036703195.1 Planktothrix sp. | reverse complement strand
AAGGCAACACCGCCAAGGTGACGATTGCCAATGTGATGCAAAGCAACGGCGTCATCATGGTGATCGACAAGGTGCTGATGCCGAGCTGAGACGCGCTCCCCAAGCTCGTCGCCGGGTGGGACCCCATCCCGCCCGGCCGCGCCGCAGAATGCAACCACCATTCCAGCTGAAACGTACCGCGATTAGACATCAAAGCGTCACGCCGCCAGCGAGGATTCAACACGCCTTAGCGCACGTCGCAGAACGTCAAAGCATGTCTTGGCGGCACGATTCTATGAAGTACGAACAGCTTATAATATTAGCAGTGATTTTTGACAAAGGCGTGGCCGAAAACAGCGTTTACAATTGAAATTACTCACCGTACCAAAAAAGAGCAGCCAAACCGTCGGTGAATGAAGCGGCAATCACCACCACGAGCAGAAGGAGCAGACGGGCTTGGTTGCTCATGGGCTCTCTCCGGCTTTCATCGGAGGCGCTATATGCGAGTTTAGACTTCGTAATCATGGCGTATCTCCTTTGGCAACGAACAAACAAGAGCACATGCTCCTGCCGTCCGACGGCGCTAAGCTACGCGGCGCCGACCCATTCTCGTATGTTGGAGATCACCGAACGAGCGTGCCGCGCGGCACAGTCCTGAGCCCAGAATGAGAATAGGTTTTCTCCGGAACATGGAGAGAAGCCATGGGCAAGGTGAACCTCGTAACCGTTCGTTCACGTCGCGGGCATTGGAGCCAAGTGAAACAAACCTTTGCCCGGTGGCGGCAGGCCGCACGTTCCCGCACCGAGCTTAGGCAGCTCAGCGACAGGGTCTTGAAAGACATCGGCGTTGTCCGGTGTACGGACGCATCTGATGCGTCCAAGCCGTTTTGGATGCGTTGATCGCGACGGCTGGACAGTGCGCTTAGCGTGAAGGTGCCCCCGATTTGTGAGCCAAGAGGAAGCAGGTCGGGCCGCGGACCCGTGCGGCAAGCCTTTGTTTGCCAGATCGCTCTTCAGGATATTCGAGGCCGCCGGCTTTCTGGCCCCGTTAGCGACCGGTAATGGAACTTGCCTCCACTCCGCATCGAACCTCAAGAGCTTGCTGCATTAGATGCGTGGATTAAGGCCCAAGGCGATAGTACCCAGCTTCCGCTGTGATGCGTGGCACAGACGCGCAATTCTTGTCTGCTAGTTTCAGCGCCAGAACCCAAGGAGTTCATCCGATTTGCCCGTGACGAAAGGAGTTACCAATGACTCAATCGTCCTCCATTCATCAACTCGAACCGCCCGGAAGATACACTCCTCCTCGGAGTACGAAGACGAGGGACGAAGTGCGTGTTGCCGGAGCCCTAATGCAGCGGTCGCTCACTCCACCGAAGTCAATCTTCCAAAATGCGACTGCAGAGCGAGTGCGGAAGCTGCTGGAGAAAGCCCCGCTTTTCAGGGTGTTGGATGAGAAGGGGCGGGACGACCTCGCCACGCATGCTCAATCTCGTACCTTCGCGGCCAACCAGTCGATATTTCGCGTCGGAGAACCGGGACACTGCATGATGGGCGTGGTAGTCGGGATCGTGCGAATCTCGCTGCCCACCCGGAAAGGTAGAGACCTCATCCTCGCCGACCTGCCGGCCGGTGAATTTTTCG